>JAMHVU010000130.1:0-2987 GCA_035911355.1 Sphingobium sp.
AGCGGAGGGTGAGACGCCAACGGCACTGCCTCCCGTGAGCGTGTCACCGGAGGCTCGCCCGTCGCGTGCCGATGCAGAACCTGAACTTGGTCTTGGCATCGGTCTGCGAACTGTGAGCAGCGTGTCGCGCAACGCCTATGGGACGTTCCTGCAGCTTGGTCCGGCGCTTGATGTTCTGGCTCGTATCATGCCGCGGCTTTCCGTGGAGCTGCGCGTGGAGTTCCAGCACACAGTGGCGGGTCCCGTAGACTATCGACGCATCGATGTTCCGGTGACGCTGGGTCTACGCGTGGAACTCGGGCGCAGCACGATGCGTCCGTATGTTCTTGCGGGCCTGGGTCCTGACTATGCGTGGCGCAAGATTCCGGGCGATATCGCGGCCCAGCCTTCCGAGAGCACGTGGCTGCTTGATACGCATGCGGGCTTCGGCTTACTCGGAAGGGTCTCGCAGCGGGTTACCTGGCTCGCTGAGCTGCGCCTGGGCGGCCGCTTTCGCACCGACGACAAGACCCGCCTTCGCCTGACAGAAGACAGCGGCGCGCCGGTGGAGCTTTTGGGAAACCAGTTCACCGCCCAGCTCGGCCTGGGTCTTCAGTGGATGCCATGAGCAATATCAAGACGCACACGATCGCACTCCTTTTTGCGCTGTCCGGAGTGGTGGGCTGCGGCAACGCCCTGGATGACGGGCCGCTCAAGCCGCGGCGCGCGGCGGTGCTGGTGGAAGGCTGTACGCTCGACGACTGGCAGCATGCGACGCTGTCTGCCGTCGAGACGACGCAGGTCTTGGATGAGGTGGTGCTGCGCTGTCTCGTCCTGCGACAGGATGGCTCGATTGCACCGACCGATTCGGCGGCGCGCAGTGCGCTGCGAACTTTGACCGCGGCGCTGCAAGCGCACGGCTATCAGGTTGGCCTCGCGGTGACCGCGCAGACCGATGACGGCGTCGATCATACTCCCGCGCAGCTCCTCGGCATCCTTTCGGACCCCAGCCTGCGCAGCCGCGCCACTTCGGAGCTCGTAAGCCTGGCGCCGTCAGCGAACTTCCTGGATCTGGCGCTGCCACCGCTGCCCGACAGCGGGCGTGGTGTAATGACGCTGTGGGCGACAGAGCTTAGTGCGGCGCTGCGTCCAATGACGCGCCTTGGCTACTTCGCACCACCATTGACCCAGGAGCCAAGTGAACTGGCGGGCGGCGGCGCCGTCGATCTGCGTGCGCTCGCGCCGTCGTTCGATCGGATCCGGCTGTTGACCACCGATTATTCCTGCTGCGAGCAAGTCGCCGGGCCGACGACCGAACCCGGCTGGGTGACCGAGGTAGCGCAGTTTGTGCAGAACCGCATCGGCGCTGTACGACCCGAAATCGATATCACGCTGCCGCTGTACGGTGTCGACTTCAGCAAGCGCGGTCAGCGGCCAGTTAGCTACCTTGAAGCCATCGGTGTCGCGCAGCACAACGGTCGGCAGATCAAGCGCGCGCCCGGCGGCTCTCTTCACTTCGACTGGACCGAGCCAAGCGGTGCCCAGCACGAACTCTGGTTCGATGACGCCGCCGCGACCATCGGCCATCAGCGACGGTTCGATCCCTCGAACGACAGCAACGTCGGCATCCTCTATTACGGACTCGGGGCTGAAGATCCAGCGCTGTTCGGTGAGCTGTCGAGGCGCCGATGATGACGCTCTCGCAGCAGCCCGCCGATTCTGACATCCGGGTCCGTCTCCACGGCGGACGCACGCCGCTGCACAACCCGATCCTTCGCCAGCGGCTCACGCAGGAGTACCTGATCCTCGATGCGTATGTGGCTGGCGAGCCGCGCGTCGATCTGCATCCGCTGATGCTGTCTCCGGCGCTGCATGCACAGGCAGTCGCAGCGGCTGAAGGGATCTATCGTGCCGTCGCAAACGTCGCCGGACTGGCGCATGCGGACGCAGAGGAACGCGCTCGCTACGGTCTACACCCCGAAGTTCACGAGCTTGCTGCCGCCTCGCATGCTGCGGGTGACACCGCTTCGCTCGTCCGCGTTGATCTCCTGCTCGGAGAAGACGGTATCTTTCGTGCTTGCGAGGTGAACGCCGACTGTCCGGGCGGGCACAATGAGGCTTATGGCTTGCCAAGGCTCACCGAGGCGGCGGGATTCTGTGACGGCATCGATCCGACCTCCGTGGTTCCGGCCACGGTGCGGCGGCTCGGCGAGCTGGCGGGCGACGGTGCGGTGGCGCTCATCTACGCCACCGCCTATGCCGAGGATCTGCAGGTCTGTGCGCTCCTGCGCCGCATGCTGATGCGCCAGGGAATCTCTGCGATCCTCGCTTCACCGACGGCACTCAGGTGGCGTGACGGTGCGCTGCGTGTCGGTACGCAAGCCGTCACTGCGCTGTATCGCTACTTCCCGACCGAGTACATGGAAGGCCAGCAGAACCTCGGTGAGATCGTGCGCGCCATCTCTGCACGCCGCGTGAAGACGCTGTCGAGCTTTGCGCAGATCTATCCGCAGTCCAAGCTTGCGTTCGCCCGCACCTTTGCGCTGCGGGACACGCTGTCCGCTGCGGATGCGGCCGCAGTCACGCGTCACATGCCAGCAACGTTTCTGTATTCCGAGATCGCGCGCACCGAGCTGCTTTCGTCGCGCCCGCAGTGGGTGCTCAAGCGCGCGCTTGGGCGGGTCGGAGACGAAGTCTTCGTTGGTCCGCTCATCGACGAAGAGGACTGGCCCGCGCTGCTTGATGTCGTGGCCACGCGCTGCGCCGAAGGAGAGGTCTGGCTGGCCCAGCGCTTCGTTCCGCAGCGGCGCATCGAGACGCCGTACGGATCTCGGCTCGTCACGTTGGGTGTTTATCTTCTCGATGGCCGCTTCGTCGGCTACTTCGCGCGCTTGACGACCGAGAGTCACGTCTCGCATGACGCGCTGTGCCTGCCGGTGTTCGTTGCCGCCAAGGAGCCGCGCGCATGAGTGCGACGAAGCCGCCCGCCCGCCCGTCCGCGCCACCGA
>JAMHVU010000131.1:0-5417 GCA_035911355.1 Sphingobium sp.
TACAGTCTCGCCGAGGCGAAGATCGTCATCGAAAGCTGGCGCCGGCACTACAATACCCTGCGCCCGCATTCGAGCCTCGGCTACATGCCGCCCGCGCCGGCCGCCCTGCTCTGGCCGGGAGCTCCGGCCTCTTCAACCGTGGCCGCAAAGCCCATCATGCATTAGACTTGAACCGGGCCACCCAATGGGGGCAGGCCACCCAATTCTATTATATCCGTTCAATTCATATCTTAGTTGAATAGTTTAATTCATATCTTAGTTGAATACCTGAATTCTATGTGCCACAATATGTGAATTTACGCTAAAGGAATTCCGATGCCCAACTCCAGCGACCCGGATGAGCATAATCCCCCGAACGGTAGTAAGTTCGACCCAAAGGTCTTAGAAAGAACAGTTATCGCTCTACCGTTAATTGAGGAAATGCAAAGCGCCGATAGGAAAACAGCAAGCGGCAAATTGATAAACGTTATCATAGACGCCAACTTGGATTACAAGGATGGCCGTCAGGAAGCGCGCAAGCGTATTATCCGCATGATAGGTGAGGTCACCCGCAAACGCAAGCAAGAGGGAGTCCATGCGCGCAAAAGCGAGGGAAGTCAGCAGTACGTCTTTGCTCGTCTGACACCGAGTTCCATCCGCAAGTTAGCCAGACAGGACTATGAGACAGAGAGCTGGACAGAACGTTGCATATACAAAATCTGGCTCGATCATGAGATCCAGATGTTCCTTACCAAGTCGGTCAGCACCGTTAAGGCCGACGCCGCGCGGAATACGTTTGGCGCCCTCGGCAATGACATAGTCTGGGCTGTGATCGACTCCGGAATCGACGGTCGCCACCCGCACTTTTTGACTCACGATACCCTTCTAGTGCGAGAACCTCTCTACCATCGCGACTTTTCAGGCCTTGACGTCCCAGCCCCCCCGACTGGAAGCGATCCCAGCGCATTGGTTGATGACAGCGGTCATGGTACGCATGTCGCCGGCATCATCGCTGGGGAAAGCATCGCGTCCAGCGAACTTTTGGTGGAAGCGAGTATCACCCGGCGGGTCGACGACAGGTCCAGAGACGAAAAGCTTGAGATTGTATCGTTGCCCCGCATCAGCGGCGTCGCGCCGCAGGCGCGCCTGCTCAGCCTGCGGGTATTCGGCTCCGACGGCCGGGGCTCCACCAGCAATATCATCGCAGCGCTCGAATACGTCCAAGAATGCAACAGTTACGGGCGCCGCCTACTGATACACGGCGTCAACCTCAGCGTCGGCTACGACTTCGAGCCGAAATGGTTCGCGTGCGGTCAAAGTCCACTCTGTATCGAGGTCAATCGCCTGGTTCGGTCCGGCGTCGTGGTGGTGGTCGCGGCCGGCAACACCGGGTACGGCGCGCCTGCCGTCGTAGGGAATGGCCCTCCCGGTACGGGGCTCGGCATGTCCATCAATGATCCCGGTAACGCCGACTCCGCGATAACTGTGGGCTCCACCCACCGCGACATGCCCCATGTCTACGGCGTGTCCTATTTCTCATCGAAGGGACCCACCGCCGACGGCAGGGAAAAGCCGGATCTGGTGGCGCCTGGCGAGCGAATTACTTCCTGCCGCAGCGCTAAGCCGAACGACAAGCCCGCCGACAAGACGGCCCGCTACGTCGAGATGAGCGGCACGAGCCAAGCTGCGCCGCATGTCTCCGGCGCGATCGCGGCGTTTCTGTCGATTCGCCAAGAGTTCATTGGCCAGCCCGAGAGGGTGAAAGAAATCTTCAAGAGAGGCGCCACAAGCTTGGGGCGCGGCCCAGCGTTCCAAGGGAACGGCCTGCTCGACCTGATGCGATCGATCCAGTCAGTCTGAAAGAGGCACTCATGGAAACTGTTGCCGGCCTTTCCTTATTTCCGGTCCAGATGACGAAGAACGGCCAGGTCTTCGACGCAAACGAGGTTACCGCGCTGATGCGGCACGTGGCCAGCCTATCGAAACCGGTAGATCTCCTGGTGTTGTCGCATGGTTGGAACAACGACATGGCCGAAGCTCGCGCGCTCTATACCGAGCTTCTGGGCAACATTGGTCCGTTGCCCGGCAGGAATGTCGTCGTGGCCGGGGTATTCTGGCCCTCCAAGAAGTTCGCCGAATCGGAGTTAATCCCCGCAGGCGGCATTGCCTCCACGGGCGATCGAGACGCCGCCATGCTTAAGTGGCGCCTCGCAGATCTTGCTGACACCTTCGACGGCGGCGGCGTCGCCCAGGTCGCACGGCTGGCCGAACTCGTGGACCGGCTCGGCGAGTCCGGCGCGCGCGTAGCCTTCGTCCAAGGCCTCCGCGATCTCCTGCCCGCCGACCTTGGCCCGGACGACGACGGCGCCGAATTCTTCTTGCAACGCGATGCAGAGGCGCTATTTGCCGCGCTCGATCTGGATGTCACACTCGTCGGACCCGAGCAAGGTGCAGGCGGGATCGCTGGTGGCGGCCTCTTCGGCGGATCTCCCAGCCAGGTCGCGGGCGGCGTCGCTGGCAGTGGCGGCTCGGGATCCGTTGCGGCGGCAAACCGCCTGCTTAATTTAACCACGTTCTACCAGATGAAGACGCGCGCGGGCGTGGTGGGTGCCGGGCTCAACCTAGTCCTCGCTCAGATCCGCGCGAAGATCCCATCAGTCCGCATCCATCTGGTCGGTCACAGTTTCGGCGCGCGCCTGGTGACCGCTGCGGTTGACGGGCAAAAACCCTTCGGCCCGTCTAGCCTGACGCTGCTGCAGGGCGCATTCTCCCATAATGGACTAAGTACGAACTTCGATGGTGCCCGGAACGGCGCGTTTCACAACGTAATCGACCAAGACAAGGTAAATGGTCCGATAGCCGTCACGCATACCGCTAACGACCAAGCCGTTGGGCGCGCCTACGCTTTCGCCTCGCGCCTCGCAGGCGACGACCAAGCCTCCTTCGGCGACGAAAGCGACCGCTTTGGCGGCATCGGCCGCAACGGCGCGATAAAGCTCAAACCGGAGAAGGTCGTGAAGCTCTCCCTTCCAGCCGCAGGTCGCCCCATCGTTCTGACCGGAGGCAAGGTCAACAACCTGCGCTCCGACAGTCAGATCCATGGCCATGGGGACGTCGGCAATCACGCCGTCGCGGCTCTCGTCCGCGCGGCGCTCGGATGAGCGGGGGTCAGTTGGCTCCATAAAGGGATGACGTGGGCTCTGAGATCCAGAATCCCCGTGATCCCCGCTGCCGGATCGGCGATGTTGTTGCGCCAGCCCAGAACACCGAGTAGGCCCCGGCTGGTCGCGCGGCCAATCCACCGTGCCAGCGCATGCGCCGAGGTTTCGCTGGAGGCCGCGTAGTTGGCGATATCGCCCGGCAGGCCGGCCGCCGCGAGGTAGCGCGCCAGCGTCGGGCGCCGCGCGGTATAGGCGCTTTCTGTGCCGCCGCCGCTCGAACCTCGGCGAAGCTGTCGCTGTAAAGCGCGACGCCGTGTAGCAGCTCGACCTCCGCGCCGCCCAAGGCCGGCGACTGGTCGCGAGCGGCGATGCCGACCGATGAAACTGTCGGGATCGGCCGCGCGGCTTCGAGCGACACAATCACTCTGATCCTGGAAGGGGACACCATGACGATTCCGAACACGCCGGTCGCCGTCGAGACCGCCGCCGCCCGCGCCGAGGACAAGCCCGCCGATCAGGTCGGCCCGGAGCGCGCGCGCATCCGCGACATTTCCGCGCTCGGCCGGAAGTGCAAGGTGCCCCAGGCGGAGGTTGAGCGCGCGATCGACGCGGGGACGCCGGTCGCCGAGTTTCAGCGCAAGGTCCTCGATCACCTCTCGAGCTGCGATCAGTCCGCCATTCGCGACACGGCGGCGAAAGTCGGCCTGACCGAGCGCGAGGTCCGGCGCTATTCGCTCGTCAACGCGATCAACTACCTCGCGGCACCGACCGACACCCGCGCGCGCGCTGCGGCGGCCTTCGAGATCGAGGTCTCGGAGGCGGAGGCCGAGCGGACGCGCGCGACCCCGAAGGGCCTGCTCGTTCCCGCGGACGTACTGAGCCGGGCCGACTTCGCCGCCGCCGAGGGCGGCGCGACGATCGCGACCGATCTCCTGTCCGGCTCGTTCATCGACCTTCTGCGCAGGAAATCGGCGATCATGCGCGCCAATCCGACCATGCTCGGCGGGCTCTCGGGGAATGTCGCGATCCCGCGCCAGACCGGCGGTGCGGCCGCCTATTGGGTCGGCGAGGACACCGCGCCGGCGCAGTCCGGTGCTTCCTTCGATCAGGTCACGATGACGCCGCGCACGGTCGGCGCGATCTCGGAGATCTCGCGCCGCCTCCTGCTGCAGTCGAGCGTCGACGTCGAGGCGATGGTTCGCCGCGACCTCGCGACCGGCGTCGCCCTCGAGATCGACGCGGTGGCACTCAACGGCTCGGCGGACACCGACGCGCCGAACGGACTGAAGGACTACGCCGCGAGCCTCAACGCGGTCGACTTCGCGTCCGCCGGCGCGCCGACCTCGTCGAGGGCGCAATTACCGGACGCGAGATCCTCGGCGACACCACGCGGATCGTCGCCGCCATGACGAAGTGCTCTGAGCCCTGAAAACTGGGCCACCCGCTTCTGGAAATCCGGCTACGCTTGAACGGCCGGGAGAGGAGCGGAGGACCGATGAAGGCGAGCAGGTTCTCGGACGCCCAGAAGGCGTTCATTCTGAGGCAGGCCGAGGAGGGCGTGCCGATCGGCGACGTCTGCCGGAAGGCGGGGATCAGCCAGGCGACGTTCTATTCCTGGCGGAAGCAGTATGCCGGCATGACGCCGCCCGAGATGCGCCGGCTGAAGGCCCTCGAGGACGAGAACGCCCGGCAGAAGAAGCTCGTCGCCGAGCTCAGCCTCGACCGGGAGATGGCGAGCCATTGATCCGCCATTGGTCCGAGGACAATGGCGAGCGGATGTCATCCGGCGAAAGCTCTGAAGCCTGCCCGGCAGCGGCAGCTGGTGGCGGCGGTACAGGTGGATTGGAGCGTGTCGCAGCGTCGGGCCTGCGCGACGCTGGATGTCAATCGCTCCACCTGCCAGTACCGCTCCCGCCGGCCCGGGCAGGTTCCTCTGGAGGCCCGCATCAAGGAGATCTGCGAGACCCGCGTGCGCTACGGCTACCGGCGCGTGCACGTCCATCCGCGGCGCGAGGGCTGGGATGTGAACCACAAGAAAGTTCATCGTATCTACAATGAGTTGGGACTTCAGCTGAGAAACAAGAAGTCGAAGCGGCGGGCGAAGGCGCGGCTTCGGGAGGATCGCTGCGCGGCGGTCGCGGCGAATGAGACTTGGGCGATGGACTTCGTCCACGACCAGCTCGCCACCGGCCGCGAGCTGCGGGTGCTGACCATCGTCGACACATGGTCGCGGTTTTCGCCGGCGATCGATCCGCGGTTCAGCTACCGGGCCCGCGA
>JAMHVU010000132.1:0-1374 GCA_035911355.1 Sphingobium sp.
CGGATGGGCCGCTGCGCTTGTAGGGAAGGCCTGACTCTCCTGGGTCCTGTCCATCGTGGATGACTCGCAATAGGAATGCCACGGTGCGGTGGTGCAACGAAAGGGTAAGCGATTCATTCTGGAGTAAGCCCCGGCAAAGCTCAAGAACACCGGCCGTGCCCGCCGCGCTGGTGTGCGTCTGCGTGTTTGCGTCGACCCGTCGGGAGTCGTTGATCAGATCAGGAAGCTCCGGAATGCTGCACGCAGCGGGCCGAAGAGGTGAAGAAGTGATCTCCGAAAGATATAACGCGACTTCTGAAAATTACTGTTTTCAGAAGTTACGAGTAACCGAGAGCTCTTTCCTCCGCCAAAGCCTGTGGACAGCCGCGTCGGTGTCATTCCTCACCTCGCTTGCCTTGTCGCGCAAGCAGCGTGGAGATTGCGTCCACCGCTTCCCCGCGCTCTTCGTCCTTCATGTGCACGTAGTACTTGCTGGTGGTTCTCGGGTCTTTGTGGCGCAGTTGTTCGGCGGTTCTGGCCAGCGAGACATGGCCCAGGGCGAAGTGTGTTCCTCGGGTATGCCTGAGCCAGTGGGATGCGGCGCGGCGCAGTTGCGCCTCCCAGGCCGGCTCGCGCAGGGCGGCAAACGGTGCGGCGTAGTTCAGGAAGCGGCGCAGCTCGCTGTTCAGGTAGCCGGCGGTGACGCCGTCGCCGGTTTTCAGCTGGCGCTTGCCCCGGCGCCTTTGCGGTGTGAGCTTGGCGATCAGCGGCACCTGGCGCTCGCTCGCATCCGGGTAGCCGGACAGCCCGCGTGCGGCGCGATAGCGCATCAGGGCCTGAATGGCGTCGTCGTCCAGCGTGACCCGATCCGGCCCGTCGGCGGCGGTTCTGCCCTTGCCGATCACTTTCCAGATCCAGCGCCTTCCGCTTTGCACGATGGCGCTCATTCTTGTTTCGGCGATCTCGGCACGGCGGCCCGCTGCGGCGTAGCCGAACAGCAGAATGCAGCGCAGACGCTCCTGCCGTTCCAGCGGCCACGCTTGCGGCAGGGATTCCGCCGCGGCGCCCTCGCCCGCATCCGCGCCGGCTATGCGCCAGTGGTTTTCCGGCGCATCGAGAAAGTCGCGAAGCCACAGCCATAGTTCGATTGAAAATGCCTTGTCGGCCCCGCGGTTGTCCTCTTCGATGGCATCCAGCCGGCGTTGCCGGGCGTACATCCCGGGGCCGAGCTGCATCTCCTCCAGCGCATCCTGGGAGATTTCCTCACCGGTGAATTTGCCGAGGCGCAGGCAAGGATTCATGGCCAGATAGCCGCTGTCGTGAAGAAAGCGGAAAAACCCCCGGATCGTCGTGTCGGCCCGGCGCCGGCTGCCTGTTGCCAGCCCTTGCAGGCGC
>JAMHVU010000133.1:0-3900 GCA_035911355.1 Sphingobium sp.
AAATATTGCATGATAAGTGATTTTGTTCTTGTATGGCGTACGATACCCATAGCGCCCAATGCGCGGAACGCGCGTCGCGCCAAGTTCGATCGGAGAGGCTGGGGCAGCGCTATGCCGTGGCACAATATGCGGAAAAAGGAGGGATTCGAGCCCCGGGGCCGAGCACAAACATCGCCACAAAAAGTAACCCCCGGAGGCGGGGCCACCGAGGGGAGAGAAACAGTCCTAAGACCGCATGCTTGTCACCTGCGATATTAGGTTCTCCCCCGAAATTTGACAAGGCGAAAGCGTCGATTTCGACGCCAGGGACGGCTTGTCCGGACGGTCCTGCTCTCCGCACATTTCGGAGTCCGCGGAATGCAGATCCTTATCTTCCCGAGTGCCGACGCCGGCCACGCTTCCTCCTGGGCGGGAGTGGTGGAATGACCGACAGAGCCCAGCTCTATCGCCTCCTTCGGGACGCGGCCCGCGCCTTCGGCCTGAAATCCCCGATCCGGCACACGGCCGAAGCCCTGATCCGCCACATTCCCAAGGATGCGACCCGGCCCGTCAGCCCCCTCCGGGTCTGCGACCTCGCGGCGGATCGAGCGTGCGATGTCCGGACGATCCGCTATCACATCCGCCAGCTCGTCGATCTCGGACTGGCGACGAACGAATGCGGCGCGGCCGGGCGACGCTCCATTCGCCGGGTTTCAGGGCGGATCATCGCGATCGAAGGCATCGACTTCTCGCCGCTCACCGAACGGCGGGCGGAGATCGAAGGGAAGGCGGCTCTCCGCGAGGCTGAGATCGCGGAACACGCCGCTCTCCGCGCCGAGATATCCCGCGCAAGGCGGAGGTTTCGCGAACTGGCGCGCGGCCTCAACGACGATCACCCCGCGCTTTCGATCTTCGCGGCGATGCCAAGCCAGCTCGCTCCGCTCGATCTGCCCGAGGTGGCGGCGCTTCGCGAACGCATGCGCCAGCTCCTGATCTTCGTTTCTCCGATCGAGACCGAGGATGACGCCGCGCCGAGCGCGGAGCCCGAAGCATCATCGGAAAAAGTCGCGGCCGCGAACCTGTGGACACTGGCGGGTGATCGGAAGTTTCCGCCCGACCGATCGGAAAGAAATCTCCGATCACACTTACCGAAAGAGTCCCGAGAATCTGTAAACACGCCCGTCGCGTGGCTCATCGAAAGCCTGCCCGACGACTGGCGCGATGAACTGGACGACGCGGGCCAGGAATCCGAGATCGCCCTGACCGCGATCGCGCGGTGCCACGCGGCGCGGCGCGGCATATCGATCGCGATCTGGGAAGAGAGCCTTGCCAGGCTGGGCAGGCTGGAGACCGTGCGGCTGACGCTCGCCGCCGAGGCCCCCGGTATTCGATGCCCCGCCGCCTGGATGCGAGCCATGAGCGCGCGCGCCGATCGCGGCCGCCTCGATCTCTCCCGAAATCTTCTGGCCCGGAAACATGGGCACCCCTCCCCCGATCAAGAAAGGAAGGACGGATGCGTGCATTTTTCTGCCTGATCGCCTGCCTCATCGGGCTCGCCGCCCTGCCAGCGCCGGAGCGCGCCCAGGCGCAGGATGGCACCTATGACATGGATTGCGCCGTCATCCTCTGCATGGCCGGAGGCTGGCCCGCGGTGGAAGAATGCAATGAAGCCTATTCCTACATGCTGTCGAGGATCCGGGACATTCCCCCCAAGCCTCCTTTCGGAACATGCCTCATGTCCGATGGAACCGACTACACGGGGTTTGATCTCGACTACACGATAGGCGCGACCATGGCGAAGAACGCCTACGGTTGCCCGGCTGATACGATTCTATATTACATGCCGACCGATACGACGGAAACCGTGATCTTCTGCTACGAACGGACGGTGGAATACATAAATGAAGATCATGTCTGTAAGCGAAAATACACGGGCATAACCGAGGCGACGTTCCGAGAGCTCGACGCAACTCTCACGGTCGAACCCGATACGGACTCAGAGTTCGCAGCTCCGGAGACCATCGTCGAAACAAAGGTCGCCGCGCCGGATTCCTATGAGGAATTGTGCACGCCTGAAACCGCGGGTAGCGGCTATGAAGGCGAAGCGCCCGTGGTCGAGGGCTGTACATCCGAGTGGAGCCCACCCGCCAAGACTTTCTGCGACTTCGCGTTCCCAATCCCGAATGCCGCTTACTCCACCAGCGATCCGAAGATGCATCGCGTGAGCTGTGGCGGGGCACCGGGCGGAGACACGGCACTGACCGTACAGGAATATGCCGGCAGCAACGTCAGCGTCACCAGTATCGGCCGCCACGAGTTTCCCGCTGCGATGCGAAACGCCAGTGTGGCGCGGCTCTCCGCCGATTTCTATATCCCCTCCGATTACGACTGGACGTTCGCCGGGCGCATGCCGATCGGCATCAACATGGGGCCGTGGACCTCCGGAGGGAAAACCGGCAGCAGGCAGACAGGCAGCAGCGTGCGATTGCACGTCTGGCCCGACAACGGCGGCACCCTCGGCCTCTACAGCTACAACTTCGATCGCACCGGCGGAACCGCGGGCTCCAGCGAATGGGGCCAGGGCGTTGCCAAGGTCGATGCGCGGCTGCCGCGCGATGAATGGATCACGGTAACGATCGAAGTCGCGCTCGATACGCCAGGCGCGGACCGGGACGCTGCCACCATCTATATCCATGACAGCGACGGAAATCTCATCGGCTCGGACACGTCGGGGAAGAGCCTGACCTATCGACGCGCGGGAGATACCTTCGGTTTCACCGGAGCGATCTTCGACTCCAAGCTCAACAACAATACGATCCGAGCCAGGCAGAACCAGCGGTACTATGTGAACAACTGGCAGGGCCAGGCCTGCCAGCAACAATGATCAGAGGTGCGATAAGCATCTGGCTTCTGGGCGCCAGTCTCGCGGGCGCGCAGGAGTTTTGTGATCGCCCGATCCCTCCCGAGGATCTGACCCCGCCAACGGCGAAGCAGGATGCCGAGTTCCGGGAATTCCTCAACACCGAGTATCGCGACTACCTGGCCGGGGCCGAGGCTTACATCAATTGCCTCGGGCGGGAGCATCAGAGCATCTACACCGAAATGCGCGCGATCCTCGATCGCTGGACGAGGCTCTTTGGCGAGGACGCCCGCATGACCACGCGGGTGGAGCAATGACGCCTCGCTCTCTCGCGCCACGGCGATCGCCGCGGCGCGGGCGAGCCGCGCGGAGCTCCTGCTCGGAGTGGTCTCCGCCGGCGTCGCCGCGCTGATTTTCGACGCGGCGCCCCGGGTCGACGGGACTGGCCTGGTCGGGGTCGCAACCGTGATCGACGGCGACACCCTCGAGCTGAAAGGACAGCGCATGAGGCTGTTCGGGATCGACGCGCCGGAAGCTGGCCAGTGGTGCCAGCGCGACGGCGCGCGATACGCTTGCGGCCAGCAATCCGCCTTCGCGCTGGCGGACCTTATTGGACCCGCTCCCGTTCGCTGCGTCGCGCGGGACGAGGACCGATATGGCCGCCAGATCGCGGTGTGCTTCTCAGGCGCGCGAGACCTCGGTTCCGCCATGGTCGAGGCCGGGCAAGCCGTGGCCTATCACCGCTATTCGCCTCGCTACCTGCCCCGGCAGATCACCGCCCGGATCGCACAGCGCGGGCTCTGGGCCGGCCGTTTTGAGATGCCGTGGAATTATCGCCAGAGGAATTCCTGACATGGCGGAGGAACAAGAGCGGGAGTTTCGCGAGATCGCGGCCAGCGGGGCCTCTCCCGCGTGGTTCTGGCCCGTAACCGACGTCTCTCCGCCGGCTCTTCCATCACCCGGAAGTGGTCGAGGATGTGCGAGAGGCGGCGATACACTCCACGAGATCCAGAATCCTGAGCGCCAGATCCTCGCCTACGATTCCCACTTCCACCACGTCG
>JAMHVU010000134.1:0-3267 GCA_035911355.1 Sphingobium sp.
GAAATACCAAGGCGTCGTCCTTCACGGCGTGACGGAAAGCACGCCGCCGTCGAACTACGTCAAGAACGTGCTGGCGCCCGAGTTCGAGAAGCGCACGGGTATCAAGGTCGAAATCGAGACCACGTCCTGGGATCAGATGTACGACAAGGCCATCAAGGACATGGAGGCCGGGACCGGCATCTATGACATGGTCTATATCGAGCAGGACATCATCTATTCCTATCTGTCCCGCAAGTTCCTGACCGACATCACGAAGACCCTGAAGGACAAGCCGGAGCTCAAGGCGCCGACCTTCGATGAAGCGAATTTCACCAGCTTCGCCGACTATTTCAAGGAAGGTGGCGATCTCTTCGCCGTTCCGATGGAAGCTTTCCTCAAGCTCTATCTATATCGCAAGGACCTGTTCGAGGATCCGGCGATCCAGGCCGCCTTCAAGGAGAAGACGGGCCATGACCTGAAGCCGGCGACCACCCACGAGGACTATACCGAGATCGCCGAGTTCTTCACCGAATGGGGCAAGGAACAGAGCGAGCAGCTCTGGGGCACCACGGCGCAGGCCCATACCGGGCACCCGGCCTCGTGGTACGAATACGTCGAGTCGATCGCGCCCACCTTCGGCGTCTACAACTGGGGCATCGACGCGAACAACAATTACGCCGCCACCGTCGAGCATGGCGGCTCGATGAACAGCGACAAAGCGAAGGCCGCGCTGAAGTGGTGGCTGCACCTGCGCGACATCGCGCCGCCGGAATCGGCGCAGTCCACCTGGTCCGAGGTCGCCACCACCTTCGCGGCGGGCCGTGTCGCTCAGGGCATCGTCTACGGCGAGAACGGCGCCTGGATCCAGACCGACGAGTCGCAGTCGCGAGTCACCGGCAAAGTCGGCTTCGCGCTGCCTCCGCTGGAGCCCGGCGTGCTCGACGCCGCGAAGGCGCACGAGGGCTATATTGGCTACTATGATGGCGGCGCCTTCGGCCTGCCGATCTCCTCGAAGAACCAGGAGGCAGCGCTGCTCTTCCTCCAGTTCATCGGCCAGGACGAGACGCAGCCCGGCTGGGCGGTCGCCTCGCCGCGCGTCACCAACACGGCCACCTTCGATGATCCGCGGGTCAAGGAGATGGATCAGAAGCTCGGCGGCTACTACACGATGCTGCGCGAAGAGGGTGATCTCTTCGCCGGCGCGCCGCCCTATCCGTTCCACGCCCAGCTGCGCGAGGCGATCACGCCGATCTTCTACTCGATCCTGACCGGCGACATCGGCCCGGACGAGGGGCTCGACCAGATGGCGGTGAAGGCCGAGCAGGAGCTGACCGATCTCGGCTACCGCAAGTAGGCGCCCGCGCCATACGGGCCGCCGCGTCTCCGGCGGCCCATCCGCGAAATTCACAAAAAACCGGAACCCGCGGGCACCCGAGGTCAAGGGGAGAGTAAGCCATGAGATCAAATACGCTGGGCTGGATATTGCTGGCCCCGACGATGATAATTCTGTTCTTCTTCGGGGTCATTCCATTCATCTACGTCGTCTATCTATCGTTCCACCAATGGAACCCTTTCGCCGCCAATCCCGAGATGATTTTCATCGGCGCGGATAATTACCGCAAGGTGGTGTTCGACGCGGGCTTCCTCGCCTCCCTCGGCGTCACGCTCGCCTTCGTCTTCTTCGCGGTGGTGAGCGAGCTCATCCTCGGCTACCTGCTCGCGCGGGCCTTCCTGAAGGATTTCCCGGGCAAGGCAATCTTCCGCACCATCCATACGCTGCCGCTCATCATCGCGCCGATCATCGTTGGCTCGATCTGGAAGCTGATGACGACGCCTTCCATCGGTATCATCCCGCATCTCCTGAAATCCACGATCGGCTTCGATCTCAACATCGGCCAGAGCGCGGCCGCCGCCTTCATCATCACCATCATCATGGACATCTGGCACTGGACGCCGCTCGTCACGCTCTCGCTGATCGCGGCGCTGGTGTCGCTGCCGCCCGATCCCTTCGAGCAGGCGCAGATCGACGGCGCCGGACCCTGGCAGATCTTCCGCCACATCACCGTGCCGATGATTGCTCCCGCCGTGGTCGCGACCGTGTTCATCCGGCTGATGGACGCGCTCCGCACGGTGGACGAGGTGCTCATGCTGACGGGCGGCGGCCCGGGATCGGCCACGCGCTACATCGGCGTCCATATCTTCAAGGAAGTCTTCCCGCGCACGAACTACGGCTATGGCTCGGCGATCTCGGTGGTCGTGCTCTATCTCACGATCGTGGTCTGCTGGCTGCTCTACACCAGCATGCTGGCGCCCAGAAAATCCCGCAGGAGCTGAGACCATGAAAAAGAACACGACCTGGCTCTATATCCTGTTCTGGACGCTCATCAGCTTCCTGACGCTGTTTCCGATCTACTGGTTGTTCGTGATCTCGGTGAAGCCGCCGTTCGAGCTCTTCTCGACGCCGGACGTGATCCTGCGCGACATGTTCTGGGACAACTACGTGAAGGTCCTGAACGACGCGACGATCAGGCGCTACATGCTGAACTCGCTTCTCGTCTCCTCGGGCAACGCGCTCCTCTGCACAACCTTCGGCTTTCTCGCCTGCTACGCGCTGTCGCGCTTCGAGATGAGCGGCAAGGAGAGCATCTTCTTCTGGACCATCACCAACCGCATGGCGCCGCCCGCCGTGTTCCTGCTGCCGCTCTTCCTCCTGATGACCAAGGTCTACACCATTGGCGGCAACTCTCTGATCGACACGCGCATCGGCCTCATCCTGGTCTATTGCACCTTCAACCTGCCCTTCGCGATCTGGACGCTGCGCCCGACGCTCGACGGCATACCGAAGGAGCTCGACGAGGCGGCCTTCGTCGACGGGGCGAGCAGCTGGAAGGTCATCACCGAGATCGTTTTCCCGCTCTGCCGCCCGGGCCTCGCGGTGACGCTGATCCTGACCTGGGTCTTCGCCTGGAACGAATATCTGCTCGCAGCGACCCTCACGAACTTCAACGCGCGCACGCTCACGACCGGCCTCTCGGAATACGTGACGACCACCGGCACTTCCTGGGGTGTGATGGCGGCGATCTCGATCTTCACGCTGATCCCGGCGCTGATCGTCTTCTCGATCGTCCAGAAGCATATCGTCGCGGGTCTGACCTTCGGCGCGGTGAAAGGATAGGCCATGAGCCAAGGACAAGAGACGCCGCTTTCCGGCGCGCGCCTGGAAGAGGCCGAGACGCCGGCGATCACTCCGGAACGGCAGGGCTTCCTTCCCATCGAGACGAACTGGTT
>JAMHVU010000135.1:0-1372 GCA_035911355.1 Sphingobium sp.
CGGCCAGCTCACGGCCCACATCAATCCCCGCGGCGCTCGCACGGTGCTGGCCTACGATGGCGACGGCAACCTTGCGCAACTCGACAACGCCCTCGGCCAGCGCACCCGCTTCGCCTTCGACGGGCTGGGCAACCTCACAGCACGCAGCGATCCCGCCGGCCAGCCCACCCGCTATCAATACGACGCCAAAAGCCGCCTGACGGCGGTAGTGCTGCCCTCCGGCGCAAGTATCCACTGCGCCTACGACGCCGAAGACAACCTCTCCGCCTACAAGGACGAGAACGGCGCCGTCACCCGCCTCGAATACTTCGGCCAGGGAGAGATCGCCCGCCGCATCCAGCCCGACGGCCACCGGGTCGAATACCTCTACGACACCGAAGAGCGTCTGGTGGGCGTGCGCAACCAGCGGGGCGAGTTGTATCAAATCAGGCGCGACGCGCTCGGCCGGGTCGTCGAGGAAGTGGACTACTGGGGGCAAAGCAACCGCTACGCCTACGACGCAGCCGGCAAGCTCAAGGCCACGCTCGACCCGCTCGGCCAGCGCATCGATTTCGTCACCGACCCGCTCGGCCGCATCGTCAAGAAGATCCTCCCGTCGCCCGAGCAGCCAGAAGGCGGCGCGCCGTGGATCGAACATTTCGCCTACGACCCCAACGGAAACCTCATCGCCACCGGCAACGCGCACGTGGAGGTCACGCGGGAGTTCGACGCGGAGGGGCTGCTGCTGAAGGAAATCCAGCAGCATGCCAGCGGCGACTGCTTCATCATCGAAAGCGCCTACGACGCCGCGGGCAACCGCGTGCTACGCAAGTCAAACAAGGGCAACCAGATCCGGTACGCCTTCGACCTTCTCGATGAGCCTGCCGAAATTCGCATCAACGATGCGGCGCCAATCACCATCCGTCGGGATGCGCTCGGTCAGATCACCGAGGAAGAACTCGCCCCCGGGCTCAAGCGCTCCTACCGCTACAACGCAGACGGGCTGATGACCGAGCAGGCGCTGCGCAAGGATGCAACCGAACTCTTTCGCACCGCCTACCGCTACGATCCAGCCGGCAACCTGACCGAGCGACATGACAGCGAATTCGGCACCGATGTTTATCTTTACGACCCGATGGGCCGCATCCTGGCGCACACCGATCCGCGGGGGGCGATCCATCGCTTCCTCAACGATCCGGCAGGCGACCGGTTGCTTACCCGGATCGCCGAAAGCGACGGCTGGAAACGGGAAGGGGAATATCAAGGCACCCGCTACCGCTTCAATCGGGCCGGCAATCTGGTGCGGAAGGACGACGCCGGAAAGCGCCTCGATCTCGCCTGGGATGCCAGCCAGCGCCTGATTGCGAGCCATCGGACGGACGCGGGAGGCCGA
>JAMHVU010000136.1:0-6258 GCA_035911355.1 Sphingobium sp.
GAGGTGTTCACGTTCATCCCATGGCCGGGGCCAAAGACATAGGCGACCAGAATTCCGAGGATGAGCGCGATCGTGGTGACCACCTCGAAATAGACAATCGACTTCACGCCGACCCGGCCGACCTTCTTGAGATCGCCCGCGGAGGCGATGCCGTGGACGACCACGCCGAAGACGAGCGGCGCGACGATCATCTTGATCAGCTTGATGAAGCCATCACCCAAAGGCTTCATCTGGGCCGCGAAATCTGGCCAGAACACGCCGGCGACGACGCCGAGGACGAGCGCGACCATGACCTGGCCGAAGAGGGATTTCGTGAATCGTGGCACGGGTTAGCTGAGCTCCTATCACAAAGGGATGAAGGGAGGCGGTTCGCGGCCCGCCTCCCGGGGGAGTGTCAGGTCCGGTTCGCGGCGCGCATCAGGCCCGTATATGCGATGGCGCCGGCGGCCGCTCCGATCAACCAGCCGAGGTTGTTCTCGGGCAGGATGTGGAAGAGTTGCGTCGAAAGTTCCCACCCGATCGCGATCACGCCGGAGATCGCGAGTGCCTTCAGGCCGACGTGGTTCCAGCCGCCGTCGTAGTGGTACCGCGCCTTCGGATCGAGCGTGTAGAGGTCGGGCGTCACCACCTTCTCGCGCTTCACGAGATAGTAGTCCGCGACCATCACCCCGTAGAGCGGTGCGAGGATGGCGCCGAAGACCGAGACGAAGACGGTGATCGCATGGGGGCTGTCCACGAAGATCCAGGGGCAGACGAGGACCGCGAGCACCGAGGTGATCAGGCCGCCACGCTTGAAGTCGATGTATTTCGGGAAGAGGTTCGCGAAGTCGTAAGCGGGCGAGACGAAGTTCGCGACGATGTTGATGCCCATGGTCGCGATGATGAAGGTCACGGAACCGATGAAGACGGCGACCTTGTTGTCGATGCGGGCGACGATCTCGACCGGGTCCATGATCATCTCGCCGAAGACCGAGATCGAGCCGGCGGTGACGATCACGACGATGATCGCGAAGATGATGAAGTTGACCGGCAGGCCAAGGAAATTGCCGATCTTCATCTGACGCTCGGATTTGCCGAACCGCGAGAAGTCGCCGAAGTTCAGAAGCAGCGCGGCGAAATAGGCGATCACCAGGAGCGCCGCGTTGATCATCTGGCCGATGGTCTGTCCGCCCGTCAGCACCTCGTTGTGCAGCGTCATGTTCAGCGACGAGAACCCGGCGTGATAGAGGATCCAGAACATGAGCGCGAACATGACGAGGTAGACGGCGGGGCCGCAGAAGTCGATGAACTTGCGGATCGTCTCCATGCCGCGCTGGAAGATCAGGAGCTGGCCCACCCACATGATGAGGAAGCTGATCCAGCCGAGGGTGTTGAGCCCGGCGAAGCTCGAATCGGCGAGGCTCGCGGCGGAGGGGGCGAAGAGCAGAATGATCGTCGCCACCGCCTTCGAGGCGAAATAGGTCTGCACGCCGTACCAGACCACGCCGACCACGCCGCGGATGATCGCCGCGAGATTGGCGCCCATGACGCCCATCGAGATGCGCGCCATGACCGGGAAAGGTATGCCCTCCCTGAGCGACGGGCGGCCGATCAGGTTCATCAGCACATAGACGACGAGAATCCCCACCGTCATCGCGATCAGGACCTGCCAGCCGGTGAGGCCGAGCAGGAAGAGCGACGCGGCGAAGGTATAGCCGCCGACCGAATGCACGTCCGACATCCACATCGCGAAGATGGAGTAGCCGGTCCAGGTTCGCCGTTCCATCGGGACGGGGGCGAGGTCTTCATTGTAGAGCGCCGGATCCGCGGCGACGCCGCCGATGGTCACGGCGCCGCCGGGACCTCCATCTTCATGCGAGATGCTTGTCATTCAAAACCTCCGATTGGGCCGGATGGCCTGTGATGAATGCGCGGTGCCGAGGGGGCAAACGCCAACAAGTTGCGCTGTAAGCCCGGGGACGATGCTCGTCGGGTGGGCAGATCGTCCTCGATGCCCCAAGATTAACGTTTTGGTGACTGATATGTCGAATATATTATAGAGTGTGATCCAGATTTCTGGCATATGGACCATCGATGGAACTCCGCCATCTTCGCTATTTCGTGGCCGTCGCCGAGGAGTTGAGCTTCACCGCGGCGGCGCGGCGGCTGCGCATCTCGCAGCCGCCGCTCAGTCAGCAGATCCGCGACCTGGAACTGGAACTCGGCGCGGCGCTCTTCGAGCGCACCAGCCGCCGGGTGGAGCTGACGCCCGCGGGCGTCGGGTTTCTCGCGCATGCGAGGGCGATCCTCGCCGAGGCCGATCACGCGGTCGAAGACGCGCGAGCCATCGCCGCGGGCCGCGCCGGCATGATCCGGATCGGCACCACCGGCTCGGTGCTCCTCGGTCCGCTGGCGCCGCTGATCGCGCGGTTCAACCAGACGCACCCCGACATCCTTATCCGGCTGCGCGAGATGGGTCCGCGCGAGCAGGTGATCGCGGCTGAGGCGCGACGGGTCGACGTGGTATTTCTTCGCCACCCGCCGCGGGATACCGAACTCGTGGTCGAGATGGTCTGGCAGGAGGAGGTGGGCCTTTGCCTGCCGTTCGGACATCCGCTGGCGGACTTGCCCGTCGTGCCGCTCGCGGCGCTCGAGGGGTTCGACCTGATCTCGCTCCGGCTGCGCGACTCGCTCTTCTCGCAATACCTGCGCGATCGCTGTCTCGCAGCGGGCTTCACGCCCCGGATCCTGCACGAGGTGGTGGAATCCTATTCGCTGACCAGTCTGGTCGCCGCCGGGCTCGGTCTCGCGCTGGTTCCCGAATGCGTGCGCGCGCTCGCCCGCTCCGACGTGGTCTACCGGCCACTGGAGGCGCCGGCGCCCCGCGCGGACGTGGCGATGCTCTACCGGCCCGACCATGTGCCGGCGCTCGGCCATCTGCTTGCGCTGGCGAGAACGATCCTGCCGAGGACGCGGACGGGACCGGGCGCCGCGCGCCAGTGACGCGCCATTGACATCGCCCGGCCGATCGGTAGAAGGGCGCGGCTCGCCATCCGTTGGGGTGGCGGGAATGACTGGCGTTCGCGGACCCTGCAAGGGGAAGCCTGTCGGCGGGGGGAAACCCTCGGCAAAGGAGGACGCCGCCCATATTTTGACTGATAGGATGAGACCGTGACCAAGCGCACGAGTGCGAAATACAAGATCGACCGCCGTATGGGCGAAAACATCTGGGGCCGTCCGAAGTCCCCGGTGAACAAGCGTGAATACGGGCCCGGCCAGCATGGCCAGCGCCGCAAGAACAAGCTTTCCGACTTCGGCACGCAGCTGCGCGCCAAGCAGAAGCTGAAGGGCTACTACGGCGACCTGACCGAGAAGCAGTTCCGCAAGATCTACGGCGAAGCCGAGCGTCTGCGCGGCGACACCTCGGAGCTCCTGATCGGCCTCCTCGAGCGCCGTCTCGACGCGGTAGTTTACCGCGCGAAGTTCGTGCCGACCATCTTCGCGGCGCGCCAGTTCGTGAACCATGGCCACGTTCAGGTGAACGGCCGCCGGGTGAACATCGCCTCCTATCAGGTGAAGGAAGGCGACGTGATCTCGATCCGCGACCGCTCGCGCCAGCTCGCGATCGTGCTCGAAGCCGCCGGCTCGGCCGAGCGCGACACGCCGGAATATCTCCACGTCGACCATTCCAAGATGACCGCCGAATTCGTGCGCACGCCGAGCCTCTCGGATGTGCCGTACCCGGTCATCATGGAGCCGAACCTGGTCGTCGAGTTCTACGCGAAGAACTGATTTCGGTTTCTCGCGAGGATTTGGAAAGGGCCGTCCGGTAGGGCGGCCCTTTTTCGTTGGATACTGGTGGCTGCGACTTCTGTTCCGTCAACTGCTAGAGTTTACGGACTGCTACGATGTTCGCAGTTGTGTACGACGCTCGCTTGCCCTCAATGCGGCGTTCAGGGTTTCAGAGCAGCGCGTTGAGTGCACGGCGCGATAGTATCGCGTAGAATTTCGACCTGCGAATTTGGTGAGGATGCGTATGCAGGCTCTAAACAATACCTATGATAGGCTCATTCCTCACCGTGAACGTCTGAATCTGGAACGCGCGCTGCGCATGGAGGACGGGTATGTCCTTAATTTCAGTAATAAGACATTCGACAGTTTCTTTTTTGAGACCGCGAACGTTGATCCTTCGACTCATTCATCGCTCTTCAATGGCCGCGGCACCTCGAAGGCGAACAGGCTCCGTTCATTCATCGAAAGTGCCCAATTTAGCATGGTCGCGAAGGTTCTCCGTGCACTCTGGGAACATCGCGCGGCAGAGATTTGGCGCGACGAGACGCATGACGAAGAGCAGATAAGGAAATTGTACTTTTCGACCGTGGCTCTATTTGAAGGGCAAGCGGACCAGATCGATATTTCGGGCATTGAGGCGTTCGAGCCCAGCGAGACGCTTGAAGAGTTGATTGCTTCCATCCGCCGAGACTTGGACGCAGCGAAGCCGCACACGGCGCTGGACAGGCTGCATACCTATTGCATGAAGCGGTTTGCAGCGCTCGTCCGCAAACACGGTGGCCCCGAATGTGGCAAAGATGACCCGTTGCACTCCCGAGTCGGCAGATACGTCAGGCTGCTTCAACAGAAGCACGACCTCACGGTGCTTTCCGAGCGGATCGTAAAGAGCTCTATATCGATCTTTGAGGCGATGAACTCAATCCGGAATGACCATTCTCTGGCCCACGACAATGAGAAGCTGGTCGGGATGGACGAGGCACGGTTCATCTTCGATAGCATTACCGCGTTTCTCCGCTTCTCCAAATCGATCGAAGGGCGCGTGTTCGAAGATTGACTCCAAAGAGGGGCCGATCCGACCGTATAGCAGTTGTCTCGTTTGGGCTTGGTCGTAGACCTATCGTGGAGCCAGTCGAATAGACGTGCTCCCGATACACCCCGAAGCGCGGGTTTCTCGTCATCCCCGCGTCATAATCTCCCACCCCGCTTCCTTTCCGCCGCGAAATTCCTATGGTGCGCGCAGTCCCGGCCTCGTTGGCAGGGCGCATCGTCAAAGGAGACACCCCGCAATTGACGCGAACCTATCCCAACTATGGCCGTATCGACGGGCCCATCGTTATCATTGGTTTCGGCTCGATCGGGCAGGGAACCCTGCCGCTGATCGAGCGCCATTTCACCTATGATCCGAAGAACGTCCACGTCATCGAGCCGTCGGACGAGCACAAGACATTTCTCGAACAGCGCGGCGTGCATTTCATCCATACCGCGATTACCCGTGACAATTACCGCGCGCTGCTGGGCCAGCTTTTCCAGGGCGGCAAGGGGTTCTGCGTCAATCTCTCCGTCGATACCGGCTCGCTCGATATCCTGAAGCTCTGCCGTGAGCTCGGCGTGCTCTACATCGATACCGTGGTCGAGCCCTGGGCCGGCCATTACTTCGACCTTTCGCTAACCCCGGCCGAACGCACCAATTATGCGCTGCGCGAAACCGTACGTGCCGAGAAGGCCGCCAACGCGGGCGGGACAACGGCGGTTTCCTGCTGCGGCGCCAACCCGGGCATGGTCTCCTGGCTCCTGAAGGAGGCGCTCCTGAAGCTCGCCCGCGACACGGGCGCACCGGTTGAGGCGCCGAAGGATCGCGCCGGCTGGGCGGAGCTCATGCGGTCGCTGGGCGTCAAGGGCGTCCATATCGCCGAGCGCGACACACAGGCCGGGCGCGATTCCAAGCCGCTGCACACTTTCGTCAACACCTGGTCGGTGGACGGTTTCATCTCCGAGAGCTTCCAGCCCGCCGAGCTCGGCTGGGGCAGCCATGAGAAATGGTTCCCGCCGAACGGTCATCGGCAGGAGAAGGGCTGTCAGGCGGCGATCTACCTCGACACGCCGGGCCTCCTGACCAAGGTCCATACCTGGACGCCCGAGGCGGGGCCGCAGTACGGGTTCCTCGTCACCCATAACGAGGCGATCTCGATCTCGGATTACTACACGGTTGGCGCGGGCGCCGAGCCCGAATTCCGGCCCACCTGCCATTACGCCTATCATCCCTGCGGGCAGGCCGTTCTCTCGCTTCACGAGATGCTGGGCTCGGGCAAGGTTCAGGACGCGCAGAAGATCCTCGACGAGAACGAGATCCTCTGGGGCGAGGATTGCCTCGGCGTTCTGGTCTATGGCCATGCGAAGAACGCGCTCTGGTACGGCTCGCGCCTTTCGATTCAGGAGACGCGCGACCTCGCGCCGTTCCAGAATGCGACCGGCTTGCAGGTGACGAGC
>JAMHVU010000137.1:0-1456 GCA_035911355.1 Sphingobium sp.
TACGGTCTTCGTCAGCCCGCGGGAATCGTCGGCCAGCATCGAAGCAATCATCGCCGCCACCGATGCGCTGGACGTATCCGAAGCCACCTACGAAGAGTTCGCCCCGGCAGCAGCCCGCGCCAAGGCCGAGACGCTGGAGTCCCTGCGCGAAACCCTCGATCTCGCGAAGTTCAACGAGGCCGACCAAGCCCGCATCAAGGCTGAGCAGGAGGCCGCTGCTGCGCAGTTGGCTGCCGAGCGTGCAGAGATGGATCGGCAGCTTGCCGAAGCCCAAGAGCAGGCCCGTATTGCAGCCGAGAAGGCCGAAGCCGACCGCAAAGAAGCCGCCGCCAAGCTGGAAGCCGAGCGCGCCGAGATGGAAAAGGTTCTGGCCGAGCAACGTGCTCAAGCAGCGGCCGAGCGCAAGCGCATGGAAGACGAGCAGGAAGCCTTCCGGGCGCAGCAAGCCGAGCTCAACCGCCAGAAGGCAGAACTGCAGCGCATCGAAGACGAACGCGCTGCCGAAGCCAAGCGCCAGCAGGACGAGATTGAATGGGCCAAGGCAGCAGTAGCCAAGGCTGCGGCCGACATTCTCGCAGCGGAGAAAGCTGAAGCAGATCGTGTCGAGCGGGCGCGCATCCAAGCAGCAGCGGAAGCCGCCAAGCAAGCGGAAGAGCTGGCCGAACGCCTCAAGCGCGAAGCCAACACCCCGCAGGCCGGCGAGATCGTGACGCTGATTGCCGACCACTACCGTATCAGCAACGGCGCGGCACTGGACTGGCTGTCAGGGCTTAAGCCGCTCACGAACGCCGCAGATTCTGTTCTGGCCGAGCGCCGCCGGCAGATCGAAGCCGAAGGATATTCGCCAGACCATGACGACGATCATACGGCCGGCGAACTGGCGCAAGCAGCGGCCGATCTTTGCGTAGATGGAACCGACTTCCGCGTCGTTGATCCCGATGGCGATGAGATGCTTGGATGGGGGCTGACCGAAGCGCACCGAAGCGACCGCCGCCGACAGCTTGTGATTGCAGGTGCTCTCGTCCTCGCCGAGATCGAGCGCATCGACAGGGCGCATATCGCAAGCAAGGAGAAAAAATAATGCTCGCCAAGAACGCAACCATCTTCCGCATCACCGGCCCGGTGTCCGGCCTTGACGAAGCCCTCAAGGCTCGCCCGTTCATGGATCTGACGCCCGGCATGGCAACAGGCTCCGGTTTCGTGATCGCCTCGCCGGACTACGGCACCTTCACCCGCAAGGCCGGCGATTGCCGGTGAAACGATGACCATGCAAGTCAAGATCAAGAAAACCCACCCGAACGCCAAGACGCCCACATACGGAACCGAGCACGCCGGATGCTTCGACCTTTACGCACTTTCCGTCAATGGCGCGCATCACCTTGGATCGAACGTGCACGAAGGCTACCCGGTGGTTTGCGAAACCGGAGTGGCTTTTGAAATCCCGGCAGGTCAAGTC
>JAMHVU010000138.1:0-1150 GCA_035911355.1 Sphingobium sp.
GTCGAGGATGTCGCCGCCGACCTCTGCACCCTGACCCAGCTACAGCAGCGCTTTGCGCAGAGCGGCTATCGCATCACCGAGCTGCTGGTCGCACTGACTACTTCTCCCGACTTTTTGTACCGGAAATAAGGCGGAGTCACCCATGAGCCATCGCCTAAAGCGCCCAAGTTTGTCGCGCCGTTCTTTTATTCGCGCCGTCGGTGGAGCCGCCCTCGCGCTGCCGTTTTACGAGCTGGCCTATCGCGGCCTGCGGTCAAGCTTTGCCGATGTCTCCGGCGGCGCGCGTCGCTTGATCGTCTTTTATTTCCCCGATGGCGTCGCCGGTCCCAGCGCCGACGGCAGCCCCAGCGTCTGGGACCCCACCGGCCCCGAGCGCGGCTTTACCCTGCCCGAGCAGCTAGAGGCGCTCAATCCTTGGAAAGATCACATCGTCTTTCTTAAGGGCCTAAGCATGGGCGGTACCGACTCGGGCAGTCATCCCGGCGGCGCTAAGAAATTGCTGACCGGTGTCGATGGCGGTAACGGCGAGTCCATCGACCGGTTCCTCGCCCGTACCGCTGGCGCAGGAGCGCCGCATCGCCACCTGTTTTTGGGCGCGATGGCCAATCAAAACAGCGCGTCGGGCGACAAGCACATCTCGTACTTAAGCCCTGGCACCACCGCGCCGCCAGAAGACAAGCCCTGGCAGGCCTTCGAGCGCATCTTTGGCAAAAAGCCCGACGGCAGCGGCGGCGGCGGCAGTGGCGATGACACCGATGCCAGCATCATCGATGCCGTCCTTGGCGACTTAAGCGACCTGCGCGGCAAGCTGGGTGACACGGAAAAGTCCAAGCTCGATCTGCACCTGGAAGGCCTGCGCGAAGTGGAGCGCCGCATCAAAGGCATGGCTCCGATGCCGACTCCAGGCACTTGCGATATGCCCCGGATTGACGTCGCTGGCATCGATGACAAAAACGCCTACGATCCGGCGCTATTTCCCAAGCTGCTACGCGCGCAAACGGATCTGATGGTGCAAGCGATGGCGTGCGGTCTGTCACAGGTAGGGGTACTGCAGTGCTCGATGCACACAAGTGAGCTGATCATGAGCCGCTTCCCCGGCACCGAGATGTACGACCCCGGCTTTGACATGCGCAGCCACCAGGCCAGCCAC
>JAMHVU010000139.1:0-1302 GCA_035911355.1 Sphingobium sp.
TCCTCGACCCAGCCTTCGATTTCGGAAGGCGACAGATCGTGGGCTCGGCTGGCTTCCGCCACCGTCGTCTTGCCTTGGATGATCTCGAGCACCAGCGCCGTCTTGCGCTTCGCCGTCCATCGCTTGATCGGGTCGTCCATCGTCACGCTCATCGCTACCTCTTCCCTCGTAGCATGAGCAGATTTTCACTGGGTCATTACATATGTGGCGTTCGTGATCGACGTGTTCGCCCGGCGTATCGTGGGGTGGCGCGTTTCCACCTCGATGTCGACGCAGTTCGTCCTCGACGCCCTGAACCAGGCCATCTTCCAGAGAAAGACGTACCGGAACAAGGGCTTGATCCACCACTCGGACCGGGGCTCGCAAGGCGGTCTCAACCGGTCGTCGCAACATCTGAGTTTTGCGCGGTGATGAGATAGGCGTCCAGTGCCTCGGCGGGTGTTCGCCATCCGAGCGTTTTGCGCGGCCTGCCGTTGAGCGCGGCGGCGACGGCTTCGAGTTCGTCGGGCCCGTGTAGGCTCAGATCTGTCCCCTTGGGAAAATACTGGCGGAGAAGACCATTGGTGTTTTCGTTTGTTCCGCGCTGCCACGGGCTTTGAGGATCGCAGAAGTAGACTGGCAGCCCATGATCGATGCGCAGATCGGCATGACGCGCCATCTCGGCTCCCTGGTCCCAGGCAAGGGAGCGCCTGAGGTGCTCGGGCAGGGTCGTGATCGCGGCGACGATGGCATCCCGGACGGCCTCGGCGCCATGCCCCGCGAGCGCCGGACCGTTCTTCACGCGAGGGCCGATCCCATGGCCGGGCATGGGTGGGAGGTGAAGGAGCATCGTAAAGCGCGTCGTGCGCTCCACCAGGGTGCCGATCGCCGAGCGGTTCAGCCCCAGGATCAGGTCCCCTTCCCAATGGCCCGGAACGGCGCGGTCGGCGGCTTCCGCTGGTCGTTCGCTGATCATCACCTCCGGGGTGACGAAGGACTTCCCCCGACCCGCGATCCGAGCGCGGGGCACACGCAGCGCGCGCCCCGAGCGCAGGCAGGCAGTCAGCTCCCGACGCAAGGCGCCGCGACCTTGAATGTAGAGCGCCTGATAGATCGCCTCTGGGCTGATCCGCATCGTCTCGTCCTCGGGAAAGTCGAGATACAGTCTGCGCGAGATCTGCTCTGGACTCCACGCCCGGGCCCATCGTCTGGGCTGGCGCGGTCCATGTCGGCGCCCGTTCCAGGTGACGCACGGGCCTTCGACAGCTTCACCGTCCTGCCGCGTGATCAGCCCGGCGAGACGCTCCTGGACATAGCCGCGCA
>JAMHVU010000140.1:0-6825 GCA_035911355.1 Sphingobium sp.
AAGACCATGCTCCGCCTCGGTGAACAATTTCCCGGGTGGGACCTCCAAAGCCTCCGCGTCGACTTCCTAGACTGGGTGGCCAAGGACCCAAGCCGAATGCCAACAAGCATCGACGCAGCGTTCTCAGGCTTCATTCGCGCATATCACGAGCGCAACAAGCACCTGCTTCGGTAACTTCGTTCCTGAAATGTCGGGCTGCTCACATCCGCCTGCCCAGCACTGGCAGACACAGGAACGAAATTGAACGCGGTTTTGCACAAACCATCCCGGAAAGATTCAAATCCGAGACCAACAACGCGCGCCACCGACACATCCGGAACACTCATCGATCCATCCGGAACCAATCATCGACACTATGGGAACACCATCAACGATCCTTCGGGAACACTCAAACGACACATCGAGAACGGATCACACCATAATATCCAGATATTACAACGTATTGCCAGCGTGATCCGCAATTTAACCTTTTAACTCGACTCTAAATATCTAACGATACCAATCTCCTAGGCGACATTGAGGCTCAATGACCGATGCACCGGAAACCAACGCCTTCAACGATCCAACGCCGAAATATCCCAAAGGAATCAGAAACAACTTCTCCAGGTGCTTGCACCATACATCCCACACCTCTTATGATCCTCAACACCCTTCTCGCTTCAACAGAAGTAGGTGTCGGAGCTCGAATAATGCCTGTTCAAAATTCGGAGTTCGACAGACGCAGGGCCGCATTCCGACGAAATTTTCCCCATACTTGGAAGAATTATTTTATATATAGTCAAAATAACACGCACCATCATCGTGTAATTGTATCTAAAAAGTTTGCTCTAGAAATCTGCTTCCGGAGTGATGTATCCGCACTCCAGAACGGCGAACCCAGTGCTGATCCGAATTATCAGATCGCTCAACACGCAGTTCAACCTCAGCTCCAACACCCCGTAACTCACCAAGAGCATGCGCGGCACAGACAAAACTCTTACTGGCAAGCGACGCACCTTATTGGACCAAGGCCGGAAACGTGTTCGTTGCAGAGCTCCGCGAAAGATAATGAGCCGCCGGTCATCGCCGGAACTGCGCCACAGCGCGGAATTCACCACGGTGAACAAAGGAACTGACATGAGACAGGTGCGCGATACCGTTCGAGCGGCGGTCCTCTTTCTCGTACTGATCCCTTCGATTGGGTCGGCCCAGCAGGCACCCCGGCCAGCGGTGGTCGTCGCGCCGGCGGAGATGGCCGATGTGCGTGTCGGCGTCACATACACCGGCCGGGTGAGCGCGGCGCAGAAAGTCGATCTGCGTGCCCGCGTCTCGGGTTTTCTCGAAGAGATTCATTTCACCGAAGGTGACAGCGTAGCCGAGGGAGACGTGCTGTTTACCATCCAGGACGAAGCATACGCCGCCGCGGTCCAGGAAGCGGAAGGCGCTGTCGCGGCCGCGACGGCGCAGCGCGACCTTGCCAAGCTTGAACGTGACCGCAAACGGACCCTGCTTTCCAAGGACGTGGTCGCACAGAACGATCTCGATGTGGCCCAGGCCCAGCTCGACCAGGCGGAGGGCCAGCTCACCCAACTCAACGCCGCGCTCGCCCAGCAACACCTCCAGCTCTCCTATACCAAGGTAGCCGCGCCCTTCGCGGGCATTGTCGGACTGACAAGCTTCGATGTGGGAGCGCTTGTGGGTCCCGAAAGCGGGCCACTCGTCACACTGACACGACTCGACAGCGTCGAGGTGGAAACCCAGATCGAAACGGCGCGCGTACTCGATTTCCGAGAAGCGCAGGCCGCGGGCAAAGTCGGAACAGCCCCGGCGGTGAGCCTGACGCTGCCGAACGGCAAACCCTATCCGCTCGGCGGGACCATCGATTACGTCAGCGCCGATGTCGGTCAGGGCACCGATACGGTGACGGTGCGTGCGAAATTCGACAATCCGGATCGGGCGCTGCTCGATGGCGCGCTCGTCCGCGTGGAGCTCGAACAGGGAGACGCGGCCATGGTGCTGACGGTTCCACAGATGGCCGTGCAGCGCGACCAGCTCGGCACCTTCGTCATGGTGGTCGGCGCGGATGGAAAAGTTGAACAGCGCCGGATCGCGGTGGCGCGCAATTCGCAGGGCAAGGCGGTGATCGAGAGCGGGCTTACCGAGGGCGAGAACGTCGTCACCGAAGGGTTGAACAAAGTGCGCCCCGGCGCGCTCGTCGACGCGGCGCCGGCTGGCTGATGCTCTCCGACGTCTTCATATCGCGGCCGAGGCTCGCCGCCGTCATCTCGATCGTGCTCACCCTCGCGGGGCTGATCGCTCTCAGGGCGCTGCCGATCGCGCAGTATCCCGATATCGTCCCGCCCCAGGTCTCCGTCACCGCCTCCTATCCGGGCGCCGGGGCGGACGTGGTGGAGACCACCGTCGCCCAGCCGATCGAGGCGCGCGTGGTCGGCGTCGACGACATGCTCTACATGAAATCCACCAGCGGCGCGGATGGCTCTTATACGCTCAACATCAGCTTCGCGGTCGGAACCGACCCGGACATCGCCACCGTCAACGTACAGAACCGTGTTTCCCTCGCGACGCCCGGCCTGCCCGCCGAGGTGACGCAAACGGGCGTGAGCGTGAAGAAAGTCTCCTCCGCGCTCCTGCAAGCCGTGGTGCTGAGCGGCGACGGTCCGGAGTTCGACGGGCTTTTCCTCTCTAATTACGCCACGATCAACGTGGTGGACGCGCTGAAGCGCGTGCCCGGTGTCGGCGACGTCACGATGTTCGGCGCGCTCGACTATGCGATGCGCATCGATCTCGACGTCGACCGGATGACGAGCCTCGGCCTCGCGCCCTCGGACGTGGTGGCGGCGCTGAAGGCCCAGAACGTTCAGGCGGCGATCGGGCGTATCGGCGCGCAGCCGATGACGGACGATCCTGACTTCCAGCTCAACATCGTCACGCAGGGCCGCCTCACGGACCCGGATCAGTTTGGCGACGTGGTGATCCGCGCCGAGCCCGATGGCTCCTATTTGCGCGTGCGCGACGTGGCGACGGTGGATCTCGGGGCCAAGGTCTCCGATGTCACGGCGAATTTCGACGGCAAGCCGACCGCGATGATTGCCATCTACCAGGCGCCCGGCGCCAACGCGATCGCGACCGGCGCGGGTGTGCGCGCGGTCATGGATGACCTCGCCGGGCGCTTTCCGAATGGCATGAGCTACGCCATCCCCTATGACACGACCGAATTCGTGAAGGCGTCGATCTCCGAGGTCACGCATACTCTTCTTGAAGCCTTCGTCCTCGTCATCATCGTGGTGTTCCTCTTCCTCGGGAACTGGCGCGCCACGCTCATTCCCCTGATCGCCGTTCCTGTGGCGCTGATTGGCACCTTCGCGGTGATGCTGGCGCTTGGCTTCTCTCTCAATACCGTATCGCTCCTCGCGCTCGTGCTCGCGATCGGCATCGTCGTGGACGATGCGATCGTCGTCGTGGAGAACGTCGAACGGGTGATGGAGGAGAACCCAGGCATGTCGGCGGCCGAGGCAGCGCACGCGGCCATGGGCGAGATCACGGGGGCCATCGTCGCGGTGACGCTGGTGCTGCTCTCGGTCTTCGTGCCGGTAGCATTCATCCCGGGCATCTCTGGCCAGCTCTTCCAGCAGTTCGCCGTCGCCGTCTCGGTTTCGATGGTACTCTCGGCGATCAATGCGCTGACGCTTTCTCCCGCTCTCTGTGCGATCCTGCTGAAGCCCCATCATGGCCCGAAGCGTGGCCCGCTCGGCTGGATCTCGCGCCGGATCGACGCGACGCGCGACGGTTTCGTCGCCGGTGCGTCCGTCATCGCGCGCCGCGCGCTCCTCGGCCTGCTGCTTATCGCCGTGGCGGGCGGGGCGGCTGGATGGCTTTTCGGACGGGTGCCGACGGGCTTCCTGCCCGCGGAGGACCAGGGAGCCTATTTCGCCGAGGTTCGCTTGCCCGAGGGCGCCTCCGTCAATCGGACGCAGGCCACGATGGCCGAGGTCGAGAAGATGCTCGCCGGCATCCCTGGCGTCGCACATGCGATGACGGTCTCGGGTTACAGCTTCCTCGACGGGCTCGCGAAGTCGAATTCCGGTTTCGCCATCGTCACAATGAAGCCGTTCGATGAACGGACGACCCGCGAGACCCATGTGCTTGCCGCGATCATGCGGACCAATATGCTGGGCGCGGCGATCCGTTCGGCCCAGGTCTTCGCGTTCAACCTGCCTCCGATCATCGGGCTGGGCACCGGATCGGGTTTCGAGTACCAGCTCCTTGATCTCGAGGGCCGCGATCCGGCCGATCTCGCCGCCGTCGCGGGGGGCATCTCGGTCGCCGCCGCGCAGGATCCGAGGCTCGGCCCGACCTTCACCACGTTCTCCGCCTCGGCGCCGCAGCTATATCTCGATCTCGACCGCGAGCGGCTGCAAACGCTCGGCGTCTCGGTCAGCGACCTCTTCTCCGCGCTGCAGGGCACGCTCGGCTCGGTCTATGTGAACGACTTCAACCTCTACGGCCGAACCTGGCAGGTTCGAATGCAGGCACGGGAGGGCGATCGCGCTTCGGTTACCGACATCGAGCGCATCCACGTCCGGAGCGCCACGGGTGAGATGGTGCCGGTCGGCGCCGTGGCACGGGTCGAGGAGCGGCTCGGGCCGCAGTCGATCGTGCGCTTCAACAACTACCGGGCCGTCACCCTGAATGGCGGCCCAGCGTCAGGCGTGGCTTCGGGCGAGGCGCTCGCGGCGATGATTGAAATCTCGGCGAAGGTCCTGCCGCCCGGCTATGGCTACCAATGGTCGGGCACCGCGCTCCAGGAACTGGAGGCGGCGGGTCAGACGACCACCGTGCTCGCGCTCGCGCTCCTTTTCGCCTATCTCTTCCTCGTCGGCCTTTACGAGAGCTGGACGATCCCCGTTCCCGTGCTGCTTTCGGTCACTGTCGGCGTCGCGGGCGCGTTCGCGGCGCTCCTGATCGCGCGGCTCTCCTTCGACATCTACGCCCAGATCGGCCTTGTCGTGCTGATCGCGCTCGCGGCCAAGAACGCGATCCTGATCGTCGAATTCGCAAAGGCGCGGCGCGAGCAGGGCCTGCCGATCGAGGAGGCGGCGATCGAGGGCGCCCGCACCCGCTTCCGCGCGGTGATGATGACGAGCTTCGCCTTCATCGCAGGCCTCCTTCCCCTCGTCTTCGCCACCGGCCCCTCGATGCTGTCGCGCCGCGCGGTCGGCACGGGCGTCGCGGGCGGCATGGTCGCCGCGGCTCTGATCGGCATCTTCCTGATCCCCGCTCTCTACGTCGTGTTCCAGCGGCTCCGGGAGCGGGTCAAAGGCGGAGGGGGGGCGGGAGCCGAGACAATGTAGTCGGGGGGGGGCGGCCCCCCGTAAACAGGGTGATCGCCGTGCCGGGGGTCCCGACAGTGACATGTTCCGATTGCGCCACGCGCGACATGGGTTAAGTTTGCCAGTGCGCTGCCTGTAGAGTGGCCGACAATGGCGCGTGCCTAGTCCCCAGGGGCGCCAAGAAAAAGGCCTGCAAGCGTAGTTTACCCGCCTCAGATCCACGCCCTTTTCCCTCCACTGCGCCGCTTCGGTATTTCCTGCCCAATCGTCGTTCAGCCCCGTCGACAAGATTGACTTTTTCCAGCAGCCTGTGCGTGCTTCGTGATCGCTCTGGGGGGATATCGGGATGAAGATCGATCTTGTCGCGCGCGGCCGCGGGGCGCTGTCCGTCATCGGTGACCGTTTCGTCGCTGGCGCTGGCGGCGGCTCTGATCCCGGCTGGGGCCTATGCCCAGTGCTCTTCCTCGAACGCGCCGCCGCCGGCCGCGCCGTCGTCGGCTAACGAGGGCGGACCGCAGCCCGTTGCCGCGGATGCCTCGGGTATTCCAGGCTGCGATGGCTCGCAGGGCACATACGGCAAATCAGGAACCGCTGGCTTCATCGGACAGCAGGCGGGCACGGCGCAGGTCGATCTGACCGATGCCGAGATCAGTGAAGGCAGCGCGGTCGCCGCCGTCCTCGCCGCAGCCGGGGGCGGGCAGGGCGGCACGGGCGGAGATAGCGGGAGGCCGGTTTTTAAGACGCTCTATGGTGGGGACGGCGGCCAAGGTGGGGCGGGCGGCGACGGCGGCGCCGGCCGGGATGAGTTAGGCAATACGGTAGGGGACACCGGCGGCGCGGCGGGTAATACCAGCGCGGAGATCGCGGCGAGCGTGGAAGGAGCGACGGCCGTGTTCGTCTCGGCGACCGGCGGCTCGGGCGAGGCGGCCACAGGCGTCGCTTTGGCGCAGGGCGGCACGGGCTGTGGCGCGAGCGCCAACGTTCTCGCGGGCGGGAAGGTTCTGTCCACCGGGAGCGGCGAGGGCACGGCGGGCGTGCTGGCGCAGGCGAACGGCGGGTCCGGCGGCGTCGGTGGCAAGGCGGGGGCGATCGTGGGTCAGGCGGGCGATGGCGGCCCGGTCTCCGTTATCAGCGCCGAGGAGGGCGCTCTCGTCGGCGTCTCGGGACAAGGAGCGCATGCCTTGCTGGCGCAGAGTGTCGGCGGCGGCGGGGCAAGGCCGCGGTCGCCGGGGCGAAGGGCGGCGCGGCGGATGATCTTTCGATCGCGCTCGGCGGCGCGGCCAGCGTGAGCGGCGACGGTGGCGCGGTCACGGCCAAGGTCGGGGGCATCGTCGAGACGAAGGGCAAGCACGCGATCGGCGTGCTGGCGCAGAGCGTCGGGGGCGGCGGCGGTATCGCGAAGACGATCTCCACCGACCAGACCGGGGACCAGTCCAACAATCCCGAGAACGACGAGGCCGATGGTTTCGACATTAGCCTGAGCTTCGGCGCGAAT
>JAMHVU010000141.1:0-164129 GCA_035911355.1 Sphingobium sp.
GGCAGGCGTGTGCAACGCCGCTTTCCGGCATTGACCGCCTTTGCCTGGCTGCGTATAGCGCGCGCTCCAAACGCTGTATTGGCGTGATGGACCCTGCCCGTACCAATCAGCCGGGCGCATATGGGGCGGAGTAGCTCAGCTGGTTAGAGCACGGGAATCATAATCCTGGGGTCGGGGGTTCAAGTCCCTCCTCCGCTACCAATATCCGAACGATCAAGAGCACAGATCTGCAAGGTGGAATGCTATTGGGCGGGCCATATGGAGGTCGTGCCGGCTGGCGGCCTTACGGATTCAGCTTGGCGGATCGGCTGGCTCTTGGGTAAGATTGATCACTTCATAGCCGCCAATGGGCGCACGACGGGCAATGTGGCTGCCGATAGGCGCTTGATACGCTGAGCGCATCGTGTAGCGCTCGATCCGGTAGAAGCCGTCACCCTTATCGCTGCTCGATGCGTAGCGCCGGCCCGCGATCTGTTTTAGCGCCGCCTGCAGCCAGCCCTTGTCACGAGAACCGCGCAGAATCTCGATATCCGCCGTCTGTCCGTCCGGCCGTATCCAGAATCCGATATCGGCCCAGCGTATGCCGCTCAGATCGCTCGATGTCAGCGGGATCGCATCGCGCCCGGTGAGCGCGCGCGACAGAGCATTCGCGCTTGCCCGATGATCCTCGTCATAGGCAGGCGATGCAATGAGAATGGGTTCGGCACTCTGGTTCTCGCCGATCTCGCGGATCAGCGCTGTCATATCGCTACTATTGGCGTCGACGTCGCGCGCTTTGATCCGCAGGCGCAATACCCGCAGGGCCGTCTGGAAAGCAGGGTCCCGGGCCTTTGGTCGCGCTTCAAGCGCGGCAAGCTTGTCGAGCGCGTCCCGCTCTCTGTCCACCGCGGTCAGAATCCAGGCCTGTTTCATCCCGGCCATCATGCCGGTTTGCTCCTGTCCGGCCGCCCATGCCTGCCCTTCTATGGCGCTGAATGTCGCCAGGGCCTGACGATAATATCCCAGCTTCAGCCACATATCTCCAAGCGCGGTTGCGGCAGCGGTCACGGCGGGATCGTCCGGCGGCAGATTGGTTTTCAGGATTTCGACCTGTTTGGCGACAGCTTGACGATAGGCCTTCTGATCTCCCTCGTGGAGAGATACGGTCGCATAGGCTTCATACAAAGCGGCGACTGGCCGTGGCGCCTCTGCGCCTTTCCCCTTGTTGCGCCGGATCGCGCCTTCAAGCAGGCGCTTGGCATCGAGATATTCTCCCGCGCGGAACTGGATCTCGGCCAGCGCGATCGTCGCCTGGGCGTCACGCAAGGGCGTGCAGCCCAGTCTCGCGCATTCCGCCTGCGCCGCGACAAGGCGCTCACCCGTAACGACGATAGCGGGTGGCTCGGACTGGAGCATCAGGAGTAGAGCAAGCATCGCGGCCTCCCAAAAATACGAGCCGATGCTGGGCGAGGCGATCGTCGGATGCAATAGCCTGAGGGCGTGGATTACACCGATCCGGGCGGCAATGATGAGGCGCGCCGCGCCGCGCCCCCAATGAATACGTATGCTGCAAGCTGTCCAGAACGGGCCGCGCATGATTAAAGCGCGCCAATGCCGGAGCAAAACCGGCGACACATGCAGTCTTGCATAACAAAAGGGGGAGCATGTCCGACATGGCCAGCTTCAAGATTTTCCGGCGCGCGCTGCTCGCGGGCGCAACGCTCTGTTTCCCGATCACCGCTTCCGCTCAGGAGGCCGCGGACAGCGCGGGCAATGACGATTCGATCGTCGTTACCGGCATTCGCGCGTCGCTGGAGTCATCGGCGCGCATCAAGCGTGAATCCGTGCTGATCGTGGATTCGATCTCGGCAGAAGATGTCGGCAAGCTCCCGGACGTCTCCATCGCAGACTCGCTTGCCCGTTTGCCCGGTGTCACCGCGCAACGCCTCGAAGGGCGCGATCAGCGGCTTTCGATCCGTGGCCTTGGTCCTGATTTCTCCACAACGCTGCTGAACGGGCGCGAGCAGGTGACGGTCGGCGACAATCGCGGCGTCGAGTACGACCAGTATCCGTCCGAGTTCTTCCAGAACGTCAACGTCTACAAGAGCGCGGACGCCGCGCTGGTCGCCGCCGGCATTTCCGGCACGGTGGATCTCAAGATGCTGCGTCCGCTCGATCGCAGCGAACGGATCATGTCCGTCTCGCTGCGTGGCCAGATGAACGGCATGGACAAGCTCAACCCGGACGGCAAGCGCTATGGCTATCGCGCGGCGGCGACCTATGTCGATCAGCTCGCCGGCGGCACGCTGGGCATCGCGCTCGGCTTCTCCGCCTCGCAAACGCCGTCGCAGGACGAGCGCTATAACGCATGGGGCTATCCGACCCGCAGTGAGACTGACGCGACGCTGATCCTGGGCGGTGCCAAGCCCTATGTGCAGTCGAATGTGCTCAAGCGCTACGGTGCTGTCGGCACGCTGGAGTGGGCGCCGAGTGACACTTTCCATTCAACGCTCGACGTGCTCTATTCCAACTTCAAGGAAGAGCAGCGCCTGCGCGGCATCGAGTTTCCGCTCGTATGGGGCAGCAATGTCGGCGTAAGCGACGTGACCGTCGAGGACGGCTTTGTCACCGGCGCGACGTTCAGCAACGTCTACGGTGTGCAGCGCAACGACTATAACAAGCGCTCGGCCGATACGATCTCGATCGGCTGGAACAACCGCATCCAGCTTAACGACCGCCTGCGCCTGAATGTGGACGCGAGCTGGTCGCGCGCCAAGCGCACCGACTTCCTGCTGGAGACCTACAGCGGTACGGGCTATCTGCGCTCCGGCGTGCCGGACACGATCCGCGCCGAGCGCAAGTCGGATGGCACGTTCAGCCTCGTCCCGACGATCGACTATACGAACACCGGCATTATTTCGCTGACCGACCCCAATGGCTGGGGCTATAACGGCACGACCGCGGTGGTGCAGGCGGGCTTCCTGAACAGGCCCAAGTTCACCGACGATCTGAAGTCGTTCCGTATGGACCTGACGGGCGATATCGACGGCAGCATCTTCCGGAGCTGGGAGATCGGAGGCAATTATAGCCGCCGCAAGAAGGTGAGCGCCTATACCTCCTACTTCCTCTGCCCCAAGGGCGGTGGGACCAACTGCACGGTCGCGAGCGGTACGCCGACATCCATGCCGGTGCCCAGCGAAGCGCTGCTCGGCAAGAATGTCTCGCTCGATTATCTGGGCGTGCCGGCGATGCTGACGCTTAATCCGCTCTATATCTACGAGAATTCGCTCAACGCGGTTTTTGATAATCGCCCGAGTTCGCTGGTGCGTGACAATTTCGTCAAGGAAGACGTCATCACCGGCTATGCCAAGCTCAACATTGATGGTGAGCTGGGCGGCACGCCGATCAAGGGCGCGATCGGCCTGCAGGTGATCCACACCAAGCAAAGCTCTGTCGGCTCGATCTCGAATTTCGACAATGCGAACGGCGTCGTTACCATTCTGCCGGCTTCGGGCAGCGAGAGCTTCACCAATTTCCTGCCGAGCGCGCAGTTCTCCATCGAGTTGCAGCCGCGTTTCTACGTGAAGCTGGGTGCCGCGCAGACGATGGTGCGGCCGCGTCTGGACCAGGAGCGTGTGAACCAGGAGTTCAAGATCAACCCGAGCAACATCGGCCTCGGCTCCGATCCGCAGTACAGCCCGTTCAGCTCCGAAGGCGGGAACATCGCGCTGCGGCCCTATCAGTCGACCAACATCGACGTGTCCGTCGAAAAATATTTCGGCGGTGGCGGCTATGTCGCGCTGTCGGGCTACTTCAAGAACCTGACCGATTTCGTCGATCCCAACAACAATATCGCCTATGATTTCTCGGCTGCGCTGTCCATGTTCCCGGCCGCGGCACAGGCGATCATCCAGCAGCAGGGCTCCTACATCGGCCTGCTGAAGGCGCCGGCCAACACTGGCAAGGGCACGATCATGGGTGCCGAGGCGACGCTCTCATTGCCGTTCAAGGCACTGACCCCCGCGCTCGACGGCTTCGGTATCTTCGCCAGCGGTTCCTATACCGAGAGCGAAGTGCGCTATCGTGGCACGACGACGGGTTCGCCCGCCGACAAGATCACGCTGCCCGGCCTCTCCAAATGGGTGGCGAGCGGTACGGCCTATTATGAGAAGAACGGCTTCCAGGCACGGGTAAGCTATCGCTATCGCTCGTCCTTCCTTGGCGAAGTCGCCGGCCTTTCCGCCGCGCCGACCTATCGCACGGCGAAGGCGGAGGGCATTCTCGACGCGCAGATCGGCTATGAGTTCAAGAGCGGTCCGCTGAGTGGCCTCTCCATTCTGCTCCAGGGCAAGAACCTCACCGATCAGCCGTTCGTCACCTATCAGAATGACGACAAGCGTCAGGTTATCGACCGGCAGCGCTACGGCCGCGATTATTATCTGGGCGTATCCTACAAGTTCTGATCCGTTCGTCACACCGCGCCTGCACACGCGGTTGAAAAGGGCCGTCGTCACCTCGCGTGGCGGCGGCTCCCCCCTTTTTGGGGATGCCCGGTCAGGCGGTCGCGCGCAGCACGATGCGCGGCGTGAGGAGACTGGGGAGGGCGGAGGCACGTCCGTCGATCTGGGCGATCAGCGTATCGACCAGCAGTTCACCGGCATTGCGGAAGTCCTGCGCGATGGTGGTGAGCGGCAGTCGGGTGAGGCCGGCCGCAGGAATATCGTCAAAGCCGATCATGGCGACGTCGTCCGGCACGACAAGGCCGGCTTCATCAAGCGCGCGCATCGCGCCGATCGCGATAAGATCGGACGCGGCGAAAATGGCGTCGAAGCCTATGTCTCGCGCGATGAGCTGCCGTGCCGCTTCATAGCCGGCCTGTTCGGTGGAGAGCGCATCGACACTGAGCTGGATATTGATGGGCAGCCCCGCTTCCTGCAGCGCCTCGACAAGGCCGGCATAGCGATCACGAAATTCGGGATAGCGGCTCGATGCGTCACCTAGAAAGGCGACGGAGCGCCGGCCGCTCGCAGCAAAATGCCGCCCGGCCTCCCGCCCGCCATGGCGATTATCGCAGCCGATGGTGGTGCCGAGGGCGTGGGCATCCACCGAACCCCAGCGCACGAAATGCGTGTGCTGCGCGATGAGCTGCTCCAGGCGGACGCGATAGACTTCGTAATCACCATAGCCCAGCAGGATGATCCCGTCCGCCTTGCGACTGTCCTCATAGTCCACATGCCAGTCCGCGGAGAGCTGCTGGAAGGATGTGAGGAGGTCATAGCCGCGCGCAGCGCAGGTCTGCAGGATCGGCCCCAGCATCGAGAGGAAGAAGGGGTTGATCCAGCTTTCGTCCGGCAGAAGATCCTCGAAGAAAAGCAGAGCGAGCGTATTCGTCTTGCCGCGCCGCAGAGCGGAGGCATTTTTGTCGACGGTATAATTGAGCTGCCGGGCAATCGCCTCGATGCGCTTGCGCGTGCCTTCGCTCACCGTGCGATCACCGCGCAGTGCGCGCGAGACCGTGGGTTGGGAGACGCCGGCCAGCGTCGCGATATCAAATGATGTCGGCTTGTCGTGCCCGGACATATCTGTCCCTCGACCCCCTTTTCCTCTTCCCGGCGCGTGCTGAATACGTATGCCGCTTGCTTGGCCCGCAGGCCCACTACTGGTTTATAGGGCGCAGAAGGCCGTCTTGACGAGCCATTGATGAGGGAAGGGGGAACAATGATGCGGCGCAGGCTTGGAATAATGGCGGCCGCCTGCCTTTCCCTTGCGTCGCCGGCACTTGCGCAGGGCGCGCAAGCCTCTGATTTCAGGGCGCGTCTTCCCGAAGACGAAGTCATTTACTTCCTGTTGCCGGACAGGTTCGAGAATGGCGACACGTCGAATGATCGGGGTGGCATCCCGGGGGATCGGCTCCGGCATGGCTATGACCCGGCCTCGAAGGGCTTCTACCATGGTGGAGATCTGAAAGGGCTGATCGGCCGACTCGACTATATTCAGGGCCTCGGCGCGACCGCGATCTGGGTCGGGCCGATCTTCCGCAACAAGCCGGTGCAGGGCCCGGCCGGCCAGGAGAGCGCGGGCTATCACGGCTACTGGATTACCGATTTCACGCGGGTCGACCCGCATTTCGGCACGGACGCGGATTTCAAGGTGCTGGTCGATGCCGCGCACGCCCGGGGGATGAAGGTCTATATGGACATCATCACCAATCATACGGCCGATGTGATCAGGTATCGCGAGTGCGCGACCAGCTTTTGCACGTATCGTTCGCGCGCCGACTATCCCTATCAGCGGCGTGGCGGCGTGAATGGCCCCGCGATCAATCCGGGGTTCACCGATGACGGCGAGCACAGCGCGGCGAACTTCGCGCGGCTGACGGCGCCCGATTATGCCTACACGCCGTTCATTCCCAAAGGGGAGGAAGCGGCAAAAACGCCGGCATGGCTGAACGACCCCCGCTATTATCATAATCGCGGCGAGACGAATTTTCGCGGCGAGAGCAGCACGATGGGCGATTTTGCCGGGCTGGATGATCTGATGACGGAGAATCCGCGCGTCATTGCCGGCATGATCGAGATTTACGGGGACTGGATCGACCGGTTTGGCGTAGATGGTTTCCGTGTCGATACCGCCAAGCATGTCGATCCGCATTTCTGGCGTGTCTTCGTGCCGGCCATGATCGAGCGCGCCAAGGCGCGGGGCATCCCCAATTTCCATATCTTCGCCGAAGTGGCGGTCGATACGATCGATGCCGGGCCGCTTGCCTGGCATACGGTCGAAGGCGGGTTTCCGGCGGTGCTGGACTTCGCGTTCCGCCAGACCGCGCTGGAGACGGTGGCGGGCAGTGCGGCCACGGCGACATGGGAGCGGATGCTGCAAGGCGATGCACTCTATCGCGGTGGCGAGGCGGCGGCGCTGCGGTTGCCGACCTTCATCAGCAATCATGATGCCGGGCGCTTTTCCACCTTCGTCCGCAAAGCCTTCCCGCAGGCGGGCGATACCGAAGTGCTGGACCGGGTGCGGCTCGCCCATGCGATGATGCTGACCATGCGCGGTGTGCCGACGCTCTATTATGGCGACGAGCAGGGCTTCGTCGGCGATGGTGGCGATCAGGACGCGCGTGAGGATATGTTCGGCAGCAAGGTCGCGGCCTATAACGACAATCGCCTGTTGGGCACCGCTGCGACGACGGCGACGCCGCGCTTCGACACGGCGCATCCGCTCTACCGGGAGTTTGCGGCGCTGGCGCGTCTGCGAACCGGCCATGCGGCGCTGCGGCGGGGCACGCAGATCATCCGCGCGCGTGGCGATACGCCCGGCCTCTTCGCGGTTTCCCGCTTCGATCCCGCGACGGGCGCGGAATATCTGCTTGCCTTCAACAGCTCGACCGAGGCGCTGACCGCGCAGGTGGAAGTGGGTGTCGCCATGGAGGGCGTCACGTCGCTTGCCGGCGCGCCCTGCGCCGCCCGCGTGTCCGCGCCCGGCAGCCTTGCCCTTTCCCTCCCGCCGCTTGGCTACAGCATTTGCGCGGCATCCAGCCCTCCACGCCCAGATCCGGAAGTCCCGACCCGATGACGCATGACGACAAGCAGCCCGGCCAGTGGTGGCGGGGCGCATCCATCTACCAGATTTATCCGCGCAGTTTCGCTGATTCAAATGGCGACGGCATTGGCGATCTTGCCGGCATTACCGCGCATCTCCCCTATGTGGCGTCGCTTGGTGTCGACGCCATCTGGCTCTCGCCGTTCTACAAGAGCCCGATGCGCGATTTCGGTTATGATATTGCCGATTATCGCGATGTGGACCCGATATTCGGTAGCCTCTCGGATTTCGACGCGCTGGTCGCGCAGGCCCATGCGCTGGGGCTGCGTGTCATCATCGATCAGGTCTGGGCGCACACGTCGGATAAGCACGCATGGTTCGCGCAGAGCCGGGCCAGCAGGGACAATCCCCGCGCGGACTGGTATGTCTGGGCGGACCCGAAGGCCGATGGCACCCCGCCGAACAACTGGCAGTCCGTCTTTGGCGGCCCGGCCTGGACATGGGATGCGCGGCGCGGCCAATATTATATGCACCAGTTCCTGCGCGAGCAGCCGCAGCTCAACCTGCATAACCCCGCCGTACAGGCCGCCTTGCTCGATATCGTGCGCTTCTGGCTGGACCGGGGCGTGGACGGCTTCCGCATCGATGCGATCAACCACTCGATGCACGACCCGCTGCTGCGGGACAATCCGCCCGCGCCCGATGATGGCAGCGTGCGGACCAGGCCGTTCGACTTCCAGATCCGCAAATACAGCCAGAGCCACCCGGATATCTCGCTGTTCCTCGAAAAGGTCCGCGCGGTGTTTGATGGCTATCCCGATCGGTTCACCGTTGCCGAAGTGGGCGGCGCGGAAAGCGAGCGGGAGATGCACGCATTTACTCAGGGCGAAAAGCACCTCAACACCGCTTATGGCTTCGACTTTCTCTATGCGCCCCGGCTGACCGCTCCGCTGCTGCGGGAGGCGATGGAGAAATGGCCGGACGGACCGGGCATTGGCTGGCCAAGCTGGGCGTTCGAGAATCATGATGCGCCGCGCGCCGTCTCGCGCTGGGCCACCGAGGCGAATGCGGACAGTTTTTGCCGGATGAAGATGCTGCTGCTCGCCAGTCTGCGGGGCAACATCTTCCTTTATTATGGCGAGGAGCTGGGCCTGCCGCAGGTGGACATCGCCTTTGAGGATTTGCAGGACCCGGAGGCGATCGCCAACTGGCCGCTGACCCTCTCACGCGACGGCGCGCGCACGCCGATGCCATGGCAGGGGGAGGCGCCCGTGCTCGGCTTTTCGGACGCAAAGCCATGGCTGCCCATCGGGGAGGCGCACCGACCTGTCGCCGTGGACGCGCAGGAGCGCGATGCCGGATCGCTGCTTCACTGGACGCGGCGCGTGCTTGCCCTGCGCGCGGGATCGCCGGCGCTCCGCACCGGCGCGATCCGCTTTCTCGATGCGCCCGAGGCGCTGCTCGCTTTCGAGCGTGTGTCGGGCGACGAGCGGCTGCTGTGCGTCTTCAACCTTGGTGAGGCGCCCCTCACATGGAGCCCGCCGGCGGATGGCGGCCGCTGGACGCCATTCATCGCGGCCGGCGCGGCCGATGCCTGGACCTTCCCTCCCGCCTCGGGCCTCATTGCCCGCCATGATGCCTGAAGGACATATTCGCTGATGAAAAGCCTCACCGCACTTGCCCTGCCGCTCGCCGCGCTGCTGATCGCGCCTGCTCCCGCCACAGCGCAGGAGGGCGTCGTCGCGCGGGCCGCTTCGCCGGACGGGCGCATCACCGTCACCGTCCGCCTCGATAATGAGGGCCGGCCGGCTTATGCCGTGCAGCGCGACGGCAAGCCGGTGATCGCGGACAGCCGCCTTGGCTTCATGTTCACGGATGCGCCGAAGATCGAACGTGGGCTGACGCTCGCCGACACGAAGACCGCCAGCAGCGATACAAGCTGGACCCAGCCCTGGGGCGAATGGAGCAGCATCCGTGACCGGCATAATGAGCTGCGCCTGACCTTCCGCGAGAAGAGCGACCTTCAGCGCGAAATGGGTGTCACTTTCCGCCTGTTCGACGATGGCGTGGCCTTTCGCTATACGCTGCCGCAACAGCCTAATCTCAAGCAGGTCAACATCGCGGAGGAGCTGACGGGCTTTGCCTTCGCCGAGCCGGGCACGGCATGGTGGAAGCCCGCTTATGAATGGAACCGCGAGGAATATCTCTACAACAAGACCCCGCTCGATGCCGTAGGCACGGCGCAGACGGTGATGACGGTAAAGCTTGCCAGCGGCACGCATGTGGCGCTGCACGAGGCTGCGCTTGTCGACTATTCGGCGATGAACCTGGCGCGGGCGGAGGGCAACAGCTTCCGTGCCTCGCTCACCCCCGGCGCCGGCGCGCCCAAGGTCTCGCGCGCTGCGGGCTTCTCGACCCCCTGGCGGACCATCGCCATCGCGGACAATGCCGCCGGGCTCTACGCAAATCACATGATCCTCAACCTCAACGAGCCGAACAGGCTGGGTGATGTGTCCGGCTGGATCAAGCCCGGCAAGTTCGTGGGCGTATGGTGGAACATGATCAAGGGTGAGTGGAGCTGGGCGCGCGGGCCAAAGCATGGCGCGACCAACGAGAATGTCCGCCGTTACATCGATTTCGCGGCGGCCAACGGCATTGCCGGCGTCCTTGTCGAGGGCTGGAATATCGGCTGGGATGGCAACTGGTTCGGCAATGGCAAGGATATGAACTTCTCCGGCCCGACCGAGGATTTCGACGCGGACGCGCTTGCCGCCTATGCGAAGAAGAAGGGCGTATCGCTCATCGGCCATCATGAGACGGGCGGCTCGGTCAGCCATTATGACGCGCAGCTCGACAGCGCGTTCAAATGGGCCGCGGCGCATGGCGAACGGGTCGTGAAGACAGGCTATGTGACCGACGCCGGGCAGATCGAGCGGGTCGATGCCGACGGCTCCCAGCATCGCGAATGGCATGAGGGGCAGTGGATGGTGAACCACCATATCCGCGTGCTGGAGGCCGCCGCGAAATATAAGGTCAGCATCGATGCCCATGAACCAGTGAAGGACACCGGCTTGCGCCGGACCTACCCCAACTGGATGTCGCGCGAGGGCGGCCGGGGCATGGAGTATAATGCGTGGATCGGCGGCAAGAACACGCCTGAGCATGAGGCCAATCTTGTCTTCACCCAGCTTCTGGGCGGGCCGATGGATTTCACGCCCGGCATTCTTAGCCTCACCGGCTCGGAAGGGAGCGCCGTGCCCTCGACCATCGCCAAGCAGCTCGCGCTTTATGTGGTGCTGTACTCGCCGCTGGTGATGGCTGCCGATACGCCGGAAAATTATGCGAAATATCTAGGCCCTTTCCAGTTCATCAGGGACGTGCCGACGGATTGGGCCGATACGCGGGTGCTGAACGGCGAAGTGGGGGATTATGCCACCATCGCCCGCAAGGACCGCGCCAGCGACGACTGGTATCTCGGCGCGATCGGCGATGAGGAGGCGCGCACGAGCACCGTGACGCTCGATTTCCTCGATGCCGGGCGGACCTACACGGCGGAGATTTATCGCGACGGGCCGGGCGCAGATTATCGCACGGAGGCGCGCCACGCCATCGTGATCGAGAAGCGGCCGGTACGGAAGGGCGACCGGATCACGCTGGCGCTCGCGCCCGGCGGCGGGCAGGCCATCCGCTTCGTGGCGAGTGATGGCAAGCGCACACGGCGCTGAACGTAGCGAACAACGGGGAGCAGCACGGCATGGCGAGTGGGGGAGCAGGCGGCGGCGCGGCGCCGGGCGAGGGCGTTGACCGGCGCCCCCGGCAAAGCTTCGCCGGGCTCTGGAACATCAGTTTCGGCTTTTTCGGCATCCAGATCGGCTTTGCGCTGCAAAATGCGAATATGAGCCGGATCTTCCAGTCTCTGGGGGAAAGTCTGGACGATCTTGCCATGCTCTGGATCGCCGCGCCGCTCACCGGGCTCCTCGTCCAGCCGATCATCGGCCATTACAGCGACCGGACATGGTGCCGCTTTGGCCGGCGCCGGCCCTATTTCCTTGCCGGGGCGGTGCTTGCCGGCCTTGCGCTCTTCGTCATGCCCAATGCGCCGGGCCTGCTGGCGGCGGCGATGATGCTGTGGATGCTCGATGCATCGCTCAATGTCTCGATGGAGCCGTTCCGCGCCTTTGTGGGCGATATGCTCGCGAAGGACCAGCACATGGCTGGTTATGCCGTGCAGACGGCCTTTATCGGCGCGGGTGCGGTGGTGGGTTCGGCGACGCCGTGGCTGCTCGATCAGCTGGGCGTTTCCAACGTCGTAGCGGGTGGCGGCGTACCGGATACCGTGCGCTGGAGCTTCTACATCGGCGGTGCGGCGCTCGTCATCGCCGTGCTCTGGACGGTTTTAACGACACGGGAATATTCGCCGGACGAGCTGGCGCGCTTCACAGATGGCGTGGAGGACGGCCGGGCAGAAAGCGGAAGCGCGGTTCCGGTCGCGGCAGGCATGGGCGCGGGGCTCTGGATAATCGCGGGCCTGGCGCTGGCTCTGCTGGTGCGTGCGCTGGATCTGGAGAAAGAGCTCTATTTGCTGGGCGCGCTCGTCGCGAGCTATGGCATCGCGCGGATCGCGGCGGCGATGATGCACGCACGCGGACATGGCGACAATCTGCTCACGCATGTCATCGGCAATTTCGGCCATATGCCGGTGATGATGCGGCGCCTGGCGCTGATCCAGTTCTTCACCTGGTCGGGGCTGTTCATCATGTGGATCTATACCACGCCGGTGGTCGCCCAATATATGTTCGGCTCGGCTGACCCGCAGAGCGCGGCCTATAATGCCGGCGGTAACTGGGTGGGCATTCTCTTTGCGGTGTATAATGGCGTGGCGGCCCTTGCCGCGCTCTTCATCCTCCAGCCACTTGCCGCACGCATCGGCAAGGCGCGCACGCATGGACTGGCGCTGGGCCTTGGTGCGCTCGGGTTTCTCTCATTCCTCGTGGTCCGGGATGCACATCTGCTGCTCATCTCGGAAATCGCCATCGGCATTGCCTGGGCGTCCACGCTGGCGCTCCCCTATGCGATGCTCGCTTCCAGCCTGCCGCAGGGCAAGCTTGGCGTATATATGGGCATCTTCAACGTCTTCATCGTTATCCCGCAGTTGCTCGTGGCGACGGTGATGGGATCGATCATGCGGCACTTCTTCCCGACCGAGCCGATCTGGACCATGCTGTTTGCCGCCGGCGCCATGGCGCTGGCGGGGGCCCTTGCATGGCGGTTACGCGACTCGTCTGAGGCCGCGTAACGCCCGTCAGTGCCCCTGATGCCCGCCGCTCTCGCCGCCGCCGCCTTCCGTGCCGGGATTGACGATCGGCGCGTCGACGAGGATGCGGTCGCCATTGGAAAAGATGAAGGTGAGGGTGATCTTGCCCTGTGCGATGATGCCGGGGTTGATCGTCCAGAGCATGATATGCTTGCCGCCCGGCGCGAAACTCACGGATTTGCCGGGAGCCACGTCCACGCTCCTGATCGGCGCCATGGACATCGCGCCGTCCTTCATGACGCTATCGTGCATTTCCAGCCGCACGGCGCCCTCTGTCGTGACATCGCGCAAGGTTACGCCGGAAGAGCCGCCATGCACGGTGAAATAGCCCGCCGCCGGCGCATCGGGATTGGCATTGAGGCGCACCCACGCCTTGTCGACATAGACCGGCTTGTCCTGGCAGGCGGCAAGGGCAAGGGCGGCGGTGGCGAGCGCGGGGAAGGCATAGGCGAGGCGCATGGTGCGGCTCCATCGTTGAGCAAGTGAATTTCCGTGCTTTTCTAGTTGGGCGGATCACTTGTGCCAAGAAAAAGCCGCCCTATATCGGCCGGGACTTACGCGGAGACGGTCGGCTACTGAAAGCGTCCGGCGCCGCAAACCGCTGAACGACTGGGGTTTGAAGAGGTATCAATGGCAAAAGTAATCGGGATCGATCTGGGCACTACCAATAGCTGCGTGTCGGTGATGGATGGCGGCAAGCCGAAGGTTATCGAGAATGCGGAAGGTGCGCGCACCACGCCCTCCATCGTCGCCTTCGCCAAGGACGGCGAGCGGCTGATCGGCCAGCCGGCCAAGCGCCAGGCGGTCACCAATCCGGACAACACGATCTTCGCGGTGAAGCGCCTCATCGGCCGCCGGTTCGATGACGCGACGACGAAGAAGGATATGGGGCTGGTCCCCTATTCGATCGTCAAGGGCCCCAATGGCGACGCATGGGTCGGCGCGGGCGGCAAGGACTACAGCCCCTCGCAGATCAGCGCCTTCATTCTCCAGAAGATGAAGGAAACCGCCGAGGCCTATCTTGGCGAGACCGTCACGCAGGCGGTCATCACCGTCCCGGCTTATTTCAACGACGCGCAGCGCCAGGCGACCAAGGACGCCGGCCAGATTGCCGGCCTTGAGGTGCTCCGCATCATCAACGAGCCGACGGCGGCCGCGCTTGCTTATGGCCTTGAGAAGCAGGACGGCAAGACCATCGCCGTCTATGACCTTGGTGGCGGCACCTTCGATATTTCCATCCTCGAGATCGGCGATGGCGTGTTCGAGGTGAAGTCGACCAATGGCGATACCTTCCTGGGCGGCGAGGACTTCGACTCCAAGATCGTCGAATATCTTGCCGAGGGCTTCAAGAAGGAGGAAGGCATTGACCTCACCAAGGACAAGCTTGCCCTTCAGCGCCTCAAGGAAGCCGCCGAGAAGGCCAAGATCGAGCTCTCCTCCGCGCAGACGACCGAAGTCAATCTGCCGTTCATCACCGCTGACCAGAACGGCCCCAAGCATCTGGTGAAGGCGATCACCCGTGCCGATCTTGAGCGTCTTGTCGGCGATCTTATCAAGCGCACGCTGGAGCCCTGCAAAAAGGCGATGGCCGATGCTGGCGTCTCGGCGAGCGAGATCAGCGAAGTGGTGCTGGTGGGCGGCATGACCCGCATGCCCAAGGTGCGCGAGGCCGTGAAGGAGTTCTTCGGCAAGGAGCCGCACACCGGCGTCAACCCCGATGAGGTGGTGGCGATGGGCGCGGCCATTCAGGCCGGCGTGCTGCAGGGCGACGTGAAGGATGTACTGCTGCTCGACGTCACCCCGCTGTCGCTGGGTATCGAGACGCTGGGCGGTGTGTTCACCCGCATGATCGACCGCAACACGACGATCCCGGCCAAGAAGAGCCAGGTCTATTCGACGGCGGACGACAACCAGCAGGCGGTGACCATCCGCGTGTTCCAGGGCGAGCGCGAGATGGCGGCGGACAACAAGCTGCTTGGCCAGTTCGATCTCGTCGGCATCCCGCCCGCGCCGCGCGGCGTCCCGCAGATCGAGGTGACGTTCGATATCGATGCCAACGGCATCGTGAACGTGTCCGCCAAGGACAAGGGCACGGGCAAGGAGCAGCAGATCCGCATTCAGGCGTCCGGTGGCCTCAGCGACGCCGACATCGACCAGATGGTCAGGGATGCCGAGCGTTTCGCCGAGGAGGACAAGAAGCGGCGCGAGGAGGCCGAGGCCAAGAACAACGCCGAGAGCCTTGTCCACACGACCGAGCGCCAGCTGGCCGAGCATGGCGACAAGGTGGATGCCGCGCTCAAGGGCGAAATCGAGACGGCGATTGCCGCGACGAAATCCGCCATTGATGCCGGCGATGCCGAGGCGATGAAGAGCAAGGCGCAGGATCTCGCGCAGGTCGCCATGAAGCTTGGTCAGGCGATTTACGAGAAGGAGCAGGCTGCCGCTGCCTCTCCGGGTGCGGATGCCGCAGGCAATGGCGCCGCCGATGATGGCGTTGTCGACGCGGAATTCTCGGAAGTCGATGAAGGCAACAAGGCCTGACAGCTTGCAATATGAGTGCCGCCCGGACCATCGGGTCCGGGCGGTGCCGACAGAATAGGCGGCCGGGGCATGAGCGCGCAGATTGACTATTATGAACTGCTGTCTGTCGAGCGGACGGCCGACGCCGGCACGATCAAGACGGCCTATCGCAAGCTCGCGATGAAATTTCACCCGGATCGCAACCCGGGCTGCAAGGAAAGCGAAGCCAATTTCAAGGCGATCGGGGAGGCCTATGAGTGCCTCAAGGACCCGCAAAAGCGCGCGGCCTATGATCGCTTCGGCCATGCCGCTTTCCAGCAGCAGGGCATGGGTGGCGGAGGAGGCGGCGGCTTCTCCGACATTGGCGATATTTTCGAGACGATCTTCGGCAATGCCGGCTTTGGTGGCGGACGCCAGCAGGCGCGGCGCGGCGCGGACCTGCGCTATGATCTCGAAATCACGCTGGAAGATGCCTTCTACGGCAAGAACACGACCATCGAGATAGAGGTTTCCGCGCCGTGCGAGCCCTGTGGCGGCTCGGGCGCGGAGCCCGGCACCAGTGCAGAAACCTGCCCGACTTGCGCGGGTCATGGCAAGGTGCGCGCGCAACAGGGCTTCTTCGTGGTCGAGCGGACCTGCCCTGGTTGCCATGGCACAGGCCAGCAGATCAAATCACCGTGCCGGACCTGCCGGGGCGAAGGCCGGGTCGACAAGGCCAAGACGCTGGAAGTCGCCATCCCCGCCGGTGTCGATGAAGGAACGCGCATCCGCCTTTCCGGCGAGGGTGAGGCGGGGCCTCGCGGTACGGCGCCCGGCGACCTCTATATTTTCCTCCATGTTCGCCGCCACGCCATTTTTGAGCGGGAGGGGACCAATCTTTTTTGCCGGGTGCCGATCAGCTTCACGCTTGCGGCGCTGGGCGGCGCGGTGCGGGTGCCTTCGCTCGGCTCGGAAGACGGGCACGAGATACGGATTCCGGCCGGCATTCAGTCGGGCAAGCAGATCCGGCAGCGCGGCGTGGGTATGCCGGTGCTGAACGGGCGCGGGCAGGGCGATCTCGTCGTTCAGATCGAGGTCGAAACGCCCACCCGGCTCAGCGCGCGCCAGAGGGAATTGCTGGAAGAATTCCGCAGCCTTGAAACCGGTGAGGAATGCCCGCAATCAAGCAGCTTCTTCAGCAAGATCAAAGATCTGTGGAGCTGAAGGCGCGTTTGGGACTTAGCGCGGCCACGCGCCGCTGACGCGCGTGTTTCGTGGCTTATTTCGGGAGATCGAGCCGATAGCCATCCGGCGTATCGGCGGTCACCAGATCGAGAATGGCCCGCGCCACGACATCCGGCGTCTTGAGCGAGGCCGGGTCTTCACCGGGATAGGCGCGCGCGCGCATCGCGGTGCGAGTCGCGCCGGGGTCGACGATGTGGGTGCGAACGGCCGAAACGTTCCGCACCTCAAGCCCATATGTCGCGACAAGATTATCCAGCGCGGCCTTGGATGCCGCATAGGCACCCCAATAGGCGCGCGGTCTGGGCGCCACGCTGCTCGACAGCGCGACGACGCGGGCGTCTTTGCTGGCGCGCAGTAGCGGGTCGAACGCGGCGATCAACGCCTGCGGCGCGGCGATATTGAGCGTGAGGAGCCGGGCGAACTCCTTGGCGTCGATGGCCGGCACGGCGGCCAGCGTGCCGAGCGTTGCGGCATTGATGACGAGAATGTCGAGCGCCGTCCAGCGCCCGGCAATCGCCTGTGCGAGACGGCCGATGCTTTCCGCTTCGATAAGGTCGAGCGGCGCGATCGTGGCCGAACCGCCGACCTGATGGATCGCATCTTCCACCGCCTCAAGATCCTGCGCGCTGCGCGCGACGAGGACGACATGGGCACCCGCGGCGGCAAGCGCTCTGGCCGTTTCCGCGCCGATGCCGCGGCTCGCGCCGGTCACAAGGGCAAGGCGCCCGGCCAGTGGCCGGCTGTTATCGTCGGTCATCTCGTTATGCTTTCCGGGGCAGATAGGATCAGGTCAGGCAACGCGCTCGCGCAGCAATTCGAGCTGGTTCGTTTCCAGCGTCTCATCGAAATCGGTGAGGCGCGTTGGATAATCGCCCGTGAAGCAGGCATCGCAATAATGGGGCCGATCAGGATCGCGATGGCTCTCACCCAGCGCCTTGTAGAGGCCGTCGATCGAGATGAACGAGAGGCTGTCAGCATGGATGAACGAGCACATCTGCGCCACGTCCATCTTATGCGCGAGCAGCTTGCCGCGCTCGGGCGTGTCGACGCCATAGAAGCAGCTATGTCGCGTCGGCGGGCTGGCAATCCGCATATGCACTTCGCGCGCGCCGGCCTCGCGCATCATCTGCACGATCTTGAGGCTGGTGGTGCCGCGCACGATCGAATCGTCGATGAGGACAATGCGCTTGCCCGCGATCAGCGCGCGATTGGCATTATGCTTCAGCTTCACGCCAAGATGGCGGACCTTGTCGCCCGGCTGAATGAATGTCCGTCCGACATAGTGCGAGCGGATGATCCCCAGCTCAAACGGTGTGCCGGATTGCTGGGCATAGCCGAGCGCGGCGGGCACGCCGCTGTCCGGCACCGGAATGATATAGTCCGCGTCGATCGGGCTCTCGATGGCGAGCTGCGCGCCAATCGCCTTACGCACGGAATAAACGCTGGAGCCGTCCACAATCGAGTCAGGGCGGGAGAAGTAGACATGCTCGAAGATGCACGGACGGGCGCGCTGCTCGCCAAAGGGGTGATGCGAGCGGATATCGCCTTCATCCGTGACGACGATCAGTTCGCCCGGCTCGACGCTGCGAATATATTCGGCGCCGACCACATCGAATGCGACCGTCTCAGACGCGAAGATGATGGCATCGCCCAGCCTGCCCATGACGAGTGGCCGGATGCCAAGCGGATCGCGGCAGGCGATCATGCCCTCGGGGGTCAGGCAGATCAGCGAGTAGGCGCCTTCCACATGCTTGAGCGCATCAATGAAGCGATCCAGCAAGGTCCGGTAGCTCGACTTGGCAACGAGATGGATGATGACTTCGGTGTCGCTGGTCGACTGGAAGATCGCGCCGTCGCGCACCAGCGCCTTGCGGAGCGTCGTCGCGTTGGAGATGTTGCCGTTATGCGCGATGGCGAAGCCGCCGGACGAGAGGTCCGCATAAAGGGGCTGAACGTTACGCAGCGAGGTCTCGCCCGTCGTCGAGTAGCGGACATGGCCGCAGGCAAGCGAGCCGGCAAGGCCGCGCATCACCTCATCCCGATCGAAATTGCCGGCGACGTGGCCCATGGCGCGATGGCTGTGGAAAACCCGCCCGTCCCAGCTTGTGATCCCGGCAGCCTCCTGCCCGCGATGCTGGAGCGCGTGGAGCCCAAGCGCAACCATGGCGGCCGCGCCTTCGGCGCCATGGACGCCGAAGATGCCGCACTCCTCCCGCAACTTGTCGTCATCGAACGGATGGGTCGAAAGCGGCGTCATGCTCATCACGCTTGCCTCGTCAGGGGCTGTTGCCCACAGCTTCATGGCACTGAGGCAAAGCCGCATCGCCTGTCGTGGCGCGGGGCACTGCCTGGAGACGCCGCGTGAAGCCGGCCGCGGCACCTCCATTTGCCGGCCATATAGGGTGCCATTTCCCGTTTGTCGCCCCATTGCCATGAAAAATACGCTATGCTGGTCCCACCCCAGTACCACGCCATCTATGTTACTTCACAGGCAGGCGGTCAGCGCCTAAAGGGGCCGGATGCATGTGCTGGCCAACCCCCGGCGATTCCTTTCCATCGCGCGGCCGCTCACGCCCTGGTTTCTCTGGGGCGGGCTGGCGCTGATTGCGCTCGGGTGCGCCGCGGGCCTTTTTCTGACCCCGGCCGACTATCTGCAGGGTGAGAGCGTTCGGATCCTTTATATTCATGTTCCCGCCGCGTGGCTGAGCATGGGTGGCTGGAGCGGCATTGCCATCGCTGCCGCCATGCAGCTTGTCTGGCGGCATCCGCTGGCGGCGGTCGCAGGGCGGGCCGTGGCGGTGCCCGGCGCGCTGTTCACCGCCATTTGCCTCGTGACCGGATCGCTCTGGGGCCGGCCGACATGGGGGACCTACTGGGAATGGGACGGGCGGATGACCTCCATGCTCATCCTGCTTTTCCTCTATCTGGGCTATATCGCGCTTGCACGGGCGAGCGCGGAACGCAGCGAGGATGGCGGGGTGAGCCGGGTGACGGCCATTTTCGGCCTCGTCGGCACGATCAATCTGCCGATCATCAAGCTCTCGGTCGTCTGGTGGAACACGCTGCATCAGGGAGAGAGCATCACGGTGCGTGATGGCAGCAGCATCGATGGTTCCATGCTTTGGCCGCTCGGCCTCACGGTCGCCGGCTTTTCGCTCTGGTTCGGCGCGATTGTCATGCTGCGGATGCGGACGATCCTTGCGCGCAACAAGGTTGAGGCGCGTCAGCGCCGAATGGCGCGGGGATGAGGACAGTATCATGAACCCCTGGCCCTTCATCATCGGCGCCTATGCGATCACGCTCGGCGCAACGATCCTCACCACCCTCCTGGCCATGCGGGCCGCGCGCGCGGCGGAAGCCCGCGCTGAAGAACGGCCCGGACGCAACTGATGGCCATCATGATGAAGGGAAAGCACCAGCGGCTGACGCTGGTTTTGGTGGCCCTTGCGGCGCTTATCGGCGCAGGCGTGCTCGCCGCATCCGCGCTGAAGGACCGGGCAGCCTATTTCTACACCCCGGCCGAGGCGCATGCCGCCGCCGTGGAGCCGGGGCGCGCCATTCGTCTGGGCGGCATGGTCGTGCCCGGCAGCATCCGCCGCGCGGCTGATGGCGTCGCCATCGATTTCACGGTCAGCGACGGCAAGGCGACACTCCCCGTCCATTTCGAAGGCATCGCACCGGATCTTTTCCGTGAGGGGTCGGGCGTGATCGCCGAGGGCGCGCTCGATGCCAGGGGCACGTTCCGCGCGACCAATCTCCTCGCTAAGCATGACGAGCGCTACATGCCGCGTGAAATGGAAGGCGTGGTCTACAACAGCACATCCCATCAGGCGCGGGCCGACCAGCAGGCAAAGGGCGGGCAATGATTGCCGAAGCCGGCCTTGCCGCGCTCTGGCTGGCGGCGGCGCTCGCCTGCCTCCAGCTTGTGCTTGCCATGGCCGCGCTGCGCGACGCGACGAACCCGGCGACAGGGCTGATCCGTCCGGTCGCCGTGGCGCAGGGCGCGCTGACGCTGCTCTCCTTCCTGCTCCTCATCACATTGTTCCTGCGGTCGGACATGTCCGTGCTGCTGGTCGCGATGAACAGCCACTCGATGAAACCGTGGCTCTACAAATTCGCCGGGACATGGGGCAATCATGAGGGCTCCATGCTGCTCTGGGTCTGCGTGATGAGCGTGGCCGGCGCGGTTGTCGCCTTGCTGGAACGGCAGCTGGACCGGGCGACCCATATCGCGACGCTCGGCGCGCAGGCGGCGATCAGCCTCGGCTTCTTCGCCTTCCTGCTCTTCGCGTCCAATCCCTTCGCGCGGCTGAGCCCGGCACCGGCGGACGGGCAGGGGCTCAACCCGCTGTTGCAGGACCCCGGCCTCGCCTTCCATCCGCCAACGCTCTATCTCGGCTATGTCGGCCTTTCCGTCGCCTTTTCCTTCGCGGTCGGCGCGCTGCTGACCCGGCGGGTGGACGCCGATTTCGCCCGGGCCATGCGGCCATGGGTGCTTGGCGCGTGGGTGCTGCTCACCATCGGTATCACGGCGGGGTCCTATTGGGCCTATTATGAGCTGGGCTGGGGCGGCTGGTGGTTTTGGGACCCGGTGGAGAATGCCTCGCTCATGCCATGGCTCGCGGCGACGGCGCTGCTTCATAGTGCCAATGTGCTTGCCGCGCGCGATGCGCTGCGTGCCTGGACGGTGATGCTCGCCGTCATCGCCTTTGCCATGTCGATGATCGGCACGTTCCTTGTCCGCTCAGGCATTCTCACCAGCGTTCATGCCTTTGCCGTGGACCCGGAGCGGGGCGCCTTCATCCTCGCGCTGCTGGCCATCTACATTGGCGGCGCGCTGCTGATTTTCGCGTTGCGGGTCGGCACGGTGCGGGAAGGCAAGCGGTTTGATCTGATGAGCCGGGAGGCGATGCTGGTTGGCAATAATCTGCTGCTCTGCGTCATCCTCGGGCTGGTGTTGTTCGGCACGCTCTATCCGCTGATGACGGAGATGGCGGGCGTTCGTGTCTCGGTCGGCCCGCCCTATTTCAACGCGGTGATCGGGCCGATTACGCTTGCCCTCATGGCGCTGCTCGTCATCGGGCCGATTACGCGCTGGCGGCGCGATGCGGCCAGCGCGGTGCTGCGTCGGGTCTGGCCGGCGTGCGCTGCCGGCGGGGTGGCGCTCGTCGCGGTGCTTGCGCTGTTCTGGGGGCGTATCGGGCCACTGCCGCTCTTCGGCCTCGTGCTTGCGACGGCCGTGGCGCTGGGCAGCGTCGCGCCCTTGTGGGGGCGCAAGCCGTGGCGCACCCCGCTCTTCACCTGGGGTATGGTGATCGCGCATCTGGGCTGCGCCGTCAGCCTTGCCGGCATGGCGACGGACACCGCCTTCACCCGTGAACGGCTGGCTGTGGTGCGCCCCGGTGACGCGGTCACGCTGGATGACTGGACGATCCGCTTTGCCGCGGTGACGCCGCTGGCCGGGCCGAACTGGACGGCGATGGAAGGGCGCTTCACGGTCAGCCGTAATGGCGGACGGACACATGACATGCGCCCGCAGGCCCGCTTTTTCCCCGATCCGCCAACACCGACCAACGAGTCCGCATTGCTGACCCGCTGGAACGGCCAGCTCTACCTCGTTCTTGGCGAGGAACTGGATGATGGGCGCTGGCAGCTCCGCGTCTGGTGGAAGCCCTTCGTGACGCTCATTTGGTATGGCGGCGGCCTCATCGCGCTGGGCGGCGTGCTGGCGCTTGTCGGCAGGGTGTGGCGGCCATGGTGGCGGAACCGGCGTCTGCGCAAGCTGGAGGCAGGACAATGAGGGCGTTTTCGCTGATCTGGCTGCCGCTTGGCCTGTTCGCGGCGTTCCTCGTGATGTTGAGCCTTGGCCTTCAGCGGCCCCAACGCGACGTCGTGGAATCGCGGATGATCGGCAAGCCCTTGCCCGATTTCGTCCTGCCGGAAGGCGCGAGCGGTGTGCCGGGGCTTTCCGCCGCGGATTTTCGTGATGGCAAGCCGCGCCTGCTCAATATCTTCGCGAGCTGGTGCCTGCCCTGCGCGGCGGAAGCGCCGCAGCTCACGCAGATCGCCCAGCGCGGCGTCATCATCGAAGGTGTGGCGATCCGCGATGCCAAGCGCGATGTCGATGCCTTTTTGCGGCGGCATGGCAATCCCTATCGCCATATCGGGCTGGATGAGCGCAGCGCGCTCCAGTTCAACCTCGGTTCCTCCGGCGTGCCGGAAACCTATGTGATCGATGGCAAGGGGGTCATTCGCTACCAGCATATCGGGGCGATAAACCCGACCGATGTCGACATTATTCTCGCCAGGCTCGCGGAGGCGGGGCGGTGAGAGGCTTGCTCGTGCTCCTGCTGCTTGCACTGGCGACGCCGCTCGCGGCCCAGACCGCGCTGCCGCCCGCGCCATGGGCCAACCGGCAGCTTCCCGATGCCCGGCAGGAAGCGCAGGCAAAGGCGCTGATGGAGACGATCCGCTGCCTGACCTGCCAGAGCCAGTCGATCGCCGATAGCGACGCCAGCATGGCCGCCGATCTCCGTTCGGAAATCCGTGAGCGGATCGCGCGGGGCGAGCAGCCGGAGGCGATCCGCCGCTGGCTGATCGAGCGCTATGGCGACTGGATCAGCTACAAGCCGACGGCTTCACCCTTGCTCTGGCCCTTGTGGATCGCGCCCTTGCTGTTCATCTTGGCCGGCGGGCTGATTGCCATGCATCGCCTGCGCCGGCGGAGGCAGACGCGATGACGGGGATCATGATCGCGGCGATGCTGGCCGCCATTGCGCTGCTGCTTGTCTATGGCGTGGTGCGCGGGCCGATCGGGCGGATGGCGGCGCCCGGCGCGGCGCTGCTTCTCGGACTGGCGGGCTATGCCTGGCAGGGCAATCCCGCGCTGCCCGGCCATCCGGTCGATGCGGCGAAGCGCCCGCCCGCATTCGATGAGCGCCTGGTCGACAGGCGGCGTGCGATGAGTGATCGGCTCGGCCCGGCGAATGGCTGGATCATCCTGTCCGATGGTCTTGCCCGGCAGGGCGATACGGAGAACGCCGCGAATGCGCTGGTTTCCGGCCTGCGGCAATATCCGCGCGAGCCCGCGCTCTGGGTCGCCCTTGGCAATGCGCTGGTCGCGCATGGCAACAACACGACCTCGCCGGCGGCGGACTATGCCTTTCGGCAGGCGGAGCGAACCGCCCCGCGAGATGCGCTGGCGCCCCGCTATTTCCATGGGCTCGCCCTCGCTCAGTCCAATGATCTGGAGGGCGCGCGCAAGCTCTGGCTCAGCCTCGCGCTCGATCTGCCGGACGATCATCCCTTCCGGCTCGAACTGGCGAGGAACCTCATGATGATCGATTCGATCGAGGCGCGCCGTGATGGCCGCCCTGTCCCGATCCAGGACGGGCAGACAGACGCACCGCGCGCGGGCGATACGGCCGGGCAGGGCGGGCAATAAATGGCGCATTGCGGCCATCACGGCGAAGTGCTAGCGGGCTGGACCGTTCAGGCGGATTTCTTTGAACAGGCCTGCACGGGGGAGTCGGCCACCATGTTTCTGGCTGCATAGAGATCATGACATCGCCGCAGACGGCTCCGGGAGCCGGCGCTGAAGGCATTGGTGTGCCCGAGGGGCCGGGCCAGCATCATGCGGGCACCGTCAAGCTCGTCATGGGTGCCATTGGTGTCGTCTTCGGCGATATCGGCACCAGTCCGCTTTACGCGTTCCGGGAAACCTTTGCGGGGCATCATCCGCTCCCGCTCAACATCATCAATGTCTATGGCACGCTGAGCCTGATCTTCTGGTCGATGATGCTGGTCGTGACAGTCAAATATGTCATGATCATCATGCGCGCGGACAACAAGGGGGAGGGCGGCAGCCTCGCGCTGCTCGCGCTGATCAGCCGCTCCGAGCCCTCGCGGCGCTGGTCCGCCGGCATCGTGCTGCTGGGCGTGTTCGCCACCTCGCTCTTTTATGGCGACAGCATGATCACACCGGCCGTGTCCGTGCTTTCCGCCGTGGAGGGGCTTGGCGTGGTGAACCCGGCCTTCAGCCATCTGGTGATCCCGCTCGCGCTTGGCCTGCTCATTTTTCTCTTCTCCATTCAGAGCGGCGGCACAAGCCGGGTCGCGACCCTGTTCGGCCCGATCATGATTACCTATTTCTTGGTCCTGTCCGTGCTCGGCGTGATCTCGATCCTTAAATCGCCGTGGATATTGGAAGCGCTCAATCCGTGGTGGGCGCTCAATTTCTTCATTCATTCGCCGCTTCAGGCGTTTCTTGCGCTCGGTTCGGTGGTCCTGGCGGTGACGGGCGCGGAGGCGCTCTACGCGGATATGGGGCATTTCGGCCGCAATCCCATTCGCTTCTCCTGGCTCTATTTCGTGCTGCCGGCGCTCATTCTCAATTATCTCGGGCAGGGCGCGCTGCTGCTGCGCGTTGGCGAAGCAGGGCTTGTCAGCCCTTTCTACAGCCTCGCGCCGGACTGGTTCCGCCTGCCGCTCGTCGGCATCGCCACCATGGCCGCGATCATCGCCTCGCAGGCGGTGATAACCGGGGCGTTCTCCGTCACGCAGCAGGCGATCCAGCTTGGCTTCATGCCGCGCCTGCGGATCACCCATACCAGCGCGTCCACCGCCGGGCAGATCTATATCCCCCTCATCAACTGGGGGCTGCTGGTGATGGTCATCCTGCTGGTGCTCACCTTCCGCACCTCGTCCAACCTGACGGCGGCCTATGGTATTGCCGTCACCGGCGCGATGCTGATCGATACGGTGTTGCTCACCGTCCTGGTCTTCCAGCTCTGGAAATGGAAGCGCCGCTATGCGCTGCCTCTGCTCGCCATGTTCTATCTGGTGGACGGCGCCTATTTCGCCGCGAATCTGACCAAGGTGCCGGATGGCGGCTGGTTCCCGCTGCTCATCGGTTTCGTGGTCTTCACCATGCTCACCACATGGTCGCGTGGGCGCACGCTGATGATGGACCGACTGCGCGAGTCAGCCATGCCGATCCCCATTTTCGTGGCCTCGGCCGCGAACAGCGCGGTGCGTGTGCCCGGAACAGCCGTGTTCATGACCTCCAGCGCGGAGGGCGTGCCGCATGCGCTGCTCCACAACCTCAAGCACAACAAGGTGCTGCATGAGCGGGTGATCCTGCTCACCGTCAAGATTGCCGACGTGCCGACCGTGGACCCCACCAAGCGGTGTGACATTGAGGATCTTGGCCGTGGTTTCTTCCGGCTCGTCCTCAAATTCGGGTTCATGGAGGAGGCGGACGTGCCCGCAGCGCTCAAACTCGCCACTGGGTGCGGGCAGGCGTTCAAGATGATGGAAACGAGCTTCTTCCTTGCCCGGCAGACGCTGCTTCCTTCCGCTCGCCCCGGTATGAGGATCTGGCGCGAAAAGCTCTTCGCGTGGATGCTCCGCAACGCGGAAAGCGCGATGGAGTTCTTCCGCTTGCCCACCAACCGTGTGGTGGAGCTGGGCAGTCAGGTCGAGATTTAGCGTAGTGGGTCAAGGGAGTGTGAATGGCGGGCAACGGGCTGGTCGGCGAACATACTGACATGACCGGTGCGTCGCGCTGGCGCTTCTGGGTTGACCGGGGTGGCACGTTTACAGACGTGGTGGCGCTCTCGCCGGATGGGGCGCTCCATACGCTGAAGCTCCTCTCGGAAGACCCCGGTCGCTACAGGGATGCCGCGACCGCCGCCATCCGCCTGCTCACCGGCGTTGCCGACCGCGAAAGCCTGCCGCCCGCCGAACTCCGCATCGGCACGACCGTCGCCACCAATGCGCTGCTGGAGCGCAAGGGGGAGCCGACCTGCCTCGTCACCACGCGCGGCTTCGGCGATGCGCTCCGCATCGGTTATCAGGAGCGGCCAGAGCTGTTTGCCCGGCAGATCCTGCTGCCAGAACCGGTCCAGTCCCGCGTGATCGAGGTGGATGAGCGCATCGGCGCGGGGGGTGAACTGGTCACGCCGCTCGATCTTGCCGGGGCGGAGGTCGCATTGCGCGCGGCGCGCGGCGAGGGGATTAATGCGCTCGCCATCGTCTTCATGCATGGCTTCCGCTTTCCTGCCCATGAGCAAGCCATTGCCACCCTCGCGCGGTCGCTCGGCTTCGCGCAGGTCTCCGCCAGTCATGAGGTCGCGCCGCTCATCAAGCTGGTGTCGCGTGGTGATACCACCGTGGTCGACGCTTATCTCTCGCCGGTCGTGCGGCGCTATGTGGAAGGCTTGACCGCCGAGCTGGGCGATGATGTCGAGACGCTGTTCATGCAGTCGGGCGGCGGGCTGGCGACGGGCGCTGCCTTCCGGGGGCGGGATGCGGTGCTCTCCGGCCCGGCCGGCGGCATTGTCGGCCTGGCGCGGACGGCGCGGGCAGCGGGGTTCGACCGGGTGATCGGCTTCGACATGGGCGGCACCTCCACCGATGTCTCGCATTATGCCGGGGCCTATGAGCGGGACAGCGAGACCCGCGTGGCCGGCGCCCGCATTCGCGCGCCGATGATGGGTATTCACACCATTGCGGCGGGCGGTGGCTCCATCTGCCGGTTTGCGTCCGGCCGGTTTCAGGTCGGGCCGGGTTCGGCGGGGGCGGTGCCGGGGCCGGCCTGCTACCGGCGCGGCGGGCCGCTGACCGTTACGGATTGCAATGTCATGCTCGGCAAGATCGTGCCGGCGCATTTCCCGGCGGTTTTCGGGCCGGATGGCGATGCGCCGCTGGATGACGGCGCGGTGCGTGCGCGCTTTGCCGATCTACTTGACGGCCTGCCCCCGCAGATGCGCGAGGGGCTCTCGCCGGAGGCGGCGGCGCAAGGCTTCATCGATATTGCCGTGGCCAATATGGCCAATGCGATCAAGCGCATCTCGGTTGCGCGCGGGCATGATGTGACGGGCTATACGCTCTCCTGCTTTGGCGGGGCAGGCGGCCAGCACGCCTGCCTTGTGGCCGATGCGCTCGCCATGGAGCGGGTGATGATCCATCCGCTGGCCGGCGTGCTCTCCGCTTATGGCATGGGTCTGGCGGACCGGCAGGCGACCCGCGAGCGCACGGTGACGCTCAGCCTCGATCCCGCGCAGGGCGCCACGATCAGCGCCCACGCCGCCGCGCTTGATGCGGCGGCGCGGCAGGATCTGGTGGCGCAGGGCATTGCCGAGGAAGGCATTACCTCCAGTGTGACCGCGCAGCTCCGCACGGCGGGCGGGGAGGCGCTGATCGGCGTGCTGCTCTCTTCCGTTGAGGCGATGCGGGCCGGGTTCATGGCGCGCCACAAGGCCGAGTTCGGCTTTGCCTATGATGGCGAGATCATCGTCGAGGCTTTGTCCGCTGATGCCGTTCATGCCGGGGAAGGCGAGGCGGACGAGGCGGTGTTCGCGCGCGGACTGCCGGCGGTTTCCGGCCCGCCTGTCGAGCGGACGCGCTGTTTCATGGGTGGCATGTGGCGCGATGTGCCGCTGTACCGGCGCGAGGATCTGGCCGTCGGGCATGAGGCGGAGGGGCCGGCGATCATCATCGACGCGGTTTCGACCACCGTGGTCGAACCGGGCTGGCGCCTGCGCGTGGATGCGCTCGCCAACCTCATTCTGGAGCGGGCCGGCGCCGTCAGCATGGCATCCGCCGATGATGGCGATGCTGCGGTGGACCCCATCCGCCTCGAAATCTTCAACGGCCTCTTCATGGCCGCCGCCGAGGAAATGGGCGCGGCCCTCCAGCGCAGCGCGGCCTCCGTGAACATCCGGGAGAGGCTGGATTTCTCCTGCGCTATTTTCGACGCGCAGGGCAATCTTGTCGCCAATGCGCCGCATATGCCCGTCCATCTGGGGTCGATGGGGGAGAGCGTGCGCGCCATTTTGCGGCGGCGGGGTGATGGGCGGGACGGGCGCGGCATTCGCCCCGGCGATGCCTATGCGCTCAATGCGCCCTATGAGGGCGGCACCCATCTGCCGGATATCACCGTCGTCATGCCCGTGTTCGCCGATGCCGATGCGCCGGCCCCGGCCTTCTTCGTGGCGGCGCGCGGCCACCATGCCGATCTTGGCGGGATCAGCCCCGGCTCCATGCCGCCGGACAGCCGCACGGTGGACGAGGAAGGCATCCTCTTCGACAATCTGCTGATCGTGGAGGACGGGCGCTTTCTGGAGGCGGATGTGCTTGCCCTGCTCAGTGCCGGGCGCTGGCCCGCGCGCAATCCGGCGCGCAATATCGGCGATCTCATGGCGCAGGTCGCCGCCTGCGCGCGGGGCGCGGCCGAACTTGCCGGGATGAGCGCCGAGCATGGTCTGGGCGTGGTGCAGGCCTATATGCGCCATGTGCAGGCCAATGCCGAGGAGGCGGTGCGGGCGCTGCTGCTCCGGCTGGAGGATGGCGCCTTTACCTATGAGATGGACGATGGCGCCATGGTCGCGGTGCGGCTCTCCATCGATCGCGCGGCCCGCGCGGCGACCTTCGACTTCACCGGGTCCAGCCCGCAGCTCGCCAGCAATTTCAATGCGCCGCTGCCGGTGGTGCGCGCGGCGGTGCTCTATGTACTGCGAACCCTGATCGACGATCCAATCCCCATGAATGAGGGCTGCCTGCGTCCGGTCACGATCATCGCGCCCGAGGGCAGCTTCATCAATCCGCGCTATCCCGCCGCCGTGGTGGCGGGCAATGTGGAGACCAGCCAGGTCATCACCGATGCGCTGTTTGGCGCGGTCGGCGCGATGGCCGGCGCGCAGGGGACGATGAACAACTTCACCTTCGGCAACGCCCGCCACCAATATTATGAGACGATTGCCGGCGGTGCTGGTGCCGGGCCGGGCTTTGCCGGGGCGAGCGCGGTGCAGACCCACATGACCAACAGTCGCCTTACCGACCCGGAGATATTGGAGACGCGCTTTCCCGTGCGGCTGGAGCACTTCTCGATCCGGGCCGGCTCGGGCGGGGCAGGGCGCTGGCGGGGTGGCGATGGTGTCGTGCGCTGTGTGCGCTTTCTCGAGCCGATGAGCGCGGGCATCCTCTCCAATCGGCGGCGGGTGCCGCCATTTGGTCTGGCCGGGGGCGGGAGCGGGGCGCCTGGCATCAATCGCGTCGTGCGCGCCGATGGCCGCGACGAGCCGCTGGGCGCGACCGCATCGGCCGAGATGGAGGCGGGTGATATGTTCGTGATCGAGACACCGGGTGGCGGCGGCTTCGGCGCGCCGGACGGGGATGGCACACGCTGATGTGGGTGCTGCTCGGCATCGCCGTCATCGTCGTGGGGTTCGCGGCCCGCTTTCACCCGCTGCTCGTCATCATCGTTGCCGCGCTTGTCACGGGGGTGGCAGCGGGCATTGCCCCGCTCGCCATCATTGCCGCGCTCGGCAAGGCGTTCAACGATTCGCGCTATGTGAGCGTGGCCTGGGTGGTGCTGCCGGTCATCGGCCTGCTCGAAGCCTTTGGCATTCAGGAGCGGACCCGCGCGCTTGTCGCCCGCATGAAGGGGGCCTCGGCCGGGCGGCTGCTCACTGCCTATCTGCTGCTGCGACAGGCGACGGCGGCGATGGGCCTCATTTCCATTGCCGGCCATGCCCAGACGGTCCGCCCGCTTGTCGCGCCGATGGCCGAGGCAGCGGCCGAACGCGATGGCCCGCTGGATGAGGCCACGCGCGAGGAGGTGAAGAGCTATGCCGCCGCGACCGACAATGTCGGCATGTTCTTTGGCGAGGATATCTTCCTCGCCATCGGCTCCATCCTGCTGATGAAGGGCACGCTGGAGCAATATGGCATCCTGCTGGAGCCGTTCCACCTCTCCATCTGGGCGATACCCACGGCGATCGCGGCGTTCCTGATCCATGGCTTGCGTCTCCGTCTGCTGGACCGGCGCCTGCGCGCGCGCGCGGCGGCATCAGCGGGGGAGGCACGGCCATGATCCAGCTCCACCATGTCTACTGGTTCGCCGGACTGCTGTTTCTCGCTTATGCCGCGATCACGCTGACGGCGGGGGGCAAGCGCGCCAATGCCGCCTTCTGGGCGTTGCTCGGCATCTCCATGCTGGCCGGGGATCTGCTGGGCGACGTGGGCAATGGCCTGCTCGTTCTCGGCCTGATCGGCGTGGCGACCTTTGGCGGCCTTGGCCGGACATCGGGGGATGAAGTGGCGCCTGCGGTGCGGCAGGCCCGGGCGGACCGCTATGGCGGCAAGCTGTTCCTCATCGCGCTGGTCATCCCCGCCGTCGCGCTTGGCGGTACCCTCCTCATCAAGGCGGTGCCGGCGCTGGCCGACCCCCGGCAGGCCACGCTGATCTCGCTCGCGCTCGGTGTCATCCTCGCGCTTATCCTTGGCCGGGTCATGCTGGGGGCGCCCGCCACGCTGCCGCTCCGGCAAGGCGCGCGGCTGGTCAATTCGGTCGGCTGGGCAGCGGTGCTCCCGCAGATGCTCGCGAGCCTTGGCGCGGTCTTTGCCCTTGCCGGCGTTGGCGAACAGGTCGGCGGCCTGATCCAGATGGCCATTCCCGAGGGCAGCCGGGTCGGCGCGGTGATTGCCTATGGGCTCGGCATGGCGCTCTTTACCATGGTGATGGGCAATGCCTTCGCGGCCTTTCCGGTGATGGCGGCTGCGATCGGCGTGCCGCTGCTGATCGGCCATTATCATGGCAATCCGGCGATCATCGCGGCGGTGGGTATGCTGGCCGGCTTTTGCGGTACGCTGATGACGCCGATGGCGGCGAACTTCAACCTGGTGCCGGCCGCGCTGCTCGAACTGAAAGACCCTTATGGGGTGATCCGCGCGCAGATATGGACCGCGCTGCCGCTGCTGGCGTTCAACATCGCGCTGATCGCGCTGGTCGCGTTTCCGTGAGGGAGGGAGATGCCGCCATGACGCGCCTTACGCCAGAGCTTGCCGCCGGGTTCATGCGGCTGACGCTGGGCCATCTCGACCGGGACTATCCCTATGGCTGGCACGGCCATGTCCTCAACGGGCCGGAGGATCTGCGTCCGCCGCGCGCGCTATACCCCATATTCCACGGCAGTTTTGACTGGCACAGCTGTGTCCATGGCTGGTGGCAGGTCATGCGGCTGGCCCGGCGCTTCCCGCACCTCGCCGAAAGCCGGGACGCGCTGGCGCGTGCCGATATGATGCTGGTGCCGGCCAAGGTGGCGGGTGAGATCGCCAATTTCGAGCGACCCAATATGGCGGGGTTCGAGCGGCCCTATGGCTGGGCGTGGCTGCTCACGCTCCATGACGAGCTTGGCCGGCATGATGCGCCATGGGCCGATGCGCTGGCGCCCTTCGCGCAGCTCATTGCCCGGCGCTTCACCGCTTTCCTGCCGCGCCTCACTTATCCGGTACGGGTCGGCACGCATTATAATATCGCCTTCGCCGCGATCCTTACGCGGCGCTGGGCGCTGGCGCATGATCCCGCGCTGGTCGCGCTGATCGAGGCGCGGGCGATTGAGTGGTTCGGCGCGGACAAGGCTTGTCAGGCATGGGAGCCGGGTGGCGACGAGTTTCTCTCGCCCGCGCTGATCGAGGCGCACCTCATGAGCGACGTGCTCCCGGCCGGGGCATTCGCCGCGTGGCTCGATGGATTCCTGCCCGGCCTTGCCGCGCGCGAGCCGGCGACGCTCTTTACCCCGCCCATCGTGACGGACCGGACGGACGGCAAGATCGCGCATCTTGATGGGCTGTGCCTCAGCCGGGCATGGTGCCTTGGTGCGATTGCCGCCGCGCTGGGGGAGGGGCACCCGCTTCACGCTCTGCTTGGCGAGACGGCGCAGGCACATCTTGCCGCCGCGCTCCCGCATCTTGGCGACGATTATATGGGCGAGCACTGGCTGGCGAGCTTCGCGCTGCTCGCGCTCGATGGACTGTAGAGGCAGGGGGAGGCGCGACGCCCACCCCCGCCAGCCGATTACAGGATATATTTGCTGAGATCGGTGTTCTTCGCGATCCCGTCGAGCTGGCCGTCCACATAGGCGGCGTCGATGGTGATGGTCTCGCCCGCGCGGGTGTCCGCATCGAAGCTCACTTCCTCCAGCAGCTTTTCCATGACTGTCTGGAGGCGTCGCGCGCCGATATTCTCGACCTGCTCGTTGACGCTCGCGGCAATGCGCGCGATCGCCCGGATGCCGCTCTCCTCAAGGTGGATGGTGACCCCCTCGGTGGCAAGCAGCGCGCCATATTGCTCGGGCAGAGACGCCTTGGTGTCCGAGAGGATGGCGACGAAATCCTCCTCCGTCAGGCCCTTCAGCTCCACCCGGATGGGAAGGCGGCCCTGTAACTCGGGCAGCAGATCGCTCGGCTTGGCGACATGGAAGGCGCCGCTGGCGATGAAGAGGATATGGTCGGTCTTGAGCGGGCCATATTTGGTGGCGACCGTCGTGCCCTCGATAAGCGGCAGCAGGTCGCGCTGGACCCCCTCCCGGCTCACTGATCCGCCGCGCACGTCGCTGACCGCGATCTTGTCGATCTCGTCGAGGAAGACGATGCCGTTCTGCTCAGCGCTGGCAATGGCGATCCGCGCGACATCATCCTGATCGAGCCGCTTGTCCTGCTCTTCCTCCAGCAGCCGGGCCCGGGCCTCGCGCAGCGGCAGCTTGCGCCGCTTCTTCGGCGCCTGACCAAAGGCCTTGCCCATGATGTCCGAGAGGTTGATCATGCCGATCTGGCCGTTGGCGCCGGGCACGTCGAAGGGCATGGCGGGCTGTTCGGCCACTTCCACCTCGACCTCGGTGTCGTCCATCAATCCCTGATCGATCTTTTCACGGAAGGACAGGCGGGTCGCCTCGCTCGCTTCCTTGCCGGTGAGCGCATCGAGCAGGCGCTGCATGGCGGCCTCCGCAGCGGCTTCCCGCACGGATTCGCGCCGCCGTTCGCGCTCCATGCGGACCGCCTCTTCCACAAGATCGCGGACGATCTGCTCCACATCGCGGCCGACATAGCCGACCTCGGTGAATTTGGTCGCCTCGACCTTGATGAACGGTGCGTCGGCCAGCCTGGCGAGGCGCCGGCTGATCTCCGTCTTGCCGCAGCCCGTGGGGCCGATCATCAGGATGTTCTTGGGCGTCACCTCGTCGCGCAGATCGGGCGTGAGCTTCTGCCGGCGCCAGCGGTTCCGCAGCGCCACGGCGACTGCGCGCTTCGCCTCTTTCTGGCCGATGATGTGCGCGTCCAGCGCGGCCACGATGGCACGGGGAGTAAGATTGTCGTTCATGAGAATGTCTCTTCGCTTTCGCGGGGAAGGGGGAGGGAGGAGGTCAGGCGGCGCTGTCCAGCGTCTCGATCGTCACATTGCCGTTGGTGTAGACGCAGATGTCGGCCGCGATGCTCATCGCCTTGCGGGCCAGCGTCTCCGCATCCGCTTCATAATCCTTGAGCGCGCGGGCGGCCGAAAGCGCGTAGTTGCCGCCCGAGCCGATGGCGGCGATGCCGTCATTGGGTTCCAGCACATCGCCATTACCGGTGATGACCAGCGTCACTTCCTTGTCGGCAACGATCATCATGGCTTCCAGATTGCGGAGATATTTGTCCGTCCGCCAGTCCTTGGCGAGCTCGACGGCGGCGCGCATGAGCTGGCCGCCATGCCGCTCCAGCTTTGCCTCCAGCCGCTCGAACAGCGTGAAGGCATCGGCCGTGGCGCCAGCAAAGCCGCCGATGACGCTACCGTCATGCAGGCGGCGCACCTTACGGGCATTGGGCTTCATGACGGTCTGCCCCATGGAAACCTGACCGTCGCCGATGACGACGACCTTTCCACTGGAGCGGGCGGAGAGGATGGTGGTGCCGTGCCAGACGGGCATGGCGCTATCATGTGAGGATGGCATGAGTGGCATATGGTTAGCCCGGTCCGCGAGCGCAATGGATGACCACATCAAATCCAGGGTTCAACGAACGGACGGGCAAAGTCCCGATCGATGCGGCGTTCTCCCGCTTGACAGAACCGTGCTTCCGCGCCAAATGCGCCGCTCCCGCGCAAGTGAGCGCCGGGGCGCGTAGCTCAGTGGTAGAGCACACCCTTCACACGGGTGGGGTCGCAAGTTCAATCCTTGCCGCGCCCACCATTAAATCTCGTCTTTTCAAAGAGGTTTAGTGGATATCAAGGCCTTAGCGGGTCCTCCGAAAATGCAGAGCTTTACGGGAATATATTGCTCAATCCGTTACCACTCATCGCATCATGGCTTGTGGCGGTCGAGGCTACGACGATCAGGCGATGCTTTTAGGCGTGCTCGACATGCTGTTGGAGCGGGCGCCAATTGAGTGGACTATATGGCCGCCCCGTGGCGATAGGTTGATTGGCAGTCATGTTGCTCAGCGTGTCATCACAGGCAGCATCGAGAATGCCGCTGACCTGATGGAGTAAAGCTTCTTTATCCGAGCGGTCAGTCAAAGTTTCAACGACTTCCATGATCCGATTGCGGATGCGCTGGCCAATCAGGTGATCTGACGGTTGCTCTTCCATATTATAGCAGTGCGTAAATGGGGTTCATGCAAGCGCAGCCAGAGCAGGTTACGTCCTACGGACCAGCCTGCTCCAGCATGTCATCCGGCAAAAGGTCCGCTCGATAACCCAGCGCCGGGGGGCACCTTGAAGCGGGAGAGGCCAGCCGACCGGCGGATGATCTCGACAGTGAAGTCGCGCTTGCGTCTCTTGATCCGCTGCTCGCATCGTAACCTCTGCCAGCCACCGCCCGAGCAGGCCAGATATTACAAGGCGTTGAGTACCTCGCGCAAGTGTCTATTGTGGGCTTACACCCGCGCCTCGATGGGGGCAGAAACAGGCGGACGGTTTCCCACTCCGCAGCCGTCAGAGCAGTCGGATATCGATTGGCTCGCTTCTCTTGTTGGTCCCCGGCGACGGCTCGCTCGGATTCACCCCCGCGTTTGAATTACGCAAGCCGCTGCCGTTCAACCCTCTATCAAAACGGGCCCTTAGGCGGCATGGTCCATATCGCCACCGCCAGATACTGGCGCAAATTTGTCCAGCCGCTTAGTCTTTCGCTGTCGCGGTGCCCATTTTTTAGCGAGCGCAGCGAAGCAGGTGTAGATCAGATGGATGTCCGGCTAAGCATGCGGATCATGGTCGTCGCCTAGGCCTTCCAGAGCATCTTCATGATATTCGTGGGCCGGATTCAGTCAGGGCCTCCAGCGTTTTGGCGTAACCCCAGGGGCCGCCGGAGTCCTCGGGTGGGCGAGTGCCTGTAGCTTCGATCAGGCGGGGATAACTTGCCACAAGGTCGACAGGGACGATGCCCTCGATCCGGACGCTGTGCTCCCAACTGTCGCCGAAGTCATAGAGATACCTGAACGTCTACCACGCATTTCCTCGAAAGCCTCGGCCAAGGTCGCCTTACTGGCATCGAGCGGGCCTATCTAAGCTGTAGGATGGGTTGGGGATACCGAAGCCCGTTTAAGTTCCCACAGGTGGCTGTCTGTCCACGCCAGCGCGGCCTGGACGATAGCATGCAAGCGATCGAGCCGGATGGTGAGCGGCACTTCGGTTACGCGAGTGACAGCCGGCGTCACGTCATCCAGCGTAATCGTCATCCGCACGACGAAGGCATTGCTCAAGTAGCGTGCTCTAAGTTCCGGATCTCTCGTGCTGCCTACCATTTCCAAGACAGCAGTCCGTCGATCCGATTGATGGGGTGATTACCGATCCGCTCGATAACACCCGTGAACCAAGCCCCCGGCTCGACGCCATTAAGCCGGCGAGTCTCGACGAGCGAGTAGAACAGCGCTGGCGCATCCCCGCCCTTGTTGGAACCGACGAACATCCAATTGCGGCGGCCAAGTGCCACCCCGCGCATTTTCGACGAGGTTGTTGCTGATCTCCAGCAGGGCATCGTCGCAATAGCTGATCATCGCCGCCCATCGGTTGAGAGGATAGCGGCACGCCTTGGCCAAGGCGCTGTCCGAAGACAGTCCTTTGAGTTGCTCTTCAAGCCAAGACCGTAGGCCCGTCAGCTGCGGGAGGGCAACCCGGCGCCGCTCGTCGGGCGATGCTCCCTTGATCCCGCGCTCGACGGTGAAGAGATCGACTATGCGCACCACCGCCGAACGGCGAGGGTGTCTTTTCCAAGACGTCGGCGAACTTGCGCCGGCCATGTGCCCAGAATCCCACCTCGGTCACGCCGCGAGAAGCCTTGATTTTGGGGTCATGGTAAAGGCGTTGTAGCCAGCATGGCCGTCGGCCTGCAGATAGCCGCGGTAGCCGGCAAGGTGTGCCGCTGGATGCTTGCCGCCGCGACCGGTGGTGAAAGTGGAACGCCACCGCTGGCGGGATCATGTCGCCGCTCGAGCGACCATCGCGCAGATAGACCCAGAAGTACGCGGTATGGCCGCCAGCCTCCCCGCCAAGCAAGGTGACCGGGGTCTCGTCGCCGTGCACTTTCGGGGCTTCGAGGACGTAGGGCAACAAGCGCTCACCGATAGGAGCGAATAGCCATGCCAGCTTGCGGGCCCAGTGGCCCATCACGTCTCGGTCGATATGCACGCTTTGGTAGCGCAGGATCACGGATTGGCGGTGCCAGGGCTGATGATCGACGAAGCGGCTGACGACCAGTTGCGTCAGCAACGCGCCGCTCGCCATGACTTTAGGCAGCGGCAGATCGACCGCCAAAGGCTAGCGGATCTGCTCACAGGCCCGGCAGGCAATACGGAGACGAACATGTCGCAGAACTCGGAAGCGGGTCCAGTACGTCCACGTCCTCGCCGATCACCGTCTCGGGCGCCTGCCACTATTAGGGCCGGGATGCTGCTGTGTCGTCTGGCGCGGGATATGCGCCGGGATCGGCGCAGGAACGCCGGCCCAGCGCTGCCGCTGCCGGCGCGTCATCATTGGCCGGTTCGGGAGCGTCGCCCTCGTCGAACATCAAGCGCAGCTGCGCGATGTCCATCTTCTCGCAGCTGCGGCCAAACTAGACGCGCAGCAGCCGAGCTAGGCGATTCTCGAGCTTTTCGAGCTTCAGGTTATGGGCTTTGACGGTTGCATTCACCGCCTGCAGTTCGGCCCGCTCCAGTGCCATGACCTCGGCCATCTTGCGCAGAATTTTCTGTAGGAGAACTGGGTCTGTGAGAGGGCGATCAAGATCGAACCGCATGCCCCGAAACAATAGCGGCGGTGACTTCGCAAGCTTATATAAAACCGCAGTTTCCCGACACTTTATCGCTCGCGCGAGGGGCGGCGTGACCACCTCGTCATAGGCGATCGCCTGCTTCCAATCCAGCCCCTCGATCAGCATCGCCAATTGAGCGGAGGAGAGCCGTGCCGACGCTCCATTCTACGTGCGGGGCCAGACGAACTTCCCGCGCTCGAGACGTTTGGCATAGAGGCAAAACCCCGAGCCGTCCCAGACCAAGGCTTTCAATCTGTCACCGCGTTTCCCGCGGAACACAAAATACGGCGCCACAAAAGGGATCGAGCTGCAGAATGTTGCGAACTTGCGCGCTCAGTCCGTCAAAGCCTTTGCGCATGTCGCAGGGCGCGAGCGGCAGATAGATCTTCGCCAACGGCGGCGGCGTCAGGCTCAACGATCAATCCCCCGACCACCTTGAGGACCCGATTCAGCGCCGCCCGGTCGACCAGCCGACCACTGCTGCTTCGCCTGGAACAAGCTCGTCGACCAACCGTGGCGCATCACGTGCCTCGGAATGCAACGCTGGGCACATCCGTTCTGATCAATGCACCTTGATATTAGGTAACTACGGTGCGATCGCTGTCCAAGATTCATCCCACAACCAGAACAACGAACGCAACATCATGAAGGGCCCCGTCCGCCGTGATGAAACCCTTTGAATCAATAGATTCACGCAATTTCAGGAGGCTGATTGAGTTTTAATCCTAAAAATACTGGCGCTTGATAGCCGTTCTGTAGCGATGGTTCAGCGTCTGTTCCTTGATGGCTATGTCGTTGCGAGTGGCCGCCAGCATTTCCTCCAAGGCCAGTATGCGTTGGCTCAATGTCTCGACGACATGGTCATAAGCATTGCGTTCGGCAGTCCACTCTGTCTTCAGCGCGGTGACCATGTTCATGTGGGTTGCCTGCATCTGCTGGATCATGCCTTCCATATCGGCACTATGCTTTTGCCGTTCGAGTATCGCTGTTTCCCTGTCTGCTTCGATTGAACTCACCCGGGCCATCAGTACGGCTATGTGATCGGCAACCTCTGCCGTCGAAGCAGCGGGCAAAGCGGACGGCGGATCGACACGCGATGTGCTGCGTAGTCCTTCCTTGGCGATATCCGTGATAACCGCGAGGCCATGATTTTCCCAGAACGCATCGTCGAAATGAAACAGATCGGCGCCGTTCCAGAGATAGCGCGATCCAATGTGGTAGCCATCATATTGAATATGCCATCCCATCGCGCGTTCTTCCGGCGACCAACGCCCTTTTCTTTCCATCATGACTTTACGACGGCCATGATCGGGTGAACGGATCGGGTAATGTTTAAGAAGAAACCGATAGGGGAATTCCACAGCGCCTTCGAAGTTTGCGACATGCCCACCGCTGGAAACCAGATCGACGCGTTGATGGGGTTGTAACCAGGCCTTGGCCTGTTCGAACTCATCGGGTTTAGCCGCGAATTCAAAAAAACCGTCATTGACGTCTAGATCGAGAGAAAGGTCGGGATGTTCGGACGTAGGTCGGAAATTGATGAGCGTGAAATTGACGCGGTTGGCACCGGTGTTTTGAATGATCTGCAAGGCGCGATCCATCGGCACGCCGGGGAAGGGGGAGCGTCGTAGTTCGTCTGCGTCGGTATGGATGATCCAGCGACCCGGATGGGCCGCCGCAATCATTTCCTTGTGTCGCAATATGTCGCGCCACTCATAGTGCGGGCTGGGATGTTCCGGAAAGCGCTCCACCGTTACCCGGTCCGGTGCTTCCGCAGCGATCTGGCCTAACAAGTCCCAGCTGGAATCGGTGGACCAATTGTCGATGGCATGGACGTCACAACCTTGTGACACCCAATCGCGGATCACCTGCTCAATGCAATCCGCCTCGTTATAGAGTGCTAATATGGCCAGCGGCCGAGTCATCGGTGGAGCGTCTTCAGTGATGTCCGGCGCGGCGGACTTGTCGTGAATGGTGACAATCGTTTCGAGCTGCATATCTCGGTCATTGTCGAGCGTGTAGCCGGAGTAGATGCAGGGAAGACCATTGTCCTCCAGCAGCCTGCGATACTCCTCGAGAGCCCATTCACGAACATGGGAAGGGTTTGGTGGCGGGCCGTTATGGTCCTTTCCCCATACCCGAACGCGATCCGGCGTGCTTGTCAGCACGATCGCACCGTTGGTGTAGCAAGCCGCCAAAATTTTCAGGAGAGGGTGCGGATCCAAAAGATGCTCGACAACGTCAGCACAGATCACCACACAATCCGGCCCCGCGCGATCCGCAAGGGCAATAGATCTGGCATCGGAGAAATCTGCCTCAATCCATTCGCCTGCCCCCTCATGCCGCGCTCGACAATATTCTATATTTGACCCGAAATCGATGCCGATGCGGTGGACGGCAGGCAAGGTCACCAATTTGGAGGCCATGCCGCAACCGAAATCAATTACCGTCGATCGACCCGTCTTGCGAAGAAAATACTCGGCGACCTCATAGACTTCTGGTTGATAGAGGGGCTCGCCTTTGGCCGGTTCGATATCTGAGAAATAGAAAACCTCATCGCGTGATCGATAGGTCTCAGGAAGATGGTAGAGCGTCATTCTATTCCCCGTAGCGATGCTGTCGATTCTATCAGGCCGTACGCGTTTAGATCAGAGCTTGAAACGCCGATAAATGCGCTCAGAAACAATTTGAGAATGCAGGTTTTGATTGGACCAACCGGACACCGTTTCCTCCGCATACTTTTCACTGAACCGGCCTTGCACGCGCATGAGGTTGAGCGCCTTGCTAGCGACAGGTTGGACGCGGCTTGGCCACCCAGTTGAGGTTGGTCGGCAGTCATGTTGCCCGGCGTGGTATCATAGGTAACATTGACAATGCCGCTGACCTGATGGAGTAAAGCTTCTTTATCCAGGCGGATTGCACTGTTTGAACACTTTGCACCAATGCTACGATGAGTAACTCAGTCATAGAAGCTTTCAAGATTCTCCGCAGGCCATTCGTGTCGGACGCCTTCGTCGCTGTCGGCCAACGATTCAACGACTTCCACGATCCGATTAATGTTGACTTTGAAACAGCGGCATTCTGGTCGCGTCTGGGATTGACCGTCAAGAGGTCATGATGACAGTAACTTGAGTCAGGGAACGCCATGTCCGTTACGCAGGAATATCGAAAGGAAGTCGACATATCTGGCGAAGGGAAGAATCTAAAAGGGCTTCGCTACTTCGTCATTACGACAATCGAACCACGCCGCGTGCTGGGCGTGAATAGCATGGAGAGAACCTGTCTGGCCAAACGCACACCTTTTCGGCTGAATAGGCGAGGTGGAGGCGCGCCGTAAAATACCTCGTGGATATTGTGCTGCATCGGAAACACGCGTAGCTGGCGAAAGCCCGTAGCATGGGCAAATTCGGCAATGAGCTGTGGCGGCATATCTTGCTCGTTCACGCCAAATTCCTCTATGGCCTGAATCGACCAAGGGGCAATCGAATGCCCTTCGCCCGGTTCATGAGTGATGAGGAGGCCGCCCGGCTTGAGCGCGCGATAGGCACAGGCAATGGCGAGTTGTGGATCGTCCGCGTGATGTAGGCTGTCGAAAAACACCGCGCAGTCAAAGCTTTCGACGAAATCCAGAGTCTCATAATCGCCCAGCGTGAACTGAACTTTGTGTTGAACGGCGTTGATCTCGCTGTTCCTCCGCGCGAGGGCGACCATGTCAGCAGCGATATCCTGCCCGATGACATCATAGCCCGTTTTGGCGAAAAAGATGCTGGTCCATCCACCGCCGCAGCCCAGATCCAGAACACGAGCCGGGGCAGGAGGCATCAAGGCAATGACAGTGCCAATCGAACTTAGTGTCAGGCCACAATCTTCGTTAGAAAAGGGCTTACCAAGGGAATGTTGTACGCCGGCCTCTCCCAGCTTCGCCAGGTATTCCCTTTCAGCCTGCTTCGTCATCAAACTTTCCAATTGCGTTACGGGCATTTTGCTGCGCTTGCGGAGCGACCGCGAACAGGGCGCTCGTAATAACGGATGGAAGGCGAGATGCAATGCCATGCGATTGTCCGGGGTGCATCCGCCGGGTCAATTTTCCCGGAGTGTTGAATAGCGCTTGCGCAGCGGGGGATGGGTCGATTAACCGACGGTGCAAGGGACTGTTCGCGGATAATAAATGTAATGCTTCAGTAACATTTTAGCCTGCCGAAGGCAGATTGATTTTGAAGATGACCTGGTCGTTTTGTTCGTTGTCGTCGAAGTTTACACGGGGGATATCAGGGTGATTTCTGCAATTTTCGAGAAGATGCGGTCGACGGAAATGAATGACTGGGTCGGCGGATCGGACCCCGAGGCCGTTGGCGATGCGAGCGCCGACATCATCCGTCGCATGATGCCGATTTCGTCCGAGTCCCGAGTGCTCGATTTTGGATGCGGTATCGGTCGCGGTATGCTTTCGCTGCTGCGCGGCGGCGTGCCGGCAAAGGTCGTCGGCATGGATATCATGCCTCCAGTCATTTCTTTCTGTCAGGAAAATATCGCGCCTCATTTCCCGGAGGTTAGCTTTGATTTGATCGAAGGGGCTAACGATCACTACGATCAATTTATCGGCGATCAATTCCGTAAGCCACTTGTAGACATCAAGCGTGAGTATAAGGATTATTTTAATATTTCTTATGCGTTTTCGGTATTTACACATATTGACCGTAAAGATTTTGTCGACCTTCTTAAACTGGTTGAATCTATGCTTTCGCCGGGAGGATATTTCCTTTTCACTTGCTTTACGCTCACTGAATTCTCGCGTAAGATGATCGATCATCGCCAAACGATCTTCCCGCTTGCCGATAAGGCCTATGTCGATAATGGTGAGGTTCTGTGGGGCGACAAAAGCGATCCGCTGGCGTTCATAGCGTTCGACAAGCAATTGCTTGAAAAGATGGCTTGGGAAGCCGGTCTCGCGATCATGAAGGTGGAATATGGTTGCTGGATGGGGGGCAACATTGGCTCATCGCTTCATGATCTTATTGTTGTCCGTAAGCCGCTTCCTATGGTCGGTCGGGAAGAGATAGTTTTCACGCCTGTGCTGGATCGCAACAATCTCAGCTCCAAGTCTTGATCTATATCCTGAAGGCTGTTCTCAACCATGCGTGATCCAATCGATATCATCATTCCGGTCTACAAGAATGTTGCTCTGGTTAAGGACTGCGTCGACTCTCTGCGTCGGAATCTTAGCGAAATTGCAGTGTTCGAACCTCGGATTGTCGTCATCAACGACTCTCCCGACGATCAGCCGGTTATGGATTATCTCGCGGCAGCGGAAAAGACCGGCGCAATCGATGTTCTCATCACTAATGAGAAGAATGTCGGTTTCGTTCGTAGCGTGAACAAGGGTATCGCAGCGGCTCGCATGCGTGGGGCCGACGCCATTTTGGTGAATAGCGATACCGTCACTTTCGAAAACGCCCTGGCCGAGATGGTCGGCGTTGCGCTATTGGATGAGCAGATCGGGTTCGTCAGCCCGCGTTCCAACAACGCCTCGATCTGCACATTTCCGCAAACTCCTCATGCGCTAGCCGGCGCTACCGTTGATCCTGCATCATGTCACTCGGTATGGGCAAGCGTCTCCCATTACCTGCCGCGCTATACGTTCACGCCCACCGCGGTGGGCTTTTATATGCTCATAAAGCGTAGCATTCTCGATGATTTCCATGGTCTGGATGAGATTTTCGATGTGGGGTATGAGGAGGAGAACGATCTCGTCCTGCGGGCAAACAAGGTCGGATTCCGAGCCGTGTTGGCAAATCATGCCTTCGCCTACCATGCTGGATCCGCATCGTTTCTGCTGCGCGATATTGACCTCACAACACATCGTAACAGCAACTTGAACAAGATGACGGAGCGTCATCCGGAATTCCTGCCGCTTGTTATGCAGTACCAGGGCTCTGCAAAATATCGGGCGGAGCAAATGTTACGGAATCTCGTTCGCGATGAAGCGGGCCGCCTTAATCTCGTCGTGAATCTGCTCTCGATGGGGCCGGCGTTCAACGGCACCAACGAACTGATTCTCAAAGTCCTCGAATTTTTCAACGAGTGCGCAACGGATCGCTTCAACATTACCCTGCTCGCCCGCCGTAATGTGGCAAGCTTTCACGGGTTCGAGCAATTTGACCGTCTTGCCTGCACGGAAGAACTGCAAAGTAAATATGCTATCGCGGTGTCATTCGGTCAGCCTTATGACCTGAATGCCGTCAACGTAATGGAAATGTTGGCACCTATCAACGTCTATGGAATGCTTGATGTTATCTCCTGGGATTGTGGGTATTTGCGAGTCGAGCAGCAAATCGATTCATTGTGGGACTATGTTGCGAAAAGCGCCAACGGTTTGATGTACATCAGCGCTTTCTCAAAACAAATATTCGAGCGTAGCTTTCCGGTTTCGGAGGCGAGCCAGTCTTACGCACAATTGCTTCCGACCAAAGTCGCGGCTTATGCGGGGCGCTATGACAACACGAGAGCGGGCGCCCGTCATGTATTCGTGGCAGGCAATCACTTTAAGCACAAGGACTCCTTGCGGACGGCCAAGCAGTTGGCTGAAGCGCTGCCGTCGCTTCAGTTCGTTGTTTTGGGGGACGGAGGCGAGCAGGGCGGAAACATCATCAATCTTCAAGCGGGCAATGTGTCCGATGAGGATATGATCGCGGCCATGGCGGAGAGCAGCGTAATCGTTCTGCCCTCCTATTATGAGGGTTTTGGCTTCTCTATCATGCACGCGCTTGCTCTTGGTAAGCCCGTGGTTGCGCGCGATATCCCGGTCACTCGTGAAATTCTCAAGAGCTTTGGAGCGATCGAAGGCATCATTCTGTTCAAGAGGAACAGCGATATACCGGCTGCCGTCACAGAGGCGATCCAGGCGCGCAGGTCGTTCGTTGACGACAGCAAGGCAAAAGATTGGCGGGATTGGGCCAGTGGTCTTGCTGACTTCCTTCATTCGCTGCCCGACAGTCCGAATGTGTACCATCTACTGGAAGAGCGGATTGCGCACGGCGACGTCCTTCGCCGGATATTCGATGTCGAGCGCAGGCTGAATCATAGGGAAGATACGCGGCAGAACGCGTCAGATATGAACTCGATTGGACATAAGAAGACGGTAAGAGCAAAGAACGGGCAGACCGTCACTGTGTATGCATTCGCAACGCTTGAAGCGATGGACTCAGGATCCTTCGTCGAGTTCCTTTACGAACGGTTATTGGGACGCAAAGCTGATCCGTCCGGCTATAATCATCATTTGTTACTACTCGATCAGGGCGTAACGCGCCGTGATATGCTTAAAAGCATATTGCGTTCGGAAGAGTATATATCCTCTGGACGTGAAGTGAACGTGAGTGGGTTGGAGCGTCCATTCGCTCTAGGATTCAAACGCATATTTGGGGCTCGAAAGGCAAGCGCATAAGATGAACACTGCTGTCATAACGGGTATATCAGGCCAGGATGGCGCCTATCTTGCTCAATTGCTGCTCGGAAAAGGTTATCGGGTTTTCGGCGCTTATCGGCGCACTAGTTCGGTCAATTTCTGGAGGATCGAAGAACTTGGGATTCTCGATCATCCTAATCTTGTTCTTGTCGAACATGATCTGACGGATCTTGCTTCGTCCGTTCGCCTGCTTGCGAAATCGGAAGCAACCGAGGTCTATAATCTGGCGGCGCAAAGCTTTGTCGGCGTTTCGTTCGATCAGCCCGTTACGACGGCGGAAATCACCGGTGTGGGAACTGTAAATCTGCTGGAAGCGATCCGTATCGTAGATCCAGCGATCCGTTTCTATCAAGCTAGCACGTCCGAAATGTTCGGAAAGGTGCAGGCAGTTCCCCAATCCGAGGAAACGCCTTTCTGGCCGCGCAGTCCGTATGGTGTCGCAAAACTCTATGCACACTGGATCACGGTCAATTATCGTGAGAGCTTCGATATCTTCGGATCGAGCGGGATTTTATTCAATCATGAAAGCCCGCTGCGGGGGCCAGAATTCGTGACCCGTAAGATTACCAGTGCCGTTGCGCGGATAAAGCTTGGCCTGCAAACCTGCCTCGAACTTGGCAATATCGATGCTAAGCGTGACTGGGGCTATGCGCAGGAATATGTTGAAGGCATGTGGCGAATGTTACAGGCTCCAACAGCCGATACATATGTGCTGGCGACAGGGCGAACTGAGACAGTTCGCGATTTTGTAGAGATGGCTTTTAAAGCTGCGGGCATTTCCGTGCGATTCTCCGGGAAGGGCGAAGCGGAAGTCGCAATCGACGAGAGTTCGGGCCGTACTGTTATGCGCGTAAATGAGCGCTTCTATCGTCCTGCTGAGGTGGATTTACTGATCGGCGATTCCGGAAAAGCAAAGAGAGAGCTGGGGTGGAGCAGTAATACTACGCTTGAGCAGCTTTGCTCCATGATGGTGCATGCCGATCTTAAGAGACTGGGTGCATCTGAAGAGAGTTTTTCAGGGATTTGACTATTGTTATTTTTCTTTTCTGCGTAGTGAGGCCTGAATAATGGCCAAGGTTCTGATTACTGGCGCTGATGGGTTCACGGGTCGGTATCTGTCGTCCGTCCTTGTAGAACGTCAGCATCATGTCGTTGGCCTTTCTCGATCGGCGAGCGTATTGGAGAATGGCGTGGAGATTCACGCCTGCGACCTGACTGACGTCGCTTCGCTGCAAAATATGGTTTCGACCTGTCGTGCCGACTGGGTCGTGCATCTTGCAGCGATATCCTTCGTGGCACATGCTGATGTGACGGAGCTTTACCAGGCGAACATTATCGGCACCCGTAACCTGCTCGATCTCCTGTCGCGGGCGGATGTCAAACCTTCCCGAGTATTGGTGGCGAGCAGCGCGAACGTCTATGGTAATAGGCGGGGCGGCATACTGAGCGAGGACATGCCGCCGCAACCAGCCAACGATTATGGCGTAAGTAAGCAGGCGGTTGAATCCCTTGCGCGGATTTATAGCGAGCGGTTACCGATTATCGTATCCCGGCCATTTAACTATACAGGACGCGGCCAATCTCAGCAGTTTTTGCTGCCTAAGATCATAGAGCATTTTCGCAGGAGAGAGTCGTCCATCCGTCTCGGTAACATAGACGTTGCCCGTGATTTTTCGGATATTCGCACCTTGGTGGATTGCTACATTCGCCTTCTCGAACGCGAGGACGCTTTGGGTGGAACGTTCAATATATGCTCAGGTAAAGCGTGTTTTTTACGAGATATTGTTAGAATGGTCGAAAAGCAAACAGGCCATCGCATGGAACTCGAGGTCGATCCCAATCTAATTCGTAGCGACGAAGTGAAGACGCTCGCAGGAAGCAAGGTAGCCCTTGAGCGAGTAATTGGTCGGGTTGATGGGATTCCGATCGAGGATACGATTGCGTGGATGTTGGCGGGCGGATGAGAATCGCGCTCAATATTGATTCCCTTACACCGCAACTTTCCGGGATCGGTCGCTACACGCTGAATTTGTGCACTTATCTTTCCTATCATCCTGAAGTGAGCGATTTAGCTTATTTCCGCAATCAGCGCTGGCTGAAAGACTATGCGCCCTTCTTGATCGAGGAAGTGCCGCAAATCCGTAATCCTTTGCGACGCTGGAAGCGGTTGGCACGTTGGCGTTCGCAACGCGAATTCAGCCAGCGACTTATTCACGGCCCTAATTTCTTTCTAGATGAACGCGCGGAGCGAGGCGTAATCACGGTTCACGATCTGTCGGTTTTTCTGTTCCCCGATACGCATCCGGAGGAGCGACGTCGATATTTTGACGAACATTTTCCAAGTTCAGTGCGCCGGGCGCGGCAAATCATCACTGACAGCCAGACGGTGAAGGCGGAATTATGTGAACGGTTCGGCGTCAATGCCGATGCCGTGACTGCCATACCCTTGGGCGTTTCGCCGGACTTTGGACCGCATAACAGGTCAGACGCAGCGCGGGTAATGCTCGACAACTTCGGACTTCAATCAAACGGATATTGTTTGTCGGTGGCCACGCTTGAACCGCGCAAGAAACTGGCCAATGCCATCCGCGCTTTCTTGTTAGCGACAGAGCGAGGGAACATATCCTTGCCGCTGGTGCTTGCGGGCGCCAGCGGTTGGCATAACGATGAGATTCATGATCTGATTGATCGGGCTGGAAGCAATATCCGATTCTTAGGTTATGTGCCGGAAGCGCAACTGCCGGTGCTCTATGCTAACGCGGCTCTTTTTCTTTACCCCTCCATCTATGAAGGCTTCGGGTTGCCTCCCGTGGAAGCGATGGCAAGCGGCGTGCCGGTGATTACCGCTAATCGGTCCTGCCTCCCCGAAATTACCCAGAACGCAGCGGTCATGATCGATCCCGACGATATCGACGCCTTCGCCGAAGCGATCAGGATGAGTCTGCATGACAACGATCTGCGTGACCGGATCATTGCCGACGGACGGCGAGTCGCGGCAGGCTATAGTTGGGAACTGTGCGTGGAGCGTACGGTCGGTGTTTACCGTCGTGTAATGGCGGCGTGAGGCTGTAGAAGGCGGGTTGACCCAATGCTTGCTTGCATACCCAACCCCTAGACTCTCGCTATGATCGAGGGACTGTCGGGGGCAGGTAACGCCCACATCGCAATGCACCCATTTTGTCGCTCTCCGACGGCTATTTGTCTCTTTTTGGGAATTTTGGCGTCTCCAACGATAAGCAGCCCCTACAGGTGGGGCTCGAGGCGCGGTATCAGCCGCTCGCGCGCCTGTGCTGTTGACGGTGGAGAGCGAAGACGCACAAGTGTAACCATATTCGGCTCTTGCAATAATTATTGGCTGTCGATTGATGCCGGCGTTGCCGATGATTTCCCGAGCATTGACATTGCTGTAAGGGATATGTCGCTATCGATGCCAGCTCGCTCCTTCGGGCCTAATTGAGGATAAGCGTTTGCAAAAAAAGATACTTGTAACTGGCACGGCCGGTTTCATCGGTTTTCATCTCGCGACGCTGCTTCTTGCGGAAGGGTTCCGCGTGCATGGCTATGACGGGATGACCGACTATTATGACGTCCGGCTCAAACAGCGCCGCCATGCCATGCTCCTCCAGTCACCGGGCTTCTCGGCGACGGAGGGGATGCTGGAAGACCAGGCGCTCTTTGATCGGACGGCGGATGATTTTCGGCCGGACGTGATCGTCCATCTCGCGGCCCAGGCCGGCGTGCGCTATAGTCTCGAAAATCCCCGCGCCTATATCGACAGCAATATCGTTGGAACATTCAATGTCATGGAAGCAGCGCGGCGACTGGGCGTCTCGCACCTGCTTATGGCGTCCACCTCCTCGGTTTATGGTGCCAACGAGGAGATGCCGTTCATTGAGACAGAGAAAGCTGACACGCAGCTTACGATCTATGCGGCCACGAAAAAAGCGAATGAGAGCATGGCGCACAGCTATGCCCATTTGTGGAACTTGCCGACGTCCATGTTCCGCTTCTTCACGGTTTATGGACCATGGGGACGGCCGGATATGGCCTTGTACAAGTTTGTCGACGCGATCCTTGAGGGGAGGCCGATCGATATTTACAATAATGGCGAAATGTATCGAGATTTCACCTATGTTGAGGATCTGGTCCGCGGCATTCGCTTGCTGATTGATGCGGTGCCGGTCCGCCCCGTGGATGGCGTGGTGCCTGAAGGCGACAGCCTCTCGCCGGTCGCGCCGTTTCGTATCATTAACATCGGTAATTCGGACAAGGTGCGCCTTCTCGATTTCGTCGACGCGATCGAAGACAATCTCGGCAAGAAGGCAATCCGCAACTATATGGAAATGCAGAAAGGCGACGTGCCCGCGACCTGGGCAAATGCGGAGCTTCTGCAACGCCTGACCGACTACCGCCCACAGACCGACTTCCGCGACGGCATTGCCAAATTCGTCGCCTGGTTCCGCGAATATTACGGCAAGTAATCAGAAAGTTCCTTGAAATGAGCAGCAACACTCTCCCGACCGTAGCGGTCATCGGGCTCGGCTATGTCGGCCTGCCACTCGCCGTCGAATTCGGTAAGCACCGGCCGGTTATCGGCTTCGACATCCGGCACGAACGCATTGCCGAATTGCGCGGCGGCAGCGACCATACGCTGGAGACCACGGCAGAAGAGCTGGTTGAAGCGAAGCACCTCAGCTTTACCGCCGATCCTGCGGATCTGGCGCGCGCGAGCATCTATATCGTCACGGTGCCGACACCGATCGACGCCAGCAAGCGCCCGGATCTGACGCCGCTCATCCGCGCGTCCGAAACGCTGGGGCGTGTCCTGAAGCGCGGCGACATCGTGATCTATGAAAGCACGGTCTATCCCGGCGCGACCGAAGAGGATTGCGTGCCCGTGCTTGAGCGGATCTCCGGCCTCAAGTTCAATGAGGATTTCTTCGCGGGCTACAGCCCTGAACGGATCAACCCGGGTGACAAGACGCATCGGCTGACAACGATCCGTAAGGTGACTTCTGGCTCCACGCCCGAGATCGCGGAGACAGTTGATGCGCTTTACGCCTCAATCGTCACTGCCGGCACCTATAAAGCCCGTTCGATCCGCGTCGCCGAAGCCGCCAAGGTGATCGAGAACACGCAGCGCGATCTCAATATCGCGCTCATCAATGAACTCGCCATCATATTCAACCGCATGGACATCGACACCGAAGCAGTTCTGGAAGCGGCTGGAACGAAGTGGAACTTCTTGCCCTTCCGGCCGGGCCTCGTTGGCGGCCATTGCATCGGCGTCGACCCATATTATTTGACGCATAAAGCCGAGGCGATCGGTTACCGACCGGAGATCATCCTGGCCGGCCGCCGCCTGAACGACAGCATGGGCGCCTATGTGGCGGAACAGTTGGTGAAGGCGATGCTCAAGCAGCGCATTCACGTCAACGGCTCACGCGTGCTGCTATTGGGCCTGACCTTCAAGGAAAACTGCCCTGACTTGCGGAACACGCGGGTCGTCGACGTCATCGCGGAGCTGGAAAGCTATGGGGTCGAGGTGGATGTGCATGATCCATGGGCATCGGCAACGGAAGCGCGTGAGGAATATGGATTAGACCTCGTGGCCGAGCCGAAGGAGGGTGCGTATGACGGCATCGTTCTGGTGGTGGCGCACGATCAGTTCCGCGGCATCGGCGCAGCGGACATTCGCAAATGGGGCCGCGACCCCCATGTTCTGTACGACATCAAATATTCTTTTGACTCCGGAGAGTCGGACATCCGCCTCTAAAGGGGACGACTAGGTTGCTGTAGCGCGGGGCCTTTGGATGGCCCCGCCAACTTGAGGCGCGCGCTGGTTGCAATCGGCGATCAGAGGCATCACCAGCTCAGAACGAAGCGGGCCATTCCATTGCTGAGGGGCAGAACGAGGCAGCTACTGGGCTCGCTCACGCCAAATTCGGGATAGCATTCCGACGGTTCACACCGCAATGCGCCGCCTTCCGATGCGATCTGCACCGGTGTTCCGTCAGGCAAGCGCAGCGTCGCGTCATGTCCATCCACCTTATGCACCACGATTGCCGGGTGCAGATGATATCGGGCTTCGGCATCGAAAGCGCCGTTCACCTGGTCTTCAACTGTGAAGCTGCCGTCAGCCAGAAGAAACCGACGAAAAGGGGAGGGGCTGCCATGGAGGTGGCGGTAACCGTCATGACGGGCTTCGGCGAACAGCACGTCCTCCATATGGCCGACCCGCTTGTCCTTTGGATAAGCGCGACGCCCGACACGGAAGCCCCCCCAAATCTCGGATGAGTTCTCACCGGCCACGATCACGCAATTATGCGTGGCGGTCCCGCGCTGGCGCTGGCGGCCGGCGCCGGTGCCATATTCGGATGTCCCTGAATTGACGAACAGCCGTTGCCCCGCAAAGGAAAGCTCGAAGCTGAGCGTGTCGGCATGGGCATGGCCGGGCAGATAATCAGGCCCGATCCGTGCGACATCGATGAGGGCCACAATGGGGCCTCGCTCCATGCGGACATAGCCCGTTTCTGACAGATGTGTGAGATCGAGAGGGCGCGCCTCGGCGGTGATGCCCAGCCGGCTGGCATAGCCTGAGAGTTCGGTGTTTGCCGGGGCGATGCCGAAGGCCGCGTCATTGAAGAATGCAATCTTGCCATCAGGATGGCTCATCGCCGCCAGCCAGCTTAACGCGCCCGCGGCCTTGGCGCGCACCCGGGCGGCGATCTCACCCAGCGCGGCGTCACCATAAGCGGAGCCCAGATTGGCAAGGTCCAGAAGGTCTTCCAGTCCAAGTGCGTGATACATGGGGCTGAGCTCAAACTGACCGCCATCGGCCAAAAACTGTTCGTCCAGCTCGCCGGCAATAATGGCGATGCCCTTGGCGCGCCAGGCATCTGCCTCGGCGCCATCGAAGAACAGCCCGGCGAACATCAGCGCCTTGGCGTTGATAAACAGGTGATTGCCCAGAAGATGCCATTCGATACGGCGCATCAGCCAGCGTGTCTGAACGGCCAGCGAGTGGATCGCTTCGGCGGACAGCGTGCCGCCGGCAAGGGTCCATTTGATCCAGTTGATGATCCGCAGCGACGTGGGATATGGCTCCCAGCCAGTGCCCGCGCCCGGTGGATTCTGCTGGATCCAGACAGCGATCAGCTCCTCGTGCCACGCCGCGCGCGCGTCGCTGTCCAGCGCGGTCAAATCCTCGAAATAATGTTGATTATACCGCCACAGCTTCGATTGCCGGGCATCGTCCCAGCCGACCTCCGCAAGGTCGGCTTCAGCATTGAGAAAGCGAAACCGCGTTGGCCTGACCAGACTGGGCCGACGCCGGGCGGGCGCGCGCCAAGTACCGGAAACGCGCCGCACCGGGGGCGCCGCAGCCGTTTCCGGACGCGGGCGCGAGAGCCGGAAGACCAAACGGCCATAGACCTGTACCGGCCGCAAATGGCGAACGGTACGCCAGAAGCGTCCGGCCTTGCCAATCATCGCGCCGCGAGAAGCCGTTCGAGCGCGTTGACGATGCGCGGCGCTGTCTGCCCATCCCACAGCGGCGGGACCGCGCCGGCTTTCCACTTGCCGTCAAACAATGTGTCAAGCGCGGGGGCCAGTGCCTGCGGATCGGTGCCGATCAGAACATTCGTGCCGATCTCGACCGTTTCCGGGCGCTCCGTGCTGTCGCGCAGCGTCATGCAGGGGATGCCCATGACGGTCGCTTCCTCAGTGATCCCGCCTGAATCGGTGATGACGGCAAGGCTGTTCTTCACCAGCCAGTTGAACTGGAGATAGGGCTGGGGCTCCACGAGATGAACATTCGCTGGAACATCGCCTACCTCGCGCAGTGTCTTCGCCGTGCGGGGATGCACAGGGAACAGCACCGGCAGGCCGCGCGCGCCATCCGCGATGGCGGCCAGCATTTTTGAAAACCCGTCGCCACGATCGACGTTAGCGGGGCGATGGAGCGTCGTGACGAAATAGCGCTGCGGCGCAAGGTTGAGCGCGTCGAAAAACTCGGGCTTGGCCAGCCGGTCCATGTTGGCGAGCAAGGTGTCGATCATCGTATTGCCCACGAAGAAGATGCGATCTTCGCTGACCCCGGCGCTCCGCAAATTGACGTTCGCGACCTCCGATGTCGTGAAAAACCAATCCGTGATGCTGTCCGTGACCATCCGGTTGATTTCTTCCGGCATCGTCATGTCGCCGGACCTGATCCCTGCTTCTACATGCGCGACGGGGATGCAGAGCTTTTTCGCCGCGATCGTGCAGGCCATGGTGGATGTTACGTCACCCACGACAAGGCAGAGCGCCGGCGGCGCACTGAGCAGCAACTCTTCATATTTGACCATGATGGCCCCGGTTTGCTCGGCCTGACTGCCCGACCCGACCTCCAGGTTGATGTCGGGCTCGGGAATGCCAAGCTGAACGAAAAAGTCGCCGGACATACGCGCATCATAATGCTGCCCCGTATGCACAAGGCGAAAACGAAGCGCTCCGCCTTCGCTGGCCCTTGCCTGAATGGCGTGGATGATCGGCGCGACCTTCATGAAATTGGGTCGCGCGCCGGCAATAATATCAACGAGCATCATGCTCTCCAACGTTTTGCGCCGCTTCGATCGCTACGCGGCTTGATTCAAGAAGTTCATCCAGCGGTACGGGCATGGCGCCGCCGTCTGTAATCGCGCGGCAGAAGGCCAGCGCACAATCCCGCTGTCCTTTGTCCTGCCGCCAAAGCCGCATCTTCGAGAAGCCGGGCCAGCCCCAGCCACGCAGTTTCAGGAAATTGTCGAGCTGCAGCACGCGCCCCGAGGCGAATACCTCGATCCGCTCCTTGGGGAAGCCCTTGTCTCCATTGGCAAGATAGTGGATCATCGCGATGGAGCCGTCCGCGAACTCCAGCGTGAGGCTGGCCTTGTCCGATCGTACCGCGACAGCCGGATGACGACCGATGGCGACCGCGTGATGCCGCAAGATCGGGGCGCCGACCAGATGGCGGGCGAGGTCGATGAAGTGGCATGCCTCACCGATGATCCGCCCGCCGCCGACGTCCATGTTCTGCGTCCAGTGATCGGGCGGGATGTCCCCGGCATTGACCGTGATGATGACGGCCTTGGGCTGGTCGATCGCCGATAAAAGGCTTTTCATGCGTACGATCTGCGGCGCGAAACGGCGGTTGAACCCGACCATGAGGAGCTGGTCCGGCCGCGCCTTCGCTTCCGTCTCGATCTCCGCCAGTTCCTCCAGGGTTAAACAGAGCGGCTTTTCACAAAAGACATGCTTGCCTGCACGGAGCGCACTCAGCACCTGAGCGGCATGGGCATTATGCTGTGTGGCGATGACGATCGTGTCGATGCTCGGGTCGGCCAGCACAGGCGCGCTATCCGTCGCGGCTTCAACAAACCCGTATTTTTTGCCAAAATGCACCGAGCTGACGCCACCGGCGCTGACGACGGTGTGCAGCGTTGCTCCCGCCGCCTTGAAGGCCGGGATAAGCACTCGTCCGGCATAGTTTCCGGCGCCCAGAAACGCGACAACCCCCGGCCGCGCCGTTCCTTCCGCCTGCCTTGTACCGAGCTGGACCCGGCGCTCGAGCTGCGCCTCCGTTTTTGACCCGCCGGGGTATGAAAGCAGAATGCCGAGGGACGGCTCACCGGAGGTCAGCAGTCCCATCGCCTGCTCGCCATCCTCGATCGCGAAACGATGCGTAATGAGCGGCGCGATATCAATGGCGCCGGAGGACATGAGATCCAGCACCGCCTCAAAATTGCGTTGCTCGGTCCAGCGCACAAAGCCGATCGGATAGTCCTGTCCGCCTTCTTCATAGGCGGGGTCATAGCGCCCCGGCCCATATGAGCAGGACACCTGAAAGCTCAATTCCTTTTCATAGAATTCGGCGCGGCTAAGCTCCAGTCCGACCACCCCGACCAGCACGATGCGACCGCGCTTGCGGCACATCCGCGCGGCCTGCGACACCGGCTCGTTGCTCTTGGTCGATGCGGTGATGATAACGGCGTCGACACCCATGCCGCGCGAGAAGCTGGCGGCATAGGCCAGCACATCCTCGCCAGCCCCCGGATTGACGACCTCCGCTCCAAAGCTGCGCGCCAGCGCGAGCCGGGCAGGGTCGTAATCAATGCCGAGAACGCGGCATCCTTGCGCCCGCAACATCTGCACCGTCAGCAGGCCAATCAGGCCAAGTCCGGTGACGACAACACATTCACCAAGGGTCGGCTGCACCAGCCGAATACCCTGAAGGCCGATGGCGGCAAGAACGGTGAAAGCGGCAGCCTCGTCACTGACATTATCCGGGATGCGCGCGCAGAGATTGCCCGGGACAGCGACGATCTCGGCATGTTTGCCGTTTGAGACAACGCGGTCGCCTGTCGTGAAGCCGTCCACCCGGCTCTCGATGACCTGGCCTACGTTGCAATAGCCAAGCGCGAGGGGCTGATCGAGCTTCGATCGAACCGCGTCGAGTGTCGTCGCCACCCCGTCCGTGCGCGCTTTCTCAAGCACCATCTTCACTTTGTCGGGCTGCTGTCGCGCCTTTTGCAGCAAATTGCCCTTGCCGAATTCAACGAGCATGCGCTCGGTGCCGGCAGAAACCAGGCTGGTGGTCGATGCGATGAGCAAAGCTTTGGACCCGACCCGCGGAGTGGGCACATTCTCAACGGTCGTTGTGCCGTCTTTGAGGCTTTGTAGTAGCTGCTTCATAGCGGTTGCCTGTTTCTCTGCTAATTCAATAGTCAGGATGATGATCGGTTAGATCGGTTGGAAAAGCGCGAGGTCTATCAAGCCGGTCTTGCTGGCTCAACGAACCCTGGTGCTCGAAATCGTCAGTGTCTGGCCATAAGCCGGTTTGGGTTCAGCCCTTAGAATCCATATATCGATTCCGGATCAGGCGCGCCGGATTGCCGCCTACGATCGCCAATGGCGGAACCGCTTTCGTGACCACAGCGCCCGCTGCGACGACGGCGCCTTCGCCAATATCGACACCGTCCATGATTATACAGCCATGACCAAGCCAGGCGCCTTCACCAATGGTGACTCCCTTGCGTTGTCCTCTGGGATTTTTTGCGATGTGCACATGTGCATGATCTATCTCGTGGTCTCCTCCCACGAAGCTTACGCGCGACGCAACGAGAACATGGCTTGCGATTGTCACGTCTGTGCCAAAGTGAGCCTTATGCCCGACATATACATCGTCTCCGATCAACACGCGAATGCCATGCGACGCATTGAATCGGGTCGGGGTATAGAAGTTCTTTCCCGTTCTAAACGTTTCCGCTTTGCGGGACGAGGCGAATACCCGCCCCGTCGTCAGAACGGCCTTGATCGCTTGCTTGATCATTTTCTGTCTATGATGCCCGCGATTATCTGGTTCATCTGCTCAACTTGGTCGGCCGGGTTAAACAAAGCGACTGTCTTCGCCATGGAGGCGACATTGACGATACCAGGATAGTCGTCATGCAGGCGGGCGATTGCGTCGCAGAGGCTGTTCACATCTCCGGCGCTGTAGATCAAACAGTTTTCGCCATCCTTGAGAACATCAAACTCCGGCCCATGCGCCGACAGATCGTCGTCCGTCACCACTGGCAGGCCATAGCTCAGCGCATGGACCACGGACAAGCCGGCGGCATGCGGAACGGCGGAAAAATCGCATTGCGCAAAGAGGTCTTCCAGTCGGCCTTCGTCGTAGACGCCGGGATGGAAACGAACCTGATCGGCAATCCCAAGGTCCGACGCCAGGGTTTCGAGATTTGCCTTCTCCGGACCATCGCCCACGATCATCAGGCTGATGCTAATGCCACGATGTTGCAGCAATGAGACTGCTTGCAGGAGCAAATCCAAACGCTTGCGGGGAACCAGGCGCCCCACGAATATGCCCGTGAAAGGGTCGGTCGGCTTTGCCTTGGGCTCCACACTCGGGGAGCGCCCGTCCAGCGAATTCAGAGAATTATAAACGACGTGGATTTTCCGGGCCGGCATCCAGGGAGCGACAAGCTGCTTCTTCGCGCTGACGCCGTAAACCAGAATGGCCTTCGCCGGAGCAAGGGCAAGGCCGGTAATAAGCCGCTTCAGTTTGGTGCTACGTGGCCTAACGCCGTGCGTCCAGTACACCACGGGAATCCCGCGAACGGCGCAGATCAGCCAGGCGACATAATTGGAGATATAATAGGGGCTACCGAGCAAAATCACGGCCCGCCAGCGGGGGCCAGCGACCAGACGCGCGAGCCCGCGTTGCCACAGCAGCGGGCCGGACCATATGTTGCGTAGTCGATGGAGCCCGGTGACAGCGTCCGGGGAGGCTGGCTCCATGCTGGCATCGTTGGTTATGGTATCCGCAGCAAGCGCCCATCCGCTGGCCTGAGCCGATCGCAAGAAGGCATCCCGGTATTTAGGAAAAAAATGATAAACGAGAAGAATGCGAGATGAAGTTTCAGACACGCTGATCCGACCTCTGATATTGACCTATGCAGTATACGATCAGCAATCCCAAGATGATAAACATCACGCGCTGCTCGACAACCGATGACGATTTAGCCGCGTTAAGAACCAGAAAGACAAAAATCCCGGCACCATATCCATTCAAGGTACGCCATATCGCGACACCAAAAAGAATGAGCATAATGATCAGCAGAAGGATTCCAGCGATACCTGTTTCGTAAAAAACTTCCATGAAAATATTATGCGGGTGAGCGAATACATCCATGCCATAACGTTCAAGGCCGTATGATCCAATGCCAAAGCCGAAGAAGAGATCCTTGGGCGATTTCAAAAATGCCTGCTCAATTGTCGTAAAATGGGCTTGTCGTTCCAGAAAGGATTGCGAGGAATCGAGATCTGTTAACGATCCAAATCGATCAATCGCGCGATCAAAAAGTAGCGCAAACCCGTCAGGCGAGGCGGTCGACAGCGCAGCGATGATGGCTCCCGCGATGATGATGGTGCCGACGGCCGTCACAAAGAATGACGCCATCTGGTGTCCCGCTTTGGGGAGGCGCTGCATCCAGACGATCGACAAGGATGCCAGCAATGCCAGCGTCGGGCCCCGGCCGCCGAGCAGCAGCATCGCGCCGATCATGATGACGGCGATGGAGAGCCGGAGCGTGGGCCCAATATCGATAGCCCCTCCAAGAAGCATGAGCGCGCAAAAGCCGCAGTACAGGCTGGCTGTAAGATAGAGGCTGAGCACGGCCAGATTTCCATCCGGCCCCTGACGCTCCATGACGATGCTCTCGGCGTGTGTCAGAACATATCCGATAGCGAAAAAGGTAGCGAGGCATGTCAACGCGACGATCGTTGGAATGCCGGACCGCGGCACGCAGATCCCCGCCAGCACATAGACGGGAAGCAGGTAAAAGAGGAACAGCTTGCTTTGGCTCTCGAACGGAGACGCCGTATACCCGTAGCTGAGTGTCATCAGCAGCGTGAGCGCGACCAGCGCCCATAATCCGCCCCGCGCATAAGGCCCTATCAGCCCAAGACGCTGGATAACCGCCTTATAATTCAATATCATAAGGAAAATGATGACCAGCAGCGGGAGCAGCGAGATATCCAGATAGGTCGGCGTGTCCGGCAAGAATGACTTGATCATTCCCGAGACCAGAAGCAGCGCGACGGCATAGACCCAGGGCGAGCGGCTGAAGATGATCGCCATCAGAAGAGACCCAGATCGTGGATTGGTTTGCCCTCGCTCAATCGCTTGAACGTTTGCAGATGTGCCTTAAGCGTCATCTTCCGGTCAAACCTTGCCTGAATGCGCTCACGTGCCCGCCCTCCGAGTTCCTCCCGGTAATTGCGTGATGCATGCAACTCTCCCAAAGCATGTGCAATGCTTGCCCCGTCACCGGCGACCACGAGGCCGTGGTCATCATCCGGTACCAGATCCCGCACACCGCTTGCCGATGTTACCACACAGGGCAGTCCCACGGCCATCGCCTCAACCAGCGCATTGGGCATTCCTTCGCGCTCGCAGGGCAGGCAGAACACATCAGCCGCCTGATAGTAGCGATGGACCTGAGTGACGTGTCCGGTGAACTTCACGGTCAAATTGCCGTGGCTTGCTGCCGCTTGCCGCTTCACCTCTTCGAAATAAGCCGGATCGGACGGTGGCCCGGCCAGGCAGACCTGGAGGCGAATCCCCCGCTCGGCGAGTTGATTGGCCGCTTCCAGCAGCAGATGGGGTCGCTTGCGCCGGACAATGGCGCCGGAGAACAGGATCGTGAACGCATCGGTATCGAGCCCGAGTTCGGACCGAAGCGCGGAGCGGCCTGCTTCGCCGACAGGCGCAAATGTTCCCAGATCAGTTCCATTGGGGATTTTGACAATCCGGTCTCGGTCAATGCCTTTGTCGAGAAGTTCGCGTTCGATCTCGGAACTGATCGCGACATAGCCGCTGACCTTCCGGGCAAGCGCATGCTTCGGCGCGCTTAGCCGATGGAGATCGGAATCATGCGCGGCGATCTTGACCAGGGTCGGGACGCCCCGTGCTCGTGCGGCGGCGGCAACCAGCAGGCTCGGCAGATACCCCGTAAGCGCATGCACGGCATCATAATGTGATGCCTGCCGAAAAACCGTAGCGGCTGCGACGGTGGCATTCAGCGCCAGATGGCGAGACATTTGTGCCGACTGAACATGCCGATATGGCGGCGTGGCTTCCTGATCCGGGTGGCAATGGAGCAGGTCCACATTCGCCATGCCGTCGCCAAGCTCGGAATACATGCGCCACGCGGCCATTCCAGGCCCCCCATATTGCAGGCCGGACCCGCGCGCGCTCCACAAAAGAATATTCATCTTTGAAGCTTTGTGAAAAGATTAAGATACCATTGCCGCATCGTCGGCTGCACCAGAACCAGTAAAGCATAGCCGGCCACAAAGGCGATCGCTGGAACAATGGTCGTCGCCGAACTGCCAATGATCCAAGCGGTCATTCCCGCGCCCCCCAAGGTGCTTATTCCGAACACCACAAATGCTGGAATTTGGGCACTCGCCACAGCTTTTAATCGCGTTACCGTTAACACGATTAAAATGAAACCATAGGTCCAGCGATAAAGCGCGACCATCAACGCGAACCATAATGTCGCATGCCCTGACTCCGCGAACAGCAAGGCTGCCACCACGGACACCCCGAACATCATCGCGCCATCGCCAAGAGAGAGAAACGCCTGCATCCGCCAGCGTTGCTGCGCCTCGAGGAAGGACCGAAGCAGGGGGCCGAACATACGGGTCGTCAGGGCAAGGAGCATCAATGCGGCGACCCATGATGCTTCAACCCACTTGGTCCCCCAGACCATCGAGAACAGCCATGGCATGAGCAAAGCGGCTGCGATGAACAGCGGCGATGCGATCAGGAGAACAGAGTTCAGCGACGCGCCGAGCAACGCCAGCCGTTGATCGTGGTCATCGATCGTGAAGGCGGGCAGCATGACGGTGCCAAATCCGGCCGCGACAATGGTGCTTACTGCGGTAACAGACTGATAACCGAAGAAATACTGCCCCATGATCGTCACATTGGCGATCATGCCTAGAGCCAGATAGTCCGCGTTATTGACCATCGCCGCGCTGAACGTGCCGAGCGCGATCCAGAGCGTGGCCTTGCGTATGCGCCGATATGTGCCGCTATCGAGGGTTTCCGGCTTGCGCACGTCGCTCGACGCAGCACCGGCCGCACCATGGCGCAAAAGCGCGAATTCCAGCAATTTGGAGAGGAGCAGCGAGATCGGGAAAGCGTAAAACGACGCTCCAGCCAGCAGCAATGCGATCATGAACACGGCTTTGGACAGCGCCCCATAGGCCATTGCATTCGCAATCTTGCGAAACGCGCCGGTAATCTGGAGCCGCGCCCGCGCCATGCCGACCGAGGCCAGAGAAAACAGCACCGGCAGGTGGAGCAGCAGAACGATCGCCTCGTCTCTCCGATCATATTCGATCAGGAAGCCGGCAATGACGACGAACACCACAGCTGTCGCGAGCTGAATGGCAAATGCAATGCGCCTGACTGCTGGAGAAATATCATGGTCGAGGCCGCGATTGACGATGAGGAGCTTCTGCACCCCTTGCTCGCCCATCGGCGACACGATGGCGAAAATTGCTGACGCGAGTGCCGCGATCCCGACTTCTGTACTGGTCAGGTAGAAGCCGACGGCAACCTGCGTGACAAGCGCGGCGACCTTGGCGCCTATCGATGCAAGGGACATCCACGCAAGCGAGCCGACCAGGCGATTGCCGGTAGAACTCTTCATTTGCGTATCTCAAGAAAGCGACCGCCATCGACCTGAGCCTGAGTGACCTCGGGGTCGCGCTGTGCGACGATACGGCCATTGCCCACCACCACAGCGCCGGCAGGGACATCCTTCGTGATGACCGCGCCCAGACCGATGACCGCGCCATCGCCGATCGTGACGCCGGGAAGAATGGATGCATTCATCCCGATCCACACAAACTTGCCAATCCGCACGGGTTTGAGCACCGTGCTCCTGTCATATGGCAGCAATGACGATTGATAGGCATGGTTTGACGACTGGATCGTCACGTTGCGTGAAATATGACAGTAATCCCCGATCGAGATACCGCCCTTGGCCTGAAAGAAGAAATTTCGGCCGATAAATATATGGGTTCCGAGCGAAAGATTTTTGGGCGAATGAATTCGGCCATATCCCTCAAACTGGAGCATCTGGCCCGGCTGCGAGATCACTAACTCCAGCGCCTTACCGTCGATTCTCTGGAACTGGCGCCTCAAATAGAGATAAGCGCGGGCCAGCGACTTGATCACGAGGATGCCTTCGCATGCGAAGGATCAACGGATTGCACAAACTGCTTGATTGCCTGTGCGTGATGCAGGCTCTCCCCACGATGCTGATCGAGAGCCTGTGGCGACGCGATGATGATTTTTCTGACTTCGGCAAGAGCGCTGGCCAGGGCATCCCCATTAACGTTGGACGGGTCCAGCACCGCTGCCTGCAAACCGATCTGGGCGTAAAAGCGCGGGGTCTTCGGATGCTTGGGGATGCTCAGCACCGGAACGCCGTAGCCGGACGCGACAATGCCCACATGGAGCTTGTCCGTAACCACGGCGCTGGCGTGGCGCAAAAGGCCAAGAAGATAGGCCGTGTCACGATGCGAATGCACGCGTGTCTGCAGATTCAGAGTGCCGAGCTTCGCGGCGAGCGCCTCGCAGAAACGAACCTTGGGATGGTCATTCTCATGATCGGTGATGAGCACGACATCCCGATCGGTATTGCCACACATCGTCGCGATCGCGGTTGCCAGATCTTCCAGCGGGAACGGCCAGCTCCCGAGATGAATGACCAGATAAGGCCGTTCGGAAGGAGAGGTGCCGCCCAGGGCGGAAACCGACCCGAACACCATGTCGGGGAACATGGGCAGTGGGCGCTTCACCCCCAGCCGCCGCAGTTCCGCAACGGACTCGACATCGCGCACCGTGACGAGGGAGGCGCGGTTGAACAGGCGTCGCACGAGGAAACGGCCCAGCCAGCTTCGGACCGGCCCAACGCCGACGCCGACGATGGCAAAGGGCTTGCCCGTCAGAATATATGGCAGCGCCACCGATGCATGGCGGCGGGCGAACCGCATGGCCCAGGAGAAGCTGCTGCCCTTGGGCGGCTCGCCAAAATAGCCCCCTCCGTGGAAAACAAGACAATCCGCACCCTTGGGATCGGTCGCCAATCGGCTTCCCAGATGCGCGCGGGCATAGGTTTCCAGCTCGGCGTTGGGACGGGTGAACAGGACATCGTTATCCGTTTCCACCACTGTCGCCGCTGCCAGATAGGCCAGCAGTGTATCGCCGAAGTTGTTCGAAAAGTGCGACCCGTGAAGATGAACTTTCATTGATAATCCAGGTCCATTTTAGGGCACAGGCCCATTCTTCTCGTGTAGCGGCCGATCGCGCGATACACGTGGCCTGCACCAAATAGTCTGGCCGGCAGGCACAAAAAGGTTCGCTACCCGAAATGTCGGTTCACCCTTAACCGACAATGGCGGCTGGCGCGAGATAGACTTCCCATCCAGATTCGGAAAGCTTCATTCGGTGAAAAATTTGGAGAGACTGTCGTCTCAATCGAGCCGCGATGGGACATTTATTCTGTCCGTCGGCGCCTGTTCGGCCTGAGGAACTGCGGATCGATGAATGGGCGTGGGCGTTGGCGGTGCGTCCAGCCGTCGAGCGGCCGTTCGAATGAACCGGGTTCATCCGGCCACCCGCGCCGGAACGATCTAAACAGTCATTGTCGATGGGCGGCATTCCGTGCGATCAGCGCCTGATCGAACCATAACGTCCGGAGATCCGCGATGCGTGCTCTGATTGCCGCCACCTCCCTGATGGCCATACTGGCTGCGACACCGGCATCGGCCGAAATTCCGGACGCGAAGGACATCCTGATGACCTCCGTCGCTATTCCCACAGTCGAGGGGCGGGGCAATGTGCCCAGGCTTGCGGCCTATTATGTCGACATTCTCAAGGCGGCGGGATATCAGGACAGCGACCTTGTCTTCACGCCCATCGGCGAGACGGGCTATTTCACCGCGACGCTCAAGGGCAGGGCACACGACAAGCCCATCGTCCTCCTTGGTCATATGGATGTGGTGGAAGCCAAAGCGGAAGACTGGACGCGCGACCCCTTCCGGCCGGTAGAGGAAAATGGCTATATCTACGGGCGCGGCGCGGAAGATAATAAATATGACGTGGCGATGATGGTGACCACCATGGCCCGGCTGAAGCAGGAAGGGTTCCGGCCCCGGCAGGACATCGTACTGGTGCTGACGGGCGATGAGGAAACCGCCATGAAGACCACGGCGGCGGCGGCGCAGAAATACCGTCATGCCGGGCTGGTGCTGAACGGCGATGCCGGCGGTGGCACGATCAAGGAAGACGGGACCGTTCCGATCTTTTCGCTGCAAGCCGCCGAGAAGACCTATGCGGACTTCACCGTCACGCTCACCGATCCGGGCGGCCATTCAAGCGCGCCGACCGCGACCAACCCTATTTATCGCCTTGTGGCCGATCTTGCCCGACTGGGCGCCTATAAATTCCCGCCGATGCAGAATGAGCTGACGCGTGCGGCGCTGGCGCACCGCGCGAAAAGCGAGGACGCGGAAACCCGGCGGACGATCGAGGCCTTTCTCGCCAATCCGGCGGATGTGGCAGCGGCAGACCGGCTCTCGGCCCGCCCGGAATATATCGGCCAGATCCGCACGACCTGCGTGGCAACGATGGTGAATGCCGGCCACGCGCCCAATGCGCTGCCGCAACGCGCCAGCGCCAACATCAACTGCCGCATTTTTCCCGGCGTCAGCATCGCCTCGGTAAGCGCGGAGATCGAGCGGGTCATCGCCGATCCGCAGGCGAAGATGGAGGTTCGCGATAATCCCCTCGCGTCCGATGCCTCGCCGCTCCGCAAGGATGTGATGAAGGCGGTGACGGATGCCGTGGCCCGGCGCTTCCCGGGCGCGACCGTGGTGCCCGCCATGTCGGCCGGCGCAACGGACAGCCTCTATTTCCGCGCGCTCGGCGTGCCCGCTTATGGCGTCGCCTCGCTGGCGATGAAAGAGAGCGACAGCTTCGCCCACGGGCTCAATGAGCGCGCGCCGACGGACCGGATCGACAGCGCGCTGGTCTACTGGCACGACCTTGTGACGGCGCTGGCGAAATAGGCCGGGATATGGCCGTCCAGCCCTATGACGCGCTGATTGTCGGCGGCGGGCATAACGGGCTGGTCTGCGCCTTTTATCTGGCTCGCGCCGGCCTCTCCGTGCGGGTGCTGGAGCGGCGCGACATTGTGGGCGGCGCGGCGGTGACCGAGACGTTTCACCCCGGCTTCCGCAACTCGGTAGCGAGTTACACGGTGAGCCTGCTCCAGCCAAAGCTGATCCGGGACATGCGCCTTGCCGAGCGCGGCTACCGCGTGATTGAGCGCCCCATCTCCAACTTCCTGCCGCAGGAGGACGGGCGCTTTCTCAAGCTTGGCGGCGGGCTTGGCCGGACACAGGAAGAGTTCCGCAAATTCTCCGCCACCGATGCCGACGCGCTGCCGGATTACTACGCGATGCTGGATGGCGTGGCGGATGTGATGCGGGATATGGCGCTACGGACTCCGCCCAATGCCGGCGGCGGCTGGCGCGCGCTGATCGACGCGGCGATGCAGGGGCGGGCAGTGGCGCGCGGCGGACTGCCCCTTCAGCGCGACATGCTCGACCTTTTTACGAAGTCGGCCCGGGCATTTCTCGATGGCTGGTTCGAAAGCGAGGCGGTGAAGGCCGCCTTCGGTTTCGACGCGGTGGTCGGCAACTATGCCTCGCCTGATACACCGGGCAGCGCCTATGTGCTGCTCCACCATGTCTTTGGCGAGGTGAACGGCAAGAAGGGGGCGTGGGGTCACAGCGTCGGCGGCATGGGCGCGATCACGCAGGCGATGGCGGCAGCGGCGCGGGAAGCAGGGGCGGACATCAGCCTTGAAAGCCCGGTCGCGCGCGTGCTGGTCGATGGCGACGCGGTGGCGGGTGTGCGGCTGGAGAGCGGCGTGGAGATCGCCGCGCGGCGTGTCATCGCCAATGTCGGCCCGGCGCTGCTCTACAACCGGTTGATGGACCCGAGCGATCTGCCCGTCGACTTCGCCCGGCGCATGCAGGGGTTCCGCACCGGCTCAGGCACGTTCCGCATGAATGTCGCGCTGTCCGGTCTGCCGTGCTTCACCAGCCTGCCGGAGCCCGGCGAGCATCATCAGAGCGGCATCATCCTCGCGCCCACGCTTGATTATATGGATCGTGCGTTTGTGGATGCGCGGGCGCGTGGCTGGTCGCGCCGCCCGATTGTGGAGATGCTGATCCCCTCGACCGTGGATGAGAGCCTTGCGCCGACGGGCGCCCATGTCGCCAGCCTCTTCTGCCAGCAGTTCGCGCCGGATCTGCCGGATGGACGGAGCTGGGCGGACCCTGCCGAAGAGATCGGCGCGATCGACGCGATTTTCGATACCGTGGAGCACTTCGCGCCGGGTTTCCGGGCGCTTGTCCTTGGCCATAGCGCGCTGTCGCCGCTGGGGCTGGAAAAGACGTTCGGGCTGATCGGCGGCGATATCATGCACGGCGCCATGTCGGTCGATCAGCTCTGGGCCGCGCGGCCGGTGCTTGGCCATGGCGATTATCGCGGGCCGGTGCGCGGGCTCTATATGTGCGGCGCAGGCACGCACCCCGGCGGCGGCGTCACCGGCGCGCCGGGCCATAACTGCGCGCATGAGGTGCTGCGGGATGGCGCCCGACCGCGATGGCGGGGCGGGGTCTAGGACGCGGCAGCGCGGGGAGGGGGCTGACAGCCGCCCGGCCCGCGCTAAACATCCACGGCCTATTCGGTGTCGGTGGTGTCCGTCGGCACGTCGCCTGCCGTGTCACCCTTGCCCGCCGCGTCACTTTCCGTCACGTCACCGGCGGTGATATTGACCGAAGCGTCATCCGCTTCGTCATCGCTTTCCTCGATACGGGCTACGCTCACCACATGCTCCTCGTCCGCCACATCGAACAGGCGCACGCCCGCCGATCCGCGCCCGATGACACGTAGGCTGTCCAGCCCGATCCGGATGAGCTTGGCCTGATTGGTGACGAGCATGAGCTGGTCCGCGCGCACTGCCGGGAAACTGGCGACGACAAGGCCGTTTCGGGCGATATTATCAATATTGGTGATGCCCTGTCCGCCGCGTCCGGTACGCCGATATTCATAGGCGGAACTGAGCTTGCCATAGCCGTTGGCGCAAACGGTGAGGATAAACTGCTCGCTCTCGGCCAGCTCCTCGAAACGGGCGGGATCAAGCGTGGACGCATCCTCGCGGTCCGGCTTCCAGGCCGCGAAGCGCAGATAATCCTCGCGCTCCTCCTGTCCGGTGCCGACACGGTGCAGAATGGAAAGGGAGATGACTTCATCGTCTCCCTTCAGCACCATGCCACGCACGCCGGTCGAGGCGCGGCTCTGGAACTCGCGCACATCGTCTGCCTGAAAGCGAATGGCCTTGCCTTGACGCGAGGCGAGCAGCACATCGTCATCCTGGCTGAGCAGCGCAACGCCGATCAGCCGGTCATCGGCATCGTCGCCCTCGAACTTCATGGCGATCTTGCCGTTTGACGGGATGTTGGCGAAGGCATCCATGCTGTTGCGCCGCACGCTGCCCTTCGCCGTCGCGAACATGACGTGGAGATCCTTCCACGCATTCTCGTCCTCGGGGAGGGGAAGCACGGTCTGGATCGTCTCGCCCTGCGCCAGCGGCAGCAGGTTCACCATCGGCCGGCCACGCGTTGCGGGTCCACCCTCGGGCAGACGCCACACCTTGAGCCGGTAAACCTTGCCAGCTGTCGAGAAGAACAGCACGGGATTGTGCGTGCTCGTCACGAAAAGCTCGGTAATGACGTCTTCGTCCTTGGTCGCCATGCCGGCGCGGCCCTTGCCGCCCCGGTTCTGCGCGCGGAAGGCATCGAGCGGCGTGCGCTTGATATAGCCTTCCATGGTCACGGTGACGACCATGTCCTCCCGCTCGATCAGGTCTTCATCCTCGATGCCGTCGGCAGCGGGCGCGATGGTGGACTTGCGCGGCGTCGCGAACTCCGTCTCGATCGCGTCGAATTCCTCGCGCATGACCGCGAAGAGGCGGACACGATCGCCGAGGATCAGGAGATAGCCCGCGATCGCCTCGGCAAGGCCCTTGAGCTCGTTGCCGATCTCGTCACGGCCGAGCGCCGTCAGGCGGTGCAGGCGCAGGTCGAGAATCGCGCGGACCTGAATCTCGGAAAGGCGATAGGTGTCGCCCTCATGCTCTTCGTCCATCGCCTCGACGAGGCGGAGATAGGCGGCGATGTCGCCGATCGGCCACTCGCGTGCCAGCAGCGCCTCGCGCGCCTCGGCCGGGCTGGACGAGGCACGGATGATCCGCACCACCTCATCGAGATTGGAAACGGCGATGACGAGGCCGAGCAGGATATGGGCGCGCTCACGGGCCTTGTTCAGCTCGAACTTGGTGCGCCGGGTGATGACCTCCTCACGGAAGCGGACGAACGCCTCGATGATGTCGCGCAGGTTGAGCAGTTCCGGCCGGCCGCCGCGGATGGCGAGCATATTGGCGGGGAAGCTCGACTGGGCGGGGGTGTGCCGCCAGAGCTGGTTCAGCACCACATCCGCCGTCGCGTCGCGCTTCAGCTCGATGACGATGCGAACGCCCTCGCGGTTCGATTCGTCGCGAATGTCGCTGATGCCCTCGATCCGCTTGTCCTTGGCGGCATCGGCGATTTTCTCGACAAGCCCCGCCTTGCCGACCTGAAAGGGGATCTCGGTCAGGACGATCTGCTGGCGGTCGTTCCGCAGCGTCTCGATCTCGTGGCGCGAGCGCATGATGATCGATCCGCGCCCGGTCTGATAGGCATTGCGCGCGCCGCCTTGCCCCAGGATCATCGCGCCGGTCGGGAAGTCCGGCCCCGGCACGATCTCCATCAGCTCCTCGATGCTGATGGCGCCATTATCCATATAGGCCTTGCAGGCGCGCAGCACCTCGCCAAGATTATGCGGCGGAATATTGGTCGCCATGCCCACGGCGATGCCGCCCGCGCCGTTGACCAGCAGATTGGGGAAGCGGGCGGGGAGCACCTGCGGCTCGCTCTCGCTCGCATCATAATTGGGCTGGAAGTTGACCGTGTCCTTGTCGATATCCTCAAGGAGCGCGGTGGAGGTCACGCGGGCCAGTCGCGCCTCGGTGTAGCGCATGGCCGCCGGCGCGTCCGGGTCCATGGAGCCGAAATTGCCCTGACCGTCGATGAGCGGCAGCCGCATCGACCAGTCCTGCGTCATGCGCGCGAGGGCGTCATAGATGGAGCTGTCGCCGTGCGGGTGATATTTACCCATCACGTCACCGACGATGCGGGCCGACTTGCGGTAGGGCCGGTTCCACACAAAGCCCTGCTCATGCGCGCCGAAGAGGATGCGGCGATGGACCGGCTTCAGCCCGTCGCGGACGTCCGGCAAGGCGCGGGCAACGATCACTGACATGGCATAGTCGAGATAGCTCGACTTCATCTCGTCAACGATGTTGATGGGGGTGATATCCGAGGGATCGGCAATGACTGTGTCGTCGCTGCTCAAGGCTGCTCTCTTCGCGTCTGGATGTCTGGATTTTGGTTGGAACCGACCTAGCCCCACGCGCATTCCAAAGCCAGCAAAAAGGGTAGGCACGCCCCTGTTTTGACAGCCCGTTTCATTCTATCATGGTGCCATGCCCTTGCCGGGCGCCAGGATGTCGGGGTGCGGTGGCGGGATGCGCTAACAAGGCCATGACATCACGACACGGTGCGGATATAGGGCGTTCAAACGCCATTCAGCGGCGCGGCGGCAAAGCCACGTTCATTGCGCTGGAGTGGGTTTATCGGATCGCCCGGTCGGGTGATCCTGCCAATTCTGTCTGGAGGGATGAATATGCGTCTGGCTTCCAACCTTAGTTTCGCGATTGCTCTGGCCCTCGGCGCCGGATCGCTGGTCGTCGCCGCGCCCGCCTTCGCCGCCAAGAAGGAGGAGAAGAGCGATTCGATGAAGCTTTCGCCGAGCGCCGGCTTCCGCCCCGGTGCCGCGGAAGTGGAGAAGCTCCTGAAGGCCAATGATTTCGCCGCCGCCAAAGCCAAGACGGATGAAATCGCCGCGACGGCCACGACGCCGGACGACAAATATTTCCTTGGCAATTTCTACCTGAATGCCGGACAGGGCCTCAAGGAAGAGGCAACCAGCCGCAAGGGGCTGGAACTGATGCTGGGCTCTGGCAAGGCGCCGGCCGCAGATGCCGCGAAGTTCCACTTCTACGCGGGCCAGTTCGCGCTCAATGCCAAGGATGAGGACGCGGCGATCGCGCATTTTAATGCGGCGATCCAGGGCGGCTATGCCGGTAGTGCGCCGTATCTGATGGTTGCCGAGACCTATTTCGCCAAAGCCTACAAGAATGTGGAAGGCAATCAGTTCAACCCGACCGGCAAGCAGTTTGTCCAGCAGGGTCTGCCCGCGCTCAAGCAGGCGATCACGCTTGAGGAAGCCGCCGGCAAGCCCGCGCCGGCATCCTGGTATTCGCGCGGTTTCAAGATGGCGGCACTCTCCGGCGCGCCGGATATGGCCTATTGGACCAAGCTGGCGCTCGAAAAGGCGCCCGACCCGGAGAACTGGCGGATCGCTCTGCGGTCTTTTCAGGACACCAACCGCAACATGACGCGTGAGGAGAATCTGGATCTCCTGCGCCTGATGAGCGCAACCAAGTCGCTCGACAGCAAATACAGCATCGGCGAATATGTCGACGCCGCGAGCAAGGGCGGCCTCATTGGCGAGGTGAAGAGCGTCATCGATCAGGGCCGCGCCAGCCAGAAGCTCGGCGGCACCGATTTTGCCGATTATTATCAGGCTGCGAGCGGCGGCATCGACAAGGACAAGAGCACGCTGCCCGCATCCGAGAAGAGCGCGGCGACAGCGGCCAATGGCCGTCTCGCGGCGTCGACCGGCAATGCTTATCTGAGCTATGGCAATTATGCCAAGGCGGCTGAGATGTATCGGCTGGCGCTCAGCAAGGGCGGCGTAGATGCCAATGAGGTGAATACTCGCCTCGGCATCGCGCTGGCGAAAAGCGGTGACATTGCCAGTGCGAAGCAGGCCTTTGGCGCGGTGACGGCAACATCTGCGGTTCGCAAGCAGATCGCGGACCTGTGGGTGCTCTCGCTGACCCAGCCCGCGGCAGCGCCCGCGGCCTGAACTGGAGATGCTGAGCTGCTGACCGGAATGGGCAGGCTGCTCGATCTGATATGAAATCGCGGCCGGGGACGATCATCTTCCCGGCCGCTCATGATTTTGAGAGGGACGTTTATGCTGAGCTTCTCCCGAAGCGCGAGATTGTCAGGGCTTTTGTTGTCGGCCAGCCTGACCGTGCTGGCCGCTGGGCCCGCGCACGCCCAGTCCGGGTATGAACTGTCCGACGCGTTTCGCGCGCAGGCCGAGCAGGTGAAGGCGTCCCCCTCCGCCGCCGCCGCACAGATGCTTGCCGATCAGGCGAAGAGTCCGCTGGAAAAATATGTCGCCGGCAGTCTCATGCTTCAGGCGGCATCGAGCGCCAATGATCTGCGCGGTGAGCGCAAGGCATTGAGCTTCCTTTTCGATTCGAAGGCCGCGCCAACGAAGGAACTGCCCAAGCTGCACAATCAGGCCGGCATCCTCTCGCTGATGCTCAACGATCCCAAGGATGCGGTCGCGCAGATCCGCTATGCCGAGCAGCTTGGCTATAAGGACCAGACCGGTCAGGTCGCGCTGGCGGATGCGCTGGCCCGCTCGCGCGATGGCGCTGGCGCCATGGCGGCGCTGGAGGGCGCCGTTCCGCTCGATGGCCGCGCCGCGCCGATGGCGGAAAGCTGGTATGATCGCGCGATTTCCATCGCGGTGGCGACCAACCAGCGCAGCAAGGTCGCTCTCTGGAGCCAGCGTAAGCTCACGGCCTATGCGAGCGATCGCAACTGGCGCAGCGCGCTCATCGCCTATGTCGCGCAACCCGGCGTCGGGCTGGAGGAGACCCTCGATCTCTATCGGCTGGCGGCTGCCCGCAACGCGCTGGTGACGGAGCGGGACTGGCTGACCTATGCGCTTGCCGCCAATAATGCCGGCGAGTTCACCGAGGCCAAGGCCGCGCTGGACGCGGGCCTGTCGCGCGGCGCGATTCTCAGAAATGATGCCAATGTGGCGAAACAGGCTGCGCTGCTCGCGCCCAAGTCCAAGAAGTTGCTGGCCGATCTTCCGGTCAAGGCCGCAGCGGCGGGCAAATCCGCGAAGGGGGACGCGGCGCTGGAGGTTGCGGACACCTATTTGTCCAGCGCTCAGTATGAGAAGGCCGTTGAATATTATCGGATGGCGCTGACGAAGGGCGTGGCGGACAAGGACCGCGCCACGGTGCGTCTTGGCATTGCCCAGATCCGCAACGGGGACGCCTCCGGCGGGCAGGCCAGTCTGGATCAGGTCACGAGCGGACCATGGGCTGATGTCGCGACCTTCTGGTCCGTGCCTTCACCGCTGACCGCATCGGCCGCCGCCGTGCTGCCAGCCGCTCAGCCCTGATCCGGCGGGAACCGGCGAGGGGAGGGCAGCGATGTGCCTCCCCTCCGGTTCTGCCCCGGTTCGGCCTCAGTCCTGAGTATCCTGATTCGGAATGGGCACGCCGGTCACGCTTTTGGCGGTGCGGATGGTGAGTGAGGTTTTCACGCTCACCACATGGGGCGCCTGTGTCAGCCGGGATGTGAGAAACTGCTGGAAGTTCTGCAGATCGCGCGCGACGACCTTCAGGATGAAGTCGATTTCGCCGTTCAGCATGTGGCATTCGCGCACCTCGGGCAACTCGGTGACATAGGCCTCGAACGCGCGCAGATCGCTCTCCGCCTGACTTTTGAGGCTTACCATCGCGAAGACCGTGATGTTATAGCCAAGCGAGATCGGGTCGAGCAGGGCATGGTAGGATTTGATGACCCCGGCATCCTCCAGCGCACGGACGCGGCGCAGGCAGGGCGGGGCGGTTAGTCCGACCTTCCGCGCGAGGTCCACATTGGTCATGCGGCCATCATCCTGAAGTTCGGAGAGAATATGCATATCGATTGCGTCAATCGAGGCAGATGTCATTGGCTGTTATTTCCTGTCCTCTCGGTCACACCCACCCTAAGATAATTTCAGACAATTGCAATTGTCCCACTCTGCAACGAATTTGGTTAGCGCGCTGGCCCTGGCGTTTCGCGGTGGTTAATCACACCCCAAAGTTGGGATGAACAATAACGCGATGCGCTTTAACGATCTCTTGGAAACCGTGCTTTCCGCGCGGGGCGAAGGCAGTGACGCCGCGGTAACGCGCTGGCGGCAATGCCTGGATCTGCTTGCGCAGATGCCGCCCGGCCATGAGTCCGAGATCGATTCGCCGGAGAGCGAACGGCTGCTCGCCGGGCTGGATGCGATTCGGCACGATGTGCCACTGGCGCGCAAAGTGACCTCGGTTGCCGAGCTGGATGGATGGATTCGCTCGCCCTTACTCGTGCGCTATCTTTCCAGCGATCATCCGGCCGTGGTCAGCGCCACAATGAACCGGGCACGATTAACCGATGCGCAATGGCAGGCTTTGATCCCCGGGGTCGGGCCGTTCGCGCGCAGTATTCTGCGCCGGCGCACGGAGCTTGGTCCGCTTGCCAAGGCTGCGCTCAGCCTGTTCGGTCGCACGGACCTGACGCTGGTCCACGACAATGCAATGCCCGAGGAGGATATTTCGGACGCTCTGCTGGCGGCCAGTGAGGACGCGGCCAATGACGGTGTCGTGCTGGAGCTTACGAGCGCCGAACTGTGCGGCCCGGGATCTGAATGTTGCCAGACTGCTCTCGTAGTGGATGCGATTGTTCCTGTGCACGCCGACGCGGAGATGCAGGACGATGTGCAGCCAGCGCCGGCGGTACGGCAGGTGGTGGCGGCGAGCGACGATCCGGCCCCGCATCCCGATGAAATGGCCGCAGGCGATCGCAACAAGGATGCCTGGACGAGCGACATCGGCCAGATCGTCGACAGGATCGAGGCGTTTCGTTCGCGGCATCCGACGGGCACCGGGGGGCCGGTGGACACCGCTCCGGCTCCGATCCTGCGGTTTTTGTTCGAGACGGACGAATATGGCGTTATCGGCGCCGTGAGCGGCGCGCCACGTGCCGCGGCCATCGGCCTGACCATCGGCGCGCCGTCACTCGATGGTCTGAGCGGTGCGGACGGGCAGGGACTGGGCGCCTTCCGTCGGCGGGCGGCCATGGTCGACGCGCGCTATGTCATCCGCATCGGGGCTCTCGCGGGCGAGTGGCGGATGAGCGCACGGCCGAATTTCGATCCCGCGACGGGGCGTTTTCAGGGCTATGCTGGCGAGGCACGCCGCGCACTGGCGCATGAGCTGAGCGTTCGCCCACCTGATTCCCGTGCCACATGGAGTGGCCTTTCGGCAGGCACGGCACGGCAACTCGTGCACGAACTCCGGACGCCGCTGAACGCTATTCAGGGCTTTGCGGAGATCATCGAGACCCAGCTTTTTGGTCCGGTCTCTGGCGATTATCGCGAGATGGCGGGCAGGATACTGGATGATACCCGCCATCTCATCGGCACGTTCGATGATCTTGATCTGGCGAGCCGGCTTGAGCGTGGCGATGCGGAGATGCGCGGCAAGCGCTATCCGGTGCTGAGCCTCGTTGCCCGCGCCCTTGCGCCCTATCGCCTGGCTCCGGACGGATCGAGCGGGATCGCGCTGGAAGCAGACGGTGAACTTCCACGGATCGAGGTAGACGCAGCACTTGCCGAGCGGCTGTTCATGCATCTCTTCCGTACACTGGCGGCGCTGCGTGCAGATAATGAAGTGCTGGCGGCGCGCATCAGTTCCCGCGCCGAGGCGGAGATGGTCGATCTCACGATTGACCTGCCGATCGCGCTCACAGGTTGGGCGGAGGAGGATATCTACCGCGAAAGCGTCCGGATGCCACATGAAGACGCAGATGGTCCGCCGCTTGGTTCGGCGTTCTCGCTCCGGCTCGTGCGCTCCCTCGCCGCGACATGTGGCGGGGCTTTCCGGGTGACCGAGAAGAGCTGCCTGCTGACCTTGCCCGCGCCGGCCTGGGGTGGCGGACTGGACGATGATGACCGGATGGAAGCCTGACTGGGGCTGATTTCCTTAGCATCATCGCAACGGATGGACGATAGGACCATTCCGATCACCAGCGGAAAAGGCGATGAACGACACGCAGGCATCATTAGCGGGAGCAAAGGCGCAATTGTCCCGGCCGACAAGCGCGCGTCTGACCGATCAGCCAGATCCGGCCTCGATGCTGCCTACGCCGCCAGGGCTTGGCCGGCGCTTCATGCTGTGGGTCGATACCGAGGAGGAGTTCGACTGGTCTGCGCCCTTTAATCGGGCATCGCGGGCGGTCACGGCTATTCAGGGGATGGAGCGGTTTCAGCGCTATATTTCAAACTGCGGTGTCCGGCCGGTCTATGTGACGGATCATGCGGTGGCGGACAGCGACGCGGCCGTCGCGCTGATGCGTGGCTGGATAGCCGAAGGCTCGGCGGATGTCGGCGCGCATCTCCATCCCTGGGTCAATCCGCCTCATGAAGAGGAGGTGTCGGCCCGCAATAGCTATGCCGGCAATCTCTCGCCCGTTCTGGAGCGGGCCAAGCTCTTCGCCCTGCGTGACCGATTGACGGAGCGCTTCGGCGTGGCGCCAAGGGCGTTTCGTGCCGGGCGATATGGCGTCGGCACGGAGACAGCACGGTTTCTGGAAGAGGCCGGCTTCCGCGTTGATAGTTCCGTCCGCAGCCGGTTCGACTATCGCGCGCAACATGGCCCGGATTTTTCCGGCCGGCCTCTTTCACCCTGGCGTGCCGGGCCTAATGGCGGCCTGATCGAGCTGCCTCTCTCCACGGCATTTCTTGGCCATCTGGGCGGGGCAGGGGACAGGCTCCAGCCGATTGGCCAGCGCTTTTCGGTTGTGAACGGGCTGTTCTCCCGATTGGGTCTGCTCAGTCGCGTGCCGTTGACGCCCGAAGGGGTCTCCGCCCGTGAAGCCTGCGCCGCGATCGACGCGCTGATCGCGGAAGATGTGCCGGTGCTCGGCTTTTCTTTTCACTCGCCGACGCTGGAGCCGGGCAACACGCCCTACACGCCGGATCATCAGGCCGTGGAAGATTTCTATCTGTGGTGGGATGCGGTGCTCGGGCACTTGTCGCGGCGGGGCGTGCATCCGCTTTCTCTCGATGATTTTATCACCGCCTATGGGATCTCATGATCAATGAGGGTTGCGAGTGACTTGCCAAAGGCAAGCCCGCTCGGTTAACGCCCGACAGCGATGGCGGGGCCTGTAGCTCAACGGTTAGAGCTGGCCGCTCATAACGGCTAGGTTGCGGGTTCGAGTCCTGCCGGGCCCACCATCGCTCCCGCCAATCATTACCGCCCACGGTGCCCGGCGCTTGCCAACGGGCTTCCCGGCCTATTGCAGGCGGAGCAGACAAACGGAACATTGGCGCAGGCCGACCATCGCACATGACCGGGCTTCCGATCTAATCAGCAAAATATAGCGCAAATGGTTAATAACGATCTCGCGATGCGCCGAACTTCCTCCCGAGTCGCGCGATAATTATAGACCTATCGACTATGCTACGCCTCCATAATGGGCGCTTTTCTGCGTCTGTTCGTTCCCATCCACGGCAACATTAACTCGATCTATTAAGGCGAGAACTGGTTCGCTATGTATCTTGCTGGGACCATTGGACCGCCAGACATGCTTGACGGTGCGTTATCGAATGCTCATGGGCATATCTAGATTTTGTCGTTTTATTATGTTTGTTGAACGCAAGCCGGGCAAATGCCTGGCGGCAGAACTGGGGCGGACATGTCGCAGAGGACAGGTGGATTGGGCGTTCGGCTTATCAGTGCCGTAGCGCTTGCGGGGGTGCTGGGTGGTTGCGCGGTGCGTAATGTCGGCCCCGCGCTGCGAGACGGAACCGCGTTGCCGGAGGCCTATCCGGCGTCATCCGGGCAGATGACGGTGCGTGATTACCGGATCGGCCCGTTCGATACGATCGACATCAGCGTGTTTCAGGAGCCTGACCTTACCGTCAAGGACGTGCAGGTTGATGCCGCCGGGCGGATCAACCTTGCGTTGGTCGGTGAAGTGACGGCGGTGGGCAAGACCGCGCTGGAACTGAGCCGGGAACTGGAGCAGCGCTATGGCGGGCAGTATCTTGTTCGCCCGCAGATCACAGTGAGCGTGACCGGTTCGATCTCGCAGAAGGTCGTGGTGCAGGGCGAGGTCCGCACGCCGGGCGCCTACCCGATCAAGGGACCGGCAACGCTGCTGGAGGCGATTTCGCTCGCGCAGGGTGAAACCCAGGTTGCGGCGCTCAATCAGGTCGTGATTCTGCGCACGATCGACGGGCAGCGCATGGCTGCCCTGTTCGATGTCGCAAGCATCCGGCGTGGCGAGGCACCGGACCCGGCGGTCTTTGGAAACGACGTCGTCGTCGTTGGCTATTCGAATGTTCGCGGATTGTGGAGAGACGTGTTGCAGACTTCGCCGCTGCTCAATGTCTTCCGTCCGGCGATTTGGTGAGGGGTGATCTGGTGAGCGCTGGCATAGACGACCGCACGAGCGGCAGGGCGGCGATAGCGTCGCGGGCGGGGCAGGCACTGGACGCGGGAGCAGCCATCACGATGCCCGCGATGCCAAAGATCGATCCGCAGGCGATCTGGGCGACGATCATGCGCCATCGCTGGTCGGTCCTGGCAATCATCGCAACGGCGCTGCTGCTGGGGATCGCAAGCATCCTGCTTACGCGCCCGGTGTATAAAGCGACGGCGACCATCCAGATAGACCAGCAGGCCGCCAAGGTTCTGGGGACGGAAGACCGCGATCAGCTCGGCATTTCCGGTGACAGCGATCGTTTCCTCCAGACACAGCTTGACGTGCTTCGCAGCCGGGATCTGGCCGAGCGGGTCGTGGACAAGCTGCGTCTTGTCGAAGACAAGCGGTTCCGTGAAGGAATGCGGCTCAAGGCGCTGGATAACGGACAGAGCGCCGCTCAGCGTCGCGCTCCGGCAGTCGACGCTCTTCAGGCGGCCATGCGTGTCGATTTGCCGCGGATGAGCCGCGTTGCGCGGCTCAGCATCGAGACGGGCAATGCCGCGCTCTCAGCGCAGCTCGCCAATGCTTATGTGGATGCCTATATCGGAAGCAACCTGCAGCGGCGGTTCGACCAGTCGACCTATTCGCGGCAGTTCCTTACCGGTCAGCTCGATCAGACCCGGGTCAAGTTGGAGAATTCAGAACGCGCGATGATCGGTTTCGCGCGCGCGGCCGGCCTGATCGAGATCGGTGGCGGCGGCGCGGATGGCGCGGCAGCCGGCAGCGGCCAGTCCCTCAAGACGTCCGACCTTGTGCAGCTTAACGACGCCTATGCGGCGGCGAAGGCTGCCCGCATCGCCGCGCAGCAGCAATGGTCGCAGGCTCAGGCGACCTCGGTGATGAGCCTGTCGGAAGTGCTGTCCAATCTGGCGGTGCAGCGCCTGACCGAACAATTGGCCGAAGCCCGCGTATCCTATCGCGAGATGCGTGAGCGGCTGAAGGACGGGCATCCCAATGTCCAGCAAAAGGCAGCGGCGATCACGGCGATGGAGCGTGAGCTGCAACAGCTCGCGAACAGCATCAAGACGTCCATTCGCGATCGCTACATGGTGGCATTGCGTCAGGAGCAGTCGCTGGCCGCTACGGTTGGCGGGCTCAAGGGTGAAACGCTGGCCGAGCGGGACCGCTCCGTCCAGTACAACATCCTGCGGCGTGAAGTGGATACGAACCGCGCGCTTTATGAAGCTCTGCTCCAGCGCTTCAAGGAAGTCAGCGCGGAAGCCGGCGTCACAACGAACAACATCTCGCTGATCGATCCGGCAATCGCGCCCAAGGCACCGGCATCGCCACGTCCGCTCATCAACATGGCAATGGCGCTGCTGCTTGGTCTTGCCGGCGCAGGAGCCTGGGTGATTGCCCGTGAGCAACTGACCGATGCCGTGCGGACGCCTGAGGATGTGACGAGCCGTGGTGGGCTTCCGCTCCTCGGCGTCACCCCACAGGTGGACGGCGATGTCTCGCCGGCGGAGACGCTCAAGGACCCCAAAACGCCGTTCTCGGAGGCGGTGCATGCCATTCGCGCCGCACTCGAGCTGTCCACGGCCGATGGTGTGCCGGCAAGCCTCTCTTTCACCAGCGCCCGGCCTTCCGAGGGTAAATCGACCCTCAGCTATGCGCTCGCTCGTGAATTTGCACTGGCAGGCAAGCGTGTTGTCCTGATCGATGCCGATATGCGTGCGCCGACGGCTCACCGTTTCGTTGGCTTGCCCAACAAGACCGGTCTGTCGCAGCTCCTTGCCCGGCAGTCTGATCTTGGCGCGGTTACGCAGAAGAGCGGTATTCCCGGGCTCAATGTCATCACCAGCGGCCCGCTGCCGCCAGATCCGACGCTGCTGCTGGACGGGCGCCGTCTGGCTGATGTCGTCGCCGCGCTTCAGGCCAGCCATGATCTCGTGCTGGTCGACGGGCCGCCGGTGCTCGGCCTTGCCGACGCTCTTCAGATTGCCGCCAATGTCGCCGCGACCATATTGGTCATCGAAGCAAGCGACACACGGCTTACGAACCTCAAGGCTGCCGTCGCTCGTCTCCATGCGACCCAGACCCATCCGATCGGCGCTATTCTCTCGAAGTTCGATGCCCAGAAGTTCGGCTATGGCGAGAATTACGGCTATTATTATGCGAGATACGGGGAGAAATAAGGGGAGGGGGGAGCAATCGCTCTCCCATTCCTATCTCTCGCTGATGGATAGAGGGAGGGGAGGCCACATGCTTCCCCTCCCTTTTCGCTGAATATTTGGGGAAGCGAACCGGCGGGCAGGGCGCCTCATCCTTTTCGGTGCATTTCCATGCACCATCGCCTAGAGCGTTCGTCCAAGGTCATGCTGGAACACTGATTCATGCTCAGGCACCGGTCCGTGCATAGACAGTTTCCGCAATGAGGCCGAGTAGTCGCAACCGTTTTTGGCAGTATTGAACTATATGGAAAACAGCCCGTCACTCTCCCGGATGCTTGGCAGCGCCTGTCTGGCGTTGTCGCTTTCCGGCTGTGCCGTGATGTCCGCGAGTGGTCCGTCGTCGCGTAACATCAATAATGCATCGGAACATGCCAACGGGTCCGGCATTCAGATTGTCGATGTGACCGACGCCGTGACGCGTCAGTTGATCGCGCATGATCCCAAGGGGCTGTTCTCCAGGGATATTGGTGAAGGGCGGCCGATCGGGTCCGTGATCGGCAAGGGCGACGTGCTCGACATCGCGATTTGGGAAGCCCCGCCCGCCGTTTTGTTCGGCGCAACAGGGGGTGATGCGCGGCTCATTTCAGCGGGCACTGCTGCACGCGGCACCACCTTGCCTGAGCAGATGGTGGATAGTGATGGGCGGATCACCATTCCCTTTGCGGGCAGGATACAGGCTGCCGGGCGCACGCCGCAGCAGATCAGCGGAGAGATAAACGCGCGCCTCGTTGGCAAAGCGCATCAGCCGCAAACCATCGTTAGACTGGTACGGAACGCCGCGGCGAACGTCACGATCGTTGGCGACGTCGTGAGCAGCGCGCGCGTGCCGCTCACCGCAAAGGGTGAACGCGTGCTGGATATTCTGGCCAGTGTCGGCGGGGTCAAGCAATCGGTTAACAAGACCACGCTTCAAATCACGCGGGGCTCAACTGTCACCATGATGCCGCTTGAGGCGGTGATTCGGGACCCGAGCCAGAATGTCATTCTTCAGCCTGATGACGTGATGACGGTGCTCTATCAGCCCTTCAGCTTCACAGCGCTGGGCGCGACCGGCAGGAATGAAGAAATTCCGATAGAGGCAACAGGCATCACGCTGGCACAAGCGCTGGGCCGCGTCGCCGGCTTGCAAGATCAACGCGCGGACATGAAGGGGGTTTTCCTTTTCCGTCTGGAAGATCCGAAGGCGGTGACGTCCAGTTCCGCGGCATCTTTGCCGACGACAGCGGACGGCAAGATTCCGGTGATCTACCGGATCAATATGAAGGACCCCGCGACCTTCTTCATCGCCCAGAGCTTTCCTATTCGCGACAAGGACGTGCTCTACGTGTCCAACGCACCGCTGGCAGACTTCCAGAAATTCGTGAATGTGATTTATTCCACATTGCTGCCGGTTGCGACAACCGCAACCGCAGTGGGCAACTAGCTGCGGCCATGGCTGACAGGACAGGGGACACCTGAACGGGCGCTGCGTTCGCCAAGTTCCGATAGTCCGATAATATATATTATGTTAAATCTGAACGTGAACCAGTCGGAGCGATCCCCGTCATGCCGTGCCGATCCAGCCGCTTTGCTGCGCTGTCCAGATGATCAGCGCGATCGCCGCGATGATGATGGTCCAGATGATGACAAGCCGCATGACATGCGCGGCCGGCAGCCCTCGCGCCATGAGCGCACTCACGGGTAATAGCAGCGCAAGAAGCAGCCAGAGAATATGGCTCGTTTCCATGATATCAGGCCTTTCAGGCAGTCCGTGCCATACCATCATAGCCCGGCTCGATGCCTTTGGGCAGCATTTCCACCAAGGCCCTATAATCCATGGATTGATCCATATGGGTCAGGATCACCTGACCGGGTTGCAATCGTCCGGCGGCCTCAAGCGTCATCGAAAGACTGGCGTGGGTCGGGTGCGACGCAACGCGCAGTGCATCGGCTATCCAGATGTTGAGATTGGAGAACAGTCGGATCATATCCTCAGTTATCTCATGAAAATCAGTAGCATATCCTATGCTTCTTCCGTCGTGACTGAACCGGAATCCTGTCGAGAATATCTCGCCATGCGGCATGTCCGTGCAGCTGATCTCAATATCACCGATAGTTAGGCAGTCCGGTAGCTCTTTGCCGTCGATGATTGGCCGATAGCCAAGACGGCCCTCAAACGCATAGCCGAAGCGCCGCTGGAGATGACGCAGAGTCGGCGCGCGGGCATAGCCTAGCACGGCTGTTCCCCGCCGGTGCATGAGCTGGCGAATGTCGTCGATCCCGTGGCAATGATCGGCATGGTCGTGCGTCCAGAGGATCGCATCGACATCGGCGATATCCGCTGCAAGAAGCTGCGCGCGCATATCGGGCGACGTATCCACCAGAATGCGTGTCGTCGCGCTTTCCACGATGATCGAGACGCGCGTGCGGCGGTTGCGCGGTTCAGCTGGATCGCAGACGCCCCAGTCATTGCCGATCCGTGGCACGCCGGACGAGGTGCCACAGCCCAGCAGGATCACCCGCAGGGTCACGCGGGGGACGGTTCAGTTTTGCTGAACAGCCGGTGAAAATTGCGTGTCGTGCTTTCACACAGCGCTTCGGGCGCTTCGCCACGCAGTTTGGCGACGAAAGCGGCGGTATCCGCCACATAAGCCGGCTCGCACGGCTTGCCCCGGTGCGGCACAGGCGCGAGAAATGGCGAATCCGTCTCCACAAGCAGTCGGTCGGTGGGGATCCGCAGCGCCGTCTCCTGCAAATCTCGCGCATTGCGAAAGGTCACGATCCCGGAGAGGCTGATATAAAAGCCGAGATCCAACGCAATGGTGGCAAAGGCATCGCTTGCCGTGAAGCAGTGGATAACGCCGGTAAAGGCTCCCTCCTCCATCTCCTCCCGCAGAATAGCGGCGCTATCCTCCTCGGCATCACGGGTGTGGACGATGAGCGGCAGGCCGGTGTCCCGCGCGGCGGCGATATGCGCGCGAAAGCTCGCCTGTTGCCGCGCGCGGTCGCTCTTGTCGTAATAATAATCAAGCCCGCTTTCGCCGATGCCGACAACGCGCGGGTGCGCGGCCATAGCGACCAGCCGGGCCGTATCGATATGAGGATGCATGTCCGCATCATGGGGATGAATGCCGACGGACGCCCACACATCCGCCTCGCGCTCGGCCACCGCGATCACCTCCGCCCATTCGCTCTCCCGGCACGAGATGTTGAGCATCGTCGTAACGCCGGCGGCGCGCGCGCGGGCGAGAGCGCCGGGCTGATCGTCAACCAGCCCCTTGTAATTGAGGTGGCAATGGCTGTCGACGAGCATATCAGCCGCCCTTCCCCTCACCCTCACCTTCACCCTCGCCGTCTTCCGGCAATTCCAGACGCGGGAAAAGCGGGGTTGGCGCGGCGAGGCGGAAATCGCTGGCCGCCAGCGCGAGATACCATGCTTCGTCCGCAATGGTGGCGAAGCGCCGCGCCTCTGCCGGCACCCCCATCTGGTCGAGCAGCCGCCCGGCACTGGTCGGGATGACAGGGATGGCACCTACGGCAAGGCAGGCAATGGCATTGCAGAGCGTAGCCAGCACGGTTTCCATCCGCGCCGGGTCCGTCTTGCGGAGTGCCCATGGGGCTTGCGCGTCGATATAGGCGTTGCAGGCGAATACGGCCTTAAGCCATGCCTCGATCGCCTGATGCGGCGCCATGACGTCAAAAGCCTCGGGAATCTGGCGGCTCACCACATCCCGCACGAGCGCGAGCAGCGTGCTGTCCTCATCCGTGCGATCGCCCGCTTTGGGCAGCGCCCCGCCGAGATTCTTCGCGATGAAGGAGAGGGTGCGCTGGGCGAGATTGCCAAAGGCGTTGCCAAGCTCGGTATTTGTCCTTTGAACAATGGCTTGTGCGCTATAGCTCCCATCATTTCCGAAGTTCACTTCAGCCAGCAGGAAATAGCGCAGCGCATCGACACCGAACCGTTCGGCTAGTTCCAGCGGGTCCGCGACATTGCCGAGCGACTTGGACATTTTCTCGCCACGGTTAAGCACGAAGCCATGGCCGAATACCTGATCGGGCAGGCGCTGGCCCGCGCTCATCAGGAAAGCAGGCCAGTAGACCGTGTGGAAACGGACGATATCCTTGCCGATGACATGGCGGATATCGCTCCCCTCGCCCCACCATGTTGCGAGGCGGCCGGCATCGTCAGGATAGCCGCAGCCTGTGAGGTAATTGGTGAGCGCGTCGACCCACACATACATGACATGGCCCGGCGACCCCGGCACCGGCACGCCCCAGTCAAAGCTGGTGCGTGAGACGCTGAGATCCGACAGGCCGCCTTCGACGAACCGCAATATCTCATTGCGGCGGCTCTCCGGACGGATGAAATCCGGATGATCCCGGTAAAGGTCGAGCAGCGGCTGCTGATAGGCCGAGAGGCGGAAAAACCAGCTTTCCTCCACTGTCCATTCGACCGGGGTGCCCTGCGGCGAGAGACGTGCCCTCCCCTCCCCGTCGATCAGTTCGCTCTCATCGTAAAAGGCCTCGTCACGGACGGAATACCAGCCCTCATAACGGCCGAGATAGAGATCGCCCTTGTCCGCCATGGCCCGCCAGAGCGCCTGGCAGGCGGCATAATGGACGGGCTCGCTGGTGCGGATGAAACGGTCCTGACTAATATCCAGCCGGACGCACATTTCCTGAAAATAGCCGGACATTTCGTCCGCTAGATCGCGCGGGGTGCGGCCCTGCGCACGCGCGGTCTGCATCATCTTGAGGCCATGTTCGTCCGTCCCGGTCTGAAAGTAGACCGGGCGCCCGGCGAGCCGGGCCGCGCGGGCAATGGCATCCGTCGCAATCGCCTCATAGGCATGGCCGATATGCGGCCGGCCATTGGGGTAGGAAATGGCGGTAGTGAGTGTAAGCGGCGCGGCCATCATGTCTTTCACATAGGCTGGTGAGGAAAGGAACCGGCCCTCTCTAGGGGCCGCGCGCCCGCACGTCCATCCCGCCAGGCTTAGTGGCCCGCGCCTCGTCCCGCACCGGGCTGCGCGCCGAACATCGCATCACAAATCATGTGGATGAGCGCCCCGGGTTCCAGATTATAAGGCACGATAGCCCCCTCGACGAGCTGACGCACCGCATCATGCGCGGCAATGAGCGCGCCGATCTGCCCGGCCGGCGTCTCGGCCGCATGCGCCGCCAGATAATCCGGTGCCAGATCCAGAAAAGCGGTCAGCCTTTCACGCGCGGCGACCAGCGAAAGCTGCTGGATGAGCCGGGCACGAGCGCCCTCCCCCTCCGCACCGCCACGCAACACGGCGTCCAGCGCTTCGTGCAGCTCGGCAAGGCGCAGTCCGGCATGGTCCAGCGCCCGTCCCGGCGACCCTCCCGAAGCGCGGGCAAGCGCGGCCCGCTCCGCCTCTGGCTGATCCGGCATCAGCCGGGTCAGCACGGTTTCCATGTCCCGCGCGCCCAACGGACCAAAGCGAATGACCCGGCAACGGGAACGGATGGTCGGCAGCAGACGGCCGGGCACATGCGAGATGAGCAGGAAGATCGCGCCGGGCGGCGGCTCCTCCAGCGCCTTGAGCAGTGCGTTGGCGCCATGCGCTTCCAGATCATCCACGCTGTCGACCAGCACCACCCGCCGGTCCCCCATGGCGGGCGCGCTTTGCAGCAGCTTTGCCACGCCGCGCGCCTGATCGGCGGTGATGCTGCGCGCGAGACGGCTTTCCTCGCTCTTCTTGTCTTCCTTTTCCAGACGCTCCAGCCGCAGAAAATCTGGGTGAGCGCCGCTCGCCATCAGGCGGGTCGTCATGCTTTCAAGCGGCGTGAACGCCTCCGGGCTCATGCCCGATGATCCGGGCTCGGAGAGCAGGCGTGCGGCGAAATCCGTGGCGATGCCGGCCTTGCCGACGCCTTTGGGGCCGGTGAGCAGCCAGCCATGATGGAGGCGTGACGAGGCCGCCGCGTCGATCAACTCGGCCAGTTGGGCATCATGACCGATCCAGCGGGTCATGAGGCGAGAGGCGGCAGCAGGTCTTCGAGCGCGGCGATTAGCCGGGCCGTCACCTCATCGGCCGTGCCGGATGCATCGACGGTGTGGACGCGTCCGCTCTCGGCAGCGGCAATAGCCGCAAAGCGCGCGGCAACGCCGGCATGGAAATCATTGGTCCTGTCACCAATGCGATCGCCGACGCCCCCGTCCCGCTCTCTTGCCCGCTCCGCACCCGCCGCCTGATCGAACGCGAGGAGCAGCGTCCGCTCTGGCAGGAAGCCGCCGCTGCCAATGTCGTGAAGCGCCATGATCTCATCGTCGGTCAGTTCGCCGCTGGCGCTCTGATAGGCCCGGCTGCTGTCCAGAAAACGATCGCACACCACCCATTGCCCGGCCGCGAGCGCCGGGCGAATCGTCCGCGTCACATGGTCCCCGCGCGCGGCGGCGAAGAGCAGCGCTTCGGCGCGGGTCGTCCAGCGGTCGCCCGCGCCCGTGAGCAGCAGCGCGCGAATGGCTTCCGCGCCGGCGCTGCCGCCGGGCTCGCGCGTCTCGACCACGTCCAGCCCACGTGCGCGCAACGCCTCGGCCAGACGCCGCGTCTGGGTGGACTTGCCGACGCCCTCGCCACCTTCAAGCGTGATGAAGCGCGCCGACACGGCCATGACGCCCCGCTCAGCCGAAAAAGGAGAGAAAGCCGGTCCACAGCCGGCCGAAAAAGCCCGCCTGCGCAACCTCTTCACCCGCCACGAGCGGCAGCGACTGTGTCGAGCCGTCCCCGTCCGTCACGACGAGACGGGCGATCTCCTGCCCCTTGGCGATCGGCGCGGCGACAGGGCCGTCATAGACGACGCGGGCATTCAGCTTGTCCGCGCCGGTGATCGGCAATGTCACGGCAAGGTTGCGTGGGGCGACGAGCGGCACGGTGCGGCTCCAGCCGCCCTGCACTTCGGCCGTTTCCACTTGTGTGCCCTTGGTGAACAGTGGCCGGGAGCGCCAGGACTTGAAGCCCCAGTCCATGAAACGCACGGACTCAGCAATGCGGCCGTTAAAGCTGTTGATCCCCGCCACGACCATCACCAGCCGCCGGCCATTCTGGATCGCGGAGCCCGTGAAGCCAAAGCCCGCTTCCTCCGTATGGCCGGTCTTAAGGCCATCGGCGCCGGCGATCTTGCCGAGAATGGGATTGCGGTTGGCCTGCTGAATGTCAGACCCACCCATTGTCTTGCCCCAGGAGAAAGACGTGGTCGCGTAGAAGCGCTTGTAGAGATCAGGCGTTTCCTCGATCGTCGCGGCCGCGAGCTTTGCAAGATCCCTGGCGGTGACAAGCGTGCGCCCTTCATCCGGCCAGCCGTTTGACGTGCCGAAACGGCTACCGGCCAGACCCAGTCTCCGCGCTTCCGCGTTCATGAGATCCACGAATGATTCTTCCGTGCCGGCAATGCCTTCGGCCAGCACCACACAGGCATCATTGCCCGAGAGCGTAACGATGCCATGCAGGAGATTTTCCACAGAGACCTGCTCACCCGGCGAGAGGAACATGGTGGACCCCTGGCTGTGCCACTTCTTCCATGTGTCCGGCCGCACGGTGAAGGTCTGGTCCAGCTTCAGCTTGCCTTCCTGAACAAGGCGGAAGGCGACATGAGTGGTCATCATCTTCGCCATGGAGGCTGGCGGGATCTGCTTCTCGCCATCGCGATCATAGAGCACCCGGCCCGATGAAAGATCGATCATATAGGCGATAGGCGCGGCCGACTCATAGGAAGGCGCGGCGGCACGCACCGGCATTGTCAGTGCCAGGGCAGCAACGAACGGCATCAATTTACGCATCGAGTGAATGTCCGGTCAGTCAGGCTGAAAGACCGGATGGGGAGTCAGCGCCGGTCAGCGCCTGTCATTAGCCACCATGCGCGCCTGAGGAAAGCCCTTGCCATGCAGTGCGGCCGCTGCGGCCCTAGCCTGAGGCTGCGTGGCATAGGGGCCGGTGCGAACCCGGAAGAGCGTGCCTGCTTGCTCGACATACCCCCCGATGGTCTGCGCCATCGCATCCGCGCTCGCCCGCGAGGAAAGCGCGGCGACCTGCACGGCATAGCGGCCGGTGCGTGCCGGAGCGGCAACGGGTGCTGGCGTCACTGCCGCGACTGGCGTCACTGCTGCGGCTGGTGGTGCTTTTGCGGGAAGCGCAGGGACAGGCCGGGCCGGCGCCGGACCGGCTGCCGGTCGAGAAAAATCAGCCCCCGCCTGAGTGACCACATCGTTCGCCGTCGGTCGCGGTGTGGCCGGGCGGATCACTGCGGGCGTTGCCGGTGCTTGCGGTGCAGGCCCTTGCGCGACCGGAGCGACAGTGCCTTCCTGTCGGGCAAGTTTCGCGATGAGCGCGCCTCGCAAGCCGGCGGGAGTCTCGAGTCGTTCAGCGGCGCGGCCACCAAAGCGCAGCGCGGCCCGCTCCTGCTCAGGCGGATTGACCCGGCGTACCCGCACCGGCTCATTATCCGCCGCGAGGCCAAGCTGCGCGGCCGCGCCCGGTGAAAGCGCGATGATATGGTTGGCATCCATCGGCCCGCGCTTGACGACGCGCACGAGGATGGTTCGTCCACTGGTAAGCGACGTCACCTCGATATAGCTCGGCAGCGGCAGGGTCCGGTGTGCAGCGGTTATGGCGCTTTCCGGGATGCTGCCGAATGCGCCATGGCCGATCAGCGCACGACCGACCTCATCGAAATTGAGCGTATCGGCAGGCACGAAGGTGCGCGATCCGATGGTATAGGGCGCACCAAGCGTCACCGGAAAATCGCTGGTTGCCGAGGCTATTCCCGCCTCGGCAGCGGCGCCGGTGGCCGGCGCCACCGGACGCTCCAGTGCTCCGCTGGATGAGCCGCACCCGGCAAGGGCGAGACAAGCAAGGCTTCCAGTGGCCAGTCTGGCCCCGGTGAGTTTAGTTTTTAACGGCATCCGCAAGCAACCCCACCGACAAAGCGTAAAAATTGGAACAGTTATAGTCCAATATCGCGCGGTAGTTACCAGTCAGTAAGTAAGCGGTCTTGCCGGCGCCATCGGGCTCCAGAAGCGTTGCCAGGGTCGTGTCCGCCGGCCATGATGCCCCTTGCGGCGTGATCCCAAGCGCTCGCCATTCCGCAATGGTCAGCCAGCGACTGTGCCGGTCAAACACACGGGGGCAACGCGGCGGATGCGTACGGTTGGCGATCGCGCGACGATCGAGCCCGGCGGGGACCGTCACGGCCACGCCCCATGGCTCGCCCTTGCGCCATCCGGCATTGACGAAATAATTGGCGATGGAGGCCAGCGCGTCCGCCTCGCTCCGCCAGATATCGGGCTGGCCATCGCCATCGGCATCCCGTGCCAGACGCAGATAGACGCTCGGCAGGAACTGCGGGTAGCCGGTGGCCCCGGCATAGCTGCCGACAAGGCGGCTGCGCGGGATGCCATTGTCCAGCATCTTCACTGCAGAGAGAAACTCCGGCTCGAAAAGCGCGCGCCGCCGCCCTTCGAAGGCCAGCGTCGCGAGCGAACGGATCAGGTCGAAATCGCCGACCACGGCGCCATAGTTGGTCTCATGCCCATAAATGGCGACCATGATTTCCTCGGGCACGCCGGTTTCACGCTCGATCGCCGAAAGGCGCCCGCGATTATTCGCATAAGCGACACGCCCGCGTGAGATGCGCTGCGCGTCGACATGGCGGAGCTTGTAAGGCTCGAACGGCGGAATCGCGCTACCGATGGGGCCGCCGGGCTGACCGCGATCGAGCTGGATGACGCGTGGATTTGGCGTAAGCCCCGCGATTGCCGAGCGGAATGTCGCGTCGCTGATACCCATGGCCTGCGCCTTTGGCCGCAATGTGGCGAGATAGGCCTGAAAGGCGGCGGTATCGGCCGCATTGTCGCGCGCGCCGATGTCCGCTGGGATCGGCTGGACGATCTCGCCACCGGTCTGCGCGCCCGCGCCGCTGGCGGACAGACCGGCAAGGAGCGCTGCACCCAGCAGGCTCATCGTCGCTTGAAGTCCACGCACCGCCCGTTCTCCGCTTGCTCAACATGAAATGGCGGACAGAGTGTCCGCCGCAAAATCCAATTATCTATTTGTATTAGAGGTAAAACCTCAATCGAAGCCCCGTCCGATACCATACGCGATACCATATCGATCACTGGCCCAGGCGACGCTCGTGACTGTCAGTTTCAGCCTCTTACGCACCGTATAAAAAATATCAATGCCCCGAGCCAAAAGCGGCAAGGGGGGTCGCGGGAAAATGTGAATAATGTGAATAACGGCGGATTTTCGCCATTTCTAAGTGAATAATATTCGAATAATTTATGAATAATATTCGAAGAGAGAGAGTGAACTTTGGCCCAAAAAAAACGACACAAAAACAACGACATGCAAAATCGGACGTCGATTATTCGTCAATATTCAAACTTTTTTGAATAAAAATATCATCCATTTACAAAGGGTTGTCAGGCAATTCGGGTGCATATTCACATTATTCACGTTTTCCCGCCTGCCCCCTCAGACAGCGCCGGGCACCGACACCCTGTTTTCATAACCTCAAATGGCGGTCAGTCTGAAAATCGCGTCAAAACAGAGCATTGTGTCGTGTGGCCTAGCGCCTACGGGCTCTAAGAATGCGGCTCATTCGCCCACTGCGTCATTTCCGATAGGGAAAGAGTGCAGGCGAGGGGGGGAGCCAAGCGCGGCGCGCGCGGTCCGGTGGAGAGGGACCGGGCGGATAGTGTCGGCGTGCTGGGTTGAGGTGGGCTGGACGCAAAGCGGCCCCCCTGCATGTGTGATGCAGGGAGGCCGTTGGACCGCGAGCGGGCGCGATCAGTTGGAGATGATGAGTTCCCGCGCCGACTTGGCGTTGCTGCTGCTGCCTACGGTATATGTGGTGGAGACCTCATCGATCGCGAAGGCGGCGAAGGTCGCGCGTATCCCCGGCGCATCATTGATGCTGAGGATGAAGCGACCCTTGATGTCGGCGAGCATGGTGGCCATCTGGGCAAATTCCTCCCGCCCGAACATGCCCGCGCCATAATCCCGCTCGCATCCAAAATAGGGCGGATCGAGATAGAAGAGGGTGCCGGGCCGGTCCCATCGCGATATCATATCCTGCCAGGGCAGGCGCTCGATGATGACGCCGGAGAGGCGCTCATGCACGGCCTCGATCATCGGGACCACGCGGGACACGTCAAAGCGCCCCGGCCCACCCGGCGTGATACCGAAAGTCTGCCCCCTCACCTTGCCGCCAAAGGCGAGCCGCTGGAGATAGAGGAAGCGGGCGGCCCGCTCCAGATCGGTCAGGGTGGCGGGATCCGTGGCGGCGAGCCGCTCAAAATTGGCGCGCGATGTGATCTGAAACCGTATCATCTCGGTAAAGGCCACAAAATGCCGCTGGATCACGCGGAAGAGCGTGGAGACATCCTCGCTCCAGTCATTGATGACCTCGCACGGCGGCTGCATCTTCCGGCGGAGGAAAACTCCACCCATGCCCACAAAAGGCTCGGCATAGGTTTGATGGTCCACGGCCTCGATCCGCGCGATGACACGCCGGGCGAGATTGCGCTTGCCGCCCTGCCACGGCGCTACGGGGCGGGCGGGAGAGACAGGCTGCATGATCGTCATAGGGCTAGACTCCTGATTGATGCACAAATATGGGCGCCGCCGCCGTGCATGGCGGGCGGGCGAGTCGAGGGCGCATGCACCCTCCACGAGAGGCAGGAATCGTGCCTGATACGGGCGTTGGCGCGCCTGTGTCCCCGCCCTTATCCGGCGGCCGCCACCCCGCTTTCCACCGGCTCGTAAGGGTCGAAGGCGATGGCCTCGCTGCCCAGCCAGTCGTTGAGATCGAGCATGCGCCACTGGATCGGCTCGATTTCGTTGCGGAAAAACACGTTCGCGGCCTTGCCCACATCGCCGAAACCGCCCGAGTTCGTTGGCACCACGCCGAGCAGCTGCGGTGGCACGCGCTCTGCGGCCAATATGTCGTCCCGCGTCACATTTTTGAGGTCCAGAAAGCCGTCCTTCGCGGCGACTTCGCTGATCGGGATGATCTGCACGCCATCCTTCTTGCCGCCGGGCACATGGAGGAAGAGATTGCGGAAATTTCCCATGCCCTTGGTGCTGTTGAGCGTCTCGCTGATCTGATCCGCGCTTTCCGCGTTAACGTTCGCCTCGCTCAGATAGAAGATGAAGCCGGCATGCGAGCCATTGAGATAATAGCGGCGGCGGAAGAGCGTGGCGGCTTCATTCAGCAGGCTGGATTGCAGGGCGGAGAGATACTCCGGCACGCCATAAATCTCCTGCGAGACATCCGGCTCCAGCAGATGGAAGACGCTGCCCCGCGCGAATTCATGGACATTGCCGAAATGGCCGCCCCAGCCCTGCACGCCGCCGGGGAGGAAGAAATAGGCGCCCTCCTCCACCCCCCGGCGCGTGTTGAGCGCGAGCGCGTTTCGCAGCGCCATCGGCCGCCCCAGCACATTGTCCACCCGCTCCAGATAGGCATTGCCCATAACGAGATAATCCAGCACGAATTTGCCGAATTCTGTGCGGGAGAGCAGCTTTGACGGGCGGAACTGGCGCACGAGCAGATTGCGCTTGACCATGATGGCGCTGCTATGATGCGCCGACACGCGCAGCAGCCGCGCCAGCGATTTGAGCGAGACAGGCGGCTCATACCATCGGCCATTCAGCCAGCTTTCCATGTGATAGAGCAGCTCGCGCCGATCCAGCACGCTCTCCGCATCGCCAAAGGAAAAGGCTATGACCTGCCCCTTCGTGCTCGCCTGCGCGTCTTCGCCGCGCGTCGCCTGCACGGCCGCAGTCTCGCTCATTTATTAATCTCCACACGTCCTTGAGTTGATGGGAGCTGGCCGTCCAGCGGCTCGCAATAGAGCGCGTGCAGCAGCGCCCAGCCCAGATCGCCATGGCCGGTCGCCTCGGATCGGCGCGCGACATAGGTGATCTGCTTTTGCCCACGGGTAAGCTGCGGATGAATGGACATGAGCGCGGCCGCGAGATCAACCCAGCCCGCATCAAATTCTATACGGCGCCGGCTGAAGACGTTTTTGCCCTTGAGTACCATCTGTGTCTTGACCAGCGGCGAATAGTCGATCTTCTTCGCCATCGGGAAGAATTTGACCACGAGCTGATGCACTGCGGCGCCCATGCCCGTGCCGTCGATCGCGATTTCCGTGACGCGGTAGCGCCGGGTCAGCCGCTTGATCTGCTCGGCCTGCGCCTCAAAATCCATGCCGCGCCACTGGAATTTTTCCAGCACGCGGAACTTGCCCTTGGGGCCGCTCGGCGGCGCGACGACAACGCAGCTCGCCTGGTCGCCATCCTCGCTTTCCGCCGGATCATAGCCGATCCAGACCTCGCCCTGGCCAAAGGGCATGAGGTCATAGGGCGAGAAATCGCGCCACACGGCCCAGCTGTCCACCATGCACGGCCGCAGCATGGAAAAGGGAAAGCTGGACTGGCTGTCATCGACAAATTCGCAACCAAACAAATTGTTGAATTCGTCGAGCGAATATTCCAGCTCCAGCTCATCCCGGTCTATCCGGTCAAAGCCGCCCGCTATCGCATCGTCGAGCGTGACGATGTGGCGCCAGATCTTGTCCGGCCCCAGCGTGCCCAGCGCCAGCGCGCTGTGCGACACGTCTATCTTGATCTGGTCGCCCCGCGCCCGCTTCTTGTTGAAGCGCTCACCCGTCCACATGGGGTAGGCCTCATGCGCGATGGTCGATGGCGTGGAAAAATAGGTCTTGTGGTAGCGCTTGTGCGTGGCGATGGCGCTGGCGACGCGATTTATTGCCTCAAAGCCGAAAATCCAGAAGCATTCGTCAATATAGACATCGCCATGATAGCCCTGCGCCGTGCGCCAATTGGTGCCGAGAAAGTAGAGCGTGAAGGGCGCCGCCGGAGCACCCGGTTCATTATCATTATCTCCGGCCCGGTCTTCGTCGCCGCCCTCCGCCTCCCACCCGCGATGGATGACCATCGGGTCGCCCTTGAGCATCTTGCCCGTGACGGAAAAGACGAAATCGACAATATATTCGCGGAATATATTGGCCTGCGCGCGGCTCGCGGAAATGAAAATCTGATTGTTGCCGGTCTCCAGCCCACGAATAAAGGCTTCCCGCGCGAAATAGAAGGTCGCGCCGATCTGGCGGGACTTGAGCAGGAAGCGCGTGCGGCGGGATATATTGGCCCACCATGTCTCCTGATGCGGGTATAGCCCGCCCAGAAAGGCCGCTTTCAGCTTTTCATAGTCGTCCCGCGTGATGGTGTTTTGCGGGTCGGGCTTTTTGCGCGGCCCGGCATTGCGATTGGCGACCTTCGGGTTGAGATCGCCCTCATGCCCGCCCGGCTCCTCATAGCGCCGTACCCGCGCCATGCGCTCGATCTGCCGGCCAAGGAGATCAATCTCCTTGAAGTCCTTGCCGCTCTTCTCTTCCTTGAAGATGAGCTGATTAAGCCGCATTTCGAGGCTGTCCTCGACCCGGCGGATAATCGGGTCCGCGCCCCAGTTTCCGCGATCATGCCAGCTCTGCACGGTGGAGCGTTTGAGCCCCATTTCCGTCGCGATTTCGGTGATGCCCCAGCCCCGCCAGTAATAGGCGCGGGCGATGCGCTGCGCGTCGTAGGGAATCGCGGCGATCGGCTGCGGATCAGCAGGCAGGCCGCCGCCCATGCTGGCAGGCTCCGGCGGGTCTGGCGGTGGGGGCGGCGCGCGACGCATGGGGCCATCTGGCCCGAGCGTGCGCCCCATGGCGCGCGCGCGCGCTTGTAGAGCCCCGCTCTACAAATGCTTTGCATGGCGCGCCGCGCGCGGCCGTGGCGATGTGGGCGGGCATGATTGTCCGCGCATTTTCGCAAGATGGAGCCGCCTCACATGGCCAAGACTGATTTTTTCCGCGTCGCTGTCGAAGGCCGCACGATCGACGGACGCGAGATCACGCGCGACATGATCGACCAGATGGCCGCAAGCTATGACCGCGCGACCTACACCGCGCGCATCAATTGCGAGCATATCTCGGGCTATTCGCCCAATGGGCCTTTTAATGCCTGGGGCGATGTGGACGCGCTCAAGGCCGATACGGTGGACGTGAATATCGGCGGAAAGACGGAGCAGCGCCGCGCGCTCTTCGCCCGTCTGGATGTCACGGATCAGGCCATCGGCTATAATCGCGCCGGGCAAAAAGTGTTTCCGAGCATGGAGGTCAGCCCGAATTTTTCCGGCACCGGCAAGCCCTATCTGATCGGCTTCGCGGTGACGGATACGCCCGCGAGCATCGCCACACAGGCGATGAAATTCAGCGCGCGCGCCGACACCCGCAAGGATGATTTGCTGATCGTCGGCGAGGACGCCTTTGTCATCGCCGCCGCTGCGGACCCCACGCCCGATGCGTCCGCCGGCGCCTTCGCCGCCATGAAGACTTTTTTTGACGGGCTGCTGGGCGCGCGCGGCACAAAGCCGGAGGACAAGCCGGACCCCAAGCCGGAGGAAAAGCCCGGCACCAGCACGGATTTTTCCGCCTTCGCCACGGGCCTCGGAGAGCAGTTGCAGGCCATGGGGGATGGCATCCAGAAAAATTTCAGCGCGATGGAGGCCCGCATTGCCCGCGTCGATGCGGATCAGAAGGCGCTGGCCGCCGCGCTGGAGGATAAGCCGGGCAGCAAATATAGCGCGCGGCCGCAGTCCACCGGCGGCACCGGCGCCCCCCTCGCCGAATGCTGATGCCCGCGCGTCCAAGCCCCAAATTCACGCCCGCGCCCACCCGGAGCTAAATCCATGCGTAATGAAACCCGTATTCTTTTCAATGCCTTCTGCGAGCAGATTGCCATACTCAACGAGGTGGCGGACGCGACGGAGAAATTTGCCGTCTCGCCCGGCGTCCAGCAAAAGCTCATCACCAAAAAGCAGGAATTGAGCGATTTCCTCTCCCGCATCAATTTCGTGCCGGTCACGGAGATGAAGGGGGATATTCTCGGCCTCGGCATCGGTGGCCCGCTCATCTCCACCACGGATACGAGCGGCACGGGCACGCGTCAGACGGTCGATCCGACCGGGATGGACGGCTATGGCTATGAGTGCCGGCAGAACAACAGTGACACGCATATCCGCTATGCAAAGCTGGATATGTGGGCAAAATTCGCCGATTTTCAGACCCGTATCCAAAATCTCATTGTCCAGCGTCAGGCGCTCGATACCATCCTTGTGGGCTTTAATGGCACGCATTTCGCGGCGTCCAGCAATCCGGTTGCCTATCCGCTGCGGCAGGATGTCAATCGCGGATGGCTCCAGGCGCTCCGCACGGATGCGCCCCAGCGCGTGCTGGATGATGGCGATGCGGTGCCGGGCAAGGTTACCTATGGCCCGGCCGGCGATTACAAGACGCTGGACGCGCTGGTCTGGGATGCGGTGCATAATCTGCTGCCGACCTGGGCACGCAATGACACGTCGCTCGTGGCCATCGTCTCGGACGACACGATGAAGGACAAATATTTCCCACTGATCGATCAGGCGATCGACCCGACCGAACAGATCGCGCGGGATGTCATCATGTCCACCAAGCGGCTGGGCGGGCGGCAGGCCGTCGCCGTGCCGCACTTCCCGAACGGCAGCATCCTCATCACCCGCTATGATAATCTTTCGGTCTATGAGCAGGAGGGCAAGCGCCGCCGCCACATCAAGGATGTGCCGGAGCGAGACCGGATCGAGGATTTTCAGTCGTCCAATGACGCCTATGTCGTCGAGGACTACGACTATGCCTGCCTGATCGAGAATATCGAATACGCCGATTAACCCGCGAGACTGGGCGCGAGAACGGGTGTCACACCCGGTCCCGCGCCCATTTTTTCAGCACATACTGACCGGAGCCGCCATCATGACCAGCCCTGCCGCCCGCCATCGCCAGTATCATGAGGGTCTGCGCGCCGCCGCGCGGGCCGAAGCTGTGGCGGTCTCCGTCCCGCCGGAGCCGCCCCGCGCCGCACCGCCGCCGCCCTTTGCCGTCTCGCTGGATGAGGTGGCACAATTCGCCCGCCCGCTCCGCAGCCTCGCCGCCGATCATCAGCGCACTGTGCTGGCCCATGCCGCCGCCGCCGCCGCCATGCCCGCCACGCCGGGCCGGGCCGCCGCGCGGCCGGAGGACGGGCCGGACGCGAGCGACTATCAGCTTTTGCTCGCCGCGCTCGGCGCGGATATCAGCCGCCTGCGCGATATCCAGTCGATCGAGCAGCGCATCGCACTCAAGCGCGATCTTGTCGGCGCCTATGACGATCATGTCCGTGCCGCGCTGGACGCCGCGCGGGCGGAGGGCAAGGCGCTGGAGGACGAGATTGTCTCCACCATGCTCATCTGGCATCTGGATATCGGCGACTATGCCTATGCGCTGGTGCTGGCGGAGCATGTGCTGCGCTTTGGCCTCGCCCTGCCCGCTTATGTGCGCCGTGCCGCGCCCACCCTCATCGCGGAGGAGGTCGCCACGGCCGCGCTCAAGGCGCTGGGCACCGGCGGCACATTCGATCTGGGCACGATCGATGCGGTGATTTCCCTCACGGACGGGGAGGATATGCCGGATATCGTCCGTGCCAAGCTCTTCAAGGCCCGCGCGAAGATCCTCATGGCCATGGCCGCCGCGCTCACGGCTGACCCTGCCGTCTCCGCACCCGCAGGCGCCGTGCATGGCGCGCTTGCCGCCGCGCTCGCCGCGTGCCAGCGCGCGATGCAGCTGGATGGCGCCGCCGGGCTGAAAAAGGACATTGAGCGCCTCACCAGCGCGATCAGCCGAAATGCCCCGCCCGCCGGGCCAGAAAGCGGGCCTGACAGCGCGGGCACGGGCGAGAGCGAATCGCAGGCTGATGACCCGGCCGATACGGATTTGAGCGGCGATGATGCCGCCTAAAGAGCTGGCCCCCCCGGCCCTGGGGGCGGAGAGGAAGCACGGCATGCGGCCCGGCCGCCATGCCCGCGCTTCCACTCCCCACCCCCAGATTTCTCAGTGGGCGCGCGTATGAGCGGCTTTGTCGCCTCGCCCGTGCCACCCGTCTCCGCGCCCGGCACCATGGTCGGCGCCGGGCCGTTCTGGCCGTCCATCGCTCTCAATGATGCCCGCGACGTGATGCGGACGGGCGATCAGTCCGTGGCGGACGCGCGCGTGCGCGAGGGGCTGGTGCATGGCATCATAGAGGCCGGGGATATGCTGGACGCATGGCGCGCCACGCAGGAGGCGCTGGGCCATCCCAGCCTTGCCGCTGTGCCCGCCGAGCAGATCGACGGCACGTCGCGCAATGTGCTGCTCTTCCGCCGCGCGGTGCTGGCCTATGCCGCCGCCTGGCTGATCGAGACGCATCGCGATGTCTCGGCCACCGCATCCGGCGTGGCGCGGGCCGATCAGCAGGCCACCACGCCGGACGCGCTGCGGCGCGAGGCTATCCATGCCTGCCGCGCCATCATGGGCCGCCCGCGCACCTTCGTCTCGCTGGTCTAGCGCCATGGCCGCATGGCAGGGTCGCACCTTAACCGCCGCCGCGCAGCAGGGCGATACGCTGGACGCGCTGCTCTGGCGCGTCATGGGCGCGACGGCGGGCGTGGTGGAAATCACGCTTTCGCTCAATCCGGGCCTTGCCGCGCTGGGCGCCGTGCTGCCGGAAGGCCACATCGTCACCCTGCCCGCGATCGCCCCCGCCAGCAGCGCCGCCACCGCGCGCACGGCGGCGCCCCGGCGGGATATCGTGCAGCTCTGGGATTAGAGGGATCAGGACGGGATATGGACAAGATCAGCAGCCTGCGCGCTTATCTCACCACGGCCATGCCGGAGCTGGCGCGCCATCCCGATCGCTTGTCCATATCGCTGGTCTCCGGGCGCTTTACGGCGCTTTATGGGGAGCGGCTGGGCTTTGGCTACAGCGCCACCGCGCAGATTGACATATTGGGCTTTCCCGGCGCTCCTGCGGCGGTCTTCCTGCCGGTGCTCATGTGGCTGCGCGTTCATGAGCTGGCGGCCCTGCAAAATCATGAGATCGCGGCGGCGCAGCTGCGCTTTGAGGCGGATGTTCTGGACGATAAGACGGTGGATATCTCCATCCAGATCCCGATCACGGAGGCCGTGGACGTGACAGAGCGGGCGGACGGCAGCGGCTTTGACATGGCGCTGCGGGATGAACCGCCGCTGGCCGATGGCGACTATTATACCGATCCTGTCACGCTGCTGCGGCGCATCTGGCATGGTGAGACGCTGATCCTCGGCAATGCGGGAGATTAGCGGCGGTGTCGGGCGCATCGATCCGGGGAGAGATTGGCGCGGGCGGCGGCGACTTTGCGGAGCTGGAGCGCTTTGCCGGCGCCATGATCGAAAATCTTTCGGCGGCGGAGCGGCGCAGCCTGTTCCGGCGCGTCGGCAAGGCCCTGCGGGCGAGCCAGCAAAAGCGCATCGCCGCCCAGCGCAACCCGGATGGCAGCGCATTCGCCCCGCGCAAAAAGCCGAAGGAGCCCGTCCCCGGCGCCTATGCGGTCAAATTTCTCTATCCCTCCGGCGGCAGCGGCGCGCCCCGGCTGGTGATGATGAGCAGCTGGACACGTCAAGGCCCACTTCTCACCGGATTTGATATCCACGCTGGCGCCATGCGATCCTTCGAATATCGCAAGATCGTGCGATTCCTGCCCGTGGATCCTGCCGAGCAAAACAAGGGCGCGGGCAAGATGCGCCGGCCAAGCGTGCGGCAGCGCGCGATGTTCCGCCGGATCAGGCGCAGCGGGCTGCTGAATGCCGGCGCCAGCGCGGATGCCGCATGGGTCGGCTTCGCCGGGCGCATCGCTGCCGTGGCGCGCATCCATCAGCTCGGTCTCTTCGACAAGCCCAGCCGCACTTCGCCCGAAGTGCGCTATGCCATGCGCGAGCTGCTGGGCTTCACCGCCGCCGATAAATCGGCGATCATGGATGCAGTGATAGACCAGATACTGGATGAGTGAGGGTGGACCATGGACGATGCACTTTTAGATGCGGTGGCACGCGCGATTGAGGATGCGGACGTAGGCTATTCGATACGCCTGACCCGGCTTGTCGACGGGTCCCGGATTTAAGGCCCGTACAGCGCGATCCACCCCATTGAGGCAGTCCGCGTCCGCCCGCTCTGTCGCGGCCTGCGATTCCCTGCGCGCCTGCGCCGCGATCACCGGCCACTCGCTGGACGCCACACGCAAGATCCTTGAGGTCTATATGCCCCGCACCACGAAAATGGCGGGCAAGGCGATCGCGCTCCGCATGGAGCGCAGCGCCCCGGCCGATGCGGCCCGCGCGGCAGGCAAGGCAAAAAGCGGCCCGGCCGAGGGCTGAAAGGCCAAAAGCTTGGCGGTGGATCAGTTCTCCACCGCGATTTTCATCGGCGGATCTTCGTGGGTCGAAAGCAGAAAATCCGCGACGGCCATCAATGCCACGGGATCGCCGTGCGTCTGCAACGTCATATCGCGGATCTCGCCAGCATCCTCCCACGCTTCTCGGATCGCCTCGGAGCGATCGACGATCAGCGCCTCGTAGGCGCGCAGATCGGCCCACGCGCCATCAGGGACGGTACGCCGTCCAACCGCCCAGTTCTTCACCGTATCGAGCCGAGAGCCATGAAGCGCTGCGGCCTCGGATTGGGATAGCCCGAGACGCGCGAGGCAGGCGGCGTAGAGCGTCTTCATCAGTCGATCTCCAATATGATCACACTGTGGCCGAGCGCCGATAATCGCCCGGCGATCGGCACGATCAGGCCTCCCCGCGCGCGACGGCGGCTGCAAAAGCATCACGCGCAGTCTGGCGATCAACGCCGCGCAGGGCGTCAAAGGCGATATTGTGTGCGGCGAAGTAGGCGCGGCGGCGCTGGCCCATGGCGCGGGCAGCGGCCTCGCGTGCGGCGGTATCCGCATCCCGTGCGGCGCGGGCCTTAGACTGGGCCGCGACGACGAGGGCGCGCTGTTCAGCCGCGCGCGCGTCTGCAATACTGTAGGCCTCCCGCGCTGCGGCGATCAGGCCGGTCGCGCTATCATCACAAGTGATGTCAAGCGCGGTCGCCGTCGCGGAGTGATGGTCAGACAACCGTAGCTGCTCGCGCATCCCCAAAAGGTCCGGCTGCGTGACCGGATCACGCGCGATATCCAGATAGCTGCTGCTCCCGCCCAAACGGTTGACCGAGTGCTGAATGGTGACGGCGTAGCCGAGCGCACGAAATTCATCGGCAATGCGATTGGCGGCGAGGTGGATCGGGCTGGCTGTCATTTCAGGTCTCCGTACCTATCGCGGTTGGCCGTCCATCCGCTCTGTGACGCCTTTATGAACACTAAAAGTGTCCGCGTCAACAACTATTTTAACCTGAGCGTGTTCCTGCCCACCATCCCGTTGAACGCACCACCCCGATTCGCGCGCGCCAGGGCGTCCGACAAAATCCGATGACGAAAAAAACCAGCGCATCAATATCACGATTTCACCCCGCACCCTTTCAGCGCTGGATGCGCTGGGAGGGTGGCGCTCGCAGACGATATCGCGGCTGATTTTGGAGGCGGCAGATGAGAGCGGCGTTAGGTCAGGCCTTACCTCGTCCAATAATCCCCATGCCAAGCCACCACAGCCCGGCAGTCTGCACCAGCGCTCCAAAGCGCCGTGAGATAGTCCGCCTTCGCCTTCGCCCAAGCCTCATCTGACGCGCCACCACGATCAGGCGCCAATGGGTCGGCGGCACAGGTCAATCGGTCAGCGGGCGGCGGTATCCTGCTGATGTCGCCGCATCCGCTCAATCCACTCATCATCGCTGGCAGCGCCGCGTAGATCGCCCACAGTCTCATTGATCGTCTCCTGTCGTTTGGCGTCGGCCTTGTCCGCCCGCTCTGTCGCGGCCTGCGATTCCCTGCGCGCCTGCGCCGCGATCCACGCGCGCTCGGCGGCTCGGACTGAGCGATCATGCAGAGTGAGCCAGAGGACGGCGCCCGCGATGAGGGCGGCGGCGGCGCCGGCTATCATTGCCCAGCGGGGGAGGATCATGGCTCGTCTCCTTCGCGATCGGCCGGGGTCGGGCCGCCCCGCATGGCTTCGCGCCCCGCATCCAGCGCGCCCAGCGCCAGTTCATTCTTGTCCGCGCTGGATTTCGTGGTGGCGAAATAGAATGCCAGCGCGGTGGTCACCATGCCGCTGAGCTGGCCAAGCATGTAGACCACGGTCTCGCGGTTCCCTTCGGGGATCGTCACGCGAAACAGCGCGAGCAGCGCCACATTGAATGAGATGATGAGCGTTCCGGCGAGCACGCCACGCGTGATGTCGCGGCGGATCATCGCATCGCCCTCGCCAATTTCGTGTGGTAGCCACCCGCCGCATAGCCCGATCCATTATAGCCCTTGGCGAAGGCCCGGCATGTCTCGGGATCGGTCGAAAGCGCACGGAATGCGCCGCCCAGCCCATTGACCTCGATATAGCGGGCCAGAGCCTCATAATGCGCGCGCTCGGATCGGGTCAGTGCCCAGACGAATTCCAGCGCACTGCCATAGCCAAGGTCCGCGCCCCACGCGCCCATGATCTGGAATTTCCCGAAGCTTGCGCACTCGAAGGCAAGCCCCGGCCAGCGCATCGCTGCGTCCGCCAGCCTTTCCCAGCTATCATTAATGCCATCGGCATCGGCATCCACCGTGTATCCGCCCGGCGTCGGATTTGAGAGGCCCGGCACGGCGAGCTTAATCCGGCGCCAGAGATAGTGCCGCTCCCACAGGCATTTGAGCCGCCCGGCATTATCCCAGCCGCCGCCTGCGCTTTCGACCGCAGCGACGGCCGCCACCTGTTTGACCGTGCCGCCGAGGCGCTTGGCGATGGTGGCGATTTCCGCCTCGGTGATGGCCGGCGCGGTGCGATTGACGAATAGATCAAGGATGGCGGCCCGGGTTTTCGGGCCGGACTTGCCGTCCACGGTCAGGCGCGCGCCGCGCGCGTTGAGCCAAAGCTGGAGGTCTTTCAGGGTCATTTGTGCCACCATGTCTTGATTGCGGCCGCCGCGATGGCGAGGAAACCGAGTGCCGGCGCGATGATCTTCACGAAGCTGGAGGCGTGCTTGACACTGGTCCACACGGACATCAGATCCTTCACTTCCGCCATGTCCTTTTCCATGCGGTCGAAGCGCTCGCCAAATCGCGCCATGGAGACGGTCAGCGCGTCCAGCTTGTCGTCCAGATCGTTCATGCCGCCGCGCAGCTCAGTGAGTTCGGCGCGTGTCATGATGCGCGCACGGCCTGCGTAAAGCCGCCCGCGCTCAGCGCGCCGATCTGCGCCGTGCCGGGCAGCCCGGTGAGGCTCAGATGCAGCGTGCGCAGGGCGCTGTTGCTCGTGCTGATCGTCACATCCTGCCATATCTGCCCTGCGGCAAAGCTCACCGCGCGATTGCCAAATCCGCCGGTCACCTCGCCCGCCGCAATGCCATTGCTGGCGCCCGGCGCGAGAGTGAGCTGCACGGTCTGCGCCTTCGTCGTCGGCCCGGTGCGGACGATGCGGACGGTCTGCGTGCCGGCCTGCGGCGTGGTGCGGGCGAAAATGTCGAATGTGGTGCGCTTGTCGAGGCAGGCGGCCACCCATTCATGCACGGCGATGCCGCCCGGATTGGTCGGCGCCGCCGTCTCCCCCTGGCTGTTGTACAGGCCCCAGCCCGGCGACATTTTCGGTGACACATCGTCGAAAAGCGCCACGATCGCGTCAGGCGAGAGCTGGCCGGCACGCTCAAGAAAGGCCTTGAGCAGGATTCCCGCGCGGGCGTCCTGTTTCCACACGGCCTCACGCCCCTGCCCGAGTGCCTTGGCGGCGGCCTTCTCCGCCTCCGTCGCGCCGCCGGGCACCGCAGGCGCCATCATCGTGTCAATATGCTGATTGACCTCATAGATGCTCGCCACCGCATCGGCCGCGCCCGCCGCCTGCGCCGCCGTGCGCCATGTTTTCATGGCGGCGGCAAAGCCCTCCAGACTGGCGAGATGCACGTCAAACGCGCCATCAATATAGCGGTCCATCGGCACATCCGCGCCGAGCGGCCCGGAATAGCTGGTGAGCGCGTCTGGGGTGTAATAAGGCGCGATGGAGACCTGTGCGGTCGCCCCCGGCGTCACGCCCGCCCATGCACAGTCCGCGCGGAACTGCGCGGCGCCGGCTGCGCCCCCCGCATTCTGATAATTGCAGTGCAAAATCACGTCATCGGCCGATCGCCCCGCCGCAATGAATTTCGCGCGCAGTTTTTCCCGCAAGGCCTTGCCGCGTGCCAGCGTGTAGCGGCGCCGCGCAAGCACAAGCTCCGCATAGCTGGCCACCGCTTCCACATAGGCATCCGTGCCCGGCGCGCCGCCGGAGAAGGGCAGCAGCGTGCCGATGGGCACGGCCTGTTTCGCGCGGTAGATGCACACGCCATAGCCGCTGATGCTGGAGAAGAAATAGGCGCCATTGGGCACCGCCATGGTGGTAATGCGGTCCTGTCCGGCAATGCGCGTGCTATTATTCCACGCGATATCGTCCATATCCCAGCCGAAAATGGTCAGTGGGCGCGCCACCGCATCGGCCAGCGTCTCTGCCCGGTCATATCCGGCAAGCCAGCCCCGCACCATATTATTGGTGCTGCCGGGCATCCGCCCGTTCCACTCCTCATTGGAATATTCGCAGTGGAAAATCTGGCCCATGGGGATGCCCGTGCTGGGGTGCGCCACGGCATCGGCAATCGCGTCCTCATAGGCGGCGGAACACAAATGGTAGAAATTCCACCAGATTTCCGTGCCGGTGTCCCGCGCCAGATCAATGGCGGTGCCGATGCGGCATCCGCAAAAGCCGCTGTTCAGCCCTCGATCGGTCTGGAAATATTTGGAGAATTCCGCGCCATTGTTGTTCGTGTGCAGCGGCGTCATGTACCGATAAAATGTATACCGGCCATTCTCCATCGTGTCGCGCAGCTGCTGGTGATAGCTGCGCGTCGGGTACGGATCATCCTTGGGCAGCACGGTGATGCGGGCATTGGCGGGAATCGTGCCGGTGAGCCGCAGCCAGAGCCATGTGCGCGTGCTGCTGGTGCCGGTAAAGGTCACCGTGGCCTTGCCGCCGATAAAGGGCGTGATGCTGGCATTCAAATTATTGCTGCCGAGACTGCCCGTCATCCCGCTGGGCAGCGTGATTTCATACTGGCCCAGCTCGTGCACGCCATTTTCCAATATGATACACTGCATGTCGCTGCCGCCGGGCGGGTATGCGGTCGGGAAATTGCGATTGAGATCGATGAGCGCATGCGGATAGTCGCGCTGCGTGCCGCTGTCATTCCACACCCAGCGGGCGCGCGTCGCAAGATCCCGCTCGATGATGACACTGCCCCACGTGCCGGCATGGTCGCCATTCATGCCCAGATGCAGCGGCACGGCCGATGCCGTGGCGAGATTGACCAGCATGGCGCCGCGCGAGGCGCAGCTATAGGCATCGCCCTTCACCCGCAGCATGACGGTGACGGTCTGGCCCTGATGCGCGACCAGCATCGCCTCGGGGATGGAGATGGATCCGGTGAGCGCGCCGGAGACATTGACCAGCGTGATATCCGCGTCGGCGATGATCGCGGTGCCATCGGCCGCTTCGATCCGCAGCGCATAGCCGGCGGGTGCCGGCACGGTGACCTTGGCGGAGATGGCCAGCGTGCGGGCCTCCTCCTGTACGGTGAAGTCCGCGATATCCAGCGTCATCGGCACGTCCACCGGGCGGATGGTCAGCATCTTGATCTGGGTCGGGAGCCAGCGATTGGCGGGGATCTGCACATTGCCCCATTGCTGGAGATAGGCCAGCGCGCCGCCAAGATCGAAGCCCGCGTCGCTTGCGTCATTGGGGGATTCCCCGGCAGGCGCACCCGATGTGGTGATGAGCTTGGACGTGCCATTCTGGTAAAAATGGATGCGGCCGCCCTGTGTCCGCACGCGCAGCACGTCATTTTCAACCCAGGGCGATCCGCCCGATATCGGCAGGCGCGTCCGCACATTATTGATATTGCTGCCGCTCAAATAGGCGTTGAGCGTCACCAACCCACTTGCCCCGCCCTCGATATAGCAGCCAAAGCGGTTGGCGGCGCTCTGCCAGCGCCAGCTCATATCCCATGGATGATTGGCATGGCCGGGGATCCAGCTCCACGCCACATCGATATTGCCCGGCCCGGTCTCGATCATGAAGCCATAGGCATTGGCATCCGCCGGGTAAGCCGGCAGCAGCATCTTGCCGCCCGCCACCACCGCGCCATCCCACCGGCTGCTATCGCCGGTCATGACGATGCCGGGGATATCGCGCAGCTTCGTGCCATTGGGAAAGGCACTGAAATCCAGATTGACCAGCGCGGGCCGCTCGCCGCTGCCAGTCAGGCTGTTGCTCATGCCGGTGCCGGTGAGCGCGCCTGCTGTCGCCACCTCACGCACGGACAAGAGCGTCTGCGCGTCCTCCGGTGCCTTGGCATATGGCAGCGTCACAGCGCCGATATGCACGCCATTGCGATAGAGGATATAGCTCCGCCCGGTCACCGCGTCGCCGCTATACTCCCCGGCGCTCGCGAGTGTCAGATGCGTGGCGGTCTGCGCGATCGATGGCGCCGCGATGAGCGTCAGGCCGGTGGATGGCGTGGGCGTCGGCGTCGGCGTGGGTGTCACGCTCGGCGCGGTCACCAGCACGCTGCCGGCCGCCCCGGTCGCGCCCGCCGCCGCTATGGCATAGGCGATGGTCGCGCCCTCGCTCACCGCGCCCAGCCCGCGCAGCAGGCGCCATGGCGCGCTTGCACTGATGACCAGCCGGGGGTCCGCCGCGGTCAATGCCGGGGTGGCGCCGGCAGGCACATTGCCGATGGTCGCGATGATCGCGCCGGCCGGCATATCCGCCGGGATGCTCGCATCCGCCGGGGTCAGGATCAGCGCGGGAAGCGGCACGGTGCCGCCCTCGCTCACCGCCCAGCTGAGCAGGGTCTCCAGCGGGGAATTGGGGCTGTCATCCAGTAGCGTGGTGACGATGATGGTGCCGCTCTCCCCGGCGCTTTCATCCAGCCCGCTCCACGTCCAGCGCCGCGCGAGATCGTCTATGATGAGGCCGGCGGGCGCCCCGCGCGCGCTGATCCGCGCGGCGAGCGGCAAGCCGCCGATATCGCCGGCAAGCGCGGTCCCTACGGGCAGCAGGGCCGGCCAGTCCGCAAAGACCGGATCGGCCAGCGGCGCCGCCTCGAAAATATTGGTCACGGCCACGGTAAGCGTGGTCACCCGGCGCCGCGCGCCATGCTCCTGCTCTATGGCAACATTATGCGCGCGCGCGGTCTCATAGTCCGTCGCGACATCGCCCGCGATCAGGCGCGGCGTGGCCGGGGCGGAAAGATCGAGCGCGAAGCGGCCACCGGCCGCGCCGAGCAGGCGCAGCGTCGCGCCGCTCTCCATGCCGAGAATGAGGGATACGAGCGTGCCCGGCGCCGCGCCTTCCGCCAGAGCGGGCGTATCGAGCGTGAGCGGCGCCAGCGGCGGCCCGGCCGTCCCCTCCGCGCTCAGCGCCTCCAGCGCGATGCCGGTACACCATGCCGCACTGCCATCGTCCACCGGGATATCATCCGCAGGGGAGGTCAGCTGCACATTGGCCACGCCCGCAATGTGCAGCGCGGCGAATATGCCCGAGCGCGTGGGCGCGCGGCCAATGCGGTGCTGCGCCTCGGCATAAGCGACGGCGCGGGCCATTGCCTCATCCATCACCAGCGCGGCGTCCGGCCCCGGCAGAAAGACAAGTCCGGCCTCGATCGCATAGGGGATGATGGCGGCGGTCTCCACGGTCAGCCGGTCGCCGATCGGCCGCACATCCTCGGCGGAGAGCGCGGCGGCCACGATGGCGAGCAGCTCCGGCGAGGACAGCCCGTCCCCGGCGCGGGAGAGGATATAGACGGTGACGCACGCCGGCGAAGGCGAGCTGGCGGAGGCGTCCAGCACATCGCCATCGGCGGCGAGCGCGCGGGCGATATAGGCGCCCGATGGCCCGGCGACGGAGAAGCTCTCCGGCGCGAGGACGATGCGGCGCCGAAAGGCCTCATCCTCTTCCATCTCCGCAGCGGTGCCCGCTTCGGCATCCGCCGGGGCCAGCTCCAGCCGGGTGACGCCCATAAGGGCTCCCAGATGATCGAGATCGCCACCCTGCGCGAAGGCGATGAGCATGCCGCGCGCACGGTCATTGACATGCTGCCGGTCGATCAGCCGATACCAGGCGCATACCTGCAACACGCGCACCGCCGGGTCGCTCTCCAGCCGCCCCTCAAATTCGGGGATCAGCGCGATCACGCGGGCGCGCATCTCCGCATAGATCGTCTCATAGTCCAGCGTCTCGATGATCGACGGGGCCGGGAGGCGGGAAAGGTCGATGGCGGCGAAGGTCGCGGTCTCAGTCATGGCCGCAGCCTGCCCGCCCGCGCCGCCCCGCGCGAGCACGCGCATTTGTAGAGCCCCGCTCTACAAGCGGCTTTCATGGCAAAGCGCGCCGGGCGGGCGGATTGTGCCGGGCACCACGGCCCGAGGAGCGCAGCATGGCGATTGTGAATGTGACACGCTACAGTGTGGATGCCCGCGCATGGCCGCGCCTTTCGCAGGGCGTGGCCGTCTCCGCGCTTGCCGCGAGCGATGGCGCCAGCGTGGATATCGCGCTGGATATGACCGCGCGGCATATGCCGCCCGCGCCGGCCGCCGGCCTCTATCGCATCGTCGTCGTCGGCGGGGATGCGCGCGTCACTGTCGGCCCCGGCGCGGTGGCGGACGAAAATAGCGAATATTGGATCGCCGGCAGCACGGAAATGCGCTTTGTGCAGAAGGGCACGCGGATCAGCGTGCGCGCGGCCTGATGCTGGCTTTCCCGCCTTTCGGCATGGCGCGCAGCCAGGGCAATCCCGGCACGCCGCCCCCACCCATTCCGCCCAATCCCTTTGTGTGGTGGGATAATACGGATATCGACACGCTCTATTCGGACGTGCTGGGTACGACCCCGGCGGTCAAGGGCGATCCGATCCCCTTTCAGCGCGATAAATCGGGCAATGGCCGTCACCGTACCCAGCCCAATCTGGCGCTGGCGCCGATCCTGCGGCAGCGGGCCGATGGGGTCTATTATCTCGATTATTCCGGGGGCAAGTGGATGAGCTGCCCGGCCCCGGCCGGCACATGGAATTTCATGCACAATGGGCATGGCTGCGCCATCGCGGCCGCGCTCGTCTGGCCCGGCGCGGCCGCCGGCACCTATTTGCAGACGGCCTCCAGCACCACACAAACCGGCGTGCTGCTCAATAAAACGGCCGATCAGTCCGGGCGCTTCCATGTCAATCAGTCGGTCTCCGGCGTGTCGGCGCTCACCATCTCCATCCCCGCCATTCACCAGTCCGGCGCGCTTCGCACGCTCTTCTGGAGCATGGCGGCGGGCGGCATGGTCACCGGCATGGTCGATAATGCGCGCACGAAATTCCATGCGTCGCCCACCGCCGCGCTGCCCACGGGCAATCACAGCACCGCGCTGCAAATCGGCACGAGCTTCAATGGCGCGGAATATATGCTGGTCATTTACGATCGGCCTTTCGAAGCGTCCGAGCCGCCAGGCATCTATGCCAAATTCAGCCACGGCATTGATTTCCCGGTGCCGGACAGCTTCGATTATACGCTGCTGGCCGGCGGTCAGTCGAATATGTCGGGCCGGGGGAGCCTGACCACGGGTCTCCTGTCCGAGGCCGTGCAGGAGGGTGTCTATAGCTACACGCGGGCGGGCGAATATCGCATCGCCGCCATCCCCGAGCATAGCATCATCAATCAGCAGACCGCGACCGTGCCAAACGAACTCGATTTCGACACGCCAAAGCATGGCCTGCTGCTGCGCGCCGCCAAGGGCATCCGCGCGTCCAGCGGCAAGACGATGCTGATGGTGCCGTGCGCGGTCGGCGGCACGAGCATGACGCAGTGGGACACGCCCGGCACGGTCGACGATCCCACCACACTATTCGGCGCCATGGCCGCCCGCTATGGCGAGGTCCGCGCGCGGGGCGGCGCGCCCGTGCTGATCTGGGGCGGGCATGAGGCGGACGCGGAGCTGGCCGCCCCCAATTATCTGACGGGCGGGGTCGGCACGGCCTATCTATCCGCATGGACAAAGCTGATCGCGGATGTGCGCGCGCATATTGTGGACGCGCCGCTCCTCTATCTCCAGCTCAGCGCCAATCACACGGAACCGCGAACCACCGCGCTGGCGGCGGCGGGTGAGGCCGCCCGACAATATGAACTTCTTGATGCGCGCGCGCATATGATCGTGACGCACGATCTGGAGCGGAATGCGGGGGCGGACGCCATCCATATATCCCGCAATGGCTTCACCACAGCGAGCGACCGTGCCGCCCTTGCTTTTCGGCAGCATATCCTTGGCGAGGCGGTGGACGGCACCGGCCCGCGCCTGCTGGGCGTGGCGCCCGTCACATGGTCGGGCAGCACCGTCATTCTGACGCTGGACAAGCCGGTCAATGCCTCGGCCACCCATTATGGCTCCATGCTGCGGGTCTATGCGGGCGGCGTGGAGCAGACTGTCCTCTCCGCCGTGCGCGGCGCCGACCCGGCGACTGTCGTCATCACCTGTGCGGCAGCGCTCTCCGGCCCTGTCACTCTCACTTATGGCTATCGGACCACGGCGGGCGGCATCACGCGCACGGACATTATTTTGGGCGTCACGGGTCTGCCGCTCCCTGTTTTCGGCCCCGTCCTCGCCGTCGCCGGTAGCGCGCCATGACCAGCCTACTGCCGCCCAATGCCTCCCCGCTCCAGCGCGCGCTGGAGGAGGGCGCGACGGCAAAGGCGCTGCCCGTGCCCATTGCGGTGCTTACCGAGCCGGCGCGCATGCCCGCTGCCTTCCTGCCCTTCATCGGCTGGGGCCTCTCCGTGGACGACTGGGATGCGAGCTGGCCGCTGGCGGTGCGCCGGCAGATCGTCGCGCGCGCGATTCCCATTCATCGCCGCAAGGGCACGGTGGCCGCCGTGCGGGAGGCTGTGGCGAGCTTTGGCGGCTCCATCTCCATTCGGGAATGGTGGGAGATGGACCCGCCGGGCGAGCCGGGCAGCTTTGAGCTGATGCTGGCCATGGGCACCGTTCAGGGCTCTGCGGCCGGGGCGGATTATATTGATGCGGCGATCCGGCAGGTACAGCGGGTCAAGCCGCTCAGCCGCCCCTTTTCCTTCAATCTCTCGGCGAGCTTCGCCGCTGGCATCGGCACGATTGCCGTTGTCCGGCCGGCGGTCATGGCGCGTCTCAATCTGGAAAGCTGATCCGCCATGGCGCTAGTCATCACTATAACCGATGCCGGGCGTGCCGCGCTGGTCAATGCCCAGGCCAATGGCACGGCGCCTGTCGCCATCACTGGCATGGGCCTCTCCGCCGCCGCCATCACGCCGTCCGCGACGATGACGGCGCTGCCCGGCGAGCATAAGCGGGTGACGACCCTCTCCGGCACGGTGCTGTCCCCCGCGCTCATCCATCTGATCGCGCGGGATGAGAGCGCGGATGTCTATACGGTGCGGGCCATCGGCCTTTATCTTTCCACCGGCGTGCTCTTCGCCGTCTATGGGCAGGCCACGCCCATCGTGGAGAAGGCCGCCGCCGCCGTCATGCTCATGCCGGTGGACGTGCGCTTTGTGGACGTGAATGCGACCAGCCTGACCTTTGGCAATGCCATTTTCGTCAATCCCCCCGCGACCGAGGCGGTGCAGGGCGTCGCCGAGATCGCCACCCAGGCGGAGACCGAGGCCGGCACGGATGATAGCCGCATCGTCACCCCGAAGAAGATCCGCGCGGCGATCACGGCATGGCTCGGGGGCATATTGTCCGATGTGTGGCGGGCGAGCAATGATGGCGCCGGCAGCGGGCTGGATGCCGATTTGCTCGATGGTCAGCAGGGCAGCTGGTACAGCAATATTGCCGCCCGGCTGGGCTTCACGCCCGCCAATCGCGCGGGGGACATTTTCACCGGGACGGTGCGCGTGCAGGGCGCCGGACGCTCGGAAGTCCGCACGGATGGCGACATATTGGCAGCGCGCACAGCCAATGAAGGCGCCATATTCTTTGGCACGGCGCAATTCGGCTATCTGCATTATACCGGCACCGCTTACACGCTGAATGGCGCGGAGCTTTATTGCGGGCCGGTCAATTCTCTGGTCTGGAATGCCGGCAATGATGGCGCGGGCAGCGGCATGGATGCCGATTTGCTCGATGGGCAGCAGGGCAGCTGGTATAGCAATATTCCTGCCCGGCTGGGCTTCACGCCCGCCAATCGCGCAGGGGACATTTTCACCGGGACGGTGAGCGTGCAGGGCGCCGGACGCTCGGAAGTCCGCACGGATGGCGACATATTGGCAGCGCGCACAGCCAATGAAGGATGTATATACTTCGGGACGGCTCAGACAGCCTATCTATATTACAGCGGGTCAGTCTACTACCTTAACGCTGCGGAGCTTTATTGCGGGCCGGGCAACAGCATTGTGTGGAATGCCGGAAATGATGGTGCCGGCAGCGGCATGGATGCCGATTTGCTCGATGGGTATCAGGGCGCCGCTTATGCGCGCATCGTCGCGTCGGATCTGCGGAGCAATGGCGGCTATCGCGTCTTTGCCGATGGGCTGAAAGAATGCTGGGGCACCATCAATATCCCGCCGAACAGCGGCGCGATCGTCACCATCCCGACGCCGCACAGCCAGTGGATCAATATCAGCATCGGCCAGTGGACGCATGTGGATGCGAGCGCGCGGGAAAACACCGGCCTCTCCGCCAAGAGCCTGACGAGCTTCACCATCTACAATGCCGAGGATTATACGCTGCCGGTCGACTGGTCGAGCCGGGGCGTCTGACAAGAGGAAGACCCCATGGACATGAAGACGAAAATTGGCGCGCTGGACAAGGCGAGTGTCACGGTGGACGTGCTGTTCACCAAGGGTGAGCGCAGCCTGCGCCGCGCGGTCAATGCCGTGATGACGGATGCGGGCGATTATGATCGCGCGGCGACAAAGGCCCGTGTCGAGGATGTGGCGCGGGGCGTGGCGGCCAAGATGGAGGCAGGGCTTTTCGCGCCCGATGCCGCGCAGGCTCTGCCATCCCCGGACCAGCCCGCCGCGCCGGATCAATAAGCGAGCGCTTGTAGAGCGCGGCTCTACAAATGCATTCGCTCCCCCCGCCCCGCGCGCCGGGGCATGTCTGCCCGCATGCAGAACAGGGATATAGAGGCGACGGACGCGGCCGGGCTGATCGGCGATCTGATCCGGCTGGGCACGGTGGAGACGGTGGACCTCGCCGCCGGCCTTGCCACGGTGCGCGTGGGCGAGATCGTCTCTCCGCCCGTGCCATGGCTTGGCAAGGCGGGCGACTGGAGCAGCTATGTGCCGCTGGTCGAGGGCGAGCAGGTGGTGCTGATCTGCCCGGAAGGCGACATTGCCCATGGGCTGATCCTCTCCGGCATTTTCAGCACGCGATTCCCCGCGCCGGGCAATGATGCGCGGGCAGCGTGGCGCGCGCCAGACGGCACCATCATCCGCTACGACCCGGAGAGCCATGCTCTCACGATCGATATCACGGGCGGCAGCATCAGCCTATTGGCGCCGCAGGGCGTGAGCATCACGGGCGATGTGAGCATTACGGGGGACGCCACCGTCTCCGGCACGCTCACCGCCGCTGAGGATGTGCTGGGCGGCGGCAAGAGCCTCAAGAGCCACAAGCATGGCGGCGTGCAGAGCGGCGGCGCGCAGACGGGCGCACCGGCATGAAGACCATCTTCTTCTTCGACCTCGGGCTGTGGATCGGCTCCGCGCTGGCGCTCTGGATGTATATCCGGGGCGCGGCGCAAAGCGGCCTCACGCGCCGGCAGCGCGCATTCCATGCGCTGCTCTGGCTCCCCCGCTTCGTGCTTGGTCCGGCATGGCACGCGGTGCGGAGCTGGTGGCGATGAGTGGCGCTATCGGCATGGACAGGCAGACCGGCGCCCCGCTGGGCGGAGAGGCGCATATCGCGCAGTCCATCGCGGATATTCTCACCACGCCGCTCGGCAGCTGCATCATGCGGCGGGACTATGGCTCCGCGCTCTTCTCGCTCATTGACGCGCCGCTCAATGCGCTCACGCTCCAGCGCATCGCCGCCGCCTGCGCGGGCGCCATTGCGCGCTGGGAGCCGCGCATTGCCCTCAAGCGCGTAGCGCCGGTCATCGGTGGCGCGGTGGGCACGCTCTCGCTCAGCATAGAGGCCGTGCGGGTGGATATGCCCGGCGCGGCCGCCCTCACTCTCGATATTCCTCTCGTCTGAAAGGCCCGCTCATGCCCGATCCGATCATTCACGGCATCAAATTCACCGAGATTAACGAGGGCGCGCGCGCCATCGTGCCGGTCGCCACCGCCGTCATCGGCCTTGTCGCCACCGGGCCGGATGCGGATGCCACCGCTTTCCCGCTGGACAAGCCCGTCCTCATCACCAGCGTATCCAGCGCGATCGGCAAGGCCGGGACCACCGGCACGCTGGCACGGGCGCTGGACGCCATTGCCGATCAATGCTCGCCCATCGTCATCGTGGTGCGCGTGGCGCCTGGCGCGGACGAGACGGCGACGAATGCCGCTGTCATCGGCACCACGCTGCCCACTGGCGCGCGCACCGGGCTGGCCGCGCTGGCGGCGGCGGAAGCGACGCTGGGCGTGCGCCCGCGCATCCTCGGCGCGCCGGGGCTGGACAGCCCGGAGGTCACCACGGCGCTGGTCACCGCCGCGCAGGCGCTGCGCGCCATGGCCTATGCCCGCGCGGATGCCGAGAGCGTGGAAGATGCCGCGACCTATGCCGGCGGCTATGGCGCGCGGGAGCTGATGCTCCTCTGGCCGGATTTCACGGACTGGCAGGGCAGCGCCGTCGCCCGCGCGCTCGGCCTGCGCGCCCGCATCGATACGGAGACGGGCTGGCACAAGACGCTCTCCAATGTGGAGATCAACGGGGCCACCGGCATCATCCCGCCCATCGGCTTCGACATATTGGGCGGGGCGAGCGACGCGGCGGTGCTCAATGGCGCGAAGGTGACGACGATCGTGCGGGCGGAGGGCTGGCGCTTCTGGGGCAATCGCACATGCGCCAGCGAGCCCCTATTTGCCTTTGAGAGCGCCACGCGCACCGCGCAGGTGCTGCAGGATGAGATTGCGCGCGGCCTCATCTGGGCGATCGACAAGCCGATTGGCGCGGCGCTGGTCAAGGATATCGTGGAGACGGTCAATGCCCGCTTCCGCACGCTGAAAAGCCAGGGCCGGATTGTCGGCGCGCATTGCTGGTATGACCCGGATGCAAACCCGGCGGCATCGCTGGCCGGCGGCAATATCGTGATCGATTATGAATTCACGTTCTGCGCCCCTGCGGAATCCATCCTGCCCAACCAGCGCATTACCGACAAATTCTATGCGTCGATTGCCGATCAGCTCGTCTGATCGCCGCCCCTGCCCCACCCGGAATCGCACAAAGGTAAAGCCCCATGGCCCTCCCCCATATCCTTAAAAATATGAACCAGTTTGTGAACGGCAGCAGCTTTGCGGGCCTGTGCAGCGAAGTCACGCTGCCCAAGCTTGCGCGAAAGATGGAGGGCTATCGCGGCGCCGGCATGGATGGCGAAATCCAGATCGATCTGGGGCAGGAGCCCATAGAGATGGAATGGAAGATCGGCGGCCATGCCGCTGCCGCCTATTCCGGCTATGGCGCCGCCACCCATGATGCCGAGCAGCTGCGCTGGATCGGCGCCTATCAGGATGAAGGCACCGGCCAGATGCGTGCCGTGGAAATCGTGGTGCGCGGCCGCCATCAGGAGATTGACCCCGGCAGCGCCAAGCCCGGCGAGAAAGGCGAAGCGACGATCAAGACGGTGGCGAGCTATTATAAGCTGATCGACAATGGCCGCACCCTGATCGAAATCGACATTCCGAACATGGTGCTCATCGTCAATGGCGTCGATCGGCACGCGCAGATGCGCGCCAATCTCGGCCTTTAAGACATTACCGAACTTCGCCCCGGTGTCATGCGGACGTGCCGGGGCGGAGACCAGCCTGTCCGCGATCTAAAGGAAGTCCGCATGAGTGAAGCCACGCCATCCACCGGCCTGACCGACCAGACCGTGACGCTTGAAACCCCCATAAAGCGCGGTGAGGAGACGATTGCCAGCGTCTATCTGCGTAAGCCCAATTCGGGCGAGCTGCGCGGTCTCTCGCTCCAGTCCCTCGGACAGTCCGATGTCAATTCGCTGCTGACCCTGCTGCCCCGCATCACCGTGCCGCCGCTCACCGCCCATGAGGTGGAGACGATGGAAATCGAAGACCTCTCCAGCATGGCGAGTGTCGTCTTCGATTTTTTTATGAGCCGGGAAACGCGGGCGAGAGTGCAGGAGATACTGGGCGTCTGATCGCCGAGATTGCCGCGATATTCCACTGGCCATTGTCCGACCTGCGCGCGCTCGATTTCGATGAGCTGCTGATGTGGCGCCACGCCGCCGTGGAAACGTGGAATCGCATGAACCGACCAGCGAAGGGATGAGATCATGAGCGAATGCGTCGAAATGGAGACCGCCAGTCCGCTGCCCGAGGGCGACTATGCCATTGTCGAGATCATGGGCAAGCGCACTTATGTCGGCCGGGTGAGCGAGGTCACGCGCTTTGGCGCGAGCTTCCTCTCTATCGAACCGATTTTCGAGGGTGCGTTGCTGCCGCCCGTGCTGGTCGGATTGGCCAGCATCTATCAGTTTACCGCCTGTTCGCCTGCCGTCGCCGCGCGGCGTGGCGCGCGCTACCGCTATCAGCTCCCACCCGCCGTCAACGCGTGCTTGCCGCAAGAGGCGCTGCCGGCCCCGGCCGATGAAGACGATGAAATGGAGGTGGCGGACGATGAAGACGACGATGATGAACTTGGCCCGCCATTCTGAGCGCTAGGCACAGATCATGAGCAAGGGCCTCCTCCGTCTTGTCGTCTCCTTCGCCTCGGTCGATCGGCTCTCCGGCTCGCTGCGCGGCATTGCCGGGCTGGCGCAGAGCGGGAGCCAGCGCCTCGCCGGGATGAAGCGGGAAGCGCGCGACCTTGAGCGCGAGCTGAAGGACGTGCGCCGGGAATATTCCGGCGCCAGTGGCAATGTCACAGCGCTGATCGATAAAGAGCGCGCGCTGGAGGGCCGCATTGCCGCCGTCAATCGGCAGATGGCCGAGCAGGTGCGGCTGCTCAAGATCGAAAATATGACCGGGCGCATGCGCGCGCGGGGCGAGGCGCTGACCTCCGCCGGCATGGGCAATGTCGCGGGCGGCGCCGGGATCCTCGCCGGCATTGGCATGGTGGCGCGGGGTGGCGCGGATTTTCAGTCCGGCATGACGGATATCGCGCTCAAGGCCGATCTTTCCCGGCAAGCCACTGCCGGTCTCCAGAATAATATTCTGGCCGCCGCGCGTGCCGCAAAGGCGCTGCCGGAGGATCTGCGCGCGGGCGTGGATGTGCTCGCCGGTTTCGGCATGACGCCGCAGGCGGCCACCGCCATGATCGCGCCGATCGGCAAGGTGGCCACGGCTTATCGCGCCGAAATAGACGATCTGGCGGCCGCCAGCTTCGCCAATTTTTCCAATCTCAAGGTGCCGGTGGCTGCAAGCGCGCGGGCGCTGGAAATCATGGCGGCGGCGGGCAATGCCGGTGCCTTCGAAATCAAGGATATGGCCAAATATTTCCCCTCGCTCACCGCGCAGGCGCAGGCCTTTGGCCAGAGCGGCGTGGCAGCGGTGGCGGATCTTGCGGCCGCCGCCCAGATCGCCCGAAAGGGCACGGGGGACAGTGCGGCCGCCGCGACCAATCTGCAAAATCTGCTCGCCAAGATTAATACCGAGGAGACGCAGAAGAAATTCGCGAAATTCGGCATCGATCTGCCGGCCGCGCTCAAAAAGGCCTATGCCGAGGGCAAGACCCCGCTGGAAGCCATAGCCGACCTTTCCAATAAGGCGCTGGGTGGCGATCTGAGCCGGCTCAGCTTCCTTTTTGGGGATATGCAGGCGCAGCAGGCCCTGCGCCCGCTCATCCAGAATATGGATGAATATCGCAAGATCAGGGCCGATGCGCTGGCGAGCAAGGGCGCGGTGGATGCCGCCTTTGCCCGGCGCAGTGAGGATGCCGCCACGCAGGCCCGCGCGCTCACCGGCAATTTCCAGCGCCTCGCCATCGTGCTCGGCCCGGTGCTGCTGCCGCCACTCGTGGCGCTCACCGGCCATCTGGTCACCCTGTCGGACAAGGTGGCGGCCTTTGCCCAGGCCAATCCGGGATTGACGCGCAGCATCGTCATGCTCGTGGGCGGCCTCGGCCTCTTCAAGCTGGGGCTCGGCGCCGTGCAGCTCGTGCTCGGCGGCATGCTCGGCCCGCTCGCCACCGTGCTGGGCTTCCTCCTCCGCAATGGCCCGCTCTTCATGACCGCGCTCGGCGGCATCCGGGGTGCCTTCATGCTGCTGGCGCGCGGCGTGATGACAGCGGGCGCCATGATGCTCGCCAATCCTGTCGTTGCCGTCATCGTCGGCATTGTCGCCGCGCTCGGCGCCGCCGGCTATATGATCTGGCGCCATTGGGACAAGATCAAGGCCGCCTTCATGGCAGGCCTCTCATTCTTCGTCGGGCTCCATGTGCGCTTCTTCCAGATTGGCGGGCAGATGATGCAGGGGCTCGTGGATGGCATCAGCGCCCGCATCGCGGCAATCCGCAGTCTCATCACCGGCATTGCCGGAAAAGTGACCGACTGGTTCAAGGGCGTGCTGGGCATCCGCTCGCCCAGCCGTGTATTCATGGCGCTTGGCGGGCATATCGCGGGCGGCCTCGCGCTGGGAATCGCGCAGGGGCAAACAGCGGCCGTGCGCGCAGCGGAGGGCATGGCGGACAAGGTGGCGGCCGTGCGGGCCGGGCCGGTGCTGGGCGGGCGCGGCGGCGCCTCTGCCGGCGGCATCGGCGGGGCCGGCGGCGGCGCGGCGCTCTCCGGCGGCGCGGGCGCCATCTCCATCACCATCAAGGCCGCGCCGGGCCAGAGCGCGCAGGAAATCGCGCGGGAGGTGGAGCGGATCCTCCGCCAGCGGGATGACGCCGCCGGAGCCGCCCGGCGCAGCGCCTACCGGGATGATGAATAGGACATGCGCTTATGCTGATGAGCCTTGGCGATTTCATTTTCGAGATCGGCACCCTCCCCTATGAACAGCTGGTGCGGGACTGGAGCTGGCGCCACGCCACGGCGGATCGCTTTGGCGCGCGCCCGGCGGCGCAATATGTCGGGCCGGGCGCGGAGCGGCTATCCATGGCCGGCGCGCTCTATCCCGGTATCGTCGGCAGCTGGGCGAGCATAGACCGGCTGCGGGAAATGGCGGACGCGGGCGAGGCCTATGTGCTGCTGACCGGCCGCTATGAAGTGCTGGGCAGCTTCTATATCAGCCGGATCGGCTCCACGGCCGAAATCTTCATGGTGGATGGCGTGGCGCGCCGTGGCGATTTCATGGCGGAGCTGGAGCGCGCGGCGTGAGCGGCTATGTGCTGCCCTATGCGGGCTGGAGCGTGAGCCTGGACGGGCAGGATCTGACCGCGACGATGGACCCGCTCCTCCTCTCCCTCACCATCGCGGAAAAGCGCGGTGGCGAGGCGGATCAGCTGGATATCGTGCTGAGCGATGCCGCCGGCACGCTGGCGATTCCCAGGCCCGGCGCAAAGCTGCGCGTCTCTCTGGGGTGGCTGCGCGGCAGCGATCTGCCGGTGGGTCTGATAGACAAAGGGCTTTACCGCGTGGATGAGGCCGGGTGGAGCGGCGGCATGCAGGGCGATGCCATCAGCATCCGCGCGCGCTCGGCGGATTTTACCGATGCCTTCCGCGTCCGCCGGGAGCGCGGCTTTGTGGGCAAGAGCGTGCGCGCGGTGCTGGATGCCATAGCCGGCGATAATGGCCTGACGGCGCGCGTGGACGCCACGCTGGGCGCCCGCACGATTCCCGCGCTCGGCTTTGGACCGAAAAGCGACGCGGCCTTGCTTGCGGAGCTGGGCCGGCGCTTTGATGCCGCCGCCACGGTCAAGGCCGGCATGCTCATCTTCGCCCCCATCGGCGCGGGGAAGAGCGCCAGCGGCAAGGCCCTGCCCGCCTTCGCGATCGATCGCGCGGAGACGGTGAGCGCGGAGTATAGCCGCGTGCAGCGGGAGGACTATGGCGGGGTGGAGGCGCAGTGGCATGACAAGGCCAGCGGCACCCGCAAGACGGCGAAGAGCAGCGGGAGCGGGAGCACAAGCGGCGGCGGCGGCGGCGGCAAGCCCAAGCGCCTGCGAAAGGTCTATGCGAATGAGGCGGACGCGCAGCAGGCCGCCACCGCCGCCGCGAGCCGCGCCGGGCGCGCCGTGGCGAAAATGAGCATGGACCTCGCCTATGGCAGGCCGGATATCTACCCGGAAAGCCCCATCACCCTCACCGGCTTCAAGGATGAGATCATGGCGCGCAAATGGATCGTGGCCGAGGCCAGCCACAGCATGGACGGATCCCGCGCGCTGGTGACGAAGCTGGAGCTGGAGGGGCTTTAGCCGCGCTGTCGCCCTGCCCATTCGCACCTCTCGCCATGATCGATGACATCCGCAATTTCATTGCCGGCGTGCATTGCGGACAGCACAGGGTGCGATATCGCCTGCCACCGGGCTGGAGCGCGGAGGATTTATGATGGATGCGCCTGATCGCACGCGCGCGGGCATGTCCGCTCAGGAGGTCCGCCATGCGCGGGCAGCGCTCGGCCTTAGCGCAGAGCGTCTCGCAAGGCTGGTCTCTGTCCATGATGGAAAGACAGTGCGCCGGTGGGAATCGGGTGAACGCGCGGTGCCCGGCCCCGTCGCCGTGCTCCTGACCGCGCTCCTCACAAGCGAGGCCGTGCGCCAGCATTTCGGGGTGACGGTGCAGCCCGGCTTATGATCGGCCGCCGGCAATGCCAGCCTAAACCGGCACATGGATGCGGCAGAACTCGCCTGCGCTGTGGCGCGCGCAGTAGCGATTGACCACATCGTCATTCGCTGGCGTCCACCATCCCACCTCATGCGCTGCGGCCATGATGTCATCTGCGCTGGCGCCGGCACGGGCCTTTTCGCTCAGCACGGGCGCGGCGATCGACAGGTGCAGAATTTTCTTGTTTGCTTTGCTGTCGTCCGAATGGGGCGTCCCGAGGATGAGCAGATTAATAGTCTCGATCGGGCCAGATGCCGGCGGCCGGCCCTGCGCCATGTCCAGGCCGATTTTTCGCAGCGCCTCGCCACCGGCTTCAATGATGGTGCCATCCCGCGTGCCAGCCCCGGTGTCGATCGTGACATTCAGCACGGGCAGAGTGCGCGCGTCGATCTGACTGGTGTAGGCCCGTGGCGCCGGATCGCCGCCACAGCTGGCCACCGCGAAAAGCGCTATGGCGCAGATCATCCGCCCTCGCATGGATTTCCCTTCAAAGCCTCTGTGTCACGCCCGCCACGCGGCCGATAATCTCCATGTCGCCCGCCTCGGCTGTCTCATCGCGCACCTGCGGATTGTCGCCGCTCAGCCGGTAGCGACCGTCCGGCAGCACCAGCACGCGCTTGAGTGTGGCGAGGCGGCCATAGCGCAAGGCCCAGATCGCGTCCTGCCTGTCAATCTCCGTATCGGCGCGATCGATGATGACGATATCCCCCTCGCCTATCGTCGGGTGCATGGCAGCGCCTTTGGGCCGCATGACGGCCAGCAGCCGGGGTGACGCCGCGCTAAAGTGGCGCAGCCAGTCCAGCGGCACCCAGCGCGGCTCCATCTCCGCGCCGCCGGGCTCAATCTCATCTATGCGGACAAGGCCCAGATGCTCGGCAAAGTCCCGCTCTGCCTCATCCGCGCTCGCTGCGGGCGGGCGCCCCGGCGCGCTGGCCGGGCGCCATGGCCGGCGCGGCTCGCTCAGCGTTTCGCCGGGATCGGCCGTCTCCCCGCTCAGATATTCCGGTGTCGTCTCCAGTGCCCGGGCGATCTGGTAAAGCCGGCTGGTCTCATTCACGCCGCCAGCGGCGATTTTGCTGATGAGCGCCGGGGATACGCCGATTTGCCGCGCCAGCCAGCCCTGGGAGCGGTTCAGCAGCTTGAGCCTGTCAGCAATCCGTTTCCCGTCAATCATGCAGCGCTTTTCGCAACTTTGGTTACTGTGAAAAATGATGAATATGGTTCTTGACTATGGTGTTGATGGTAATCATAACCGTAACCATGGTTACGGCGATGTCCCCCTATGAAGCGCTTTTGGAAGCGATCCGCCTTGCCGGATCGCTGACCGCGCTCGGCCGCATCTGCGGTGTGACGCAACAGGCAGTCCGCAAATGGAAGATGGTGCCTGCCGGTCGCGTGCTGCCCGTCGCCGCCGCCACGGGCATTCCGCCGCACATCCTGCGGCCAGATATTTATCCGATTGAGCAATTTCCCGCCTCCGCGCCTGTTAACCATGTCCTGCCGCGCCACGCGGAGGCGCGCCAGAGCCAAGGGGCGATGGCATGACCGATGCGGGACAGGTGGCACAGCCGGCACAACTGGCACGCCCGCGGCAGCGCGGCCGCGAGCCGGCGCCATGGGCGATGCAAAAGGCAAAGACGCTGCGCGACATGGGCTTTGCGCGCGGAGACGCCTCCCTCACGGAGACGATGGCCCATTATATCGAATGGATGGAAGGGGCTCCGGCATGACATTTTACCCTGACGATATCGAGACGATCCGCGCCATCGTGCGCGAGGAAATCGCGCTCGATGAGGCAAAGCGGGTCGCGGGTGTTCCTCTCCCTGCGCCATGTGCCCGCTGTGGCTCATCTGAGCGCGCGGAGGCCGGCGCTCCCCCCATGGCGCCGGCCTCCACCCCCCAGCGGCGCCGGGGCGCGTGGAAGCCCATCGATACAGCGCCCGATTGGTATCGTGTGCGCGTCGGACATGAGCATGACCCCATGAGCATGCGTCTCCACGGTGGATTGCCGCAGTACGGATATAAAAACGGCCTCACCGGCAAATGGTCCACCTGCCAGCTTTTCCTCACGGGCGGCGGCTCCATCTGTCATGAGCCCACGCACTGGCTGGACGAAGACATTGTGGAGACCTTCGCGGCATGAATGCCATGGTCGGCCATTTTTCCAGCGAGGGGCCGCCTGCCCGCAATCCGCGCAAGCCAATCATGCGCTGCCCGGTCTGCGGTTCCCAGGCGATCAATCGGTCATCGGAGGAAATCTCCGTCGAAACGCGCCGGCTCTATTATCAATGCTCGAATTTCCGCTGCTGCATGCGCTGGGTCTCCATCCTGTCGCTGGAGCGGGTCACCGCGCGGAGCAGCCTGTCCACGCAATATCGCCCGTTCATCTGCCGGGACAAGCGCGCGCGCCGGGCGCCGGGCCATGATTTCGGGCAAATGTCCATGATCGATCTGATGCGGGAAGAGGATGGCGCCGCCACCGCCGCGCCGGAGCCGATACCGCGACCGGGCGAGCCGCCCGGCGACTGATCCGCCGCCCGCACATCCTGTTCCGCACCGCCACCGCCGCCGGCACCGATTGCCGGAGCGCCCTCTTATTGCCTGATCGAAAGCCGCTCTTCCCACCATGCGCGACGATATCCGAAATGAAATTTTGAAGCGGATCGCGCGGGATTATGGTCTCTCGGGCTCTGGCGAGTGGCTGCAAAAGGGCAAATGCCCGGAGTGCAGCCGCAAGGAGCTTTACACCTCGGCGAAAAGTCCGTGGGTGCTCACATGCAGCCGCAAGAACCGCTGCGGGTGGGAAGGCCATGTCAAAGATCTGTACGAGGATCTTTTCGATAGCTGGTCAAATCGCTTTCAGGCGACCGAGCAGGCGCCAAATGCGGCGGCAGACGCCTATCTTTTCCACTCGCGCGGGCTCGATCTTATGGGCTTGCGCGGCGCCTATTCGCAGGAAAGCTATGTGGATCAGACCTCGCGTCAATCCACGGCCACCGTGCGATTCCCGCTGCCGGGCGGATCATGGTGGGAGCGGCTGATAGATCAGCCGGGCCGCTTCGATCGCAAGGCCCGCTTCGCCCCCGGAAAGACCTATAAAGGGCAGCTCTGGACGCGGCCAGAGCATGATCTGGAGACGATCGCGCGGGCAGAGAGCATCTGGATTGCCGAGGGCATTTTCAATGCCTGTGCGCTGCATGATTGCGGGATCCTCGCCGGCTCATCCATGAGCTGCAATAATTTTCCCGAGATCTTCCTCGGCAATCTTCGGAAAAAATGCGCGGAGCTGGGCGTGCCGGGGCCGCTGATCGTCTTCGCCTTTGATGAGGGGAAGGCAGGCGAGGAATATACCGTCAGCTTCGTCAAGCGGGCCATCAAGGAAGGCTGGCGCGCCACGGCCGCCCAGCCCAAGCTGGAGGGCGCCGGCGGGCGGGAGACGGACTGGAATGACCTTCATCTGGTCAAGCGCCTTACCGCCGAGCATGTCGCCGAATATCTCTGGAATGGCGAAGTGCTGCTGGCGGACAGCGCGACGGAAAAGGCCTGCCTTTTCCACCTCCGCAAGCACTGGAATTCATTCAGCTTCATCCATGACAGCCGCACATGGTGGGCGAATTTCAATGAAGCGCGGATTGTGGAAGTCATCGCAAAAGAGGGCGTCTCTCGCCGTGCCGCTGTAACCGCGTGCGCGGAGGTGAGCGAGATCGCCAATTGCGCTTTCCGCATCCTTTATTTCCAGTCCGACGCGGCGACCGATGAAAGCCATTATTATCTGCGGGTCGACAGCCCCAATGATATGCCGCCGGCCAAGGCCGCCTTTTCCCCCGCGTCCCTTTCAGCCGGCGCGGAGTTCAAAAAGCGCCTGCTGGGCGTGGCGCCCGGCGCGCAATGGACGGGCAGCACGCTCCAGCTTGATAAGCTGGTCGCCCGCCAGTCATCCTCGATCAAGACGATTACCGCGCTCGATTTCACCGGATATTCGCGTGAGCATGGCGCCTGGCTGCTGGGCGATATCGCGGTGCGCGGCGGCCGCGTCACCCGCGTCAATGACGAAGATTATTTCGATTTCGGCAAGCTCTCGCTCAAGCTCCGCACCTCCGAGCGCATCCTGTCGATCGACTATGATGCGGATCAGTTCGATACACGGTGGATCGCAGATATCTGGCGCGCGTTCGGCACGAATGGCGCGATCTGCCTCGCATTCTGGACACTCAGTCTCTTCGCCGAGCAGGTGCGCGCCATGCATAAAAGCGTGGGCTTTCTGGAGGCCGTGGGCGAGCCTGGCACCGGCAAGACGACACTGATTGAATTTTTGTGGAAGACCTGCGGCCGCGAAAATTACGAGGGGTTCGACCCGCAGAAAGCAACGCAGGCCGCGCTGGCGCGCAATCTGGGCAAGGTCGCCAATCTCCCTGTTGTCCTGATCGAGGGCGATCGGGACGAGAAGGCGCCACACAGCAAGCGCTTTGAATGGGAGGAGCTGAAAACCGCCTATAACGGCCGATCGGTGCGCTCACTCGGCGTCCGCAACGGCGGCAATGAGACCTACGAACCGCCTTTTCGTGGCGCCATCATCATTGAGCAAAATGACCCGGTGAATGCCAGCGCGGCTGTTCTGGAGCGTATCATGCAGCTCCAGTTCGATAAAGCGATGTTCTCTGCCGAGACGAAAGCCGCCGCTGAAAAGCTGGAGCAATGGCCGATTGATCGGGTCTCCGGCTTCATCGTCCATGTCATCCGCCGCGAAGAGGAATTCCTCAAGACATTCCGCGATTCCTATGACCGCCACAGTGCCGAGCTGGAGCGGCGTGGCGAGGTGCGGAGCATCCGCATCATCAAAAATCACGCGCAGATTGCCGCCGCGCTGGACGCGCTGGCGAGCATCACCCGCATCCATCGTGATCTGGTGAGCAAAACGACCGAGCGCATTTATGCCATGGCGTCCGAGCGCCGCGCCGCCCTCTCGGCAGATCATGTCATCGTGCAGCGCTTTTGGGAGCTGTACGACTATATCGAGAGCAAGGAAGACCGCCCCGGCGACGATGTGCGCATCAATCGCCACTCCAAATCAGACGATTTCATCGCGGTGCGTATGCCTCAATTTGAGGAACGCTGCCGTTCGCGCGGGCTCAATCCGCCCACGCCGGAAGAGCTTCGCAAGCATCTTAAATCATCCAAATCCCGGCGCTTCCTCAAAATCGCCAATATTTCCGCTCCAAATCAACGCACCGAATATTGCTGGATTTTTGAGCGTTCATCGAAAAAACGGGAGAAATGACCATGCGTTCCAAGCGTCGTCACGTCCGCTGCACATGCACGCAGTGCAGCCAATATGAGAATTTCAAGGCCGTTTTCCTTCCATCATTTTGGCAAGGCGCCGCCAATATTGGAATTGCGGCAATTTTATTCATCGGCATGTTTGCCCTGTGCTTCTTGCCCGTCATCGTCGGGGGCTATTGAGCGATGACTGTCGTCTGCGCGTCCTGTGATCGCACAGCCACCGGCTCACCGCATCAATTGCCGGATGGGTGGCTATCCCGCCCGTCCAGCCTCACCGGCGCCATCTTCCTGAAATGCGGCCAGTGCGCCGAGCAGGAGGCCACAGCGCCCGCGAGGGCGGAGGGTGCCACCCCCACGGACGCAGCCGCGCAGCAGCTCCTCCTGCTGATCGAGCGCATCGAAAGGCTGGAAGAGGAAGAGCGCGGCATCCGTGGGGACAAGATGGATGTCTACAGCGAGGCGAAGGCCACCGGCTATGACACAAAGACCATAAAGGCCATCGTCAAGCTGCGCCGAATGGACCCCCTGCACAGGCAGGAATCGCAGGCGCTGTTGGATACCTACATGGCCGCGCTGGGGCTCGAATGATGCGCCGCATCCGCCCGCTCGCCCTCGCCCATGAGCGTCAATGGAACCTCGGCCTTGATGGTCGCCGGGACGGCTTCCAGTATCGCCTCCGCAACCGCCTCGTGATGGCCACGAACCTCCGCGTGTCAGATGCCGCCGCCCGCCAGAAGGCCGGGCAGGCAATATGGTGGACCAAGCGCGAAGGCGCGCCATGGCACGTCCCTTTCTCTCGCTGGCCCGTGGCGCTCGCAGAAGGTGGCCTACTGCGCCGCCCCGGCCTGCACCCGGAGCCCAAAATTCCCTTCGGCCGCCACCGCAAAAATCCTGACATTCCCTTTTGAAAGGACAGTCCATGATTATCGTAAGCACATTTCTTGTCTCGGCCATCACGGGTGAAGTGACTGAGATTGCCCGCATGAACATCGTCAATGTCGGCGGCACAGAACAGATTGGCAATTACGATGTCCGTACATTGCACGGGAGGGGTAGCCCCCAGCTCCAGCGAGGACAGACCCAGCGGGAATCGCACGTAAGCGGCCACCCACGCCAGCGTGAGCATGTCTGGAATTTGGTGGCAAAGGGCCTCGCTGCCATGGGCTACGGAGCGCGCAAATGAGCCGGGGCCTCATCTGCCGTGGAATTTACAAGCCCGGCTGTCATCAATCATGGACGCTCACGGATGCCGGGCGCCGGGCGGTGTCGTCGTGACGATGATCGCCCTCGCCACCGCCATTTGGCACGGCCGCGCGGCAGACCTTAATCGCTGGATCGATGATGCGGAGAGCCACGACGCGCGGATGCGTCGCCGGGATGCAGCCGGGGCCGATGAGCGGCTTTGGATCGAGATCGTGGAATGGGTCGAGGCAGAGCGGAAACCCCGTGACGCGGCCGCCTGCCTTGAAGCCGCACGAAAAGCCGCCGTCTCCGCGATCGAGGAGCATGGCGTCGCCGATGGCGACCAGACCAAAGCAAATGAAAGGATTGATATGTGGGAATATCTCTTGCGGGATTTCCGCCGCGCCGGCCTGCAAATTGACCCGGCCCGCGATCTGCGCGGCCAGTTCATGGCCACCACATCCAGCATGAGCGCCGCCGCATGACCGCCCTCCGCCGCCTCTGGCGCTGGCTCTGGGCGCCCTCCCGATGCCCCGCATGTGGGAGCCCCACGGGCACGAACGCGCGCGATTGCGACCGCTGCTATTATGATCGGGAGGCGGGGATATGGTGAGCGCCCACACCGTCCTGGACATTTTCAGCGCCGCTGCCGGCGGCTGGTCACTCGGGATGCACCGCGCTGGCTTCCGCACCATCGCCGCCTGCGAGAATGTCGCATGGCGCCGCGCCCTCTATGCCCAGAATAACGCGGGGATACCGATCTATGACGATGTGTGCAGCCTCACCGCAGACCGACTTCTGCGAGATATTGGAGATCTTCCGGCCGTCATCGTCGGAAGCCCGCCCTGTCAGGACATCTCCAGCGCCAATGCAAAAGGCAAAGGGGTCGAAGGCGAAAGGTCGGGCCTCTTCTTCGAGGCAATCAGGATCGTCGGAGAGTGCCGCCCTCGTTGGTTCGCTCTTGAGAACAGCGCTAATCTCCGAACTCGGGGAGCTGACGCCGTGTGCGCTGAGCTGGAAGCGCTCGACTACGCCTGCTGGCCGCTTGTGGTTCGTGCTTCAGACATCGGGGCCAATCACGAGCGGCCACGGTGCTGGCTCATCGGATGCGATATCGAGCAGGTTGCCGACGCCAATGGCCTCGGACGGGCGGCAGGATGGAGCCGGGGGCGGGTCGGGATCGACCTATCCGCTTCGGGCGATCTTGGCGACACCGCGGAAGTCGGACGCAGACAAGGGTTTCCGCGGGGATGTCCGGGCGCAACTGGAGGGGCAGAACAACCGGCATGCGGGGATGCTCCACACGCCGACCGCCATGGACGCTGTGATGGACGGGGCCATGACGGGCAAGGCATCGGACAAATGGGCCTACGCACGCCAGATCACGGCGGTGCTGACAGCCCATGGCCTCTCTGGAGCCTCGCAGACCTTGCCGGTCGTCTACGGCTGGATGATGGCGTACCCGCCCGGCTGGCTGGAATGCGCGTTGCTGTCGGCGGTCCACGAGGGACATCTGCGGCCAGTCTGATCGTCGAGGCATATGGCGATGCCGTAGTGCCTCAGATCCCCGAAGCGATCGGTCGCGCCATCCTGCGGGTCGAGCAGGCCATGTCGGCCATCACCCGCCCGCGCATCGGAAACAACATTGAGGATGTGGCCTGTGACCATCCATATTCCTGAGTGGCTGCTTTGGGCGGTAGGCATCGTCATCGGCGTGCCAGCGATCATCTGTGTCATTGGGCTGGCAGTCTTTGGCTATGTGGCCGCCAAGGCCCTCGCTGGGTGGAGGTTGAGATGACCGCTCTTCCACGCCCTTACTATGAATGGCGCGAGGATCATGGCCCTGTGCTGTGGTGGCTCTGGCCTATCGAAGAGGCGCCCTATGTCGGATCGCCGCTGGACTGCGGTCATACCGTCGAGGTCGCCATCGACCTGGCCGCGTCCGACGGCCACCTTGAGGCTGGCAAGATGCGTATGCAAGTCGGCGGATGGCCGTGGGCTGATGCCGACGATGAGACCGAGTCCCGCCTTTGGTGGACACCTCTCCCGAATAATGACGCCATCAAGGCCATGGATGAAGCCATACGCGATCAAATTCGCGGCGGCCCCGATCCTTTCAGGGAGCCCCAGCCATGACCGCCCTATCCGACCGCGTGGCTGCAGGAGAGATCAAGGCGCTGTCGATCAAGCAGCCCTATCCGCACAACATTTTCTACGATGGCAAAGACGTGGAGAACCGCGACTGGCCCACAAAGGGCCGGGGCTGGATCATCATCCATGCCGGAGTGAGTAAGTCCGAACTGGACACCGATGATCCCCGCGAGATGGCGATGCCTCGTGGTGGTATCGTCGGCATGGCCCGCATCGTGGATTGCGTCACGGAGATGGAGAGCCGCTGGTTTTTCGGTCGCTATGGCTTTGTGCTGCGCGATGCCTTCCCGCTCGATCTGATCCCTTGTCGTGGTCAACTCGGCTTTTTCCTGCCGTCTGCCGAGGCCCTAGCCCTCCTGTCCGCAGCACTCAAAGCGCGGGGGCTGTGATGGGCTGCGGTCAAGGCAAAAAGCTTCCAAAATGCATGGGTAGCGCGGTCTTCGGGCCGGAGCATTGCACGTGTCCGGGGCTGTCAACGCGGACCGACCCCGAGGACCGCGTGATCTTCGTCCGCTTTTCGGACGATGGACAGCACATCCGCAAGTGGGCCTTCAAGCCATTCGACGGTGCGACCGAATACGCGCCCCGCCACCCCGAAAATCGAAAGGAAAGATGATGAGTGAGCACGTCCTGCGCATCACGATTGATGTGGATGCAACTCTGCCAGCCGAAGAGATTGACGGCATCGTCGTCTCAGTGGGCGAAAAGCTGTCTCGCTGCTGGGCCGACACTACAACCGGGCCGATACACGATGCAGACGGCAAGCACGTCGCAAATGCCAAGGTCGAGCAGATACCGCTCAGCCTGCAGATCGCGGCGGAATATCGCGCCACCCACCCTCTGCTGACCGAGGCGCGGCAGGTGTTGGCTGCATGGGTTAAGTGGAGCTGCGGCCAAGAGGGAACGTCACCTTTCCAGCGCGCCCGCGCTCTCATCGCCCGCATCGATGCGGAGGGGCTGTGATGGGCCTATACCTCAGCGGATATCGCCCTGCGCGCCTGCCAGTGCGCTACACGGCCAGTGGCATCACAATATCCGGCGAAGGGCAGGCCGCCGATATCATGCGTAGGCTGGGCGTGCCGGAAGGCTTCGGCGATCCGATCGATGCAGTCGCATTTTTCGACGATGACAGCGGCGTGTGTCAGGCGCTCGTTTGCGACTACGCCAATGGCAGGCGCGCTGAATATCGGCGCACGCGCAGTGGCGGCCGCTTGTCCGTGATGACACCGGAGAAGCGGCCATGACAGCCGAACTTTCCGCCGCGCCCACGGGCAAGCCCCGCCACCCCTGGGATTGGTACGTGGAGCAAGAGTGGGTAACGGAGCGCCTGCTGGACGTGGCGCCGATAGATCGGTCAGTGACGATGCTGGATCCGTGCTGCGGCATGGGCATGATGGTGCGTGCGCTCAGAGCGCGCGGATTACAGGCCTATGGCAGCGATCTTTTTGACCGGGGCGCCCCGCATTTTCTCGGCACGCATGATTTTCTTGGAGATCAGCGCGCGATGATCGAGCAGGCTGCGTCATTGTCGATCTTCTTCAATCCGCCATTCTCATATCAGGATGGCAAGATGGTGCGCGGTCTGGCCGAAAAAATGATCCGTCGCGCGCTGGAAGTCGCCACGCATCAGGTCGCCGCGCTGCTGCCGCTCAAATGGCAGGCGAGCGAGGGGCGCTATGCGCTCTTCTCTCAGCCGGAGACGGCGCCAGTGGGCATATGGGTGCTTTCAGAGCGGCCATCCATGCCGCCGGGAGATCAGATCGATGAGCTTGGCAGGCGCGCATGGGCGCGTGGCAAGGTCGATTATATGTGGGTGCTGTGGGATAAGCGCCGCCGCCCGCACCTCGACCGCGAAGGCATGCCGTTCGTGCCGACATATTGGATACCGCCGCGCGGCGACGATATCTCGTTGATCGATCGCGCGGCATCATGAGCATGGCACCGCAGCTCCTGCGCCTAGCGCAAGTCATGGAGCGCACCGCGCTCAGCCGATCGACCATTTATGATCGTATGCGGCGCGGGGCCTTCCCACAGCCTGTCAGGATCGGCATCAGGTGCATTCGCTGGCGCGCGGCAGACATTGATGAATGGATCGGGTAATAGCGCGCGGCATCTAGCGCCCGGCATTGCTGAAAAACCGCATGGGCTGGTCAATCTGAATGTCCGGTGGCCACATATCGCCGACCAGAATATCAGCCCAATCGCACGCCAGCTCGCGCCGCCGCTCCAGATAGGCCGCTCGATTATAGACGGGCTCCACCCGGTCTTTCGGCACATGCGCCAGCATCAGGTCAATAATCGCACGGTCTGGCGCAATGCCATTGTGCCCTGCCTCGCGCCATTGCCGCTCCACCAGCTCATTCATGATCGTGGAAAATGCAGCCCGGAAGCCGTGCGGCACGTGGCGCTGATAATATCCGGCGCGGATCAGCAGCGCGCGCAGCGTGTTTTCACTCATCGGGCGAAAGCGATTGCGATCACTCGGGAAAACCATGGGGCCATCGCCCGTAACCATATGCGTCACGCGCAATATGTCGACCGATGCCGGCGCCAGCGGCACCAGATGGTCGCCACCCTCCTCCGCCTTGCGGTCGATATCCCCTTTCATGCGCGCGGCGGGGATCCGCCACAGCGGAAAGGCGCCGTCCAGCCCCTCAAATTCGGTCCACCGCGCGCCGTGAACCTCGCCTGGGCGAACGGCCGTCAGCGCGAGGAATCGGAGCGCCCATTTCGTCGGCGCCCGGCACCGCTCGGCATCGCAGTCTATCAGCAGTTGCCTGATCGCGCGGAGATCGGTCAAGGCCGGCTGCGGCCTGGATCGGGGTTTTCTGGGCAGCGCGAGCGCCAGCGCAGTGGCAGGATTTGTGTCTGCATGGCCAAGAGCAATCGCATAGGCAAATATCGCGCCGATCCGCTGCCGCGTGCGGTGCGCTGTCTCCACCGCGCCGCGATCAACGATCGGTTGCAACGTGGCCATGACATCAGTCGCGTTGATCTTGCCGATCGGCGCCGCACCGATCTTGGAGAAAACATCGGTGATGAGGCCATCAAGCACCTGCGCCGCGTGGACCTTTGACCATCGCGGCATTTGCAGGGCGTGCCATGCCCGCGCCATCGTCTCAAATGGCATTGCCGGCATCCGATCCGCATCTGTGCTGAAAATATTGTCAGGCCGGGGCTCCACGCCCTTAGCAAGCAGTGCCTTGGCCCGGTCCCGCGCCTCTCGCGCATCTTTGAGCGATATGGCTGGATAGGCGCCTATGGTCAGTGTCTTTTGTACCGGATCGCCAGCGCCGCCCGCGAATTTATAATTCATGCGCCAGCTGCGTGCGCCCGTGGTTCCGACTCGCAGATAGAGCTGCCCACCGTCACTCAACTTATAGGCTCTGTCGGCCGCCTTCGCCGCGCGGACCTTCGCGTCACTCAACATCCCGATACCATACCACCCGAGTCTCGTACCATACGAGGTGCCATATCACCCCCCGGATGCATCCGCACCCATCTGGACAACCCCGGACGCTGAAACCGTCCCTTATCGACATTTTCCGGGCCTTTTGGACCCATGCGAACAACGACGAATGCAGAATTGGCGGACAGAGTGGGATTCGAACCCACGGTGAGCGTGAACCCACGGCGGTTTTCAAGACCGCTGCCTTAAACCACTCGGCCATCTGTCCTTGGTTGAGGCGCCTAGCCCATTTTCACGGGTGACGGAAATAGCCGACATGAGGAAAAAGGTCCGAACGCGTCATTTCCGCACTAATCATCGCCGAATTTCAGGCCTCCAGCCGCGCCGGCAGGCCCATGGCCTGGCCAAGCTGCCGGAGCCGGCGCTGGACGATCTCTCCGGCAAGCGCGGTATCTTCGCCCTCAAGTTTCAGCACGATGGTGCCGTCCTCCACATACAGGGCCGAATCACCCAGCGGTGCCGCCGCGCCACCGGAAAGGCGCTGGCACAGCCGGATCGCAAGGCCCCACTGCACGGCGCGCGCCAGTCGCTCCGTGCGCGCCAGCTTCTCCAGCGATGGCAGGACGGACGTACTCCCGCCGAAATTCGCGTGGAGCGCCTGCCCGAGCACCGCCCGCTCCTCCGCATCGAGGCCGGCCCAGTTGCCATGCAGGGCAACCTCAAGTCCGCGCTCGGCCCGAAACTCCGGATTGGCGCGCCAGCCGACATCGGCCAGCAGGCAGGCGGCGAGCCGGATACGCTTCCAGCCGGGCGCATCATCCTTGAACAGCGGGGCGATCCACTGGCCGATCTGGTCCCCATGGCCGACAAAGCGTCCCTGCGCGTTGCCTTCGACACGAGCGGCAACGAGCAGCGGATCCAGTCGCGCCACGTCATCGGTCAACGCTTCATAGAGCAGACCCTCACGCAGGCCATAAGCCGAGACGATCAGACGGGAGGATTTGAGCTGCGCGGTGATCGCCGCGAGCACGTCCGCCGCGTCCGGCAAGGTTGGAACACGTGAGGCGGTGATCCGCATCGCCTTGACGCGCGACACTTTGCCTACCCCTTCGAGCCATGTCTTGAGAGCGGGAATACGCGCCACGGGCATTTCATAATTATGGATGATCGGCAGCGGGTAGCGCGTGAGCGCCATGTCGAGCCGACCGAGCGAGCGCCAGCTTCCGCCGATCATATAGAATGGCAGTCCTTGCTCGAAGGTCGCGCCGCCAGCTTCGCCGAGCAGGGCCCCAATGTGCCTGTCCAGCGTGATCTTGCCTTCCTTGCGGATCTGCGCGACGCGCAGCACGCCAAGCGGCAGGGAAATGGTCTGGTGGACCTTGCCGTCCTTCACGCGCGCGAGCTCCAGACTGCCGCCGCCGAGGTCGCCCATGATGCCGTCCGCGCCGGGCATGCCGGAGATGAGGCCATGCGCGGAGACCCTGCCCTCCTCCGTGCCGGAGAGCAGCCGCACCGCCACCCCCGCGCTGGCCGCCCGCTCGATCAGCACAGTACCGTTGCTGGCGTCACGCACCGCTGCGGTGGCGACACAGCGCACATCGTCTACGGCCATGATGGTGCAGAGCCGGGCGAAGCGCTCTATGGCGGCGATTCCCCGCTCCAGCGCGCCGTCTTCAATCCGGCCGGTGGTGCCCAGCGCAGCGCCGAGCCCGGCCATCACCTTCTCGTTGAACAGAATGAACGGCATCCGCGCCGGGCCGTCATAGACGACGAGGCGAACGCTGTTCGAGCCGACATCGATGATCCCGATACGCCGCGTCTCGCTGCCGCGCGCGGCGTCCGGCCCTGGCATCGCAGCCGCGCCACCCAGCAGAGTCATGCGGCGATCCGGCCGGTCAGGACCGGCGAGTGAGCGACAGCTTGGGCACGGCCTCGCTCTTGCGGAGTGCGGCGCCACGTCCCGAAAGCGAGGGATTCGTCATGAAATAAGTGTGCAGGTTGAATGGTTTGTCACCCGGTTCGATACGGCGATAGGAGCCGTCGCTGTCTAGTTGCCAGCTTTGCTCATTGTCCAGCAGATTGGCAACCAGCACCTGATCGAGCACCTGATCGTGCACTGTCGGGTTCTCGATGGGCAGCATATATTCCACGCGCCGGTCGAAGTTGCGCTGCATCCAGTCCGCCGAGCTGATGTAGACCTTGGCGCCATTATTAGGCAGCGCCTTCCCATTGCCGAAGGCCCAGATGCGGCTGTGCTCCAGGAACCGGCCAACCACGGATTTAACGCGGATATGCTCGGAAAGACCCGGCACGCCGGGCCGCAGGCAGCAAATGCCGCGCACGATCAGATCGATCTCGACGCCGGCATTGCTCGCCTCGTAGAGCTTGTCGATGATCTCCGGGTCGACGAGGCTGTTCATCTTGGCCCACATGCTCGCGGGCTTGCCGGCCCGGGCAAAGGCGATCTCCGCATCCAGGAGCGCGACAAGACGCGCGCGCAATGAGAGCGGCGACATGGAGAGCAGTTCCATCGCCTTGGGCTCGACATAGCCGGTGATGTAGTTGAACACCGCCGCGGCATCCCGCCCGGCCCGCTGATCGGCCGTGAAAAAGCTGAGATCGGTGTAAATCCGCGCCGTGACGGGGTGATAATTGCCCGTGCCGAAATGGCAATAGGTGCGGAACTCATTCGCCTCGCGCCGCACTACCATGGAAATCTTGGCGTGCGTCTTCCAGTCTACGAAGCCGTAGACCACCTGCACACCAGCCCGCTCCAGCGCGCTGGCCCAGTAGAGATTCTGCTCTTCGTCGAACCGCGCCTTGAGCTCCACGACGGCCGTGACGGACTTGCCCGCTTCCGCCGCATCGATCAGCGCGCGAATGATCGCCGATTGCTTGCCGGCGCGATAGAGCGTCTGCTTGATCGCCACCACATCCGGGTCCGCCGCCGCCTGCTTGAGGAAGGAGACGACAACGTCGAAGCTCTCATAGGGATGATGGACGACAATGTCCTTCGCGCGGATAGCGGCGAAGCAATCTCCGCCATATTCCCGGATACGCTCGGGGAATCGCGGGACGAATGCCGTGAATTTGAGATCCGGCCGATCCTCATCGACCAGCGAGGCAAGATCCCCAATGCCGATGAATCCCGCCGTCTCGGCGATCATCGCGTCATGGCCCTGCGTCATGGACAGCAGCAGGTCCTGCATGGCGGGCGCATGGCCGCTCTCATACTCCAGCCGGATAATCCGCCCGCGCCGACGCCGCTTGATGGCGCTACGATAATAGCGGACGAGATCTTCCGCCTCTTCCTCGATTTCGATGTCGCTGTCCCGGAGGATGCGGAAGAGGACGGATTCCAGAACCGAGAAACCTGGGAAGAGAAGCGCCGAATAACGCCGTATCAGCGTCTCCAGCGCGATATAGCGCGCATCGGCGCCGGGCAGGCGGATGAAGCGCGGCAGTGTCGCGGGCAGGATCACCAGCTCATGCATTGCTTCGCGATCGGCCTCGCGCACCAGCCCGAAGAAGAGGCTGAGGCCCTTGTTGGGGATGAAAGGGAAAGGATGGGCCGGGTCGAGCGCCTGCGGTGTCAGGATAGGGAAGACCTGTGCGAGGAAATGCCCGCGCAGCCATGTCTCGTCGGCTTCGGGCAAGCTGTCCTTTTCCTCGACGACGGTGATCCCCGTGGAGCGGAGCAGGTCGCGCAGCTCCTGCCAGACGAGCTGTTGCGCTAGTGTCAGCCTGTCCGTCCGGTCGCCGATGGCCACGAGTTGCTGGGCCGGCGTCAGCCCGTCGACAGAGGGCAGATCGACATTTTCAAGTTGCTGCCCTTTAAGCCCGGCCACCCGGACCATGAAGAACTCGTCGAGATTATTGCCCGAGATGGACAGGAAGCGCAGCCGTTCCAGCAGGGGATGGGCGACGTTGCTCGCTTCGTCCAGAACGCGCTGGTTGAAGTTCAGCCATGAGAGCTCGCGATTAAAATAGCGTGGGCCGGCGTCTGCGCCGATCTCGATGATGGTCTGGCTGGGGTCTGCTTGCGCCACGCTGTCTCTCGTTCCTTTCATCTCGCCTGCGGGCGGGCACATGACGATAGATGTCAGTCGTCCTCCGGCCCCGCTTCCGCGGCAAGCACCTCAGTCGCGATTGCCACCGAAATCTTGCAGTTTTGCGAAACGGATATGGCGTTCAACCGCTCGGCGATGCGGCTGATCGCAAAATAGCGCCTTTCGCACCGCCGCGCCACGAAAGGCGGCACGTCAGGCGCGTAAGCAGCGCCGAGTCGCGCGAGATCATGGGCAAGGAGCGCGGCGGCAAGCGCCTCATCGGGCGGCGCTATGCGCGCGATCGCCGCCGTGGCGAGGCGGGTTCGCAGGTCTGGCAAGGTGATGGCCCACTGCCCGGGCGGACGGGTGGCGATCAGGAGCCGCGGCACGCCTGTTTCCAGCGCGTTGTTCCAGTGATGGAAGAGCGCCTCCTCGTCCGTCGATTCGGCATCGTCGATCATGATGCCGCCGCTTTCCCGCGCGAACAGGCGGCCAATGGTCGTGCGGCCGGAGCGGCGCGGGCCGACGAGTATGGCGGCTGGCCCCGGCCACTGCGGCCAGTCCCGCAAAAGCGCAAGCGCATCGGCGTTGGCGTCGCAGAGCAGCAGCCCTTCCCCTTCGCCGCGCCGCTGCCAGTCGAGAGGCAGGGCGAGCTGGCTCATTGCGGGGCTGGCGCGGCGGCTGGTGCGGGTGTCGCCGCGCTCGCGCCTGTGCGGCCGGAGATCCGCAGCGTGGTCCCGGCAGAGCTGACGACATAACCGCGCGCCTCAAGCCCGACACGAAGCTGATCGATCGGCCCGGCATAGGAGACCTGCATCACCGAGACGCCGCCCAGCGCAAGGCTGCTCGTCGCCGCGGAACGCACGCCGGGCACCGCCCGCACGTTCGTCTCGCCCTGCGCCACGGATGCCGCCGTTGGCGTGTCGAACTGAACGGTATAGCTGGACAGGGGCACGCTCAGGCTTTCGTCGCTCGGCAGCGCGTCGATCAGCCCTTCCAGTTCGGCAGCATTGCCGATGGTGTCGGGGTTTACGGGCGCCTCGATCACCAGCGACGGGTCGGGCCGCAACACGCCGCTCATCAGCGCCTGCGTGTAGAGTTCGTCCATCCGCTTGACGGCAACCGTCATCATCTGCGGAATGTCAGCGGGCTTCTCGACGCGGAGGGTGAAGCTGCCGATATACTGGTTGTCCGGCCCGTAGCGCGCGGCGAAACGACCGATCACCGGCCCGCCGGGATAGGAACGATCCAGCCGGGCGAGCGGCATGATGACATCGGCCGCGCCATATTGGTCGAGCAATGCCCGCCACCAGTTGCGCCCGCGCCGGTTGATCTGGCCGGCATTGAGCAACACCGGATCGGCCCGATCGCCAATTGTCCGCACATAGTCGATCGCGCTGTCCGCCGTGCGGAACAGCGCCCATGCGCGCTGCCAGTCGGTCGGCTGCTCGAATGTGGTCGCCGCGCCGCCCTCATTCAGGACCGGGATGATCAGCAGCGGCGGGGAGCGCATCACCTGCCCGGCAACGCCCATGATCTGGCCGGTTCGCGCCCGGTCGAAGAAGACGGCGAGCGTCGCGATATAGCGATTCGGGCCGATTTCTTCTTTCTGCACCTCGATGCCCGAGACGATGCCGTCCAGCGCGCCGTCTGACAGGGCGCCGCCCGCGCCACCATTGGTGCGCTGGGCGAGCATCCGCCAGCCAAGCCGCTGGGCGAGTCGCCAGCCGTTCTGGCGTGCGGCGTCGGCGTTGGGGCCGGTTACGTCCACCTTGATGTCGCGCACCTCGAAATCGCCGCTCGATGCGATGGGCGCAATGCCGCGCTCGCCTTCAATCTGGGCGATCAGCGCCGCGCCGAGCAAGGCGGCGAGCAGCGCAAAGGCGATATGAACGGGCCTGATGGCAGGCATTGCGGGCATTGTGAGCGTCACGGCGCCCTTTTGGCGGCATTGCTCTGGAAAACCAAGCCCGATTTGGTAAGGCGCGCGGATGGACCGCACGCAAGATCAGCCCGCCCCCTATACATACGCCCAGGCCGGCGTGGACATCGCCGCCGGCAATGCGCTGGTGAAGATGATCGCCCCCCTCGCCCGCGCGACTCGCCGACCCGGCGCCGACGCCGATCTCGGCGGGTTCGGCGGGTTCTTCGATCTGAAGGCCGCCGGCTTTACCGATCCGCTGCTCGTTGCCGCCAATGATGGTGTCGGCACCAAGCTCAAGCTCGCCATTGACAGCGGCAAGCATGATAGCGTCGGCATTGATCTCGTCGCCATGTGCGCCAATGATCTGATCGTGCAGGGCGCTGAGCCGCTCTTCTTCCTCGACTATTTCGCGACCGGCAAGCTGGAGAATGATGTCGCCGCGCGGGTCATCGCCGGCATAGCCGAAGGCTGCAAGCAGGCTGGCTGCGCGCTTATCGGCGGGGAGACCGCCGAAATGCCCGGTATGTACGCGGCTGGCGATTATGATCTCGCGGGTTTCTGCGTGGGCGCCGTCGAGCGCGATCAGGTGTTGCGGGCGGACAAGGTGGCGGCAGGCGACGTGCTGCTTGGCCTGGCCTCCACGGGCATCCACTCCAATGGCTACTCGCTGGTGCGCCGTCTGGCGGCGGACAAGGGCTGGAAGCTCGACCGGCCCGCCCTGTTCGATCAGGATGTGTTGCTGATCGACGCGCTGATGGCGCCGACGCGCATTTATGTCCGCAGCCTGCTGCCCGCGGTGCGTGCCGGCCTCATCCATGCCATGGCGCATGTGACTGGCGGCGGCTTGCTCGAGAATGTGCCGCGCGTGCTGCCCGAGGGGCTCCATGCCCGGATCGACGCGGATGCGTGGCCGCAGCCGCGCCTCATGGCCTTTCTTCAGGCGCAGGGCCATATCGAGCCAGCGGAGATGGCCCGCACGTTCAACTGCGGCATCGGCATGGTGGTCGCCGTCGCGCCGGAGGACGTTGAGGAGACCATCCGGCTGCTCACCGGCAATGGCGAAACTGTGTATCGCATCGGCACGGTCGACGCCGGCATGCGCGGCTGCACCGTCTCCAGCCAGACCGGAGCGTGGAGCGCGAAGGCGCCGTGGAGCGCCAGTCACCATGGCTGAGCGGACGGGCGGGAAGGCGCGGGTCGCCGTCCTGATTTCCGGCACCGGCTCCAATATGGCCGCGCTGCTCTATGCGGCGCGCGCGGCGGACTGCCCCTATGAGATCATCCTCGTGCTCTCCAACAATCCCGACGCGCCGGGGCTGAAACTGGCGCAGGCCGAAGGCGTGGCGACACGCGCCATTCCGCACAAGGGGCTGGATCGCGCCGTTCATGACGCGCAGGTCGATGCCGCTTTGCGGGATGCCGGCGCCGATTATGTCGCGCTCGCGGGCTATATGCGGATTCTGACGCCGGGCTTCGTGGAGGGCTGGCGTGGCCGGATGCTGAACATCCACCCCAGCCTGCTGCCGCTCCACAAAGGGCTCCACACCCATCAGGCCGCGCTGGACGCGGGGGAAAGCCATGGCGGCTGCACAGTGCACCTCGTCACCGCCGAACTGGATGACGGCCCCATTCTCGGCCAGACCTGTGTCGCGATCCTCCCCGGCGACAGCGCAGAGACGCTTGCCGCGCGGGTGCTCATTGCGGAGCATCAGCTCTACTCCCGCACGCTGGCCGCCTATGTCGGGCGGGAGATGGATGCAGACTGGATCATCGCGCGGGTAGCCGACCATGCGCTTGCCCTGCCGGAGACGGACGCGCGCACATCCCACGGCGCACCCGGCTGGCGCGTGGGCGGGGAGAAATCCGGCAAGTTCTTTGCTTATGTGAGCGTGCGCCACCATGGCGAGGATGCCGTCGCGCTGCTTGTCAAGACCTCCGGTCAGGATGAGATGGCCGCGCTCATCGACGCCGAGCCGGATATTTACTACCGCCCGGCTTATTATGGCGCGAGCGGCTGGATCGCCATCCGGCTCGACCGGCCGGGGGTCGACTGGGACCATGTGGACGCATGGTTGCAGCGGAGCTGGCGCGCGGTGGCGCCAAAGCGCCTCACCAGAATGCTGGATATCGCCGACCAGTTCTGAGCGGGCGCAACGGGCAGATCGCCCGCTGACCTTCAGCGGAAATTATCGGCGTATGCTTGAATTTTCAGCGTCTTGGGTGGCGTCTCGGTGACGCTATAGGATATGCCGTAACGCTCGGCATAAGCTCGTGCCGCGGCCTCGCTCGGGAAAGAGAGCTTGAGCTGCTCCAGCGTATCCCCAGACCCTGCCCATCCGGTCAGCGGGTCAGGCTTCTTCGCCTCGCCCGGTGCGAATTCCAGCCTCCAGGTGCTGGTCCGGGCCTTGCCGGACTGCAAGGCGTTCTTGGGAATCTGATAGATACGCGCGGACATGCTCGCTCCCTGCTCGGCTCTCATGGTTCCGTCGCGCAAGGAGGGCGTGCTTGTCAAGCTTGGCCGTCACGCCGCGCGTCCGCCTTGCGCGTGCGGAGCGTGGGGGCAGCACCGGCCGGATCGTCCGGCCATGGGTGCTTGGGGTAGCGCCCGCGCATTTCCTTGGCCACATCCTTCCAGCTTCCCGCCCAGAAAGCCGGGAGATCACGCGTCGTCTGGATCGGCCTGCCCGCCGGCGATGTAAGAGAGAGGACGAGTGGGATCGCATCGCTCCCCACCACCGGATGTGCTGTCAGGCCGAAGAGCGCCTGCACGCGCAGTTCCACCATGGGGCCACCGGGCGCACCATAATCTATCGGGTGGCTGCTGCCCGCCGGGCTGGCGAAGGCTGCGGGTGCGAGCCGATCGATCCGCCGCGCCGCGTCATAGCCCAGCAAGGTGAGCAGCGCGCCATGGAGCGCGTCGGCCGGAATGCGTGAAAGGCGCCGGGCGCCATCCGGCAATGCGGCCTCCAGCAGATCGGGCAGTGCCGCGATCAGCGCGGCATCGCCGATCGCCGGTTCACCGGCATAGGCCGCGCGGGTCCGCAGCGCGCGCGCGGCATTGCCCCATGGCAGCAGATCGAGCCCGCGCGCCGCCACCGCATCGGCAAGAGCGGCGATGACAGCGGCGCGCGGCGGCGCCTCGTCCGGCCCGCGCGCGAGGAGGATGGCGCCGATCCGCCGCTCGCGCAGCGCCTCCACCCCACCTGCATCATCATTCCAGCGCAGGACGCTGCTCGTCCCGATCCGGTCCGCCGCGAGGGCGAGCGCCGTCGCCTCGTCGATCGCCACGGCGGAGAGAATGCGCGCGCCCGCCGCCGCGCCCTGAATATCCGCGACGGCAAGCCATTGCGCGCTGGCCAGGCCGCTCGACGGATCGAGCCGGAAGGCGCGCCCGCCCGCGCTGATCCAGTCCTCACCGCGCCCGTCACGCCGTTTGGCAAGGCGATTGGGGAAAGCGGTGACGATGCAGGCAGCCAGCATGGCGTCATCCACCGGGCCATGCTCTGGTCTGCCCGCCCCACCGGCGAGCGCCGCCCAGCGCCCGGCCAGTCGGCGCGCCGCCTCCGCCCGCGCACCGCGATCCTGCCGCCAGCGCGCATGGCGGCGGGCAAGATCTACATCCTGGCCGCCAAGGCCGCGCTCGGTGAGCAGCGCGGCAACCTCCGCCGCGCGCATTCCCGCGCCCTGCTCCGCCATGACCCGCAGCATATGGGCGAGGCGCGGCTCCAGCGGCAGCGCGGCGATGCGCCGGCCATGCGGCGTGGCCCGCCCTTCCCCATCCAGCGCGCCGATCTGTGCGAGCCGGGCGCGTGCTTCCGCCACGGCGGGGGCCGGCGGCGAATCGAGCCAGGGCAGCCGCGCGGGATCGGGCACGCCCCAGACCGCGCAATCGAGCACCAGTCCGGTAAGATCGCTCTCCATGATTTCGGGCGGATCGAAGGGCGGCAGGCCGCTTGTCGCGGCGGTTTCCCACAGGCGATAGGCGATGCCCGGCCCCTGCCGTCCCGCGCGCCCGGCCCGCTGGGTGACCGCCGCCTGACTCGCCCGCTCCGTCACCAGCCGGGTGACGCCGGCGGCATGATCGTGCCGGGGGCGCCGCGCCAGCCCCGAATCGATGACGATCCGCACGCCATCAATCGTGAGGCTGGTCTCCGCGATGCTTGTCGCGAGGATGAGCTTGCGCCGGCCCGGCAGTGCCGGGCGCAGCGCCATGCGCTGTGCGGCGGGTTCCAGCGCGCCGTGGAGCGGCAGCACGTCAATCGTGGCGGATAGCCCGTCAAGCCGCTCCTGCGTCCGCGCGATCTCGCCCGCGCCGGGCAGGAAGGCGAGCAGATCTCCCGTTGCCTCTTCGCCGATCGCGCGACGGATGGCAGCAGCCATGGCATCCTCGATCCGGCTTTCGGCCTGGCGGCCGATATGGCGCATCTCCACCGGAAAGCTGCGCCCCATGCTCTCGATCACCGGGCAATCACCCATCAGGGCGGAGAAGCGCGCACCATCCAGCGTGGCGGACATGGCGATCAGGCGAATATCTTCCCGCAGGCCGCCCTGGGCATCGAGCGCCAGCGCAAGACCGAAATCGCCCTCGAGGCTGCGCTCGTGTACCTCGTCGAACAGTACGGCCGAGACACCCTCCAGCACCGGATCGTCCTGAATGCGCCGGCGAAAAATGCCTTCCGTCATCACCAATATGCGCGTCGCCGCCGACTGTCGGCTGTCGAGGCGCGTGGCATAGCCGATGGTGCCGCCCGGCTTCTCTCCGGCCATCTCCGCCATGCGCTCTGCCGCCGCGCGCGCGGCGAGGCGACGTGGAGAGAGCAGCAATATCTGCCCGGCGCACCATGGCGCGCCAAGCAGCGCGGGCGCGACGCAGCTTGTCTTGCCGGCGCCTGGTGGCGCGACAAGCACGGCATTTGGGCCACGCTCCAGCGCGCCGAGCAGATCGGGCAAGGCAACGTAAATGGGCAGGCGGTCGGTCATCGGGCCTGCCCATAGCGGGATTTCATGCGGGTTGGTATCGGACAGCCTTAGCGTATGGGGCCCGCGCCAGGCCGTGTGACGATCCATCCTGCGCAGCCCGCAAGGACAAGCGCCACGCCCAGCGCGGCGGGCATATGCGGATGGACGCCAACGAGAAAGAGCACATAGCCAAGGCTGATGCCAATGCACGCCGCGATCTTGCCGTTCCGGGGAATAGCGCCCCGTTCCCGCCAGAGTCGCAGCGACGGGCCAAAGCGGGGATGATCGAGCAGCCAGCGTTCGAGGCGGGGCGAGGACCGCGTAAAACAGCCCGCCGCCAGAATCAGAAAGATCGTCGTCGGCATGAGCGGCACCAATGCGCCGATGAAGCCAAGCGCCACGCATAGCAATCCCGCCACGAGCCAGATGGCGCGCAGCCCATGGCCGGGGCCGGAAGGTTCAGGCGAGTCTTGCATCGGTGAGGGACTGGACCCGCACAAAGGCCGCCTCGGCACCCTGAGCCGCGCGCGCGCGCTCCTGCGCGGTCAGCGCCACGGCATCAGCCGCCGCCATGAAGGCCCGCCAGCGAACGGCCGGCCCTTCCGGTGCGGGCGCGAGATGGCGGGCGCCGTGCGTATCGGAAAGGCCGAGCTTGGCAGCCTCCTTCCGCAGCAGGGTCGCGCCAAGGGTGGACCCCTCGGCAACATAGAGCCAGCCCAGCGCGGCCGGCACATCGGGTGCGTGATCGGTCTCAAACAGCGGCGGCGCATCGCTCTCCGGCACGGGCAGCCCAAGGTCGCGGATATCCGCCGCGATCAGATCCAGTCTGCGCCGTCCGGCAAGGTCGGGGAGCAGCGCGGCCAGCGTCGGCGCGCGATACAGCGCGTCGATGTCGCGATGGAAGAGATATTGCACGCCGACAAAGGCGCCATAGCCCGCCAGCGTTTCAAAAGCGGCGGCGGCCATGATCGATCCGTCGAGCCGCTCATGCAGAGCGCGGGTCGCCACGCGTAAATCCTGGATCAGGGATTGGTCACATAGGCTGGTCATTCATTGTCCTCCGACCCGTGGGGCTGACGTGCCGTGACGATCCACGCCGCGCCGTCGATCATGATCGCGCGGTCGCCCGGCCGTGCCGCGAAGGCCGCGCGAACCGCCTCGACCGCACGGTTCCGCAGATCGTCAGGTTGATTGGCCAGTGCGCGGGAAAGCGGACCGACCTCGAATGCCATGTCGATCGCATCGTCCAGCGCCGCGTCGCGCGTGTCGCCCGCGCCGAACGGAATGCTCTGGTCAAACGGCGTGATATCGACGCTCGTAAACCCCGCGCTGGTGAGAATATGCGCCACCCGCGTGCGATCCCCGAAGGCAAAGGGTCCGGGCGCCTGCGGGTCGACCGGCGCGGCCGGAGGCAGCATGTCCCCGATCGCGCCCATCGGCAGGCGGACCCAGTCATTCTCCCCCGTTCCCCTCCAGCAGACAAACGCCAGCCGGCCGCCCGGCTTCAGCGCCTGCCGCAAATGCCGGAACGCCGGGATCGGATCGTCGAAAAACATCACGCCGAAGCGGGAGTAGAGCAGATCGAACCCGCCCGGCTGCAACTGCGCGGTCGCCGCATCCGCCAGCCGGAACGTCACGCCCGCATTGCCCTGCGCAATGTCGCGGGCTCTGCCGATCAGCGGTTCGGATATGTCGATACCCAGCACATGGCCGCCCGGCCCCACATGGCTGGCAAGCGCCAGGCTCGTTACCCCCGCGCCGCAACCGATATCCAGCACCTGCTCGCCCTCGCCCGGCGCGGCGGCGGCCAGCGCCGCATCGCCAAACGCCGCCAGCATGGCGTCAAGCCGCACCTGATTGGAGACCCAGCGTTCCCCGCTTTGCCCATTCCAGTCATGGACCTGAAAAGCATTCGGCTCGGACATGCGACCTCATTATTGAGAATAATTATCATCTACCCCACAAGCGACGGGCAAAGCAAGGGCACCGCTCGCGCTATTGTCCGGCTCGGGCCGCGCTTCTAGGAACAGCCCCGTCACAGGATCATTCTCAGCGAGGGCACCCGCGCCAATGTCTCACCCCACACCGGATATTGCTCCCCTCCACGCCATCATGGCGCGCCTTCGTGACCCGGAGACGGGCTGTGAATGGGATGTTGCCCAGAATTTCGCGTCGATCGCGCCCTATACCATCGAAGAAGCCTATGAGGTGGCGGACGCCATCGCCCATGACGATCTACCCGCGCTGCGGGATGAGCTTGGCGATCTGCTCCTCCAGGTCGTCTTTCATGCCCGCATGGCGGAAGAGGCCGGCGCCTTCACCCTTGCCGACGTGATCGCTGCGATTTGCGACAAGATGATGCGGCGGCACCCCCATATCTTCAGCGATGAGGCGACGGATAATGGCATTTCGACCGTCCGGGCCAATTGGGAGAGCATCAAGGCGGCGGAGCGGCGGGAGAAGGGCGAGGCGGATTCAGCGCTTGCCGGCGTCGCCCGCGCCTTGCCCGCCCTCATGCGGGCGGAAAAACTCCAGAAGCGCGCCGCGCGGGTCGGCTTCGACTGGGACAATTTGTCAGAGGTGCGCGCCAAGATTCTGGAAGAGCTGGAGGAAATAGAGAGCGCCCGGACATCCGCCGAAGTTCAGGAGGAAGCCGGGGACCTCCTGTTCGCCGCCGTCAATTATGTCCGCCATCTCGATGTCGATCCGGAAGTGGCGCTCCGCGCCGCCAACGACAAGTTCGAGCAGCGCTTTCGCGCCATGGAGGCGATTGCCGGAACGACGTTCTCCGCGCTGCCGCTCGCCGAAAAGGAGGCTTTATGGCTGCGCGTGAAGCAAGAGGCGAAGGCCGCGCCCGCCTCGCCCTGACCCTATAGCCAGCCCGTCCGCCGGAAACGGCGGTAAAGCCCGCCGCATATCGTTGCCATGGCGCCAAGAATCACAAAATATCCGTATTTCCAGTGCAGTTCCGGCATATGCTCAAAGTTCATGCCATAAATGCCGGCAATCGCGGTCGGCACGGCGAGTATTGCCGCCCAGGCCGCAAGCTGGCGCGTGATGATGCCCTGCCGCTGCTGCTCCAGCAGGCTGCTCGCCTCGATCGTGCCCGTCAGTGTATCGTGCAGGCCGCGCAGGCGGAAGCCCGCCCGGCGGACATGGTCGAGAATATCCCGGAAATAGGGAATGATGGATGCGTCGATCTCGGAATGTCTGATGTGGATGAAGTGGTTGATCATCTCCTCCGTGGGGCCAAGCAATCGCTCGAACCGCACAAGGTCGCGGCGCAGCGCGAACAGCCGGTGCAGCTCTTCTGCGGATAGGAAGCGATCGATGATGCGCGTTTCCTGCGCCAGAACATCGTCCTCAAGCGTGTCGATGATCGGGAAATAGCTGTCGACCACATAGTCGAGAATGGCGTGGAGCACATAATCCGTACCATGCGCGAGCAGCGCGGGGTTAGCCTCTAGCAGCCGCCGCAAATCGGTGTGATTACGCTCGGAACTGAGGCGCACGGTCACGATGAAGCGCCGGTTCACGAAGATCGCCGTTTCGCCGTAGACGATCTTGCCATTGTTGAGCGCGGCGGTTCGGATGGCGACGAAAAGATGCTCGGCGTAGCTCTCCACCTTAGGAAGCTGGCGGCCGATCAGCGCGTCCTCCACGGCAAGTGGGTGGAGATTATAGCGGGCGGCGACCGGTGCCATCTCCGCTTCACTCGGCGAACGCAGCCCCACCCAGTCGAACCCCGTTGTCGGCAGCTTCGCGGCGACATTGCCCGCATCCCCCGGCGGAATGGGCTCGAAATGGATCAGGCCGGCGGGCCGGCCCTTCTCATAATGGGTTGCGCCAACGATTGTCATGACGCCACCTCTGGATCGCCCGACAGCAACGTCGCCACATCGGCAAAACGGGCAAGAAAACGCGCGGCGACCGGTGACGCCAGGCGCACGGTCAGCATCAGCATCATGTTTTCATCCTCATGCCGCGCGATGATCTCGCCATGCTGATGCAGCCAGGCGATGGCAGCGCCCTCCGCCATGGCAAGCTGGAAGATATAAATGCGGTGCGCGGCGCCAAGCATATCCGCCATCTTGCGGGTCAGCGCATCCACGCCCTCGCCGGTCATCGCGGAGATCAGCGCCCTCTCCCCTTCCCCCGTCACCCGGGCGAGCAGCGCCTCGCGCTCCACGGCAGGCAGCAGATCGGCCTTGTTCCATACCTCAAGCATCATCGGCGCGTCATCGTCGCCCTCCTCGCCTTCGCCCGGTATAACGCCAAGATGGATGAGCACCTGCATGACATCCTCCCGCTGCGCCTCGCTATCCGGGTGGGAGATGTCCCGCACATGCAGGATGAGGTCGGCCTCGCGCACTTCCTCCAGCGTGGCGCGAAATGCCGCGATCAGCTCGGTCGGCAGGTCGGAGACGAAACCCACAGTGTCGGAGAGGATCGCCTTGTCGATTCCCGGCAGACGAATTTGCCGCATCGTCGGGTCCAGCGTCGCGAAGAGCATATCTTGCGCCATCACATCAGCGCCCGTCAGCCGATTGAAAAGCGTGGACTTACCGGCATTGGTATAACCCACCAGCGCGATGACCGGCCATGGCGCGCGCTGGCGCCGGGCACGATGAAGGCCGCGCGTTCGACGCACCTGATCCAGTTCACGGCGCAGGCGCGCCATGCGATCGCGAATCATGCGCCGGTCCGCCTCGATCTGGGTTTCGCCCGGTCCGCCCAGAAAGCCAAAGCCACCGCGCTGCCGCTCCAGATGGGTCCAGCTCCGCACCAGTCGCCCGGCCTGATAGTCGAGATGCGCCAGTTCCACCTGCAGGCGCCCCTCGGCGGTTGCCGCCCGCTCACCGAAAATTTCAAGGATCAGACCGGTCCGGTCAATCACCTTGGTTTCCCATGCCTTTTCGAGATTGCTTTGCTGGACGGGCGTCAGTGCATTGTCGACGACGACCAGATCCGCCTCATGCGCGCGGACCGCTTCGGCAATCTGCTCCGCCTGCCCCGCGCCAAACAAGGTGGCCGGGCGCGGCTTGCGGACCCGGAAGGCCTGACTTTCGCGCACGTCCAGACCGATGGCGAGGGCGAGGCCTTTTGCTTCCTCAAGACGCGCGGTCGAATCCCGCCCGGCATCGGGGCCGGACGCCTCGGCATGGACGACCAACGCGCGGGCGCCGCGCGCCAGATCGTCACGCTCGGAAAAATGCGCGATGGCTCAATCTCTCGGCATGGCGCGGTGCTCAGTCCGCGTCGTCATCCTCGCCCTCGCCGGAAAGGTCCAGCGGGCGAGCGGGTTGCACAGTGGAAATGGCATGTTTGTAGACAAGCTGCGAGAGGCCGTCACGCTGGAGCAGCATGCAGAAGAGATCGAACGCGGCAATCTCGCCCTGAAGCATGACGCCGTTCACCAGAAACATGGTGACCGGGTCTTCCGACTTGCGAACAGCAGACAGGAAAATTTCCTGAAGCAGCTTTGGCTTACGCTCGCTGGCCGCAAACGCATCCTTGATGGGGCTGAGGTCCACCGGGTGCGCCGGCATCACCGTGGAGATGGCATGCTTGTAGACCAGCTGGGTCTGCCCGTCGCGGCGCAGCAGCACGGAGAAATTGTCAAACCAGGTGATGATACCCTGAAGCTTGACGCCTTTGACGAGAAACATCGTCACCGGAGTCTTCGACTTGCGCAGGGTGTTGAGAAAAATATCTTGGAGATTGTTAGGCTTATCTGACATTATTGCCTCCAATTATTGGCGAGGTTTCGACCCTCGCAGTCCGCCGTCCGGCCAGGGATGACCGCAGGCTGACCTCAAGCTAATGCAACGCCGAAGCGAAATCCACTCCCTGATTTCCGCGCCGCACAATTTCTGATGCGCACCCACCGCAACAGGTGCCGGGCTTATTCGTCCCGATCTTCGGCGATGCCCAGCAACTTGAGCTTCCTGTGCAGGGCCGAGCGCTCCATGCCGATGAACGCAGCCGTGCGTGAAATATTGCCGGAAAAGCGCTTGATCTGCACGCGCAGATACTCCCGCTCGAAACTCTCCCGGGCTTCGCGGAGCGGCGCGCCCATGATCGCGCTGCTCATGCCGCCCTTCGGCCCCTCTCCGCCAACCGCCTCGGCCGGCAGCATATCCAGCTCGATACGGTGGACATGATCGGCGGGCGCGAGAATGATCGTGCGTTCGATGACATTGCGAAGCTGGCGAACATTGCCCGGCCATTCAAAGGATTGCAGCGCCGCCATGGCATTATGGGCAATCTCGGGCGCGGGCATATGCCGCTCGGCCGCAAATCGCGCGACATAATGGTCGACAAGCACGGGAATGTCATCGCGCCGGTTGGCCAGCGCGGGAATGGCGAGCGGCACCACGTTGAGGCGATAGAAAAGATCTTCGCGGAAGGTCCGCGCCTCGATTTCTGCCTTGAGGTCGCGCGCGGTCGCGGAGATGACACGCACATCCACCTTCACCTGCCGCTGGCCACCAATGCGGGTGAAGCTCTGATCGGTCAGCACGCGCAGCACCTTGCCCTGCGTGGTAAGCGGCAGATCGGCGATTTCATCGAGGAAGAGCGTGCCGCCATGCGCCTGTTCGAGAAGGCCCGGGCGGACAAGCCCATCCGGCCCCTCCACGCCAAACAGCGCTTCCTCGGCACGCTCCGGGTCCATCCGCGCGGACGTGACGATGATGAACGGGCCATCGGCGCGGGGAGACCAGTTATGCAGCATCCGCGCCGCGACTTCCTTGCCGACGCCGGCAGGCCCGGTGATGAGCACGCGACTGCCCGTGCCTGCCACCTTCTTGATGGTCGCCCGCACGGTATTAATCGCCGCGCTCTGGCCGGTCAGCTCATCATCCTGCCCGATGCGCGCGCGCAGGGCCTGATTTTCGCGCTTGAGCCGCTCGGTCTCTGTGGCCCGTGCAACGAGATGCAGAAGCCGGTCCGCCTCGAACGGCTTTTCGATGAAGTCCGCCGCGCCGCGGCGAATGGCGGACACGGCGGTATCTATATTGCCATGGCCGGAGATCATCAGCACCGGAATGGTGCTGTCCCGCCGTTTGATCTCTTCCAGAAGCTCAAGACCATCGAGCTTGGAGCCTTGCAGCCACACATCGAGCAGAACAAGCGAGGGGCGTCGCGCCGCGAGCGCTTCCAGCGCCTGATCGCTGCCGGAGGCAAGGCGCGTTTCAAAGCCCTCATCCTCCAGCACGCCGGCAACAAGCTCGCGGATGTCCGCCTCGTCGTCCACTACAAGCACATCAAGCGCCATCGGTCGTCTCTCTCGTCTGATCCTGTTCCGTCATGCGACCTCCCTCACCCGCCAGCCGCGCCAGCCGGTCACAATCGAAGCGGAGTGTCACCTGTGTTCCCTGCCCGCCGGGCGCGTCGGCAAGCATGATGTCGCCGAAATGCTCCTCGACGATCTTCTTGACGATGGCGAGGCCAAGGCCGGTGCCCTTGGCGCGCGTCGTCATATAAGGTTCGAGCACCCGATCACGCTGCCCCTCGGGGATGCCCGCACCATCATCAGTCAGGGTGAGGACGAGCGAGGCTCCCTCGTCCGCCCAGCCCAGCCGCATGTCGACATGACCGACCCCCGCCCCGGCCGCCGGAGAATCCCCTCCGTCCTGCACCGGGCGATGCGCGATCGCCTCCACGGCGTTCTTGACGATATTGGTGAGCGCCTGCCCCATCTGCCGCCGATCGCACACCATTTCCATCTCATCGGCCGCCGCCGCGAAGGTGAAGGCGATTTCCGGGTGCGCGACTTCATGAAGGAACATGGCGTGTCGCGCGATATCCACCACGGACTCCGGCCTGAACACGGGCTTGGGCATCCGCGCGAACGACGAGAACTCGTCGACAATCCGGCGCAGATCGCCCACCTGACGGATGATCGTGGCCGTAAGGCGCGAGAAGACGCTGGGGTCGGACGTCACTTCCTTCGCATAGCGGCGCTCCAGCCGCTCGGCGGCGAGCTGGATCGGGGTCAGCGGGTTCTTGATCTCATGGGCGATGCGCCGCGCGACATCGGCCCAGGCGGCGCGGCGCTGATCCTGCAACTGCTGCGTGATGTCATCGAAGGTCATCACCTGCACGCCGGAGTCCGCCACGATCTTCACGGCAAGCGTGCGGACTTCGCCGCCCCGGCCACGGATCTGCACGATATCGCTGCCCTGCCCGCCTGCCAGCGCCTCGGCAAGCTCAGGCGAAATCTCGCCAAGCGGTCGCCCGACCGCCTGTGTGCCCTCCGGCACCAGCAGCGCATTGGCCGAGCTGTTGAGCAGCTGAATGGTCGCGGACCCATCGACAGAGATGACGCCCGCCGTCACCCCGGAAAGCACCGCCTCGATCAGCATCCGGCGGCTCTCAAGCTGACTATTTGCCGTAACGAGCGCGCCTGTCTGCGCTTCCAGCCGCTGGGTCATCCGGTTGAAAGCGTTGGAAAGCGTACCGATCTCGTCCCGCGACGGTGTCCCCGCGACACGGGTGGAGAGGTCGCCGGCGGTAATGCGACGCGCGGCATCCACAAGTTCGCCGACCGGCTGCACCAGCCGGTCCGCCACGGCAAGCGCTATCCAGACCGCCACACCGACGAGCGCCAGCGTACCGAAGAACAAGGCAACGTTGAAGCGGAGCTGGAGCTGGCGGGACCGTGCGGCAAAATCATCATAATCCGCCAGCACGCTCTGCGCGCGCTTCATCTGGCTGAAGGCTGTCACGTCCGCATTGCGGTTCGCATAGAGGAAGACGTTGGACCGCGGATAGAGCAACACCACGGCCTCGATCTGATCGGGCTTGATGGTGACAACCACGCTTTCCCCCGCGCGCAGCCGGCGGATTGTATCTGGCGGGATTACATCGCGGGCGAGGCGCTGTTCCGGGTCCACCGTCGCAGCGGTGCGGGCAACGCCATCCTTGCCGATCTCGATGATCGAGGAGCTGTTGAGCTTTCTCGTAACAACCTGATAAATATAGCCTTCTGCAAATGACGGGCTGGTGATCGGTGATTGCGTGATGTAGTCGCGCAGATCGCGCGCCATCGTCATCGTCTCCTCACCCACCTCCCGCTGGTTCTGCTCATAATAACCGCGCGCAAGATCTGTGGCATTCTCCAGCACGCCGCGCGCATCGGATGAAAACCAAAACTGCACGCCATATTGGAAGAGGAGCGAGGCAAAGATCACCACCAGGATGAGCGGTACGCTGGCAATCATCGAGACGAGGCCGACAAGGCGGACATGCAGGCGCCCGCTTCCGCCCACAAGGCTCCGCGAGGCGCGCCGTCGCGCAATGCGCCGGCCAATCAACACCAGTAATGCGATGGCCGGTAGCAGATTGAGGACGAGGAGCAGCGCCACGACCGGCGGCGTCAGCAGCCGCTCGGTGTCACCCTGCCGTTCGATCAGCCAATATGTGAGGAAGCCCGTGCCGATCAATGCGGCAAGCACGGCGGCTTCCACGCCGCGCTTCATCAGGCTCCAGCCCTCTTCTTCGGTTGTCGACTCGTCACCGGCATCGTCCGGCTGGTTCGACAGGCTGATGGGCTCCTCCATAGTGGCCTCAATACAACATTGGTCGTGGCACAGGAACCACAATCTGCCGCATCAGGCCATGCATCCGTCCCAATCCGCGATAGGGGCTAGCCTCGCCGATGGATCTGGAGCGGGTCTAGGTCATACATGGTGAGCTTCTTACGCAACGTGTTGCGATTAATCCCCAGAATGGCGGCGGCGCGGATCTGATTGCCGTCCACCGCCGCCAGCGTTTCCGCGATCAACGCACGCTCCACCACAGCGAGCATCTGGGTATGGAGGTCGCCCACCGGACGCGCGGAGCCGACGACCAGCCGCTCGCGGGCCCACAAGGTGGCGGCTTCCGCCAGATGCGCCCGCGCAGTTCCGCCAAGATCGGTCTCCGCGCTGGAAACCGCCAGCAACTCACGCACCTGCGCGCCGGAAATCACCGAGTCACGGGTCAGCACAGTCATGCGCTGCATGAGGTTCTGGAGCTCGCGGACATTGCCCGGCCAGGCATGGAGGCTGAGAAGCTGCGCGGCCTCATCATCCAGACTCTTGCGCGGCAGGCCCTCGCGCGCGGCAAGGTCGAGGAAATGGCGGGCCAGCAGCGATATGTCCTCGGCGCGCTCGCGCAGAGGCGGCATCTCGATCGGCACAACATTCAGTCGATAATAGAGATCCTCGCGAAAGCGCCCGGCGGTGATGAGAGCGGGCAAATCCTGATTTGTCGCCGCAACGATCCGCACGTCCACCCGGACGGGGCGCGCGCCGCCGACCGTCGTCACCTCACCGGACTGGAGGACGCGCAGCAGGCGGGTCTGCGCTTCAATGGGCATGTCGCCGATTTCATCGAGGAAGAGCGAGCCGCCCTGCGCCTGCTCGAACTTGCCGGCGGTGCGGGCGAGAGCGCCGGTGAAGGCCCCCCGCTCATAGCCAAAAAGTTCCGCCTCGATGAGTTCGCGCGGGATGGCGGCCATGTTGATCGGTACGAACGGCTTGTCCCGACGTGGACCAAGATCGTGGATCGCCTGAGCGACCAGCTCCTTCCCCGTGCCTGATTCCCCCAGAATCAGAATGTTGAGATCATTGGCGACGACGCGGGCGATGGTGCGGTAGACCGCCTGCATCCGCGACGAGCGGCCGATGAGCGGCAGCGCCTCGGCGGCCTCGTCCAGCCCCGGCTGTGCTGCCTCTGCCCCACTGCCCCGGCTGGCCAGAGCCTCCCCGACAGCGCGGGTCAGCTCATGCAAGTCGAACGGCTTGGGAAGATATTCGAATGCGCCTTGTCCGGTGGCACGAACGGCGGTGTTGAGCGTGTTCTGTGCGGACAGTACGATAATCCGCAGGTCAGGATCATCGGCGATGAGCTGTGCCACATCGTCCATCCCGTCGCCATCGGGAAGAACGACGTCCGTCACCAGAACCTCCGGCGCGAAGGCCGCGATCTGGGCGGTACGCTCGGCGATTGTGCCGACCGCCTTGACGAGATAGCCGGCACGCTTGAGCGCTTCGGAGACGACGAGGCAAATCGCCGGATCATCGTCGACCACCAATATCCGGCCGCCGCCGCCCGTCATCGGTTCATCTCCATTGGCAGGAGCAGGCGGAAGATGGTTTGCCCCGGGTTCCCCTGCCCGCCTGCGGCGTCCCGCTCATACTGGACCATGCCGTTCATATCGCGCACCAGCTTGTCGACCAGCGCCAGGCCAAGCCCCTGCCCGGACCTCTTGTCACTGATGAAGGGGCTGAAAAGCACCTCGCGAATATGGTCGGGCACGCCCGGCCCGTGATCGATCACCTGTATCTCGACATGCAGCGGGGCATGGGTGCGACCGCGCTCGCCGATCAGCGACATGCCATGGCGAAACGCCGTGGAGACGATGATATCCGCGCCACCATTTGCCGGTTTTCCTGATGCTTCAGCTGCATTTTTGAGAAGGTTGAGCATGATTTGCACGAGGGCGTCGCCATTGACCCGGGCGGGAGGCAATGAGGGATCATAACGGCGTGTAATCTCCCGTCCGCGCGCAAAACCCGCCGCCGCGATATCGATCGCCCGGTCGATCAAGGGATAGATATTATCAGGCTGGCAAACCAGCGGCTGATTGCTGGTGAAGTGCTGCATCCGGTCGATCAGGGCGGCGATCCTGTCCACCTCATCGCGGATCAGCCGGGTGAGCGGCTGCATTTCCGCGCTGGCCTCCCCTTCCAGAAGCTGCGCCGCGCCGCGTATGCCTGAAAGCGGGTTCTTGATCTCGTGAGCAAGGATCGCGGCGGCGCCGGTCGCCGACTGGGCGCCGATCGTGCCACGACGCAGCCCCCGCGCCTGTGGCGGGGCATGCACGTGCAACGCCACCACGCGCCACCCTTCCCGGTCGGCCAGCGGGCTTACCAGTACGTCCATTTCGAGCGCGGCCATGCGCCCGGCATGAACGCGGACATCATAGGCGGAAAGCGGCTTTGCGGTGCGCCAGATACCATCATCGACATTCGGGTCATCAATGCGCAGCACGCGGGAGATGGGACTGCCGATCAGTGCCGAGCGCGCCATATTGAGAAGTGTCTCGGCCCGCCCGTTGGCGCTCGCAATGCGATCATCCGGAGCGATCACAAGCGTCGCCACGGGATGCGTACCGAATGGATCGCGGGAGTCAGGGGCCGGAAGCTCCGGCATCTCATGGGGTCCGGCCATTGCCGCTCCCGGCCGGCTCAGGCCGCCGAGCGGGCGAGGAACGGATCGTAGAAACGCGCCAGCATGTCCAGCACGCGCGGCGCCTCGGCGATCTGGTTCACGGCATTGCGGAACTCCGCCGATCCGGGCAGGCCGCGCGTGTACCAGCCGATATGCTTGCGCGCCATATTGGCGCCGATCATATCCCCGTAATGATCGAGCATCATGCGGTAATGCTCTGTTATCACGTCATATTGCTCGTCGACCGAGGGGTCTGCCCGGCGCTGCCCGGTCCGCAGCCAGTGCATCACCTGACCCAGCAGCCACGGTTTGCCATAAGCGCCCCTGCCAATCATGACGCCATCCGCGCCGCTCTGGTCCAGCGCCATCTCCACATCCTCGATCGTGCAAATGTCGCCATTGACGATGACGGGAATGGACACAGCGTCCTTGACGCTGCGGACGAACGACCAGTCAGCATTGCCCTTGTACATCTGGCAGCGGGTCCGGCCGTGCACGGTGATCATCCGCGCGCCCAGATCCTGCGCGATGCGTGCCAGTTCCGGCGCGTTGAGGCTGGCATGGTCCCAGCCCATCCGCATCTTCACCGTCACCGGCACGGCCACGGCGTTGACCGTCGCTTCGATAAGCCGGGCGGCAAGCGGAAGATCGCGCATCAGCGCCGATCCCGCTTCTCCATTCACGACCTTTTTGACCGGGCAGCCCATGTTGATGTCGATGATCGCCGCGCCGCGATCCTCATTCAGCTTCGCGGCCTCGGCCATTTCACGCGGCGAGCAGCCGGCAAGCTGGAGCGAGACGGGCTCTTCGGCCGGATGCCATGCCGCCTTCTGGAGAGACTGGCGTGTCTCGCGGATCATCGCCGGAGATGCGATCATCTCTGTCACGTTAAGGCCGCTGCCATAGCGCCGCACGAGCACGCGAAACGGCATGTCAGTGACGCCGGTCATCGGTGCGAGGATCACCGGTGTCTCGATCCGCACCGGGCCGATCTCTATGGGGGAAAGCCTGCTCATCGCCATTCTGCCTAAAAAACAGGCAGCGCCTTTAGCGCGAAACCGTCTGGCCGGCAAGCCGGCGCTCGGCTAAGCGGCCGGGCATGACTGTGCCGTTTTCTCCCGCAGACACGCCTGTCGCCGCCGTCCTGCTGGCCGCCGGCAGCGGCACGCGCGCGGGCGGCGATCTACCCAAGCAGTTCCGTATGCTGGGCGACCGTCCGGTGCTGGCGTGGAGCGCGGGCGCACTGATCGCCCATCCGCGCATCACATCGCTCATGGTGGTGACGGCGCCGGGGCAGGAAGACTTGGCACGGGCCGCGCTTGGTCCGCTGGCTGACCATGTCCGCATTGTGACCGGCGGCGCAAGCCGGCGAGAGTCCGTTCGTAACGCGCTGGAAGCGCTGGCGGCAGGCGATGCCGCGCTACCTGCTGCCGTGCTCGTGCATGATGGTGCCCGGCCGGGCCTTGGCGCCGCCGTGCTCGACCGGCTGATCGCCGCGATAGACGATGGCGCGCGCGCAGCCATCCCCGTGCTGCCGGTCGTCGATACGCTGGTTACGGCCCGGCCCGAGGCATCGGGCGCGGTGGTGGATCGTGCGCCGCTGCGCCGGGTGCAGACCCCGCAGGCCTTTCATGTCCCGTCGGTTCTCGCCGCGCACAGCGCATGGCCGCAGGATGATGAGCCGACCGACGACGCACAGATGATGCGCGCTCATGGGCATGAGGTGATGATGATCGAGGGAGAGGCCGCGCTGGAGAAGATCACGCTTCCCGGCGATCATGAACGGATCGGGCGACTGCTCGCACCGCCGATGGTCAGCCGCACAGGCATGGGGTTTGATGTGCACCGGCTGGAACCCGGCACGGCGCTGTGGCTCTGCGGCGTGCTCGTGCCGCACAGCCACGGCCTTTCCGGCCATAGCGACGCGGATGTCGCGATCCACGCCCTTGTCGATGCGCTGCTCGGCACGCTGGCCGAAGGGGATATCGGCAGCCATTTCCCGCCAAGCGACCCGCAATGGCGCGGCGCCTCGTCCGACCGGTTCCTTGCCTATGCGATCGAGCGGATCGCGGTGCGGGGCGGCATTCTCGATCATGTTGATGTGACGATCATCTGCGAAGCGCCGAAAATCGGGCCGCACCGCGCCGCGATGCGTGAACGGCTTGCCGGCATTTGCGGGCTTCCCCTCACTGCCATATCGGTCAAGGCGACGACCACCGAGCGGCTCGGCCTCACCGGGCGGCGTGAGGGCATCGCGGCCCAGGCTGTCGCATCCGTCCGCCTGCCGACCTCGTTTTGATACGAAACAGAGAATTTTCATTGGCATGACAACGCAAAAGGACGACAATGCAGCTGTGACCGGATCACTCGCCTCGACAGAAACGCTGCTCCCGCCCGATATCGTCGCGCGCGCGCGTGAGGTGATTGAGGCGAATGCCCGCCTTGGCCGCAAGATCGTGGTCGCGGAGAGTTGCACCGGTGGCCTCGTCTCTGCGGCGCTGACAGAAGTGCCCGGCTCCTCCGCCGTGTTTGAGGCTGGCTTCATCACTTATTCCAACGCGCAGAAGATGAGCGCGCTGGGCGTCAGCGAGGATGTGCTGGACACGTTCGGCGCCGTCTCCATCGCGACGGCATGGGCCATGGCGCAAGGTGCGCTCAAGCGCAGCGAGGCGGACGTGGCCGTGTCCATCACCGGCATTGCGGGACCGGAAGGCGGATCGGAAATGCGCCCGGTGGGCACCGTGGTCTTCGCGCGCGCCGAGCGGAGCGATGACAGCGAAAATGTCGTCGCGGACCTGCGTCGTTTCGATAATAATGGACGCGGCGCAATCCGCCGTCAGGCAGCGCTATGCGCGCTCGACTTGCTGCTGCCGGAAGATTTGGGCGCGTAGAGCACGGCGGCGCGCGCCTCGAACGCGCCGATCATCTTGCGGAGCGCGGCATCGAACATCTGCCCGGCCAGCATCTCGAACAGGCGATTTTTGAACGCGAAATCGACTTCGAAGTCGATCAGCACGCCCCCTGCCCCATCCGGCCGGAAACGCCAGTCATTCGACAGGTGCTTGAGCGGGCCATCGACATAATCGACATGGACATGGTCCGGCCGCTGCTTGGTGACGCGTGAGGTGAACGTCTCGCGCAGCCCCTTGAAGCCGACGATCATGTCGGCCACCATGTCCGTCTCGTTGCCGGAGCGCACGCGAATGGCGCTCACCCAGGGCAAAAACTCCGGGTAGCGCGCGACATCGGCGACGAGGTCGAACATCTGTTCCGGCGAGTAGGGGAGCGCGCGCGTCTCGTTATGCCGGGGCATTGGCGCCTTTTGCCTTCGCAAGCTGCGCCTCGCGCGCGGCTCTCATTTCGGCAAAGTCCTTGCCGGCATGGTAGCTGGAGCGCGTTAGTGGTGAGGAGGCGACCTGCAGAAAGCCCTTGGCCCGCGCGATTGCCGCATAGGCGCCAAAGGCCTGCGGCGTCACAAACTCGATGACCTTGGCATGCTTGGGCGTGGGCTGGAGATACTGGCCCATGGTGAGAAAATCGATATCCGCCGAGCGCATATCGTCCATCACCTGATGGACCTCCAGCCGCTGCTCGCCAAGGCCCAGCATGACGCCGGACTTGGTGAAGATGGACGGATCGAGTCGCTTCACCGTCTCCAGCAGTCGCAACGAGGCATAATAGCGCGCGCCGGGTCGGATCGTCGGGTAGAGCCGCGGCACCGTCTCGAGATTATGGTTGTAGACATCCGGGCGCGCCGCGACGATCGCCTCCACCGCCGCTTCATGCTTGTTGCGGAAGTCGGGCGTGAGGATTTCGATGGTCGTGTCCGGCGTCGTACGACGCAGCGCCTCGATCACTTTCACAAACTGGCGCGCGCCGCCATCGGGCAAATCGTCCCGGTCGACCGAGGTGACGACGATATGTTCAAGACCCATTTCAGCAGCGGCATCGGCCAGATTCTGCGGTTCGCGCGGGTCAACGGGGCGCGGCATCCCGGTCTTGACGTTGCAGAAGGCGCAGGCCCGCGTGCAGGTATCACCCAGAATCATCACGGTCGCGTGCTTCTTCGTCCAGCACTCGCCGATATTGGGGCAGGCCGCCTCCTCGCACACGGTCGCGAGGCCCTTTTCACGCATCAGCCGTTTGGTATCGAGATAGCCCGGGCTGACGGGTGCCTTAACGCGAATCCAGTCCGGCTTGCGCGCACGCGGCAACGGGGGAATGATGGGGTCTGCTTCTGCCATCTGTTGCAGATAGCGCCGCCGTGCGGCTCTTGCCAGCCCCTCGTGCCGTCACTAGGCACAAGACATGACTGATTTCGCCGATATGATCGACGGCTATCGCCGCTTCCGCAACACCGGCTGGATCAAGCAGCGGGAGCGATGGGAAGGGTTTAGTGACGGCCAGTCACCCGGCGTCATGGTCATCGCCTGCTCGGACAGCCGGGTGGACCCCACCCAGATCTTCGATACTGGCCCCGGAGAAATCTTCGTGGTTCGGAATGTCGCCGCGCTGGTGCCCCCTTTCGAGACCAATCCCGGCCTGCATGGTGTCTCCGCCGCGCTTGAGTTTGCCGTGCAGGTTCTGCACGTCGGCGAGATCGTGGTGATGGGCCATGGCATGTGCGGCGGCTGCAAGGCGGCGCTGACGCAGGAGCTCAAGGGCGCCGAGCCGGGCGAAGGCGGCTTCATCGCCAACTGGATCAGCCTGCTCGACGATGCGCGCGCGCGCGTCGTGGCCGAATATGGCGATGACACGAGCCGGCGGGCCGGACGCGCCATGGAGCAGGAGGGCGTCAAGGTCAGCCTCGCCAATCTGCGCACTTTCCCCCGCATCCGGGAAAAGGAAGCGGCGGGCGAGCTACGCCTGATCGGCGCCTTTTTCGCGATATCGGACGGCGTTCTGCATGTGCTCGATCCGGAAAGCGGCGCTTTCAATCCGGCCTGATTGGCATGCCCCTACCCGGATCAGCGGTACATTACCCCTCCGCACACTGGCCAGGCATGGGCATCATCTGATTGATCGTGGGCTTCATGCCGAAAGTGGAAGAGCGCCGGTAAGGCAATCAAGGGAGGAATATGGACATGGCCGGAACCGGATGGATGCGGATGACAATGGCCGCGACGCTTCTCGCCGGCGCACCCGCTCTCGCCGCAGAGCCGTCGGCGCCAATGCCGCCGCCCGGCTACACCATGCCCGCCACCCATGTCTGGGAGATGCGCTCCGACAAGGGTGAGACATACCGCATTTTCGTCTCCTACCCCACCGAGGGTGAGCCGCCCGCCGATGGCTATCCGGTTCTTTATGTTCTGGATGGCAATGCGATGTTCGCGGGCTTTGCCGAGGCGCGCCGCATTCAGGAATATGGCCCGATCGGCAAGGCGATCGTCGTGGGCGTCGGCTATCCGGGCGACGCGGCCTATGATGTCCGCCGCCTCAACGATCTGACGCCACCGCTGCTCGATCCGGCACCGGCGCAGTGGCGCTCGCTCGCGCAGTATAAGAGCGGTGGGCGCAAGCAGTTTCTCGAATTCCTCACCGGCAAGCTTCGCGCCGAAATAGCCCGGCGCTATAAGGTCGATCCTGACCGGCAGTCACTCTTCGGCCATTCGCTGGGCGGCATTTTCGCGCTTTATGCGCTCTACACGCAGCCACAGGCCTTTCACTCGATCATTGCCGCGAGCCCATCCCTTGAGTGGAACGAACAAGGCCCGCTCATCGATGAAAAAGAGTTCACGGCAAAGCTTACCAGCGGCAAAATCGGCAAGACCAGCCGGCTGATGATCGTCGTGGGCGATGATGACGTGGATGATGATCCAGAGCCCGCGCGGGCCCTTGCGGATCGGCTCGATCGTCTCTCCGGCTACGGGTTGCGGGTGCGTTATCGCCGTTATGACAATGAGGTTCACATCAGCGTCCCCACCCGCGCGGTGACGGATACGTTGCGGTTTGCCTTCGCGATCCGCTGAGAGGCGCCCTAGCGGGTCTGCCCCGCCACTGGCGGCAGGTTCAGTGTACGGCGCCACACCCGTCGATCGCCCGCGTGGACCGGCTGCGCGGATGCCGGGCGCAGCGCCGTGAGCCGTCCGCCTGCCACGCCCGCGCCATAGCGGGTGCGCCGCCAGACGATCTCCGGCAGCCTGGCGCCTGCATCCAGCACCAGCTCGACGGATAGCGTGCGGCACGAGCGGCCGGTGCAACCGATATAGGTCGGCACGCCTTTCACGGCTGGCTGGGTACCGTTGACGGTGAGTGCATGAATGCCCTCCCCCTTCTCGATCAGCAGTTCCTGGCGGTCCGCCTGCGGGGCCATGGCGAACAGCCGGAATACGCGCCGATTGCCGGCTCCCGCTGCCGCTGTGATGTCTATGCGCCCGTCATCCTCCAGCCTTGGCGCCGGCGCGCGCCAATCACCCTTGTCGTCGGGCTGCGTGGCAAAGGCCGCGGCCGCGCGCATGGCGCCCGGCAGCGGTCCATTATTCCAGACAAGAAACGCGGCCTTCCCGTCGACATCTTCATGCACCACGTTCAAATGGCGCGGCGCATCACGGGTGAAGGCGGGGACCGCCAGCGAACCCGCGAAGGCGACGACGGCGATCGTTCCGAAAAGCGCGGCAGCCCATCGCGCCCGGATTGCACCGCCGGGCATGCAGAAGAGCAGCGCGAAAACAAGTAGCAGTGCCGAGGGCGCCGAATGCTCGACGAACAGGCCCTCCTCAAGCCCGCCGGCGAGCGGCAGCGCAATCAGCGCAAAAAGGATCGCGGCGGCGATCAACAAATAATTGGCTGCCGGGCGAATGACGGCCGCAACGACGACGAGGAGCATCGGCCATATCGCAAGGATCGAGAGCCCCGGAACCATCGCGAAAAGCGCGAGAATCGGCACGCCGAGCCAGAACCAGCCGGCTGCCGCCGTCCGCGCACCATGCTTTTCCCCAAGCAACGCGAGGACGAGCGTGGCGCCCGTCAGCGCGGCCGCGCCATAAAGCAGGCGGAAAATGACGGGATAGGCCGTGCCATAGTCCGCCTCGGATCGCAGTGCCGCGACAAGCGCGGACGCGCCGACTGCTAGCGCCGTCCCCGCCACGAGCGCGAGCAGCGGGATGAGCGCGCCGCGCACGCGCCGATCAGGTCCCGCGCGCAGGAACAGCACCAGCGCTGCCGCAACGCCCGCCAGCAGCGCAGCGAGCCCGGCGGATTTCGGCATATCCAGCAGGATTGTCCGGCCTAGATCCGTATATATGCGCTGCCCCTCGGCGCTCTGCGGCTTTCCTTCGGCGGCGAAGGCCTCCACCGCGGCCAGTGTCGTCACGCCCATATGCCGTACCGAGTTCCGGTCGAGATGGGCGAGGTCGTCGAGCGGCGTATGGTAGCGCTTGCCGCCGCCAATCACCGAATAATTGCCCGCGTCGATGCCGAGCGGCAGCAACATGGTAAGATCGGTGTCATTGGGCAGCAGCGCATAAAAATCGGCGGCGAGCGCATTGGCGAAGGGCAGCGGCTTCCCGCCGATCGCCGCGACATCACGGGCATTGGGGCTGCTGGTCTGGAACATGTTGACCCCGCCGGTCGTCCCGCGCGCTTCCATGTTCACCACCGCGCCGATCCGTTTGCGGAGCGGATCATGCGCGGCAAAGGCCGCAGCGCCGACAAGGCCTGCTTCCTCCGCATCGGTCAGGAGAACGAGCACCGGCCGCCCCAGCGCTTTCCCTTTAAGCATGCGCGCCAGTTCCAGCGCAACGGCGACACCGATGCCATCATCGGCAGCGCCGGGTCCGGTGGGCACGGAATCATAATGCGCCGCGATCATCACCGCATTGTCCCCCGGCGGGGTGATCCAGAAAGCGATGTTGCGCGGCCGGGCGCAGATCGCGGCGCCCTCCCGCACATTGTTGCAATGAAAGCGCTCGTCGATCGTCGGCTGAAATCCCGCTTGCCGGATGGCCGCGAGCAGCCGCGCCTCCACTGCGTCATTGGCATCGCTATCGGTCGGATGCGGCCGTTGATCGCCGAGAATATTGGCAAGGCGGGCAATCGCCCGGTCCGCGTCAAAGCGCGCATCCACATGGCGCGGCGCATCGACGCCAATGGGCCGGACAGTCCAGAACACAAGAAGTATGAGGCCGATCACGGCCGTTCGCCATGCGCCCATCTTGCCTGTCTGCGCCATCGCGCTCCCCCTATGTTGCCGTGCCTCGACCGTCACCTGCCATGACAAGCTAAAACCCGCCGCGCGTCAATTCCTCTCCGCCACGTTCGCATTTGGCAAGAGCAGGATCATGGCTGCGGCGAGGATGCCGCCCAGACCCATGACGAGCGACACGAGGAGGAGGCTGCCACCGTTTGCGAAGAGGGCGCCTGCGAGCATGGGGCCGAGCGCTGAGCCGCCACGGCCGACACCGATGACAAAGCCTGTACCGCTGGCCCGGAGGGCAGCCGGATAGGCCTGCGCGAGCAGGGGATAC
>JAMHVU010000142.1:0-2014 GCA_035911355.1 Sphingobium sp.
GCTCATCCTCGGCGAGATGCGCGGCGAGGAGGCGCTGGCCTTCCTCGAGGCGATCAACACCGGCCATCCGGGCTCGATCTCCACCATCCACGCCGACAGCCCCGTGCTCGCGCTCGAACGCCTCGCCCTCATGGTCATGCGCGCGGGATCGACGCGCCAGACAAGGGGCGATGTGCTCGACTATGCCGCGAGGACGATCGACCTGGTGCTTCAGGTCGGGCGCGAAGGCGGGCGGCGCGGGATTCTAGAGGTGTTCCTGCCGGGTTTGGAGGTGAAATAAGCATTGGCTACGGACCTATGGTCCGACTTGTTCCGAAGGGTTTCCCCGATTTGGCTCGGAACGCTCTTTACCGCCGAGACCAAGGATCACCGGACCCAAGTTTTTCCGCCACGCCTTCGAGGTGAAGACCCTACCCGCGCCGGGGTAGGAAAAAGCGGCGGGTTTCCTCGCGGTTGTAACGCCCCCGCGCCCCCCGCGCGGCGCTCCCAGGATTCATGTTCCGTTAACGCTGGCCCAGGTAGTCCTGCTCGGGAAATGACGTGATGGCGTGGACGGCCCCTGCACGAGCGCAGCTGTGCGATGATGCGGCCGTTGTAGGTCCACGTCTAGGAGACGGCAAATGAAGCAGGAGGTTGTCACCGTTGGTTTGGATCTCGCGAAGAGCATCTTTCAGGTGCACGCGATCAGCCACGGCGGGACCATTCTGATACGGCGCAAGCTGCGGCGAGCCGAGGTAGTCGGCTTCTTCGCCGATCTTCCAGCTTGCCTCGTCGGCATGGAGGCATGTGCGTCGGCGCATCATTGGGCTCGTGAGCTGATCGCGTTGGGGCATGATGTCCGGCTGATGCCACCTGCCTATGTGAAGCCCTATGTGAAGCGCGGAAAAACCGACGCCGCCGACGCCGAGGCGATTTGCGAGGCGGTGACCCGTCCGACGATGCGGTTCGTCGCGGTGAAGACCGTCGAACAGCAGGTGGTATTGATGCTCCACAAGAGCCGCGACCTGATGGTGAGACAGCGGACCATGCTCATCAACGCCCTTCGAGGGCATCTGGCCGAGTACGGCATCGTGACGGGCATTGGTACGGGCGGCGTGACGGCGATGCTCAAGGCATTGCACGAGCAACCGGAAAACCTACCCCTTCACGCCCGCTCGGCGCTGCATGGCCTTGCCGCTCAACTGCGAGCACTCGCCAGCGAGATCGACAGGCTCGAAGCACAGATATCCCTCGGCCCGCAACAGGTTTTTCAGCATCCGGCGGCCCGCGAATGGATACTCCAGATGCAACTCGTCGATCCGGCGCATGAGCGCGAGATCGGTGTCCGAGGTCGGGCGCGGCGGATAGTAGACGCTGCCCCGGCTGATCCCGAGCGCCTTCGCCTGGCGGCTGAGGCTCAGCCCATGGTCGCGGTCGATCATCGTCTTGCGCTCGGCAACAGACCCGCCTTGCCGAGCGCGACGGACAAAAAATCATTCTCCAACGTCAACTCGCCGATCTTCGCGTGCAGCATCTTCACGTCGACGGCAGGCGCCGTGTCGACCGGTGCGACGGCCCCGAACACGCCGGAGGCGCCCTCCAGGAGCTGCGAGCGCCATTGCGTGATCTGGTTCGGGTGCACGTCGAACTGCTCAGCCAGTTCAGCCAGCGTCTTCTCGCCCCGGATGGCTGCCAGCGCCACCTTGGCCTTGAAGGCCGGGCTGTGGTTCCGCCGTGGTCGTCGGGTCATGGTCTCTCCTCGCTCTCAGCATCATGCCGATGTCGCGCGGACAATCCACTCACAGCCCTTGTTCAGATCTCCCGAGCCACCTCTGCCAGCGCGCTCGAGCATGCCCTGATCAGTCGGTTCGGCACGCTCGGCAAGGTGCCGCGGGAGTTCCTGCTGAGGAGCGACAATGGGCTCGTTTTCACCAGCCGGAAATACACGGCGCTGGTCCGCGGCTATGGCCTTCGCCAGGAATTCATCACACCGCATTGTCCCCAGCAGAACGGCATGGTCGAGCGCGTGATCCGG
>JAMHVU010000143.1:0-2898 GCA_035911355.1 Sphingobium sp.
CAGCCTGCCGCCTCGGCTCGCCGGGCGCGGCCGGCGCAACGGCGCGCGGCGTGGCGGGCTCCTCGATCGGTCGCGGCATCACCTGCGCCTGAGCGGCGGTGGAAAGAGCGAGTATGAACCCAACGAAAATAAAGATAAAATGCATTTTCAACCCGTCATAGGTCCGGATCGGAGCCGCGATCAGCATAGCACAGCTCCCGCTCGCGAAAAAATACCTGAAAGGGCCGGAATCGCTGCGCCGAATCGGCGGTTGTGCTTTAATGCGGGAGAGGAATTCAGTATCGCCGGCCGCCGTTGTTTCGAGCCGGTCCTTTGCCTCGCCCGATTGGAGAGTGGAATGCGCTCCGGTTTCATCGCCTTATTCCGCGTGGGTCTGGTCGCGGTCCTGCTGGGGCTTCCGATCGCCGCGATCGCCAACGCTCCTGATCCCGAGTTAATTGGTAAGCGCGTCGCCTTAGTCATCGGCAACGGCGACTACGGCGACCTTGGCGCCTTGCCTAATCCGCCGAACGATGCTTCCGACGTCGCAGCGAAGCTCCGGACGCTGCACTTCGAAGTGAGGCTGGTGACCGACGGTGACGACGACGCCATGGAGGACGCTCTTCGCGCTTTCAGCGTGGACGCGGCCGGAGCGGACGTGGCGCTATTCTACTACGCGGGTCATGGGATGGCCGTGGATGGCGAGAATTATCTCGTTCCGGTAAACATGCCGCTTCAGGATAGGCTTAGTCTTCGCAAAGCCATCAGATTTTCGGATGTGCGCGATACCTTGGAGAGCACGAGCGCCTCATTAAAGATGGTAATCCTCGATGCATGCCGCGATAATCCTCTTGCGAAGAGATGGCAGCGCGGGTCGGGAGAGCTGGGCCGAAGCTTGAATGCGAGTCCCGGCTTGGTCGAGACGGCTACCGGCAATGCCAGCGGCTGGTATATCGTCTACGCGACGGCGCCGGGAGATGTGGCGCTTGATGGCGAAAACCAGCGCAACAGTCCCTTTACCCAAGCCTTGCTCAGCCATCTCGGCGACGAGAACGTCGATGTTCAGGGTATTATCCGCTCGGTGCGCGCGGATGTGCTGGAGGCGACAAATCATAAGCAGGTGCCTTGGGAGAACGCTGCTTTGACCGGCACCTACATCCTCAATCCCGTCGCCGTGAAGCCAGAGGTCGATCCCGCCCAAATTGCTTGGCGCGCGCTACGCGACAGTACTTCCCCAGCTGCGTTTGACGAATTCCTGCGGGCATTCCCCGACAGTGATTATACGAACGCGGCAAAGTATCAGCTTCAACAGCTTCGCGATCCGGAGCGAGAACGCGAAGCTTGGCGGACGGTGAAGGCGACTCAAGATCCGGCGATACTCGAGAGCTTTCTGCGCGATTACCCTGACGGCGCTAGCGCGGATGCCGCGCGCCTCGCTCTCCAAGGTGTGCTCGGCGCGCAATTGCTAGCGTCAGACGACACACACGCGATGGAAGCATATATCGCGCGCTTCCCCGACGCCCCGCTAGCAGCTCTCATTGACCAGCGGATGAGCACGATCGGCAAGCAAGCAAGTGTGGCACCGGATAAAGTCGTGGCAACCGCCGCGACTCAGACGACAGAGCGCGCGCTCGAACTCGTCGCGGCTCCCACCCCGCCGGCTGGCCCCTCGGCCGCGCCGGAAGCAGATCTTTCTCCCGATTCCGTCGCGCGGTTGCGGCTTCAGGTCCAGGGGATACAGATCCAGTACGCGCTGAAGGCCCTGGGCTATTATACTGGCAAGGTTGACGGAAAGCTGGGTCCGGGGTCGCAGCGGGCGATCAGCTCCTTCCAGCGGTCCATCGGCGCGCAGGCAACCGGCGATCTTTCGCCCGAGGAGATTGTCGCGCTCGTCGGCGCCGCCGCCCGCGGTGGCAATCGCGACGCACAGACCATTTATGGCGTCCTGTTCCAGACGGGCGCGGGGGTGAAGAAGGATCAGGCGCGCGCGGTGGAATGGTACCGCCGCGCAGCCGAGGGGGGGAACGGCTATGGACAGCTCAACCTCGGCTTCGCCTATGCGAATGGCTGGGGCGTGGAGAGGGACGTTGTCAGCGCGCGCCGCTGGCTGGAAGCGGCGAATGCGAGCGGCGTGCCCGAGGCCAGACAGGCGCTGCGGACCCTCGGCGACTGACGGCCCAAACATGACCACGTGGCGGCTAAGGAGCGCAGGGCTTCGCCATAGCTTTGCGAAACCGAATCGGCTAGGACTCGGGAAGAACAAGCGCCCTGAGGAGCGATGGAGCCCCGGCGTGACCCGCGTCCGGCGCGCCGTCGCCCGTGCTCTCCAATCCGTCTCGCCGGAGCCGAAAAGCCCCGGAAACCGGCGCGATGGAGAGGAGACGCTTCGTGAGGACCATCAAGGGGCCGGGGATCTTCCTCGCCCAGTTCGCGGGCGATGCCGCGCCGTTCAATTCCTTCGACACGATCTGCGGATGGGCCGCCTCGCTCGGCTACAAGGGCGTGCAGATCCCGACCTGGGACGCCCGGCTGTTCGACCTCAAGCGTGCCTCGGAGTCGAAGGATTACTGCGACGAGATCGCCGGCGTGGCATTGGGTCACGGGCTCGCGATCACCGAGCTTTCGACGCATCTGCAGGGCCAGCTCGTCGCGGTTCACCCCGCCTATGACAGCGCCTTCGATGGATTCGCCGCGCCCGAGGTCCGGGGGAACCCGGCGGCGCGTCAGGAATGGGCGGTGGAGCAGGTGAAGCGCGCGCTCACCGCGTCGCGCAATCTCGGCCTCAAGGCGCATGCGACCTTCTCCGGCGCGCTCGCCTGGCCTTACGTCTATCCCTGGCCGCAGCGCCCGGCCGGGCTCGTCGAGACCGCCTTCGATGAACTCGCGCGGCGCTGGCGGCCGATCCTCGACCATGCCGAG
>JAMHVU010000144.1:0-1375 GCA_035911355.1 Sphingobium sp.
GAGGTACAATCAAAAAGTGTGGAAATGAACGGCAGACGGTGGCACCTTCTCGGGTAACCCAGTCACCCCCGGGAGAATCCCGGCATCGAAAAGGAGCCACCGCCCGTGACCAAGATCGACAATTCTGAAGCGTCGTCAAGCCCGACCTGGCCGTCGTTGGAAGCGTTCGTCCGTGACCAAGTGCAGGCGTGCCTGCAGCGCGTGCTGGAGGAAGAAGTGGAAGAGCTGCTGGGCCGTGCCAAGCATGTGCGTCGTGCCACCGAGTCGACCGGCTATCGCAACGGGTACGCGAAGCCGCGGCAGCTCGCGCTGCTCAACGGCACGGTGACCGTGCGTCGTCCGCGCGTGCGGAAACTGGATGAGCGCTTCGTGAGTCGCGTGTTACCGCTGTTCCAGCGCCGCACGCCCGAGGTCGCGCAGTTGTTACCCGAGCTCTATCTGCATGGCTTGGCGAGTGGCGACTTCACGCTCGCGCTGCGCGGCCTGCTCGGCGACGGGGCCCCACTGAGCGCGAGTAGTGTGCAGCGTCTCACGGAGGACTGGCCGCGCGACTATACGCGCTGGCAGCAGCGGGACTTGTCGACGCTTGAGCCGGTGTACGTGTGGGCCGACGGCATCTACGTGAAGGCCGGGCTCGAGTCGACCAAGGCCGCGCTGCTCGTACTGATCGCGGGCTTAGCCGACGGGACGAAGGTCGTGCTCGCGGTCGAGAGCGGGCATCGCGAGTCGACGGAGAGCTGGGCCGAGATCCTGCGCGATCTGACGGCGCGGGGACTGCGGGCGCCGGCGTGTGTCATCGCCGATGGCGCCTTGGGTTTGTGGAGCGCCGTCGCGCAGGTATGGTCGAACGCCGCCGAACAGCGCTGCTGGAATCATAAGCTCCGCAACGTGGTCGATGCGGTGCCGCTCAAGCAGCAGCCCGACGTGCAGGCGGCGGTACAGCGCATCGCGGCGGCCGAGTCGGCGGCGGAGGCGGAGCACGAACGGCAGGCGTTTCATCGCGCGTATCGGCTGCGCTTTCCCAAAGCGTGCGAACGACTGGATCGGGACTGGGCGCGGATGCTCACGTACTACCAGTTTCCGAAAGAGCACTGGCGTCATCTCCGGACCACCAACGTCGTCGAATCACCGTTTGCGGCCGTGCGGCTGCGCACGAGTGCGGCAAAGCGCTTCAAGAAGGTGGAACGCGCGACGGCGATCATCTGGCGCTTACTCCTCATCGCGGAGCAGCGCTTCCGCAAACTGAACGCGCCCGAGTTATGCCGTGATGTCTTCCGTGGCGTGCGCTACACCGACGGTGTCGAAGTCTCTGCAGTCCCCACCATCCGGAAGGCCGCCGCCTGACGCACGTTTACACACTTCTTGACGAGACCTC
>JAMHVU010000145.1:0-2014 GCA_035911355.1 Sphingobium sp.
GGCCAGGAAGGTGCTCTTCGCCCGGTTGGCCGACTCGGCGATATTGCGGGCTTCCTCCAGCTGCTCGGTGCGGTCCCGGACGAGTTCCTCCAGGTGCAGGCGGTGCTTATCCAGTTCGTGCTCCAGCGCCTTCGTCGCCGTCACGTCCGTCACGAAGCCATACCAGACGATCCTGCCAGCCTCATCCAGTTCGGGAACCGCATCCACGTGCAGCCACTTGATCCGGCCGTCGGACGAACGGATGCGGTAATCGACGAGCCAGCGCTCCATTCTCGTCGCTGACAGCCGGAGGGACATGAAGAAGCGCTCGCGGTCCTCCGTAACGAGAAGATCCCTGATGCTGCTGGCACTCGATTCCAGCACTTGGGGGCTCACGCCGTAGAGTTCCCGCACCGCCTCGCTGGCGAACGGAAACGCGCCCGTGCCGTCCGGGTGCTGGCAATACTGGAAGACCATGCCGGGCACGTAGGTCAGGATCTTGCGCACCTGCTCGGTCGCGGCGACCCGGGTGAGCAGCGCTTCCTGGTCGACGATGAATTTGAGCAGCCCGTTGAACGCCACGGCCAGCTTGCCGATTTCATCGTCCCGCTCGACCGGCAAGGGCTGGCGCGGCCGGCGGCCCTGGCGCATCTCGTCAAGCAGGACGGCGGATCGTTCCAGCGGCTTCAACTGCCGGCGCACCCACCACCACGCCACCAGCCCCGCGCACAGGGTCAGCGCCACCGCCGAGAACAGCAGGCGCCGCTGCATCTGGCGGACGACCAGAAAGGCTTCCTGGGTCGGCAGCACCGACTGCATCAGCCATCCCGTCGTGCCGATCTTCGCCGACGACGACAATTCCTCGACACCCCGCGAGCTGACGGCGACACCGGAGCCTTCATGCCCGGCGAGATAGCGGTCGTAGAGAGGATTCACGCCCGCCGCCGGGCCGACATTCATCACGCGGCGTTTGTCGGACGACGCGATGCAGCTCCGTGATTCGATGTCGGTGACGAGAAAGTCACCAGTACGGCCATACTTGGCGTTGCTGATCTGGTCGAGAAAATTGGATTCGCGGAGATTGATGACGCCGATCACCGCACCGACGTAGCGGCCCTCCGGCGTGCGGATCGGCATCGCGATGCCGATCACCGGCGCACCGGAGCGCTGGCCGATCGTCGGCGGCGTGATGACGGGCTTGTCTGCCGTTTTCAGTTGGGCAAAGAACGGCAGATCCCCGTGTCGCGCACCGACACTCTTGTGCCCGGCCGGCTCGCTGGCGAGGGCGACTCCGTCTGCATCCGTCACGACGACGCCCCAGTTGAACAGCGGATCGATTCCGGACTGGGATTCGAGCAGGGCCTGCGCACTGGCGCCATCAACGGCGCCGAGCCGGCCCAGGCGTTGCGCGAGATTCTCCACGATCGCGCTCCGTTCATTCACGGAGCGGTGAATCCCGGAAGCGATGAGGGAGACCGTCGAATACTGCTGCGCCGAGATGGCCAGCTCCATGTCCGAACGCAGATAGGTGCCGATGATCAGGGTGACGATCCAGATCGACGCGACAGAAGCGCACAAGGCCCCTGCGACCAGTCGCGTTCTCAAGGACTGCCATGAAAGACCGGCCATGCATCGCTCCCCAGGTGTCTCTCTATTGTTGTGTCGGCGGGCGGCGTCAGATCGGCGCCACCTCGCCCTGGACAGACCTCAGACTCCTCCCGCGCGACACAGGGCCTTAGCCATTACGGAAAAATGGCGTGAAAGATTGAGCGTCCCGTCACGGGTACAGCCCGCGCAGCTTGTGCGCCATCAGCACCCGTTCGCACCCCAGCACAAAGGCCGCCGTGCGCATCACCACGCCCTTCGCCTGCGCCGCATCCCACACCGCGGCAAAAGCCTCGCGCATGATCCGGTCCAGCCGGGCGTTGATCTCTTCTTCGGTCCAGAAGAAGGCGCTGATGTCCTGGACCCATTCAAAGTAGCTCACCGTGACGCCGCCGGCATTGGCGAGCACGTCCGGAATCACGGTGACGCC
>JAMHVU010000146.1:0-4025 GCA_035911355.1 Sphingobium sp.
GCGTAGAACGTCGCCTGGCTGATACCGGCCTTGCGGCAGACATCGCCGACCGGCACGCCCTCCTCCGCCTGCTTCAAAATGAATGCCCTCTGCGCGTCCGAAAAATTGCTCGCCTTCATGGATCTCCGCTCCTTCGCCGGCCGGGGAAAGGATACCCGGAATTCCAGCTTCGAGCGGGCCAGTTCTCTGGGGGCAGAGCACTTCGTCACCGATCCAATCCATCAAATGCCGGGACTAAACATCTCAGGGAGGAACTCTTTTCCGGGAGCAGGCCACCCGCACGCGCTGAAGAGCGGGATACCGCATTTCAAGAACCTATCCTTCTGTGGGAAAATTATTCTTCTTTCTGGGAAAATCAAGAATAATATTTTGTAACTATTTCGTGATGTGGTTTTATATTGACGGGTTCAAGGAATATATTGGTTATATATCCTTGCTTGGCCTGAAAGAGAATGTGAGAGGAATCCCGCCCTTTCGTCTTGTACGAAAGCAGGTACGGTATTGTCTCTCTTGGATGCGTTGATTGTGGACCGTGCATGAAAACTGTCGTTATGTATTGATAAGTATAGGTGATTTATGTTTATCCGAACACTGATTATAGATAACTACGACAGTTTTACATACAATCTAGCGCAGCTCGTCGCCGCTGAATCGGGAATAGACCCGATCGTAATATTCAATGACGCGCTCTCGGAGAACGAGCTTCGCGAACTGGAGTTCGACGCTGTCATTCTCTCCCCGGGTCCGGGTCGTCCGGAACGTCGGCGCGATTTTGGACTTTGCGAGACGATCCTGAGGGAGCGCCGCAAGCCGATACTCGGAGTCTGCCTTGGCCACCAGGGCATAGGGCATTACTCCGGAGGAACGGTGACGCATGCTCCGGAGCCGATGCACGGGCGTATCAGCACGATCCGCCACACCGGAACGGGGCTGTTCAAGGGTATTCCTTCGCCATTCAGGGCGACACGTTATCATTCGCTGGTCGTAACCGACCTGCCCGATAGCCTCGAAGTCGACGCGACGACGGAAGATGGCATCGTGATGGGATTGCATCACAAAGAGTTCCCGATCTGGGGTGTCCAGTTCCATCCCGAATCCATCGCCTCCGAACATGGCGACAAGCTCATCAGAAACTTCCTCGCGCTGGCGCAGGAGCATATCGCGTCCGGGCAATCGGACGGGGCTCTCACCCTGGCCGCCGAGGCCCCGGGCAACGAATCGAACCGCCTGAAGCCGATGTTCAGGCAACTCAAGACCGATCTTCCGTCCGATGCCTGCTTCGATATCCTCCACGGCGCGGCGCCGGACGCGTTCTGGCTGGATTCGAGCTCGCATGCGAAGGGTCAGGGCCGCTACTCCTTCATGGGAGACGCCCAGGGCCCACATTCCGAACTGATCAGCTATGATGTCTCCTCGGGCATTGTCGAGGTGACGACGAAGGCCGGCGTCCGGCGGGTCCGCGAGAGCGTCTTCGACTATCTTGAGCGCCGCCTGAGCACGATCGAATTCATCGACAACATCGACATGCCGGTTCCCTTCAAGGGGGGCTATGTCGGCTATCTCGGCTACGAACTGAAGGCGGACTGCGGCGGGCGAAATGCCCACAGAAGCCGCACGGCGGATTCCCGGATGATCTTCGCCGACCGTTTCGTCGCCTACGACCACGCGCGGGCCGAGGCCTGGATGGTCTGCCTCGTCGAGCCGGGTGAGGAGGCACGGGCGCGCGACTGGTTCGAATCGGTCGAGACGCGGCTCGGGAATGCCTGGCCGGCATCGGAGCCGATCGACACACCGGTCGTTCCGGAAGCGGGACCGGAGTCCCGGCCCTGGGTGATGCGCCATGACAGGGAGGCCTACCTCGACCGCATCGGCCAGTCTCTGGGCCAGATCGCGGATGGCGAATCCTACGAGATCTGCCTCTGCAACGAATGGACGCGGAGCTACGGGAAAGATCCGCTCGACACCTACAAGATCCTCAGGACCATCAACCAGGCGCCCTACTCGGCCTTCCTGCGCTTCGATGGGCTCAGCGTGCTGAGCTGCTCGCCGGAGCGCATGGTGCATCTTTCCAAGGAGGGGCTGGTCAACTGCAAGCCCATCAAGGGCACCATCTCCCGCGGCAAGACCGAGGCCGAGGACGAAGCGCTCAAGGAGCAGCTCCGCGGGAGCGAGAAGGATCAGGCCGAGAACCTGATGATCGTCGACCTGATCCGCAACGATCTCAACCGCGTCTGCCGGACCGGCACGGTCGCGGTGCCTCATCTCTGCGCGATCGAATCCTTCGCGACAGTCCACCAGATGGTCTCGACCGTCGTCGGTGAACTGCGCAACGGCGAATCCTCCGTCACCTGCGTGCGATCCCTCTTCCCGGGCGGCTCGATGACCGGCGCGCCCAAGATCCGCTCGATGGAAATCATCGATGAGCTCGAAGCCGGCCCGCGTGGGATCTACTCCGGCGCCATAGGATATTTTTCGCTCGATGGAGCGGTCGACCTCAGCATCGTCATTCGCACCGTCGTGCTGGACAATGGTCAGGCCTCGGTCGGAGCCGGCGGAGCGATCATCGCGCTCTCCGACCCGGTGGGCGAGTTCGACGAAACGATGCTGAAGGGGGAGTTGCTGCGCGCTACCCTGCAACGGCTTGACCCGATCGAGGATCCGGCGGCCTCCCCTGACTCGCTGCGGGCGGCCGAGTGATGCGCGGGTCGATATGCGCTCGCGCTCCGCTCCCCTTGCGCCGTGAACGGGGGTAAGTCGAAATGACCGAAGCCGAGGCGCTGGAACGGCTGGAAACCATGCGAGCGGAGCTTGACCGCATCGACGCGGAACTCGTGGAATTGCTTGGCCGCCGCTTCCGGACGATCCGCGACGTAGCCGAGCACAAGCGTGTGACGGGAATCGCCGTGATGCAACCATCGCGCGTGGAGGAGGTCCTCGCGACCCGCCTGCGTCGCGCGCGCGACGCGGGGCTCGATCCGAAGCTCGTCGAGCGGCTCTGGCGAACGATCATAACGCATGCCTGCCAGGTCGAGAATGTCGTGGGCGAGATCGAGGGCGGGGAGCTGCTCTTTCAGGGCGTGAGCCTCGATCATGGCCGCCTCGAGGTCGATGATCTCGACGCGGCGTGTGAGTTGATCTGCCACCGGCTGTCGTTTTCCCTCGTCAGCCGGAGCGCCCGGAACGGATCCCCGAGCGCGGCGATCCTGAAGGGCGGAGACGTTGTTCTCCTCGTTTCCGAACGGGCCGTCCCGCTAAAAGGGGCGCATGGCCCCGTCCATCTGGCGATCCAGGTTCACAAGCTCGATCCGACGATCAGTGAGCTCAGAAAGCGTGGCAATTCCGTCGAGGTTGAGCAGGCGCCCGATTCCGGCATCCGGACGGCGACGGTGTCGCTCGGAGCACCCGTCCATCTGTGCGTCCGCTACGTCGAGCGCGCCCCGGGGGTCAGCGCCACGCCGGCGGATCTCGCCGGCCGGTCCGATCCCGAGCGCGAGGATTACCGGCGAAGGATGTAGCGAAGAATGGAGGACTTCAGGCGCGCGATCGTGGTGGGCGCGGGCGGCGGCATGGGCCGCATGTTCCTGGACCGCCTCGCCGCGACCGGCTGCGAAACAATTGGCCTGGACCTCGTGGGTGGCGACGGAGTGATCCGGGGCGATGTCCTCGATCTCTCCGAAGACATCCGGCGCGTGCTCGGCACGGTGGATCTGGTGATGCTGGCCGTGCCCGACGAAGTGGCCTGCCGTGCCGCCCCCGGGCTCGTGCGCGCCCTCGCGCCGGAGGCCATGCTCGTCGACTGCGTCTCGGTGAAAGCACCCTACCGCGCGGCCGTGGACAATTTCGAAGGCTGCGGCCTCGTCTCGGTCAATCCGCTTTTCGGGCCCGGTCTCGACTGGGCTGGCCGGTCCATCGTGGTGACCGAACTCCGCGCTCCGCGCGTCCCCGAAAGGTTAACCCGATTTCTCGAAGTGTCGGGGCTCAGGATCATCCGGCTCGACGCCGAGCAGCACGATCGCCTCGCCGCC
>JAMHVU010000147.1:0-1607 GCA_035911355.1 Sphingobium sp.
GCCAGCTTTCGAGTTCGGGACCCGCGCCGAAGGCGCCACGGACTGAACCCATAACATCAAGGAGGAAGTCCGGTGGACACTGGATTACGCGATAAGGTCGTCCTCATCACGGGCGCGGCCAACGGCATCGGCCGCGCGGCGGCGGTCGGCTTCGCGCGCGAAGGCGCGCACCTCGGATTGCTCGACATCGACGAGGCGGGCATGAGCGAAGTGAAGGCGGAGGCCGAAGCCCTCGGTGCGCGGGTCGCCATCGCCGCCGCGGATCTGTCGTCCGCAAAAGGCGTGGCTGGTGGAATGGACGCGCTTCTCGAGGAGTTCGACGGAGCGGCCGATGTTCTCGTCAACAACGTCGGCTCCGGCGCGATCCGGGGCTTCGACGATGTCAGTGACGACGACTGGGACGCGACCCTTCAGCTCAACTTCATGAGCTACGTCCGGGCGACCCGCAAAGTGCTGCCTATCTTCCGCGAGAAAGGCGGCGTCATCATCAACAACGCCTCCGACCTGGCCCGCCAGCCGGAGCCGGTGCCGATCGACTATTCGGCGTCGAAGGCGGCGATCCTCGCCCTCACCAAGGGTCTCGCGCGCGCGGAGGGACCCAGGATCCGCGTGAACGCCGTGGCGCCCGGCCCGATCTGGACGCCGTTCTGGACGAGGCCCGGGGGCTTCGCGGAGACGATGGGCAAGTTCCACCAGATGGAGCCGCGGGCGGCTGTCGAGCACGAGATGAAGCTTCGCCAGCTTCCGATGGCCCGGCTGGGTCATCCGGAAGAAGTCGCCAACGTCATTGTCTTCCTCGCCTCCGACCTTGCTTCCTTCGTGACATCGGCCGTCTGGGGCGTCGATGGCGGCAGCATTCGCTCGCTGTGAAACAGCTCCATGACCAGGCTCCACGGTGAGTATGAGCGCCCCGTGGCGACATACGCGCGGGCGCGGGCGATCTCCTGATTGGTCCCGGCATGGCCGGGTCCATCAGGTGGGATACGTCTTCGGGCCAAAGCTTCCGGCAGTATCTCGTCTTTTGCTGAATTCACAAAAGAGTTTGCCGACAAGCCAACTTTATCCCGATTGATGGTTGGGTTAGCTTCCTCTCAGTCGCCGATGGAGGTTAGCCAGAAGAGGGATGCGCCGCCTGGCTCCCATCTGTTCAGGTTAGTTCAAGTAGTAACTTACCTTAATCACGCCGCATTCATCCGAGTTTTGCCGTCAATCATAAGAATTGGCGCGGGATATCCTAATTCTATCAAGGGAGGAAAAAAATGAAGACCTGTATGACCATCGCGATCGGTGCCTGCGTGGTGGTTGGAAGCGGCTGCCTCGCAGCCGCCCAGGAAGGCGGCCGGCTTGGCTACAGCGCCGGCTTTCTGACGGACCCCTTCCAGTCGGTGCTGGTACAGCGCGTTATCGACGCGGCGAAAGGCGCCGGCCTGGAAACGATGCCCGCGACGAATGCCAATGGCGACGCGGGCAAGCAGATCGCCGACATGCAGAACCTGATCGCTGGCGGGGCGACGGCCATCATCGCCAATCCGACGGACAGCCAGGCCATCATTCCGGCGCTCAAGGCCGCGGAATCGGCGGGCATCCCGGTCGTGGCCATCGACATG
>JAMHVU010000148.1:0-3449 GCA_035911355.1 Sphingobium sp.
AACCCATGGTCTTCAGCCTTTCACGGAGCCCGCCATCAGCCCGCGCACGAAGTATCGGCCGGCGATGACATAGACGAGGAGGGTGGGAAGGGCGGCCATGATCGCGCCCGCGAAATGCACGTTGTATTCCTTCACGCCGGTCGAGCTTTGCACGAGGTTGTTCAAGGCGACCGTCATCGGCTGGCTGTCGAAATCGGAGAAGGAGGCGCCGAAGAGGAAGTCGTTCCAGATGTTGGTGAACTGCCAGATGACGCAGACCACCGCGATCGGCCCCGAGGAGGGCAGCATGATCCGGCGGAAGATGGTGAAGAAGCCGGCGCCGTCGATCTGCGCGGCGCGCACCAGCTCGGTCGGGAACTGCTGGTAGTAGTTCTTGAAGTAGAGCGTCGAGAAGCCGATGCCGTAGACGAGATGGACGAAGATGAGGCCGGGCACCGTGCCCGCGAGCCCGGTCAGCCCGAGGATGCGCGCCATCGGGATGAGCACCATCTGGAACGGGATGAAGCAGGCGAAGAGCAGCAGGCCGAAGACCCAGGTGTCGCCCCGGAACCGCCACTTGGTCAGCACATAGCCGTTCATCGCGCCGAGGACGGTCGAGATCGCGACGGCGGGGACCACCATCAGGATCGAGTTGAGGAAGAACGGCCTGAGCCCCGTCGCCTCGACGCCGATCTGCGCGCTGGACCAGGCCTTGCTCCAGGGCTCAAAGGTCCAGGTATGGGGCAACGACATCATGCCGCCCGCCTGGATCTCCGAGAGTGGCTTCAGCGAGTTCACCACCATCACGTAAAGCGGCAGCAGGTAGTAGAGGCAGAAGAACCCGAGCACGAGGTAGATGCCGACGCGCGCGGCGCCTCCGGTGCGGATCACCTGGCTCGATCCGTGGGAGCCGGCCGGCAAGGCGGTGGCGGAGCTGGCCATCACTTCTTCTCCCTGAGTTCGGAATAGATGAAGGGCACCATGATCGCCGCGATCGTCATGAGCATGATCACGGCGGAGGCCGCGCCAACACCCATCTGGTTCCGGGTGAAGGTGTAGGAATACATGAAGGTCGCGGGGAGTTCGGTCGCCGTCCCCGGTCCGCCGCCGGTGAGCGCGATCACGAGGTCGTAGGACTTGATCGCCATGTGCGCGAGCACGACGAAGGCCGACATGAAGGCGGGCCTGAGCTGCGGGATGACGATCCGGCGGTAGAGCGCGAAGGTCGAGGCGCCGTCGATCTGCGCGGCCTTCATCATCTCGGTGTCGATGCCGCGAAGCCCCGCGAGGAACATCGCCATGACGAAGCCCGAGGTCTGCCAGACCGCCGCGATGACGATGGTGTAGATCGCCATCTCGGGGCTCTTGATCCAGTCGAAGGTGAAGCTCTCCCAGCCCCAGGAGCGCACCACGGCCTGCAGGCCGATGCCGGGATCGAGGATCCACTTCCACGCCGTGCCGGTGACGATGAAGGAGAGCGCCATCGGATAGAGGTAGATCGTGCGGATGAAGCCCTCGGCGCGGATCTTCTGGTCGAGCAGGATCGCGAGCAGAAGCCCCAGCGCGCAGCTGATCACGATATAGAGCGACCCGAAGATCGCGAGGTTCCGGACCGCGATGCCCCAGGCGCGCAGCCCGAAGAGCTTCTGGTAGTTGGCGAAGCCGATCCACTCGAACGATGGCAGCATTCTGCTGTCGGTGAAGCTCAAGTACGCGGTAAAGAGAATGAAGCCGTAGACGAAGATCAGCACGATCGCGAGACTGGGGCTCAGAACAATCCTAGGCAGGAAGTCCTGCAGCCAATCTCCGCCGCCGGTTCGGCGAGCATCGGACGTAGCCATGGGCTGTTTCCTCGGGTGAAGGAGTGATTTTGGGGGGCGAAGTCGCCGTGGATCGGCACTCTCCCTTCCCCGAGCCCGGCTCGGGAAAAGGTCGAGCACAGCGCGGGCGCGCCGTGGATCAGGTGCCGGGCGCGGCTACCGCGCCGCCTCGACCGCGTCCCGCAGTTCGACGACCGCGTCCTCCGAGGTCATGTCCGAATTGAAGAAATCAGTGACCGTATCGAAAAATGCGCGCTGAACCGCGGCGGTCTGCCCATTGCCCTGCGACATGGAGCCTAGGAGAGTTCCGTTCTTCTGAGCCTCGGCGATATCGGCCATCGCCCGCTGTCCGCAAACATCGAACTTGTCGGGACCGATGTCGTTACGCGCGGGAATGGATCCCTTCACCAGGTTGAAGGACTCCTGGAAATCCTTGGCCATGACGTCCTTGGCGAGCTGATCCTGAGCCGGCTTCTGGGCCTCGCTCACATCGAAGGCCGCGAAGAAATCAGTGTTGAAGAGGAAAGAGCCCGCGGTGCCCGGGGCCGGGACACAGAGGATATCGACGCCCGGCTTTACGTTCGCCTTGACCATCTCGCCCTTGGCCCAGTCACCCATGAGCTGCATCGCGGCCTGCCCGTTGATGACCATCGCGGTGGCAAGGTTCCAGTCCCGGCCCGAGAAGTTGTCGTCGACGAACCCGCGGATCGTCCGCATCTCGTCGAAGACCTGCACCATGGTGTCGGAGCCGAGGGCGTCGGGGTCGAGTTCGAGGACCGCCTCGCGGTAGAAGTCCGGGCCGCCGATGCCGAGCACCACGTCATCGAACACCGTCGTGTCCTGCCACGCCTGCCCGCCATGAGCGAGCGGGATAATTCCCTTCGATTTCAGCGCTTCGGCGACGGCGTTGAACTCTTCCCAGGTGGTTGGCGGCGTAAGGCCGTTGTCCTGGAAGATCTTGGCATTGATCCAGAGCCAGTTCGGGCGATGGATGTTCACCGGCACCGCCACCCACTTGCCGTCCTGGACCGCGATGTCCTTCAGCGCGTCGGGAACGAGGGCATCCCACCCCCCTTCGGCTGCGACGGGGCTGAGATCGCCAAGCAAGCCCTCGGCGCCCCATTCCTTCACCGCCGAGCCGGAGAGCTGAGCCGCGGACGGCGGGTTACCCGCCGTGATCCGCGTCTTCAGCGCCGTCAGGGCCGCCTCGCCGGCACCACCGGCCACAGGCATGTCCTGCCAGCCGATTCCCTGCGATTTCAGCGTCTCCTTCAGAACGCCAAGCGCCGCCGCCTCGCTGCCGGAGGTCCACCAGTGCAACACCTCGACATCCGCCGCGCGTACCGAGCCCGCGACCATCACCGCGACGGCCGCGGCCGCCAGCGTGGATTTGCTCTCAATCATGAAATTTTCTCTCCCTTGTTGTCCGGGCTCCGCCGCCCATCCCATCCTGCCTGGTCTCGGCGGCAGCGGGTAGGTTTGTTTGGTCATTAAACAAACATATTATCATTTGCATGTCAACGGGAATCCTCATAATGGCCGTGGATGACCCGGTGCCGGTCCCCCTCCGCCTACGAAGCGAGCCCCCGCCCATGTCGATGCCTCGCGCTTTCCGGCACATCAACGAAGCCCGGGCCCTGTCCGCCCTGT
>JAMHVU010000149.1:0-6145 GCA_035911355.1 Sphingobium sp.
TCTTGAGGACATGCAGGATGCCCGAGATGACCCTGCGGTCATCCACCCGCGGCTTGCCGGGCTTGCCGCGCGGCAGATGCGGTTCGATCCGCGCCCAAGCCTCGTCCGACAGCCAGAACAGATGACGCGACATGTCTCCCCCCAAAACTCGTTAAGGGGAGAGTATCATAAAGCAATATCAAATTGATATATGAGTTCTTAGAGCGGCGCCCTTTCGGTTTGAATCGGTTGGGGATTCCCAAGGCGGCCCGTTTCTGACTCTCTGCTACCCGAGGCAGGTATCGGAGCGGCGAGATGAGCAAATCACTGTCGATGGATTTGAGGCGGCGGGCGCTGGCGGCGGTCGATGCCGGGATGAGCCGCCGGGCCGCGGCGGGTCGCTTCGGCGTATCGGTGTCGTCGGTGATCCGCTGGGACGCGCAACGACGGGCGACGGGAAGCTTCGAGCCGAAGCAGCGGGGCGGTGACACGCGGTCGCGGCGGATCGAGGCGCGGCACGCAGATGTCATGGCCGCGTTCGAGGAAGAGCGCGACCAGAGCCTCGAGGAACTTTGTGCCCGTCTGGCCGAGCGCGGCATCGCCGCGTCGAGTTCGGCCCTGTCGCGCTTCTTCCAACGCCATGGCCTGACGAGGAAAAAAGAGCGGGCACGGTGAGCCATTGTCACGCCATTGGTCCGAGAGACAATGGCGAACGAGCAGGAGCGCGCGGACGTACTGAGCAAGCGTCGCGCCTGGTTCGAGGCCCAGCCCGATCTTGATCCCGGCAAACTCGTGTTCATTGACGAGACCTGGACGGCGACGAACATGGCCCGCACCCATGGGCGCTGCCGCCGGGGCGAACGGCTGCGGATGGGGTTCCCTCACGGCCATCGGAAGACCACGACGCTTATCGCCGGCCTCCGTCTCGATGGCATGGTCGCGCCCATGGTCCTCGACGGCCCGATCAACGGCGGCTGGTTCGAGGCCTATGTCGCGCGGGTGCTGGCGCCGACGCTCCGCCCCGGCGACATCGTCATCATGGATAATCTTTCCAGCCACAAGCGCGCCTCGGTCAGGGCGATGATCGAGGCCAAAGGCGCACGGCTCGCCTTCCTTCCGCCCTACAGTCCCGACTTCAACCCCATCGAGATGGCCTTCGCGAAGCTGAAGGCATTGCTGCGCAAGGCGGCCGAGCGAACCGTGGAAGGCCTCTGGAGCACCATCGGTCGCCTCGTCGACGTCTTCACTCCCCAGGAATGCGTCAACTACTTCGCCGCGGCGGGATATGATGCAGAGTAATCGGGAAGCGCTCTAACCTAGGGCTTAAACGAAAGCGCCCCGGCCTCACGCGAGGATGAAATCATCCGCCGTGTAGTCCCAAGCCCGGGTCGCGCCGTCCATGATCCGGACATAGCCGGCCCGTGGATCACCTTGGTCAGGGCTTGCCCGGTAGCCCACAATGGTATCTTCGTTGTCCTCCGTGACCCAAACTCTGCCGGTGATCTCCTCGGGGACATCCGTTCCCACGAACATGATGGGGCCGCTGGCGGCGTCGGCGACCCCAGCCATATCGAAGATGTCCCCGGAGGCCGTTCCGGCGCCGTCAAAGCCGTCAATGACTAGGCTGTTCATGGGGTCGATAGGCATCCGATAGATGTCCGCACCGGGGCCACCCTGCCAGAATGACGGCCCGCTCAACAGCACGCCGTTTTGGTGTTCAATGGTATCGTCGCCGCTACCGCCAATGGCTATCGAGTTAGCGTCCCAGAAGCCGACGGAGATCGTGTCGTCGCCGCCGCCTCCATTGTAGTATCCGAGACGACCACTATCCTCGTAATCATCACCCACAACCCCTATGTAATTATCTAGACTATTTCCATATATACGATTACCGCCCAAGATGGGTATTTCGACGTTTTCGACGTTATTCGGAATATAGTAGGTTCCCGGGCCAAATAGACGTACCGTGTCGATACCCCCGACCGCGTTCTCGCGAATGGTCACGGGACCGTCGCGAAGGTTGACGACGTAGACATCGTCCCAGGCGCCGCCGATAAGGGTGTCGGCGCCACCGCCACCGGAGAGGGTGGCGCCGTGGGTGAGGCCGCTCACGTCGAGGACATTGGCGAGCGTGTTGCCAATACCCGTGGTCGCGGCGCCGGTCAGGGTGAGGTTCTCGACCCGGGCAGCGAGCGTGTGGTCGATACTCGCGATCACCGTGTCGATGCCGGACGTTACGCCGCCCTTGAGCGGCGTGGGCTCGGCCACGACGTCGCCGGCGTGGTCGACGTAATAGGTGTCGTTTCCGCTGCCCCCGGAAAGGTAGTCCGCCCCGGTCCCGCCATCGAGCGTATCCGCCCCCGCTCCGCCGTAGAGGGTGTCGTTGCCGCTTCCGCCCCAGAGATAGTCGTCGCCGGTCCCGCCATCGAGCGTGTCGTTGCCGGCCTCGCCCCAGGCGGTGTCGTTGCCTGCGCCCATCACAAGGTGATCGGCGCCGCCGCCGGCCTTGAAGGTATCGTTGTAGGAACTTCCCGTCATCCGGTCGTCGCGGGAGAAGAGTTCGGTATGAAATCCAGTCGAACCGGAGGCGAGCCTCGGCAGCGAGGCCCAGCTGCCTAGGCCAGAATTGGGCGTGATGGAGCTGATCACCACGTCCGGATTGGCAAAATTGTTGTTCGAGAGGTCGATCTCCACCCGGCTGACCAGGCCATAGGTTGGTCGGTCATGCGTGTAATCGAGCCCGAGGCCGCGGACCTGAATGTCGTCGAGACCGCTGCTCAGCCAGGAGAACATCGACGTCGAGTTCGCTCCCATGGCATCGCGGCGCAGGTAGTCGATCTGGTTGCCGCCAGCGAGAATGTTCACTCCTTCGGTCGCGGCGGAGGCGTCGAGAACCGTCATGATGAAAGCTCCTTTGATGAAATGAACGCGAGCCCGCCCCATCCGCGCGCGGGGCGCCGGAGACGGACTGGTCGGATCCGGCCATCCGGGTAATGCCGTTTGGCGACGACGAGCCTGACCTCCGGCATCGCGCGCGCGAGTCCGGCGGCGAGAAACCGCGACACGTCCGGCGTGTCGGCCTGCCAGAAGTTCAGCACAATGCAATCGCCTTCGCGCGCTTCGGCCTCGCCGAGCGGCCGCGCCCCGGTGAGCCAGCCTTCCGCCATTTCCTCTCTGGCGAGGGCCCAGCCCGCGAAGCCGACAGAGCGCCCGCCTTGTCGCGCGAAGACGTAGTGCCCGCGATTGACCTGGCCGACGAGGGCGCGGGCGATATGGCCGAACGGCGCGTTCGCGAAAGCCGGTCGGATCATGAGATGCGCCACCGCGCGACCGAGCGCCTCCGCCGGCGGAAGATCTCGCGTCAATATGAGAGATGAGCTCGTGATGGTCCCCCGCTTTGATGGACACGGGATTAGGCCATTTGTCGTTCGGCTTGTTCCGGCGTCTTGTCTCCGAGAGCTGAGTGGATCCGCCGCCGATTATAGTAGCCTTCAATATATGTGAACAGATCGCGTCTGGCGTCCTCGCGGGTGGCCCATCGGCGCTGGTGGACGAGTTCGACCTTCAACGCATGGAAGAAGCTCTCCATGGGTGCGTTGTCGTAGCAGCAAGCCGTCCGGCTCATCGACGGTTCCGCTTTCATGGCGAGGAGTTGCTTCCCGTATGTCTCGGACGCATACTGGCTGCCCCGATCGGAATGGTAGATGAGGCCTTCCGCCGGGCGTTGCCTTTGCGCGGCCATCATCAGCGCGGCCAGGGGCGGTTCGGCGCGCATGTGATCGCGCATCGACCAGCCGACGACCTTCCGGGTCGCCAGGTCGAGCACGGCGGCGAGGTCCGCCATGATGGCCGCCACCGGTCCGAGGCCCATGGCGGACGCCATCCCTCGCCGGTGGCGATGTAGGTAATGTCCGCGAGCCAGACGCGGTTCGGCACCGAAGCGACGAACTCCTGATTCAGCAAGATTCCCACCTCGCTCGCCACGCGTGTCAGCGGTCGGCCGCTGCTTTCCAACAGCGTCACCGCCTCCCGTTTGAACTCGGAAGAAAACTCCCGCCTTGTCTTCGCCATTAAACACCGCCGTGCCCTCACAGACTTAGCAAAGGTGTCCATCTAATCGAGGGACCATCACTCGTTCTGAGCGAGGGGTCGAGAACGATCATGGGTCCACCCGGAAATTGAGTGAAGACAACATGCGATGCTGAAATTTCGTCGAACGCGCTGCGATTGTATCACGGCGGCCGATGCCGTCATAGCGGCAACGGCATGAGCTATGCACAGAGCGTGAAATAGACTTGCGCCGTGCGACGCGAAGCTTCACCGGGCTCTCCCAGATCGCAATGCTCAGGCGTGACGCCAACCTGCGCCTTTCAGGGGACCGTTATCCCGGGGCCGGCGCTCCGCGCCAAAGATCACTGCGGGCAACTCGCCAGCCTCGGCATCACGTTTGACGACTCCAACCATCCGGCCCTGAAACTAAGTCGATACGGGCGGGCTCGTTTCCACCAGATATTTCATATACCCTAAATTTAGGGCACATCCCGCCAGCGACAGCCGGTCCTGAGCACGTGGAGGATGCCGGAGATCACCCGGCGATCGTCGACCCGATGTTTGCCTGGCTTGCCGCGCGGCAGATGCGGCTCGATCGCCGCTCAGGCCTCGTCCGACAGCCAGAACAGATGACGCGACATCACACCTCCCGAGAATACCCGTTCGGTGGAACATGTCATAAAACAAGATCAACAGGATATATGGGTTTTCAACCTAGAGGATATGCAGGTCGCTGCCGCAGATCGTGGTCTTGGTGATGCGCACGATCACGTCGGTCGGATCCTCGACGGCAGGGACCGGCTTCTCGACCCAGTCCTTCTTGCCGGGTCCGCAATAGACGAGAGCTTTCATTCTTCCTCCCAAGAGGCTTCGGGGGAGCGCTTCGGCCGCGCCCCTCCATTTCGTTGCAGGCGCGTGGAGCCGCCCCGGGAAGGGGCAGCTCCGTTTCAGGCGGCGATCAGGTCATCTCGAAGCCTCGGTAGCCGCCTTCGGCGAGATCGAGGCACTTCTGCCGATAGGTCCCGACCCCGCCGGTGTAGGACAGCACCCGCCGCGGCTTGCCCGGCACGTTCGAGCCCACGTACCACGAGTTGGTCTTGGCGATCAGCGTCGCGTTCGCCGTCTCGTCATGGTGCTTGACCCATGCCTCCTCGACCTCCGCGGAGGGCTCCATTACCGTCTTGCCGTCCGCCCGCAGGGACCGGATCGCGTTGGTGATCCATTCGGTCTGCTGCTGCAGGCAGGTCGTCATGTTGCAGAGCGCCGCCGAAGGGGCGAGCGGCGCGCCGGTCATGAAGAGGTTCGGATAGCCATGCGCCTGCATCCCGTAGGCGGTGCGGATGTCGCGGCTCCAGTCCTCCTTTAGGCTCCGCCCGTCGCGGCCGCGGATGTCGATCCGGGTGAAGGCTCCTGAGCCGGCGTCGAAGCCGGTGGCGAGGATGATGACGTCGAGCTCGTGCACCATGCCGTCGGCGAGCCTGATCCCCTCGGGGACCACTTCGGCGATCGGATTGTCCTTGACGCTGACCGCCCTGACGTTGTCGCGGTGGTAGATCTCGAGATAGTTGGTCTCGAGCGGGACCCGATGGGTGCCGAAGCCGTAGTCGTCGGGCTTCGGGACCAGCAGGTCGATCAGCTCCGGATCCTTCAGCCGGGCGCGCATCTTCGCGGCGACGAATTCCGAGACCTCGGCACTCACCGCCGGATCGAGGAAGATCTCGACGAAGGAGGCGAGCCAGAGCTTCAGCGACCCGTCGGCATGGATCTCCTCCAGCATCGCCAGGCGCTCGTCCGGGGTCAGCTCGGCCCAGGGGCGCGTGAAGTCATACTCGAAGCCGGTGAAGTGCCGCGGCAGGTTCTGCTGGAACTCCTCGAACCGGGCCTTGTAGGCCTTCTCGTCCTCCGGCCCGTATTTCGTATGCGGCGTTTCCAGCCCATTGATTTGATGTGTTCCTGACGCCCGGCGCGCCTGCGAGAAGGTCTGCAGCAGCAGATGGAGGTTTCGCATGGCGGATGGTGGTGACGGGTTCATTGGGCGTTGCGAGGTTGTCGAGCCGCGGCGGCGTGGCAAGCGGCGGTGGCCTGATGAGGTCAAGGCGCGGATTGTCGCCGAAAG
>JAMHVU010000150.1:0-1417 GCA_035911355.1 Sphingobium sp.
CTAATCCAGCGACGCAGTTGGGTCTCGTGAATGCCGAGCTCCGCTGCGACGTCCATGATCGTCAGCCCACTCGTCCGTGCGCGCTCGACAGCCTGCCGCTTGAACTCATCCGGGAAATACCGGCGCCTCATCTCCATCGGACACTCCTCGTGCTGGCTCAAAAGCCTATCATGGGTGTCCACAAAGCCGGGGCAGGATCACTCACCTCCTGCGCCGCTTGACAGGACAGAATCAGAGAGGCGTCATCAAATCAATATGATGATCGGGTTTTGACCCTAGGAGACGGCTCGCTCAGCTCCGGTGATGCACTTCCTGCGTGCCGTGGACCGGGGTCGGCAATCCTTCCATCCGCGCCTTGAGCTGGAGGGAAAGGTACTGCGAGTAATGCCGGCTCTGGTGCAGGTTGCCGCCGTGGAACCAGAGCGCCTCGACCTGGGTCGGCTTCCACATGTTGCGCTGCTCCCCCTCCCAGGGGCCGGGGTCTTTCGGCGTATCGGAGCCGAGGCCCCAGACCTTGCCGACCTTGTCCGCGACCTCCTGGCTGATGAGATCGGCGGCCCAGCCGTTCATCGAGCCATAGCCGGTCGCATAGACGATCAGATCAGCCGGAAGCTCCGTCCCGTCGTCGAGCACGACGCCGGTTTCGCTCAGGTGGTCGATCCCATGGCCGGAAACGAGCTTGATCGAGCCGTCGATCACGAGGTCGCAGGCGCCGACGTCGATATAGTAGCCCGAACCCCGGCGGAGGTACTTCATGAAGAGGCCGGAGCCGTCGGCGCCCCAGTCGAGCATGAAGCCGCGATCCTCGAGCTTGCGGTAGAATTCCGCGTCGCGCTCCTTCATCTGCTCATAGAGCGGGATCTGCCATTCATGCATGATCCGGTAGGGGAGCGAGGCGAAGATGAGGTCCGCCTTGCGCGTGGTGACCCCGTTCGCGACCGCCTGTTCCGAATAGAGCCCGCCGAGCCCGATCTCCATCAGGCTGTCGGAGCGCACGATATGGGTGGACGACCGCTGGAGCATCGTCACATCCGCTCCGCCTTCCCAGAGCGCGGCGCAGATGTCATGGGCGGAGTTGTTCGAGCCGATGACGACGACCTTCTTGCCCTTGTAGGCGTCCGGTCCCGGATGCTGGCTCGAATGCTGCTGCTCGCCCTTGAAGACGTCCTGGCCCGGGATCGGGGGGATGTTCGCCTTGCCGGACATGCCGGTGGCCAGAACGAGCTGCTTCGGGCGGACGACCACTTCCTCGCCGTTCCGGTCGAGGGTGACGATCCATTCCTTCGCCGCCTCGTCCCATCTGGCGGATTTCGCGGTGGTCGAGCTCCAGTAGTTGAGCTCCATCACCTTGGTGTACATCTCCAGCCAGTCGCCGATCTTGTCCTTCGGTGCGAAGACCGGCCAGTTCTCCGGGAAG
>JAMHVU010000151.1:0-1891 GCA_035911355.1 Sphingobium sp.
CGGAGCGGACAAAGGCAGCTTCGACGTGCAGTTCGAAGCCTCGGGCAACCCCGCCGCCATCCGCTCCGGCCTCGAGGTGCTGCGTCCGCGCGGCGTCCTCGTTCAACTCGGCCTCGGCGGCGACATCGCCGTGCCACAGACCCTCGTCGTGGCCAAGGAGATCGAAATTCGCGGCGCCTTCCGCTTCCATTCGGAGTTCGCCCTCGCCGTCGACCTGATCAACCGCCGCCGCGTCGATCTCTCTCCGCTGCTGACCGGCACCTTCGCGCTCGAGGACGCGGTGGCCGCGTTCGAAACGGCGACCGATCGCGGCCGCTCCATGAAGGTGCAGATCGCCTTCTGAAATCGCAGGGCGTCTTCCTTCGGGCAGGGGTGGCCGAGCGCCCGCTCAGGGCGCGCCGTGCCGCTCGAACCAGGAGGCGCAGAAGCTCACGAAATGCTTGTCGGGCCGCTTCGGCTCGACCTCCTGCTGACCGCACCAGCGGCGCCATTCGCTCTCCAGATGATAGACGTCCCAGCCCGGAGCGGCGGCGCGCGCGTCTTCATAGGCCTCCGCCCCGAGCGCGCCCTCGAAGATCTCCTCCGAGATGGCAGGTACCGAGCCCCGCGAGCGGAAGACCACGAAATCATCGTCGATCTCGACGCTGTAGTCCGGGATATGCGCATGCGCCCGGTCCTCGGCGACGATATTGGTCAGAAGCCGGCGAAATTCCTTGTCGGTCGAATAGGATCCGCATTTCGGCTTCAGCTTGTCGAAGCCGATCTTCCAGACCGGCGCCTGGCCGCAATGCTTGCGCGCGATCTCGTAGAGGCGGCGCTCCAGCGGCTTGCGCAGGCGGAAGTAGTTGCGATGCAGTGTCAGCACCTCGCGCGCCGTCACCGCGTTCAGCACCCAGTCCGAGAGCGTGATCTCGATATCCTGCATCCGTCCCTCGCGCGTCTCGCGCACGATCCGGAAGCTGTCGATCAGGCCGAATCCGTCGAGGATCTCCACGTCGCCCGTGGTCACATTGGTGGTGATCGTCGTGCCGCGCAGCCGTTCCATCGCCGCGCGCAGCTGCTGATAGCCGCGTCCATCGGTGCCGCGGTTGGTCGCGTTCAGAAGGTCGAATGCCTTGAAACGGATCGTGCGACTGACCGCCCGACCCTCGTTCTGCGCCACCATGAGCTGGCTGATCGCGAAGATCAGCACATCGCGGTCATGCACCGTCGCAAGCCCTTTCACCGAGGGGGTTATCTCGATGAAATTACGTCCGTTCTCGTAGCGACGCACATTGCGGTCGGGCTTGGTCGCGATCGAGAAGACGGGATGCTCCATCGAGGCCATATCACCCTTGGGCGCGGCGTCGAGAATGTCGCAGACGAAGAAATCCGCCCGCGGCATCCGGTCCGGCAGGAGCGGCGAGCGGTCTTTCGTGCTTTCACCCACCTCGGGCAGCGAACGTGCTTTCACACACCAGTCCCCTCCATTCGTGCTTTCACACACCTGCGCCAAGGTTTCGTGCTTTCACCCACCGCGTCAAGATCTTTCGTGTTACCACACACTTGCCGCGCCAGCTTCCCTGCTTTCGTGCTTTCACACACCTTTTTTCGTGTTATCACACACCGTCTTTCGTGTTATCACACACCGACCGATTGGATTCGGTTATAATTATCAAGGTCTTGCAAACACTTATCCACAGCTTAACACCTTATTTAACACTATTTAACACCAGAGAAGCCCCGAAAACCCTTGTCCCAGCCATCCCCGGGCGGCTCATTCACGGGGGAAATCATTTCACAGGAGCAGTTCGCCGAGAGATGATCGCTCCTTCACCGAAGCATCAGGTTTCACACCGACGAGGCGGCTTTCTCATGTTTTCCTTGAGCTTCACCCGAGGGCGGAGAGGTG
>JAMHVU010000152.1:0-1092 GCA_035911355.1 Sphingobium sp.
CGTCATACCGAAACGGTATTGGCGCGGCGGGCGCTCACTGCGGCATCGTCGAGACATGAGCATTGAGCTGTTCGGACCCAACACCCACCCCGCGCTGCGCCGAGCGGGCCGCGTCGCTGCAGCCACCTTGCAGCACGTAGCAAGTCGCGTGCGCGCGGGCATCACGAGCGCGCAAATTGACGCCTGGGTGCGCGAAGATACCAAGCGGCGCGGAGGGCGACCTAGCCAGCTTGGTTATCGCCCGTCGCCAGACGTGTCCCCTTTTCCTGGCGCCGTGTGCGTGAGCATCGACGACGTAGTCTGTCACGGCATCCCGTCAGCGAAAGCAATCCTCAGGGAAGGCGCGATTGTGAATGTCGATGTGACGACGGAAATCGGTGGGTTTCACGGCGATACATCGCGAACGTTCATCATCGGCCAGGCGTCACCCGAGGCCCATCACGTGGTTGCGGTGGCGCGCCGCTGTCTCGACGCTGGCATCCAAGTCGTGCGCCCTGGCGTCAGGCTCGGTGACATTGGGGCTGCGATCGAAGAAATCGCCAAGCGGGAGGGCTGCAGCGTGGTGCGCGAGTTCGGTGGGCACGGCGTCGGACGTCACATGCACGGCGAGCCTCACGTCCCACATTACGGACGCGCGGGCACGGGCCTACGCTTGAAGGCTGGAATGGTGTTTACCATCGAGCCGATGATCAATCAGGGAGCGGCGGCCATCCAGATCGACGACGATGGGTGGACGGTGCGGACGCAGGATGGCAGCCTGTCGGCACAGTTTGAGCACACCGTGCTGGTCACCAGCGATGGTGCTGAAATCCTGACCATGCCTCCTCCGGAAGGATAGTTCCCTCTCCTCCGCCGTCTTTCTCGCCCAATCCCTCCGATTCCTCCGTTCCCCATCATCGGTGTCCTGAGTACGATGCCTCCGCTTTGACTCCAACTTACGAGGCCTACTCATGATTCCGCTTCCTCCTCGAACCACTACATTCCTTTCGTCTTTTGCTCTCGCTCCTGCTTTGCTCTGTCTGTTCGCTTGCGCTCCCGAGTCCATGGAGCTCGCTCAGGAGCCTCCCTCTCCCACTCCGCAGCCATTTGTCT
>JAMHVU010000153.1:0-39238 GCA_035911355.1 Sphingobium sp.
GCGACGATCTGGCTTGGCACCGAGCCGGGCGAGCTGCCGAGCCCAGAGGTCGCCATCAGGGTGCTCGAAGCCTATGCCGACATTCCCGAGAGGCTGGCTGCCGATCTCGCGGCAGATATGAACGCCACGGTCGGCGTCAAGGACGGCCTGCATCAGGCAGAGGCCAAGAGGCGTCTCTTCGGCTCGATCCACTAACACAAGCGCCCAACGCGTTTCGTCCCGAGGCCGCTTTGGTGGCGCTCGGATGGGCGCTTGCGCGCCTGCTCGGCCGAACGGCCGAGGAGGGGAGTGGGGAAGGGGGAAGTTGGCTCGGACACGGTGTTCGAGACCAGCTTCCAGGAGACTTTCCCATGAACATCGGTTCGATCAAGCAGAATGACGCCGGCATTTTCGTCGGCAAGATCGCGACGCTGACGATCGCCATGACGGTTGCGCTGCGCGAGGTGCACTCGGCCAATCCGAAGGCGCCCAAGTTCGAGGTTCTGGCGCTGTCGGCGTCGCGGGCGTGGGTGCAGGTCGGCGCGCTGTTCGAGCTGTTCTCGAACGGCACGGGCGAGGCGTTTCTCAACGGCAAGATCGAGGATCCGAGCCTGGCCGCGCCGCTCTACATCTCGGCGTTCCGCCAGGAGGACGGCAGCTATAACGTCGTCTGGTCGCGCCCGACGCGTCGCCGCGATCTCGCCGCGGAGATGGCGCCCAAGGCCGACGAGGGCCTGCCGCCGCTGCCCGGCGCCGACGAGACCGCCGGCCCCGCCACCCAGGGCGCCGAGGCCGGCCTCGGCCAGTCCTCCGCCGAACATGCCTTCGGTGGCGAGCCCCAGGAAGGCGGTCGCCGCCAGCGCAAGCCGCACGGTTCCGAGGCCGCCGAACCGGCCGAAACCGCCGACGCGACCGCCTGACGCGATCCATCTCCCCCGCCGCGCCCAGCCTCCGGGCGCGGCCCCTTGCAGGGTCCGTTTCGCACGTCGCGAAGCGGGCCCTGTCTCTTTTGACAGCGCGCACCCGCACGCCGACCAACAGCGAGGATCCCTCCATGCCTTCACTTGCCCAATCCAGTCTCCCGACCCGATCGCCCCACGACTTGTGCGGCCTCACTGCCGACTTCGTCGCGCTCACCAGCGCCGAGATCGTTTCCGCCGAGGGTAGCGTGGGCAAATTCTGGGCCGGTGACGGCAGCCGGGAATGCATGCTGGATGACGATTGTCTGGTTGCTCGCCATGTTGTGCCCTTCGCGAGCTATCCCTGGCACGTCTGGCACCACATCGCCGCCGAAATCCTCGGCGGCGCCTATGACCTGCGGGACGCCTCGCAGATCGAGCGACTGATCCAGCTCCGTGGCCTGTTTCCGCGCGACGGCGCGTCGGCCCCGCACTGGATCGCGCTCGACCAGACCGATCTCGCGACCTTGCTGGAACGCCAAGAGCATCCGAATAGCGAAACGGCCCAGCTTTCCCGTCTGCGCCTCGATGGTCTCGATGCGGGTCTCGGCCTTCCCGCACCCGAATATTATGTCGATGCGCGCGAGATTTCCCGAGAGACCTGGGAATCGATCTCGCACCTGACCTTCGATCAGGCTTTCGCCGATCCGGAAGGCCGGCCCTACGACCTGATCTTCGACAGGCCTGACCTCACCACCGGACACGCGTCCGGCCTGGCCTTCGCGGCGCTTCACGAACTGCAAATCGTGTTGACGGAGGAAAGGCCCGTGCCCCCGGAGGATGGCGACTTCCAGAGCGATGCGATGTTCGAGACCTTTACGGCGAAGCTGGCGGATATGATCGCAGCCGCGCCCGCCTGTCTCGCCCTTGCCCATGGCGATACCAACGGTCGGATCGCCGCCGCAATCGACTTCGTGGACCAGCGCTGCCCAGGATGGTCCGAGAACTTTTCCACGTCGCCCTCTGGCGGTGAGCTTCGTCCCGTTCCTCTCGCATGGAGCCGGCAGATCGCAATCGCGGGCCTGCGTGATGCGTCCGGCGAACATGCCCTCGTGCAGAACGCTGACGAAGTCCCCGCCTCCTACGCCATCTATGCTGAACGCCATGATGGCTCCCTGGAATGGCTCGGAACGGCGTCCACCATTGCCGATGCGACGCGTCTCACAAGCGCGATCGGATCGGCCTCGGCACCGCGTATGCTCTCCGCATTGACCGATTGAACCCTTTGACCGCGACGCGGTCGCTCAATGGCGCTCACGGCCCGAACCTGGTCCCACCGCTTCTTCCGCCCTCCAACATGCTCCCCGACGTGCCCGGTCCCGCGCCTCCCGGCCGCGCACGACCCTTGAGGGCCTGCCTCGCACATTCCCCGCGAGGCAGGCCCTGTTTTTGTTCTGCGGGCAAGCCACTTGCTCCGCACCGTCGCACCTTCAATCGCCCTCCTGCGGGACCCTTCGCCGGACGATCGCCAGCAATGCGGCGACGACACACCCCGCGACGATCCCGAATGTCAGGTCCTTCACCAGGGTCAGGCCGAAGGTCGCGAGCAGCACCGAGGCCGTGGGCCAGCTACGGATCAGGCGCAGGAATTCGGCCTTCTCGGCCATGTTCCAGCACACCACCAGCAGGACGCCGGCGAGCGCCGAGAGCGGTACATAGCGCGCCAGCGGCGCAGCCACGAGCATGAAGAGCAGGACGAACAGCGCATGCAGCATGCCCGACACCGGGCTGATCGCGCCAGCCCGGATGTTCGTCGCGGTTCTCGCGATCGTGCCGGTGACGCTGATCCCGCCGAACAGGGCTGAGACGATGTTGGCGAGACCCTGCGCGACCAGCTCCATGTTGGAGCGATGCTTGCGTCCGGACATGCTGTCGGCGACCTTGGCCGACAACAGGCTCTCGACGCCGCCCAGCAGGGTGAACGAGAGCGCCGACGGCAGGAGCTGCAGCACCAGCGCCCATGACATCTCCGGTGCCTGCGGCGTCGGCAAGCCGCGCGGGATATCGCCGAAGCGGCTGCCGATCGTCTCGGCCGGAAGCTGCATCCATGCGGCGGCGATGGACGCCAGCACCACCGCGATCAACATGCCGGGCCAGTTGGGCCGATACCGGCGCAGCACGAAGATCAGCGCCGCCGAGCCGAGGCCCAGCACCGCCGCCGCAGGCGTCGCCGTCGCTGCCGCCTTGCCGAGCGCCAGCAGCTTGGGGATCAGCGGGCCGGGTTCCGCGCCCGCGAGATGCAGACCGAACAGATCCCGGATTTCGCCTGAGAAGATCGTCACGGCAATGCCGCAGGTGAACCCCACGGTCACGGGATGGGGAATGTGGCGGATCAGCGAGCCGAGGCGCGAAAGCCCGATCAGCGTCAGCATCGCGCCCGACAGCATCACGGTCACGAGCAGCCCGTTCAGACCGAACTTCGTCGTCGTGGCAGCCACCAGAACGATGAAGGCCCCCGCGGGTCCCCCGATCTGGTAGCGGCTCCCACCCAGCGCCGAGACGAGGAACCCGCCGATGATCGCTGTATATAGCCCTCGCTCGGGCGACACGCCGGAGGCTACGGCGATCGCCATCGACAGAGGCAGCGCCACGATCGCCACCGTCACCGCAGCGAGCACGTCCTTGCGCAACGACGAGAGGGAATAGCCTTCGCTCAGGGCCGTGACGAGCTTCGGCCGGAAGAGATGGGCTGTCGCCGTACCGTCAGGCATGCCTACGCCGCCGATGCATTGTCCTGCGTGCGCCGCACGGGCTCGCGCAAGGTCGGGCTGGTGGGATCGCGCAGCCGGACACCCCGCCCGCCGCTCGCGCTGATGCTATTCTCCCGGATCAGCTCGATCCCCTCGCGCTCAAGCGCATCGACCACCTTGGTCAGCGTATCCACCACGCCCCGGACATAGCCATCGCTGGTCGCTTCCATGCGCTGGATCGTTGGCAGCGAGACGCCGGCGCGCTCGGCGAGCGTGCGCTGGTCGATTCCGAGGAGCGCGCGCGCCGCGCGAAGCTGAGCTGGGGTGAGCATCGCCATGATGTAAAATACATCAGGAATGACGTCAAGGATTGCTCAGAAGCGAGGCTGACTATCTGAATAGCGATCCTAAACTTGCATCTGGCGTCCTCAAACTGCTAACGAACCGGGCATCAACCCCCTCGCAAACCGCGCGCGCTTGCCGCGACGCCCCAGTTATTCGGAGAGTTTCGATGTCGGACGCCCTTATCGCTGAAACGCTGGCGGCTCCGACTCGCCATCGCCGCCTCGCTGCCTGGGTCGACGAGATCGCCGCCCTCACCAAACCCGACCATATCCACTGGTGCGATGGCTCCGAGGCCGAATGGCATGCCCTGACCGAGCAGCTGGTCGCGGCCGGAACCCTGCGCCGCCTCGATCCCGCGAAGCGCCCCAACTCCTTCTGGGCCGCCTCGGACCCGCGCGATGTCGCGCGCGTCGAAAGCCGCACCTTCATCTGCGCCGAAAACGAGGCCGACGCCGGACCGACCAACAACTGGCGCGCGCCGGACGAGATGCGCGGCACGCTCAAGGACCTGTTCGACGGCTGCATGCGCGGGCGCACCATGTATGTCGTGCCCTTCTCCATGGGCCCGATCGGCTCGCCGATCAGCGCGCTCGGAGTGGAGATCACCGACAGCCCCTATGTCGTCCTCTCCATGCGCGTGATGACGCGGATGGGCACGCCCGCGCTCGACGCCTTGGGCGAGGACGGCGAATTCGTGCCCGCGGTCCATTCGGTCGGCGCGCCGCTCGCGCCCGGCGAGGCCGACGCCGCCTGGCCCTGCAACGAGACCAAATATATCGTCCACTTCCCCGAGACGCGCGAAATCTGGTCCTATGGATCGGGCTATGGCGGGAACGCCCTGCTCGGCAAGAAATGCTACGCCCTGCGCATCGCCTCGGTCATGGCCCGCGACGATGGCTGGCTTGCCGAGCATATGCTCATCCTCAAGCTGACCTCACCCGAGGGCCGCGTGCATTATGTCGCCGCCGCCTTCCCTTCGGCCTGCGGCAAGACCAACCTCGCCATGCTGCAGCCGACCATTCCGGGCTGGAAGGCCGAGACCATCGGCGACGACATCGCCTGGATGCGCTTCGGTGACGACGGCCGGCTCTACGCGATCAATCCCGAGGCCGGATTCTTCGGCGTCGCGCCGGGCACGAGCGCGACCACCAACGCCAATGCGCTCGCCAGCCTCGACGCGAACACCATCTTCACCAACACAGCGCTCACCGCCGATGGCGATGTCTGGTGGGAGGGCCTCACCAAGGAGCCGCCCGCCGGGCTGACCGACTGGCGCGGCCAGGCCTGGTCTCCCGATCTCGGCACGCCGGCTGCCCATCCCAATGCGCGCTTCGCCTGCCCCGCGGGGCAATGCCCGGCAATCGCGCCCGAATGGGAGGACCCCAGGGGCGTTCCGATCTCGGCCATTCTCTTCGGCGGCCGCCGAGCGACGACCGCTCCGCTCGTCACCGAGGCCTTCGACTGGCAGCACGGCGTGTTCCTGGCCTCCAACGTCGCGTCCGAGGGCACGGCCGCGGCCGAGACCAAGATCGGCGACGTGCGCCGCGATCCCTTCGCGATGCTGCCCTTCTGCGGCTATAATATGGGCGACTATTTCGCCCACTGGCTAAAGCTGGGCGCGGAGGCGTCGGACGCGGCCAAGCTGCCGCGCATCTTCTACGTCAACTGGTTCCGCAAGGATGTCGACGGCCGTTTCCTCTGGCCCGGCTTCGGCGACAATGCCCGCGTCCTCAAATGGATCGCCGATCGCCTGGACGGGCGCGTCGAGGCCGAGGACAAGGCCATCGGCCGCCTTCCCAGGATGGACGACCTCGATCTGGCGGGACTCGATCTCTCCGACGCAGCCGTGGCAGCCCTCCTCGCCGTCGATCACGACGAATGGCGCGCCGAGGCCGAGCGCATCCGCCGCGACTATGCACGCTTCGGCGACCGCCTGCCCGCGGCGCTGACCGCCGAACTCGGCGCGCTCGAAGCGCGTCTGGCCTGAAGGGCGCGACCGACCATGACCGATACCAGCGACGACTATGTCTATGACGAAGCCTCCGGCGAATGGATCAGTCCGGCCGAGGCCGCCGCGAATGCCCACGCCGCCGAGGCGATCGAAGTGCGCGATTCCGTCGGCAACCTTCTCGCCGATGGTGATAGCGTCATCACGATCAAGGATCTCAAAGTGAAGGGCGCAGGCCAGACCCTGCGCAAGGGCACCGTGATCAAATCGATCCGACTCACCGGCGACGCCCAGGAGATCGACTGTCGATACGATGGAATCAAGGGGCTGGTCTTGCGCGCAGAATTCGTCCGCAAGCATTGAACGGACGAGTACCGTTTGCCTTGGACAATTTGCCCCGCAATGCGGGACATTCTGTCGTTCGCCTGCGTTGAGCATCGCCGCATGTCGCTGACTATGCACGTGCATCGCTGGATCATGCCGGTGGCATGAGAGTTGCTTCGCGACCTCCGCCAATCAAGGAGAAACTAGCGATGGCTCACGACATCAAGGAAGGCATGGAAATCATCGGCGCCGATGGCGTCCATGTCGGCACCGTCGATCGTCTCGAGGGCGACCGGATCTAGCTCGGGAAACATGACAGCCACGGCGCCCACAGCGGCCACCACCACTATATCAGCATCGGCCTGGTCGCCGGTGTCGAAGGCGACCGCGTCCGCCTCTCCGCCAACGCCGACGTCGCGCTCTCCTTCGAAGAAGAAAAGTCCGGAAAGCCCGTCCAGGACTAGACCCGTTGTTGCACGCCCGCACGGGCGCTAGTCTTCAAGAAGCCCGCCCGGGTAGACGCACGACCTTTCCGTGCGTCCTCCTGTCATGGCGAGGCCGATCACAGGGGGATGCTCATGAACGACCGAGGGCTATTTCTCGCACGATTGTTCCTTGGCATCCCCTTCATCGTATGGGGTGCGATGAAGCTCATGGGCGGCGCGGCCGCCCTCGTTCCCGGACTTGCAGCCATCGGCCTGCCCGACCCCCTGATCTTCGCCTATCTGATCGGCCTTTGCGAGCTTGTCGGCGGGATCGCGATCGTCCTGGGTTATCCCGTCCGCACGGTTGGCATCCTGCTCGGGCTCTGGTGTCTCGCCACGGCCAAGCAGGCGCACATGGGCAATCTCACCGAAATCCTGAAGAACGCGACCATGGCGGGCGGCTTCTTCCTGATCGCCGCGACCGGCGCGGGCTCCCTCTCCCTGTTCCGCGGGATACCGCCAGGCCGGCTCGCCCGTCTGCGGTAGATAGCCTCGCCGTCCTTCCCGGCTTTCCTCGCCGATAGGCCGCATCGAGCCACCATCTTGGCGACAGGCGGGCCGGCCCGACCGCAGGAAGCGTCGCCGAGGTCTCTGCCTGCCGACCGCTGATATCGCTCGAGCCGGAGCACCCGTCGCCGTGCCGCGGTGCGCTGTCCTCTTGCCGGACGATCCAGCGCCATGCCCTTCCTCGTGCATGGCACTCGCCGACCGCTGGCCGGCATGACCTGATGGCATCTCGCCGTCCCGGACGCCGCGCCCTGTCGATCCCGCACACGAGGCCGTCCCCAGACCGCTCGGGCGAGGCCGACAATCCGACGCGCCGCCGCCGTGCAGGGCAGGTGTCTCGCTTTGGCTGACCCCGAGTGAAGACCGTCCATGGCGAGGGCCTTCGCGATATCGCCGGTGGGCCATCCGCTTGAGTGGATGAACGCTACGCCCGTGCGGGGCCTCCGCAACCCGCCATTTTCCGACCGTGTTGAGGCCTGGCGGCCTCTGCCCGCACCACTCGAAAAATGGGGGTTTCCCCTCGCTGGCGCTCGGGTGCGGTGTCCCCTCGATCACGGGCCTTCGGACAAGTTCATCCCAGCGGGATCGGCCCGCTGGCGTGAGACGCGAAAGGCATCAGGCCATGAACAAGGTTTTTCTCTCGGGCCGCATCACCTCGGACATCAGCCGCTTCGGCACGGACAGCAAGGGCGGCGTCAGCTTCAGCCTCGTCACCTCCAAGCCGGTCATCAAGGACGGCCAGGTCCAGAAGGACGACAACGGCTACACCGAGACCTACGACGAGTTCCACACGGTCAAGGCCTTCAACGGCCTCGGCAAGTCGGTCGCCAACCACAAGAAGAAGGGCGACAAGCTCCTGGTGGTCGGCGAGATCCGCTACAGCCGCAACGAGCGCGACGGTCGCACCTACTACAACACCGACATCGTCGCCGAGGAAATCGAATTCCTCTGACCGTCCTTCCGGGCGGTCGCGCGCGGCCGCCCTCCACCTTTCGATGGAGAGCACAAATGTTCACCCTCACCAGCTTCGACGACATCGCCGGCATCGCCCACGGCATCGAGACCACCAACCCCTGCATGGTCGAGCGCATCCGCCGCGCGGCCGACAGCATGGGCCGCCACGAGATCGCCGCCCGCCTTGGCCAGGCGATCACCGAGGCGACCGACGCCGCCCACGCCCGCGACTTCGAGCAGGCGCAGTTCGGCGAAGCCAGCGCCGACGCGATCGTCGACTGCGAATATTATGACGATCTTGCCGCGGCCTGGTCGCTGGTCGCCAGCGAGCACCAACTGATCGTCCCCCATTCCATCTTCGCGCACGACGGGTCGGTCCATTGACCCGTCGGCCTTCCAACAGGACAACGCTCATGCACGCACAATCCACGCCCGCCCGGTCCGCCGACCATTGCTTCGGCATCATCATGCACCACCGCCTCGCCTGGTGGCTGGTCGAATTTCCCGATCTCGATGCGACCCCGCTGCGCGCCCGCAAGCTTTCAGGCCGGCTCACGCCGGCCCTTGCCGACTGGCTACGCTGCGAGACCGGCGATCCGCGCCTCGGCGACGATATCGCCGCGCTCAATCCGGACAGCCGCTGCTGGTCCGGCGAATTCTCCTATGTGCCCGCGGCCGGCGCCGCCGATCTGTTCGACATCGATGCCCATCCCTGGGGCAGCGAGGCCAGCGAACTGGAGACCCGGCTCGCGCGCGCGATGATCGATGCGACACTGCACCCGATCCCCTCGGGCTTCATCTCGATCTTCGGTGCTTTGCCGCCCGAGAACCAGCCGGTGCTTGCGATCCGGTTGAGCGGCTATACCTGCTCCACATTCGAGCTGATGACGGTACGGTATATGCCGACCTACCGGCCGCGTTCGCCCTGGCGCGACATCTCCGGCGATGCCGTCGGTGACAGCGGCAGCGATATCCTTGGATGGCAGCTCGCCGCCGACTGGATCAGGCCGACCTGATGCCGGCGGCGAGGTCGGCACACGCCGGCCTCGCCCCGTGCCTAGGGCGAGCTTGCCACCCGCCCAGCATCCCCTGAAACTCGCGGCGCGGCGCCCTCGATGGCGGCGCGGGCATTTGCCGTGCTCACCCGCCTCTGACCGGACCGGGTTCAAAGCGAATGTCGCCTCGCGTCACGTCTGCGTGCCGCGCGGTGCTGCGTGCTGGCTGCGGCGTAAGTTGCTCGTGCTGCGGGATCTCACCGATCGATCAGACTTCGTCTGAAAACCGGGCTGTGTGGGGCCGGCGAGGTCCAGGTCATCGGTCCTGCGATAGGGCTGGCCAAGAAGGGTTGGCGCATCCCGCCCTTCGCTCGGGCGAAGGACGGGACCGGGGCTCTATTCGCTAAGCCGCCGCCCGCGCGTGCCGCGCGAGCCCCGGCTAAGCTCACGGAGCCGAAGCGGAGCTTCGTCTCCGCCCTGCCGGGTCACGATCCCACTTGCGGTTGACGAGCGGGGAAGGATTTTCATTCCTATTCCTCTCTTGTGTCTGCCTAGTGTGGCATGCGGGGTTGGCGGTCCGTCGAGCATGAGCGGTCCCCCCAATTTTTGCGTGCGCCCGCTGGCGCGGCCCCCCGAAAAAATCGGCTCCCCCGCTCCCCGCGCGGCGGCGTTAACCCGGGTCCGGCCGCGAGCGGCCGGCTTCCCGGTTAACGTGCCCGACCTCCCTGACCACCGCATGCCCTGAGCCAGGCCTCATCCCGAGGATGAGACATCCAGAACCCATGGAGGCTCACATGACCAAGTCTTTCTCGAACTTCGCAGATCTCGCCAGCTTCATCGCCAGCGAGACGGACAGCCACGACCGCGCCGCCACTTACGAACACGCTTTCATCGAGCATGACGAACGCGCGAAGCTCTCGCCGGTCGACGAGGCCGAGCAGCTCGACATGCCCGACCCGGAGCAGGCCCGTGTGGCCGTTGAGATGGTGATGGCGACGCTGTTCGATGTGTTCCGCGACACGCGCCTCGAACCCTATGCAGCCGATCTCGCCTGGGGCTTCGTGAACAGCTTCCACGTCGTCGCGAAGCGCATCAACGACCGAGAAGACGATGCCGCGAAGGAGCTTGGCGAACTCGCCCGCAACTTTGACCCGAGCGAGATCTACGCCGCGCAGCTCGAAGACGCCCAGCTTCTCTGCCAGACGCTGCAAGGGTGCCGCGATGCGATGGAGTGCATGCGCGACCACGCCTCCGAAGTCTATCGCGTCGAGACCGGACGGCCCTATTCGCCGACCCGCGGCAGCCGGGTGTCCCGAGGCGTCACCGCGTCGATGATCGATGCCCGCGACTATCTCGCTTCCCGAATTCGAGAGCGCCGCGAGCAGTTCGCGCCCGAAGGTCCGGTTGTCGCATTCTCCGGCGGGCAGGTCTGGGAAGACCATGAGGGTCTCTGGCGCGGGCTCGACTCGATCAAGGCGCGCATCCCGGAAATGATCCTCGCAACGACCGCCCAGACCAAGGGCTGCGATGCGATTGCGCAGGCATGGGCGGCAGCGCGCGGCGTGAAGGTCATTCTGTTCAAGCTCGACCGCCGGTTGGGCGCCAAGGCCGCCTTCGTCCGCAACGACCGGCTGCTGGCCCTGAGGCCGGTGGAAGCCGTCGTCTGCGAAGGCTCGGGCATCCAGATGAACCTCGCCCAGAAGCTGCGGCAGGCAGGCGTGCCTCTCCATGTCGTGAAGCTCGATGAGACCGTGAAGGCGCGGCTCGCCCAGCCCAAGACCGATCTCCCGAAGTCCCGCGACGAGTTCGATCCCTGGACGCAGGATGACTACTACCGCGACATGGTGAACGGCGGTCGCCAGCGTCGTCGCTGACGCACCCTCGAGAGGCTCCGGCATCCGCCGGAGCCTCTCTTCTTTCTTGCTGCGAGGAAGCGGCGCACGCGGGCATCGAACCCCCGTGCGCCGCGACTGCAGCGTCCCGCCAAGACGGGCCCGACAAGCTGACCGTGGGCGGCCGCCAGAAAGAGGAGAGGGGAGGGGCAAAGCGCCTTCAGTCGAGGAGACCAAGCCCGTGTCCATCCTGTTTCGCATCACCGAACCGGCCGACGATGCTCTCTCGCCCAGCGCTATCATCACGGCGCGGAAACTCGCGGCGCTCCGGCGGTTCCTCCGCTCCGAGGGAGACCGCATCGGCGTCGCGCTGCTTGAACCCGACGAGTATCTCGGCGACAGCTTCGAGGCGCGCGTCTGTCCGCTCGCGCTCGCCGCCATCACCAGCATCTTCGACCATGACGCCGCCGTGATCGCGGTCATCGAGGAAGCCCAGTTCAGAGGACGGCGCATCGCCATCCATCACTGCCCCGCCAGCGCCGAGATCACGCTGTGCGTCGCCCTCACATCGGATCAGGGCCTCGAACTCGATCTCGCCTATGGCAATGCCTATGCGCTGCTCGAAGCCCTCGCAATCGAGGCGGAAAGCGTCGGCGACATTCCCGTCGAGCTCCTCCGCGCCCGGCTGTCCGATCCGGCCACGCCGAGCCGGGCGGCACTGCGCGGCGTCGATCATTATCTGCCCCGGCTCGAGCGTCTCGTCGCGAGCGCGCCGGCGCATGATGACGCTCGGTTTGCGTGGGCCTGAACGGTCAGTTCGTCGCCGACGGAACGCCATCGACATAACGCTCGAGAAGGCTGTCGATCGCGGCCTGCAGATGACAACAGGCCCTGTCTTCTTCGGCCTCTTCGAGCGCCTTCATCGCCTGCCGCATCAGGACCAGAGCCAGCGCGCGCCGGATCTCCGGATCGTTTCTCAGATGGTCGATCGCGTCCGACGCTTCAGCCGCTCGCGATGCCATCTCCGGCGGACGAGACTCCACCTTCTGCCCTGACTTGCTCATCCCACGCTCCCCGGATGCGCAAGGGCCAAACCCTTGCCGAAACTCCCGCGCTCTGGGCGCGGGAGCCGGGGCTGGTAACACGTCGAGACATGCGCCTACGCTTTTAGCACCGAGGCACCTGGACATATGCGCAGGCACCCCGGCGTGAAACCACACCGAGCTGCCTTTCTCGACGGGATTACCAGTCCCGGCGCCACGGCCTTGGTGGCGCAAGCGCTCGCCTATCACAGAGATGGAACGACACCAAGTTGCCTCTGTGCGAGCCGCTCCTAGACGTGCGATGCGGTCCATCCGGACGCCCGCACGACGCTCGGGGGCAAAGCCAAACCACTCTCACATCTCGGCATCAGACGGAGCTTCATCGCCACAGTTTGACGCTGGGTGTCTCTCGGCCGTCAAGGATCAGCGGTCCCCCCAATTTTGCCGCCGATCCGCTCCGCTACCCGGCAACAAAATCGGCTCCCCCGCTGCCCGCTTCGCGGCGGCCATGCCGTCCCTGACCGCCTCAACACCGCGTCCCGATGAGCCCATCCTCATCGATGAGAGATGGGGAGCACGGCATCATCCTGATGGAGGCTCTTATGGACAACCTTTCCGACGATCTCCGGGCGCTGTTCAACGCTCCGATCTGCCCGTACTGCGCGACGCTCTACGATCCTGAGCATTATGACGAAGTCGATGAATGCGCCCGCTGTTCGAACTGCGGCAGGACATACCAGGTCGCAGCCGAACACCGCCCACAACAGGCGCACACTCCGCAGGACGATCCGCTATCCGCAGCCGCCCAATCGGATAGTCTGGCGCAGTTTCGGGAGGAGGCGGACCGCGTCTCGAAAGCGATGATGCACCAGACCGCCGGCGGCAGCTACGAGATGTATGAGCGGTGGTTCACGGAGGCGCTGGAGCCGACCATCGACAAGCTCGATCCGGCGCTCCGGTCACAGGCAATCGCGATCGCCACCGAGCTTGGCTATATCGACGATCCCGAGATCATGGCCGCCGGTTTCGGACCAGGCCTCTGCTCGATCAGCGGCATCGACGAGAACTACTGCCACTGCGGTCGTCATCCCTGACGCCATCCGGGACCGGGCCTCGCGCTCGGTCCCTTTTCTTTTGCCGCTGGCATCAAGTCCCGGCTCGCTCGCGTGCCGCGCGGACCCGTCGGTCCGCACGCCGCTACGCCTTGCCGGGGTCTCCCGACGAGAGGAAACATCTCTCACAGACTTCCCATTCTGTCGGACGCCCGAGACCGCCTCAAGGACGGCGGGGCCCCACCATTTTCTCCGGCGGATCAGGCGCGGCGCTTCTCCTTCGGCGTCCTGGCCGCCGAAGAAAATCGTGACCCCCACCGCCGCTTCGCGGTCGCTTCGCGATCCTTGACCCGGCCTCGGCCGCCCGACGCGCCGCTCCTGTCATTCAAGACAGACAGGAGCCTATCATGCAGATGATCTCGACCAGCGCCGCCGCCGACAACGCCGCCTTCTTCGCCGCCATCGCGAACGCCGAACGTCGCGCGCTTCACAGCTACTTCGACCAGCATGTCGTGGCGGACGAGGAGGCCGGCTACATCACCATCGACGAGGGGGATTACGGCGCGCTGCCGATGACGATCATCGACCGGATCGTCCATAGCGTGCCGGGCGGGCGGCTTGACGAATTCTGAGACAGACGGGGAGGGGCGCGGGCGCCTCTCCCCTTTTTTTGTGTGGCGATGTTACGGGCATGAGGGGCATCGAGCCCCCCATGCCCGTGCCGCGACAAGGGTCGCGGCGGGGGCTGTTCAGGCCGTCAGGCGCTTTTCCACTTCCTCGATTCCCAGCGACTTTATGCGGGCGACCAGCCCACTCAATCGCTTGCCGTCGAGCTTGAGAAGACCGGTCTTCTCGATCGCCTGTATCGCGGCCTCGCGTTCCTTCTCTTCCAGTCGTTGCCGCCGCTCTTCCAGCTTGCGGCCTTCTTCTTCAAGCGCGGCTCTTTCCTGTTCCAATGTGCGTGCCATGATGGGCCTCTTGGTTCACGCTGATCGGGCTATGAACGGTCCGACTATAGGCGCTCATCGAGCCTGCCGAAAGCGCTGAAACGCACCCGCGATCGCGTGGTCCGTCAATCGCCAGCCGGCATTTCCTTCCGACCGCAGGCCGGCACGGAGCCCCGCCGGAGGCGCTATCCCAACCATTCCGAACGCGTCCTGGACGCTCCGAGGGTCTGGACTCAGCCCTGGTGCAGAGAAGCACACCGAACGCACCTTCGGTGCATAGGTTCTGGAACAATTCCAACCGGTTATGGCGTTTCCGCTCGGTGGGACACTGTGGGACATGGTTTCGCCGTTCCCGAAACCCACGGAAATCCGCCATTTTCGCGTGTTACAGGCGCACACGCTTGCTGCGGGGAAGCCGATTTCCTTGCTCCACCACAGCGATTGCGCTATAACCCGGACCGGTTTCTGAGACCCCACCAGCCTCCCTGCTAGGAGGCTCGGTTTGACCATCCCCTACAAGCACTGCTCGGTCCGGCTCGACCGCGGCAAATATGATCGCCTCGTCGCGCTCGCGGCGGAACGCGGATGCACGCCATCGGACCTGCTGCGCGCGGCCGTCGATGCCTTCCTGGGATCGGGCCAGTTGCTGAGCTCCAGCCATCGCCGGATCGCCCGCATCAGCGAGTTCCAGCAGCTCGCGCTCGACATCATCATCCGCGAGCAATTCCCCGAATATCGCGATCGCATCATCGCCGAAACCGACAAGCGATTGGAGCAATATCATGGCGCGTGAGGACATCCGCACGGACGGGCGTCCCGTCCCGCTCACCCATCATTCCGCGCGCGGCCGCGTCCAGCGCAATGCCGGTAATTTCACCCGCGGCAGCCAGCTTCTTACCCACGAAATGCTGATGTGGTTCTCGGGCACGAAACTCCCCTTCATCCTGTGGTTCTTCGCCTTCCTCGCAGCCTGGTTCATCATCATGTCGATCAAGCTCGATGAGCATGGCTTCCAGCTCGTTTGCATGAAGATCTACGCGACGCTCTGGAACTGGGTCGATCTCAATCCGAGCAAGCGCGTCAACGTCACGCTTCCCAATGGCGAGATCCTGCGCACCGTGATGAAAGCGGTGCCCTATGTGCCCGAGGTCATCACCGCCTGGGCCGTCGCGATGCGCGGCCTCATCGGCGCCTTCCTCGTCTCGATCTTCATCACCATTCCGGCGGCCATCTGGTTCGTCGACATCTCGCACCGGCGGGGGCGTTCGATCCTTCAGGAACGCCATGAACGCGGGGCCATGCTGGTCGACCGCACCGTCCTCCTTGCAGAGATCAATGAGCACAACCGGATCAAGTTCGAAGAGGAAGCCGCCGACCTCTTCCCCAGCCTGTCCCCGCGGCAGGTTCTGGCGCTCCCGTTCCGCGCGCGCAAGGAAGCCGGCATCCATCATCCCTACACGCTCGCCGGCATCCCCTTTCCGCACCGCACCGAGCAGTCGCATGCCATGCTCATCGGCACCACCGGCTCGGGCAAGACGACGGAGCTGAGGAGCCTCGTCACCCAGATGCGGGAGCGTCAGGACACGGCGGTGATCTTCGACCTGACAGGGGCCTATGTCGAAGCCTTCTACGATCCCACGCGCGACACGATCCTCAATCCGATGGACGCGCGCTGCCCGGCCTGGTCGATCTTCAACGACTGCCGCACGCACAGCGAGTTCACCGCCGCCGCGGCGGCGCTGATCCCGTCTGACGGCGGCTCCTCCGAACCCTTCTGGGCGCTCGCCGCGCGCACGCTCTTCATCGAGATGTGCATCCGCCTCATGGAGCGGGGACAGACCAGCAACCTCGCGCTGTCCGAGAACCTGATGACGGCCGACCTGAAGCGCGTTCACCGCTTCCTCGCCAACACCATCGCCGATCCGCTGACCGCCCCAGAAGCGGCCCGCATGGCGGAATCGATCCGCGCCGTCTTCAACACCAACGCGCAGGTCCTGCGCTTCCTGCCGGACGAAGGTGAGCCCTTCTCGATCCGCGACTGGATCACCCGCGACAAGAAGCCCGGCTCGATCCTGTTCGTGACCTCGAACTATGTCGATCTGCCGATGAACCGGGCGCTGCTGACGCTCTGGATGGACCTCGCCATCAACCGGCTGATGACGCTGCCGCGCACGCGCAGCCTGCGCACATGGTTCATGCTCGACGAGCTCGGCGCTCTCCACCGCCTGCCCGCCATCGAGAATGGTCTTCAGACCGCCCGCGCGTTCGGCGGTGCTATGATCCTCGGCATCCATAGCTTCGAGAAACTGGTCGAAGTCTATGGCGAGCAAGGAGCGCGCAATCTCGCCTCGCTTGCCCGCTCCAAGCTTATCCTCGCGACCGCCGATCTCGACACGGCCGAGCAGTGCGCCCGCTACATCGGCAACCGCGAGGTTCGGCAGATGGATGAGGCCTATAGCTATGGCTACAACAACACCCGCGACGCCTCGACCCTGACCCCGCGCAAACAGGTCGAGCCGCTCGTCATCGCCGACGACATCACCAACCTGCCCTCGATGCACGGCTTCGTGAAGTTCCCCGACGGCTTTCCCGCGGCGCGGATCCTGCTCGAGTGGAAAGACTATCCCCAGGTCGCCCAGGGCTTCGTCCAACGGCCCGATGTCGGGCCGGTGCGGTCAAAGCGCGGAGAGGAAGCGTTCGACGAGGATGGGGCAGGGGAGGCAGGCGGGCGCGACGGCTCGTTGCAGGTGGTGGAAGAGGTGGCCGAGACCACCAATCTCGCCCGCGATCTGGCCGCGCGCATCCTGTCGGCCGAGGTCGAGGAGGAGGACGATGCCGCCCGGCGCGCGGCCCAGCGCGCCGACGATCGTGACGAACAGGCGACGCCCGGCACCCATGCGGCGGACAAGGCGGCAGCGGCGCGCACCGGCGGCGAAGAACAGCCGGTCTCCGCGCGCGACAGGGATGACCGCCGCGATGGTCATCGGCACGGCGAGACCAGCCCGCAGGTCGAGGATCTGACGCTGGTTGAGCTGCGCCAGGCTTTCGCCAGCGGCCGCGACGATGACGGCATGGATATGGGCATCTGATGCTCTCGGTCGCCGGCGTCCGCTCCGCTTCCGGTGCCGCGAACTATTTCGCGAAGGACGACTATTATACGGTCGAGGGATCCTCAGAGATCAGCCTGTGGGCGGGGGAGGGGTCGGAAGACCTCGGTCTGTCCGGCGAGGTGTCCAAGGACGCGTTCGAGGGCGTGCTCAATGGCATCCTTCCGAGCGGGGAAGCGGTCGCCCAGGTCGAGAACCGGCGCGCGGGCTACGACCTCACCTTCTCGATGCCGAAGTCGGCCTCGATCATGGCCTATGTCGCCGGCGACAAGCGCGTGCTTGAGGCCAATATGGCGGCCGTCAAGCAGACCATGGCGTGGGTCGAGAAGAACCTCGCCGAGGGGCGGCGCGACATCGAAGGCCGCAAGGTGCCGGTCCAGACCGGCAATCTCGTCTATGCGCTGTTCCAGCACGACACCAGCCGGGCGCTCGATCCCCAGGCGCATATCCATGCGGTGATCGCCAATCTCACGCGCATGCCCGACGGCAAATGGCAGGCGCTCCATGCCGACAAGCTCTGGAGCCACAACAGCATAATCGGCTCGATCTACCACGCCTTCCTGCGCGCCGGGCTCGAGCGGATCGGCTATCAGGTTGAGCTCAAGGGCAAGCATGGCACGTTCGAGATATCGGGTGTCCCCAAGGCTGTCATCGGCGAGTTCAGTCAGCGCCGCGAAGAGATCCTCGATCACGCGACGCGGTTGGGCATCAAGTCGCCCGAGGGCCTGCGCGAAATCACCAAGCGCTCGCGCGATCCCAAACTCGATGTCGAGGATCGCGCGGCGCTCAAGCAGGGCTGGATCGACCAGGCTGCGGCCCACGGCTTCGACGGCAAGGACCTGCGGGCGGCGGCCGAGGCGCGCGCAGGGCTAGCGGCTCCGGAAAGCGCCCTGGAGCGCGGCTACCGCGCCATCGTCGATGCCGTGGATGGCGCCCGCCAGACCCTGGGTGCGCTGCTTCGTCCCCAGGATCCTCTGGTGGACAACGCGCTCGCCCGGGCGGTCAAGTCGCCGGGAGAAGCACGCGCGCAGCTTGCGGTCGCGTCTGCCGTGCGCATGCTCTCCGAACGCGAAGCCGCCTGGCCCGTCAATCTGCTGAGCAAGACCGCGCTCGATCTCGGCCTCAAAGGCGTCACCGTCGACATGATCGAGAAGCGGATCGATCGGCTGGTGCAGAACCGTCAGCTCATCCCCGGCGTTGCGACCGCCGCGGATCGGACGGGCCGCATGGGCACCACGCAGGAGGCTCTGCGGACCGAAGAAAAGATCCTCGGTGCTGTCGAAGAAGGCAAAGGGAAAGCGGAGCCGATCGTGGCGGCAGCAGACGCGCCGCAGCGCTTGCAGGAAGCGGTGGCTCTGCCCCTCAATCCGGGTCAGCTTGCAGCGGCGACAATGATCCTGTCGTCGACAGATCGGACCGTGTCGGTCCAGGGCGTTGCGGGCGCGGGCAAGTCGACCATGCTCCAGGCGGTCGCCCGGGTCGCCGAAGCCGAAGGCCGATCGATCACCGGCCTCGCATTTCAGAACAAAATGGTGGCGGACCTCGGTGAAGGGGCGGGCATCAAGGCGCAGACGATCGCCTCCTTCGTCCTCGCCAATGAGCGTTTCATCACCGAGCGTGACACGCCCCGATATGACGCCGCGCGCGAGAAGCTCGCCGGCACCATGTTGCTGGTCGACGAGACGTCGATGGTCTCGAGCAACGACATGCTCAAGCTCCACCAGATCACGGCGGCCCTGGGTGTCGACAAGCTGGTGCTGGTCGGCGATCGCCAGCAGCTCTCCTCGATCGATGCCGGCAAGGCCTTCGCCATGATCCAGGTCGGCGGTGGCACCGTGGCGCGCATGGACCAGAATATCCGTCAGCGCACCGACCAGCTGCGCACGGTCGCCGCGCTCGCCAATATCGGCAAGGCCGGCGCGGCGATGAAGGTGCTGGGGGAGCGTGTCGTCGAGGCAGCCGACCCGGCGGCCGCTGCCGCCGACATGTGGCTCGGACTTGACCCGCAAGAGCGCGAGGCAACCGCCGTGTTCGCGTCGGGCCGCGATGCGCGCGCCATCATCAATCAGCGCATTCAGGACGGACTGATCGCCGAAGGCAGCGTCAAGGGCGAGGCGATCCACCTCACCGTATACGAGCGCGTCAATACGACCCGCGAGGAGCTGCGCTATGCGTCGACCTACTGGCCGGGCCAGACGCTGGAGGTCGGCCGCGGCGGTGCGCAGGACGTCGGCATCAAGGCGGGCCGCTACGACGTCCTGAAAGTCCATGCCAACGGAAAGGTTGAACTGTCGGACGGTCGCCGCAGGATCCGGTTCGATCCCCAGAAGCTTTCCCCGACCGAGCAGCGCGACCGGCTGCAGCTCTCCGAGAAGAAGGACCTTCAACTCCGCGAAGGCGACCGCATCCGCTGGACCGCCAACGACAAGGAACGCGGTATGCTCAACGCCGCTCTCGCCCGTGTCGTCGGCGTCGATGCCGATGGCGTGAAAGTAGAGACTGCAGACAAGGCGCTCGTGACGCTCGGCCTCGGTGACCCGATGCTGTCTCGGCTCGACCTTGCCTACAGCCTTAACATGCACATGGCGCAGGGGATCACCACCGACAAGGCGATCGGTGTGATGTCGTCATTCGAGCGTTTCCTGTCCAATCAGCGTCTGTTCAACGTCCTCGTCACCCGCGTGCGCGATGCCCTCACGATGGTGGTCGACGACAAGGAGAAGCTTGGCCGCCAGCTCGACATGAACCCCGGTGACAAGACCTCCTCCCTCGAGACGCTCGGTCGCCTCGACATCGACGGGAAGAAGGGACCGGGCGCTCAGACCCTCGAGAAATTCGACCCGGGCCCGATCGATGGTATCGACCTTTCGGACCTTCCACCGATTCCGACCGACCTCCCGCCGCTGCCCGATGGCGCCGCGCCCATGCCGGCCGCGAAGGCCCCGCCAGCGCCGTCCGATCTGAAGCCGGATCGCGGCGATCCATTGCCGCCGCTGCCCGAACGCAGCCTCGGCCTCGACTTGTGAATGGAGAAGCCGCCGGCGCGGTGCCGGCGGCCAAGAGAAGGAGATGAACAATGGGTTGGGAATTCGAGGAAGCCGGCAAGTTCGGCAGCGAGAAGGCGGCAAACGACTATGCCCGGCGAAACGGCCTCGATCCGCGCGACGTCCAGATCACCCGCAAGGGCGAAGAGGTCGAGCTCAACATCCGCCGCTCGGCGCTCGATGGCCGGAATCTGCGGGACAACGGGGAAGGTCGGCGCGACGGCTGGGGCTGAAGGAGAGAGCTGTGAACATGTTTCAACTTCTGGCCTCGCTCCTGCTGGTGAGCGGGCTCGTGGCGCTCGGCTGGTCGCGGCTGTCGGGCAATATTACCCCTCAGCAGCCTCTGGCGCCTGTCGCCAGGCCGTTCATGACGCAACGAGAACAGGCCATGCTGGCGGCGCTCGAACATGTGCTGCCCATGTACCGCATCCATGCACAGGTCGCGATGGGTGCGCTCCTCAAGGTGCCTTCCGTGCCTGGCCGGCGGGTCATCCCGGCAGACTGGAATCCCTTCGCGCGCAAGATCGTCGATTTCGTGGTGGAGGATCCCACCACAGGCAGGGTCATCGCTTTGATCGAGATCGACGACCGCTCGCATGATGCCGAAAAGGATCGGGAGCGCGACGCCATGACAGCCCGGGCCGGCTACCGGACCTTTCGGATTCCCGCCGGTACGGGACCGACCGTCCAGGCCGTATTCGGGGTGATCGGGCATCTTCGCGACGCGGCGCCGACCGCCGCGATCAACGGGTAGCCCGGCCATGGGACTCGATGATCGCGACTATATGCGCGAGCGCTATCGCGACCGTGCGAAGAAAACCCCGACCGGGCGGATGGAAGGCGCCTGGTTCGATTCCGTCAACCGCGGCTTCGACTATCAGCGTAGCCGGTACTGGAGCCTGCGCGGTAATGCCGGCGGGACACTGCGCTGGTTGCCCTTCGCGTTGAGCCTGCTCCTCATTGCCATTCCCTTTTTAGGGGAAGCCCAAAGGGCGGGATGGCTGCCTGACGGCGCGGCGGCAATGCCTTTCCCGGAATCGGGTTCGGTCACCGTCGAAAACGGGGTCACGCGCAAGCGCATTTCCAGCTTCCTCACCATCGAAACCGCGGATGCGAACGCGGTCGTGCAGCTCTTCGATCCGGCATCAGGCCGGCACATCATCTCGGTCTATGTCTCAAAAAACGACCGCATTCGCGTTCCGGTCCCGCAAGGCACCTTCAGGATGCGGCTGATCGAGGGCCAGAAATGGCATGGCCCGGCGCACTTTTTCGGATCGAACACATCCTATGAGACGGTTGCGGAGCTCATGAGCTTCGAGCCGCGGACCGGGCATATCATCGACCTGCATCGCCGGCCCGATGGCAATCTCAAGACGCGCATCATGCTTACCCGGCCTGAGAGCCTCTGATGGAGGCAGCAGAAGCCATACCCGTGTGTCGGGCATCCTTGTTCCGCTCCTGCCGCAGGCGCGACGAGATGGCCGGACTCCGCGAGGCGGGCCTTGCCCGAGGCATTCAAAAATTGTCGGCGCCCTTCAGGAGAAACAGAAATGACCAGACAACCACGCGCCTATGACGCACTGGCCGCCCATCTGGCTCCGGACGATCCGGGCGAGGGGGAGCGCCAGATCGACACGGCGATCCTCACCCTGCAACGCGCGCGCTATGGCCCGCTGAATCGCAGCCGCGCGCTATTCTGGCTTGGCCAGCTCCTGCTTGGGCTCAGCACGGTCATTCTGGGAGCGCGTTTTCTCTGCTGGTTCGAACCACAACTTTGGCAGACCTTCTTTGGGGTTCTTGCCGGCGCCGTTCCGACCGTGGTCGCCAAGGTCGTGTTCGTCGGCGCCTTCCTCCACTTCGTTTATCATTGCACCTTTGGGGCAGTGACGGATTACGGTCCGGCACCCACGCCGCCAGAACCGATTTACGAGTGGCTGGCCGCTCAAGGCAAATCGAACCTGACCTACTGGCACGAAATCTACTGGCCGTACCGCAAGCGTCAGGCGAACCGGAAAGAGATTCTGGGCTTTGTCATCTGGCGAAAGACGCCGTGTCCGCCGGACCGGTATCCGCCAACGCCGGTGCCGGTCGGGGCCGCGCCGGAGCCGGAGAACCCCCACATGGTGTATCTTGACAGCCCGCAGGGGCGTGCGGATCGGGAGGCCTTTCTGGTGACGTTCGAGCATCGGATGGATGACTGGTGGCGGCTCTCATTCAGGCTGACCCTCGCCGTGCTGATCATGCTGTTGGTCGTCATCTACCTCCCCGTCTATCCGGCGACACAGGCGGGCGATCTGATCCGCACCGGCGTGATGACGGCTTTCATTGCGGGGTGCATATTGGCGTTCTTCGGTTTCGGCAGAGTGCCGATGCGCTGGCTCCCTTACCCCGTCCGGCGCTACTGGTTTCGGGGGCTTCCACCCGAGGCAGCGCAATTTCGGGATCATATGATCGCGCGTTCGAACTGATTGCGTGGGCCGCGGCAGGAACAAGGTGCTGGCCACGAACAATGCCAGCCTGTTGAAACGCGCCATCGACGCCAAGTCGCGCGCGAAATTACTGTCTATCATTCATCCAATGAGGAGGGTCTACGACCGCCACGCAGGTACGGTGGCCCAGGAGCCGCAACTGGCATTTAGCCGGCTGTGCTGATGCTGTCCACGAAGTGCTGCTGTATGCTGGTTTCCCAAGGATCATCTTCTCTCGGGACAACGGCCTCAGACCATCCTTTGGGAAGCCGGTTCAGGGCTTTCAGCGCCCCAAGCGCGCGGGCCACGCGCTTGGGGCCGCCGGCACCGGTCATGTTTTTGATGGCCGTGCTCACGCGCTGGCTGCGCGCATGATGGCTCTGCTCTTTCGGATCGATGTCAGCCAGCACGCTACAGAAATCTCCCTCTTCGATTTTCAGTTGCGATAGTGCCCAGGACAGGATGCCCTCAAAGAAGTTCGCCTCCAGCTCGTGCCGCATTCGGACCTCGAGCGCGGCAATGTGTCTCTGCCCAGGGAGAAGATAGGCTGGAAGTCCCTTATTGCCGCTATCTTCCGGACGGGGCTTCCATCGACAGACAATCGTGTCTTCCCAGATCGGCCTGACGAACCAGGACAAGGTTCCGATGAGATTCTTGAGCAATGCCACGAGAGCTTCGCACTCAATGTCCAGAAGGAGCCGCTCCCTTGGCGACAGTTCCTCTGCTCGGTCCACGCGGTGCATCAGGCCGGCGAAATCCTCGATGAAATAGAGTTCATTGTCCGGCCGTTGCATAACCTGCGGGCCCAGGATCGGTGAACGGATCCAGTCCGTATCATCGTCCCCCTCGAAATCGAATCTGGCGATATTGCTATCGAAATCGCAACCGAATGGCTGCCATCGAACCGACAGATTCCCCGAGCGCAGGACGAGCGCATATACGCCGACGCGAGCCCTATCACGGTGAAGTTTCCGCAAATTCCAGTAAGGCATGCTGTGGGCCAGTGCCAAAGCCTGGGCAGAGGGTCCCGTCAGACATGCCTCGATCACCGGCGGTATATTCCAATCCCCCTTCACTCCAAGTTGGACGCGTTTCGCACAATAGAGGGCTGCGCAAGTACCGGCGGATTGTGCGTGGACCAAACCGTCATCGAGCGTGAACATTCCTTCCTCTATCCTTCGTCCGTTCGCTTCAGGCTGGGTTCGACACCGGGACCGTCTCAATCGCCGCCGCAAGACAGGCCCAGACCCGTTCTAGGTCATGTGATGGTCCTGTCAGGTATCCACTTGCCGCAACATGTGGCGCTGCGCTTCGGACGAGCCGTTCATTCGCTCTCGAGATCTTCGCCCCGCTTTTGGCGGGCGCGCTACACCTCATACCCGTGACCCGCGAGAAGTCGAGCCATGCCGGCACCTTCCCAGCTTCCGGGCCGGCGAATGACCATCGCCGCATCCTGCGCCAGCATCGTTAGAAGGTCCGCGGCACTCTCAAGTGGTCCATGAGTCGTTGCGCCATTTCGTGCTTGATCTGCATCGACACAACGCCGCGTAAGTTCGGCCAGGTTCGCCGAATCCTCTTTGCTCAATTCGATCGTGATGGTCGGCAAACTCATTCTCCTCGATTTCTTCGGAAACCGTCCTCGTCGGAGTCTCCAACAATATGAGAGTCTTTGCAAATCCGGCCTGGAAAGGCAGGGCTGGCAGCTCATTTACGGACCCGCGACAAGACGCGTGCGGCAACATTGCTGCGCACGGCGAGCTTGCGGCCATAGCGCAATGCGGTTGTTGGCGAACTCCAGCGCAGGGCCTGCGCGATGCCAGCGCCATCCTCTCCCGCCGCGAAGAGATCCTGGGTAAGGCCGACGCGCAGCGAATGTGTGGACAAGGCCTGGATCGCGTCGTCCAGCTTGCCAACAGCCAGCGTAACCAGTCCCTTGTCATAGGCCGTGAGCGCCACACGGCGGTAGATGCCGTTGACGCCCTGCCGGGTTAGAGATGTCGTTCCGATGGAATAGGTCGTTCGTGCGAGCGCAGTTTCCGGTACGGTTTCCCGTGCGCGACGTCGATCGACCCCGACCCTGCGGAACAGCGGGCCTTCTTCGATGCCGCTTGCAACCAGCCATGCGCCGACGCGCCGCATCGTCTCCGCGGAAAGCCATGCCCAGGCGCCTTCCTGTTCCTGGTCGGTCTTGGAGTAAGGGATGAAAAGCGTCGCCGAGCCATCCTCCTGTGGATCGATTTGTCTTGCCTCCACCATGGTGAGTTCGCTGACCCGCAGGCCGGCATCATAGCCGAGCGAAAGCAGGGCGGCATCCCGCAGCCCTTGCAAATCGCCGCCACAGGCATCGAGCAGCGCGGCAAGGGTAAAACCTTTGGCGGCATGAGGATCGAGTGCCTTGCCCAGCCGCAAGGGCGCTGCCTGGCGCTGGAGGGCACCTTTGCGCCTGCGGACGGCCTTGAGCGCTGCCCGCACCATCGGCGCGTCGGTGGGCGCGGCATCGCCCGTCAGTCCCATCATGCGGTGGACCGAACCGAGACTCGCGATACGTCGCGCGAGGGTCGCGGGCTTTTTCCCCCTGGCATCGAGCGCATTCACATAGCGCACCACATCTTCGGGATCGGCGGGCAGTGGTTTTCGGCTTTCCTCGCCGCACCAGTCACGCCAGCAATCGAGATCGGCGGCAATCGCCGCCTTGGTCGCGTCGGCCATGGCCGAAAGCGTCGTCTCGAGCCCGAGCTGGCTGATCGGCGGCAGATCTGTGGGAACGATGCCGCCGATCGTGCGGAGCAACCGCATATCGACCGTTTCGGCGTCCGCGTTCCGCGACCGCATCGGCAGTGCGGCGTCCTCGGTTCTGACGACGATGATTTCCATATCGGAGGATCTTGTGGAACTCTCAGCCATTGCTCGCTATATGTCATTCTGGAGGACATGATGCAGCTTAACTCGGCACAAGCCTTGAAACTGGGCCGCGAGGTCCATGAAACCTTCGGGAGCTGGAGGAAAGCGCGTGAGGCGGCCGTCCAGCGCAACGGCGTCTATGTCATCGACCGCGAGAAGATTCGCGCCGCCAGGGCCGAGAAGACCGCCGAAACGGCCTAAGCTGGCATGACCTTCGGATATGCGCTGCTCGGCGCGCTCGTTCTGCTGCTTCCGGGCTTCGCTGGTTATTTCGGACTTCGGATCGGGGAAGCGCGCGATTTTGTCTCGCCGCGACCGGATCGGCCGAACTCCAATCTCACTATCTTCCTGGTTGTGGCGCTGGCGCTGGGCGCGCATGTCTTCGGCGCTGGCATCTTCGCGCTCAACGAACTGATCGCGGCCTGGAAGCCACTCATCAGGCTGTCCTACGAACCCAACCCTTATAAGGCGCTGCTCAGCGGCCATGCGCCACAGGGGCTGTCCTCGCTTGCGATCGAACTGGAACTGCTGTTTTTCCTCGGACTGGCGGTGCTGATGGGCTGGATCTGTGAAACGATTGCCCGGACATCGCCGATTACGGCGAGGGCCGATCCGTTGCGCTTCGGATGGCTGTTGCCGATCGTCCAGAAGGTCGAGGCTGGCGGCCATGTCGCCGTCGGTTATGTGCGGACGACCAGCGGCCATGACGGAGCCTGGATCGCCTATGAAGGAAGCGTGCGTCGGCTGACGCTCGACGAGGATGACGGGATTCGCATGGTCGTGCTCGAGCAATGCGACCGCTTCCTGGTCCAGATGAAGGACGGGAAGATCGAGCGCGTTGATATGGAGAGCGCGCCGATCGCCATGATGCACCTGGCCGCCGACCAGATCGCGGATTTCGCGGTCGAACTGTTCGAGGTTCCTGAGTCCGACGCCGAGTGACGCCAGCCGCTCGGTCGCCTGCGGCACAATGCGCGGCACATTTGTGCCGCGTGATTGCTGCAATTTCTTCATCTGCGGAACTTGCCCCTTCCCTGCCGGTTTCGCGCTCCTATACTTACCATAATCTCCCATTATGGTAAGTGGGAAAATCGCGCGGGGAGGGCGGATTCAAGCCGGAAATCTGACGCCTACATTCACCCAGCTACTCGTCAGATTGCCCCGTTCTTGTTTTGATAACGCCCCAGAGCTATATAGACGGAGTGATCGATGGGATCATGGTACAGGTTGTGAGATGGCAAAGGCTGCAAGCTTGGTGTTGGCGACGGTGAACGCTCCTTATGGGGCGAACCTCTCCGCGCATCAACTCGCCGCGCTGATCACCGACCCCAAGAGCGCGAGCGACTTCAACGCGCCCGTGTTCTCCTTTTTCTCGGAAGTGAGCCCGGCTCTGCAGTTGCAGTTCGTCCAGGAAATGGGTGTCGATGCCGATAAGGTCTGCGCGGTCGCAGACCAGTTTTCCAACCTGTCGGGCTACGCGCTCCCGCTGGCAGCGTAACGTATGGTCGAGCGGGGCCCGAGCCAGTGGCCAGTCCTGTTCGACCTCGCGATGGAAATCTTCGGCCATTTAGAGAAAACCGTAGGCTTTGCGCCTTCGTGGAGCTTTGGCGGCGGGACCGCTCTCATGCTCCAGATCGACCATCGCGAAAGCCACGACATCGACATCTTTCTCGATGATCCGCAAATCCTACCCTTCCTCAATCCGCAGATCCAAGATTTCGCCATGACCCGCCGACCGGACGAATATAAGACCGACGGGACGCAGGCGCTCAAACTGGCCTTTGACGAACTCGGCGAGATCGACTTCATCTGCTCTTCCGCCATCCTCGATATCGCCAGCGAGCGTCACGATGTGCGAGGGCAGATCGTCGACCTGGAGACACCGGCCGAAATCGCAGCCAAGAAGGTCTATTTCCGGGGCTGGAACTTGCAGCCACGCGACATGTTCGACTTGGCAGCAATCGCCGAGCATCATGGAGACGACTATCTCGTCTCAGCGTTGCGCGAATGCGGCCGCGAGCGATGCCAAAAGGCGCTAGACGTCGTAGAAAAGGTCAACCCGAAGGCCGTCGAAACAGTCATCGGTCAACTCCTGTACCGCGACAGATACAGCCATCTGGTCACGGCAGCCCAAGCAATTACGCATCGAATTCTGACGGAATCACTCTCGGACAAGGCTGAGCATGTGGGTAGTGAAGATTGAAGGCTGCCCGAAGCTCGCGTCCTTCTCTCTCGCGGCAGACAAGCCATGAGCGGCAAATTCTCTGCCTTTGTCATCAAGGCGCTGGTCGACACGATCACGGGCGGCGCCGGCAATGATAACAGCCCGGCGATCGGAATCTATCGGTCGGGCCCGAAGATCGAACAATTCTTCCTCGATTGCGGCCTCGACATGCGTATCGGCGCGAGCTCTCGCGTACCCGCGACGACGGATTTCCTGCGCCAGGCAGCCAATCACTATGACGGCCAGGGCGATGTCTACATCACGCGGATCATTGAGAAGGTCTGCGATCCGCGCGAATATCTGACGGAGCCCGATAAGGCGACCGCGGTTCGCGAGCATCTCAACAAGGCGCTCGCAGCGGACGAGCTGGCGGTGGTCATCGTCGGCGGCAAGGCCGTGCTGACCAGACGCCAGAGCTCCGGGACGATCGTCGAACCCTTCATCCAGAAAGTCGAAACACTGGACTTCGACACGGTGCAGATGGAGATAGCGCGCGCCCTCCCCAATCTTCAGGATGACCCCGAAGATGCGGTAACCGCCGCGTGCTCGCTCATCGAGGCTGTCTGCAGATCCATCCTCATCGAGCTCGGGTTGCCGCTGCCGCCCCGCAAGGATATCGACGGCCTTATCCGCGCCGTCCAGGAGCCGCTGAACCTGTCGCCGGGGCGCAGCGACCTGCCCGCCGAAGTGGAAGCAGACGTCCGCCAGATCCTGAGCGGCCTGACATCGGTTGCAAAAGGCATCGGTGCGCTGCGAACGCATGGTGGTGACGCTCACGGGCGTGAAAAGGGCTTCCGGAGGATCGACCCGCGCATCGCACGTCTCGCGATCAACGCCGCCAGTTCGCTGGCCCTGTTCCTGATCGAGACCTGGGAGCGCCAAGAAAAGCGCGCTCTGCCGCAGCACGCACCGGGGATTTAGCCTGAGGCGCGCGCTGCCTCTGCCCGGGGCTGCCCATGCGCGCCGCGGACATAGGGTTGCCGCCGGTGCTCGCTAATGGCGATGCTTGGGTGAAGCGCGGCTCGGACCGCGTCGGTCACGGTGTAGACCGCATGACGCTGGGCGCCGCGGTTTTCATGATCGACGAAGAACCCCTGGTAGTGCCGCGTGATCAGCCCGGCCCTCACCAGCTCCGACACCGCCCGGCTGATTGCCGTCATGCCGGTTTCGCGGACACGCTCACTGACTTCCGCCTCGACCAGGCGGTCGGCCTCGGCCGGATCACCTGGAAACTCTCCCCGGCCGACGAGCGCAGCTCGAACCTTGTCGGCGGTCGCGCGGCGCTGATGATGACGCGCGCCGCTGGGTGCGATCGTCGCGGCCAGCCATTCGCGGATCGGCACAAGCGCTTCGCCTTCGCGAACGAGCGGTCCCGCCTGCCCGTTGGCCCGCGCAACCCGCGCGATCAGATCAAGCACCATGAAGGTATAGCGCGGCCGCGCGGAGTGCTCGGCGATGATGCGTACGATATCGGGCATGCCCGTCGTTCGCTGGGGCGTCGCCGCGAAGAGGTCCTGCTGGATCATGGAACGAATCAAGCACAAAGCTGGACTCTTGTGAATCCCCCAAAATGCTCATGGAGACGCGAGACGGCACTTTTGCCATCCGTGTCACTTCACCCCTCCTCATCATTTTTCTCGTCTTCACACCATGCTAGACCCGCCCCATGAGCAAAGATGAATCAGACCCCGATCTTATCGGAGAGGATCCCCGATTGGATGGCCTGAAGGATCGCCTCGAGGCGGCGCATTCGGCCGAAGAGGAACGAACCCGCCCTGCCTCTACAGGTGCCGATGCCAGCTATAGCCTCGGCAATCGCGTGCTGGCGGAACTACTCGGCGGCGTTGCCGGCGGTGCCTTGCTTGGCTGGATCATCGACAGGTTTGCCGGCACCGGTCCCTGGGGCCTGCTCATCGTGATGGCCCTCGGCATCGTCGTGGCCTTCGTCAACATCATCCGCATATCCAACCGCAAGCCAGACGGATCGTAACGTTTGCCATCTACGTCACTTTACCCGGCGTGAGGTAAAGTGACACAGTTGGCACTAAGGCAATGGCAAACTGTCGGAGACCAGCGTGGCTGATTTCAGTCTCAAACATTACGAGCTGCGCACGACGGATGAATATCGTGCGGCTAGCCGGGCGACCTGCATCGATCGCATTCTCGCGCACCGGCAGATGGCGCGCCGCTATGCCGAAAAGGCTCGAAAGGTGCGCGAGGCAGGCGGAGCCGCGCGGTTTCGCGCACGCGCCATTTCAGGCCTCAGGATCGCGAAACGCTGACATTGCGGATGACGGAGAGCAAACAGGGAATTGATATCGAAGATCTGCGCGGGCTCGACATTCACCTTCACGGGCTGGATCGCGCCGACGCGCCTTATACGCTCTATTATGACGAGACGAACAACATCCGCCGTTTGCACGTCACGGCCGATGGGTTGAACGTCGATAATCCGGGATGCTTTGTCCTCGCCGGCGTTGCCCATAGCGGTCCTCGCAAACCCATCGACATCGCCCCTCTACGCGCGGCTCTCAAACTACAGCCCACCACCAAGGAGATGAAGCTCGCGCACATCGGCAAGGGCGACTTTCTCGACCTGCTGGGCTCACGGCGTCTGGGGGACCTCCTCGACTGGATCGCGGCCAACGGGCTATTCCTCCACTACCAGTGCCTGGACGTAATCTACTGGTCGCTCGTCGACATTGTAGACGCCGCACTTATCGCGGGCGATCGTGAAGAACTGATGCTGGTCGCACCGGCTCTCAAGGATATGCTCAACCTTGCCCTGCGCCGGGACCTCGAGGCGACCACGGACCTGTTCCGGCTCTTCAACTATCCCGCGCTCGATCCTCGCGATGGCCCGCAATTCTATCATGTCGTGCTGCAGATGGTCGAAGAGGAAGCAGATCACCTTCATCCCTTCTATGGGAGGCTTCTTGCCCAGGCTCTCGAGGACGCCATTCAGGGTGAGAGCTTTCCGTTCATCGAAGGTGACGATGAGGATCGGCATATCCTGATCGAGGGGTTCGACATCTTCTTCCGCCACAGGATCGCACTGCTGCGCAACTCGACGCATGTTCTCGACCTCGAGGAAGTCGTCCGCCGCCAGTTGCTGGCCGATCCCCTCATGCGTGACGGCGTGCCAGTCGACAGCTTCAGGTTCGTGGACTCGCAGGACGAACCGCTGATCCAGGTCAGCGACGTCGTCGCGGGTCTGTTGGGCAAGTTCTTCTCCTATGTCGTCAGCACCGAAATCGACGTCGTTCGAGCTGATCGCGCGGCGCTCAGCGACCTTCAGACTGAAAATCTGGCAAAGCTCGCACGTCTGTTTGATCAGGCGACCGATGAAAACGAAGCATTCGCCCATCGTGTGATGAGCCTGTCGGACACCCACAAGGCAGACATTTTCATGCAGACGTAGCACACCGATGGCGCAGGTCGGTCCAGGCGGCTATGCAGTGAGCAATTTCAACTGAAATGAGGACTATCCGAATGAACAATAGTGAGCTTGCTGAAACCCTCGCCGGCCAGACGGGCACGACCAAGGCGGATGCCCGCAAGGCGGTCGATCTCGTTTTCGCGGCGATCGCGGATGCGGCGGCCAAGGGCGAGGAAGTAAGCCTCAACGGCTTCGGAAAATTCAAGGTGAAAGACGTGCCTGCCCGCGAAGGCCGCAACCCGGCCAATGGCGAGACCATCAAGATCGCCGCTTCCCGGAAACTTACCTTCACTGTGGCGAAAGCCGTCAAGGACAAGCTCAACGGCTAGTCGAGATTGACGCCTCGAGCCCCCTGAGGACCGAGGCGTCGCCCCCTTCCCTGCCTTGATGGTCGCCCCGGCACGAAATGAGCGATAACGACGAACTGACTGCGCTCATTCGCGAAACATTCTCGCGCATCTGGCCAAGTAGCGATCCCGACATCGCGAACTATCTGACGCCAATGGTCGCGAGGTTCGCGCGGTCGGATTGCCGCGACCGCCATTTCCTTGTCGAGTTCCAGCGCGGCGATCTCGGCAAGCTGGCGAGCCGGATCTGGGAAGCGATGCTCTATGGCCGCTTTCAGGACCTCGGCTGGAACATGGCCAGCGAGGACAAGGGGCCAGACTTCCTGATCGATGATCAGGTCTATATCGAAGCGGTCGCCGCGCAGCCGGGCGACGCCGCCAAGGGCGGCTTGCCGCAGGAGTGGCAGGATGGCGGCGCCAACGGCGCCGGTATGGTTCCCACCGATCAGATGCTCCTGCGCTGGACGTCTGTCATCAAAGCCAAGCGTGATGGTTATCTCAAATGTCTGGAGCAGGAGGCAGTCGATCCGAAACTCCCGTTCGTGATCGCGGTGAACACCTGCCGGCTTGGCGGCGATACCCTCGGCATTGGCGGCGTCCCGCTCGCGGCTATGGCTGTACTTCCCTTCGGCAGCCCGCAGGCCCATGTCGACGTGCAGACAGGTCAGCCGCTCGGTGGCTGGCAGCTCTCATGGCAAGACACCGTGCTCAAGGCCAACGGCGAAGAGATTCCCACCGACAACTTCCTCCAGGAGGACTATCGCTGCGTCAGCGCAATCGTCGGCTGCTCCGGTTTCTATGCCTTTCCCGATGACCGCGACAAATTCTGTGGCCAACCGCCATATTACGTCATTCACAATCCACTCGCCGCCAATCCCCTCCCCCGGCCTTGGCTCCCCGGCGCGATTGAATACGCCGTCACTGCCCATGACACGCACCGCCTTCAATTGGACCAACTGCCGGCCTAGCTGCGCCCTGTTCACGACCGAGATGGATTGGTTACGAAAGCGCCGCTTCCAGCGCTGCCAGACCGGCCTGATGCCTCTTGGGCTGCGCGTCTCTGAACCTAAGGATATTCATCAATTTGAACTGCGGCGCTGGAAGCTCACGGACAGCGGGCAGCGGGAAGCTTTCCCACTCCGGATCCCCAGCTTCGAAGCTCCTGAGAAACTGTCGATCGTCGGCATCGAGCGAGGCATGAATCGTCTGCACAAGGCGATCGAGCGTTTCGACATGATCCTCATAGGTGAATGGCTCGAAGGGCATTCCTTCGAACTGAGCCTTGAACGTAGCGCTTTGATCCTTTCGGCTCGGGCTGACCAGCTCAGCGACCGGGCGCCCGTGGCTTACCAGCGCTCCGACGAAGCCGTGACGAACCTCGTCGACCAGCCCTTCTGCGTCCAGCAGGCGCTTCACGTCGAACAGATCGCGCGGATGCTGCCGGTCCAGCGCGGCACAAATCTTTCCGCCGAAAAGCTCACCGTGCGAGAGGCATCGCGCCTCGACGAACGCCTCAAACCTCTCCTGCACCTGGTCCGAACATGGCAAGTCGCGGAGGGGAAGGAGATGGCCGCGCAGGGTGGGATTAACCTCCACCTTGATCTGGGTCTTGCCGCGCTGGCAGTTGAGCTTGACCTCCATCCCTTCCTGGCCCTGGCGTGTCTGGGTCACGCGGGTCGGTGGCAGGCGGCGTTCGATGTCCGCCTTGATCCGGGCGAGAGCCTCACTGATCGCGCGCAAGGATTGGGCCCGGTCGTGGATCGGTAGGTAGGTCAGATCGATGTCGACCGAGAGGCGTGGAAGATCCCATTCGAACAGGTTGATCGCGGTGCCGCCCTTCAGCGCGAAGACGGGCTCGGCCATGACCAGCGGCAGGACGTCCAGCAGGAGCCGGACCTGATCGCGATATTGCTCAGTTGCCACCCGAAACGAGCTCCTTGGGCAAGAGCAGTCGGTATTTCGGGACATAGCGCCCCATTTTCGCAAGGCTGCGATCACCCGAACCCAGGTCTATCTGCTCCACCTTCAGATGGCGCATGACGGCGAGTTCCGCTCGCTCCGCAAGATAGAGGAACAGCCGCCGGACCTTCACCGACGCGCAGGCCTCGAGCAGCGATTGCATGAGCTTGGGGCGAAGCGACGTCATGCCTTCGACGATCTGGCCGGCCTCGACGAGATCGAATTCCTTGGGCGCAAGGTGCAGCAGCTCCAGGATGGCCCGTTCGGGCGTCGCCGTGGTCAGTGGATAGCCTTCCGGACTTCGCTGCTCGGTGAGGCCGAGGTCATTCGGCAGGAGCTTGCTTTGCATGTGCCGAACTTCTTCCCCCCAATGCGTCTGGAACCAGGCCGGCAGGACGACATGCAGCGGAGAGAAGAGATAGGCCTTGCTCTCTCCGAAGCGCAGATAGTGGCTGTTCCCCGTCATCTCGAGGCCCGTCAGGGCGCCTACATGAACCGGCAGCTTGAGCTGCGATTGAACGCTGTATAGCGCGCCTTGCCAGGTCACGGTTTCCATGGGGCGCTTGAAAGCTCCGCGGCCAAGCGAGACCAGCCATTGTGAGGCGGTATAGTTCTGCAGATCCTGCGCCGTCAGCCCAAGCGCCTTGAGATGCGGGCTGGTCGCCACGGTGTGCGGCTCCCAAGCGTCGAGCAACGACTTCAATTTATCGGTTCGACCTACCTTCATGGTCTATCTTTGGCATAAATTCCAAGGTTCCTCAATCCCTCGGAATTTCATGAACTAATATGTCAGAGATATATTTGGGACATATAATTCAAGATATCGGACGCCCTCTGTCCCGAGACGATGGCCTCACAGCGAAGCCCACGGTCATGGATCTATAGCGAGGTTACGGCAGTCTATGGCTTTTTCATAAACTCGCCAATCTCCCAATAATCCCCTGCAATCCGTTGCGAACAAAGCTCGAACCGGCTATTCTCCGCTGCCAGGAGATGGCCATGCGCATCCTCAAATTTGATCTCAACACATACAACCAGACTAAAGACCTCCCGGGAGGCCCCGTCTTTGGTGTCGTTGAAGAGGAACTGGCTGACATCGAGATGTTCACCGATCAGCACGGCAATCCTACTCGCGGAGGAATGATCGGCTACGCGCTTGCGTATCTTCTGATGGCCGGCTTCGTTGGAGCGATTTTCTACCTCCTCTAAGCTTTATTCGCGAAGCTTAGGGTCTTGGAAGAACCCACGATCGTGGTCGCGGTTCACTTCCTGCTGGAGATCGGTGGAGCCCTGAACGCGCTGTCCTCGCATTGTCTGCGCAGCAGCCCGATCGCCGCTGAGTTCGGTCTTGCCCGCCTCGATGATCGCGGCGGCGCCCACGTCGCCGCCCCCGCCGGGGCCCGCGGGCAGACGCCCAGGTCCATGTGGCCGGTAAGACCCTCTCACGTCTGCCGCACTTGAGATGCTCGGCCGGCTTACGTCGACGAGGTCCGGATCGTGCAGACGGCCTTCGATCTCGGCCCGAATGCCGTCCTGCTTGTCGTGCATCCAGCGCGTGATCATCTCCTGGCGCACGACCCGCTGCTGGTCGGTCAAGTCGGTCGCCCAAAGCTCCGGCGCATCAAGCCCAGGATTCTCGACCTGCTGGCGTCGATACCATTGAGCGAGATCCTGGCTCAGATTTTCGCTGAGTTGCATGCCATGCGTCTCGGCATAGCTGGCATCACGCGACAACTGCTGGGAAAGCTCCTCAAGGCGGCGGGCCGTTTCCGAATAGGACTTCGCAAGCGCCAGGGAATCTTCAGTGCTAGCCGACGCCGAAGATGTGGCCGATGCCCGGCTGAAGCTGCCGCTGCGCGAATATGTCCCGTCGGACATCGACGCACCGGTTCCGCTTGAATGTTCGTCCCGCACGCCACTTGAGGATGTATTGGCGCTGTCGCTGCCGCGGGTTTCCTCCGTCCCGTAACGGAGCCCATCGATCTGGCTGCCGGATTTGGATACGCTGCCGCCAATCCCCGGCAGTCTTCCCAACGCTCCGCCGCGACCACCTGCCCGCCCCCCATTTTGGTTCCCGCCGACATTTGCAGTGACCGATCCCATGATCTGATCGTTAGTCTGCGCCTGGCGATCATGGCCCTGAGATATTCGCTGGCCTTGCGAGATCGTGTCCCGTTCCTCCTGACCCTGTGTGCTGCTTCCGGTCCGCCGATCGAATTGATCGACGGAGGTGTTCGCCTGCCGTCCGCTGCTGGAATCCCAACCGGAAGACCGTTCAGTCGATGTGCCAAAGGCGCTGCGATTGGCGTGGGTTGCGGTGAGTACCTCGGCCGCAGCATTCTCATAGGCTTGCGCCTGACGGTGCGCTTCGCTGGCCATCTCGCGCCATTCGGCGACCGATCCCGTCGTCATCGTCGGCGTGAAGCCGAGGCGCGAGATCGCACTGGAGGTGTCGAACACCTCCTGACCATTGCCGAACCCGTTGATCATGGCGCCATTGTCCTGGCGCCATCCCACGCTGGGCGCGCCGCCCATATAGCTCGGTGCTGTGGTCCACTGATCGGCTTGGCGCATATTCGACGTCGAGTTCGCCCAGCTCACATTGCCATAGGCATAGTTGCCGGTAGTCTGCTCGAGCGCCGCCGCCTCGGCTGCGTTCTGCGCGGGCGCCAGCATCGACATGGACTGGCCGGCGATCGACATCGCCCCCCGCGCAAGACCGGCCGCCAGGAACGGCACGCTCATGAGCATGAAACCGGCGATCGTCGCTGTCTCGCCGTTGACCGCGCCGATACCGGCATAACTGCCGAGCGTCACCCCTCCCCCGGCCACGCCGTTGGCCGCTGACTCAGCCCTCGTCATGCAGATCATGTGCAGGATCACGTAGAGCGGACCCCATGCCGCCAGATAGAAGAACCCCATGGCATAGCCCTTGAGCGTGCCGACGCCTGTCTGCGGCATGAGGAACAGCGGGAAAATCACAGGAAACATCGCGAAGAAGACGACGGTCAGCACGATGTTCAGGATCGGCACCCAGGCCATCGCCTGCTGCGCGATCGAGTTGTAGGTGTTGCGGGCCTGAATGTCGGCCCTCGTTTGCGCAAAGGTGTCGATTGCCGCGGCGCCGGCCCCGCCGGCCATGCTGTTGCGCGCCTGCATGAAGGCGTTGATGGCCGTGTTCTGGCGCATCGTTTCGGTGAAATTGCTCCCCGATCCGGTAAAGGCCGTGTTCGCGATCGGCACGTCGTGCTTGAGCTTGTCGGCAGCCAGGGCGTTGCTCAGCTTGGGGTAGACCTCCTTGCCCCACAGCGGGGCGTTTGCCTCGATCATCGGCGCCCATTGGGCGTCGAGTGCCTGATAGGCCTGCCGACAGGTGACGATGAAGTTCTGGACGGTGCCATCGCCCTGCCGCTCGAGCCATTCCTGCGAGCGCGCCTCGGACCCCGGCCCGATTGCCGCCCAAAGATCAGGCGCTTTGGCGAGATTGGTGAGCGACTTCTGGTAGAGCATCACATCCCCGAAGACGCAGTTCTTGAAGTGGCTTTCGAGATTGGTCGAGAATTCGGCGTCCCTCACCACGAAATTGCGCGTCGCGTCGAACAGACGCGCACCATAGACCATGCCGTTCGTCGAGTAGTTGAGCTCGCTCGGCATCACGAACACGGTCTCGGCCGTGCGGGTGAGCCAGTCGCCGACCTGGGTGGTGAAGCTCGCCAACACGCCCAGACCCATCGGCACATTGTCGATCGTCGCCGGCGCGAGACTCGGGTTGATACGATCGGTCACCTTGATGCTGACCGTTGGCACCATCAGGCAAAGGTAAATGGCCGTCGCCTGCAAGAACCAATTCATCCACGCCTTGTAGTTGAGCGTGAAGGCGACAACGAGCAGCGAGTAGATCAGGCCCATCACCATCACCACCCGTAGGAGCGAGCGATAGCCCCCTCCCCCGGACCAGGCCGCGACGGCATTGAACACGTTTACGAGATATTCGCCGCCCCCGACCGTGAAGACCTCCAGCATCGCCGCGCTCCCGCCCTAGTTCAGCCCCTGCGCATTCAGCCCGCGCGAGAAATTGAGCGCGGAGGCCATGCCCGGCGTCATCGAGTTCTGCAGGGTGGACTCGAGCATGATGCTGCGGTTGATGATCTGCATCGTCACCTGCAGCTTGTTGTTCAGCCGCACATCGCGCTGGCTGAACTTCGCGCGCGTGGCCGCGATCTGCTGTTTCCACTGCGTCGCGGTTTCCTGGTCGAAGGTCTGGTAGTGGACCTTCGCCTGCTCGACCCGGTCCAGCATATTGTCGAGCATGGCGGACAGGAGATCGACCGCGACGATCTCGGACAGCGTCTGGATCTCGCCGTCGGTCAGCGCATAATGCGCATAGGCCTGCACGGCGAGGATTTTGTAGATCGGCACCGTCGCCAGATTCAGCAGCTGCTTTTCGGCCGCGTTGAGCGGCGTGTCGGAGCGGATCTTGTCGCTCATCGACTTGATCATCGTCGCAATGCGCGGGCGCAACGCCGAGGACGCAGGGACCGACAGCGTCTGCTCGCCGACGTCGTAGCAATTCTCGTCGTTGCATTTGAGCATCTTGACCGGCGGCGCGTCCGCCGTCCCGTCGAGCAGCGCCGTCACCACCGCCTCTTCGGCCGGACCGAACATCACGACCTTGCCGCCGACGCTCGGATCGGTCGAAGGCGTGGTCACGACCGTGCCCACCAGTGTCATCACATATTCGGAGAAGGACTGATCGAACGCCCCAAACTTGGCCGATTTTCTGAGCGCCTCCCAGGTGTAGTTGTGCGGCTCACCGACCAGCTGATCCTTCATCGATGCGTCGGTATTGCCCGCGATGGTGGAATCGCGCCGGTTGCCGTTATTGCAGCCTTGGCGGGAGGCGGCCCAGTCGGAGAACACGCCCTGGCTGTTGCCCACGGCCTCGCAGATCGTCGCCCGCGTCGAATCCATCTGCGGCCAGATTCCGCCGACCAGAGCCTGCGCGGTCTCGCAGCTAGAGATATTCATCTGGTTCAGAAGCTGCGCCTTCTGGCTGAACTCATCCATCACCTTCCCGATCTCCGGCGAAACGGAATCGATCGCGAGCTTGAACGCGAACCCGAGAGCATTGTTGGCCGTCGCTTTGAGCATAGCCACGATTTCGGAGGCGTTGATGAACGAGAAGCTGCCCGAGAAGAGGTCGATGCCCCCGCAGCCGGCCCGGGCGCTGGGAAGCTGGAGATTGAACGGTTGCACGCTCTTCTGCGGGAAACGCGTCCAGACATTGCCGAGCGAATAGTAGCCTGCCGACTGCCCCTGATAGGCCGACGGACCCGTGACATTGGCAGCGCCGCCCGCGTCCGAGAAGAAATTGTTCATCTCGGAGGCGACATCGGCGCGCGCCACGCCAACAATCGCGAAATTGAGCGCGGCGACCATCGCCATGGAGGCGCCCGCTGAGCGGAAGAAGCGGCGCGCACGCCCTTTGCGGCTCTGTTGCAAACTCTGATGCGGTTGCCAACGTTGGGCCTTGTCTTGGTAAGGTCGGTTGTGATGGACGATTTCAAAGGGCGGCATTTTACCGGAGAAGTCATCCTATGGGCGGTCCGCTGGTACTGCCGGTACGGTATCAGCTACCGTGATCTCGAGGAAATGCTGGCGGAACGTGGCATCGATGTCGATCACACGA
>JAMHVU010000154.1:0-6451 GCA_035911355.1 Sphingobium sp.
TGACGTTTCCAGATCGACCGCCATGCGCTGCATCAATTGCCGGGTAAAGCCGTGCAGGTCTTCCAGATCGACCGCATCCTCGGCCGAGACGATGAAGCGGAACTGGTGGCGGTCTCCTCGCCCCCGCTCCTCGAAGGCCTTGAGGTCGGCGGCATCCGTGTCGGCGCCATAGGCCTGGCCGCGCTGCCCGTCCCGCGTCACGCCGTCGCGCTCGATGTAGCGCAGGTGGGTGGATACCGAGTTCGCGCCGGCTTTCCGGAGCACCACAAAGCGGGCCTTGATGACGACGCGCCGGGCGTGCACGCCCAAGCGACCGACTGCCATGCCGGCCGCGACGCGGCCCCGGCCAAAGGTCGAAGCGGGTCGCCCTGCCCGCTGGCCGGACGCCTTGGCGCCGGCCTTCGAGACTTCCTTGAGGACTTGAGACACGAAGCGCTCCGGGCGCGGCCCCGCGCGGGACTTCGGAGCCGCGGGCCGAACACGAAAGCGGTCGCCATCCGATTCCTTACGCGTGGCCATGGCGGGCACTCCAGCGCAGTGGGGCGCAAAGGATCGGAAGCGGCACGCGTGCAATGCCCCGGCGATGCGGCATTGCGCACTGGCGCGGCACCGGCACCAGCAGGTGCCGTGCCGCGCCCACTCCACGTGCAGACTGGCTTTGCGGGTGGCGGCGTGCCGCCCCTTTTATCTGGCCCTCCGTCTCTGCCTTCCGCATTCGCTCCCGGCTCCGACCCGCTGCCAGCCGCGCACGGGGTGCGCAACGCTGCCTGAAGAGCAGCGACCGTGCAGCCTCCGCTGCACGCTGGCGGCGAACCCTCTGCACGACGAGGTGCAGCGCGGACGCAAGTCCGGCTGCAGCTCGGCGGCATGCTCGGTCGCGGGATATCACGAAGTTCATGGCGCACTCCATGCCCACAAAGGCCGCGCGACGCCGAGCACGGCCGATGCAGAGATGGGCCCGAAATAGCGGCTGTCGAACGACGCCGGGTTCATGTCGCCGAGCAGGAACAGTTCCCCCACTGCGAGGGGACGGCATTGCGACCACGCTTGCAGCGGGCGATGCGCGCCGTCGCGCGTTCGCACGCTCGCCACCACGGCACCGTCGATGTGCACAAGCTGCTCCCGAACACACACCGATTGCGGCGCGAGGGCGCCGATGCGCTTGAGGATCGGCACGCCGCTCGGCAGGTAGCCGCGCTGGGCCGCGAAGGCGGCCACGTCGGCGGGAAGCCGGGCCAGCACGATGCTGCCGACTTGCAGCGAGGCTGCGCTCTCCATGCGGCCAATGCGATACCAACCGCGCGGTACGCTTTCGCTAGGGTTGTAGACCACGAGCACGCGGTCGCGCGCACCTGCCTGCATGACGGCCGGTGCGCACAGCGCCACCAGGCTGACACCCATACAGACGAAGAGCAGGCGGCGGGTCATTGCAGCGCCTCGCGGGCAAGGTGTGCGGCATGCCGCTCCGCCGTGTACGCCGGCACCGGCTGGCGTGCGGCGAGCCGGTTGCCGACCGTGCGCCAGTACGTGACGGCCACCGCGCAGGGATCGATGCCGCAAGCTTCGATGGCGTCGATCACCGCAAGCACGGCCTTGACCTGCGGCTCGCCATCGGCGCGCAGCAGGATGCGCGCACCTGGCTGCACGCCGGCGACGCGCTGAGCGTCGTCACATGGCGTCGGCGCCTGCAGCACCATGAGTTGCCAGAGCGCCGTGCCGTAGTCATTGCCGATCCACTTCACGCGGCAGCAGACCGCGCCCGGCGCGAACACCGCAACGCGCCGCCAACGGTCCAGTAGGTTCTCGCGAACGGGCTGCCCGAAACGCAGGTACACGTTCACCCGGTGCTCGACGAAGGCGAGCGAGACCCGCATGGGAGTGGGCCGCTGCGGCACCATCGCCTGCAGCGAAGCCTGCGGGATGGCTAGCGCCGGATGCGAAGCCGGCGCCGTCATGCCACGCTCTCCGGATACTCGCGCTCCAGCAGCTCGCGCAGCATGTCCGCCGCCGTGAGGCCGCGCCGGAACGCCACGACCTTGATGCGCCCGCGCAGCGCCGGCGTCACGTCGATGGTGAGCCGCGCGGTGTAGACCGACGCCCGAGCCGGCAACTCGGACGTGTCCGCCTGCCGCACCCAAGTCGATGCCGGATCGGCACCGGGCCTGCGGCCGATCGAAGCCCGGCGCGGCTTTGCCGGTGGCTGGGGTTTTGTCATCGCAGCATCTCCCGCACGGTCTGCGCGAGCGCCGCGATCTCGCGCGCGGCCGCGCACTGCGGCGCCACTTCGCATGCGAGCCGCCCTGCCGCGACGCTGTCCGCGAATACGATGCGCTGCGAGACCTCGGTGTACAGCGCGGCGAACGGCTGATCCGAGAGCGCGGCGCGCGCCTCGCGGCCGATCACCGTGCCGACCACGCGCCGGTTGATGACAAAGGCGGCGCGCAATGCGGGACGAAACACCTTCGCCTCGGCAATGAGCTGCACCATCTCATGGCTGGCCCACACGTCGTAGGCGCTGGGCTGCACCGGGATCAGCACGAGGTCGGCGGCCAGCAGCGCGGAGCGCGCGAGGGCCGCGACCCGCGGCGGCCCGTCGATCACCACGTAGTCCGCCTGCAAGGCGATCTGCGGCGCCTCCTGGTGCAGCGTGTCCCTCGCCAGCCCGAAGACGCCATACAGCCGTCCCTGGCCGCTCTGGAGACGCCGCTGCGCCCAGTCAAGGGCCGAGCCCTGCGGGTCGGCATCGAGCAGCGTGACGCAGCTTCCCTGCAGGGCCAGCTCGCCGGCCAGGTGCGTGGCGAGCGTGGTCTTGCCTGCACCGCCCTTCTGGTTGAGCAGCGCGATCACCTTGCCGACCAGGCCCGACGGCCTTTCTGGAAAGCGGATTTCCGGCGCGTCGGATGAGCTGATGCCCATTTTTTGAGCAACGAACTCCAGCCCTCTTCTTTTATTCATGAAGTTAGTCCCAGTTATGGATAAAAGTTAAGGAAGCCCCAAACCGTTGCTGGCCGCGGCCTGCGCGAGGTTTTGCGCCGGTGATTTCCCGATAGCGGTGCCGGTGATCTCCCGACTCCCGCGCCGGTGATCTCCCGAGTCCGTCCACACACCATCCACAGGTTCTTCAACATCGTCTGTGGACAAGTCGGGCTGTCGGGATGCGTCGGCATCGGGCCAGAAGGCCAGCCATTCGGTGCGCCCGGACCACTCGATGGCGAGCCGGTAGCCCGGCAAGGACTGGCGAAGGACCAGCCCGCGCAGGTGCAGCGCGAAGTCGCGGTAGCGCTGCAGGCTTCCCGACTTCAGGTACAGATGGCGCAGGTCGAAGCGCCATCCGTTGCGCTGGCGCCCGCCGTGCTTGCGCACGAGCCGGTACAGCCAGCGCTCGATGCCTCCGGTGAGCCGGAAGTACGTCGGGTCGAGCGTGAGCACCAGCGCGTCGTCCATCACGCCGGAATAGAACCAGTCCGGCAGGATCAGCTCGATGCCGTCGGAACGGCGGTCGGGTCGCACATGCTCCTGCCACTCGTTGATCCACGAGAAGCGGTGCATGCGCTTGCCGGCCTGGCGGATGGAGGTCAGCACCGTGGTGGACTGCAGCCGGTCCAGCGAGGCGCGCAGCGCCAGGTACTCAGTCTGGCCCGTGCCGCGCTGGGCGAAGCGCAGGATCTCGTAAGGCGTGGCCGCCATCAGGCGGGACGTGGGCCGGCCCTCGTCGCGTGCCTGCACGATCTGGCTCGCGGCCCAGATCAGCACGTCGGCGTCCCAGATGGTTGCGATGCCATGCTCGGGCACGCCTTCGACGGTGAGCGAGATACCGCCAGCCTCGAAGCGGATGGGCACGGTGCGCCGGGACTTGGCGAGGCTGAAGAACGGGTAGGCCATGAGGTCCTGCGCATCGCGCAGCGCCATGTCCTCGCCCGGCAGAGCGCGGAACAGCGGGAGCTGCTCGCGTTCGCTGGAGCGTCTGGACATGGCGAAGGCCTCCGAAGAAATTCACCAGCTGCTCAGCGCACCGAGTCCCGGACCACGTAGCCCGGATCTGAGGTCATGCCGAAGGTGTTGCTGTCTGCCCTGGCACGCAGGTCCACCGCGGCGTAGACCACGCGCGCGCCGAACTTGCGAAACCGCGGTCCACCGCCCAGCACGCGCTGCTTCTCCAGCGTGCGCGGCGACAGGCGCAGGAAGGCGGCCGCTTCGTCGGTGGTCAGGAATTCAGGATTTGCGACTGCGGCCGGGGCCGCTGCCGAAGGAGCGGGCTGCGGCGCAGTCGCTGCTGCCGTGCGCGAATAGATCGAATGTCCCACTGCCATGAAGGCCTCCATCTGGGTGGATGGGCCGCAAACCATTCGCGGTCCGATGGAGGCAGTCTCGGGAAATCAACGGCGCGTGAGCAGGGACATATTCAGCGCATGGGTTCGTCTCCGGGGGCGCTGACGTGTGCCTGGCGTACCCCCGCCAAGCCCAGGTAGCCACGCCGCATCAAACCCTCGGCCCGTGAGACCAGATGGCGCACCTGCGCCCGCAGCACGCCATCGGCATGCCATTGCGAGCGCACGGCGTCCAGGCCGAAGAGCGCGATGGCAATCTCGCGGTGCGAGGCATGGGCCTGCGCGGCATCGAGCGCCTGCAGGGCGCGCAGGTGCAGCAGGCCAGCGCGCGAGACGGGCCGCGCCGGGGAACTCGGCAGCGGATCGCCATCGAGCAGCGCGGCCAGGTCCTGGAATTCGTGGAGTTGCCCGCGCAGGTGTGGAGTCAACGGCACGGCGCAGACGTAGGCAGATCCATCTTCCAGGCCCGCGTCCAGCAGGATGCGTGCATGGCGGGTGCCGATCGCCGTAGTCAAGACCGCATCGCCGGAGCCCTCCAGGCACTTGCGGCCGGGGATGCGCCAGAGGTCGAAGGCCGCGGTGGTGGGTGAACGGGCTGGTGCATGGTGCGCGTGCAGGGCACGCACATGCAGCAGACCGCCGGTATCGCTGAGCCACAGCGGATGCGCCTCGCGCGCATCGAGGTTCGGGTCATCGGCAACATCGCAAGCCCCAGCGGTGTACCGCTGCGCGGTTGCGCCGAAGTCGGCCGTCTTGCCAGGCCGTGCGGTAGCCGGGATGGCGGCGCAGATACTCCCAGGCCAGCGCGGGACCGTCCAGGTCCAGCGTGTAGAGGTAAGCGGCGCCGGCGCTCCAGGGCGCGGCGGACACATCCGTATCGGAAAGCATCGTCATGGCGCGTGCTCCGTTCAGTGGAACGGACAAACTGCCATGGATCGGAGTGGCGCGGGTGGCTTTTCGAGCGATGGGGGGTCGCGCTCTGCGCTGCAAACGCTGGGAGCGCGGACCGCGCTCAGAACAGCGTGATGACGGAGACCCGGCTCTCGGATGGAAAGTACTTCAGCCCACATTGCACGCGCGAACGGCCGAGGTCCTCGACGACCACGTTGAACTTCAACGTGTCGTCCTCCCTGGAGCGCCCCATGCTGTAGATGTAGCCTCCGCGAAACTGCGCCTTGATCCTCTCGGCCAGTTCATCGGCCGAGAACTCGGCGAGGCCCGCATGCGTCAGCGCGGAGCCATGCGCCTGTCGAAGGTAGCCCAGCTTTCGTTCATCGAGATCCAGAACACAGTCATCGATGTGCACGGGGTTCGGCGTCAGTGCATTCAGCGACATGGCGACGTCTTCCTCATCATCGAGCACCGGCCGCTCGATCTTGTACGACAGGAACATCTGGTACAGCGAGCTCTCGACACTCTTGACCGTCAGTCCGAACTTCTTGAAGTGCCAAGGCAGATAGCCTTCGTTGTGGTCAGGGCCGAGACCATCTTCGTGGGTGTCGATCACGATGCTCCGATGCTGGATGAAGGCACGGACCAGCATCGTGGAGATCATCGCTTTCATGGGCGACGTGTAGGTCAGGTCCAGCGCACCGATGTACGCTGGATGGTTGGCGAAGGTTTGCTCGAACGCCTGTTTACCCGCGCTCGTCAGGTTGTTCGCGTAGTAGAAGGCCACCGTGCCCGCGCGCCAGGCGTTCGGAAACCGGGCGTCCATGTCGGTCTCGCCGTAGCTCGCCTCGAAGGCTTCGGCAAACGACGAGCCGCCTCCCGTCCAGTCGCCGTACAGAATGCTCCGGGTTCCGGTGCGCTCCAGCCTGGGCAGCAGCATGTCCATCACCTCATGGCCCCAGAAGTTCGTGCCGAACCTGGTCCAGTCAAAGAAGAAGGCCGTTTCGATCTTCTTCGTGAGGGGAACAAGAGCGTTCTTCAGTTCCTTGTAGTCGATGCCCTTCGCATCGAGCCCGGCGCGCAGCGCGAGGTAGGAGCCCTGAATGGCGCGATGCATTTGGTCGCCGTTGAGCTGGAAGTGGCTCTTGAGCCATTCCAGCTGGAAATTGCTCCGGGCCTCCAGCGTGTGAATGATGTCGAATTCGTGTGCCATGCCGGCGATCAGCATAGCG
>JAMHVU010000155.1:0-1128 GCA_035911355.1 Sphingobium sp.
GCGGCCGCTCCGGCCTGACGGCGTTCGCCTCGTACACGCCATCGAGCCACAGCATGTGGAAGTGGACATTGAGATTGAGTGCGCTGCCGAAACGCTGGATCAGGGTCACCGCGCCGCATTGCGCACTGGCGCGCTCGACACCGGCCTGATCCGCCAGCCAGCCCGCGATCACCCGCTGCACGATGCCCAGCACCGGGCCGATGGCGGCGGGTTTGTTGGCGAACAGGAAGCGCAGGGGATAGGGAACGCTCAGCACCCATTGCCGCACCGGGCGCGAGCCGAACACGTCTTCGACGAGGTGTTTCCCGCTCTCGGCCATGCGCCGTGCGCCGCAGCTCGGGCAGAAGCCACGTTTCTTGCAGGAAAAGGCGACCAGCCGTTCCGCATGGCAGTGCTCGCACGCCACGCGCAGGAATCCGTGATGGAGCACGCCGCAGCGCAGGAATTCGTCGAACTCCTCGCGCACGTACTCGGGCACGGCGCGATCCTCCTGCGCGAGCCGTTCGAGGAAGTCCGGGTAATGCGCCTGCACCAGCGCGTACAGCAGCGTCTGCTCGGGCGCGTGGCGGGAATAGCACGGCGCGGGCGGTGCCGCTGCGAGCGCCGGCGCGCGCACGACGGGCGCGTGCCGGAGCGCGATGAGCTGCGGCACGAAACGCTCCTGTGCAGCGACGGCTGCACAGGGTTGCGCCTGAAGTCACATGGTCACATCGGCGTTCTCCGATACGCGGCTCGGAAATCGCCGCGACGAAGGCAGGCAATTTCCGCATCGGACCCCGCAAAGCACAAAGCCCGGCACAAGGCCGGGCTCCGTGGTCAAGCGTGACGAAATGGCGCGTGGATCAGAAATCCATGCCGCCCATGCCGCCCATGCCGCCGGCGCCCGGCATCGCCGGTTCGTCTTTCTTCGGCGCATCCGCCACCATCGCTTCGGTGGTGATCAGCAGACCGGCGATGGAAGCGGCGTTCTGCAGGGCCGTGCGGGTGACCTTGGTTGGGTCCAGGATGCCCATCTCGATCATGTCGCCGAACACGCCAGTCGCGGCGTTGTAACCAAAGTTGCCGGAACCTTCAGCGACCTTGTTGAGGATGACGCTGGGTTCTTCGCCGCAGTTGGTGACGATTTCG
>JAMHVU010000156.1:0-39457 GCA_035911355.1 Sphingobium sp.
AGCGAAATTTCATGAAGGCGCAAAACTATGGAATTACGTCACCTTCGTTACTTTTTGGCGGTTGCTGAGGAGCTCCACTTCGCCCGTGCTGCAGAACGGTTGCATATCGATCAGTCGCCCCTGTCCCGCGCCGTCAAGGAGCTGGAAGAGGAACTAGGAGCACGCCTGTTTGTTCGCACCACCCGCAGCACTCAACTGACCCGTGCGGGGCGACTTTTCCTGGAACACGTTCCACGCGTCTTTGCCTCCATAGAGCAGGCACGCGATAGCGTCAGATCGGCCGCCAATGGTTTTCACGGCCAGTTGCGCATCGCCTTGTCGGACGGTATCACGCCATCGCGACTACCGGCGCTGCTAGCGCAATGCCGCGAGGAAGCTCCCGAGGTTGAGGTCCGACTGTGCGAGGTGCCACTGGCCCAGCAGATTAGAGGTTTGCAGGATGATTTGTACGACGCCGGATTCTCGATGGCCGAACACGCGGGCGATGGCATCGTGGTTACGCCTGCGTGGGAGGACGAACTGATGGTGGCAGTGCCAGCCCGCCATCCGCTGCTTGCTTTCAAGAAAGTGCCGCTGGAGGAAGTGCTGCGCTATCCGCTTACACTGGGCGACCCGGCAGTCTGCGAGGGTCACGCACGCCAGGTTGATCGCTTTCTACGCAAGCTCGATCAGGAGCCGCTGATCGCGCAGCGCGTGGCGACCTTCGACGTGATGATGACTCTGGTTTCCGCTGGTCTGGCCTTGGGACTGGCGGGCGAGGCGCATATCGCTTCCAGCCGCGAGCCAGGTGTCGTGGCTCGACGCCTGGCGGGCACGCCCCCCATGCTCACGACCTATCTGCTGCGCAGCCATGCGGAGCCTTCCGAGGTGCTGGCTCGGTTCATCGAACGAGTGGCCTTCATTGATTCGGCGGATAGCCTCGACGCCGAGGACTCCTACCCCATCCAATGAAAGGACTGGAACCATGAACAAAGTGATGTTGCTGATGTTGGCCGCCACCTTGACTGCATGCGGCCCCTCTCACCCCTCGGAAACCGTGGACGCGCTCGTCGCCAATCCCGAGCGCATCAAGGAGATTCAACGGCAATGCAAGGAAGATCGTGTGAAGGTCGGCGATGAACTTTGCCGCCGTGCGGCCGAAGCCGCCAATCGTCGCTTCTTCGGTGATCGACCTGAGCAGAAATCCAAATAGCCTTGTTGTAGTCGCTTCGTAGCGACAAAGTTCTCGCCGTGACCTCATCACGCCGCAACGTGCTCGGGCACGCTGCTTTCTTATGCCTTTCGCTCCTGCAAGAAATCTGGCTTTTTCGGCCTGAATCCCCGCCATAACGGCCTTTGACCGGCCTATCCGCACGCCTTGATCCTCAGTGCTGCGGCACCTCCGTGTGCCGTGATCGGAGGCGAGGTTATGCAAGGGACGAACGTGCTGTTCGGTCAGATTGCCGTGGTATTCGGCATCGTGATCGCCGGCGTGTGGGCAGCCACACAATGGACAGCCGCCGCCCTGGGCTATCAGCTACGCCTTGGCTCGCCCTGGTTCGACTTCTTCGGCACGCCTGTCTATCACCCCTGGCGGCTGTTCGAGTGGTGGTTCTTCTTCGATGCCTACGCGCCGCGCGTCTTTGACATCGGCGGCGCCATCGCGGGCGGCAGCGGCTTGGTGGCCGTGCTGGTTGCCATCGGCATGTCGATTTGGCGCTCGCGCCAATCGCGCTTGGTCACGACCTACGGCTCGGCACGCTGGGCGAACGCGGATGACATTCGCAAGGCTGGCCTCACGCAGCCGGCCGGCGTGTTCCTCGGTCAGCATGATCGCCAGTACCTGCGCCATGAAGGCCCGGAACACGTCCTGACCTTCGCACCCACGCGCTCGGGCAAGGGCGTGGGCCTGGTGGTGCCCACCTTGTTGAGCTGGCCCGCGTCCGCCGTTATCCACGACATCAAGGGCGAGAACTGGCAGATCACCGCCGGCTGGCGCTCGCGCTTCTCGCATTGCCTGCTGTTCAACCCGACCGATGCGAAGTCAGCGGCCTACAACCCGCTGCTGGAAGTGCGGCGCGGCGCGCATGAAGTGCGCGACGTGCAGAACATCGCGGACATCCTGGTCGATCCCGAAGGCGCGCTGGAGAAGCGCAACCATTGGGAAAAGACCTCGCACGCGCTGCTGGTCGGCGCCATCCTGCATGTGCTCTATGCGGGCGAGGACAAGACGCTGCGCGGCGTCGCCAACTTCCTCTCCGATCCGGCTTGCCCATTCGAGCTGACGCTGCATCGGATGATGACCACGCCGCATCTCGGCGATGGCCCGCATCCGGTCGTGGCCTCGGCGGCGCGCGAAGTGCTCAACAAGTCGGACAACGAACGCTCCGGCGTGTTGAGCACCGCCATGTCGTTCCTCGGCCTGTACCGTGACCCCACGGTGGCCGAAGTCACCTCGCGCTGCGATTGGTGCATCGCCGATCTGATCGCGGCCGAGCATCCCGTGTCGCTGTACCTGGTGGTGCCGCCTTCGGACATTTCGCGGACGAAGCCGCTCATTCGCCTGATCCTCAACCAGATCGGGCGGCGCCTCACGGAATCGCTCGATGGCTCCGACGGCATCGAGCGCCGCCACAAGCTCCTGCTGATGCTCGACGAGTTCCCGGCGCTGGGGCGCCTCGACTTCTTCGAGACGGCGTTGGCCTTCATGGCCGGCTATGGCATCCGCAGCTTCCTCATCGCCCAAAGCCTGAACCAGATCGACAAGGCGTATGGGCAGAACCATTCCATCCTCGATAACTGCCATGTCCGCGTGACGTTTGCGACGAACGACGAACGCACGGCCAAACGGATTTCCGAGACGCTGGGCACGGCTACCGAGCTACGCGCACAGCGCAACTACGCGGGCCACCGGCTCGCGCCGTGGCTGGGGCACCTGATGGTGTCGCGCCAGGAAACCGCGCGCCCGCTGCTGACGCCGGGCGAAGTGATGCAGCTTCCGCCCGACGAAGCCGTGGTGATGGTGTCCAGCGTGGCGCCCATCAAGGCCAAGAAGCTGCGCTACTACGCAGACAGCAATTTCAAGCAGCGCGTGCTGCCGCCGCCTGTGCTTGCAGGCAGTCAGTACACAGATGCGCCGCCATCGCGGCCCGACGACTGGAGCGGGCTGGCGATTCCCGCCATGCCCGCCGCACCGGCTCCAGCTCCCGCTGATGAGCTGGGCAGTACCGACGACGGCGGCCCGCGCCGTCAGCCCGAACTCTCCGAAACCGTCGCCTACGACCCCGAGCGGGCGGCATCCGCAGCCGACCTCGCGCTGCTCGATGACGACGACGACCTGCCGCTTCCCCTTCCTCGCCAGCTTGATCCTGCCATGCAGCGCACGGCCCGGCTGGCCTCCCTCGACCCCAACGACGGAATCGAGCTATGAGCCACTACCGCCTCAACCTGTTCATCCAGCCGGAGCACGCCAAGCGTCTGGACGAGCTGGCCGCCAAGAAAGGCGTGTCCAAGTCGTCCATCGTCGCCGCTGCCTTGGCGTCCTGGCTATCGCCGGACGCGGCAGACCAGCGCGAGGCCGCCATCGCCAAGCGGCTGGATCGCCTTTCGCGCCACGCCGAGCGCATGGAGCGCGACCAGAACATCGCCATCGAAACGCTGGCGCTGTTCATCCGCTACTACCTCACGGTCAGCACGCCAGTTCCCGAGGCACACCAAGACGCGGCGCGCGCCCAGGGCAAGGCGCGGTTCGAGCAGTTCGTGGAGCAGTTGGGCCGTCACCTACTGCGTGGGCGCAGCCTGGTGCGCGATGTGGTGGAGGAACTGCACCCCGACCCGATGCGGATGGATGACGCGGCGGCAGTTGCCGAAGCGCAGGAGCGCGCCTCATGAGCGCCGCGCCTTCGTCCTTCGCCACCTCGCTCGACCGCCGCATTCAGATGCTGCGCACGGCGATGGGGCCGCTAATCGCCGCCGCGCTCGAAGACCCGGACGTGGTGGAAATCATGCTCAACCCGGATCGCACCTTGTGGATCGACCGGCTTTCCTCGGGTCGCGCACCGATGGGCGTGGAGCTGTCCGAAGCGGACGGCGAGCGAATCATCCGCCTTGTCGCCGCCCACATTGGCGCAGAAGTCCATCGCGGCCAGCCGCTGCTGTCCGCCGAGCTGCCCGAAACCGGTGAACGCTTCGAGGGCATCTTGCCACCGGCCGCGCCGGGGCCGGCCTTCGCGCTGCGCAAGCGCGCCATCGGCGTGATTCCGCTGGAGCGGTACGTCATCGACCGAATGATGACCAGCGCGCAGGCGGGCTTTCTCGTTCGCGCCGTGCGCGAGCGACAGAACGTGTTGATCGCCGGGGCTACCAGCAGCGGCAAGACCACGCTTGCCAATGCGCTGCTGGCCGAAATCGCCGCGACGGGCGACCGCGTGCTGGTGCTCGAAGACACGGTGGAACTGCAATGCGCGGCCCGCGACCACGTTCCGCTGCGCACGCGGGCGGGCGTGGTGTCCATGACCGAACTGGTGCGCTCGTCCATGCGCTTGCGGCCGGATCGCGTGGTCGTCGGCGAGGTGCGCGGCGCCGAGGCGCTGGATCTCATCAAGGTGTGGGGCACGGGCCATCCGGGCGGCATCGCCACGATCCACGCTGGTTCCGCGCTGGGCGCGCTGCTGCGCCTAGAGCAACTGATTCTCGAAGTGGCGGTGAACCCGCCCCGTGCGCTGATCGCGGAAGCGGTCAACGTGGTCATCCACATCGCCGGGCGCGGGCGCAAGCGCCGCATCGAGAGCATCGCCCGCGTTGTCGGCTTCGACGGCGTGGGCTACCGACTGGCGGATGCGATGGAAACGCCATTTCCCGAGCTGCCGCCGCTTCCCGATGCCGCACCCGCTGCGGCGACTTCCCCATCCCTCGACCTTTCTGGAGAACTGCCATGACAACGCACGCCCATGCTTTCCGTATTTCTGTAAATCCGCTTCCACGCCGCTCCAGTCCCGCGCGGCTGGATGGCCTGGCTCGCCCGGCCATGCAAGGTTTGATGCTCGCTGCCTTCATGCTGCTGCTTGCGGGCACTGCGCAGGCCGCTGGCTCGTCGATGCCCTGGGAAGGCCCGCTGCAATCCATCCTCGAATCCATCCAGGGGCCGGTGGCGCGCATCGTCGCGGTCATCATCATCATCGCCACGGGCCTCGCGCTCGCGTTCGGCGACACATCGGGCGGCTTTCGCAAGCTGATCCAGATCGTGTTCGGCCTGTCCATCGCGTTCGCGGCTTCGAGCTTCTTCCTGTCGTTCTTCAGCTTCTCCGGCGGGGCCGTCGTATGAGTGCCCCGGACACCTTCGCGGCCGGGTTCGAGGTGCCGCTGCATCGCTCGCTCACCGAGCTGATCTTGCTGGGCGGCGCACCGCGCACCGTGGCGATCGCCAACGGCACGTTGGCCGCCGCTGTCGGGCTGGGCCTGCAACTGTGGATTCCCGGTGTCGTGCTCTGGATCGTCGGCCATTCGCTGGCGATGTGGGGCGCGCGCGTCGATCCGCAGTTCATGCAGGTCTTCGCCCGCCACATCAAGCACCGGCCGCTTCTGGACGTGTAGGGGGATGCCATGCTGAACCTTGCCGAATACCGCCAGCGGCCCGCGCTGCTGGCCGACTGGCTGCCCTGGGCCGGGCTGGTGGCGCCGGGCGTCGTCTTGAACAAGGACGGCAGTTTCCAGCGCACGGCGCGCTTTCGTGGGCCAGACCTCGACAGCGCGACGCAGGGCGAGCTGATCGCTACGTCGGCGCGCTTGAACAACGCGCTGCGCCGCCTGGGTTCGGGCTGGGCGCTTTTCATCGAAGCCGAGCGCCGGCCTGCCGCCGACTACCCGCACTCCGATTTTCCCGAACCGCTGTCCTGGCTGGTCGATGAAGAACGCCGCGCCGCTTTCGAGGATTCTGGCAACCACTTCGAGAGCAGCTATCACCTGACGCTGGCCTACCTGCCATCCGAGGAATCCCGTGCTCGGGCCGCGGGCCTGCTATACGAAAACCGGCCGACCGAAGGCGTGGATTGGCGCGAACGGCTGCACGCCTTCGTCGCTGAAACGGATCGCATCTTCGACCTGCTCGATGGCGTAATGCCGGAGATCGCGTGGCTCGATGACAGCCAGACGCTGACCTATCTGCACTCGACCATCTCGACGCGACGCTACCGCGTGGGCGTGCCCGAAGTGCCGTTCCACATCGACGCGCTGCTGACCGACTCCGCACTGGTCGGGGGCTTTGCACCCATGCTGGGCGACCAGCACCTGCGTGTGGTGTCGGTGCGGGGCTTCCCGACCTCAACCTGGCCGGGGATTCTGGACGACCTCAACCGCCTGGGCTTTGCGTATCGCTGGAGTACGCGCTTTCTTTGCCTCGACAAAGCCGAGGCGGAAAAAGAACTCGCCCGCCTGCGCCGCCAGTGGTTTGCAAAAAGGAAGAACGTCATCGCCTTGCTGCGCGAAACGATCTTCCAGCAGGAAAGCCCGCTGGTGGACACGGATGCCAGCAACAAGTCAGCCGATGCCGATGCTGCCTTGCAGGAGCTGGGCAGCGATCAAGTCGCCTTTGGCTACCTGACGGCGACCGTCACCGTCATGGACGCGGACGCCGCCGTGGCCGACGAGAAGCTGCGCATGGTGGAGCGCGTCATCCAGGGGCGCGGCTTCGTCACCATCCCCGAAACGCTCAACGCCGTGGATGCGTGGCTGTCCTCGATCCCCGGCAACGCCTATGCCAATGTGCGCCAGCCCATCGTCTCGACGCTGAACCTGGCGCACATGATGCCGGTGTCGGCGGTGTGGGCCGGCCAGGAGCGCAATGCGCACCTCGATGGCCCGCCGCTTATCGTCACGCGTACCGATGGCGCCACGCCGTTCCGGCTGGTCACGCACATCGGCGACGTGGGCCACACGCTGGTTGCAGGCCCGACCGGCATGGGCAAGTCGGTCTTGCTCGCCACGCTGGCGATGCAATTTCGCCGCTATCGCGGCTCGCGCATCTTCGCCTTCGACATGGGCCGCTCCATGCGAGCCACTATCCTCGGACTGGGCGGCGAGCACTACGACCTCGGCACGGATGGCGAAATCGCCTTCCAGCCACTCGCGCGCATCGACCGTGAGGGCTACCGCACCTGGGCCGCCGAATGGATCGAAGGCCGCTTGCTGCACGAAGGCGTGGCGGTCGGCCCCGACGAGAAGGCGGCTATCTGGTCGGCGCTGGGAAGTCTCGCCGGTGCGCCGGTGGAGCAGCGCACGATGACGGGACTTTCCGTGTTGCTGCAATCAAACACGCTGCGGCAGGCGCTGTCGCCCTATGTGCTGGGTGGCGCCCACGGCAAGCTGCTGGATGCCGACCACGACCGGCTGGGCATGGCCGACGTGCAGTGTTTCGAGATGGAGGAGCTGATGCACAGCAAGGCCGCCGCCATGGCCGTGCTGCACTACCTCTTTGCGCGTTTCGATGAACGCTTTGACGGTGCGCCCACGCTGCTGATCCTCGATGAAGCGTGGCTGTTCTTGGATGACCCAGTGTTCGCGGCACGCATCCGGCAATGGCTCAAGACGCTGCGCAAACGAAACGTCAGCGTCATCTTCGCCACGCAGTCGCTCGCGGACGTGAAGGACTCGGCCATCGCACCAGCAATCATCGAAAGCTGCGCGAGTCGGATTTTCTTGCCGAACCCGCAAGCGACCGAACCGCAGATTCGCACGATCTACGAGGGCTTCGGCCTTAACAGCCGGCAGATCGAGATTGTCGCCACCGCGCAGCCCAAGCGCGACTACTACTACCAATCTCGCCTCGGCAACCGCCTGTTCGACCTCGACCTGGGGCCGGCGGCGCTGGCCTTCGCGGGCGCTTCCACGCCGCAAGACCAGCGCGCCATTGATGAAGTTCTTGGCCGCGTACTGCTGGACGCCGGCGTGTCCGGCTTCGCGGGCGCCTGGCTGCGCCATCGCGGCCTCGATTGGGCGGCTGACCTGCTGCCGTCGTTCCCCGGCCTTGCGCCGGGTTCCCTCCGTACCGCTGACCACCCCCAGGAGAACCAACCATGAAATTGCATACCCCCAAACTCGCCGCGTTGACCGCCGCCTGCGTGCTCGCCTTCGGCATCGCGCAGCCTGCGCACGCGCTGTTCGGCGTCGGCGACATCGTGCTCGACCCGACTAATCTGGTGCAAAACACGCTCACCGCCGTTCGCACGCTGGAGCAGATCAATAACCAGATCCAGCAACTCCAGCACGAAGCACAGATGCTCATCAATCAGGCGCGCAACCTGGCCAGCCTGCCGTCCAGCGTGGTCGGCCAGTTGCGCGCGAACCTGGCGACCACCCAGCGACTGATCGCGCAGGCCAAGGGCCTGGCCTATGACGTGACGAGCATCGACCGGGAGTTCGCGCGCCTGTACCCCGAGAAGTACGCCGCCACGGTAAGCGGCAATCAGATGTACCTCGATGCGCAAGAGCGTTGGAAGAACACGCTGGGCGGCCTGCAAACCACCATGCAGATGCAGGCCCAGGCGTCGCAGAACCTGAGCGATGACGAAAGCGTGCTGGCCGACCTTGTGGGCAAGAGCCAGTCGGCCGAGGGTGCGCTGCAAGCGATGCAGGCCATGAACCAGTTGCTGGCCTTGCAGGCCAAACAGTCGATCCAGACGCAGCGGCTCCAGATCACGCAAGACCGCGCGGCCTCGCTGGAACTGGCGCGGCAGGCGGCGGCCACGGAGCGCGGGCGCGAGGTGACGCGCCGCTTCCTGGGCGAAGGCACGCCGTACACGCCGCAGCCCGTCAATTTCTACAACCGCTGACGGAGGCCGCCATGCAACGCACGCCTGTCGCGTTCGCTTTCGCCGTCCATGCGCTTGTGCTGGCCGGCTGTGACCGGCCGCAGCAGGTGCCGGTGAATGCGCTCGCCGCCGACCCGGCCCGGCTGCACGCGCTGCGCGCGCAGTGCCGCGCGGGCGAGCACGACGGCGCGTTTTGCGCGCAGGTAGCCAAAGCCGACCTGCGGCGCTTTCTCTCTGGTCAGGCCGGGCCGGACGAGTACCAGACACTGGCCGACCTGCCGCCAATCCCGCCCAGCTTCGATGAACCCACCGATGGCAGCGCGGCAATCGCTTTGCCTGGGCAGGAGGACTCGCCATGAACGACGTGACGGTCATTGACCGCTTCCTCGATACCTTCTCGCGCTACATCGACTCGGGCTTTGGCCTGTTGCACGGCGAAGTGGCGTTTCTGACCGCCACGCTGATCGTCATCGACATGACGCTCGCCGGGCTGTTCTGGGCGATGAGCCATGCCACCGGCCAGGGCGAGGACGTGATCGCCAAGCTGATCCGCAAGGTGCTCTATGTCGGTGCCTTCGCCTACATCATCGGCAACTTCAACTGGCTGGCCGGCATCGTGTTCCGCTCATTCGCGGGCCTGGGCCTGACGGCCAGCGGCTCGACCCTGAGCATGGAGAACTTCCTGCAGCCGGGCCGGCTGGCCAAGGTCGGCATCGACGCCGGGGCGCCGATCCTGAAGCAGATCGGCGACATGGCGGGCTTCCCCGAAGTGTTCGTGAACATCACGCCCATCGTCGTGATGTTCCTCGCGTGGCTGATCGTCTTGCTGTGCTTCTTCGTGCTCGCGATCCAGCTTTTCATCACGCTGATCGAGTTCAAGCTGACCACGCTCGCGGGCTTCGTGCTGGTGCCGTTCGCCCTCTGGAACAAGACCGCGTTCCTCGCCGAGAAGGTGATGGGCAATGTGGTGTCTTCGGGCATCAAGGTGCTGGTGCTCGCGGTGATCGTGGGCATCGGCTCGGGGTTGTTCGCCGAGTTTCAGGTGCAGCCGGCCGAGCCATCCATCGACCACTCCGTGGTCGTGATGCTGGCCTCGCTGACGCTGCTGGCCTTGGGCATCTTCGGGCCGGGCATTGCGACCGGGCTGGTGTCCGGCGGCCCGCAGCTCGGCGCGGGTGCAATGGCCGGTGCCGCGCTAGGCGCGGCCGGCGCTGCCGTTGCCGTGGGTGCGGCAGCCACGGGCGTCGGCGGCGCGGTAGCCGCTGGAGCGCGCATGGCGCCTGCTGTCGCCAAGCTGGCCGGCAGCGGAGCGCGGGCCGCTACCGGAGCGGCTAGCAGCGCACGGTCAGCGTTTCAGGCGGGTTCTGCATCCGCCGGCGGCGGCCTCAAGGGCGCTGCCGCTGGTGTCGGCAATGTCGCCAAGACCGGCGCGCAGGCGACCGGGCAGAAGGTGGCTGAGGGCGCGCGCTCGATGAAGGAGCGCGTCGCCGCTGCCTTCCGGCCCGATGACGCCGGATCGGCGTCGGGGGCCGGTGCCGCGCAGGCGGCAACCGAGTCAACCCCATCCGCTGCGCAACCCGCCTGGGCCAAGCGCCTGCACCGCAGGCAACAGCTCACCCATGCCGCGACCACGGCCGCCCACACGCTGCGCGGTGGCGACGGTGGCAGCTCCAGCCAAGGGCCAAGCCTTCGTGATTCCGATTCCTGATCCTCAAGGAGAACTCCCATGCGATTCAAACGACCGCAGGTGCGCTACGCCGATACGCCGCAGCCTGCCACCCCGTACCAATCCGCCGCCCAGGTCTGGGACGAACGCATCGGCTCGGCCCGTGTGCAGGCGAAGAACTGGCGTTTCATGGCCTTCGGCTGCCTCACGCTGGCCGTGCTGATGGCGGGCGGCCTGGTCTGGCGCTCGGCGCAATCCATCGTCACGCCCTACGTCATCGAGGTGGACAACGCGGGTCAGGTGCGTGCTGTCGGCGAGGCCGCCACGCCGTACCGGCCCAGCGATGCGCAGATCGCCTACCACCTGGGCCGCTTCATCGACCTGGTGCGCTCGCTGTCCATCGACCCCATCGTGGTGCGGCAGAACTGGCTCGATGCCTACGACTACACGACCGACAAAGGCGCGGTCGTGCTCAACGAGTACGCCCGCGTGAACGATCCGTTCGCGCGCATCGGCAAGGAGTCGGTGACGGTGCAGATCACCAGCGTGACCCGCGCCAGCGACACGTCTTTCAACGTGCGCTGGACGGAGACGCGCTTCGTCAATGGCGCGCTGGATCGCACCGAACGATGGAACGCGGTGATTTCCACGGTGCTGCAAACCCCGCGCACCGAGCAGCGCCTGCGCAAGAACCCCTTGGGCATCTACGTCAACGGCCTGTCGTGGAGCCGCGAACTGGAAGCGAACGAAGGAGCAAAACCATGAATGATCTTTTCCGTAAATCCGCCTTGCCGGTGATGCTTCTGGCTTCGACCGTGCTGTTCTCTGGTTGCGCCACGCAGGGCAAGCCGCCGCCGTCCATTTCGCTCGATGAGCCGGTGCAGGCCCAGCCGCTGCCGGAGCCACCAAAACCGGTGGAGGTGGTCACGGTGCCGCAGCCGCTCGCGCTGCCGTCGCAGTTGAAACCACTGCCAGAGACCGAGGAGGCCAAGCCCGCGCCGGAACCCGCGGATGAGAAAGTGCGCGTCTCGCGCGCCAATGCCGAGGCCCGTGTCGCGCCCACGCGCGAAGGCTACGTCAACGCGATCCAGGTCTGGCCCTTTACCGATGGCGCGCTTTACCAGCTCTATGCGGCCGTGGGCCGCGTGACGGTGGTTTCGCTGCAGCCCGGCGAGGAACTGGTGACGGTCGCGGCCGGCGACACGGTGCGCTGGATCGTCGGGGACACGTCGAGCGGCAGCGGTGAGGCTCTGCGCGTCAACGTGATGGTCAAGCCGATCCGCTCGGGCTTGAAGACCAATCTGGTCATCACCACCAGCCGCCGGACGTATCTGCTGGAGCTGACTTCGACCGAAAAGACGTGGATGGCGTCGGTGTCCTGGGAGTACCCGAAGGACAAGATGCTGGCCTTGCAGCGCCAGGCGCAGGCGGCCAGCGCCGCCGCCCCGGTCGATAGCGGCCTGTCGCTGGAGAAGATCCGTTTCCGCTATGCCATCAGCGGCAGCAATCCGCCGTGGAAGCCGCTGCGTGCTTTCGATGACGGCGAGAAGGTCTACATCCAGTTCCCGCCCGGCATCGCCCAGGGCGAGCTGCCGCCGCTGTTCGTGATCGGCGCACAAGGCGACGGGCAACTGGTGAACTACCGATTCCGTGCGCCGTACTACATCGTTGATCGCCTGTTCGGCGCGGCCGAACTGCGCCTGGGCGGGGACAAAGGCGACGTGGTGCGGATTGAGCGCACGGACGGCACACGGAGGAACTGACCATGAGCCAGGACGATTCCCCTGATCTTGCGGCGCAGGCGGGCAAGGTCGCGCCCGAGGCGGTGGCGCTGCGCGCCCAGCCGCGCCCGGTCACGCGCCTGAACCGGCGCACGCTGGCCATCCTCGTCGGCGTCCTGTCGGTCGCCGTGCTCGGGGCCACGATCTGGTCATTGCAGCCGCACCGGCGCGGCACGGGCGAGCAGACCGAGCTTTACAACGTCGATCGCGTCTCGAAGTCCGAGGGGCTGGATGGTCTGCCGGCCGACTACTCGAAGCTGCCGCCGAAGGTGCCCGAGCTGGGGCCGCCGCTGCCGGGTGATCTCGGCCCAGCCATCGTGAAGTCGCAGCAGCCGGTGACGCCGGCCTACGCACCGCCGGGACATGATCCGGCGGATGCGTGGCGCAAGGAGGCCGATGCGGCGGCGAACTCGTCGGTGTTTTTCCGCTCGGGCAACCAAGGCAAGGCCACCGCGCCGGTCACGGCGCAAGCCGCTGCGGCTGCGCCCGGCAGCGCCTTGGCGGGCTTCGACCCGCTGGCCGCTGGCCCGGCCTCGACGGCGGCCCAGCCATCCGACCCGACAGCCGTGCAGAACCGGCAAGACCAGAAAGAGGCTTTCCTGAAAGGCGGTTCTACGGAAACCCGCAATTCCGGCAATCTCCAGATGCCGGCCTCGCCGTATCAGGTCATGGCGGGAACGGTGATCGCGGGCGCGCTGGTGACGGGCATCAAGTCCGATCTGCCGGGCGACGTGATAGCCACGGTGACGGAGCCGGTCTATGACACGGCCACTGGCAAGTTCCTGCTGATCCCACAGGGATCGCGCATCCTGGGCAAGTACAACAGCCAGGTGAGCTACGGGCAGAGCCGCGTACAGGTGGTGTGGAACCGCGTCATCCTGCCGGACACGTCCTCGCTGAAGCTAGACAACCTGGCGGGCACTGACCCTGCCGGCTATTCCGGCCTGGAGGATGGCGTCGATTGGCATTGGGATCGCGTCTTCGCGGGTGCGGCGCTGACGACCCTGCTGGGCGTGGGTGCCGAGTTGGCCGCACCGGAAAACCGGCAGGATGGCAACCGCATCGTGATCGCTGGGCGCGATAGCGCGCAGGACAGCATCAACCAGGTCGGCCAAGAGATGACCCGGCGCAACATGAACATCCAGCCGACGCTGACCGAGCGGCCGGGCCTGCCGGTGCGGATCATCGTCAACCGCGATTTTGTGCTGCGGCCGTACCAGCCGATGTTCTTTCAGCGGGGAGCAATGCAATGAGCACGACCAAGAAACTGCGGCTGGGGCCACTGCCCAAGACCGAAAGCATGAAGCTCACGTTCTCGTGCCCGGCCAGCCTCAAGGCCGACCTCGACCGCTACGCCGCACTGCACGCGCAGGCGTATGGCGAGGCGGTCGATGCCGCGACGTTGATTCCCCACATGCTGGAGGCATTCATGGCCGGCGACCGGGGATTCAGGAAGGGAAGCGGGAGCAAGGCCGCACCGCCGAAGTCGGGTTGACGATGCGGGCGTATCCGCCATCCGCTCACCAAGAAAGCGCAGCCCACTGGCTGCGCTTTCGCTTTTGAGGAGCCTTGTGGAAGTGCAGGACTACGATGACCGATGCGACCTTGCCTGCTGCGGTGCCCTTGCGCTTACCACCGCGAAGCGCCTATGCGACACCTAGCTCGAAAAGCAGCAAGAGCACACAACGGCTGAAATCTAGCCTAACCTATTACCCCATAATACCTTTTTCCCTGCTGCACATCTGCATGAAAGACTTGACAGCGGGAATTTTTCATGCCGTCGCGGTGGTAATGCAGTTCGCCATTCTTGCTTACGTCTGTGCCTGGGTCGGTGCGCTCGTCCGATCCCAGGCAGCCGCGCTTGAAGAGAGCCGAACGGCGACGGCCGAAGCGATAGCGGAGCGCCGCCGCGCGACAGAAGCGCTGGCACTTGCCCAGACGGCGGCTCAGGAGGCGCTTGATGAACGCGCCCATCGCCAGCGCATCGAGGCTGAGCATGAGGCCCGGCGCACATCGGAAATGCTCGAACTTGCCCACCGTTTTGAGGAAACGATCGCTGGCGCGACCGTGCTCATCATTGATTCCTCGAAGCAGCTGGAGGCATCGGCCATCCATCTGGACGATGTCGCATCGGCAGCGGGCCGAGATGCGGTCATCGTAGCGGCGCATGCGCTTGATACGACATCGGAGATTCGTCAGGTCGCGCGCTCGGTGGGTGACCTTGGACTTTCGATCGGCTCCATAGCGGCCGCAGCCGAGCAGCAGCGCGAATTGACGGCGGTCGCGGGCGTGAATGGTGAACGCAATCGCGCGACGGCAGCAACGCTGGCGACACGCATGGGGGAGATCGCGTCGTTCCTGGACGAGATCCGGACGATCGCATCCAGGACCAATCTTCTCGCGCTCAACGCGACCATCGAGGCGGCGAGGGCTGGTGAAGCAGGGCGCGGCTTCACGGTGGTCGCTCAGGAGGTCAAGAGCCTGGCGGGCGACGCTGCTATCGCAAGCAACAGGATAGACGATATTCTGCGCGATGTGCGCGCAGTGGTCGGGACGTCTTCGGACGATGCCGAAACGGTCAATTCCGCTGTCGGAGAGGTGGCACAAGCCGCTACCGCCATCGCAGGCGATGTACGCGACCAGCGCGCGCTCACCCTGACGATTGCGCAAAGCTCGGACCGTGCAGCAGAGCGCGCCGGGGCGATACAGACACAGATCGAGCATGTCGCATCCGCAGTCACCGCATCGAGCACGCTATCAACTCAGGTACGCCAAAGCGCCTCTGTTCTGTCCACCACCGCGGCCACGTTGCGCGGTTCGGCCGAGACATTTATCGGCGATCTTCAGGGCCGCTTCGGGCATTCGAGCGCATGCTTCGAGAAGTAGGGTTTTGGGGCAAGGTGTTTTGAAATAGCAGGCTAAGTCCGGCTCAGCGGACGACGAACTGTCCATCATTCGCGCAACGTCCCGATATCTCACTGAGTCAGAGCAGGTGGATTGTTTCCGACAACCAGTTTAGGTCTGCCGGCTCTCGACGGGAAAATATGCTCATGAACCTTGGACGAAATCTGGCGGCGATATCCCTGCTCATGTCCTCCGGGTCTGGTTATGCCCAGAACGCGCAGGGGGATGTCTCGGTCACCATTTACAATAATGACCTGGCCCTCGTGCAGGACGTGCGTAGCGTATCTCTTGCCCAAGGGCGCTCCCGGCAGGAATTTCCCGATGTCTCGGCGCAAATCCGGCCGGAGACGGTGACCCTTTCAGGCGAAGGCTTCGGGATCATCGAGCAGAATTTCGACTATGACCTGCTGTCGCCCTCCGCCCTCATGGAAAAGGCAGTCGGGCAACAGGTCACGCTGCTGCGTACCAATCCCGCGACAGGCGCTGAAAGCCGCGAGCGTGCTACTGTCCTGGCGGCCAATGGCGGTGTTGTACTGAAGGTCGGTGATCGCATTGAAGTGCTGCGCGATGATGGTTTGCCGGTGCGGGTCATCTTCGATGCCATCCCGCCAAATCTGCGTGCCCGCCCGACGCTGAGCGTCACATTGAACAGCAGCCGTGCTGGCCCACGCCCCCTGACGCTGAGCTATCTCACGCCGGGAATGGGCTGGAACGCCGACTATGTCGCGCTGTTCGATGAAAAGGGCGGGAAGATCGACGTGCAGGGCTGGATCACCCTGACCAATTCAACCGGCACCACCTTCAACAATGCCCGCACTCTGCTCGTTGCGGGCGATGTCGGGCAGGTACGCCAGCGCGCCAGCTATAACAGGCGGGCAGCGCCAAACGGCAATGTACCGGGCACAGAAAGTGGTGGCGAACAGCTTGGCGATTTTCATGTCTATCCGATCGAGGGACGCACGACGATTGCCGATGCCCAAACCAAGCAGGTCAGCTTTCTGGATGTGGCAGGCGTGCCCGCCACGAAAGGCTATGAATATCGCAACGGCTGGCTCACAAACCAGTCGGAGGCACAAAGCGCAGCCTCGATTCTTAAATTTTCGAACGCGCGAACCAATGGCATCGGCGCAGCGCTGCCCGCCGGGACGGTCCGCGTCTATATGCGTGACAGCAAGGCACAGGCGCAATTTATCGGCGAAAGCCAGATCCCTCATACGCCCGGCGGCTCATCCCTCGCCCTGCGGACGGGCGAAGCCTTTGACGTAAAGGTGCAACCGGTGCTCGATAAGCGCGAGGTCATCACCACCGATGAGTGGGAGCGCTTCGCCCGCTGGCGGATCGTCCGGCCGGATGGCCGCGTAGAGCAGGCCTATGGCGAGCGGCCAAAGAGCTTCTATCGCACGCAAATGCGCTATGTCGTCACCAATGCCCGGTCTGTGCCCGTCACGGTGGATGTGATCCAGAACGGATTGGCATCTTGGTGGTGGTGGACCGATGTCCGCATCCCGGTGGAAAGCCTGCCCGGTATACAGGATAATGCCGATCAGCGGCGCTGGGAGGTTCCGGTACCCGCGAACGGCAAGACGGAATTGACAGTCACGTTCCTGACCCCCTGGTGAGCGCCATGCGCCGCCTTCTCATCGCAGCCATATTGATGAGTGCCGGCGGGCACGCATGGGGTGCGCAGCCCGTGGTGTTCTCCGCCCAGCCAGACGCAGTTGCGGTAACGATCTATCGGGACCCTGATCGTGGCGAGCGCGCAATTGACCGCAACAATCCGGGCGCCTTCGCCCTGATTGTTGAGACACGAACGGTCGATCTGCCGCCCGGCGTCGTGACGGTCCGGTTCGAGGGCGTTGCGGGCGGCATTGTGCCGCAATCGGCAATTCTGTTTGGGAGCGATCCGCGCGAGCGCAATCGCGACGCCGCCCTGATTTCCCAAAAGGGGCTTGTCGATGCGTTCACCGGCCAGCACGTGCTCTTGCGGCGGACTGACCCGGCGACGGGGAAGCAGACCGAGGAGCGCGCGACGATCCTCTCGTCGGCAGACCGGCTAGTCATCAGGACGCCGCGCGGAGCGGAAGCCGTCTATTGCACGGGCCTGAACCAGACATTGATCTACCCGGAGGCGCCCGCCACATTATCCGCCAAGCCGGTGCTGACGATGACCACAAAGGATCAGCCCGGCGGCAAGGCCGCCATAACGCTGGCCTATATCGCGACCGGCTTTGACTGGGACGCAACCTATGTCGGTACGCTGTCGCCCGACGGAAGCGCGCTCGGCCTGTTCGCCTGGCTGACCATGGCCAGCGCGGATGAAACCAGCTTTGTGGATGCGACGACATCAGCGGTAGCTGGTAAAATCAACCGGTCGGACAACACGCGCGATGATAGCGGCGCGCAGGCGCGGGAGGATGCGAAGCGCCTGAACGTCCGGGCGCAATGCTGGCCCGCTGGCACGACGAGCGACATTCCGGGTCGTTCGCACCGTGATTTGCCTCTCCCTCCCGCTGCCCCGGCGCCAATGGCTATGGAAATGTTCGATAGCATCGTCGTTACCGCGATGAGGCGCGAAGAGCATTTTGGGGGAGCGCCCATTGCCGTCGTCGCTAGCGCTGAAAATCTGGGAGACTTGAAGCTTTACCGGATTCCCGTGCCGGTCACGGTTGCGGCACGCTCTCAAAAACAAGTCGCATTTCTGAACAAGACCGCGATCAAGGGCGCGCTGATCTATCGTTCAATTATTTGGGGGAGCGAGCCTGAAGACCCGCAACTGGTTTATCGTTTCACCAACAGCAAGGCCGACGGGCTTGGTGAGCCTTTCCCGGCCGGGAAGGCCATTATTTATCAGGATAGTCCCTGGGGGCGCCAGCTGATTGGCGAAACCACCATCCCCGACAAGACGACCGATGAGGAGGTTGAACTCACGTTGGGGGATGCGTCAGGCGTCACTGTGGATTTTGATGATATCCCGACAAGGACCGGCAACCGCTACGACCTCATCCTGCGCAATGCCAATCCCTTCGCTGTTCATTTTGAGCTTGAGTTTCGCAGCCGGCCCGACATGGCCTTACGCAAGTCACCCGGGCGCCTCATTCGTAAGCCGGGCAAATCGATCTGGCGGACCGTTCTTCAGCCGAACAGTGAGCAGCCCATAAGCTACGAAATCGAGGATATCGGCTGAAATCACTGTAATGGCATTGTAGAAAAAACGTCGATCTCACGCACGGAACGCCACCATGATCGCGGCGGCGCTGCTCCATGATGTGGTCGAAGATGCGGAGGCGAGCATTGAGGATGTGCAAGCCCGGTTCGGGGAGGAGATCGCGCAACGCGATGGGCCGCGATCATCTGGCGCAGGCCCCTGGTGATATGAAAGCGGTGAAGCTGGCCGATGTGATTCTCAATACCCCCGCGATCGTCGATCATGGCGACGGCTTTGCGCGGGTCTATCTTCGAGAGATTGCTGCCCTGCTGGATGTGCTGACCGACGGCCACCCCGACCTGTGGCAGCGCGCGAAGGCCGAAGTGGCGCGAGGCGAAGCCAAATGGCTGGCATGACGCAGCTCAGCGCTCTGCGCCTGGTATCAAACGCCGTCTCGCTGGAATTTGCGCGCAAGCTTGCCCGGCGGTGGCGCGCAAAGGGACTGATCGAACGCGACCGCAATCCCGATGACAAGCACGGCCATAGCCTGTCGGTATCGACGACGGGTGCGGAAAAGATTCCGGTGCTTGCCCGGATGGCAGACGATAATGACGCCGCGTTCTTCGCCGTGCTGAGCGGTGAAGCGCATGAAAGCTTGTATGGCTTGTTATGTGCGCCGATCGACAGGCATGGGCTGTCTGTCATGCCCGTCGACTGACCTCATTCAATCCCGATCATCCCTGAAGAGAGGAGTTGCGCATGAACGCGGAGCGGATTGCCATCGCCAGAACCTGCCTCGACGCCGCCCATGATGGGCGTTTGAGTTTCCCCGAAATCATCGGCGAGTTGGTGGAGGCCGGCTTTGACGGATATGCGGTCGATTATCGTCGCAACACCCAGGTCTATTATCTGCCGGATGGCGACCATGTCGAATTCGTCATGCCCCCTTCCGCCGGTGCGGTCGCGGCAGCATTTGATCGTGACGGTATCGCGGCATTGGTGCGCTGGGCGCAGGCCAATGCTCCCGACTACAGCTATGCCGCCTTCTGCGAGAAGGTGAAGGCAGTGGGCTGTGCGGGCTATCTGGTTTCCTTCCCGGGCCGCCGGGTCGTCTATTATGGACGTAGCGCCGAAACCCATGTTGAGATGTTCCCGCAATGAACCCTCGCTGGGATCACGGCACCGTGCTGATCCGCGCGGCCATCGCGGTCACTCGCGCCTCATTGGCGAGATCCGCCGACAGCCGCATCGACAGGCATGAAATCCCGGACGAAGCGATCGAGCAGGCGCACACCCCAGCCCGTCGAGCCCGCCGGGCCGGTGTCGTTCGCTTTGCCCCAGGCCACGCCGGCGATGTCGAGGTGCGCCCATGGTGTCTGTTTGCTCACGAACTCGCCGATGAAATGCGCGCCGATGCCGCCGCCCGGACTTCCCCCGCCATTCTTGAGGTCCGCATAGTCAGAAGCGAAATCCTTGGCATAGCTGTCGTGCAGCGGCATCCGCCAGATCGCTTCGCCTGTCGATTTCCCGGCGGCTTCGATCTGCCCGGCGAGGGCGTTGTCGCGGCTGAACAGTCCGGCATAGTCGTCGCCGAGCGCGGTCACGATCGCCCCGGTCAGCGTCGCCACGTCGACGATCGCCGCAGGTTTCAGCTCCGCATCCGCCCAGGCGAGCGCATCGGCGAGGACCAGCCGCCCTTCAGCGTCGGTCGATATGATCTCGATGGTGCGACCATTCATGGCGCGCAGGATGTCGCCCGGACGGATCGCGGCACCGTCAGGCATATTCTCGGCAAGCGCGGCGATGGCAACGACATTCACTGGCGCACGCGATCCGGCGAGCGAAAGGACAGCGCCGGTGACACTCGCCGCGCCCGACATGTCGAACTTCATGTCGCCCATATTTGCGCCGGGCTTCAGGCTGATACCGCCCGAATCGAACGTGATGCCCTTGCCTATAAGAACCACCGGTGCGCGTCCGGCCGCGCTAGCCCCGCTATAGCGGACGATCAGCATCCGTGGCGGGCGCTGCGACCCGCGACCGACCCCGAGAATGGAGCCCATACCGAGCCGTTCCATCGCCACGGTATCGAGCACCTCGATCCGCACGCCCGCGAGACCGGAGAAGGCCTTGCGGGTCCGCTCCACGAAGCTCTCGGGATAGACGACATTGGCCGGTTCGTTCGAAATATCGCGCGTCCAGGCGATGGCTTTCACCAGCGGCTCGCCCTGCGTGGCAAAGAGCCGGCTCGCGGCGGCGGGATCGTCCGCGACTATGGTCACCGCATCGGTTACCGAGCGCTTGCGATCAACCGTGCCGTAGATGTCGGCGCGATATTCGCCAATCCCGATCCCGGTCGCCAGATCGGCGGCCTGCGCGGGGCTCAGACCAGCCGCCAGGATGGTCACCCCATCCGGTTCGCGCATGAGCGCGCGCCCGATCGCGGCGCCCGCGGTCTGGAATGCCGCGGCACCCGGCTTGTCTCCCAAGCCGACGACGAGCACGCGCCGCCATGGGCCGACGCCGCGCAGCGACAGGCTCGATCCCGACGCATATTTGAAATCCCCCGTCCGCAGCGCATCTGAAATCCCGGCGCGCGTGACATCGTCGAGACCCGCGCTGTGCCGCGTGAGATCGGCCACGGATGCCAATGGCAACACCAGCGAGCCTTCCGCCTTGCCGATCGCCGCGTCGAAGCGGATTGCGCGATTGGTCTGCGCCGCAGCGGGCTGGGGAAGCCCCGCAACCGATTGCTGGGTCTGGGCGTTCGCCGGCAACTGGATTAATGATGCAGCCAGAAAAGGCAGGGCCAACAACAGGTTTTTCATCGACATTCCTTGTCTGGTCGAAAGTGTCCTTTGACGCTTTTCATATTCAACGAAGGCCGTCCGCGAAAGAGCGTCCATGTGGTTTCAAGCTCCACACAGGCTCGGAGAAAGTCAACGGACAACTGCCTGCGCCGGTGTGGCATATCATTATAGCGAACCCAAGTTGACCTTTGCTATAACTCGCGGCTGGATGGGTGCGCCGTGCTGGTGGTCGCGCACGAAGTCAAGGATGCCCATAAGCTCGCCGTGAAGCGTGGCATAGACAACGCCGCGCTTGTCGCCGGGGGTAACGACGATCTTGCCGACCAGCGAACGAATGTCGGCGGCGGCTTCGGCGCGGGCTTCGGGGTCTTGCAGCGTTTCGATCAGGTGCTCGACCTTGCGGTGGTAGATTTCGGCAATGCCGGGATGGATATCGGGGATGGCGGGTGGAGCATCTTCCAGCCGTGAGAGGATATCGGCCTTGCGGCGGTCAAGCTCGGCCATGCGCGCTTTCATGACGGGCTGATACATGCCGTCCTCGATCGCGGCCATGATCCCGGCAATGCCACGCTCGATCTTTTGAAGCTCGCGCCTGTCGGCCTCCGTCTGGATACGGCGCTCGCGATTCTCGCGGTTGATCTGCTCGGCATAGGCGGCGACCGCTTCGCGTACGGCTTCGGCCGATACCAGCCTTTCCCGGATGCCGGTAAGCGCGCGCTGTTCCAGTATCGGACGGCGAATGGTGCGGCTGTTGGAACAGGTGCCGCGCCGATGATGGTTGACGCAGCCATAGCGGTCATTGACGGTCGTGGCATAGACGCCGCCGCAACAGCCGCATTCGAGCAAGCCCGATAACAGGAATACCGGCCGCCGAAGCTGATTGAGCTTGCGCGCCCGCGCCGCGCGAACGCCAGCGGTGACGGCCTCGAACTCCTTGGCAAGCCTTGTCTGCTGCTCACGCGCCGCCTGCCAAAGCTCGTCGCTGACGATGCGCAGATGCGGGACTTCCACCCGAACCCATTCCGCTTCAGGGTTGAGCCGGGTCACGGTCCTGCCGGTCGTCGGGTTCTTCACATAGCGCTTATGGTTCCAGACCAGCGCACCGACATAAAGCTCGTTGTTGAGGATGCCGACGCCTCTGGCGGGCGTCCCGCGAATGGTGGTGTCGCGCCACGCCCTGCCGGACGGACCGGGGATGCCATCGGCGTTGAGGTCGCGGGCAATTGCGCGGGGGCTTTTGCCGGAAGCATATTCGCGGAAGATGCGATTGACGATGAGGGCTTCTGCGTCGTCCACGGTGCGCTCTCCCCGGACAAGCTCGCCCTCGCTGGTGAGGCGGCGGACCTTTTTGTAGCCATAGGCGACGGAACTGGCGGAAAAGCCTTTCTCGATCCTTCCGCGCTGGCCGCGATGGGTTTTCTTCGCAAGGTCTTTGAGGAACAGCGCGTTCATCGTGCCCTTCAACCCGACATGAAGCTCACTGATCTCGCCTTCGGCCAGCGTCATCAGCTTCACGCCCGCGAACTGCATATGCTTGTAGAGCGTCGCCACGTCCGCCTGATCGCGCGAGAGGCGGTCCAGCGCTTCGGCCAATACCATGTCGAACTTTTCCGCCTGCGCGTCCTGCACAAGCGATTGGACGCCGGGGCGCAGGATCACGCTGGCCCCGGAGATTGCCGCATCCGTGTAGGTGCCGACAATCTGCCAGCCTTCCCGCGCCGCCTGCTCCCGGCATATTCGCAACTGGTCCTCGATGGACGATGCGCTCTGCATATCAGAGGAATAGCGGGCATATAAGGCAACGCGGGTCATTGGGATTCTCCATTCGCCAAAGCTATCAGGCTGACATACGCTCCTGATGGGTGGGGCGGATCAGCACATCGGCGGAAATGCCGAGCCCGTCATGCAGGCGGCGAATCATGTCGATGGTGAGATTGCGCTTGCGGCTCATCACTTCGGAGACGCGCCCGCGCCCTCCGATCATCGGCTCAAGCTCCTTGCGGGTGATGCCCTGCTGCTCCATCCGAAAGCGGATTGCCTCTATTGGATCGGGTGGGTCCATTGGATAGTGCGCGGCTTCAAAAGCGTCTATCAGCGTCACCAGCACGTCCAGCCGGTCGCCTTCGGGTGTGCCGCTCTTCGCGCCCCAAAGCCGTTCGACTTCCTCCATTGCCGCCGCATGATCCGCTTCGGTACGAATGGGCTTAAGCTCGTTTGTCATGCTCGACCTCCGTAACGTCGATCCTGTCATAGTCCTTGTGGGTGCCGATCCATTTGATCCAGACAATGGCCTTCTCGAAATCGACCGACACCACGAGGCGATAATCATTGCCCTTCACGTTGAAGACGATCCGCTCGGCGCTGACGATGCTGGCCGTGGCATAGAGTCGCTTCACATCGGCACTGCTCGTCCACGCCGCTCGACTGACTTCGGCGAACCATGCGTCCAATGCCGTCTTTACCGCCGGTTGGTCTTTGTGGCCTGCGAGTCTGTCCATGAACTCCCGCAAGGTGCGGCGGGCAATGATCCTCATATTTCTTCCTTTATCATGATCCCACGGTGGGATCAATGCCTTTGTTCGGGCCGCCGCCATCGTGCCTGTTATCATTCCTCGCCCGCAACCGAGCCATTTCCTCGCGGGCGATCTGCCGCCCGATGGCCCGCGCGATTCGAAGGATAGCGGTTTGCGCGTCCTCGCTGATGGGCGAGAGATTATCATTGACCGCGACCGGGCGGGCATCGGCCGGAGGGGCTTGTCGCTTGCGGGTCATGGTTCCTGCCTCCCCTCTGGCCCTATGGGGCAGGGTTTGGAACAAACCCTGATGAGCCATTCGGGCCTGGCAGCCATTTGCCGGACCGATGAAGCCGGACGGTCAAGGGCGGCCGCAGGCCGTCGCGGAACGCGAGCGAAGCCCCTTGAGGGTCCGGCGCGGTCCGGCACAAGAGCGAAAGCCCGATGGATCATTGCCCGTCCTCCCCACCCGGAGCCTGATTGTCGTTGACCGCTCCCTGCGCCAGCATCCGGGTGATCGCGTCGATGAACTGACGATAGGATTTGTCGCCAACGGCAATGGCATCCTCGCCGGGACGCGGCTGCATGGCGGCATAGATCATGTAGAAGCGCACGAAGCGTTGCAGGCTGTGGCTGATGAAGAAGGCTTCCCGGTTGCCATCCTCGACGGCGCGGGCGATGCGAGCCAGTTTGCGCTCGACGCTGTCGGCGTCATTGGCCGCACGACGGTTTAGATAGGCTTCCACCATTTCCAGCAGCAAATCGGAGCGCGCCCGCTTCTGGCTCTTCGCCATTGCGGTGAGACGCTTGCTCATCTCATCGGGCAGGAACAGTTGGTGGCGGGTCTTGCCCCGGATCATGGCTCTCTCCTTATCTCGCGTGGGAGCGGCGATGATCGCATGAGCGGGGACGCGGGCGCACCATACCCAATTTGCGCTGGTCTACGCTCTGGATACACTTTGGCCCGCTCCTGCCGATGGCGGCATGGGAATGGGTCAAAGAGCAAACCTCCATCTGCAAGGCGGGTCACCTATCTTTGACAGTCCTCATGCCCGGAAGTCGCGAGCATCGCATGAGGGCGATCAGAGGACGATAGCCTCAATGATCCTTGATGGTCCCGCAATGTCCTCAACTGGCCGACAAGAGACGGTCTGGTTTTGGAACTATGCATGGCGATGCGGACGTTACGGTGATGCTCGCCGCACCGACACCTTCCGTCGTTCCGAGACCCGTCATCTTGCCAAGGCGCAATCCGCCATCAGCCGAGCCGGGACGCGGAACAATTAGGTGATCTGGATTTAAAACCCCTTTCTTTTTCTCCTCTGTAAACTACCTCTTTGGTTCCGGGGGAGAAACTCGATGCTACTATCACAGGCTTTGGGGCTTAATCTTAGTCAACCGATGTTGGATTTTGTCGACATCGACCTGCATTTGGACTTTCCACTATTTATTGACCCAATTGGCTTTCTTGAACCAAAAGAGCCATTCGCCCAAGAATGTCAGGACGACATTCGTGACTTTTTTGAAGCAGTTCTTCAGGCCATTATCGCTGGAGATATGGCGAAAGGTAATGAGCTACTCGCTGCTTTACAGGAGCCGAACGAAACGCATCTTGGCGTATCAGATGGCGAACCCCGTGGGAGGGGCATTGGCGCCAAACAGGCGGAACAATTGCTTCAGAGCTTGGCTAATAGCCCAGCCGCTAAGACTGGCCTGTTACGCGACCTGACCGATTGCGCTCTCTTCATTGAAAACATTGGAGCGGACAAAGTTTCGGACATCACGACCAACATCATTCGGCGGAACCTGATTGAATATACACAACAGCAGTTTGAGTTCCATAATGTCTCTATTCAAACAAATCTTCCTACCGGACGTCTGTGGGTCCGTGGTGAAGGTAGGTGGGAAACCGACCGCTTTGACCGGATACCCTTGATTGACGGCCAGCGGGTTTTACTCGTGCCGAAGCGTTATGTCCGCTGGCGTGGGGGGATGCAGCAGGTTGCAACCCATTACTACACTCACTTTGTCACAAATTTTGTGCGCGAAGAGCAACTTCGGACGAATGGCCACCTTGTTCAGGTGATAAAGACAAAAAAGGGCGACAAGAGAGAAGTTTACAAAAAAGACATCAAAAAAGACATGCCTCCCACAAAGGAAAATCTTGCCCGATTTTCCGCTGAAAACCCAGATGTTTATCGACGTTTCAAAGATGTAATTAAACGAAAAGGGCCGATTGGCCTTAGAAAACTTGTCGAGCTTGATGGGCAGCAATTCAACGAAGGTCAGTTCAACACTGACCTGATTGCATTGCTTCGTTCAATTCCGCCCGGAAGGCCTAATGCCACCAATTACCACCATTTGGTTTCGGGCATCATCACCTACCTCTTTTTCCCTCACCTCATCACGCCAACTTTGGAGTTGGACATCAATCAGGGGCGGAAGAGGATCGACATTGCCTTCGCCAATGGGAGCCAACAGGGCTTTTTTTCCGACCAGCGGACTGATGCCTTTCTGATGGCACGTGAGATAATGATCGAGTGCAAGAACTACGCGGAAGATTTAGCAAACAATGAAATCGACCAAATGATAGGCAGATTCGATCCTAGGCGGGGCCGCCTCGGGATCATTGCCTGTCGGTCAGTAGTGGATCAGAACAGACTAACCGAACGATGCCGCGATGCTTTCCGCGCCCAGCAAGGGGCCATATTGGTGTTCACGGATGACGATTTTGAGGCGCTGCTGAACGCACACGACATTGCGCGGGAGCCAGCCATCCAAAGTATGTGCCGAGCGAAATTTCGCGAACTGTTGCGCTGAACCAAGTGACAGCCCCGGGAAAATTTCTAGATTTCTCTAGATCATAAAGGTGTTGGAACCCAGACTGGATAATACAGGATCAGAGCCTCACCCCCCGGCCTTGGTGAGTTGCAAATCTAAATGTCCCCTTTCAGGAGTTAAGAGCAAGCAATATCATGTCGACTTTGGGACGCGTAGCTTCCAACACTGCGGACGGGTAGGAATGGCCGCTTACTACAATTGCACCCTCGCAAGCTGACTGTCCGGACTGTCCCATGGTTGTTCCCGATTCTCAAATCCCCAGCCCGCGCGAGCGTCCCATGGTCCAGGCTATGTCGCGCCCCTCACGCATGATGCCTGACACTTCCTTGCCGATGGCCCGCTCAAGAACCGGCCGCCATGGGACAAGGGTGAACTCGCGGCTCTTCTCGATCAGCGTATAACGCCCGGAAGCAAGCTCGACGGGACGGACGACCTTGCCCTCGATCCGCTCGCCGGGAACGGCTTGAGCATAGGGCAAGCCCAGCTCCCCCGATAGCTGGCCGGCCACCCGGTTCAGTTCCCGCCGCCGCAGCGTGGCAAGCATGGCGGCGCGGGCGACGATGGCCTGACCTTCCACCGTCGCCAAATCCTGCTCCAGCAGCCATTGCCGCCGCAAGACGAGCGCATCGCGCACCTCACGGCCGAACCCATAAGCGGAAGGCCCGGAGCGATCCTCACCCGCAATCTGCTGGTCCAGCCATGTTGGCGCATCGGCCACGATCTGGCGATGCAACGTCATGGGCGAAAGGGTTTCGGCAATCACCGGCTGGTGCTGGGCGCGCTGCTCCTCATAGGCTCGGACCTTTTCCAGATGATCGGGGGCGATAATCCATGTGCCGTCCCGTTCACGTTCTACGCCGCCCGTCGCACGGCGGATGGCTTCCAGACGCCGGACATGCCGCTCGGCAAAGGTCTGCATGGCGTTGCGGTCATGGCGAAGGTGAATATCCACATTGTAGCGCCCGCCATTGGCGGCGGCGATTTCGGCCACGGTGTGATCTACGGCGCGAGTGTCTGTCGAGACATTGGAAAGGCTGACAATGCTTCCCTTGCGGAAGCTGCCTTCGGCTTCCCCGATATCGACATAATGGCTGCGCCCGTCGATGCCGTCGATGACGAGATAGCGCCGGTCCCCGATCTCGTCCGCCATGCCCCGCGCTACTACGCGGCCGATGATGGGCGCTGCATCAGCTTTGCGGTCATGGATCGCGTAAAGGCTGGGCGAGCGTTCTACCTGTGCCTGTGTCATCGCCCGGTGCAGTGTCTTGATGATGTCGCCGCGCTCGCCCATCGCCCGCAGCGTGGTTTCAGCCTCGGACGACAAGGACCAGCACAAGGGTTCCGTCCTCTCCGCGAGGCCCATCCGTTCGAGTTGGCGGGCGCGACCTATGAGCAACTGATGATGCGCGCGTCCAAAGGCATCGGACGCCTGCTCCACGCGAAGATCGGCAACGCCGTTGTCGGCACGCTCGATCAAGGCCCGGTCCAGCCGCGTGAACCGTTCGGCCTCCACCTCGCGGCCCAACTGCTGCTCGACCTCGCGTTCGGTCTGTGGGCCAAGGTCGCGGGTCAGTATCTCGCTGGCCCGATAGCGGATGCCGTGGGCGATATAGTCGCCCGCAATGTTGAGGGTCTTGCCGTCCTCCGTCACCCCGCGCAGCACGACATGGACATGGGGATGGCCGGTATCGTGATGATCGACCGCCACCCAATCCAGCGTCGTCCCCAAATCCTGTTCCATCTGCGCCATCACGTCGCGGGTGAACGGCTTCAAGTCCTGATAGGCCGCGCCATCCTCCGGCGAGAGGATGAAACGAAACTGGTGCCGGTCGCCCGCGCCGCGCTCGATAAAGGCTTGCCGGTCGGCCTCGTCGGTGAAGGTGGAATAGAGCCGCCCCGGCTCACCCTCGCGGGTAACGCCATCGCGTTCCAGATAGGACAGGTGGGCGCTGACTGCCTTGCCCTTGCCCGCCAGCTTCACGATGCGCGCCTTGACGGTCACACGGCGGGACCGGACGCGAAGGCCGGTGCCATGCTGGATCGACCAGCCCGAATGTCGGGGCAAGCTCGCCGCGATCTTCGCGCCGCGTCCCCGCGCATTGAAGCGTCCTGTTCGGGGTGCCTGCTTCGCCGCCACAGGCACGGCGCTTTGCAGACGGCGGGGATTGCCGCCCGCGCGCGCCACGCCGCGCAGGATCGATGCGCGTGAGGCCACGACCTCGCCCCCGCCAGAACGGGGACGGCCGATTATCAACTCGAACAGGTCATTATCCTGTGCCATGATGAGCAATGTTGGAAAACCGGAACGCTCCGGCAAGTATCTCCCCACGCGATGGCGGATAGCCGGGGGCATCAGGGCAGTCGGAGACAGGTTCGTCTCCCTTCCCACGGAATGGGAGACTTGCCGCCTCCCTGAAAAACGATGTGCAGACAATAACTTAGGACAAAATGGCCGGGCGGATGCAATCCGCTTTATCTTGCATTTCCTGCCTTTTCTGTCTCCACACGCAAAACCGTCCTTTTCAACGGCCCAATATCATCCTGCGATACCGCCCCGGCATCATGCCGACCAGCCTGCCGAAATGCCGGTTCATGTGGCTCTGAGAACTGAAGCCGGTGGCGATAGCGATCTGCGCGATAGGCATGACCGGGTCCGCCAGCAGCATTTGCGCGCGGCGGATTCGCTGCTCGATCACATAGGCATGAAGCGTCTTTCCGGTGCTGGCCTTGAAGGCGCGCATGAGATGGCCGCTGCTCAATCCGATGCCGAATGCTATCAACTGCGTCGTTAGTGGGGCGTGAATCTCATCCTCGATCCGGTCGAGAACATGGCGAAGCTGGCGGGGCGTTAGGCCGCCATATATGTAAGACGGCGACTGGATTTCGGGACAAAAGCGACGGATAAGATGCACCGTCAGGGCGGTGGAAAGCGCTTCGCTGGCAATGTTGCCACCCCGGCGGTTGAACGCCATTTCCGCATCAAGAAGGCGAGCGAAACAAAGCGCGGCATCATCCTTCACCCCCACGACCGATGCCATTTTTCCAATGCAACCATGCTCGAATGTTTCCATCGCTACACGCTCGGCAAAGGCGCTTTCCAGCGCGATCACGAGAATATCGGGGCTGGATTCCCACGCCTGAAAGAAGGGCCGATTGCCCGGATTGACGTGCATCATGCCCGGTTCGATCAGATCGGAACGCAACCGATCCTCACCCGGAAGGCGGTATTCCATGAAAAATGGGTCGCCCATATGGACGGTCAAAACCAACTGGCTCGCCCCCAACAATACTCCCGGATTGGGTGGCAACGAGCATCGCGCCACCGTCACCGCATTGCGGGTCGCCGCACGGTCCCAACGAATGGATGCTTCCCGTTTCACGGATGCAAAATCCAGAATATGGGCGTTCGTCGCCTCTGGTCTTTTCCTCTCCATTTTCTCTCCCACGTCGCGCGCTTTTTTCTCCGCGTCTGCGAGTAAGACACTTGGGAGGAAGAGATTTTAACCAGCGGGCATGTGAAAAAATGCTCCGTTGGTTGCGACCGGGGAGGCTTTCGGCTAGGTATTGAGAATGTCTCGCAGAACGGCAGGCGGTGCTTGAATCACTTCGGACGCGGGGATGGCATGTCTGAGGTCGCGGAATGTGAAGCACGAAAAACTTGTCTTGCATCTCTATGAATCGCAACGCGCTTCGCTTGTCAGCTATGCCACGCGCCTTCTCGGTGATCGGTCAAAGGCCGAAGATATCGTTCAGGACGCATGGGTGATCTTCGATCAACTTCCCGATCAGAATGTCATTCGCGACCCGATCTCCTATTTGCGCAGGACCGTTCGCAATCTGTCTCTCAACGCTCTGCGCCGGATCAATCAATATCAGCAAATTGCCGGTGCCGCTGTGGACAAGGCGGAGCAAGTTGCCGATCAAGCCCCATCGGCCGAAGAACGGGCCATTGCCAAGCAATCGCTGGCACGCTTCATGGAAAGGTTGGCGCTGCTACCAGAGCGGCAACGAACCGCCATCCGATTGCATCGCCTCGAAGGGCGCAAGATGCGCGAGATAGCCGAACTATTCGGCATATCCATTCCTATGGTGCATGCGTTGATCGCTGACGGCCTCGTCAAATGCGCCGACCCTGCCGATAGAGAAAATTGATGCCTGCAAGGCCTTCCCTCCTTAAAAAACCCTCGCGTCGATTGTCTTCACTGCATGGAAGGATCGAACGCGCCACGACCACCTTTGCGCCTCTCGAACCATCTTCGTCTTGTGGGCGGCACGGAGGCGAAGTTGTCCGTTGATCCGCGTCAAGTCGATAGGGAAGCGGCCGACTGGTTTCTGCTTCTCACCGAAGAGCCGGACGATGATGCTCTTGAAAAGCGGTTCAAGGTATGGCTGGACGCCGACCCCGCGCATGGCGATGCATGGGCGCGCATTTCCGCTGCCGGGAACGCGCTGGCTGCCGCCCCTGCCAAAGAATGGGAGAACATCGCCCCCGTTCTTCCCGCGTCCGTCTCCCGTCAGTCGCAGCGGCCAATAGCTTGGACAAGGCTTCCCCGCCCGCGCTTCATCGTTGGCGGACTGGCCGCCGCAGCGGTTGCGCTGGCTGTTCTGCCATCGGCCAGCCTTTATCTGCGAGCCGATCACATGACGGGAACGGGAGAAGTCGAAAGCGTTCGCCTTGCCGATGGCAGCACTATCCGCCTTGGCCCGGACAGCGCCATTTCCATCAAATATGAAACCGGCAAGCGAGAGATCAAACTTCTCGCAGGGCGAGCATGGTTTGAGGTCGAACCTGATCCCAAGCGTCCTTTCCGCGTGACAGCGGACCATGTGAGCGCAACCGTTCTGGGAACAGGATTTGAGGTCCGTCGCCTTGGGTTCACCACCGCTGTCGCGGTTGGGCATGGCCGGGTACGGGTGAGCGATGACAGTGTCTCGCCCGCAAAGCAGCAGGAATTGACAGCCGGTCAATGGGCGCAAGTCAGCACGGACCACACCATGCGGCACGGCTTGGACCGTCCCGATATGCTCGGTGCATGGAGGCAGGGCCACTTGCTGGTCCGCAATCGCACCATTGCGGATGTGATCGAGGATGTGCGGCCGTGGTATAGCGGACGGATCATGTTGGCTGATCGAAGTTTCGGGCAGCGCCGCGTAACCGGCTTTTATGATCTGCACGACCCGGCTGTGACGCTGGAGAGTATGGTTCATCCCGTTGGAGGCAAAATCATTCACCTCACGCCTTGGGTCACGATCATCACAAGGTCGAATGCAACAAACTGAAATCATCATGTTTATAAAGTTTTTTAAGTTTTTTCGCGTGTCGCGCTTAAAAAGCCCCGTCCCCGTTTGTCTCATCAACAAGGGTAGATGAGACGCATTAGCATCTGATCGCCTTCATTTTGACGAAGGAGGTTCACGGTAAATGTTTGGGGGTACGAAATCTGGAATGCGCGCGAGCCGCGCGATAATCAGCGCAGCCCTGTTGACGGGATCGGCGCTCGCGGGCTTCGCATCGCCGGTGTGGGCACAATCTGCCGAGACTTCTGGTCAACGCTCATTCAATATCCCCGCTCAACCCTTGGCCGATGCAATCATGGCTTATGGCGCTCAGTCGGGCATTCAGGTGACGGCGAGTGCCGATTTGGTGGCGGGGCGTACCAGTAGCGCCATATCCGGCACGTTCTCTCCAGCCGAAGCGTTGAGCCATCTGCTCACTGGAACCGGCCTTACGTTCCGGTTTATCCGCCCAAATGTGGTGACGCTTGAACCCGCACCGCAAGCGGCAGATGGCGCGATCCAGCTTGGGCCGGTGCGAGTTGAGGGCGACACCGGCAACGGCGCGGCCTTTGCAACATCCTCTCGCGATCCGCTATCCACCGAAGGCACGAAATCCTATGCCGCGCGTGGGGCGAGCATCGCGCGGGGTGACAAGTCGCTCAAGGATATCCCACAGTCCGTCACAGTGGTGACTCGGCAACGCATGGACGATCAGAATCTCGATACATTCGATCAGGTCATCATGCAGACGCCCAGCGTCCATCGCATCTTCGTGAACAGTGGTCAGAGTGGCTATCGCATCCGTGGCTTCCAGAAGTCCGCGGGCGGACTGGTCGATGGCGTTCAGACATACGCCAGTTTCGACGCCATATTGGGGCAGGCGCCTGATATGGCCACCATCGACCGCGTCGAGGTGCTGAGGGGAGCGACCGGATTACAATTCGCGGCGGGCAATCCTGGCGGTGTCGTCAATCTGGTTCGCAAACGGCCACTGTCGGAGAGCAGGATCGGAATCGTCGCGCGCGGCGGTTCCTGGGATTATATGCGCGGTGAGGTGGATGTTACGGGACCACTCAATGCGGCCGGCACCGTTCGCGGCCGGGTTGTCGGCGTCTATGAGGATCGCGGCTATTTTTACGATCGAGCAAAGTCAGAGGCGTCAACAATCTATGGCATAATCGAGGCGGACCTCAGTGAAGATACGCTGTTCACCATCGGCTATCGCCGTCAGCGTTATGATGTTGACGGCGTCTATCTGTTTCAAGGCCTGCCGGTCGCGTCAGACGGCTCCAACCTGAACCTACCGCGCAGCCTGTCGGTCGGTCCGAACTGGTCCAGCTATGGCAGCAATAGCGATGAACTGTTTGCCGAACTCAAACATCAGATCAATGCTGACTGGACGGCCAAGTTGTCACTGGACGGTCAGAGCGGCATGATTTCTGAAATCTATGCCTCGCGTTGCAACTTCCTTGTCGATCCCGTCACTCTGGCGCAACCATCAACCTGCACTCGGCCGGTCATCGGCTATAGCTCGCGCTATGATTTTAGCCGGCGCTCGGTCGATCTCGTCATGGAAGGCGGCGTGGACTTGCTGGGTCGGCATCACCAGCTTCGCCTAGGCGCAACGCATAATCGGGATGTCAGGCAGGATTACCTCGCTTCGGTCACTTTCACCGGGCAATATTTCAGTCTTGCTGACCCTTGGATGACGGCAATCGGCACGCCGAATTTTTCAACGCCCGCCCATACCGGCAAGGTCGAATTCAAAACCTACAGCCTCTATGCCGATGCCGTGATCGAATTGGCCGAGCGGCTGAGGCTGACCACCGGCGCGCGCCTTAACTGGTACGCGCAAAATAACTATTCGGCAGCGGGAGTCCGTACTTATTCTAACCGGCAGGACCACCGCCTGACACCCTTCGCCGGTCTGGTCTTTGACCTCACCCGCAATCTCTCGCTCTACGCCAGCTACAGCGACATCTTCTCGCCGCAAGCCACCTATACGAAAACCAGTGGTGCAGCGCTGGAACCGGCTATCGGCGCCAATTATGAAGTTGGCATAAAGGGCGAATTTGCCGATGGCCGCCTGACTGCATCGGCGGCCCTGTTTCAGATCGACCAGACTGGCCTTGCGGAAATCGATGCGGATTACCCCAGCGGCGGCTGCCCCGGCTCAGTTTCCAGTGGTTTGTGCTATGTCAATGGCGGTAAGGTGCGGAGCAAAGGCTTCGAGCTGGAACTGAACGGTGAGATTGCTCGCGGACTTCAGGCGTCGGCAGGCTATGCTTATACTGACGCATATTATGTTCGCGATCGTGATGCGAACGGCAATCCCACATCCAAGGAAGGCGGGCCCTACGGCGTCGTCCCCCATCATAGCTTTCGCGCATATCTGACCTACAACCTGCCCGGAGCCGCGAGCGACTGGACAGTGGGTGCTGGCGTTTCAGCCCAGACGAAGACGGCTGGCCTCGACTACCAGAGCATCATGCGGCGACAGTCCGGGCGATCCGTGTGGGACGGCCAAATTACTTATCGGATCTCCGATAACAACTCTATCTCCGTCAACGTCAAGAATGCCTTCGATAAGAAATATTTCAGCGATGAATATGGCTATCGCTATGGCGAACCGCGCAACGTGATGGTCACGCTGCGTAGCAAGCTCTGATCCGATATTGCTATTGGCATGATGCTGGCCCCTTGCAGAAGGTGGTCGGCATCGTTGCAGTTCATCTTCATTGAGCGACGGTTTCAATCTCATGCGGCAATCCATCCGCCAGACAATGGCGTGGCTCCATACTTGGGCAGGCCTTCTCCCCGGATGGTTGCTGTTCGTGATCTTCCTGTTCGGGACGGTCGCGTTCTTCCAGCAGGAGATTTCCCGCTGGATGCGACCCGAACTTGGCGGCGCGATAGTGACGGCCGGGGCGCTCGATACGGTATCGAGCATTCTGCATTATCGCGCGTCGGACGCCGGAAGCTGGAGCCTGTCCCTGCCACCGACGCGGGGCGGCGATCCGTTGTCGATCTCTTGGCAGCCGCGCGAGGACGGGGCAGGCGAACCGGGCGAGGTAAAGCTCGATCCGGTCAGCGGACAGGAGGTCGCCATTCGCGATACAAGCGGAGGCTGGTTCCTTTACCGGATGCACTTCGACCTCCATTACATGCCGGTGATGTGGGCGCGTTATCTCGTCTGCATCGCGGCGCTGGCGATGCTGGTGGCGATCCTGTCGGGCATCGTCACACATAAGAAGATATTTGCCGATTTCTTCATGCTGCGTTTCGGCAAGGGGCAGCGGTCATGGCTGGATGCGCACAACGTCACCGCTGTTCTGGCGCTGCCCTTCCATCTGATGATTACCTATACCGGGCTGGTGACGTTGCTGTTTACGTTGATGCCTTGGGCCATCAGCGCCAATTTCCCGACAAGGGAGGCTTATTATGAGGCGGCTTTCCTGCCCGGCCCCAAAGCGGAAGCGAGCGGCAGAGCCGCGCCGCTGCTACCCTTGTCGGAACTGGTCGGCCGGGCGAAAGCCGCTCTGGCGGGTGACGATCCCGGCTACATCGCCATCAGCCATCCCGGCGACGCCAATGCCATTGTCGGGGTATGGCCGCGATATGACCGCTTGGCTGGCATACGCGGCGCGGTTTTTCTCAACGGCGTTACCGGCGAAGTGATACAAGCGCCGCGCGTGGCGGGAGGCGCGCGGGTCACGCAGACGGTGATGATCGACCTGCACGCGGGCCGCTTCTCCGCCCCGGTGCTGCGCTGGCTCTATTTCCTGTCGGGTGTCGGCGGCACGGTGATGGTGGCAAGCGGGCTTGTCCTGTGGACCGTCAAACGCCGCGCCAAGCTGCCCAATCCAGCACGACCGCATTCCGGCTTCCGACTGGTGGAACGGCTGAACATCGGCGTCATCGCCGGAGCGCCTGCCGGGATCGCCGTCTATTTCCTCTCCAACCGCCTGTTGCCGCTCGACATGGCGCACCGGGCCGATTGGGAAATCAACAGCCTCTTCATTGCATGGGGTGGGCTGTTCGTCTGGACGCTGGCCCGTCCCGCAAAGCGGGCATGGGTCGAGGCGCTGGCCGCCTGCGCGGCGCTTTATGCGCTGGTGCCGGTGGTGAATGCTGCGACCACAACGCGCGGCCTGATTCACAGCCTGATCGCGGGCGATTGGCTATATGTCGGCTTCGATAGTGTAATGCTAGCAATGGCCGCTGCCTGCGCCTTCACGGCATGGAGGGTTGCAACGCACAAGGCGAAGGCGCTTCCCCGCCGCAAGGCGCGCGTGGCGGTGGAGGCGGCCCTATGATCCATGCGGCAACCTTCCTTCTGGCGCTGGGCGGTTTCGTCCTGCTGTTGCTCGCCCTGACGCGGCATCAAACGGACTGGATTCGCCGCAAGCTGTCCCCTTCGCTGGGCCGCGTCCTGCGCCTGTCCGGCTTCGCCGTGCTGGCGCTGGCATTCGTAGTTGCCGGGATGGGCCTTGGCTGGGGCTATGGCGCGGTGGTCTGGTTCGGATGGCTCTCCGTCGCGGCCGCGCTGATCGTGACGGCCAACACCAATCGCGACCGCATCATGCGAAAGGTGCGGTCATGATCCGCCTGACCGAACAGGCGCGCGGGCGCTGGTCCGTCGCATTCCGCGTCGCTGCGGGGACGCTGGGTGCCTATAGCCTGACCTCGCTTGCGACCGTCGCCCTGTCCTTGCTGCTGGCGCGGATCGGCATGAACCGGGTGGAGACCGTCACCGCCGCCACGCTGGCGAGTTTCGCCATCTTCGCCGTCATCGCCATGGCCGCTTTCCACGCTCGGAGCGCCGTGCGCGCATGGGGCTGGCTTCTCGCTTTGGGTCTGCCGCTGGCGCTGGCCGTTTTCCTCATGCTGCCCGGAGCGCAAGGATGAAACCAATGTTCGCCCTCCAACCCGAATCCGGACAGGCGGATAGCGCGCCCATGCCGCATAGAGAGCAACCCGCCATGCCTTATACGCCGGAGCGCCACGGCTATCGTTCCGATCGCAGCAATCGCCTTGCCGGGTTGGCCGGAACCGTGGGCATCTATGCGGTGGCGCTGGCAGCCTTCTTCTTCACCATCAGCCATGTTGCTCCAGTGCAGGCCCCGCCGCCCGCATTGAATGTGTTCGATGTGAACCCGCCCGCGTCGCCGCCCGAAACGCCCCCGGAAGAAAAGGAAGCGCCCAAGCCGGTCAAGGAGAAGAAAGAACGACCGGAACCGCGCAGCGTGATACCGATCGAGCCGAGCAAGGTCCAGATTTCGCCGGTAACTGTGCCGATCCCCGTCACTGTCACCAAGCCCGCCGATCCCGGCCCGGTCGAGCCGGAGACGGCCGCGCCCAAGACAGCGCCAGCGCCGCCCGCTCCCCAAGTATCGAGCAATGCGGCAGACACATGGGAAGGCCGCGTGCTGGCGGCCCTGAACAAGAAACGTCGCTATCCGTCGATGGCGATGGCGCGGCGGCAACAGGGCGTGCCCTACATACGCTTCGTCATGGATCGGGAAGGCAAGGTGCTGTCGTCGCGTTTGGAGCGGTCATCGGGCTTCCCTGACCTCGACCGCGAGGCGGTATCCCTGCCCAACCGTGCCTCGCCGCTCCCAAAGCCACCCGCCGACAAGACCGGCGACACTCTGGAACTGGTCGTGCCCGTAGAATTTTTCCTGCGGACGCGATGATGCCGCGCGATCAGGCCGGAATGACCGTGCCTCGCCCAGCGCGTCTGTCGATGCGCCGCCGCACTTTCGCCGAGCAGCGCGCCCTTCGCCTGATACGCGGAGAGGAGAGCGAGCGCACCGCCCTCTATGCCGGACAGTTCGGCAAGCTGCGGGGACTGGCCGCGAAGAACGGTCTTGCCATCCAGTCCCCCGGCTGTCCTTATCTCACCGCTGACGAATTGCGGCTGCTGGCATGGCTGGCGCAGGCCCAGCGCGTACTTGGCTATACCCGCGCTTTCCATCAGGATGCGACTTTGACGCTGACCGTCGTGCATTGCGCCGGGACGCTCGATGCCATCGGCGTCCGGCTGCCTTCTCTCGCCATGTGTAATAGCTGAATCGGGCGCAGAAGTCTGCCATTAACGCCGGTTCCGTGGCAGATGCGCCCGCCATTCGGGGCCACTCTCTTATGCTGTGCGGCAACGATCCGCACGGATCGCAAGAGGATGACCAATGGTAAACCCGATCAACAGGCTTGAACGCCCCGACTGGCGGAATCCTGCCCACTATCGATCGCTTCTCGATCTCGACCGTTCGGGATGGGCATGGGAGTTTTTGCGCCGCAACCACGATTACCAACGCGCGGTGTGCGATCTTCCCAAACCCCGGCGCGAGCGATGGTTGATCCCGCCTCTGTCCCTGACTTTTGCAGCCGGTGTTTCGCCGGACTGGGGGTGCCCTTTCGCCGCTCCCTTTGATGTTGATGCCCTCGCTGCATCGCCCTTCTGGCTTGCATCCGTCGATCCCTCCGTCCTGCCAGTGAGGGCAGTCGTGCCACACCACACGGAAGATGCATTCGATGTAATGGATCTTGGGCAGGTGGTGACGGTCTTCCGTGACAGATGCGGAACGGAGCATGTGCAGATTGGCTACGCGCCGCGTCCGATCCGTCTCCATGTCGAATCAGGCACGGTCCTGCGCGGATCGGTGGCGCTTCATGCCTCACTGGGCGGATGCTCGGTGCAATCGCGGCTTCGTACCCTGCGCCGCTTGCTCGATTTGCGACGGCTGGGCAGGCCACGCACGCGGGATGATGTTCCAGATGTGCGTGGGGTAAGGCTGGCATTCACTCTGCAAGTGCTGGATGGCCTTGACGCCGGAGCCTCCCAACGAGAGATAGGCATCGCATTGTTCGGCGCGGAACGGGTTCATGAGGAATGGAGAGGCATATCCGACTATCTGCGTAGCCGGGTATGCCGCGCTATCAGACTGGGCAACGCCTTGCGCGAAGGAGGCTATCGCCAGCTTCTGCTTGGCCTGTCTTGCCGCCCGCAAGCCGCAAATGACAACGGGCCTCCGTGACATGGAAATGCCCGTTATATCTGGACCTCCAGCGATTTATGCCGAAAGTGGTTTAGCGAAGTCTGGAGCAGCAGCGCGCGGCGGCGGTATCGCTTCCAAGCCGCAAGTCGGTGATATGCCCTCGCGCCGCAAGGCCATGCTCTGAAAAACCGGCGCGCGCACCGTCAGCGGTCTGCGGGGCCTCATCGGCACGCTTGTCGACATCGTCCTGCCGACCGCGAATCCGCCAACTGCTTCAGCTCACTCCAGCGGGCATATGCGGGACCAATCCAGCCCAAAGCGCGCGAGGTATTTCCGCAGGCGATCGGCGTCGTTCGCGTTGCTCTTGCGTGCGCGTGATGCGGAGAAGAGCGTGCGTCCCGCTTGCGAGAGAGAGCGGCTGGCCCGGCAGACCCGGATCGTTTCGGCGAGCTGGACCCGGTCAAACAGATCGAGCGCGACGATATCGTCCTCGTCCAGAATTCCTGAAAGACTATCCGCGCCATGGTCGGTCTGGCCGGACCATAGGCGCCGCAGTCGCTCAATTTCCTTGTCGACACCGTCCACATCGATCCGCCCTTTCGGGCTGAGCGTTGCCATGCGGGTGACGCTCGCGGCCAGATCACGAAAATTGCCCGGCCAGCGGGCCTCCCCGGACGTTGCGAAAGCGAGATAGCGCTGGCGCGCCTCTTTGTTGAAGTTCGCCTGATCGCCCTCGCGC
>JAMHVU010000157.1:0-2144 GCA_035911355.1 Sphingobium sp.
AAGGCGCTGTTGGCCATCGAGCCGTCGAGCTTGATAACCGACAAACACGACTTGCGACTTTTTCGGCTTTGCCTAGTATTGGCGCGCCAAGACCTAGCTACCATCAAAAAGTCACGGACCCTGCGCGGCGGCGTCAAAGCCCAAACCGTGCGGCTTGAATTGACCGACCGTGGCCGCTCGATGCTGTCAGCCAAGGCACGGGCGACGCCAGATGAATTTTAGCGATCCACATTTCGTCAGCGCGAAGGAAAACAAAAACGGCGAACTGGTCGCCTTTTTCAATCATCCATGCCGCGCCTGTGGATCGCCTCACGCGCCTTTTGGCTACAACGTAAGTATCCGCAAAAACCAGTACGGCCAATGGTACTGCCAAGAACATAAACCCGCACCTGCCAAAGTGTAATGCCGATAGATTTCGACAAGATAAAGCGCGACTATCCGTTGCCCGAAATCGTCGGGCAGTCGGGCGTCAAGCTATCCAAGGACGGCAACGAATACCGCGCCATCTGTCCTTTCCATGCCGAAAAGACCGAGAGCTTCACGCTCTATCGCGCCAAGGATGGCGTCTGGAAATATTACTGCTTTGGCTGCGGCTGTCACGGCGACAATGTTGATTACGTGCAGGAGCGCTACGGCTGCAAGGACGCTGGAGAGGCCGCGCGCCACATAACCGGCGACACCAAGCTGGAGCCGCTATCGACGATCGAGTACCGCGAGGTCACAAATCCCTATGACGGCTACGAGATCATGCGCCCGCCAGCAAGCGCGCCGCCGATCGTAGCTGGCAAGCGCACCGTCCAGCTACTCAATCCCAAGCGCGTCGATCCGAGATCGGGCAAGCCAAAGACCGTCACGTATCAGCCGACGTTTGCGCATCCATATCTCACGCGCGCTGGCGAGCTGATCGGCTATGTCCTGCGGGTTGACTTCGATGATCGCAAGATAACGCCCGGCGTCTGGTGGACCAGGAACGCCGCCGCGAAGTTCGAGGGCTGGAGCCACGGCAGCTATCCAGCGCCGCGCCCGATGTATGGCCTACAGGCGCTCGATAAACACCCTGACTGGCAAATCCTCCTCGTCGAAGGCGAGAAGTGCAAGGACGCCGCCGATCGGATCATGGCCGCGCGGCGCATCATTCCGCTGACATGGATGGGCGGCGGCAAGTCCCTGTCAAAGACGCACTGGAAATCGCTGGCAGGCCGCAGCGTCTTGATATGGCCGGACAACGACGCCGAGGGCTGGCGCACGACGCTTGGATACATCAACCAGCATGGCCAGTGGACGAAAGGTCTTGTCGAGTATGCCTACGAGGCAGGCGCGACGGCGGTCAAGATCGTACACATCACCCGCCACGCCAAGCCGGAAGGATGGGACATCGCCGACGCCGAGGCGGAAGGGCTGGAGCCCGCCGCCATTCATGCGATCATCCGCGACCGCGTGCGCGACTGGACGCGCGAGCGCTTCTATCAGTGGCGCGACCGCGAGATCGCCAAGGCGCAGGTTATACCGGACCAGCCGCAGGACGAGCCGGAGCCGGAACAAGCGCCGCCGCCGATCGAGCCAGTCGAGATCGAGCAGCCGCAGCCGGAGCCGGAGCCAGCGCCAGAACCACAGCGCTACGCCGTAGGGCGAGGCTTTCAGGTTGACGAGGGAACATGGCGCACCCACGTCATTATGACCAAGGACGGCGACGGCCTCAAAGGCAACAGCCTCCAGAACACGGCGCTATTCCTCCAATACGAGCCGCGTTTCTCCGGCGTGTTCGCTTGGAACGATTTTGCCAAGGAAGTCTATTTGATGCGTCGCCCGCCGTGGGATATCTCCGGGCCGCAGAGCTATTGGAAGGCGCGCAAGATCACCGATCCAGACGTGACAAGCGCCGCCTGCTTTCTGGAATACTGCGGCCTCTCTCCCAAGATCAGCGACGTTGGCCGCGTGATCGCCCGCGTCGCGCAGCACAACGTTTACAATCCAGTGGCAGAACGGATCGCAGAGCTTCGATGGGATGGCGTACCGCGCCTGTCGCGAGGACCGGATACCGCGCCTTGGTTGACGCACTATCTGGGAGCAGAGGACACGGTAGAGAACAACGCATTTGGCCGCAAATGGATGATCGGCGCAATCGCGCGCGCGCTTGATCCGGG
>JAMHVU010000158.1:0-2044 GCA_035911355.1 Sphingobium sp.
ACGTGGCGGCCGGGCACGGGGCTCCTCCAAAACAGAGAAAGCTCCCGAATAGCCCAACCGGCCGCGATCCCTCGCCGACGAGCGGCCACGGTTTGGCGGGGGCGGCTCTCCGGTCGGGCTACGCCCTCCCTCCGACCCGACCCCGCCAAACCGGTCTCATCCTGATCGACGCGCCCGTCTCATCCTGATCGACGCGCCAGATCCAGACGCGCGAACTGCGCTTTGGATAGCCAGAAGTGGTGGTCAGACATCACAAACTTCCCAGATTCCGGGAGTTTGAACCACATTTCAGGACGCACGGGAATCCAGTTTATGGGTCCTGACCCTAAGGATCGCGATGCCCGCTTATCAAAGCAACTTCGGGAACACTCAGACCCATTTCGAAGAATCGGCTTACCGCCTCGTGTCGTAGATCATGAAACCGCAGATGTTCCAACTCTGGAATATTATTTGATGCAGCAGACTTACACTGCTCCCAACACAAAAGAAACGCGTTCTCTGAGATCGGAAATACCAATGTATCCTCAGTTTGACCCCTTCGCTCACCCAGCAGTTCAATAGCCTTGCTCGTCAGTGGAATGCGCTTTGGATGACCGTTCTTCGTTTCGCGAATGAGCAGGGTTCCCGTGGCGAAGCTGATATCACGCCATAGCAGGCTCAGAAGCTCCCCCCTTCGCATACCGGTCTCGACCGCGAGCAGGATGCCGGTTCTCAGCCACTGGTTCCGGTTCACCTCGCATGCCTTCATCAGCGCGTCGAGTTCACCCGGCATCAACCGGCGCTCCCGTGCGTCAGGTGCTCTCGGCTTGCGAACCTTCGCCACCGGGTTTTCAGCCATGGGCATATCCCATTCCAGCCGAGCCGTTTCAAAGATGGTCCTGAGCAAGCCAAGATCTCGTATTACAGTTCCTGCGCTGACCGTGCGCAGCCGCTCATCACGGTATCGGCTGAAGACCTGTGGCGTCACCTTGGACAGCGGTGCATCGGCCCAACGCTGACGGAGGAAACCATCAAGCCTCTTGTTCTCCGAGGCATGGCTGCGCTTCGATCCGGTGACCTCCCTGCGGTACCGTTCCAGCACCTCCCGCATCGTGGTGCGTTCCAGTATGCGAGGATCGAACGCGATCACCGTGGCGTCCAGTTCCGCCTCGACTTGCCGCGCCCATTTATCCGCGTCTCGCTTGGTGATGAACGATTTGAACCGTGGTGCATGACCGTTTCGGCGCACCTGCGCCTGCCACTTCCCGTTGCGATTCCGAATGGTTGCCACGCCGCAAACTCCCTCACTGTGACGAGGGTGTGACAAGCTGGTTTGAGGAAGCTTTTCAGAGCCGTGTCGATCCCGGTTAAACCCTTGTGTATCAACAGTTTTCTAGTGGCGCACCCGACAGGATTCGAACCTGTGACCTCTGCCTTCGGAGGGCAGCGCTCTATCCAGCTGAGCTACGGGTGCCGACGCGCTTCTATAAGCATGGGTGCAGGGTAGGTGCAACGAAATTTCATCGAGAGCCGGCGTCGCGCTTTGTGTTGCGCTCATCATAAGAGCGTGTCGTCTAATTGCGGGTCGTTACGCAATCGCTATGTGACATGCGGTTGCCCGGCCGAGGACGCCGAGGCGAGGAAGCTTTCGTTGGTCGAGCGCCGGCGGCCTTCCGAGCCATCCTCGGGGATCATCTGTCCGTCGGCGCTGCCGCCATCGAGCACGAGGCCGCGCGATTTGACCTGGGCCTCCTCAATCGCGGCGCGGCGCGCCTGTTCTTCCTCCATGCGCTTGCGCGCCTCGGCGTCTGGCGCCGCGTTCGGGTCCATCCCGGCGGTGACGGGGCGTTGCGCCAGCAGCATCCGGTTCATCTCGGAGCGCATCTGGGCCGCGTTGGCGTCGAGCATGGCTTTCAGGTCGGCGGCGCTCACGCCGGTCTCGCGCGCGCGGAGCGCGCGTAACTGCTCCTCGAGCGAGGCGATGCGCGCCTGATCCTCCGGGCCCAGGCCATCGGGTGCCCGCGAGGGCCGAAGCACGGTCGTATCGAGTGGCGCGGCCGGGGCT
>JAMHVU010000159.1:0-27381 GCA_035911355.1 Sphingobium sp.
GCGCCGGCTGTCCGCGCCGCCATCGAGAGCGTCGGCGCCACGCTGCTCTTCCTCCCGCCCTACAGCCCGGACTTCAACCCGATCGAGCAGGCCTTCTCCAAGCTGAAAGCCCATCTGCGAAAGGCCGCCGAACGCACCATCCACGGCTTGTGGAATGCCATCGGCCGCATCCTCGATCTCTACTCGCCGCAGGAGTGCGCCCATTACTTCGCCGCCTGCGGCTATGATGCAGACTGATCGAAAACCGCTCTAAGCAGTCCTCGACATCGGCTGCCACGTTGGTCTGACAGGGTCCGACCAGAAAATGTCGGTTAACGGTATCGTTTGAACGATATGTCCGACCCGGTTTTATTCCCACCCAAACCGGTCACGATTCCAGGCCGACTCGAGGTGAGGTCGCCATTGGGTTCGGATGACGTGATCCTTCCGTCAGCGCCGAACTGGCGGGTGACTAGCCCGTGCGCTCAATTTGCCGGTCAAACCGCGAACCTCGCAGGCGACCGGCGATGTCCTTGAGGGGGGGGACCGGCGATCAGCGACCACTCGCCACACCGAGTATCCTCATTGCCGTCGATCACCAGTGCTTCGGGCTGGGACGGACGCGGGCATGTCGAGGATACCCGACGCCTTGCGCAGCGCGGCGCCGTCCATCAGCCGGTCGCCCATCATCACCCTGTCCACCTGGCGCAGGGCGCCGATGTCGCGACTGACGTCGCCATCGACGAGTACCAGATCGGATCGTGCGCCCACGACGATGGCGCCGCGGTCGGTCGTGCCGAACACCTGCGCCGGGATGATCGTCGCTGTTGCCAGCGCCTCGCCGGGCGTGAGGCCACCCTCCACATAGAGTTCGAGGTCGCGGACCATTTCCGGCCCATAGCCGTCGGTGCCGGCGACGATCGGGATGCCGGCGCGATACAGCGCGACGGTGAACGCCTGAAGTTTGCGGAAACTCGCCCGCATCGCTGCGCGATCCACCTCCGGTGTGGCGGCGAACCCGCCGGCCTTGAGCGAGCGGGCGAAGACCGGGGGCAGCAGGCCATCATAGTTGCGATACGCCGGCTGCGGCTCGCCCGGTTCGAGGACATAGCCATTCTCGAACACGGTCAGCGTGGGATCGACCGCCGTGCCACGGCGGCGCAGCTCGTCGATGAACGCCGTCACCTGTGGCGATCCCAGGTTGACGTCCTTGGCCAGCAGGCCGGGGCCATAGAAACGCTGGAGATTGTTGGTGCCGGCCACGACCGCGTCGGGCATGAACTGCATCATCGCCATGTTGATGTGCGTGATCTCGCCATAGCCGGCGCGCACCGCATCGAGCGGGCGCATGCCCGCCGGCAGGTGGCCGAGCACGCCCATGCCCAGCCGGCGTGCCTCCGCCGCGATCGGTGCAACCAGCGCCTTGTCGAGCGAGCCATAGAGTTTGAGCGCGGCAAAGCCCATCTGCTTCGCGTTGCGCACCGCCGCGACCGCGCTCGCCTCGTCGTCGACGATCACCGCGAGCTGAGCCGCCATCGGGCCGGGGCCGTCGATCATCATCGCCGCGATGATGTGCGGACCGAGCAGCCTGCCCTCGTCGATCCGCTGCTTGCGGGCGATCAGTCCATCGGGCCGGTTGCCCGGATCGCGCACGCTGGTGATGCCGGAAGCGAGCAGCAGCGGGCCGTTGAGGTCGCCGGAGAAGAATCCGTAGTGCATGTGCGCGTCCCACATGCCGGGAACCAGCGTCTTGCCCTTACCGTCGAACACCGTCGCATCGGCCGGCCGTGCGAAGCGCGCGCGGGCGGGGGCGACGGTGGTGATCGTGCCGCCGCTGGCAATGACGGTCATGCCCTCGCGAAAGGATCGCGCGGCGGCGTCGTAGATGCGGACATTCTCGAACACGACCGGCTTGACCTGACGCGGTGCGAGCTCAGCGAGCATGGCTGGCGCGCGTTCGGCCAGCGCGGCCTCCTGCGCGCGGGAGAGCTCGGGCGCGATCGATTCCCAGCCGGCCGGCAGCATGTTGAGATAGGTGATAAGGCCGAAGAAGCGGTCGCCATCGAACCAGATCGGTTGCGGCGCGATGTTGAGGCCGTCGATCGTATAGGCGGTCAGCGTCTTCGTCCTGCCACCCTGCTCAACCTTGAGCGTGGTCAGCGGCCGGAGCGTCGCGCGGCCCGACGGCAGCAGGGCCACCGAACGGCCCGGCATGCGATACAGCGCCTCCGCCACGATCATCGCCGGAACGTCATAGCCGCCGTAGGGGAAATACATGCCCGCCTTGCCGGCTTCGCCGCTGTCCACCGGACTGCGATAGCTGGCGCGTTCGCCCGCGACGCTGAACTGTTCGGCGGCATCTCCGCTCGGCGTGACGCCCTTGATCTCCAGCATCTCGAACGTGCCGTCAGCGCGCAGCCGCGCGCGATATTCCAGTTCCGTAACGAAGCCGCGCAACAGCAGGCTGTAGCGCGCCCAGAGCGTGCCGTCGGTATCGCGCCACACCGCGACCCGGCCATGATTGCCGCCGATCGAGGTGAGCGAATAGGTCGTCGTGCCCTGGGCCGGCGGCGTTGCGAGGTCCGGTTTGGCCTTCTGGCCCGACGCCGCCTGCGCGGCGGGCGGTTGGCCCGCCGCCGCCGCGGGCAGGATCGTGAACGCTGACGCCATCAGGAGCGCGCGCGCCCAGAATGAACGATGAACCATGATTTGGACCCTCTGCCTGTACCCGGTGTTCCCGATCGCCTGGACGAATGTCATCCGATCGGCAGTTCCGTGGTCGATTTGATCTTTTCCATCGCGAAAGCGGCGCTGACGTCGCTCAACCGGGCGGATCGGATAAGCTTTTTGTAAACCTGGTCGTAGTCGCCGATGTCGCGGCACACGATCTTGAGCATGTAGTCGATCTGGCCGCTCATTCGGTGGAATTCGACGACTTCGGGTATCCGGCTGACGCCGGCGGAAAACGCCTCCAGCCAGCTTTCGTCATGCTGGCTGGTGCGGACGGCGACGAATGCGGTCAGGCCCAGGTTCAGCCGGTCGGCGTTCAGCAAGGTGACGCGCTTCAGGATGATGCCGTCGTTCTCCAGTTTCCTGATCCGTTTCCAGCAGGCGTTGCTCGACAGTCCTACCGCCTCGGACAGCGCGGCGAGCGAGAGGGTCGCGTCGCGCTGCAGCGCGACGAGAATCCTCCTGTCGATACGATCGAGCTCGACCGTATCATTTTCCACAGCGAAAAATTTCCCTCATAAGGAAATATTGACGCCAATTATGGGAAAAAATCAACCGCCCTTGTCGCTAGGACCGCTGGCCTAGGGAGGCTTGCGTGTTCCATCTCTTCTCACGACATCCGGCCACGGTCGGCGAAAGCTATTGGCAGCATCTGGGATCGGCCACGTCGTTCGGCGTGCGCATGATCGCGGGCGGGATCGCCTGCCTTGCCCATGGCCTGTTCCCCTTCGTCTTCGCGAAGACAGGAAGCGGGATCGTCGCTCGCTTGCACGATCGCATGATCCTCAATCGCCATAATCAGGCGTCGCGGCCCCCAGGCGCCGAAGCCGGGCGCTGATGCGGCATGGTCGGCCCCGGCGCAGTCTGCCTGCCGCCCGCGCCGGTTCCATCACGGCTGTTATGTGGCATCCCGCCGCACTTCCGGTAGCATGCGACGTCAGGGGTGCGGGATCAGGCGGCGGCCTCGATCGTCGACTTGAGCAGCAACTCGTCCAGCAGATCCTCCTCAGCGCTCGAACAGATGCCGAGGAAGGTCGCTTCGTCATGGCCGTCGGCCACCAGATAGGCGTGCGCCATGCCGCTATCGATATACATATATTCGCCGACCTGCAGCACGACCGGATCATAGAATTCGGTCTGCACCTCGACCGCGCCGGCCAAGACGTAGACAAATTCCTCGCCGCTGTGCCGGTGGAGGTCACCGAACGCCTCCAACGTCCGCGCGCGCACGTTCATCAGCATCGGAATCATGCGTTTCCGCAGCAACTCGGTGCAGAGATAGTTATAGTCGTAGATTTTCGTCGATACCTCCAGCGTCTGGCTGGCCGGGCCGAAGCTGCGGCGGCCGTGGCCGCCCGGCGGCGTCGGCTGCGACAGGCCGGAGAACAGAGTCGACAGCGGCACCCCGGTGCGGTGCGCCAATTGCTGGAGCTTGTCGAAATTGAGCGAGAGCTTGTCGCGCTCGATCTTCGACAGGGTCGATACGGGGATGCCGACTACCGCGCTCATCTGCGCGAGCGTCCACCCCTTCCGCATCCGAAGCTGCCGTATGAACGCGCCGAGCGAGGCGATCGCATGCGGATCAACACCATGCGATCTCACAATGTTTTCCTGATGCAAGCTTTTGAGATGGCGCAGCGCTCCCCTGGGCACAGGCGTATCACCGAGCGATCTGCCATGCAAATTCGGACAAAATGAACATTATTATCTCATAAGAGAATTTCGCCTTGACCCAATTGAGTTTTCTTGTGAGAAAATTACGTCCGATCCGACACGGGTCGATTCTGGTGGGGGTTACAGGCTGTCATGCCGACATCATGCAATCCTGGGCGCCGCGCCTTTCTGGGCGCTATCGGCGTGGCGGTCGGCGGCTCGATCGTGGGTCCCGCGCTTGCAGCCCCGCGACAACGACGTGGCTATGCAGACGGGATGAGTTTCCTGCCGGAAAATCCGGCCGATGTGCGCCGGTCGGGGCTGGACCTGTTCATTGCCGACGTTTCCGCAGGAGAGCCGGCAACGGATCCCGCTGGCTACCCGATCTATCGCCGTACCTTCGAGTTGTGCGACCGCAGCATCGATGCTGCCAACCGGCGCATCGCCGAAGATATGCCCGATCTGCTCGTCGCGAAATCCGCCGGCGATATCGGGCGCAAGGGCAGGATCGCGGCCGTCCTGCAATTCCAGGGCTGCGATCCGATCGGCGACGATCTGTCGCGCATGGGCCATTTCCGCGACAAGGGCCTGCGCGTCCTCCAGATCACCCACAACGAAAGCAACCAGTTCGCGACATCCTACGTCGATGAGCGTAGCGGGCGTGGCCTGTCGCCGCTGGGTATAGAGGGCGTGGCCGAGATGAACCGGCTTGGCCTGATCCCGGATGTGTCCCACGCCTCCGAAGCGACCGCGCTGGAGACGGTGCAGCGATCGAAGGCGCCGGTGATCCTGTCGCATGGCGCCTGCCGCTCGCTGCTCGATCATCCTCGCGGCGCGACCGACCGCATGATCCGTGCGGTCGCGGCCAGCGGCGGCGTGACCGGTATCTTCATGATGAGCTTCTGGCTCACCGATGCGCCGCGCCCGACGCCTGAACATTATGTCGCGCATGTTCGCCACGTCGCCAATCTGGCCGGAATCGATGCAGTCGGCGTGGCGAACGATTATCCGATGGACGGTCACCGCATGGACGGACGCCCGTTCGACAACGATCGCGACGCGCAAAGCTATGGCCCGTGGTGGGAAATGAATCGCAAGCGCGGCATTCCCGGCTTCGGCCCGCCGCCGCGGCACGCGGTCATTCCCGAACTGAACACCATCGACCGGCTGTCGTCGATCCACGCCGCTCTGAGCAAGGGCGGATTCCGCGCGCGGGAGATCGACAAGATCATGGGTGGCAACTGGGCCCGTTTCTTCAAGGAGAATCTGCGATGATCCGCACATTTGGCACGGTTGCCGTCGCAATGGCCATGATGGCCGCGCCGGCCGCTTCGGCGCAGTCGTCCCGGGCCGGGCTGGACCGTGCCTGGTCGGAAGTCGTCGCACAATATGATGCGAACCTGAAGGCGGAGGGCGTGATCGGATCGGCGATGACCGTGTCGCAGGACGGTCGCGTGCTCAGGACCGCATATTACGGCCTTGCGGACAAGGATGCCGCCCGCCCGGTTGATGCCGACACCCTGTATCACTGGGCGTCGATCACCAAGATGTTCACCGCGATCGCCGTCTTGCAGCTGCGCGATCGGGGTAAGCTGTCGCTCGACGAGCGGGTGGTCGACTATCTGCCGGAATTCAAGCAGGTGCATAACCCGTTCGGCAAGATGTCGGATGTCACGCTGCGGCATCTGCTGACCCATTCCTCCGGCATGCGCGGCGCGACCTTTCCGTGGCGCGGCGACAATGACTGGGCGCCGCACGAGCCGGCCAGATGGTCGCAGGTTGCCGCGATGATGCCCTACAGCCGGCTCGAGTTCGCGCCGGGTTCGCGTTTCGGCTATTCCAATCCCGGCACCTCGGCGCTGGGGCGGATCGTCGAGGAGATCACCGGCGACGATATCGAAGTCTATATCACCAAGAACATCCTGATGCCGTTGGGCATGTCGCGCAGCTATTTCGATGCGACGCCCTATTTCCTGAGCAGGAACCGCTCGAACAACTATTATGTGCAGGGCGGTACGCCGAACGCGAACGGACCGGAGGTCGAAACCGGCGCGACCAACGGCAATGGCGGGCTGAACGGCCCGATGTCCGACCTGCTCAGGTTCGCGCACTTCCTGCTCGGCGTGAACGACAATGGCAATTACGATACGGTGCTGAGCCGCCAAACGCTGGACGAGATGCGCCAGCCGCTGTTCGACGCGCCCGACCCTTCGCTGACCCGACAGCGCATCGGCCTGTCCACCTTCGTCGTGGATGAGGATGTGGGCGGCGGCCGCAGCCTGCGCTTCGTCGGCCATACCGGCGGACAGGTCGGCTTTTCCAGCTTCATGTACATTCAGCCGGAAAGCCGAGGCGCGGTGATCTACGTTCAGAACACCCGCAACGAAGCTACCGCGCGCGCCGATACCAGCTTCGCCAGGACGCGCACCGCCGTCCTGCGGCGACTGTTTCCGGCGCTGCAGAAGTAGGCGGCGGGAGGAGCCGCCGCCATGCGTGTCGAGGAGATCATCACGGCGTTCGCGGAGTGGATCTGGGATCTGCCGCTGGCCCTGTTGCTGACCGGTGGAGGGCTGTATTTCCTCGTGCGGTCGCGACTGGTGCCGTTCCGGCATCTTGGCCATTCGATGCAGGTACTGGCCGGCCGCCATGACCGGGCCGGCGATCCCGGCCAGATATCGCATTTCCAGGCTTTGTCGGTGGCGCTGGCGGCGACGATCGGGATCGGCAGCGTGTCCGGCGTTGCGGTGGCCATTGCGATGGGTGGGCCGGGCACGATCTTCTGGATGTGGGTCTCGGCCATCGTCGGCATGGCCACCAACTACGTCACTTGCACGCTGGCGGTGATGTATCGCGGACGTGACTCGCGCGGCGAGCTTCAGGGCGGGCCGATGTACGTCATCACCGAGGGGCTGGGACGCCGCTGGTGGCCGCTGGCCGCGCTGTTCTGTGTCGCGGCGATGTTCGGCTGCCTGCCGATCTTCAACGCCAACCAGTTGACTCAGGCGATCCGGGTGCTGGGCCTGGCGCCGGCCGGCATGGCGATGACCGGGTGGACGGATGCCGCGATCGGAATCGGCCTGGCAGCGATCACCGGCATCGTCATCCTGGGCGGGCTGCGGCGCATCAGCCATATCGCCACCACCCTGGTGCCGCTGATGGTGCTGCTGTACTTCGGGGCGGTGGTGGGCATCGTCGCGACCCATCTCGACGCCCTGCCCCACTATCTGGGGCTGATCTTCACCGACGCCTTCCGCGCCGATCATTATCAGGGCGACGCGATGTTCGGCGGCGCCTTGGGCGGATTGATCGTGCTGGGCGTGCGGCGCGCCTCCTTCTCCAACGAAGCCGGGATCGGCACCGCGGCGCTCGCCTATGGCGCGGCCAGGACCTCGCAGCCGGTGCATGAAGGGCTGGTGGCGATGATCTCGCCGGCGATCGACACGCTGCTCGTCTGCACGCTGACCGCGCTGGCGATCCTGGTCACCGAAGCCTGGCGGATCGAGGGGCTGAACGGGGTGCTGATGACCGCCCATGCCTTTCAGTCGGCTTATCCCGGCTTCGGCGCGCCGCTGCTTCTGCTGTGCGTGTTCATCTTCGGGGTCAGCGCGCTGTTCAGCTATTCCTATTTCGGAATGAAGTGTTTCGCGTTCCTGTTTGGGGCGCAGCACAGGAACATCTATAACCTCTTCTATATCGCAAGCATCGTCGTGGGGGCGGTTTCGACCACCGCAGCCATCATCGGCTTCGTCGACATCATGTTCGCCCTGATGGCCGTGCCCACGATGATTTCCGCCATCGTCCTGTCGCGCCACGTGATGTCGGAAACGCGGCTGTACTTCGCAACTCGGGGGCATGAATGAATTCTGGTTTGGACATGGCGCGATTTCCGCGCCGTGCGCTGGCACAATTGCCGACACCACTCGACGCAACCGGGATCGCGGTCGGCGAGAGCGTGCGCATCTTCGTCAAGCGCGACGACTGCACCGGCCTCGCCATGGGCGGCAACAAAGCGCGCAAGCTGGAATTCGCGATAGGTGATGCGCTTGCGCGGGGGGCTACGCTGCTGATTACCTCGGGAGCGCGCCATTCCAACCACGTTCGCCAGACGGCCGCCGCCGCCGCGCGCGCCGGGCTGCGCTGCCAGGTCGTGCTGCACGATCCGGTCGAGCGCGAGAGCCAGTTCTACACCGCTTCCGGCAACATCCTGCTGACCCGGCTGTTCGGCGCAGACGTGCATTTCGTCGCGGACGAGAACGAGGCGACCGACGTTCGCGTCGGGCAACTGGAGAGGGCCGCGCGCGCCGCGGGCGAGACGCCGGTCGTCATCATGCCCGGGGCGTCCGACGGCACCGGCGCGCTGGGCTATGCCAATTGCGCGGGTGAGCTGCTCGCGCAGTTCGAGGCGCAGAACATCGCGCCGTCAGCCATCCTGCTGGCGACAGGCAGCGGCGGCACGCAGGCGGGGTTACTCGGCGGCCTGCGGCTGCTTGGTTCGAACATCCCGGTTATCGGCATCTCGATCAGCGAGCCGGCCCCGGTCAAGTGCGCGAAGATCCGGACGGTGCTCGACCAGATGCTGGCCAAGCTGGGCAGCGCGCTGACGATCCCCGACAGCGAAATCCTGGTGTTCGACGACTATAGCGGGGCGGGCTACGCCATCCCTACGTCCGCTGCGCAGGACGCCATCCAGCTCGCCTCGCAGCGCGAAGGACTTCTGCTCGACCCGGTCTATACCGGCAAGGCGATGGCCGGGCTGTTCGACCTGGCGCATCGCGGCCTGCTCAACGGCGACGTCGTTTTCCTGCACACGGGGGGAACCCCGGCGCTGTTCGCCTACACCGATGCATTCCTCGACGCGGACCTCGTGCCGGAGGTAGCGTTGTCATGCTGAACCCGGTCAAATTCTGCGTCGCCGGAATTGTCGTCGCGCTGTTCTCCGGTTCGGCACTCGCCAATGATTTCGCCCGTGCGCGAAAGGCGGCGGGCGGCACGTTCGACGTCTTCATCGCTGACGCGAGGATCGTCGACGGTACCGGCCGCCCGGCCTATCAGGCGGACCTGCTGGTGAAGGGCGACGCGATCGTCTTTATCGGCGACGCGCCCGACGATCGGGTGAAGGCCCGGCGCGTGATCCGCGCGAATGGCCGCGTACTGTCGCCCGGCTTCATCGACAGCCATGCGCACGGTAATGCCGAAACCGACGATTTCGACGCCTATCTTGCGATGGGCGTGACCACCGTCGTGCTGGGCCAGGACGGGTGGAGCGCGAGTATCGACCAGGCTGGCGCTCCGACCGCGCTGGCGCCGTGGATCGCGCGGATCAAGGCGAAAGGGTTGAAGATCAACGTCGCGCCGCTGTCGGGCCATGGCACGCTGCGTCACCTCGCCGGAATCCCCGATACCGCCCATGCGATCAACGCCGAACAGCAGGCGCAACTTAACGCGCGGCTGGCCGACGATCTGCGCGCCGGCAGCCTGGGCCTGTCCACCGGCCTCGAATATGTTCCGGGGCGCTACGCCGAGGCGGCTGAACTGGTGCCGCTGGCCAGGCTGGTCGAGGCGGCCGACGGCATCGTCATCAGCCATATGCGGACCGAGGATGACGGCCTGATCGAAGGCGCGATCGAGGAACTGGTCAGCTATGGCGGGAACGCCCGCATCCAGGCGTCGCACCTCAAGATTGTTTTCGCCAAGGATGTCGCCTCCGCCGATCGCGTGCTCGATCTCGTCGCCCGCAAACGAGCGCAGGGCGTCCGTCTGAGCGCCGATGCCTATCCCTATACCGCCGGATACACCTGGCTGGGCGTTATCTTCCCCGAGTGGGCGCTGCCGCCCGCCGACTACCCGTCGGTGCTGAACGCGCGACGCGACGAACTTCGCGACTATGTCCGCGCGCGGATGATACGCCGGGGTGGCCCGGAATCGCTGCTGTTCGGGTCAGAGCCCCACAAGGGAAAGACGCTGGCCGACGTCGCCGCGGCTCAGGGCAAGCCATTCGAGGAGGTGCTGCTGGAACTCGGGCCTGCCGGCGGTCACGGGGCGCATTTCATCATGGACGAGAAGGTGCAGGACCGGCTGGTGACCAGTCCGCTGACCGCGATCTCGTCCGACGGCGGCCCGGGCATCCGCCATCCGCGCTCCACCGGTACCTATGCCCGGCTAATCGAACATTATGTCGTGAACGGCGGCAAGCTGACTCTGGAGGAGGCGGTGCGCAAGGCGAGCGGGTTGCCGGCGGCCTCGATGGGCCTCACCGATCGCGGGATCGTGAAGGCGGGGGCAAAGGCGGACCTGCTGCTGTTCGATCCGACGCGGGTCCGCGCCCGATCGACCTATCTGAACCCGTTCGAGCCGGCCATCGGCTTCGACATGGTGATGCTGAACGGAACTGTCGTCCGGGAAGGCGACGCGACGTCGACGATAAACAACGGCGTCGTCGTCACGCGACCGACGGGCAAATCGAAAAGATGATCTCGAATGACAAAGGCCCACCCGCGAAGGTGGGGCGAAACGCAGCGTGTGAACTTCATCTTCGTATCTGGGAAAAGGGGTTGGGAAACATGGTAAAGAGAAAGCATATCCTGAAGGCCGGCATTTCCGCGGCGGCGGCCGTCCTGGCGATCAACCCGGCCTTCGCGCAGCAGACGTCGCCCGCCGATGCCGATGAAGGCGCCGTGGTCGTCACCGGCTCGCGCATCGCGCGCCCGCAGGTCGACGCCCAGGTGCCCGTCGCGGTGATGGATGCCGCGGCGATCCGTCAGGACGGTTCCGCCAGTATCGAGGACATCCTGCGCAAAATGCCGCAGATTGGGATCGGCGCCTCGCGCAGCAACTCCAACTTTGCCACATCCGGCAACGGCGCGGCGACGGTCAACCTGCGCAATCTCGGCCCCTCGCGCACGCTGGTGCTGGTCAACGGCCGGCGCTTCGTCGCGGGCTTTCCGGGTTCGTCGGCTGTCGATCTCAACAACATCCCGACCGACTTCATCGAGCGGGTCGAGGTCGTCACCGGCGGCACCTCCGCCGTCTATGGGTCGGATGCGATCGCGGGCGTCGTGAACTTCATCCTTAAGAACGATATCCAGGGTATCTCGGCACGCGCGGACTACGGGATCACCTCGCGCGGCGACAACGCCAAATATCTGTTCAGCCTGACGGGCGGCATGAGCTTCGGCGCTGACGACCGCGGCCATGTCAGCGCCAACTTCACCTATGACAAGGATGCCGGCCTCCTGTCGCGCAACCGCGAGATCTCACGCGAGGACCGCTCGCTCGCGCTGGTCGGCGTGCCGGCCTACAGCTCCTATGTGCCGCAGGGCCGGTTCGATCTGCGGACCGCGACCGGAAGCGCGCAGGTGTTCACCTTCAATCCCGACAATAGCCTCGTGCTCGGCTTTCCGCAGTCACTGGCCTATAATCGCAACGGCGACCGCCGCATCTCGCTGCCGGTCGAGCGCTACCTCGCCTCGGCGAACCTGCGCTATGACATCGCCGATGGCGCTGAGCTGTTCGTCGAACCGATGTACAGCCGCGTCACCTCGTCTGCCCGGCTGGAGGCCGCGGCGGGCGACTGGAGCTTCGTCTACAGTAACGGCGGGCCGGGCATCCCGATCACCAACCCGTATATCCCTGCCGGCATCCGCAGCATCATCACTACCCGCAACGCCGACGCGGACGCGACGAACGACGTCGTGGCGATCCAGTTCCGCCGTCGCCAGAATGAAGTGTTCGACCGCTCGAACAACGCCCGTCGCGAAACCTGGCGCGTGGCGACCGGCGTTCGCGGCGACGTGGGGGCGCTGAAATACGACGTGTCCTACGTCTTCGGGCAGATGAAGGACTCCACGACCGCGGAGGACGTCAACTCGACCCGGTATCGCGAGGCGCTGGATTCGATGGTGGACGGCACCGGCGCGATCGTTTGCCGCAGCGCCGCGGCGCGGGCGGAAGGGTGCGTGCCGATCAACATCTTCGGCTTCAACACCGTGACGGCGAAGGCCGCCGACTATGTCCTGATCCCGCGCTACGCGCATATCAAGAATACCCAGCACGTTGCCTCCGCGACGGTTTCGGGGAAGGCGTTCCGTCTCCCAGCCGGGAGCGTCGATTTCGCGCTGGGCGCGGAATATCGCAACGAAAAGAGCGCCACCGACTGGGACGAGAACACCAATGCCGGCAATCTCGCCGGCTTCGCGCGACAGCAGGATCTGACCGGCCGGTTTAACGTGTACGAACTGTTCGGTGAAACCAGCGTACCGATCTTGGCCGACAAGCCGCTGTTCCACCAGCTCGGCCTGACCGCCGCTGCCCGTTATTCGCGCTATTCCTCGATCGGAAGCGTGTTCAGCTGGAACGCCGGAATCAACTACGCGCCGTTCGCCGGCCTGCGGCTGCGCGGCAATTATGCAGAGGCCAATCGCGCGCCGAGTGTCACGGAACTCTATTCCCTCATCGTCGGCGGCGGCGGCGGTGGCGCGACCGTCATCGATCCGTGCGCCGGCGCCACGCTCACCAGCACCCGTCCGCAGGACGCCGGTTGCCGAGCGATTCCCGGCCTGGTCGGCGAGATCGCGGCGAATGGCGGTGTCTTCACCTATAGCTCGTTTGATCTCAACTGGATGGGCATCGCGGAGGGCGGCAACCCCAATCTCAAGCAGGAAACCGCCAAGACGCTGACGCTTGGCGGCGTGCTGACACCGAGGGGGCTGCGCGGGTTCAGCCTGTCGGTCGACTATTTCGACATCCGGATCGACAACGCGATCGGCTCGCTGCCCGCGCAGATCATGGTCGACCGCTGCCAGTCGAGCGGCGAGGCGATGTACTGCGGCGGGATCCAGCGCTTCCCGACCGGCAAGCTCAACACGATCGCCACCTATCTGGTGAACGTGGCGAATATCCAGACGCGCGGGATCGACGTGAACCTGTCGTACAACCGCCCGCTGGGGCTGGCCCAGGACGACAATATCGCGTTCGACCTGTTCTATACGCGGCTGCTCAGCCTGGAGAAGCAGTCCTACAGCGGCGGCCCGATCGAGGAGAATCTGGGCCAGTTGTTCGCCGCGGGCCGGCTGGGCACGGGTTTCAAGAACAAGGCGAGCGCGCGGTTATCCTATTCGGTCGGCGGTTTCGCCGCGAGCTGGCAGGTCAACTATCTGAGCAGCATCCAGGACCGTCTTGGCTGGCAGGCGCCCGCCGGCCCCGACCAGGCCTATCTGCAGAGCCTGAACAACGTGGGTAGCGTGTTCTACCACAATATCCAGCTGCGCCAGTCGATCGACGCGAGCCGCAAATATGAGTTCGTGCTGGGCGTCGACAATCTGTTCGATCGCCAGCCGCCGTTGATCCCCGCGGGCTTCGCCTCGTCGCTGGCCGGGGTCGAAACGGCGCAGGAATATGATCCCTATGGCCGACGTTTCTATGCCGGCGTGCGGTTCAGCTTCTGAACATCTTTGGGGCTGGCGGGACGGGATACCGTTTCGCCAGCCCGGTTTCCGGCGCGATTGACCGCTCCGCGCGCGGAATGCGATCCTCTAGGGGCAGGACCCATTGATGTGATGGTTGCGATGTGACTCAGGCTCCGTGAGGAGACTGGAAAGAGCGACCTGTTTTGGCTGACGGACGAGCAGATGGATCGGCTGCGGCCGTCATCGCCCTCGCTGCCACCGTCATCTTCTGGCTATGATCAACGAGTCCTGACCCTAGGGAGTTTACGGGGCTGCGCCTTTGATTTGCGTGCGTTGGCGACCCAGGCGATCACCCCACGCTCGCAAATCCAGGGAAATTCCCTGTAGAGTCCCTGATCGGCAGGGAAATCCCCGTTGTGAAACGAGCTAGGCCGCTTTTAGGCAAACGGTACTGCCGCGACGTCGGACGGAGAAAGCAGGAGAGACTTCGGTATTCCCAGTTCGCATCTGGCCCTCCGCAGTACCGTACCGAACTGGAATGGCGCGGAAACGCGCAGGAAATTAGAAATTGTCCAGTTCCTAGAATGGCTTGGAGGCTTTATGGCGGTGCTGTTAGTCTAAAGCGAACTGCTCTCCCGATGATGCAGGAGCATCTTTGAGGGGCGGGGGCTAGCTTGCGATCAGGGACCACACGGCCAAGGCAGCCGAGCGGCGTTGCTTGTAGGTCTGTCGGTCGACGAGATGGCGTTCGAGGTTGAAGTGATTATGGACGCTGGCGTGGACGGAGGCGAACTTTTGTAACGAAGCCATCCGCCGGAATCTGAGCATCGCACGCTCGCGTTGTCGGAAGGGCAGGTGGGAGTTCTCGACCCGGTTGTTGGCCCAGCGGCCGACCTCCTGCCTGGCGCGGTTGCCGAGTTGGTCCATCGCCGCACCGTAGGATTGCAGACCATCGGTGGTGATCGTTTCGGGCGACCCGTGGCGGCTTCAGCGCCTTCCTCATGAAGGTCAGCGCTGCGGCCTTGTCCCGCGACCTGGTGACGAAGCTCTCGAGCGCCTCACCTTCGTGATCGACGGCTCGCCATAGGTAGACCATCTCGCCATTCAGCTTCACGTACATCTCGTCGAGATGCGATCGCCAATGCCGGAACCCGCGCATCCGGCTAACCCGCTGAAGCCGGATGTCGCCGGCGAACATCGGCCCTAACCTGTTTCACCAGAACCGCAGTGTCTCGTGGCAGATGTCGATCCCGCGCTCGACCAGCAGATCCTCGACGTTGCGTATCCACAGCGGAAACCGGACCTACATCATCACCACCGGCCGGATCACCTCGGATGACGAGTTGAAGCGCCGGAATGGGCTGGGTAGCAGGGCGCCGGACTTGTGGCTCATTCGCTCCCGCTACCAGTCTCCGACATTGGCTGCCACGTTGGCCTGACAGCGCCGATCGTGCATGTCGGTAAGCTGATCATTCCCATGAACGCGCGGTCACCTAGGCAAGCATCTGGATCGATGCTGCAACCGTGCGAAGTGCCGATAGTAGTTCGTCAGTTGCACCCTCCGGTATCCAACCCGAAAGCGCCACTGCTGCATGAGGAGGGTCGCCCACCGCGATAGCTAACGTGTGTTCACCGGGCTTATTTGCCACCGCGTAACGCACATGCCCCTCGGACCGAATGCGGCTCAGTTCGGCGAATAGCGCTTCGAGCGAGTTGAATCCCGGCACCTCCCGGTCGGCGTATGTCGAGCGTACGTCTGCGTCGCTGCTAGCGGCAAGAAGTGCAAGCCCGATGCCACCTCTTGTGGCAGGATATACTCCGATCCGTCCAAGCGCTTCGATCGAGGACATGCCGGGTGGCGCATGATAGAGATAGCTGACGGTATCCCGCCACAGCACGCCGAAGGCGACCGTGAGGTTGAACCGGCGAAGCGATTCCAGATGCGGCATAGCATTCTTGATAATGCCGGAAGCGAACAGGCTCTGCGCGGCAAGAACAAACATCCCTGCGCCCGGTACATACTTCCGGTTCGCAGTCTGCCGGGCGATGCCCATGTAGGCAAGTGTTCGCAGAAGGCGGTTGGCGCGTGTTGTCTCCAGATTGAGCCGGCGTGCAAGTTCCCGGCTGCCGATCGGCGCTTCCGAGGTCGCCAGGGCCTGCAATACGGTGATCCCGTCGATCAGGCTGAAGTTTGGTTGGGCATTGAGCATCTTCGCCGTAGACTTTCCTGTCATCTCGCGTGCGATCGAAGATCGCTGGCTATGGGCTTCCGAGCAAGCCGCCTGCCGTTCAAATCTCGCCCGTGAAACCTGGCCGATCGATAAACGATCTTAGTTTCTTGCGGAATGTTCGTGACCGCCTGTTGCCGCGCCCTGTTCGGCTGTCGGACCGGAGCTCCTCGCGAAAAATATCCAATGGTGCAACGCTCATTCTCACACCCCGCCTCTCGCGCCTCTTCCTTCCGGTTACAAATCCAGGACCCGCGTTCTGCGAGCCACTTTACTTTGAGCGTGCCGAAGAGGCGGCGACGCGCCACCCCTGCTCGGGCAAGCTAAAGATATATATCCATCCGATCTAGCCCGCGCGGTGCTTTATTAGCAGTTTGTGCCACGGGCCCACATTGTGGCTGCCGGTAAGTGAGTTTCCTGACCCACGCCCCGGCCATAAACCTCCCAGGAGCCGGTAGATCTCGATGAAACACGAAGCCGTTGACAGCGGGAGGCACATCGCACAAATTGCTACTACAGCAATAATATGAGCGGGAGAGTAGCATGAAGGGTTGGCATCTGGCGTGTACGATAAGTTCGCTCGCGGTGGCGGTGGGCGCCTTTCCCGACGCGCTGGCAGCCCAGACTCAGGGCAATCTGCAACAATCTCCCGACCCTGCAGAAGGTGAGATCGTCGTCGTCGGAACCCGTGCGGGTCTTGAGCAGGCAATTTCAATAAAGAGGTCATCCGCCCAGATCGTCGACTCGATCGTCGCGGAAGACATTGGCAAGCTGCCCGACGTGAATATCGCCGAGTCGCTTCAGCGTGTCTCAGGCGTGCAAATTCAGCGAACCTTGGGTGAGGGATCGCAGATATCCATCCGCGGCTTGCGCCAGAACATCACGCTGGCCAATGGGCGGGAGGTGGTCGACGCGGCCGGTCGCGGCGGATCGGGTCTCGATACCCTTGGCACTGGAAGCTATGGCCTGCTGGCGCAGTTGCCGTCGGAAATCATTCAGCGTCTTGAGGTGACCAAGCTACCAGCAGCCTCGGATATCGAAGGCGCGTTGTCGGGTATCGTCAACATCATAACCGCACGTCCGCTTGCTTCATCGAAAAACGTCCGGGCCTTCTCGGTCGAGGGGCTCTACAACGATCGCGGCAAAAAGTTCGGATTCCGCGGTTCGGCACTTTTGTCTCAGCATATCACCGACAACTTGGGCGCACTCATCAACGTCTCGTATTCGGATCGCACGATCCGCGACGAATCCGTATTTTCGAATACCGGTTTCGCGGCACTGACAACTGCGTTCGATACCGGCGCGACGGCGAACAACCTTGGGCCAAACGGCACCCCCCTGTCCCGAAATCCCGATGGTACGGGAGCTGCCGCTTTCTATATCGGCGATATCCGCAATACGTTGATCGAGGACAGTCGCAAGCGTGTTGGCGTAAACGGCACATTGCAGTGGGACGCGGGATCTGGGGGCGAATATTCTTTCGACATCCTCTACTCTCGACAGCAGATTCTTCGCAATCGAGACTGGTTCAGCGTTCCGCTTGGAACCAATGGCAACGCATATAAGGCGGTGAAATTCTCGCCGGACGAAACGTTGATGTCGGGGATCATCAACACGACCTTCCAGGGTAACACCGAGCTATACGACAACGAGGGGACGACCCTGGCAACCGGTTTGAACGGTGCCTGGACCTTCGGCCGGTTGGACCTGAGCGCCGACGTCAGCTACTCTCGATCGAAGCAATTCGGCCTCCAGCAGTTCGCGCGACTGACCAGCAAGCTGCGCTACGATATCCCGTTCACGCTGGAGAATACCGTACCGAGCTTCACCGTCCCCGCGAATGTGAATCTGACGGATCCGACGCAATTCGCCTTTACCAACTTCTTCGACAACACGGTTGCTTCGGATGCGCGCCTGAAGGCGGCCAGGCTGGACGGCAAGATCAAGCTTGGCGGCGATTTCTTTCAGAACCTGCGGCTAGGCGTGCGTGTTTCCCAGGTCGATGTGGACCGCGAGCGAAAGGCTTCGCAGCCCACCGCGTCCGTTTCGGTTGATACCGTACCGAATGCGTATCGGACGACCACGATCGACATCCTGCAGGGCGTGAGCGGGTACGACGCCTATCCGGTTCTGGTCCCGGTAATCCGCGCGGGCGATCGCAAGCTGGCCTGTGAAATCCGCGGGATCACCTGCACTACGGTTACCGACCCCCTCAGCAGCTTCGTCACCCGTGAAGGAAACTTTGCGGCCTACGCCCAGGTCGATTTCGAAACCATGCTGGGCGCGATCGATCTGTCTGGTAACCTTGGCGGTCGATATGTCATCACGGATTTCCGTGCCAACGGCAGCCGTATCATTACGGGCAATTCGACTGTTCCGATCCAGGTCGACAAGACATACGACCATTTCCTTCCCAGCGTGGCGCTGAAAGCGGGCGTGACGAGTAATTTCCTGATTCGGTTTGGCGCTGCGAAAGTGATCGCGCGTCCGAACTCGGGGGACCAGAATCCAGGGGTCTCGTTGAATACGTTCCCGCCACGTCAGGGAACCGCCGGCAATGCGGAGCTCAATCCTTTTGAGTCGACCCAATATGATCTCTCCGCCGAATATTATTTCAGGCCGGAATCGCTGTTTTCGGTGGGTTTGTTCAAGAAGGACCTGTCCAGCTTCATCGTTCGGGTGGCTTCGGAAGAGATTTATGACGGCGTCAGCTTCACGGTGACACGTCCGCGGAACGGTGCACAGGCGACGATCCAGGGCGTCGAGGTATTGTTCCAGATGCCTTTTGATTTCCTGCCTGCCCCGTTCGACGGTTTCGGTACGGTCAATACCTACTCGATGATCGACAGTACGACCGAGGACGTGGACCGGCGCACTGGTAAGGCTTTGCCGATCACCGGTCTTTCGAAGCACAACATAAATATGACGCTATACTGGGAAAAGGGTGATGTCAGTCTGCGTGCAGCGTACAACTGGCGTGATAAATATCTTGATGGAATTGGAAGTACGGGTGAGGGAATATTCTTCGACTCAAGCGATAATTTTTCACTTTCTGCCCGCTGGCAATTCACCAAGAAAATGAGCCTTGACGTGCAAGGCAGCAATCTCTTCGACAGCGCGGTTCGGGAGTACCGCGGCGTGCCGGAATCTACCTCGCTGTACGCGCTGAACGGACGCACAATAACATTGGCGTTGCGAGGAAGTTTCTAAATCGTACTTGGCTCGGCGGGTGGCGTAACCCGCCGGGCGTTGTCAGAGGGAGAGTGCGGCCGTGACCAGTAGTTTGAACCGGACCAGGTTCGTCATTGTTGCCCTGTTGGGCTTCTCGGCGTTCCTCAACTACCTCGACCGGCAGGCACTCGCCATCCTCGCCAAACCGATCCAGGCTGATCTGGGTCTGTCCCAGCAGGATTATGCCTTCGTCGTCTCGGCCTTTCTGATCGCATATTCTGGCGGCAACCTCGTTTGTGGTTGGCTGCTCGAACGGTTCGGTGGCCGGATAGCACTCCCTGCGTTCGTGCTCTTCTGGTCGGCGGCGAATTTTGCCACCGGCCTGGTCGTCGACGTGAACACACTTGCTGCAACGCGCTTTGCTCTTGGGGCTGCGGAGATCGGCGGCTTTCTCGCGCTGACCGTCATTGCCAAGGATCTCTTCCCGCCGAACCGGCGCGCGTCGGTCATGGGATGGTGCAACGCGGCGGCGATGTTCGGCGCCACCGCGGCGCCACCGCTGATCGCCTGGATCTACGGTCTTTCGGGGTGGCGGTTTGCCTTCCTCAGCACCGGGGTGATCGGGTTCGCCTGGGCCGCCTGCTGGATACTGCTGTTCTATCGACCGACAAGCTACGACAGCATGATGGCCGAGGCAGAGGCCGCGGAAGCCGTTCTGCCTTCGACCGTGGACCGTAACGCGCCGAGCTTTTCGTGGATCGGCGCGCTCACCAATCGCGGCGTGTGGGCCATCACCTGCGGCAAGATGTTCGTATATCCAGTCTGGTATTTCTATCTTTTCTGGTTCCCCAAGTATCTGACGGACGAGCGGGGGCTGACGATTGCCGAGCTCGGTAGCACCGCGTGGGTCGTCTATGCGGCTGCCGGCATCGGGTCTTTGGTGGGCGGTGCCGCATCCGGCCTCCTGATCCAGCGTGGCAAGTCTCCGGTCGCCGCGCGACTGATGGTCATGGCCTTCGTGGCGCTGATCGGCCCCTTTGCCAGCCTCGGAAACGGCTTCGGCCCCCCGATCCTTCTCAGCCTGATGTTCGCGTCGATGGTCGGGTTCGTTCAGATGATCTGGCAGGTAAACATCATCGTGCTTGCGACAGACCTCTTCTCGTCGCGTCAACTGGGCAAGGTGATCGGTGTTGCAGGATTCCTGACGGGGCTTGCCGGAGTGGTCTCCAACCAGCTCGTCGGCGCGCTCGTGGAGAGCGTTTCCTATAAGCCGATGTTCATGGTGATGGCCGCTGCCTATCCTTTGGCATTCGTGGCCGTGTGGATGTTGCTCCGCCAGCCGCGCGCTCCGGCCAGCTGATGCAGTGAACCTCAGAGGCGGCGCGTCGGGGGCGCGACGGCCTTTGGCGGCCGCCGAGCAGCCTCGGAAGACGGGTTGGCAAGACGCTGACTAGCCATCGAACTGTCGGTGCTACTAGCGCACCAACAAAAGGTTGGGCATGCGCTGCCGGCCAGAGCGCGTCGCCAGCGGAACGATCAGATCGCGCACCAGCCACCGCCCCGGCCTATCGCAAAATAAGGCAGAAACAATGATCGAGCCGAATTTCACCGCCATTCAATGGGGCACATCCAGTGTAGTGGCGCGACAGGTTCATTCGAATGGTGAAGTTATTTGCAGATCTCAAAGATCTGCAAATTTGTTGGATCTTGGAAAGACAGAAATTTCCGACTTGCTTGCAGAGCTGTGCGCGGAGGTGACAGACGCGGCTCCTGTCTGGCCAGTCTGGCTCGCGGGAATGATCGGGTCGGCGATGGGGTGGCGCGATATTGAGCGTGTCGCCTGTCCGGCAGATGCCGCCAATATCCAGAAGGGCGTTCAATTCGATCAGATCGGCAACATTCCCGTGGCGTTTGTCCCCGGACTGTCATGCGTGTCGCGCTTCGGTGATCCGGACGTGATGCGCGGTGAAGAGACGTCGGCGCTCGGTGTGCTCGAAACATATCCGGGCCAACGTATCATGATGTTTTCGGCACCGGGCATGCACGGAAAGTGGATAGAGTTGAACGAGGGTAAAATTCGTTCCTTTCACACCGCCATGACGGTCGAATTCGCCAAGATAATTAGCGACTGCAGCATCTTGCGAAGCCAGCTCGAAGAGCCGCCTGTCGGCGACGATGTTTTCCGAGATGGCGTGGACCAGGGACTGAAAGGCGGTGGTTTGGCGAGATTGGTCTTCTCTGTTCGCTCCGCGACCCTTTCTGACCGGATCACGGCCGAACAGGCCCCATCCTACCTGTGGGGTATTCTGATCGGTGCGGAACTCCATGAGCTCCGGTTCGAAGGTTACGACCAAGTGCTGCTTGCCGGAAGCGAGCAGGTCACGTCGCTGTACCAGGCGGCGCTGATGCGTCTTGGCATATCCGCCACCACGATCAGCGACGATCTCTCTTGTGTGGGCTTGGCGCTGCTCCGCGAGCAGGGTTGCGTCTCAGCATGAGCGTTGCGCGGCCCTCACGGTGATCCGGACCAATCGGTTCAGGCTCAACGAAAAGTGTTTGCATTTATCTTGCTATAGAAGCAACATTAAGACTGATGAGAGAGGAATCAGACTGAATGGTTGCCTTCACCGGAGTCCTGCCTGTTCTGCCGACACCGTTCACGTCGGACGGGGCGGTCGATCATCCTTCGCTCGCTTCGCTGGTCGAGTACGCCGCGAGCTGCGGCATTGGAGCTTTGGTCTATCCCGGGGTGGCGAGCGAAGACACGCAGCTGGACACAGCCGAGCGCCGCGCATGCATGCAGACGGTGGTGAATGCAGCCGCCGGCCGCGTCGCGGTCATCGGTGGCGTGAACGCCGATATGGCGATCGACATGGTATCCAATGCGAGGTGGATGGCGGAAACAGGCGTCGCCGGCATCATGGCGATGGCCGTGCCCAGCATGGCGGAGCGCGAGTTCGTCACCTGGTATAAGGAACTCGCCGAGGCCACGAACGGTCTGCCGATCATCCTCCAGAACCTGTTCGAGCCACGTGGCGCAGACCTTTCGGTCAGCAAGATGCTCGAAATCGCGCAACAGGTGGATGCCGTTCGATATGTTAAGGAGGAAGCCGTCCCGCCTGGGCCGAAAGTCGGCGCGTTGATCGACGCAAAGGTCGATTATCTGGACGGGGTGATCGGCGGCGGTGGCGCACGCTTTCTGTTCGAGGAACTTGAGCGAGGCGTCGTCGCGTCCATGCCCGCGATCGAGTTGCTGGAACTGCACGTCGCGATCTTCGCGGCTTATGCCGAGGGTCGCCGTCAGGATGCGCTGGACCTGTATACCGCCAGCCTTCCGCTTCTTCTCCTCCAGGCGTCCTATCGGATGCGTCTGACCAAGCTGATCCTCGTGCACAGGGGAATTATCGCAACCGATGCCGTCCGTGAGGCGCTGCCGCCGCTGGACGACGTGACCAAAGGATTGGTACTCGAATATTTCAGCCGCCTCCCCATCCCTGGAGTGCCGGCGGATGAGTGACCGGATCGACCTGATCGAGATTTTCGAGTTTCGCAGACCGCGAGACGAAGCCTATCTTGGCACCCTCGATGATCGTGACGTCGTGCTGGGCGAAAATCACGTCGTCCGCCATTTCAACGGCACCGTTTATCCCACATCCGACCGGTCGGTGGTGATCCGTATCGTGGATTGTAACGGCGCGGAGGGGTGGGGCGAAACCTATGGCCTCGTAGCCCCTCGTGTCATCTCCGAGCTGGTTGGCGAGTTATTTGGGCCGTTGCTGGGCGCGCTCGCGCCGGACAATCCCGCCGGATTCTGGGATGCCGCCTACGCCCTTCAGCGAAACCGCGGCTATTGGGGCGGCTATCTGGCCGATGCTCTGGCCGCGATCGACATCGCGCTCTGGGATTTACACACGCGGCGTAAGACGGAAAGCCTTCAAAGCGGCCTGGGCCTGCCAGGCGCGGGGCGCCTGCCGTGCTATGTCTCCGGCCTTCCGGCGCCATCGACCAGCCAGCGGGTGGAGGTCGCACGCGAGTGGCAGGCGCGCGGGTTCGACAGCCTCAAAATCCCCATCAGCGCCACGAATGCCGGCGATGTCCAAGGCGAGCTGGAGGCGCTCCGGGCCGGACTCGGGAGCGATCATCGCATCGCGGTCGACCTGCATTGGACCATGTCCGAGCAAGAGGTCTCCGAACTGGACCGCGCGCTGGTCCCTTACGCTCCCTGGTTCCTCGAAGCGCCGACGGTGCCGGAAGACATCGCCGCGCAACGTGAAATCGCGGCGAACGCGGTGCATCCGATCGCTCTTGGCGAGGAATGGCGCACGGAATGGGATTACCGAGCCCGTCTGGATTGCTGCGCTATCGTCCAGCCCGAAATGGGGCATACCGGGATTACGCAGTTCATGCGGCTTGCCGCGCTGGCCGATCGGCAAAGGGCCCAGATCGTTCCGCACGCCACCATCGGTATCGGTATTTTCATGGCGGCCAGCCTGCGTGCATCGCTGGCGGCGGGAGCCACCAGCCACGAGTTTCAGCACACTATCTATCATCGGAACGGCGAACTGCTGGACGGGATCGCGAAATGCGACAGCGGTTCGTTCGACATTCCGGATACGCCGGGGCACGGAGTCAGCCCGAACCCGCAGGCGTTCGATTTCATGACGCGGATAGGAACTTGGCGTCGCGGGAACTGATCAGATCGAGAAATCGCGAACAGCCGGCCCGCATCGTTCAAGACGGTTACTAGCTCGGCTTGCCTTCATCTCCTTGACGCAAACGAAGAGGAATGAAGGGCTTCGAACATAATGAATGGAGAGGGGAAAAACATGCTGTCCAGACGAAAGCTTCTTGCCGCAGGTGTCGCGACTCCGCTCTCGATGGGTTGGGCCACCTCCGCAATTTCCGCCAGCGTGCTCCATCATCTCGCCGAGGCGGGGCCCGCGCAGATCATCAAGAAGGTGGACGCCTACGTCATCAGCGTTCCCGGGGCAGGCGGGGGCGAAATTCCGATGGAGAAGCGGATCGACATGCCGCCCATCGGGACGATGCGGGAAACCTATGGCCTGGGCGCCAGAATCGATCATGCCTCACCGTCCCGTTTCTTCGGGCGCATGCAGACCATGCTCGTGAGGATCGAAACCGACCAGGGCATTGTGGGCTGGGGTGAAGCGCACGCCGCCGCCGCACCGCGAGTACATCGCGAAGTCATCTCTCAATTGTTCGCGCCTGTCCTGATCGGTCAGGATGCGCGTCGTATAGTGCCGCTGTGGGAGCGGATGTACTCTACGCAGAGGACCCGCGGTTTCAACTCCGCTGGATTTTTCAGTGAATCCCTGTCCGCAGTCGATATCGCCTTGTGGGACATCCTCGGCAAGCACCTCAACGTCCCGGTTTATCAGTTGCTGGGCGGGAAGTTCAGGGACAAGGTTCCGACGTACAAGAGCGTTCGTACCGTGGACGATGCGAAAGTTGCCATCCGTGACGGCTTCACGGCGATGAAGACGGGATTCTTCAAGGGGACGGGTTCGAGCGGAATCGAGAGGATCGCTGGCATGTCCGAAGCTGCCAAAGGCAAAGGTCAGGTCTTCATCGACTCTCTCGGTGCTTTCAAATTGCACGAAGCAATAAGTGTAGGTCGAGAATTCGACAAAATGGGCAACATCGGCTGGTTCGAAGACGCCCTGTTGCATGAAGACAGCGATAAATACCCGATTCTGGCGGAAGCCCTCGATACCGCGATCTGTGTCGGTGAGACCTATGGAACGAGATTCCAGTTCCGCGACCTCATCACGAAGAACGGCGCGGACGTGGTCAATCCCGATCTCGGTCGGGCGGGCGGGATCACGGAAGGGAAGAGGATCGCAGACCTGGCGGACGTTTTTGGTGTTCTGTTCTCGCCACACGTCAGTTCCGGTTTCCCGCCGTATGTGGCGGCATCGCTCCATCTGGCCGTGGCAGTGCCGAACGCCGCAATGCTGGAAGGGGGAGAGATCCACGCGGCGAAGACGATACGGGATTCCCGCGGTAACCTGCTTCTCAAGAACCCCATCAAGTTCGAACCTGGATTCGCCTACGTGCCAGAAGGCCCGGGCTTGGGGATCGAGTTCGACGAGGCGCTTCTGAGAGAGGTTATCGAGCAAGAGGGCGGGCAGAAATACTAAAGGTCCTTGTCCAGATTCAGCCAGGTGGCCGCCGTGATCACTCTCGACCATTATGACGGCACTATCGCTGGCCGCCTCACCGACCGCTCCGCTGGTGACCGGATGCCCTCGTCCGGCCCAGGCTACTCTGATTGCCCGGAAAATGGGGGTGAGGCGCAGGTGCACGGTTTTGATGACCGCCCGCAGACACGCATCATCCGCCTGGTTTGATTGCGGTGCCGGACAGACTGATCGCCGTCGACTGGGGCACCACCAATCGTCGCATTCATGTGATCGACGATCGCGTCGTCACGCTGACCGAACTGGACAGTTCCGGCGTTCTGTCGACGCCGCGGGACTCCTATCCAGCATTGATAGACGGATTGCGGAAGCGGCATGGGGACCACCCCGTGCTGCTTGCCGGCATGGTCGGGTCGGACCGGGGCTGGCAGAGCGCGGACTATGTGGCGGCGCCTTGCGGCCCTCGCGATCTTGCGGCCGCGCTCTGCCCGGTCGGCGACCGGGTCTGGATCGTGCCGGGCGTGGCATGGCGCGACGGCAAGCGCGGAGACGTGATGCGCGGCGAAGAGGTGCAATTGCTCGGTGCCGTAGCGGCGGGCCTGGCGCCAAGCGAAGCGCTGCTGTGCCAGCCCGGAACGCACTGCAAATGGGCACGGATCGAGGGGGGGCGCATCGCGCAGTTCGTGACTACCATGCCGGGCGAGTTGTTCGCGCTGCTGCGCACCCATTCGCTGCTGAGCGGGCAGCTGACCGGAGACGGAGACGCATCCGACGATGCGGCATTCCGGGACGGGGTAGCGGACGGACGGGCGGGCAACTTGCTCGCAAGATTGTTCGGCATCCGGGCGGCGGGCGTGCTGGGCATGCGGGATGACACCGAGGCCGCGTCTTATGCCAGCGGGCTGCTGATCGGCGCGGATTGCGCCGCTAATGCAGCCGGACGAGTGATTTACCTGCTTGCGGACGACCGCCTTGGCGCGCTCTACGCCCGCGCCATCGAGTTATGCGGCGGCGAGGTGGTTCGGATCGACAGTCATGCGGCCTTTGCAGCGGGTGCGATTCATATCTGGGAGCTAGCATGAAGACCCGTTTTCAAGCCGCGATGGAGCGAGTGCCGCTGATCGCGATCCTACGTGGCGTCCGCCCTCACGAGGTGGAGGCCATCGGTGTAGCGCTGGTCGAGGCCGGGATCGAAATGATCGAGGTTCCGCTCAACTCCCCGCAACCATTCGACAGCATTGCCCGTATCGTTGCGGCGCTGGGATCGCGCGCGGTGGTCGGCGCCGGCACGGTGCTTTCACCCGATGACGTGGCCCGCCTTGCGGATGCGGGTGGTTCAATCGCGGTCAGCCCGAACATGAACCCGGCCGTGATCGCCAGATGCCGCTCGCTCGGCGTCACCAGCCTGCCGGGCATCGCCACAGCCAGCGAGGCATTTACTGCGATCGATGCGGGGGCATCGGCGCTAAAGCTGTTCCCGGCCGAGGGCAGCTCGCCCGTATGGCTCAAGGCGTTGCGAGTAGTGCTGCCGTCCGACGTTCCGGTCCTGCCCGTCGGAGGAATTCAACCCGATAATATGATCGATTGGCTGCATGCGGGTGCGCAAGGCTTCGGTCTCGGTTCCGGCCTGTACCGTCCTGGCGACGATGTGGCGCGAGTAGCGATCCGAGCAGCCGCATATGTCACGGCTTTTAGTGAAGCGTGCTAGGGTCAGGGCTCTGATCACAGCCAGAAGATGACGGTGGCGGCGAGTGCGAGTGCGGTGGCGGAGAGGGAGACGGTTGGGCATCGGTCGTAGCGGGTGGCGACGCGGCGCCAGTCCTTGAGGCGGCCGAACAAGATCTCGATGCGGCTGCGGCGCCGGTAGCGGCGCTTGTCGTACCTGACCGGCTCGTTGCGCGATCTGCGGCCCGGGATGCAGGGCTGGATGCCCTTGGCCTGGAGGGCGTCCCTGAACCAATCGGCGTCGTAGCCGCGATCGCCGAGTAGCCACTGCGGCTTGGGCAGGTCGTCCAGCAGCGCGGCCGCGCCGGTGTAGTCGCTGACCTGCCCGGC
>JAMHVU010000160.1:0-1655 GCA_035911355.1 Sphingobium sp.
CTGTGCGCTTGCCTCCTTGCCATCGTGGATTGGGAATCGGGCGACTTCCTGTATCGCCATGCCGCCTACCGCGAAGCCGACTTGAGCATCAAACCTTCGGGCGACGCAGACCGGTCCTGGAATGTTCTGCGGCGCGAAGAAGTCGTCGCCAGTTTCCGGGACATCGGCAAGGCCGGCGCCTACCTCGCCTTCATGCGCGGCGCGACGATCGAGCCGCGTGTCTTCCGGTGACTTCGAGGGCAGTACCCGATGGAGCAACGCCTCCCCGGCAGAAACGCTGGGGAGGCGGTCGCCCGCAGAAAACCAACAGCGCTACGCCGCCAGGCGGCACTGGGCGTATTCGCGGTCGATGAGCCAGTGCAGGAACTGGGTGTCCTTGGAGACGCCCCAGTAGTGCGCCTTGCATCGGGCGATGTAGGCGTCCAGGTCGTCGAGCGTGCGGATGTCCACCGGCTCGATGTCGGTGATCTTCCGAAAGCGCTCGACCTCCCGGCGAGTGAGTCGAATTTGCGAGCCGAGGCGGATCATCGTCGTTCTACGTGAAGGGTTGAGCCTTCATCTTGATCAAATTTTTCAGGCTTGTCGCGGGTTTTACGGCGGTCCCGCAAAAAATTTATGCAGTGCCAATAGGCTGACATCCCGGTCACACTGGAGTGCAAGTAGGCCCTTTGGACCAAGCTGGCGGCACCTTTGCACCGCAGGAACCGATCGGCACGCCCTCATCACCAACGCCATTCGCAAGCCCGTCGGATTCCGGCCGCTTGAACGTTGCGTCCTCTGCATCCCCTTGAATCCACCCTACTGATGCCGGAAACTGACTGGGCATACCTGCATTCCATCGTGGAATGTAGTCCGGCCCCGAGCCGGCGTCGCAGTCGATACCTGCCTCACTCATCGTGCCGACCCAGGTCCGCACGTTCATCCCAAGCGGGGACCTCGTCCCCTTGGGGATCGGCGTTTCCGCTTTTCTGGTTTTCTAGAGGAGAACGCCATGAATCTATCTGCCTTGTCCCGCGCCGATCTGGTCCGCGAATTACTCTCGCCCCTGGTTTGCGCGTCGAGTATCAACCCTTTGCACGTCAGCGATGCCGTGGCGCAAATGGGCATGCTCGGCACCACCGATACCGTTCTCGCCCATCGCCTGGGCATTGCCCGCGAACTGCTGCTACGCGACCTGCGTGCGCAGATGCGCAGCAGCCCGCTGATGACTTCGCCGCAAGTTCTGCGCGATTGGCTGCGGCTGTATTGCGCTGGGCTCGAGCATGAGGTGTTCCTGGCGCTCTACCTGGACGCCCAGCATCGCCTGATCGAAGTCGAGGAGTTGTTCCGGGGGACATTGACCCAGACCTCCGTCTATCCTCGGGAACTGGTCAAGGGGGCGCTCGCCCGTAACGCCGCCGCGCTGGCCGTTGCGCACAACCATCCCTCGGGGGAAGCCGAGCCCTCGCGGGCCGATGAGCTGCTGACACAGAGCCTGAAGCAGGCGCTGAGCCTGGTGGATGTGCGGGTGATCGACCATTTCGTCGTCGCCGGCGACACGGTGGTGTCGTTTGCTGAACGCGGGCTGGTGTGACGCCATGCGCCGCCGGCCAATCGCATCGCGTCCGATGCTCAAAAGCATGCCCACCTCATCGGGTCGGGCTGCCTTTTCTGTC
>JAMHVU010000161.1:0-1499 GCA_035911355.1 Sphingobium sp.
AGGCGCACGGAAGGTAGACCGGTTACCGGAGCGAGGGCGTACATCAAGGACGCTGAGCGCCCGCCCGCATCGAGAGCGCAGCCATCGGGCCGGGCGGGTATTTTCTGATTAGCTTTTGCGGGGTGGGTCGGCTTATCCTGCGGGGGTCTGTTTTGTCGAGATAACCGAGGGAAAAGGCTTTGATTCCATACCTGCAAATTCCGTCTCTCCCCATCTTTGATGGGGTCGCGATTCACCCCTTCGGCGTTCTGGTCGCAACCGGAATCCTCGTCGGCGCAAACCTGACCCGCCGCCGCGGTCGCAGCCTGGGCCTAGACGACGAGATGATCAAGAGCATGATCTTCTGGTCGGTCTTCACCGGCTTTCTGTTCGCCCACGCCCTGGACGTCCTTATCTATCAGGACCACAAGGGCATGGACCTGGTGAAGGCGCTTTTGGACCCGCGCTCGGGCCTGTCGTCGATGGGCGGCTTTGCTGGCGCGGTGCTTGGCCTGTATGTGTGGTGCTGGCGCAACAACCAAAAAGTGCTGCCTTACGCCGACTCACTGGCGTTTGGACTGGCGACGGGCTGGATGTTTGGCCGCATGGGCTGCTACGTCGCGCACGACCACCCCGGCAACATCGTAAACGGCGAGTGGTTTAGCTTCCTCGGCGTCAACTATCCCTGCGGCGGCTCGCACTGCGCCGTCAACGACAAGCTCGGCCTGGTCGTCACAGCAGCCGAGACCCTACCCGGCAACATCCGCTACGACCTCGGCTTTGTCGAAGTCCTGGTCGCCGCCGCCCTGGCCACCTTCTACTTTATCTCTGCCCGCTTTAAGGTCCGCTGCGGCTACTTCGTCGCGGCCATCGCCATCTACTACGGACCGGTGCGCTTCTTCCTCGACTACCTGCGCGTCAAGGACGGCATCGGCGCCGACCCGCGCTACCTGGGCCTGACCCCGGCGCAGTTTGCGGCGGTCCTGGTCTCTGCAGTCGGTGTGCTGCTAATTGTGCGCGTGATGAAGGCTCCCCCGCTCTACCCCGACCAGCTCGCCGCGGCCCCCGCGAATCCGTCTGGAACCTCGCCCGGAACCTCGCCCGGAACCTCGCCCGACAGCTCATCCGGAACTTCGCCTGGAACTTCGCCCGACAGCTCGTCCGATAGCTTATCTGGAAGCTCGTCGGCCATGAAGCCGCCCGCCTAGACCGCCCCAGCTGCCTAGCGCTCGCCCTCTCCGCTCCCTCGCTGCCCCGCTCCCGCATTTTTTCTCACCGCAGAGCCCGATGAGCGCGCTATAACCAGCGCCGATTTCAGCACACGCGCACTACATCAGCACCTGCGCACCGACAAACCGACCGTCCCGACCCCCAACTTTGAGGAGCAAGCAAAAGATGCGTGGAACACTCACCCGCGGCCTGTGTGGCCTTGCGATTTTGACCGCCGGCCTGTGTCTTCCCAGCGTAGCCAGCGCCGATGTCCACCTCGCCATCGGCTCGCGCATCGAGCCCCTGCGCTA
>JAMHVU010000162.1:0-92269 GCA_035911355.1 Sphingobium sp.
CCGCTTCCACGCGCCGATCATCGTGTGGTGCACACCATGCTTGGCCGCCAATTCAGCCAGCGTCAGATCGCCCCGGATCGCCTCCATCGCAACCTTCGCCTTGAACTCCGCGCTGTAGCGCTTTCTCGTCGTCTTCATTCCAGTCCATTCCTCAGGTCAGGCTGAGCTTATCACCCTGTCCAGAAAAACGGCACCACCTCACTTCGAGCCCATCACGATGAGGCTCGGCACGGAGACTTCGTCTAGGATCGCTGCGGTGTCAGACTTCGACAATGACAGCATCTTCAAGAGAGCCTGCATGCGTTTTGGCTCTCGGAGGTTTGCGGCGATTGCCGCTTTCACTTCAGCATGATCCGGTGCCGGCTTCGTCGGAAAAAGGCTGCTCCAGTACGTGGTCCAGAACCAAGTACGCCACGGGCCTGCGCATCCGAGCGAGAGGACAAGTTTCTGGATCGTCTTGAGGGGAAGATCGCGGACAATCGGCCCGAGCAGCACCACCCCGTTGACGAGGCCAGGAGACTCCCTGGCAGCCCAGAGCGCAGACCCGGCCGCGAACGAGTTGCCCATGATCGTGGCTGGACCGGCACCCAACTGTTGGAGGATGGAGATGGCGTCACGGCTGACCGCTCGCGCAGAGTAGTCCGGCCACTCGGCCGACGATTCTCCGAACCCGCGGACGTCCATCGTCACCACTCGGCATCCCGCATGCTGCAGCATAGGCTTCACGAGGCGGTACTCGGATCGCAAGTCGCCCATTCCCGGAATTCCGATGACGACAGGTCCGGTTCCGCCCGTGTCGTCGAAGGCTATCCTACCACTCTCTGTCTCCATAAACTGGGTCTGCGCATCGTTAGACGCCATGAAACGATCCGATCCGTTGAGCAGCAATCCTATCGGCTGACTTCGAAAAGAAACCACGCACGGCGTTCCGCCTCGTCGGTCCAGGTATCGATCAGGCCGGAGGTCGCATTGTCCTTCGCCTGGTCGGCGACGTCCTTTGCGCGACGCAGCGACTCGACCATGTGAAGATTATCAGCGCGCAATTCCGCCAGCATGTCCTGAGGCGTGACGAACTCCGCGTCGTTGTCCTTGATCGTCTGGTGGCGGGCGATATCGCCGATCGATCGGATGGTCGTATTACCGGTCTTCCGGGCGCGCTCAGCCATAGCATCGGTAGCAGCGAGGATCTCCGCAGCTTGCTCGTCGAGAAGCAGGTGGTAGTCCCTGAAGTACGGGCCCGAGACATGCCAGTGAAAGTTCTTGGTCTTGAGGTAGACCGCATAGCTGTTCGCCAAAATGATCTTCAGCGCATCCGCGACCGTCATGGTCGCGCTTTCGTCCAGGTCAGATGGTGAAGGCGCGGTTTCAGCACTGGAGTCTGTCATCGCTTGGACTTCCTCAATGATGGCTTGCACAAGAGACCAGCGCCGATTCTTTCGCACGCTAAGGTACAGAAAATGAATTTACCTCAGGACGAAGTCCAATGACCTGTAACTATAGTTTCGATAGTTCAGGCGACCAGAAAGGAGCCTAGGGGCCCAGGTTCGCGCCCATCACGGTCACGGCGTTTAGCGGTGAAGCCAAGCTCATGCGTCCGGTCGAAAGCTGAGCACGAATGCCACGACCTTTTCTGCAGACATCTCACACGGCTTGAGTGAAGCCTTGCCCGCTGAGACGCGGTACAGGTTGAAGCTGATGATGTCGGTTCCAGCCAGCTCTCGGGCAAAAAGGCTGTTACGTCGGCCATCTTTGGAGCGGCGGACTGTAACGCCGAAGCGCCGGGCTTTGTAAGTGCCCTCGCTATATCCGTCCGGTAGCCTAGCGAAAGCCGTATCGAATTCTTTCTCCTCCATTTCACGTCACTGGTGGCCGTTCGATGGCGAGTAGCTGGTCGAGCCCGCCTCTGGCATCGAGGGCATGGAGTTCGTCAGACCCGCCCACATGCGTGCCGTTGATGAATATCTGCGGCACGGTGCTTCGACCTGAGACGTCGATCATCGCTTTTCGGTTTTCCGCACTAGCCTCGATGTCGACTTCCGTGAACGCCACCCCCTTTTTTGTAAGCAGCGCTTTCGCTCGGCGGCAGTATGGGCACCAACTCGTGACATAGAGGAGGACCTCTGGCTTCATTTTGCATCTCCAATCGTTGACGCGTGACGTGAGTCCTTCGCGGCAGAACCTAAGTATCACCGCGACTCTCGAACGGCTGGGAGCGAGGGCGCAAAACTACGTGACGGCTGATTTGAGGAAGGCCGCAAGATCCAGGTCATCACGCAGCCATTTTCCTGACCGCATCCAGCACCCGGTCTTGCCGGTATGGCTTGGAAAAGAATGGAATATCCGGTGGGACAACAGCCTCTTCCGGCCACGGCCTTCCGGACGTGATTATGATCTGAATGGTCGGCCATTTGTTTCGAATACGGATGGCCAGCATGATGCCGTCGATGCCGCCCGGCATGTCCACGTCGGTGAAGACGACCCGGATGTCGCGCCGTTCTTCCAAAGCCACGAGCGCAGCAGAGGCATCTGATGCTTCCAGCACTTCGAAGCCGGCTTCTTCAATCATGTCCGATGCAAAGAGACGGAGAAGTGGCTCATCTTCCACGACAAGCACCACTGGTTTATTCATTCCACACACGTACTCCATCAAGCCTGGACCAACTGGCGCATAGAGGCATGCAGGTCCGCCGCGAGGCCTTCTGGATCGAAGCGAAGATCGACGCCACCAGTACCGACCAAACCGATGCTGATTAGCTTTGAGCCGAAGCCTTTACGCGTCGGCGGCACAACGGGAGGTCCGCCCTGCTCTCGCCACTCGATCTTCAGCAGATCGCCGTCCTGGCTGTCTTCGACGCCCCAAGACAGCGACACCTTCCCATAGTCGTTCGTCAGAGCGCCGTACTTGCAGGCGTTCGTTAGAAGTTCGTGCACGATGAGGGAAAAGGACAGCGCCGCTCTTGGCCCTAGCGCCACGGGCAATCCGGCCATTCTAACCCGATCCGAAAATCCGATCGCTTCTATGACGGTCGCCGCAACAGCTTGGAGATCAGCCTGTGTCCAGCTTGTCTGGAGCAGGGCGTCGTGTGCTGCGCTCAATGCCATCAGCCGGCCCTCGAAGGCGTAAACAGCATCGCGGTCGGTGACGGTTCGCAAGGTTTGGCTCGCGATAGCCTGAACCATGGTGAGCGTATTCTTCAGGCGATGCGCGATTTCACCATTTACGATGTGCTGGCGCTGCTCGGCACGATGCCGAGCGACCCCTGCCTCAAGTCGGTCTGCAGCGCTCCGCAAGAATGCAATCTCTTCGGCGGGCCAGAGCCGGGGGGTGCCGCAATGCACAAAGAAAACGGCAATTGTCTTGCCCTGATCGCGCACTGGCATGTCGATCACTGCGCGAATACCAATTCGCAACGCGCCATCGAGATTGTGCAGCGCGCGCTCGTCAGACAGGGCGTCCCTAACTATCAGAGGGTCGCCATCGACGAGTGGCTTGTGCAAACTCCCAAACTCGTCAAGCCGGTGTCGACCGGCGATGCTCATCACACCCGGTGCGGTCCAGTGTGTTTCAACGTTGATCGTCTCGACGTCATGGTCGACGGTTCCAAACCCGGCTCGGTCCGTGGCGAGGGTCCGACCAACGATGGCAGAGGTGCCAGACGTCATCTCCTCTGTGCCGCTACTGCTGCGGATTACCTCACCGATCTCAACAAGAGCAGTCTGGAGTTCAGTTAGGCGCTCGCTAGCCTTGGCGATCCGACGCAGTTCGAGATTCTCGCTGGCGAGACGGGCAAGCGCCTGGAGCATCGCCCTTTCCATCTCGCTCAGCCCTGCCGGCCGCGGAGCGGTATCGATAACACACAGCCGACCGACTACCGCCCCGGATCGAAGGACAAGCGGCGCGCCAGCATATGCCCTGAAGTGCTTCTCGCCGGTGACAAGTGGATTGCGTTTCGTTCGCGCATCGGCTGTCAAATCGACGATCTCTAGGAGGTCGCCTTTGTCGATGTCGATCCGACAGACCGAATGTTCGATATCCGTCTCGCACACGTCGAGCCCGTACTTGGCCTTGAACCATTGTCGGTCGGTGTCGAGAAGCGTGATCAGAGCGATAGGAACGCCACAGGCCTTAGCCGCAACGAACACGAGATCGTCGAAGGACTGCTCGTCCGGTGTGTCGAGAACCATGAGTTCAGCAAGCGCCTTCGCTCGCTGAACCGCCCCCGCGTCGGCCGCACTGGCGCTCAGGCTCAGCACGTCAATGTCCTTGCACGCGAGGCGGCCACTGCCCGCCCGATGTCCCAGCCTCACGCGTCACTGCAGCATCGCCACCTTCGACGATGAGGACAATCTTGCCTTGAATATGACCCGCCTCAGCACGCTCGTGGGCGGCAGCCGCTTCCGAGAGGGGGTACGTGCTATCGACCGCGACGCGAACGGTCCCGCTGTCCAGCAATCGGCCTAACTCGGCGAGTTGGGCTCCGTTGGATCGTACCTGTGTTGCAGAGACCGTAACGCCAAGGTTAGCGGCTTCATCGTGTCCCGCGAAGCCAAGCGGAAAGATTGGAAAAAGCGCGCCGCCGCGACGTATCGAACGCAAGAAGCGACTGGCTGTCGGGCCACCTACTGCATCGACGACGAGGTCCACCTCGCGCACCGAGTCTTCCGCCTTGATTTTCGTGTAGTCGATGAATTCGTCTGCGCCGAGATCGCGCAGAAATGTCTCGTGTCGGCCTGACGCAATAGCTATCACGCGCGCGCCCTTGTGTTTTGCTAACTGCAGTGCGAGGTGACCGACACCGCCGCCGGCGCCATTGATCATGACGCTTTTGCCTTCCAACGGGACCGGGTCGTGCCTCCCGGGCTGCAGGGGATTGGGTTCGCTATGACCCAGCTCTATCAGGTACTGCCACGCGGTCAGTCCCGACATCGGCGCTGCAGCGGCATGAACATGGTCGAGGCCGCGAGGTTTTAGCGCCAGATCTGATGCCGGTGCCGAAACGTACTCTGCGTATCCCAGGCTTTCGCCAAAACTTGGGAATCGGATCATTCCAAAAACTTCGTCACCCGGTGAAAACGCTGTGACATCCGGGGCGACAGCCTCAACGATCCCGGACACGTCCGAGCCGGGTATGGCCGGCAACTCGATCGGCGGTCTCCACTCGGGGGGCAGCGCCTTGTACCCTTCTCTGAGATACCAATCCGGAGGATTGAGGCCAGCCGCATGCACTCGGACGAGAACCTCGCCTGGCCTGACGGCGGGCTTTGGAGCATCCTCATAGCGGAGTACGCCGGGAGCACCGAATTCGTGGAAGCGGATTGCCTTCATCAATATCCTCCGGTCAAACGCGTTCAAGAAGAGCAACGGTGCCCTGGCCGCCGTCAGCGCAGATGCTGACGATCCCGCGCGACCCCACCGGCAGGGCCCACAGTTCCTTCACCGCTTGGCTAAGATCGCGCGCGCCGGTCGCCCCGAAGGGATGTCCGATGGCTACCGAACCGCCATTGGGGTTGACCCGAGTCCAATCGAACTCGCCCATGGCGGCCTCGACGCCGGCCTTTTCGCGTACCCAATCCGGATCGGCGATGGCCGCGACATTGGCCAACACCTGGGCGGCGAACGCTTCGTGGATCTCCCACAGAGCGATGTCGGAGAAGCCGAGGCGATGCCGCGCGAGCAAGCGCGGTATCCCGTAGGAAGGCGCCATCAGGAGCCCTTCCGTATGGAGGTCGACTGCCGACACTTCGTAGTCGACGAGCCGCGCGAAAGGCGTACCGGCGGGGAGTCTCCTCAGACCCGCGTCGTTGGCAACCCAGCAGCCGGCCGCTCCATCGGTGATGGGGGAACTGTTGCCGGCCGTCAGGCTGCCCTGTCCGCTCTCCCGATCGAAGGCTGGCTTTAGGGCGGCGAGGCGCTCGGCAGACGTATCTGCTCGCGGGTTCGCGTCGCGCGCCAGCTCCGGCAGAGAGGTGACAAGGTCGTCGAAGAAGCCGTTGTCCCAGCCGGCGACGGCTCGCTGGTGGCTCTTTAGAGCCCAGTCGTCCTGTGCTTCGCGCGAGACACGCCAAGCTTTGGCGGTCTCCTCCATGTGATCGCCCATCGTCCGACCGGTGATGCGGTTGGCCCACCCCTTGGTTGGAAGCACGAAGTCGTGCGGCGTCAGCGATTGCAGCGCCGAAAGTGCCGCGGCCGGATCCTGCCCGAACAGATCGGTCAGTCGCTTGGATGCTTCTGCGGTTAAGGCAAGCGATGGCCTGCTCATGACCTCTGCGCCGCCGACCATTGTCAGGTCGGTCCCGCCACCAAGCAGTCCTGCCGCAGCGAAGGTTGCAGTCATGCTGGTCGAGCACGCTAGGACAACGGAGAACGCGGGGATGCTGGGGTTGAGCTTGGCGTCCAGCCAAACTTCCCGAGCGATGTTGCTCCATCCCAGGTTGGGTATGACGGTTCCCCAAACAGCCAGGTCGGGCTCCGCAAGATTCGCCATCGCCTGGACCACAGGCACTGATAACGAGACCGCGTCGTAGTTGGCCAACGCCCCGCTACCTCGGCCGAAGGGTGTCCGTAGCCCAGCCGCTACGAAAACAGGTTCAGCAAAGCGGCTCATACTGATCTCCCGGACATCGAAAGTTGAAAAAGAATGAGCGTGGGCGCTTCGCTGCGTTTAACCACCATAACGCTCAGTCTTGATGATGGAGGGGTCCAGGCCTGCCGAGAGCGCACCATCCGTTGCGATGGTGACGAAGCCGTTGGAGCCGCAGACGAAGACCTGCGAAGGGTTTCGGCCGAGACGGGAGATTGTCTCCTTGACCATCAAGCTGTCGATGCGCCGATCAAAGTCCGACGCGCGCATGGGCGCCTCGCGGGTTATCGCCAGCGCCAAGCTGAATGCCGGGTCGTCCGTTTCAATTGTGTGCAGTTCCCTCGAGAACAGCACGTCTTGGGCGGTCCGCGCCGACAGGAGCAGCGCAACCGGGACCGACTGCGCTAGGGATCGGCGCTGGCGGATCATCGCCATCAGCGGCACCACGCCGGAGCCCGCTCCCATCAGTAGGACTGGCTCGTCAGCGGGCTCCGGCCATAGGAAATGGCCACCGAGCGGTCCGCGGAGTTCGATCTCGTCGCCGGTTGCTGCGATATCATGGAAGAACGGTGAGACCTCGCCATCGTGAAGGCGCTCGATGGCGAGTTCGAGGATCGGAGATGAAGCGGGCGACGAGGCGATCGAATAGCTTCGCATCGCGGTGTAGCCGTCCGGCGCGGTCAGACGGACATCGACATGCTGGCCCGCGACATGAGTGAACGGGTTCCCCAACCGCAGGAAGAAGCTCTTGATACTCGGAGTCTGTTGGACGATTCCGTCGATGAAGCAGGACTGCCACGATGCGGGTTGCGCGCCGATCTCAGTCATGGGTGTATCTTTGCTCGCGCCAAGGATCGCCGTAGATGTGGTAACCACGCAGCTCCCAGAAGCCGGCTTCATCGCGCGTTGTGAATTGCAGCGCGTTCACCCACTTTGCGGACTTCCAGAAGTATAGGTGGGGAACGAGGAGGCGCGCCGGTCCTCCATGGTCGCGCGGAAGCGGCTGGCCCTCATAGTTCAGAGCGACCATCGCCTTCCCCGACAACATGTCGGCCAAGGGAACATTCGTCGAATACCCATCGTAGCAATGCGCCAAGACGAATTCGGTTGGCCGCTCAATCCCTGCTGCCGCAAGGATGTCCTCGATGAGCACGCCTTCCCATGCAGTATCGAGCTTGGACCAGGACGTCACACAGTGAATGTCTTTGGTCACCTTCGTCTTGGGCAGCGCGTTGAACTCGCCCCAATTCCAGACCTTAATGGGTCTCGGGCCGATCTTGACCGTGAACTTCCAGTCGGATGTCTCAATGCGCGGCGTCGGTCCCGCTGTCAGAACCGGAAAATTCTCAACGAGGTGCTGACCAGGCGGAACTCGGTTCGAGTGGTCGCCGCCTGAGCCGCGGCCCGTAAAACCTCTGGTGACCATGCCCAACCCCCTTGCTTGTCACGACAGACCGAAACCGGGTTCATCACAGACTATTAGGAGCAAGAACGTAGCGTAAGCAAAGGTCATGCTTTCCGATAGGTCGGATATTAGATCACCGGTGTTCGTTGCAGTATTAAGATGATTTCGCCCACTATGAGTTACGACGATTGCCTAGATACTATAGAGGCATATCGCCAAGTTTGACCAATGCCTGTTCGCTATAGTTTCGATAGCTTCGTAGAATAGTCGAGGGAGCGCTGAGGCGAGAGGCGGCCCAGCGTCGGCCAAGGGTATAGAAACTATGCTGAGCAGCTATTGGAATTGTCTATCATAACAATTCATAGTCGTGGCTGCCGAAATCCTGGTTTTCTGAGGCATAGTTCGAAAGAAATCCCGATCTTATCGATCAAGAGACCTCAAGACGAACAGCGCAGATACGTGCAGCAGTTCGTCTGTCGCCGCCATCACCGGCCAGACATGGCCTGCTGCATTGAGGTTGGAGAAATCGGTGAGAGAGACCGGACCGCAAGCGCCCGAGCTTCGTGTGCAGCATTGGATCGGCGAGGATGGACACCGCCTCGATGCGTCCATCAAGCTTTCAGACATCGGTCCCGGGCCGAAGATTCTGTTCGCATTCCAGCACTGGTGCCGTGGCTGCCATCTGCATGGCTTTCCCACGCTTCAAAGGTTGCATGGGGCGTTGGAATCCAGGGGCGTCGGGTTTGCCGTCATCCAAACCGTCTTCGAAGGCGCCCAAGAGAATACGTTCGAAAAATTGCGCGTCAATCAGCTTCAGTACGGCCTACCTGTCGCCTTCGGTCACGACGAGCCACTGCCAGGCGCACCGTTCCCAACGTTTATGGGGGATTACCACACCCGGGGAACGCCGTGGTTCGTGGTGATCGATGCCGATGGTCACATTGTCTTTTCTGACTTTCATCTCGATGCGGATCGTCTTGTGGCAGAATTCGAGCGGGCGTGATCTATGCCGCGTTGGCTGATCCTAACCGCCACTCACATCCTCGTCTTGTCCGTAGGCTTCGCCGGCGGGATCTACCTGCTGCCTATCCTGACTGCGCCGCCTTCGCCCACTGAAGTTGCGCTTCAAAACTCTGCTTCTGAAGCGGTCTATTTTGGTCGATTTGCGCGCGATCTGGAAGGCAGTGATCTCCTCCATTGGGGCACTGGAGAAGTTCGGATTGCGCCCGATCGGATCGCGCACCTAGGGCGTCTTTCGCCTGGTCCGGATTACAAGCTCTACCTCGCGCCCCGGTTCGTCGAGACCAAGGCGGCCTTCCTCGAGATCAAAAGCTCTTCGGTTAGGCTGGGCGATGTGAAGACCTTCAATGGGTTTATATTGCAGGTGCCCAGAGGCGTCGATGTTGACGATTACAGTGCAGTTGTCATCTGGTGCGAGGCTTTTGATCAATTCATCAGCGCTGCAGAGTATCGTGTTCCACATCAGGCTCTCAAATGAGCCAGGTAATGGACAATGTGAAGGCTGCTTGCACGCGTGGCCTCGTCCTCGCGCCAGTAGCCGCCTTGCTGTTGAGCGTCGCCATCTTGCTGCTCGGCAACGGGCTGCTGGGCACGCTTTTGATCGTCAGAGCTGGTCAGGAGGGCTTCTCGGCCGCTGCGATCAGCGCGATGATGTCGTTCTACTTCGCAGGCTTCACGATTGGCGCGCTGGTTTTGCCTCGCATCATTGTGTCGGTGGGGCACGTACGGACCTTCGCCGGCTTTGCGGCGATCGCATCGATGACCGCCCTTCTCCATGTAGCGTTCGTAGATCCGGTAGCTTGGATGCCGCTTCGGCTCGTGACCGGCTTCGCATATGCGGGTATGATCCTCGCAACGGAAAGCTGGCTCAATGCCCACGCGGTTCAATCCACACGCGGTCAGCTTTTGTCGATTTTCGGCGTTGTATCCATGGGTTCTTGGGCGACCGGACAGGCGCTCCTCAACATCGCTCCACCCGCCGATGTTACACTTTTCCTCATCGTCTCGCTGCTGATATCTGCCGCAGTGGTTCCGATCACTCTACTTCCCAGTCATTCGCCGGCCGATGTACGGCACGAGTCGGTTGCATTCAGGGATCTCTTTTCTGTTTCGCCCTTGGCGTCGATCGGCGTCTTCTTGGCCGGGCTGGCCATAGGCGGCTTCTGGGGCATGGGGCCCAATTTTGCGCAAAGGATCGGTCTCGACGTCGTCGGCATCTCCGCCTTCATGGCCGCAGTTCTCGGAGGAACGCTTGTGTTGCAATGGCCGCTCGGTTGGCTCTCCGACCGGGTGTCCAGGAACCTGGTCATCGCAGGAGCGGCGCTGGCATCCGCCGTGGCAGCCATCGGCGTGTCGGTGGCGGCAGACGCCCCTTTGCCCGTCCTTCTGTATCCATCCGGTGAGGACCGCGGTGTGATCAGATGTCTTGCATGAACTCTGATCGGCGATCGTCGAGGAGGTCTTCGAGGTATTCCAGACCTCGGTGGGTGAACGCGGTGACCGCGGGGGCATTCTCATCGGTGCTGCTGATGACGCAGAGGCACCCAAGCTCTGGCGTCATGTCCTCGGCGAGCTCTTCAATGACATCGAGATCGACGCGGAACCGCTGCGCAGCGTAGACTGCGGTGAAGACGATCGAAGGCGCGGCCATCAGGCGACGATCGCTGCGGATCGCGGCGCCCAGTTCCAGGGCAGGAGCTTGTCAAGCCTGGTGGCGGGATGGTCCGCAATGCGGGCGAGGACATCGGCAAGCCAGGCTTGCGGGTCGACGTCGTTGAGCTTCGCAGTCTGGATCAGCGTGTAGATTATGGCCGCGCGCTGCCCGCCGCGGTCGGAGCCGCAGAACAGCCATGCCTTGCGGCCGAGCGGGATGCAGCGCAGGGCGCGCTCGGCGGCGTTGTTGGTGAGGCAGATGCGGCCATCGTCAAGGAAGCGCGTGAACGCGTCCCAGCGCTTGAGCATGTATAAGCAGGCCTTGGTGAGGTCATGGCCGCGCGAGAGCTTGCCGACCTGCTCGGTTAGCCAGGTGTGGAGCTCTGCCATCAGCGGCGCGCTGAGTTCCTGACGAACCGCGAGCCGCTCGGCGGGGCTTTTGCCATTGATGCCGCGCTCGATGTCGAACAATGCGTCGAGGCGCTGCACGGCTTCGAGCGCGATCGGATAGATCATGGCGGCGCGCTGGCCGCGGCTCTTCTTGCGGGCCGAGCTTACGACATCGGCCAGCTCGAAGAACTTGCGCCGGGCATGGGCAAAGCAGCCCGCCTCGAGCACGGGACCGGGGTCACGGCCCTCGCGATAGAGATCGTTGTAGCCGCCATAGGCGTCGGCCTGCAGGATGCCGGACCAGCCTGCGAGATGGGCTTGCGGGTGCTCGCCGCGCCGGTCGCGCGAGTAATGGAACAGGACTGCCGGTGGATCAGTCCCGGCGAACGGGCGATCATCGCGGACATAGACCCATAATCGGGCCGTATCGGTCTTGCCCCTGGCCATGACCGGCACGGTGGTGTCGTCGCCATGGATGCGGGTGGCATTAAGGACGTGCGCCTCGATCAGCTTGTAGATCGGCATCAGCGCGTGCGCGGCAGCCCCGACCTGATCGGCAAGGGTCGAGAGGCTGAGCGGCACGCCTTCACGGGCGAACCGCTCGGCTTGGCGGTTGAGCGGTTGGTGCTGTCCATACTTCTCGAACAGGAGCATGGCGAGGAAGCTTGGCCCGGCCCATCCGCGCGGAACGACGTGGAACGGTGCTGGGGCCTGCGCGATCTTCTCACAGTCCCGGCACGAGAACTTCTCGCGCACGGTCTGGATCACCTTCCAGGAGCGCGGAATGACCTCGAGCGTCTCGGTGACGTCTTCGCCGAGCTTGGACAGCCGGTCCCCGCCGCAGGCCGGGCAGGAACAGGGCGCAGGCACGGCCACGCGCTCGCGCGGCAGGTGATCGGGGAACGGCTTCCTTGCGGGCCGCTTGCGCTCGAAGGCGGTGACCGTGGTGGTCTTGGCAGCCGCTTCCTCGGCGATCAGATCGTCTTCGGCGGCATCGGCCTCAAGCTCTTCGAGCTGCAGCTCCATCTGGTCGAGCAGGCGGCGGCTGCGCTCGGCGCTGGGGCCATACTGCTCGCGCTTGAGCTTGGCGATCTGCAGCTTGAGGTGGGCGATCAGCGCCTCGATGGCGCTCTGGTGGGCCATGGCGTTGGCGAGCTGTGCCGTGGCGGTAGCGGCGTTCTGCTCGGCTTCCTCGGCTCTGCGGGCCATCGTCGCCACCAGCGCCTTGAGCGCTTCGACATCGTCCGGAAGGGGCGAGATGGCGGCTTCCATGGAGGAGAGTGAATCACGTGAGATGCCCTGCTGCAAGGGCAAAATGCCCGTCTGCCGCCATTATCCAGCGCTCGCCGGCCGCCACGTATACTGCGGGTTACGCCAGTCGATCCCCTCCAGCAGGCAGGCCAGCTGCGAGGGGGTCAGCGACACCGTTCCCTCGCTCGCCGAGGGCCATACGAACCGGCCCTTCTCGAGCCTCTTGGCGTAGAGCGACATGCCGATCCCGTCGTGCCAGATGATCTTGATCAGCGAGCCTGCGCGGCCGCGGAATACGAACAGATCCCCGCCATGCGGATTACGCTTCAGGCCTTGCTGCACCAGCAGCGCCAGGCCCTGCATCCCCTTCCTCATATCCGTGTGGCCCAGCGCGATCCACACCCGCGCGCCGGAAGGGATCATCGCAAGCCCTTCAGCGCGGCTGCGACCAGAGCCGGCGGTGCCGCCGCGAAGATGCTCATCCGCTTCCCGCGCGGCAGGTCGATGATCATCGCGGGGTGCTCGATCGTGTTGGCCGCCGCCGCGTCCTCGTCGATCCGCGCTTCGGCGAATACCGGCGCTGGGAGCGCGCCGGGCACCTCGGCATCCTGCGCCGCACATGCCTCGCGCAGCTTGCGCCGCCAAGTGTAGATCAGCGCTGAAGAAATATCGTGACGGCGGCACACCTCGGCAACGCACGCGCCCGGCGCAAACGCCTCGGACAAGATCCGCAGCCGCTCCTCATTGCTCCACCGGCGCCGCCGCTCCGGCCCCGAAAACACCGCCACCTGACCCATCGACCACTCCTAAGCGCGCTCAAAAGAGCACGCTTAAGAGCGCTCAATACCTACCCAGACAAGGCGGCCCCCGCCGGATGGATACTGTAATACAGGCTCTGGGCGATGCCTTCCTTGCGGCACAGCTCTGCGATGCTGTCCTCACCACGCAGGCCGTCCAGCACGATGCGGATCTTTTCTTCGGCAGAGAAATGGCGCCGGGTTGCTCGGCGGATATCCTTGACCACCCGCTCAGCTGGGGCCTTCTTGGGAGGGGATTTTTTCACGGAGGGTTGGGTCTTCATCTTCGTTCCTTCGTCACTACGACGAAGCCCCAACCCTCCTTAAATCACAACCTCAAATCTGTGCCATTGGTGCTGACGGGGGACAGCCCAGCACATAAAATTTCGCCTCCTCCAGCATTTGCGTGAGCGAAGTGCTGATGCGATTGCGGCGTTGTGAGTTTTCCAGGCGCTTGTCGTCATGAATGCGCTTGGTTGTCTGTGGCAGTGAGCCATCAGATTTGAGGCGCAGGTAGGCCTCTGTTTTGATGTAAGCGGTGATCTCGTCTGACAGCTTCTGATCGTCGCGCAACTTGACGACGACCTGCCCGACGGAGCCATCCACACTCAACTCGATGCACCGCGCGTCGTTGAAGGTGCCAAAGTCTGGCGCCAGAGGGGTCAGAACCGAGAGGATCAAGCTGCCCTCTACCCGGTTGCCAAAGGGCGTCAGGTCGATCAACCGGGTGAGATCGAAATCCTTCCCGTTGGCGGCATGGCGATAACGGCGATCTCGCAATACGTCTTCGAAAATGACGTCGCCAAGCAGGCGGTTGAGGTCCGCTTGGCTGTAGTCCTGATCTTTGATCTCCTTGTTGATATCCCGCTCTTCGTTCGTCAGGAAGAAGTAGAGATCGCCATTGCGGCTGATCAACGTTTCACGCTCGAGCCGAAGCAGGCTCTGCTCAATCTCTGACCTCAGCGCTCGCTTGTCCGCGTCGACCTCGTCCACGAAAAACGTGACCAAATTATCGATATTTGCAGGGACTTCCTCGACATAGCGAATGAGGAACAGCGTCTTCAGAACTCGCGCATCAAAGTCGCTGCGGTCTGCAATGTTCTCTACCCTGCCGATCGCCGTGCGGACGACACCTTCCAGAAAGCTCTCAATTGCGGGGTAAAAGGCGTCCAGCGGGACGAGCGCCCCGATAGGCTTGTCCTTGATGGCCTTCGCAGCAGTCTGGAATGCATCCAGCATTGAGCGCTCACCCTTCGAAAGGTGACCGCCGGTCGCGCCGAATTGACGACTGGCTTCGAAAATCTTCTGGACCAGCAGGAATTGATATGGAGCGAATGGGTAGCATTCGACGAAACCATCCGCATCACCAAAGGAACGCAGCGTGATGCCTGAATCACGAAACGTGATCTGATTGCGTAGGATGTCTCCCTTTTCGCGGAACAAGGCTTTCAAGGCGTCTTGGGCAGCGGGGGCCTTCTCGAGCAGACGTCGCTGAATGACCTCATCCGCGTTTGCTCCCGAAAGTGAAAGGCGCGTCGTGAACCGACCCTGGATCTTCGAGAAGTCCTTGCTGCGATCCTTCTCGAATGCTCCTCCAACGACCGCTTCAATGTCCTCCTGCGAAGTGACCACAACCCAGGCCCGGCCATCGCAGACAGTACCAAGATTTTCCGTTATCGTCTGGAGGTTGAGCATGAGCTGGGACTGGCCGCCGATGAACTGGCCAACCTCGTCGGCAAGAAAGACCAAGCGCTTTGCCCCGCCCGATTGATCAAGGTACTGCCTGACCCACTTGGCGAAGTTCTCGATGGTCAGGGCCAGACCTTTATCGAGGTTGTCAATCCACGCTTGAGGGTCCTCGATCCGTTGGCTGAGAACCTTGCTCAGCGCCGCAGCGACCTCCGAGCCATAGAATTGGTAGGAATCGCGCTCCGCTCTCCAGTCAAGGTTATGGTCGGCGGCCAGCACATCGATAAATGCTTGGAACTTCCCCTTGCCATCCAGAAAACGCTCCATGTGGGCGACTTCCGGGTGATCCCCACAGTATCCGAGGTGCTCGTTGAAAACCTTCAGGAAAACTTGAAGAATGGCATCCCGGCTGTGATTTTGTTCCGCCTTGCTATCAATGTTGAAGAGTATAACCTCGGTCTGGGCGTTTGCCATTCGCCGCAAATCGCCCTGAAAGGCGCTGTCGCCAGCGGCCTTCTCAATGAAGAAGTCGAGGGGCACACGATCAGGTTTGCCGTCTTCCGTAACCGCATCATTGGCCAGCAGGTAGGACAAAATCTTGATGAAATGGGATTTGCCTGATCCGAAAAAACCGGAGACCCAGACGCCCATCCTTGCGGAAACCTCAGCGTCATTCCTGCTGTCAATCCCCTGAAGAAAGGCGTTTACGAACTGACGCAAATGCCGATCCACCTCTTTGGTGATCACGTACTCTTCAAGTTCGTTATAGGCTTTGTCGCGCTGATCGGCCTTGATAACACCATTGATCGGACGATTGATGTCTTTGGTGAAAATACTTTCGATATTCATGAGCATCAATCCACCAATCTAAATGCGCGATAGTACGGCGTTTCTTGCATATCACCGAACAATTGAAGGCTCTGGCCGCTAAATCGCCCAGGAAAGAATAGCACTAGAGGGACGCTACCCAACAGAGGTTGAAGGTTGTTGAGAAGGCTATGTGTCCTAATCAACGGGTATGCCGGGCCCACGCCTGTCAAAAACAGCATGTCGAGCGTCATGCCGCCAAATTTATCCAGCAAGGCAGCCGCCATTTTCCCGGGCTCGAGTGGACCCTTGAGCGCACTGAGCAACGAGCTAACCCCTTTGGCTTTCTCCATTGCCAATGCCTTCGCATAAAGGTCACGCTTCTTCAGTTGCTCAACGGCCAACTCGAACATGTTGACCACGCCAATCTTAAGTCCAGTTTTCCGGGCAAGATCCTCAAGCAGCCATTCGATGTGATTGTTGACTTGCTGCTCCGACACGCTGGGATAATCGAACGCGTAGAAAGGCACATCATTACCGAGGCCGCGACCGTGCAGAAATTCCTCGGACGTGATCCTATCTCGAATACGATCGAGCCGAGCCTGTAAGTTTGTCATATGAAAGCCTGCATAGCGCGAACGACTTCGTCGCATTTATGCTCGTGAAGATAACTCATTATTTCAGGCTGGTAATGAACCCGCTGGAGCAATGGTTTAGAACCATCGGAAAGCATTCCAACCTCCGTCAGAATCTGAAAAACACTGTCGCCCAATTTGTCAGTGGTAGATTGTGTCCAGATCGGCATTTCAGGATCACGCTCTCGGCACGAAGCTACAAACGTGCGCCAATGGCGACGGGTCAATTCCAGGTTGCCAGTGCGAAATTGGTCGCAAACAAAGAGCAGCAAAAAATCCTTCAGCAACTGGCTGTGCGAGATTGCTGCCGCAAACACGGATTGGGTGGCCAAGGGTTTCGAACCATCTCGAACCAACCGCCAATGGTCAGGCGTCATTGTTTTGAGGCGTGTTCGAATAAGGCTGGCCTGGCGCTTTGCTGTCCCCAGAGATGTTTTCTGCAGCACATTCTCGACTTCGATCGCTTGCTTCCATTTTTCCGCTGAAACAGATTCGAGCAGCAACCCGGCGATAACTCTTGATTCGTAGAGCTTTAGGGAGCCTCCTGCGATGTCTGCTTTGTAGCGCAAAATGATATCCCATTAGAATCTCAGCCCAACGTTCATCTAGCAGATTCGTAGCGAATCTGAACAGCCAATGTGCGGAGGTGACGATACTAGTCATAAGATTTGCGGCGGTCCGCCTCGCAGAGGAGTGAGGTGGTGCCGGTTTTCTGGACAGGATGCTAAGCTAATCCCGACCTGATGGATTGGTACGGGAATGAAGACGACGAGAAAGCGCTACAGCGCGGATTTCAAAGCCAAGGTGGCGCTGGAGGCGATCCGGGGTGACCTGACGCTGGCGGAGCTGGCAGCCAAGCATGGCGTGCATCACACGATGATCGCATCGTGGAAACGCCAGGCCATCGATGGGATGGCAGGCACCTTCTCCGGGGCCGGCGATGCGGCTAAGGTTATCAGCGAGAGCGAGGTAGAGAAACTGCACGCCAAGATTGGGCAACTGGTGGTGGAGCGGGATTTTTTAGCGAAAGCCTTCGGTCGATGAGCGTGGACTGGAGGCGGGCGATGGTTGAACCTGCTCACCACCGCCTGTCGATCTCGACACAGTGCCGTTTGCTGCGGATCAGCCGCTCATCCTATTACTACGCACCGGTGCCGGAAACGGACGAGACGCTGGCGCTGATGACGGTGATCGACACGGCGTTCCTGGACTGCCCATGGTACGGCAGCCGCCAGATGGCGCGGCACCTGCGGCGTGCCGGACACGAGGTCGGTCGCCGTCGGGCACGGCGGTTGATGGCGAAGATGGGGCTGACGCCGATCTACCAGCGGCCGCGCACGAGCGATCCGCACCCGCAGCACCGGATCTATCCATACTTGCTGCGCAAGCTGACGATCGAGCGGCCGAACCACGTGTGGTGCGCCGATGTGACATACATCCCCATGCGGCGCGGGTTCCTCTACCTGGTGGCGATCATGGACTGGGCGAGCCGCAAGGTGCTGGCCTGGCGCCTGTCGAACACGATGGACGCCGGCTTCTGCGTCGCGGCGCTGGAGGAGGCGCTGGCCCGGTTCGGCAAGCCAGAAATCTTCAACACAGACCAGGGCAGCCAGTTTACGTCGCAGGCCTTCACCAGCGTGCTGCGCGACGCTGAGGTCCGCATCAGCATGGATGGTCGGGGCCGGTGGATGGACAACGTCTTCATCGAGCGCCTCTGGCGATCCCTGAAGTACGAATGCGTCTATCTCCATGCCTTCGAGACCGGATCGGAACTGCGGGCTGGCCTTGGCCGGTGGATCACCTATTACAACACCCAGCGTCCGCACTCGGGCCTGGCCGGGAGAACCCCAGTCGAGGCCTATAGGCGGATCGGACAATCAGATCATGGGGGGCATGCCCCCCATGATCTGATGATCAAACAGGCGGCATAACGACAACCGGGATTAGCTTAACTTAGCCGCCAAACTGTCCAAGAAGGCGGGACCACCTCAGAGCGCCATACCGACTCAAGGGTTTTGATGCTGAGCGCGACCCAACGCAGCGCAGTCTAACGCTTTCACGCGACAGGCTTGCCTCGACGCCAATGCAACCGGCAATGCGCCCAATCGAACAACCGGCAAACCCTTGATAGTTAGTGATACAGTCTTGACATACGGTCCACAGCAATGCGACCGATCACAGGGTCGAAACGAGCACCGAATGGCAAACTACGACGACGCTCTGAAAGTAATGGACGCGGTCGCAAAGTACCGTGAGGACGAGAGCTTGCCTAACGACCCGCACGAAATCGACCGCCTGTGCGAACGCTTGTTCTCGAACGATGGATTTGACGAAATCGCCATCGCATGGAAGCGTATTTCGAAATACGAGCGTGAGGTACACGGAGGCGATTGGCCAAAGGCCGATTGATGAGAATTGCCGTCATGCTACTATTGCCGCATGGCGAAACGGATTGAGCTCTACCAGGAAGCTGCCAAGCGGATGGCGATCAGCCCTGACGCGTGCATGGAGCAAATTCGGCGCTGCAGCATCAGTTCCAAGTTCGGATATGAGGGCACTGACCCAGCTTCGCTTGCCGCGATCGTGGGAATGGACGCAGACTGGGGTGCCGCCGCATTTGCGGAACTGCGGAGCACCGGTTTCATTAAGACGGACTGGGCCCGTTTCAAATGGTACCAGCCCAGCGGCAAGCAACTCGATGATAAGATAGCCGAACTAGCGGCAATCGAAGCCGCGGCAATCATCAGGCTGTCGTCCATGGACTGCGCGCCGGCACTACCTGTTATCCGCGCCTTGGCTGAGAACTTCCTCGAAGAAGCGGATGGCGGGGACACGATTGGGACGAGCCTTGCTCATAACAGGATGATGCTGGCGATCGTCAGCGCCACCGGCGAGCTTCGCCTCATGGAAGATTACGTCAAACACGCCAGTTTGGCGGTCGCCTATGCAGTTGCGGCTCGACTTGAGGCTGCCGACCTCGAGGGCATGAAACGTTCAGCTAATGTCATTGTGGACCTCATCGGGACGCCCGAACCGCGGGACTGTGCAGCCGAAGCTGTCGCCATGCGGCTCCACCCGAGAGAGCCCGTGATCGCGTAGGAGGCCTCACTCAGCAAAGCGGCAGGGCTACCTGACCGACCTCTTCCAAAGGCTCTATAATCGGCGTGAATGTGCGGGAGCTGCCCGCATAGGTTGGATACCCGGCTATGTTGTCCTCGATCGTCTGAAACCCATCCTGGCGGTCGTTGACCGGATAGATGCCCTCGCCCATCTTTTCGATGAGCGTCTGGAGCGAAGGGGCGATGCCATCGAAGAAGATCCGGCTAGCTGCGCGAACGCCCGCAAGGTCGCCTGACCTGGCAGATCCAAGAAACTGGTCGCTCGCCTCCACTAGAAATCCTGTGCGGACAGCATAAGAATCTGCCATCCAAAGGAGGCGGAAAAACGCCTGGGGGATGAATTGCGAGACAAGGTTGGCAAGGGTGCTTTCCTTGCCACCCAGGACGATATGCGTCAGCCCCATGGCACCAAGAAAAAAATCCTCGTGTTTCACAGGGACGTTTCGAATGCGTTCGTCGATGAATGCCGCAAGCGGGCCAAGAGTTCCACCCCCGGACTGCGCCAACCGTACTGCTCCGATCTCGACGATTGCGCCCAACGAAAGGCGCCATTCCTCAACTTGGCTCTGCGAGAATGTTGAGATGACATAGGACGTGCCCGAGCGGGTAAGATAGCCGCCGACCTTCAAGGCGACCAGCAGCCTGCGCGCCATATTGATATGAAGCCCGTAGTAGGCAGCCATGTCCTGGGCAGAGTACGGTGCTCCAGCCTTGAGCTCGCCAAATAGAATGCGCTCTCGAAGATCGAGATAGGTCGCGTCAGTCTTCGATAACATGCTCTCAACGGCTCGCTTGAATTCAGCGCAACCGCTCCCCTTCTGGTATGATTCTGGCACCCCACGCAATCGCTGATACAAATCGAATCGGCAATCGACTCCTAACCCCTCGCAGCGTTGATCCTATGATTGTCTTTTTGGCGTAAAAACGCTACGGAAAGGCTAGGAGAACCCCGATGGACGATTTCAACAACAGATCGAACATGGATCCGATCACTTATGCTGTCGTCACTGGCGATATCTCACGCGGCGCATCCCCAACTGATCTCCCTGGCCGTTTCGGCAACCCTAAGAGCCCGGAAGAGTATCTCACCTACGGAGGGAAGCCTTCGAAGGGTGGTTCGCTGATTGCACTGGCTCTTTCGATTGCCTTCCTCATCGTGGCCGTCCTTAGCTGGTAGCCTTTCCGGAATAGCGGTTGGGTTTAAAAGGTCACCGCTGATCACGATCATAGAAGCGCTCATTGAAGCGATCGTCGGCACCGTCCTCGCCTTTGCGATCCTGCTGAAAATCCTGACGGCGCTGGCCGGATCGCGTGACATTGGTCTCATAACGCTGTCCGAGAGACTGACCGCCTTCCTCAATTCGATTGCCGATCGCGCTGTCTGACGCCCCCTCGACAAGATTGCGCGGTGACCCGGCTGAACGACGGGGACCCTGTCCGCGTAAGTCTGCTTCGGTAAATGAGCCCGGACCTGAGACATTGCCCACAAGCGAACCAGATTCTGGTATCAGATCGCTGAACGGCGCCACCCGCTGATCGTAATAGTCGGAGATTATCGCCCGAGCGACCACTTCAGCAGTCGCCTGCTCCTGGGGGCTAAGATCAGTACGGGCCAGACTCGGTGCCGTCAGACCCAGTTCACCAGCCTTTTCCTGGTACCGGCTTGCGATAATCTGGCTGAGGTCAAAGGAGAGATTGGACCCATAGCCATCCCTACTTGAGGTGTTGCTGCTGAGGGATTTCGAGACCTCGTCGATCGCCGCAATGCGCTTATCAATCCGCCGAACGTCCTCAAGAGCCTGTTCACGGGAAAAGGCCTTTTCCGAGTACCCTTCGCTCCGGCTGAAGCTGCCGCTCTGCGAATAGCTGCCGCTGTCCTGCGTTGCGTTGGATCCATTTGAACGATTTTCAGATGTCGATGAGTCGAAGCCTTGGCTCTGGTTGGCTTCAGTTCCTCGGGTGACCGAATCTAGCCGCGAACGGCCGCCACTAATTCCCGCTTGAACGTTGCCGCCAATGGCACCATTCGCCCCGCTTCCGCCCTCGCCATTTGCAGCGCGATTACCGCCGCGGCCCGCTGAACCACCAACGCTCAGCGAGCCACCCTTGGTTGTTTCGAGACGATCCGTATTGCTTTGCTGGGCTCCCTGCGAGGAACTCACACGATCGCTCTCCGAGACCGTGTCGCGTGCATCAAGCGACTGGTTGTCAAACCGCTGAAGGTTCTCGCCCGACCGGAACCCTGCAGAACTCTCGGAGCCGCTGGAATTGCGGGTGCCGGTTGTTTGCCGGCTCGAAGTTCGATCAGCCAACGATAGCGCGCGGGAGCGCTCTTCGCTCAGCGTATTGCGCGCAGTCTCCAGCTCGGACAGCGTCTGCTGACGCTCAGCATTCGCGAATTGGCTGACAGAAGATGCAAACGCGAGGCGGCTCATCGCAGGTGAGGTATCGTAAATCGTCGACCCATCTGATGTTGTTCGGGTTATCGCGGCATTCGCACCTACGCTCGACATGATCGGCGCGCCCCCGGAGAACGACGGCGCCGTATTCCACTGGTCAGACTGCCGGTTGGAGCTCGAGAGGTTCATGTAGCTCTCGTTGCCGTAAGCGTAGTTTCCGGTCGTGCGCTCCACCGCTGCGGCCTCGGCCGCAGACTGGGCAGGTGCCAACATCGAAGTTGCCTGAGACGACACCGCCATCGCGCCTTTGGCCATGCCTGCAGCCAGAAACGGAATCGACATCATCAGGAAGCCAGCAATCGTTGCCGTATCCGTGTTGACGGCATCGATTCCTGCCATCCCGGCCATCGTCACCCCGCCCGGCGAGGTCGCGTTCATCGCATCAGCCGTCCGGTCCATGATGAACATGTGCAGGACCACGTAGAGCGGTCCCCAGGCGGCAAGGTAGAAGAAGCCGGTAAAGTATCCCTTCAGCGCAGGCGTCCCACTGCGCGGGATGAGAAAGAGCGGGAAGATCACCGGGAACATCGCATAGAAGACGACCGTCAGCACGATGTTGAGGAGCGGGACCCATGTCATGGCCTGCTCCGCTATCGACGTATAGGTATTGCGCGCCTGCTCCTCGGCACGCAGGACCGCGAAGGTGTCACCATCGGCCGCACCAAGGTTGGCGCGCGCCTGAAGGAAAGCGTTGACGAGCGAGCGCTGTTGGAAAATCTGCTGCGCGGACTGCGAACTGCCATGGAAATGGTTGGCGACAATCGGAAGGTCCGCAATCAGCTTCGAGCGCGCGAGCGCTGGGGTTAACCCCGGGAAAATCTTGCGACCTTCTTCCTCCAGTGCCGTGTCGGAATAGGTCGTAACGCCGGTGGCGATCGCCGTATAACCGGCCTGACACGTGACGATGGTAGGAGGGCCGCTTTCGGGCACGAACTTCATCCCTCGCGCGGGCGATCCCGGCCCCATCTCCGTCAGGATATCGTTGGAGTTCGCGATCGTATCGAAAGATTTGAAGCCGAGCAGAATGTCGTAGAAGAGGCACTGCTTCATGTACTCTTCAAGATTGGCGCTGATGCGGGGATCGCGGATCCGGAAGTCCTGGGTGCGGTCCCACAGGCGCGCGCCGTAGATCATGCCGTTGCTCGACATTTGGAGCGAACCTGGCATCACGAAAACCGTCTCAGCCGTGCGCGTGAGCCAATCACCAGCAGTCGAACTGACCGAGGCTATCATTGCCAGTCCCAGAGGGACGTTTGCGACCGTAGCGGGTGCCAGGGATGGATTGAGGCGGTCGGTAACCCTCACCGTCATCGTGGGTACGATGAGGGCACCGTACATGAGCGTGGCCCCCAGAAACCAGTTGAACCAGGCACGCCAGTTGAGGCTGAACGCCACCACTAGCAGCGTGTAAATCAAGCCCATGACCATCACGACGCGCAGCAGCGAGCGAAAGCCCCCTCCCCCTGTCCAAGCGGATACCGCGTTGAAGACATTGACGATGTATTCGCCCCCGCCGATCGTGAATATCTCCATCATGGCACGCGGTCCCTACTGGATGCCCTGGCGCGAAAGCGACGTGCTGAATGACAGCGCGGCCGACATCTGCGGCGACAGATTGTTCCTGAGCGTGCCCTCGAGGAACACCGCGCGCTGAACGACATGCTGGGTCCGGTCGAGGCGCAGCTTCATGCCTTGCGAGTATGTGTCGAGCACCTGTCGGACCGAATTGATCTGATCGCGCCACTGCGAAAGAGCTTCCTCATTGGCATTCTGGAAGGTCCCTACCCCGCGCGAGGCATAGCCATAATATTGCTGCGCAAGCGCATCGAGCAGATCCATCGCCACGATTTCGGCGAGGTCATTCATGTCGTTGCTGGTCATGCCCCCGAGGGTTGCGGCAGCGTTGACCGTCATGATCTTGTAGAGTGGAATGGTGGTCGCCCCGAGCAAGCCGATTTCGTCACTGGTGAGCGCGGCATTGCTGCGAACCTTCGCGTTCATGCTCTCGATCATCGCCCGGACCCTGGGTTTCAACGCCTGTGACGCCGAAATCGACATGGCCTGCGTGGTCGGGTTGAGGCACTTGTCGTTGGTATCGCAATTCAGCATCGTGACCGAGCTGGTACCGTCCAGAAGCGCGGTCAGAAGGGCGCGGTCGCCCTGCCCCACGAACTGGAACCCGCGTTTGCCACTGGCATCGCCATCCTGGTAGAAGATCACCGTTCCGACGAAGGTCATGAGGTACTCACGAAACTCGGTCGAGAAACTGGGGTAGCTTTGCTTGAGCATCTCCCACGTGAAGTTGTAACTCTGTGCAGGAATGTCGGGATCGCTGTTGGCCGCGATCGTCGAGGCACGCTGCCCCCCTGTCCCGCATTCATGGCGGCTCTTGGCCCAATCGGAGAACAACCCCTGGCTGTTGCCGACCGACTTGCAAATCTCCGAGGACATCCGATCGGACTTGCCCCACAAGCCGCCGACGAGGTTCTGCGCCACTTCGCAGCTGTTCATGTTGAATTGGTTCATCTGCTGAACCTTCTGTGCCATTTCCTCGATGGTCGAGGCGATCTGCGGGCTGATTGACTTGATTGCGAGCTGGAAGGCAAAGCCCAGCGCGTTGTTGGCAGTCGCTTTCAGCATGGCCACTATTTCGTCGGTGTTGATGAAGGAGAAGCTGCCGGAGAAGACGTCGATGCCCCCGCATCCAGCTTTGACCCCCGGCAGCTGCAGATTGACCGGGTTCACGTTCTTTTGCGGAAAACGGGTCCAGATGTTGCCACCCGAGTAATAGCCTGCCGACTGGCCCTGATAGGCGACGGGGCCGGTGGCATTGGCGGCAGCGCCCATGTCGTCAAAGAAGCTATTGAGCTCCGACCCGACATTGGCACTGACCGGGGCTGCCGCAAAACTCGCAGCGGCAAGCACGGCAAGGGCCGTCCCCGAAGAGCGGAAGAGGCGGGCGGCAAAGCCGCGCTTGGTCTGGCGTGCCATCAGTAGTCACTCCCGGGCTCAATCTGGGTGAGGTAGAAAATGCGCTGCATCACATCGTCGGCCGCCATCACGCCGTAGCCGATCGGAATCGGCTTGCGTGTCTGGGTGTCGAAAAGGACCAGCGCCGGCACAGCTCCGCCCTGCAGACCCATGCGCTGGTACTGGCCGCTATCGACGACATAATTGGGGAACGCTTCGTTGGGTCCGCCATCCATCGAGACCGCGAGAACCTCGAGCCCATAGGTGTCGGACAGCGCCCGCATTACCGGCGAAAAGGTTCGGCAAGCCGAGCAGGATGAGGAGTAGAAATAGAAGACCCCGTAGCGCTCGGTAAGCGCCGCCATCGAGCCCTCACGCTGGGCTTTGCGATCCTCCGCCCAAGTCTGCTTTGCGAGGGTCGAGACGGGTCGTTCGAGCGTATAGTCGAGATCGGGGTTCTGCCAGATCGAGCGGCCCCACACATCCGCGAATGTCGAAGCACGGTCGAGCTGCTCACGCTGAAACCGGATATAGCTGACGATGTTTTCGGACGTTGGCTCGAGAATGGCACGTGCCTTGAGCTCATCGAGCTTCGCCGTAATCTGGGCCATGCGCTCAGTCGCAGGAATGGCAGGCGATGCAGGCATTGCCTGCTCGCGTGCCCTGCGCTTGGCCTCCTCGGAGTTGCAGTAAAACCAGCTCCCAAGCTTGCGCTCGTCGCAGTAGAACGCATCGCGATTGGCATCAGCCGGTGGCTGGGCCAGCAAGGGAACAGCCGCGGCCCCGAGGGCCGCCGCAAGGCTCAGGAGCGCTAGTCTCGTCATGGGCATTTTCCTTTTTCAAGGTCGAGCATCTGCAAGAGGAAGGCGGTCTTGAAGTAACCGCGGCCCCGGTCGATCATCCGGATCATTCCCCCCGACAGGGTGGTGGTCGCCTCCACACCTGCCGGCGTGAGGCAAAAGTCGAACTCGCCATCGCTCACCCGAGTGATCGAGCCGCAATCAAGAAGACGCTTGATCGATGCTGCGAGCTCACCGACCGTCGCAGGCCGCAAGAACCAGTCTTTGATGAGCGCGAACATCTCGGTCTCGCTGCGCGCCAGATCGCGGCCGATGGCGACGCTGACCGCGAGATCGAGCACCTGCGCTGGCGGAAACGGCTCGCTATGCGGGAAGGCAAGAATATCGGCGCTGCTCATGGGTCAGGTCCCACCGTTCGTGTTGTAGTAGTTCTGAATTTTCTGCTGGATCTGGATCGACATATCGATCTCGTCAGGCAGCTTTGCCGCATCAACGAACTCGGCATAAACTTCCCGGAAATCCATGCGGCTCAAGTCAAGCTGCTGGAATTGGGCAATCAGGAAACCTTCGCAGTCAGGGCGCTGCGGCGTCCCCCACCGCATCCCAAGTTGCGCCTTGCCCTGTTCATTGAGAATACGGACGAGCTTACTGCCATAGCAGCAGTACGACTGCTTGCGGGTCACGCAGACGCCGAGCACGCGGGCTGAGCAATAGGTCCCGATAAAGCGGCACAGACCTTCGTCATCCCGCTTGTCTACCTCACGGTCCTCGCGGTCGCACAGGAACGGCGTGAGAAGCGGCACGCCCTTGCCGCTGCAGCAGTTCGACAACCCGAAAACCTTTCGGGTGCAGCGCAAATGCTCGCCACTGAAGATCTTCAACCGGTCAGGATCAAACCCGTCCCGCAGCTCGCCCATGACGTTCATGGCCACCATGGCGTCCTTGAACTCAGGTGATGCCTCGCGCTCGACCTGAGTGCATTCCCCATTGATGCAATAGAGATCGCCTGCACAGACATAGGCGGGCGGCGGCGGCGATCCCGCGCCGGGAATGGCGCACTGGTACCAGCGATCATGGACGTTGCAGGTCACACCATCCGCGTCAAAACTCAGGCACTCATCATGGCTGAACCTGCAATCCCCACGCGCCTCAAGGGCACCACAGTCATTGGCAGGAGCCACCCCTTCACACTGATAGGTGCGCTGCCACTCCCAGCAGCTGCGCGTCACCGAAAGACCATTGATGACCCGCGTCTCTCCAGGCGCAGTGCAGACCTCGCTCGCTAGCGTGCAGGTGGCACCATTCGTGGCGCTCTGGCAGGCGGCCTCGTCAATGGTCTCGCCGACGATCCGCGAGGTATTGCGTTCAATCCCGCCGGGTACGCCGCTTAGCCGAGAGGGGCATTGCCAGAACTGGCGGAAGAAGGGCTCACCCGGCTCAGCACACCACCTGCGACCAAATTCCTCTTCCACCCACTGCAGGCACCTTTGCCCTACCCGAACGCTGCGCTCGAGAGTGCAAGAGCTGGAGCCCGGTGCTTGCGCAAGCATCGGGCACATCTCATTGCGATCAGCAAACGCTTCGGTTTCGCAAGAATACTCCCAGGTGCGTCGTCCCTCGGTCTGGATCTGCAACGACGCATTACAGCTGCGCGCCTCCGCAAAGGGCTGCGAGCCGGCATTGCAGCTTTCGAGATAAGTCGTGGTGCCCGTCCCTCCCGGAGGCAAGGGGTTGCAGGCTCCCGCGGCTCCTCCGGGCCCACCACCAGCGCCTAGGTAAGCGTCAGGGTCAGCTTCGATCAGACGACCGGCAGACAGGTCGACAGTGTCGGAATCGAACCGGGTCCTGTAGGGATCAACGATCACGCGGTACTCATCGCGATACCGCTGCGCTTCTCCCGCCGCCGTCAGCCCGACAGGATCGTCGACATAATCGCGCGAAGGAACATCTGTGCCCTGGAAGCCGGGCACGTTTGCCGCCGAACCATTGCCAAGAATGCCCGATGACGTGGTGTCACGGACACCCTTTGCGATTGCTTCGCCTTCTACCCTCGCATCACTGGCAGCCATCTGAGCGTGCGCAAGATGACCGCAAGCCGCGAGCGCAAGGGAGACCGAAAGGATGCGCAGGCCATTCACCTCTTCCCCCTCAGATTGGCAAGAGCGAGACGGGCAACCGGCGCGCCCGGACCGTTAGCCCCGGCGAAGGTCTCGAGCACATAAGCCACACTGGTATTGCCTGAGATGCGATCATGCGGCGGCGGCGCGGTCACACAATCGAGCTGATCGCAGGGCTCGAAATCGGTCGCAAGAGCCACATAGGTGGGAACTCGGTCGACACCGAAAGATCGAAACAGCCTGGGATCGATTGCCACATTGCTTGCGCCAGACTGGTCGACAACCTTTCGGATACCGCTGATGAAGGTCTGCGGATTGCCGGTGGAAAAGCCGCGGAAAACGACAACGCCGCCTGCCTTGGTCGTGTCAGCGATCATCTGTGCGAGCGCCTCTTCGGGCATCGACAGGCTCGCGAATGCCACAAACAGCGGCGCACCCTTGGGGCGGGCCATGCCAGCCCTGGCGCCAGCCACCATTTCGTCGAAGTCGACCGGGCCATCTTTCCCGGCGATCTGCGACACATCGAGGCCGCCGGCTGCCTCATAGCCTTGCGCGACAACCGTCTGCGCCTCTTCGGCTTGGGTTTGCGCGTTGGCGGTAGCATAGTCGAAGAGCGCCTGGGCGTCGGCCTTGAATGTATCGGCCCGCGCCTCGATCGCTTTCGGGTCGAAGTCCGTCAAATCCTGAGCAACGACGGCGGTCACACCAAGCAGCAGGCTGGCGGCAAGAGCGGGGAAGAGTCCTCTGCGGTTCATTGGCGCGACCTCACAGCATGCAACAATTGCGTTTGCGCCAGAGGAGGAAGCCGACATCCTCGCCTTTGACGGGATAGACCTGCCCAGATTTGGGCAAGATCGTGGTCGCTCCAATCGGAGAACAGGCTTCGCGGCCACTCACCATGGGCGTCGGATTTACCTGCTGCATCCGGTACTGGCTCTTCTTGAGGATCGGCATGATGTACTTGGAACACAGCGCTTTCGATCCGCTGGTGCCCCAGGCGAGCCCCTGACGGTGGAGCTTGTAGACCATGCGCTCGGCCGCGAGCCGCGCTGACTGCTTGATGCCGATATTGGCACCAACATTGCCGTTCATTGGATACATCGAACCCTGGCAACCAGAGCACCAGAACAGCTCATCCATGGGCAGTCTTGCGCTGGCTGAGATGCAATCGGCCGAGCAGGCTGCCTGCGCGATGACTGAGGTGAAAAGCGCGGCCTCGGGATTGAGGAGAGATGCCAGCTCGTCGTCCTGCCAAAGCGGATCGATCTCGCTCATATAGGCAACGTCGAACGAGCTCGCCTCGAGACACAGGAAATCGGTCACCACTTCGAGCCAGTACAGAAGCGGGTAGATGTAATAGTGCACGTGGTATTTGGCGGTGCGCTGGGACTGGCCCCCTAGCTGCGCGCCGTCCGAGGCATAACCGTTGCCGATCGGAAAACCGGGGTCGAGCTTGATGCCGCCAAGGTTCGGAAAGCACCAAGGCTTGGTCGAGACATCAATCAGCCGGACCGGTTCCCAGAACCCGATCGCAAGGCCGATGCGCGGCACAGGCGTGCCGCAGGCGCAGATCGGAAGGTCCGGATTGTCGGTGTCAGCACGCGATGATGGCCAAATCTTGAGCGACCCAAGCGACAAAGGGAACATGCAGCCCCAGCACACATCGGTCACCGGATTGACGAAACTGCCTGAGCACCGACCAGGCCCGCTGGGAAGGCCCTGAGCCAGAACCGGGGGAGCCAGCAAGGTTGCCGCCATAAACAGGGACGCCAAGCCCAGGAGGAGCGCAAGGAGCTTAGAGCGCATCGTCTCTCTCCCTCATAAGCCAGGCATCATCCGCCGCATTCTTGACCCGGACCCAAAGGAACCCCTGAAGCAGAGCGAAGGTCGTCGCGCCTGCGAACAGTGCAAGAGCAAAGATGCCGGTTAGCGCCCGAAGTGCCCCAAACGAAACGACGAGGGCGGCGACCAGAAACAGCCCGGTCATCGTGCGCAAACGTGCCGCCTTGAGCGCGCGCGTTTCGGGGGCAGCAAGGGGCGCCGGAACCAGATTGCGCCAGGAGTTCATGCCCCCCTCCCCTTACGCGGAATGGCTTGCTCAGTGACTATGAGGACGTCGCCGCGCTGCTCGACCAGCGCCGGGGTCCGGCGTATCCCGAAATAGCTGGTAAGACGGCCGTCCTGATCAAAGTAGAACCGGCGCTGGTGAGCCTTCATCAGCTCGAAGGGAGAGCCATCAACGAAGATGATCTTGGCGCGCGCATCGCCCCCGTGCTTCATCGCCCATTCGACTTCTGCCGGATCGTCACCATCAACAAAGAGGAGCTTCTTGCTAAGCGCAGCGGCGGCAAGAGGATTGACGCGCTGACCCGCCACAGCAATCAGGTTCCCCTTGTGATCACGGATGTCCTTGTCGATCCGGATCGAGGGATCGAACTCCCAACTCCGGGTCTCCTCCGCAGGCGAAATCCCGGAGACCGGGACCGGTCGCATCACCCTCGCCTTCACCTTTTCGGCGAACTGGCGGTTCATCTGATCGAGTTTTCCGGTCGCAGCCGCATGGTCGAGCCGCGCCTTGATAACGCTCAGGAGATCTGGCTCAGCAATGGGCCATGTCTGGCCCATCTGCCCGTGATCGACGCTTTGCCCTGACACTGCCCCGCCGCTCGAAGCCGTCGCTGACACCGCGAGTCCGCCAGCAACGAGGAAGGAGAAAGCGACCCTCACAGGATTGGCTGCCCGGTGCCGACAAGCCGGTCGCGGCACACAAAACCGATATGCGCATAGCGGCTGTCGAAGCCGTCCTTGTGCGGTGTGCCCGCAAAAATGCAGCCTTCAGGCACAACCCCGAGCGGGCCGGCGGCAAGACGATCGCCGCGCTTCGTCATCGGTTTGATGGTCGCCACGCGCTCGCCGTTGACGTGCACATCATTGCCGATGCGCGTCACCGTGTCGCCTGGCAGACCAAGAGCGATCTTGGTGAAAGCAGCCGGCTTCGCCCCGAAATACTTGACGGTAATGGGATCATGGCCGGGATGGAAAACCACATAGTCCCCGCGCACCGGGAAACGCCTGGCCTCGACCACGAACGCCCAGTTCGGGAGCGAGTCCGTCACGTTGATCATCAGCGCGTGGTTCTCGCTCCAATTCGAAGCTGCGCTGAGGGCACCTGCAACGAGACAGACACCAGCGATCGCCACAAGCCTGCCACCGGTCGAAAGGCGTCTGGTCGCACCTGTCTTCACAGGGGGCTCACTGTCCGACAAAAGCCGAGCAAACCCCTTGCGTTGAGCCGAACGAGGGAGCGGATCAGGGTTTGCCATCGCGCTGACGCCCCTGATTGGCAGCCATGAAGGCCTGCATCTCTTGTTCAACGCGGGCCGCCTGACCCTGAGGAGCGGCGCCAAGCGCCTGGGCGGGTTGGGGACGCGGAACCTTTGCGTAAACCGCAGCCTTCACGCTCTGCGTGACGTCGGGAACCTCGCCGCCCACGATCGCCTCATGAACGAGCACGACTTTCCCGGACTTCGACAGGCCGGAAACCGTCTCATCCAGCGCAGCCATGAAAACAGCGGTTTGCCGTGCTGCGGTCTGCTCGTCGGCGTTCGAGCGTGCCTGTGCCTGGAGATACTCCCCAATGATGCCCTGCAGCTGAAGCTGGACGAATTCCTGCTGCCCTGACCCCTGTGCGGCAACACTCTTGGTCACCCAGGCCCCCCAGACAAAGGTTGTCGCTGCGCCCGCGAACAGGAGGATTTCGCGAGCCGATAGCGCGGCAAAACGGCTGCGATGTCTGACCTGCGAGGCCTTTGCAGAGGCGGGTGTGGCGGGCGCCGCCATATGGTCGAAAAGGTCCGTCATTGGTCATCTCCGGCAACAGAAAAGGCTGAAATCAGGCTCGCGCGGCGGAAGAAGGCGATCAGCACAAAGCCCGTGAGCATGACGCCGAAGCTGATGGCCGCGAACTGGCCGCGTCTCGAAGCGTCGGCGGCAACGAAGCGCGACGCGAGATTGTCCAGATGAAGCATCAGGCCATCGAGAGTGAAGCCGCCAAGCACGAGGAAGAACAGCGTGGCGATGCCCAGGGTCGCAAGCGCGCTGGTGGCAAGCCAACCGCTGAACCGGAGGGCAATAGCGAGAAGATCCTGAACGGCCTTCTTGCGGCGCGCAGTGGCCGAGTGACGCATCGGGGAACGGCCAAGAGGACGAGCCAAGGGACGAGAAGGCGTGCTCATTCTGCAGCCTCCCTCATCGGAAGATATTCAGGCACCTGATGCTCTTCAGGGAATGCGACTGCCTCGATCGCATCCGGCATCCGGTAGCCACGCTGCAAATAGTCCTCGATCTGAGCGAAGACATGCGGGCTCGATGAATAGAGCGTGCCCGAAAACCGGTCGAGGACCAGGCGAGCGACGCATTCGGTCTCTGGACCCCGGATGAAGATGTCCGAGTAGTCGGTGCCGTTTCGCTTCAGCGACCGCAGCAAAGCCTCGGTCATGTTGTCCATCTCGAACCGGTCCGAATTGCGGAAATCCGAGATGGTCTCGCCCTTCTGCTGGAGGATGAGAAACCAGTCGGAGTTTTCGAGGGCGGCCCGCGAGCCTTCGGATTTGTAGTAATCGTGGATCGACTGCGTGGCAGTGATCAGCGCGCCGCCATATTTGCGGCAGGTGCGCGAATAGGTCTCGACGAAGTCGGCCATCGCCCCGCCCTTCAGCATCTGCCAGGCCTCATCGATGATCAGCGGTTTCGGGATCGCGCGGTCCATCCGGCGCATAACCTGCGAGGCAATGAACATGATCGAGGTCAACACGACGCCGCGCAGCTCCACCCGGGTCGCCAGGTCCGAGAGCTCGAACACGGTAAGATCGGCTGACAGATCAAGGTTGGCATCGCCAAGGAAGAACTTCCCGTAGGTGCCCTTGGCCGCGAACGGCAGCAGCGAGGTCGCCAGATCATAGGCTTGAGAGTGCTCGTGGCCCTTGAGGGCCTGCATCACATGATCGATTGTGCCGTCCCGCCCATGGGTGTCCCACACAAGATTGACCGCCTGGTCGATAAGCCCGCGTTCGGTGTCATTGAGCCGGGTCTCATTGCGCGCCATCTGCGATACGATGGATTTGAGCATCGCAAGGCAGTCGACCAGATAGTCGTCGTCCCCTTTGGCAAGGGTCTCGTCGATCATGCGAAACGGGTTGATCGAAATGCCCGACGACAGCTTGAACTCGGTGAATGTCCCGCCAAGCGCCTTGGCCATATGCTCGAAGCTGCGGCCATCATCGATCACGATGGTCTTGGCCCCAACCCCTGCAAAGCTTGCCGTGAGGTCCTGCAGCAGCACCGACTTGCCTGAACCGGACTTGCCCGAGATCGCGACATTGTGGTTGCCGGCACTGTTCTGGAAGGGTGACCAGAATTGCGGCTGACCGCGGCGCCCAATGAAAAGCAGGTGTGGAATGTTGCCGCCGATGTATTCGCCCTGGATCGGCGCAATCGCGGCAAGGTTCGCCGAGCGCATGGTGCGCATGCGCTTCATCCGCTTGAGGTCGCTGTCGAGCCCGTCAGCCAGCAGCAGCGGAAAGTGCGCCATGAAAGCGGGCAGCTGGATATGGGTCTCGTCAATCAGATCCCACCCGCTCGCCTTGTAGAGAGCCTTCAGCGTCCGCTCGCAGGGCTCGCCCCGGCCCTTCGGGGCGATGATCGTGACAGCGTAGTAGCAGGACACGAGCTTCTCGCCCTGCTTGACCCGGTCGGCCACGAACTGCCACTCAGCCGCTTCGGTACGCAACTTGGGCACAAGCTTCACGCCCTTGCCTTCCGCAAGCGAGCTTGTGCGCACGAACTTGTAGCCGGCCTTCGCTTCAGAAGACTCCTGGTTGGGGATCACCCCACAAGCCGTCTGCAAGACGGGACAGGGCAGGGAGAGCTTGGGGTTGAAGATGTCCCCAATCACCTTCTGGCTATCCCAGGGTGCCCAGCGATCCGGAAAATTGCGCACCGCCATGGTGCGTACATCGAAGCGCTCAGGCACGTAGTCCTTCAACTCGGGCACGCCATCGACTGATGAGCCGGTTGGCCGCAACGACTGTGCCTCAAGCACGAGGCGGTCACGCCCGACATGGGTGACGAGATCCCGCCTGATGCATTGCTCATTGATGGGATCGAACCGGTTGTATCCCGGCACTTCATCGCCAGCGCCAGTGGACGGGGCGAGGATCTCATCGAAGAAGCGGATCAGGTCGGTCGGAGCGAATTCCTTGACCGGGACATCGATGGAATCGAGGGCAGAAATGATCCCCTCGCGCATGGTCAGGAGGTCATCGGTCGAGAGGCCCGAACCGTCACTTATCCCGACTGCCAGCAACACGCGAAAGCTCCGCACAAAGAACGGGCCATCGCTGGCAAGCGTGGACCACGCTCCATTGCGCAACTTGTCGACGCGGTGACGGGCGAGCGTCTGGAAAACCCCCGAAGCCTTGTAGCGCGGCAACGCCCAAGTCTGCAGTTTCTCGGCAACGCGCGGGCTCGAATAGTTCGTTACCGAGAACTTGGTGCCGGGCAGAAGAATGTCGGAAAACAGCGACCCGATCACATCATTGACCCGGTCGTTTGCACCGACAAGCGGCGCGAGCTCGATGATGAAACCTTTCGAGCGGACCTGATGAAAGATACGCTTGTCCTCATCGAACGAGCGATATCCGAGGAAATGTGAGAGCATTGGAACGTTGGCAGGCCGGGCGTTCTGCTCAGGCTTGCGAGCATCGCCGGTTACCAGATCGATGATGTTGGTGAAGGCCTGCAGCATGGCGCGTTACTCCGGCGTTGCAGGGAATGAGGCGGCCTCGCGCCTCGGCAATCGCTGCTGTGATGCAAGACGCTCGGAGACCTTCGCCTCGATCTCAGCGATCGGGTTGGCAGGCTGAGAAGCCGCTTGCTGGGCTGGGGCCTGCTGGATCGGCGCTGGGGTCTTTGGAAGATTGGACGCTATGGCAGTCTCAGGGCCCACGGAACCCGGCTGACCGTCATCCAAGATGCCAGGGGCAATCGCCATGAATTGCGGTGCGCTCTCGGCGGCCGCCAACAGCCCCTGAGCACGCGCAGGCTTTGCACCTCGTAGCGCAATTGTCTCGAGAGCATCGCCCCGGCCCGGGAGCATCGCCTTAACTGGCACCGCGATGCGGGCATGGGTTGTACCTGCGGCATCCGTGTAGCCCGGAAACACGACAGACAGCTCGTAACTCGGCGACGAACGCGCAACGAGTGCTTCGGAACCGAGCGACGGGCCGCGCACAGGCGCCGAAATCCCGTCGTCCATCCGGAACGGGCCTGCAGGGTTGAGAAGATCCGCCGAGGTGGTCTCCTCAATCCGCGCAATTGCACTGTCATCGATCACCAGCGATGGCGCGCAGATACCGTCTGCAGCCTCGCAGCGGAACTTGCCGCTGACATTGGTACCGAGCGTCGTACAGGCCGACAGGGAGAACGTCACCGCCGCGATTGCCATTGCGCCTTTGGTGTTCATGACACCTTCTCCTTCAGCCAGGTTTCGAGGAATTCGCGAGGGCGGAAGCCGTGAAGGACAGCGCCATCGTCGCGCACAATGACCGGGGTGCCGGTGAACCCATGTTTCCTCGCAAAGGCCTCATTGGCATCGAGGCCCGAGGTGTCGCAGCGCCGACCGGTCGTGATCGCGCCTCCGTCATAGGCATCGTTCACCGCGCGGCGCTTGTCGGTCGCACAGATGACAGCCTCGGAGATTGGACGGGTGCCGAGCACCGAAATCGGTCGCTCAACGACCTTGACGTCGAGCGTCGCGAGGGTTTCGTGGAGGCGTTTGCAGTACCCGCACCGAAAATCGCTGAAGACGGTGAGTGTCCGGCCACCCTTGCCCATCACGACGCTGCCGCTCGAGGGCAGAGCTGCCAGCGCTGCGGGATCAATACGTGGCAGTGGCCCCGCGTCGCCCGCCCCTGCCTGACGTGCCTGTGTTGGTTCGGCCGCGCCGTCCTGACTCTCGCCAGCGCCCCCCGCCCCAACCAGCATGTCCGGGTTCATCTCGAGCAACCGGGCGGCTGTGAGATCCTGCTTGGTCTCCATGTCGTAGACACGGCCAATGATGAGATAGCGCGCCGAGCGGTCGATGTAGAAGAGGTTCTGGCGTGCCTGAACTTCACAAACGCCCTCGATCTTGTCGCAGTCGATCGTGGTGATCTCGGTCTTGGGGAGACGTTTGACCAGCGCTGCCTTGATCGTCGCAGCGTCGTCCGCCGCCGCGGCATGAGCGGCTGCTGCAATTGCAGCGAGGGAGCCAGTGAGCGCGAGGGCGGCCCCTGCCACCTTCCATGTGGTCCATTTGAATTCCATGACGGGCCTCAATTCCTGATGAAGGTGCCGTCGAGGAACACGACCTCGACCGCAGCACCGGTGGGCATCTCGACGACCGGCTGATATTGCTCGGCCCGTTCGATCAGATAATCGGAGAGAGTGTTCCCGGCGTTGGCCGCGCCGCCGCCAATAGCCTGAATGCCGACATCGGAAGCTGACGGGAGCACGGGATCTTGGGAAATCCGGGGGATCTGGTTGGCACCCTGAAAGGCGTTGCCCACCCCGCTCACCAGCCCTGCGAGAAACGCTTGCGTGGTCAGCGAGCCTTCGCGGCTCACAACGCGTCCGCGAACGCCGACTTTGCCGCCAAAGGCAATGAAGCCCTTGACCTCTGACACCGCAAAGCGCCCGCCGGGCTGCGCGCAGGTCATGCGCTGCAGCTTCACATAGACCTTTTCGCTGGAGAGATCGCCGTAAGCCGCACCATTGACCATGCAGCCCTGAACGCGGGTCGCGAGGAGCTTGCCGTCACCATAGACCGAGCGCGCAGGCCCAGTGATGCGCAGAAGAACCGGCAGCGGGTCACTCTGGCTGCGGGTATTGGTCGTCGCATCAACGCCGACCACCACGGTGGCATTCGCGATCGAGTTGGGCGGGAGGTAGTTCGGGGAGTCGGTGTAAACCGCAGGGGCCTTGGCTGGATCAATGCGCGAGCCAGTCCCGCCCGCTTGCGCGAAAGACACCATCTGCACGTCGTTGCCGCGGCGAGGCAATGTGGCGGAAGGTCCGCCGGACGCAGCTGGCGAAGACACGCCCATATCACGGGCAGCCGCAACAGGTCCGGGCGCTGTCGGGCGGGAATTGCCCCTGGTGACCTGCTGGCGCAGTTGCTGGTTCTCACGCTCGTAAGCTTCCAGCACCTGCTGACCGTCGCGTGCCATCGCGGCATTTTCACCGCGCAGAGCCTGAATCTCGCTTTGCAACTGCGCAACCTGGCCAGCCTGCGCTTCGACGCCCTTGAGACGCTGATCCTGAGAATTGACTTGACCCTCGTAGATGGCCATCCATTCCTGATCGACGCGCTGGCGGTTCATCAGGGCATCGGTTGACACCTCGGTCTCGTGCCCAGGCTTGGTTGCCTCTTCGACCACGGTTTCAGTCCGCAAGACATACATGGTCGAAGCCACGACCGCGACACCACCGAGCCCGAAGAACAGCATCCTCTGCCGCTTCTGTGCCTTGTCATTGTCGATGATCGAGCCCGTTTCATCGACCGCATCGCGGCCATCGGCCTCGGCGCCATCCAGATCCTTGGGCTTGCGCTTGAGAAAATCCATGAGGCTTACCTTCCTGCAGGCACGACCACGTAAGCAGCAGTCGTCTGCCCGCTTGCGAGGTTGGGGTTGGAAATTGTGACGGCGATTGCACCGTCCCCAGCGATGAGTTCTTCGCGAAGTACGATCGTTGAGGCGCTGGTATTCTCGATGCGCAGGACCTTCCCGGTCATCGTCGGGCTGCGGTACTCGCTGATAAGCTGGACCTTCATATCGCCGACGTTGACCGGGGCACGGGCCGCGTCGCGGATCTCAAAGCCGGTCACGGGGCGCTGTTCGAACATCGCCCTGACAAGCCCGACAGCGCGATCCTGCAACGAACCTGATCCTGCAAGGACCTCAGGTTTGGCGGACGGATTTTCGATATCGGCGTTGCCCACGAAAACCTGCACGGCGCTGTCACCGCCAATCTGGCAGTCGAACTTGTAGACAAGGCCCTTTTGCGTCGTCCCGAAGAAGGAGATGTTCGGCTTTGAATAAGCTTCGGGGACCGAGATGTAGATATCGCCGCGGGTGGGTTCGTGGACGATCGAGAAGTCTTGGCCCTCGACGCCAGTTTGCACTCGGGATACCGACACGAACCGGTCATCCTTCAGCGAAATGCGCGTCAGGTCGGCCTTGGATGCCCGGCAGCGAACCTCTCCATTATCGACGGCGAGGATGTTTTCGTCAGCCAAAGCTGGCGTGGCCGCCATGACGAAGCCGACAGTGAAAAGTGCAGCGCCAAGCCCGCGAAGAAAATGGCTGTCGATGCGGAAAAGCAGCGGCGCGCCCGAGGCAAGGCAGAGCGTCGAGACAGAGAAGGTCATTGATTGGCTCCTTCCTTCTTAACGACGACACCAAACCCCTTCAGGCGAAGCGACACGCCGGTGTAGGTCCAGTGAAATTCGAAGATCTTGTGCTCGCGGCGCACGTCCTTGGACCCGACGATGGTATGAAGGACGCCGCCAACCTGGCTGGTGAGGTTCTCCGGATCGGTGCGGATCCAGTTGATCGTGACAAACTGGGTCACCTGCGACCCCTCCTGCTCAGCCACGATCCGCAGGAGCTTGGCCTTGAGAGCCCCACGCGCCTCCGGCGCGGAAATGGCAACGATGCCATCAAGCCAGTATTGGAGTGTTTCGGGCGAGCGGTTGAGCGCGAGCTGCGCAGTGTCGCGCGTCACAGCCTCAAGATACGCAGGGCTAAGCGCTGCAGAGCTCAGCGTCATCTGGCTGGGCAGGATGGGCTGCAGCACGACCTCGCGGTCCCGCGTCGATGCCGCGGTGAACATGACCACCACGAGAATGCCGAGCACGACACAGATGAGCGCAAGCAGGTTGCGCTGCTTGAGGGTCCGCTGCGACGCCTCGTGGGCAAAAGAGATTTCCATATCAGCCCGCCATCACACGAAGATGAGATGGCGGAGCGACCTTCAGACCGAAGAATTCTCCCGGCAAATGCCAATAGGCAAAATGCAGGACCCAATGCATCGAACGCCCAGCTTTGACTTTGCGATAGCCGAACCACGCAGCCAGGGCCAAAAGAAGCCCGATGACAACGTGCTGTGCGAGGATGCCCCAGGTGAAGGGTATGACCATCACGAGGAATTCATCGAGGGTCCAGAACCCGATCAGTTCTGGATCGTCGAGATGTTTCGGGATCGAATACTGGTCCAAGGATCAACTCCGCCAGAGAGAGGACAAGGAGCAGCCGCCAGAAGGGTGAACTGCGGTACCCTTGCCATCATGAAGCAAGGGGGCAGGGTTCAGACCGTGCCGGTCACCGAGGCGGTGACGATCGGAATGCCGGTCCCGGCACCGACGCCGACGCCAACCGGGATTGCGACCTGACCGAGCGAAAAGCGGCCCGACGCCAGCGCAACGATGCCGCCAGCGAGCGAGAGCACCGTGATGATCCGGCCACCGGAGCCTTCAAGGAAGCCGGTGAACTGGGCGAGAGCGGTGTTGAAGGTCGTGTCGGCCCCCGCCATTGCGGCATCAGCGCCGAACACGCTGGCGGCTGCGAGCGCCGCAATCGCAACAGCAAGCGTGCCGCTGCGATTCTTCAGATCGAGTCTTGTCATTGAGATTTCCCTTTCGGTTGGATGCTGGCGTCTGCCGCCACAGCCAAAATCCTCCCGGGGGACACCTTTTCTCAAACATTAGATTCCAAAATGACCGCCGATTCGTGCGACTGGTCCGGAATACGCAACCAGGGTGGTTGCGATTCGCGGCCAGCCCGGTCGGAATATGCAACCACCCCGGTCTGGATTCCCGACCAGGGCGGTCGAGATTCCTGACCACCCCGGTCGTGATTTCCGACCACCCTGGTCGGGAATTCTGACCAGGGGCTTCCCGCCCGCCAGAAAAATGATTCGAACCCGTGTCGGAAGTGGAAGAAGGGGCAACCCTTCTGGAAACACAGGAAGGTGGTTGGACGTGGAGCAGAACACGTATGTGGCGCACGAAATCGCCGTCAGCGATGTCGCCTTCGAACAGATCGTAAAAGCCATCGCCTCGTTAAGCTTGGAACGAGGCCGCTTCGTAAAATTCAAAGACGTGCTTCTTTATGCCCTGACGAGATATCAGGAGCCGAAAGAAGCACATGCAGCTGGCTTGGTGGCTCAACTCCCTGTGGATGGCCCGATTCGCATCTACGTCCGGCTCAATTCGAAGGAAAATGCGGCTGTCGAACGTCTGAAAGTGGAGCTGAACGCCAAAACGAAAATCCATTGCGGCGTACGAGAAACCCTTGTGTTCTGTGCCTTGCTTGTTGCGCAGGGTGAATTTTCTACTTGCAAAATTCCCGCTAGCAAGATCACACTATGAAATTGCATGGTATGGCATGGCGGAGGCATGGATGTGCAAGGGGACGCCCGAGGTCGTGGGAGTAAAGGCCCATAGCGTAAACAGAATGTACGCTGCTCTGATCAAGGAACAGATGCAGCTGCGCCACACGAGCCTCAGAAAGATGGCCGATGAAGGGGTACTCAAACGGAGCCGCCGTGCAGGCTTCTTTGAAAGGCTCGAAGCCGGCAGCTTGACCATCGACGAATTCCAGAGAGTCCTTGTTCACCTCGAGATTGACCCAATCAGAGCCGGCCTCGTCCTGCTGTGCTATGAAAGCGCCAGCTCCTACGAAGACCCATGCTGCGAGACGACCGCCTTGGTTGCTGTCGCACTGGCCGCCCGGCTACCAAGCGAACTCGCAGCCTGCGAAGGGCAGTTCGAGACCATTCGTCAAAGCCTGTGTGACACGATCGCCCGTAAGACATCGTCGGCCATCGCCAAACACCACATGTCGCTTGAAAGCCGGCATAACGGCGGCGGTTTTGAACATGCGTATGCTTGAGCCTTGTACGGCGAAACGAGCCCGCGCTGCATGACGAACCGCGTGACTGGTCACGGGCAGACGTCCTGTACCGCACAGCGAAGCGCAAATATGGCGCAGCACCGGAAAGCAGAGCAAAGACGCAGACGCCGCCAGGATGGTTTGCGCCCCCTCGAAATCTGGCTGCCAGCAGCCATGATCGAAATGATCGACGAGCTCAAAAGAGATGATCTGTTGTCCCGGGAGGCGATCATCGCGGCGATCGTGGCGCAAACGCTGAGCGTCAGGCCACCTGAAACATCAGAAGGACAACCGATGATGCTCTGAAATTGAAAGGGGCCCCGCGCCAACGGGACCCCCTTTAACGCATCCTGTTGCCAGAGCGCCAAGTTCACCTCGCTTTCTAGCAACAGACCGAATGGCAAACAAGCGCTTCTGCGCGCGATGAAACGCGCCCGAACGCTGCCAAGGATCGCCGCACCAGCTGGTGCATATGAAAGGGAGGTCAGCGACGCAGACATGAAAAACCCGGGCAGCGCCCGGGCCTTTCGAAGGAAGCTGTAATTTGCCGCGCCAAAGCGTGGCGAGAGACACCGGCAAGCTACCTGCTCCCTGACAACTTGCAAGCATTTTTCGCAAATTTTGCGGGCAATGTTCTTTGTCTGTGCCGCACCTCAGGACTGAGGGAGCGAAGGGATGACTATTGTCGAGAATCAGGCAGCCTGGGGGGTGAATAGCCGACGCCGGGGAGGGCCAGCAGCGATCGGCGCCTGTCTGCCAAAACTGGGGATGCTCGAGACCGAACGGCTGACCATGATCACTTTCATGGAAGACCCGGCAGATCGGGCAAGACATGCAGCGCGCGTCAGCAAGATGATGCGAGGGTTCGAACATACCGGCACCGAAAACGCAGGCAGGCAGCGTCGGCGCAAACTGCTCGATATCATCGAGACCTTCGCGAGAATGCCGCCCGTGACGATCGATGTTCCGAGAATCGTCTGGCGCGATCTTTACGATGCCGCCGCGAGCATCGCGGCCATGAATATCGACTGGGACAGCCGCTGCGGCCCGCTCATTGCCGCCTCGAACGACCATCTCAAATGCCGGATCGGATGGACCGCCGCGCGCAAGAACCTCAGGCGCCTTGCCGAACACGGCCTGATCATCCCCCATTGCCTCGCCGGCAACGGCAAGCGATTTCTTGGGTCACGAGACAGCGAGGATCGCTCCGACGCATCAGGATGGTCGCTGGCGCCGCTACTCCTCCTTGAGGATTACCTCACACAACTGGCCGCCACCGAGAAGGCCCTGGCCGCGCAAAACCTGATCCTGCCCAACCAAATTCGAAGGGCAACAAGCAGCGCGTACCGGCTGCTGCGGCCGTTCGAGCAGGGCCACCTTTGGGCTGACAAGGCCAGAAAGAAGCTCGATGCGATCGCTGCGGCGCGGCGCACATACCAGAGGCGGAAAGGATCCTTGGACGCGATCGCAGTGCTCGGTCGCCTCGCCGAGGTCGCGACGCGGCTGCTTGATCGGTTGTCAGAGCGCATATCGCTCGGCGAGATTGCGTCGCTGACACCTTCCCGGGACACTAGGTTGCGCCAGAATGGCCACCATCAATACAGCCCTGAAGAAGCTCTTGAATCTGTATACGGCTTGGCAGAGGGCGCTTGCCGACGGGAACCTGATGACGTTCGAACCACGCCTGATGCCGACAGGGTGAAGCAAGAAACAGCCGATGCTTGTCAGAACGCGCAGGTCTCGGCCGACGCGAATGATGTCTACGGCATCCATCGATCGGGTTTCGTTTGGGCCGAAGCCCCTGCCCTCTTCCCCTTTATCGACGGCATGGTCGAAATTGGAACCCGACCGGGCCTGACCGAGCTCCACGAGGTCGCCCGCGTCTGCCAGATAGGTCAGGCTACGGCAGCGCGGGCAAGTGCGACACTGGGCACAGGGATCGCACTCCTGTGCGCGCTGATCACCGGGCATCACCTGGCCAACGGACAAATCCGCAAGACTCCCGATGCATACATGCAGGCGCTGGTGCGGCGCGCCCGCAGCGGTGAGCTCAATCTCGGCCACACTCTGCTCGGCCGCAAAAAGGCAGTATTCGGCCAGGGGGATACAAGAGCTTCGAAAATGCGTATCTCTCTTCGATCATCGCTGCACTAGGTCCGACTCATGAAGCAGGAAGCCCTTATCGCTTGGACATCGCTCTACATCGGCGTGGGAATGATGGCGCTGATCTGCGCAGTGCTCGCGATAGTAGTGACTGCCGACGACTGGCGCAGTGGCAGATGGCGACCCACGCACCAAACGGGGCTCCAGAAAGCTCTGGTCATCCCGAAGCTCTGGCTGCGCTGGCAGCTCAACTACCTCAAGGGCGCGCCCGTCATCCTGGCGATCAGTGTGTACTATGCTTGGCACGTTGGGTTCTCAGTGTTCTGGAACGTCTGATCGTCCGTCGAACGAGGCAAGCATCACCCGGCGAAACGGATTGGGCGCGGGAAGCGTCGCCGAGGCCAGCGACACGCCGCCGGTCGAATTCGGGGTGGCAATCGAGCCCATGATGGTGCGCACATAGTTGCGGGTCTCACGAAACGGCGGGATGCCGCCAAACTGGTCGACACGGCCCGGGCCTGCATTGTAGGCAGCCAGTGCAAGTTCCCATGTCCCGAAGCGATCCAGCTGCTCGCGCAGATACCGCGCACCGCCGACAAGGTTTTGCCGAACATCCCAAGGGTCGGTGACACGCAGATATTGCGCCGTGCCAGGCATCAGCTGAGCCATGCCCATCGCACCGGCGCTGCTTCGCGCGAAGGGACGATATCTGCTTTCCTGCGCCAGTAAGGCGTCAAACAGAACAACGGGCACGCCGGCATCGCAAGCCACGTCGACGATCAGGTTGAAATAGGCTGTCCGGCGAGCCTGGGCATCCCTGCTGATACCATATCGCGGGAAGAAGCTGCGGGACTGGCAGAGTGAGTCATCCTGCAAAGGGCGAAAGGGTGAAGAAGCAGGGCCCATGAATGATGCACCTGCCCGCATCCACGAAGGAACAGCGGGACGCGCGGCATACGGATTGATCGTGAAGCTGTGAGGGATCAACTCAAAGTCGCCGTTCAACTCTGGTGAAAACGCATCCACTGGAGCCGGAGGCGGTTCCACTGATTGCTCAAGATCGGCTGCCGCGCGCAACTGTGGGGCGAGCACAGCGAAGTCCGGTTTTGCCTCTGGCGAAAACACGTCGAGAATGGCTTCGCGCGCCGATGATGGCGTCGGCGTCAAAGCGACGAGCACGAACAGGAGATTTTTCATTACCACACCTTTCGGCGTGGTTCGGATATCGCCCCTCGTTTCTAAATGAACAGGCGGCGCATGGCAATCGCCCACAATCTGGCATCGCACAGAAGAAAGGGGCGGTGGCCATCGCGAGCCGTGCCGGAGAACGTCGGGTCGATCCAAAGGGGAAAGATGGTGGGGGTGAGCTGAGAGGAGCGAATTTATGCTGATTGCGCTCAGACCCACCCAGGAGACCATCGACATCGTTGCTGCACTGAAGGGCCGTTGGCACGGTTCCTATGCGATGTGCGTCTGCCCCGCGCACGCAGACCGAACGCCGTCGCTTTCAGTCCGGCAGGGCGAGCGGGGTATTCTGGTCCACTGTTTTGCGGGATGCCGCAGCGAGGATGTCCTGCGCGCAATCGGTCGGACCAAACCGATCCTGAATTCCCCTTCGCCGAGCTACCGTCCAGAAGGAACTGCGCCCAACGTCAGAAGGATCTGGGATCAGGGCACAGAGATCCGCGGGACGCTCGGCGAAGTCTACCTTCGATCGCGTCGACTGCCCGTCAACCTCCCCGACTTACGCTTTCATCCACGTTGCCCTTTTGGCCGCAAGCCCAAAACCATCTTCCGGGCGGCGGTGCTGGTCGCCGTCAGAACTGGGCACAAAATGACGGCTATCCAGCGGATCAGGCTGACGGACGATGGAACATGGCATGATGGCAAATTCATGCTCGGCAAACCCGGACAGGGTGCTTGGGCTCCACAGTTCGAAGGCAATGTGCTCGCTATTGCTGAGGGCATGGAGGATGCGGCAAGCTATGCTCAGATCAGAGGAATCCCGTGCTGGGCAGCACTCGGGAATGAGCGTCTCGCGCTAATCAACGTTCCAGACCATGTTGGCACCCTTTACATCGCCGCGGACAACGATGGTCCAGGCCGATGCGCTGCAATGGCGGCAGTTGGATCACACAACATACCGGAAAGGCAGATCATTCGTGATCCACCGCCAAGGCGTTTCCACGACTGGGCGCAGGCAGCGGCAAAAACAGCAAGGCCCAGGGACGAGAAAAATTCGAGCAAAAACGCTTACAAATCGGACTTTACAGACGCAGACATTAGTTCATCGATCTAAGCCTTTTTCATCCTGTCGGTTGCTTGATCTACCAGATCGGAACGTCCGGCTAGTGAGGCTATCTGTCCGAAGGCGATCAAGGCCATTGTGCGACAGAAACTCACTACCTCCAGAAGAGAGTCGTCATCAAAGGCAGGCTCGATATAGTCACCTTGTAACCTTCGGGACACCTGATGGACACCGCCGTGGGTGTAGCCGTTCATCGCACTCCATGCGCTTTGCTTCACCGTCGAAAGAAATTTGACCGAGAATTCTGGGCGCTCCTCGATCGCCTTGATTAGATCACCGAATTTCGGCGCGATCGTATCCTTTTCGACGAACGCTTCTATCTCCTGTTCCGAAGCGCAGTAATGAATCCAGGCCCCGCGCACGAAGCACTCGAAGGCACATCGGACGAGGGCGAATGCACTTGCATAAGTGGCCATCGATATCAGTGTGATAATGCCAGCATGGTGCTCGATCGACAGATCGAAGAGTTGGCCAGGAATGCGATGCCTGTGATCGCCTTTGATCTCCAAGCCTTCGAGGCTGGCGCGAATCCATGCCAAATCATCCTGCGCCATTGAGATGGCCGTCCGAACGTTTTCCGAGCTTGTACTCGTTTCCATGTTTGTTTCTTTCCCACCGCCTGTGGCTGGGGTCATTGAAAGGTTAATGTCACCGCATTCCTTCGCGTGGGAGTGTGGGATCACCAGCATCAGACCTGCGCCAGTACTCTTCACCAGCAGCTATGCCAGATGCTGTGAGAACATAGCGGTCGGCATAATCGGAGCTTGCCGCGAGCAGCCCGAGGCGAACCAATGGCGCGACACTGCCGTCGGCAACCGATCTTTCGCTGCGCGTTTCACCGTTTACGATTGTCCATCGCTTGCGACCATTCTCGATGAATAACTCAATTTCGCTCGGAATTCTGGTCGGAGCAGACGCTTCGCCCCGTACAGTCGACCAGCGGTGAGAAAAACAGATTGTCAGGAAGCTCAGCGTCTCCCTTGCCCGAGGGGGAATTTCCAACCAGTCGACCAAAGCATTGGCCGAAGGGAGCAACCCCTCGCGCTTGTTCAACAGGGCTTCTTGTCCGCAGACATAGGCCTTCACCATTGCGCGCTCGATCTCGCCAATCGTATTTTGCGTGCGCCCCCCTTTACGCGCCTCGCGATCCCGGGCGACAATTTCGCGCGCGGCCTCGCGGAACAACGCGCGCATTTTCGATGTTGGTCGCTCGGCTTTGGCAGGCTTCCTTTTGACGTTCATGGTTGCAACATCCCGAAGAAAAGCGAGCCTCAGACCGGCTGACGCGGCGCGATGCCGAGGCGCTGTGCGACCTGCGTGTAGAGACCGACGATGCCGGGCATGGCGACAGTGACCGCGAGACCGAATGGTACAGCTTCATCTATCGGAGTGCCCGGATCTGGATCGCGCTGCACAACGAGGTCAATCGTCATATCCGGGCCGACGACCGGCGCTTTGTCACCTTCCCAGCAACGCATGAATATGGTGCCGCGATTAGTCTGATTGCCGTCAGGTTGAAGGCTACGCGGAGAAACGCCCAAAGTGCCGGCTTCTGCTGGATCGAGCAGCTTGAGGCGAACGGATCGGTAGCTCTTGCGTCCCGGTTGCACGGGTGTGAACCATGCTAGCGTCGCCGACAGGCTGTGGGGCCGGGCCTGACCGCTCATGACCGCCGGTATGGGGACACGGACAGTGGTGACACGGTCGCGTGAAAGTTCTCCAACCGCCCAGAACGTCGCGCGGTCCTCCGCGCACGCTACCGCGTCTTCGGCGTCGACATAGCCAAATCCCAGGAAGCGCCTGATATTGTCCTTGATGTGGCTGTGATGCCCGCCGACCGGACCGATGATCGCTTTGATCCGTGCAGCAATGTCATCGGGCCAGCGGGCGGGATGGACAAGCAGCGCCTTGAGCAGGGCCGCCCGCTGAATGTGGGGCAGGCCCGCAAAATCCGGATACGCTGCCTCCAGTGCGTCGTGGATTCGATGACATGTGCGTGATGCCAGCGCGGTCGCGCCGCTGGTCCCGCCCGAATAGCCTTCGGCTACCCCGAAGGCGCCGGTACGAGGCGCCGCCACTTTGAGGCCAGCGGGGCGCGTTGAGGGCGCCGGTCTGACGAAGACATGACCGTCGGTCCGCATCTGGCGGAGGTGCTCGCGACCTCCCGGCATCAAAATGTCAGGTTTGACTGATCGGGCAAATCCAGGGCCGAGAGCGCTCGACGGGTTGGCGGCACGAATGCCCGGAAAGGGGTCGATGATGGTGCGGGCGGCGCGGCGGTCCGCAGCCGACACCCAATCGTCATTGGACGCGCCGACCGTCACCGCGTTGATTGCCTCGGACGGCGAAAACATACGCCGGTCAGCCATCAGATTGCCGATCGCGGTCAGCGTGCCGTCACAGCGAGCGGCGGCGTCAGCGTCTTCGAAAGCCGTGCCGGTCGCGAAGGCTGGGACGCCGAAGGTCTCCCTCACATTACCAGCACTCACCAGAAACAGAATGCCGTATCGGTACGCCAGTCGATCCAGCAGCCGTGCCCATGCCGACAGCGACGACTGAAAGGGACGCCGCTCGTTGCCAAGCGAGAGATTGACGATCAGCACGCCCGGCGCCGTTGCATCCGGGCCTTCTCGCATCGCTCTAATGGCGAGAAAGATGATGTCGACGACAAGCCGTCGTGCCGGGAAGCGATCCCCAGCACCCATCACCGGAACAACATGAATGCGCCGCGGCAATGCCGGTGCGGGATTGTTCCTGTCGCCATGCACGAGGAGCGACGCCATCGCAGTGCCATGGACGCGTTGGTCCACGGGGGCATGGGGTTCGAGATCGAATTGATCATCCACGACCAGATGAGCGGCGAGCAGCGGATGTGCGGCGACTGGAACTCCGTCGAGCAGGGCCAGGATCGGTTCGCGCAGGTTGCCGACCGCAGCAGCGGTGCCGGCGTCTGTGACGTCCTCGATCTCGATCGTCGTCGCTAGGCTTTGCGGGCGGATGTGCATGACAGGCTCGAGGCTGGCGATGCCGCCTTCCGCCTGATCGATGATCTCCCGGATCGCGCGTACCGGCAAATCCACGAGCAGGGCATGATAGGCGATCTCGGGCAGCCGGGCACGCGAGATGATCTGCCCGCCGCGTGCGGTCACTGCCGCGCGCACTTCATCTTCCCGTGCCTGGGCCTGAACCTCAGAGGCTCGGTAGATCAATTCGATCTCCAGCGGGACAAGCTCGTCCTCGCCGCGCTCCTCGATCTCCTCGGCGAGAAAACTGGCGTCGATTCGTTGGACCCTGTCCTGCGGCCCCCATGGTCGCAGATCGCGAAGCAGTTCGAACACGCCACGCCACGGCGTCTCCCCGAATTGCAGTTGATCGGCGTTCCAGCGCCTCCAAAGAGAGAGCAGTTCTGCGAGCGCGCGTGCGTCCGGAACAAGGAGGTAGGCAACGGGCTCCTTGTCGTCGTCGCTGCCTAACTCCTCCTCGTCGATCAGTTCGAGGCCGGGCACGCGCTGAACGGCTGAGGCAAAATTGTTCACCGAGCCACGGACTTCGAAGACGAGCAATCTCTCAGGTGCCAGGGCAGCCGGATCTGCACGCAGTTCGAGGCCGCCCGGATCTCGCGCCAAAGCCTGGGCCAAGCGGTCGAATTTCGGCGCGAATGTGGCTTGCTGACGACCCCGGGGAAAAGATTCAGGTGGCCGGGGGAATTTTTGCTGGCCGGCGGGGCGTTGTCTTGGCTGGTCTGGTGTCAGCCTCAGCAGGGGTTTTGTCGGATCGCTCGGCATCTATATTCTCGGGCCGAACGCGCGACTTCCAAAGTTCAAGCTCTCTTGCGAGCGCATCATCGATACTGATCTCCCCCAAACCCAATATCTGCCTGCGCCTTACATTCTGACACAGGTCGAGCGCTTCGGCATAGCTGACCGCGCCGAGGCAGGCAGCGAGCTTCTGTACCGTCATGCGTGGCGCCTCCGGCCAACCGCTAATGACGCGGTCGAGAAACACCTCTAGAAGTTTGCGATCAGGTTCGGGGAAGGCCAACCGCATCTGGAAACGGCGCCATACCGCACGGTCGAGCAGCTCGGCATGGTTCGTCGCCGCAATAACTATCACATATGGCGGCAACTGATCGAGTTGCATGAGCAGGAACGAGACCACGCGCTTGATCTCGCCGGTCTCGTGGGTGTCCCCGCGCTCCTTGCCGATGGCATCGAACTCGTCGAAGAACAGAACGCTTGGCTGGGTACGCACATAGTCGAACAGCTTGCGCAGCCTGGCGTTGGTCTCGCCGAGATAGCTGCCAATCAGGGCGTCATAGCGCACGACGAAGAAGGGGAGACCGAGCGCCTCCGCGATTGCTTCGGCGAAAGAGGTCTTTCCGTTTCCAGGTGGGCCGGAAAGCAGGATCCGATGGCGCGGCTCATAGGCATGTGCGCGCAAAACATCAGCGCGCATGTGCTCTTCGATCAGCTGACGCCCATTTTCGCGCGCTGGCAACGAAAGCAGCAAATCGTCAAATCTAACCCGCGCTTCGATTTCAATGATCGTGTCGCGACCTGGACCGACCTGAGGCTGGGAGGTCGTGAGAGGCGGCGGTGTTACCGGCACGGTGCTTAGCGCGCGTTCGATGCGGTCAGCAACGATATGATGATTTTTGGCCCGCTCGTCCGCCGCAATGGCCTCGGCTGCTGCACGCAGAGTCTCACGGTCGCCAGCAACGCTAGCGCGAACGAGTGAGACGAGATGATCAGCGCGGGCCATTTTCTATGTTTCAGTCACTCAATCGGCAGGGTCAAAATCGGCTACCTGGGGAATCTAATGAAATTTTCCTGCGGTGTAATCAATTAATCGCGATGCAGCCCTAGCAGACCTATCACGATGATGCCTCTGACATATGCGAGGCTCCGTAAGGTTACCTGAAACCACGGACCATCGTGGAGCAAGCCAACATTCCATAGCCTAGTTTCTCTATAGAAAGCTCTCACCGGCATGGTTGTCGAACAGCGCTGCATCGCGGACATAGCCAAGCAGCACCTCGACCTTCTTCTGCCGCGATACCTCCTGCATCTTCGGCAATGAGGCCCCCGCCTTGGCTGCCTCGGTCAGGAACCCTGAGCGCAGCGAGTGCGCACCGACTGCTGCAGGATCGAGCCCAACTTTTTCGGCATAGCGCTGGATCAACCGGGCAACCGAGCGATCCGACATCGGCTCCTTCGTCATCAAGCCTTGAGCATTGGTGCGGTAGAATAGCGGACCCGCCTCCCCTCCCCTGACGCCGAGCCATTCGTTGAGGCGCGGACCGGGCTTGAGCACCTTGCCGGAGGGCACTGCGATGACCTGCCCTGCCCCCTCCTGATCGGTCTTGGAGTGCCGGATCGTCAGCTTGAGACCCTCGCGCACCAACTCGAGGTCAGCCAGCTGAAGCGCCACCAATTCAGAACGCCGCAGCGCCGCAGCGAGCCCAAGCGCCATAACTGCACGGTCACGGATCGCCCGCGGACTGTGACCTTCAACAGCGGCGATCATCCGAGCCAGATCAGCTGCTAGAATTGCGCTCTTCTTGCGCGTCGGCCGTGCGCGCTGCTCGCGCCGGATCCCGGCAAGTGTGTCGCCGATGACATCACGCGGATCGCGATGCTGGGGTGCGACCTGCCCTGCCTGCCTGTGGTGCCAGGCGATGGCGGCAAGGTGCCGCCCGATGGTGCTGTCCGCCCTCCCCGCCTGTGCCAGCGAGGCAAGGTATGTGGCCACGGCCTCCGGCATAGCCGGCATAGGCTCAAGATCGCGCGTCCAGCACCATTCTTCGAACTGCCGCCAGTCGCTGTCATAGGCTCGGACAGTGTTGGCCGCCTTGGAGCGCGCCCGGTATGAGCGGGCCGCTTCGATCTCAGCCGCGAGCTGCGGCGGGATCGCATTCCCCAAGGGCGCGAGCGCAACTTCATCCGAATGCCTCAAGGCCTTGCTGCTGTCATCATCCAAGGCGACACTCCTCCAGCTTCAATGCGGCTGCTGTGCCCTGCCCTTGCCTTCGGCCCGGGACGACATCGCAGTGAATTTCGCCCTCCTTATATAGATTAGCGTGTCGTCCGTGAAGGGCGCTTATCGGACATCAAAGCGACCGTACAAGCAGGGTATACTTTTTAGGCGATTAATATACTTTCTGACCTATGGCGCTTTACCCTTCTCCTTGGCAACTGACCCTTGCACGGATTGAAGGCGCCCTCCCCTTCATCACACCGAAACTCGCCGAGTGTCTGGCGCTCGCTTCATTGCGGCGCCTATGGCGCGTGCATGTTCGCGACTATCCCTTTGATAATCTTGGAATCGCCCACAATCCGGGAGTGAACGCGAGCGAACTTGTCCGCTCGTGGTACTCGGAGGAACGCCGACAGTTCTTGTCGTGGATCGGCCGACGTGCCCCCCCTGCCCTCGCCAAAGCTGCCAAACAGGTCCTGGCAGCCAAGGGCCAGACTGAAGGCTTCACCGAAGCCTATGCCCCCGCGGACAACGCGATAGCTCGGCTCGACGCCTTGCTCCCCAGCAGGGATCCTCAGGGCACCCTGCTCGAGTGGCTTGAGGATCTGCGTCGCGAGGAGTTCGACTTCTTCGAAGGCGGCAGCGAGATGGTCCAGGTCGGCGGGATAGCGATCACGCGCTCGGCACCGCGAGGTGCTGCCTGGGCGGCCTCACTGGCTGCAGCAACGAGGCCCCATCTCTTTGGATTGGGGTCGGCCCCGCTGGCGCTTGCAGGCATCATGCCGCGGGCGCTGTTCCGCGAACTCCACGAAGAGCCCCTGCCCGTCCTTCTCCGTTCGGCACTCGAGACAGCTTCCAACAAGGCTGAGGCTGATTTGCGGGTGATGCGAGAAGCTGACACCCTGGCCCACAAGCTGCTTGCTGGACGCCTCTATGCCTCCTCAACGGCTCCGCAGGCTTGGCGAATGATCGTCGGCATTGGCCCGCTGACGAGGGCGGAACTTGCCAGAGGACTTGGCGTCACAAAGCGTACCGCTTCGCAATCGGTGTCGTCACTGCAAGATGCGGGCATGGTGCTCCTGCGCGAGACCGATAGCGCTATGATACCGGCCAATGCTGATCTAGTACCGCGCGAATAGCTTCTTCGGCTTCCTGACGTGTCGCACCGCCCTTGTTCAGCAGGGTAATCCGGACACCCTTGCGATCGGCACCCTCTATCCGAAGCACTGGCTGGCCCACCGCATTCGCGACGGTCTCGGCCTTTCCTGACTTCTTGGGGGATCCTGACTTCTTGGGGGGATCGGCCGCGAGCGAAAGCGCCTTGATCACCTCCAGCACCGATGGCGAATGGTTGCCCCGTTCGCGCTCTGCGGCAAGCCGCGCCGCCTCCTGGAACGCCCTCTCCTTCCGATCCTCCGGCTTCAGGAGCGCCTTGAGTGCGATCGCATTGCGAATTCCGAGCTCTTGCGGATTTGCAAACGCTCGGGTCAGCTCTTCTGGCAAGCGGGCCAGATCAAGATATCTTGTGAGCCAACTTTCCGACACCTTGAGCCGCTCGGCCATCGTCTTCTGACGACCCTCGTAGTAGGCTGTCAAAGCTCGCAGATAGTCCTTCGCGCGCTCGAAATCGGTTAGGTCGTCCCGTGCGCGGTTCTCAAGATCGGCGAGCCTGAAAGCCTCCTCATCGCCAATCTCGCGCACGTCGACGAGGAACTTGAAGTCTGGGTAGTTATGCGTCCGCAGCCAGCTGATCGACCAGTGCCGCCTCGCCCCGCAGATGACCTCGAAATCATAGCCATCTTCGCCCGACAGGCGACGGACAATAGCCGGGATCTCCTGCCGCCCTTGGGCCTTGATGCTCTCGATCAAGTCTGCGCAGCGTTCCTCATTGAGGAGCGCGTAATCGCGATTGTGGCCAGCCCACATGCGGCATCTTGCCGGGTCAACGAGCTCATGCGTGCGCGAGACAATCGCGCCCGATGCAAGGTCGGCCAAACGGTTTGAGCGCCCCGTAAGCACATTCGACGCGATGCTCGATCGACGCGGCGCTGCGGCCTCTTCAGTCAAATCAATTCCTGCTGCCAAATCGGCCGCAAAACCGCTGTTCTTCCTACTCATGCAAGCCTCCCATTAGCAGAATTGCACGCGTGCAATTTTCCAGCGGCTCATACCAAAGCCTCCTGTCGGAGGCGCTTCTGATGGCTCGGCCACATCGATCGAATATCGACTTCGATCTCAGAGTTCACACCATCAAGATAGTTGAGGCAGCGATTGCGCACTGCCGAACTCGTAGCAGGTCCATCAAGCTCATAGACTGTCATCAGCCGCGCCGTCGCATTGTCGATCTCGGCGGAGTCCTTGAGCGGCGTGCGAACCATGGCATGGCCAAACAAAGTCCGCATCAGCTGCAAAAGCTCCTTCTGCATCGACTTGTTCTCGTCGACCTTCGAAGCGACGAAGCGCAAAAACGTCAGTTCCGGGGCAAGCCCCCGATCAGCGAGCTGCTCGATCGTTTCATCAAGCATCGAGAGAAATGCTGCGGTCGAGGAGAAGTCCATCACGGTCGGGGGGACAGGAACCACCAGCGCGTTTGCCGCGCGCAACACTGACAGGGAGATTGCTCCGAGGGCCGGCGGCGGATCCATGACGATGACATCGAACCGATCCGAAATGCTCTCGATGCCCTCCTTGAGACGGTCGAGCAGGGCCCCGTTCCCCTGGGCCATTCGCGCCGCCAGCTCATATTCGGAGTTGAACAGGCGAAGGTTGGCGGGGATCAATTCCAGACCATCGAAATGTGTCTTGCGAAGCGCGTAGTCGAGAGAAGATCGCTCACCTTCACGCAGGAAGGGGTAGAGGGTGTCATCTTCGGTTAGATCAAGATCGGGCACGTAACCGAAGAGCGTTGTCGCTGACGCCTGACTGTCGCAATCAATGAGCGCAACGCGGTAGCCCCTGATCGCGAGATACTGCGCCATGTGGACTGCCAGGGTGGACTTGCCGACACCCCCCTTGAAGTTCTGAACTGCAACCACGCAGCAAGGGTCACCCGGTGCGCGGTATGGGCGCGTCCCGAACACGCCGCGCATGTCGTTGAGCTGTGCAAGGGTGTATCTCTCTCGCCGATTGCTGTCGGTCCTTGCCGGCTCGGGCAGGCGCCCATCCTTCTCGGCATCACGGATAGCGGCCGGCGTTCGCCCGACAAGCTCAGCAGCCTTTCCGATCGTGAAGGTCGGCTCACGGCGGGCATCTGCCCTCGCGCTTCGAGCAGAGTCGCGCAGCTTCTCCAGCACTGACGATGTTCGACTGGCCAGCGTTGCGACCGAAACCAAACGCTCGGCCTCTTCAATCTGAAGTCCGTTAGACACATGCCGTCCTTTCGCAATTGAGAGCGTGCTACACCCACTTGCGCTTTTCGGTCAAGAAATTCGGAAATTTCGAAAGTTGGACTGCCTTGTCAGGCTAAATTTGGTGAGGCGACGCCTCATCCTGACTCGGTGGGGGCGCAGCGAATTGCACGCGTGCAATTTTTCCTATGAGGGCCGCCCACGCCGGTTTACCCACCCCTCACAAAAGCCCTTCCAAGCCGCAATCAGCTTGGCGCCACGAAGCTTCTCCAACCGATTGCCCATATGTTCGCGAAAGCCGCTCGCGATGAGATCGACATCCCATCCACCGCCATGCTTCCGGGCGACCTCAAGCAGATCGGCGTGCCCGAAGCGAATCGAGCCAGACGACGGGAAGGTGGACTCTGGTTGCTTGGTCGCAGGCGCCGCGCCGGGCTTGGATGCTATTGCCCCCTGCCCTGCCGTTACGGTCTCGACCGAACCGTTCCGCCTCGCCTGGCGTCCCGCCGAATGCCGGTCGAGTTCATCTACCGTTTCGAGGACCTCCGGCGCGCCTTTCGGTTCAAACCGGAACTCAAGCTCGGTGACCGTACGCCCCTGACGGATCTCACGCCATTCGACACGGAAGTGCGCGAGCTGGTCAATTTCAGACTTCGCCTTCTCCAGCACCTTGCGCCGCAGCTGAGCAAAGTCTGTGTAAACGTCGGGGGGGATGCCAAGTGCTGCACGCAGCGCCTGCATGTCCCCTCTCCAGGTGGCTTGGCGGCGATGGAGGCGAAGTGCTCCAAGCTCGTAGAGCTTCAGGGCATAGTTCGAGCGGAAGCCCAAGACCGCTTGCCGGTTAAGCACGGCATAGGTCTCAGACGCCTGGATCAGCTTACGCGCATCGGGCGTGAACTCCCATTCGATCCAACCGGTCTCTCCGCCATCTTCGTCGGTCTCTTCCTTCGATCTCGAGATCAGGGAGAACAGGAGAGTGGCCTTCTTTCCCCGCCATGATTTATCATCCACGGCGAAGAGGGTCCGGTGAAGTTCCTGCAGCATGTCGCTGATCCGCTCATTGCCCTTGTGACCTCTGCGGATGTCGGCCTTACGAATGCGGTGAGGACGATCTTCCCAAGCATCCCCTCCGGCAGTCAGGATCATGAGCGCCAATAGCCGCGATGCCGTCAGGCTCAGCGACTCGCCTTTCACGAACTTGATTTCGATGATGTTGCCCGGCTTGGCGAACTCATCGCCGGCCTTTGCCTTCAATGCAGCAGCAACGCGCATCGCACGGCCAGGTGACACTTCAGGCTTATCCTCGGAAGCCTCGGCTATTGGGCTATCATCAGTTTCCATGCCATATTGCGATCAAAGCTTGATTCTTGGGAGCGTTGTTGCTGCCTGACCTGACCTCTTGCGTCAAGTCAGGTCAGGTTGGCATTCAATGAGCAGCCCCCAAGAAGTCAGGATTAAAGGGCAGGGGTGGGGTTGCGGAATCGTCGGAATTCCTGCGAGTCGGCAAGCATCATGAACGAACGCAAGCCAGGGGTCAGTTTTTAGAAAGGGGGGGGGGAAGGAACGCTGGGAACGCACGCTGCAGCTACTGAGACAGGCTCTTCCCCCATCTGGTCAGGAATGCCCCAGAAGGTCAGGGGAAAGCCCCCGCTCGGTCAGGATGCAGCCCCCATAAAGTCAGCCTAACACCCCCATCTGGTCAGGCAAAACGGCATAGACCACTGAATTGAAGCCATAAATTGGCCCAGAATCTGAATCTCTAGAATCAGAAATCCTTCCGCTGCAAGCAGCGGCGTTTTTATGATGATGTTTTTGAAGGTGATCGGCCACATCTCGCCCTCCAATCGCTTCAGTGAATCACTGACCCGGCTGTGATTCAAATTTCCGGTTGGACCAGTAGTCCATGCCCCTGCCACCAAGCCACTATGGAAACACCAATCAGCCAGTCGTGGCATTGGCAGGCCGTCGACAATTCGCGCAACGTCGCGCGAGACTACCACCTTTGGATCCAAACCGACTTATTCGGGTGGACGACGGTCGAACGCCGATGGGGTCGGATAGGTTCAAAGGGTCAGGGCCTCATTCTTAGCTTCGAAGCGAGGGCACAAGCCGAAGCGACCGCTCAGCTCATCCGGCAGCGACGAGCAAGTGCATTCAAGCGAAATGGAGTTCGCTACCACGAAGTCAGTTAACTGCCGGCGACTGTCGATCGCTCAATGTCACTGCAAAGGGAAACCGAGGGTCATCAGTCCATGGAGGGAAGGCGAAGGGGAGGGGGAGAGCTTGGGGCAAGCTAATGTCCCTTACAGCACTCCGACCAACCCAGGACACCATCAACCTTGTAGCAGCACTGCGCGGCACATGGCACGGCTCTTACGCCATGTGCCGATGCCCGGTTCATGATGACAGGACGCCCTCACTATCGATCCGGCAAGGGGCGTCAGGGGTCCTCGTACATTGCTTTGCCGGGTGCAACCCACGCGACATCATGCGTGCCCTGCGGAATGCAGAGCGAGTTCGAGGCGTAGAACACCGCCCAACGCGAAGCCTGCATTCCAGCCAACTCGCTCAGCGCCTGTGGAGCGATGCAATCGGCGTTCATGGAACGCTAGGAGAACAATATCTCACTGGCAGATGTCTGCCCCAAGACCTCCCCGACGTCCGCTTCCATCCGAGGTGCCCTCTGGGCCGAAAACCGAACACTGCATTTCATCAAGCGTTGCTCGTCGCTGTTCGAGACGGTGGGCACATTGTTGCAGTCCAGCGCATCATTCTCGACCCGAGAACGAACCAGCATAAGGGTAAGTTTTTGCTCGGGCGCTGTGGGCAGGGGGCATGGCAACCGCCGCTCGTCACGCGCGTGTTAGCGGTTGCTGAAGGCTTCGAAGACGCCGCTGCTTTCACCCGACTAACCGGCTTGACCTGCTGGGCGGCAATGGGAGCCTCGCGTTTGCATCTGCTCAAGCTCCCCGACATGCTCGACACATTGATCATAGCCGAGGACAATAACTCGCCAGGACGAAGGGCGGCACATCGAGCGATGATCGCTTACGCCAGACCCGGGCTTCAGATAATTCGAAGTTCTCCGGGTTATCTCGATGATTGGGCGGCAACCAACGAGCTGATCCACCAACCGGGTCGGCACACTCGCGATTGACGAAAATTGGGACAAAGCGGTCACCAAGAGTTATCTCGCCCAACGACGATTGTTGCCGAACGCCGCCGCAGACGTTCTCATGTTCGCCATAGCAGCGCGCATCAAACGGACTTTGGGTGAATCTTCGGCTTGGCTCAGCGAAAATCCGGATCAGGCGCAATTTCAGCTAGTCTGTTGCCATAAATCCGGCACGGGCTAATGCTTCCCCCGATGCCAATATGAAGACCATTGGACAGACACGTGTCAGAACCCGTCGAATCCAACCGCAAAGCCGTAGTTGCGTGGCTATGTATCGGGTTCGGCCTGAGCTGCATCTACGCTCTGGTCTTCCTTTTGACGGAAACACGCATCGGATGGCGCGATGCAAGTTTGTGGGCGGTCAGCAACGCCGGCCCGCACGTGATGATGGCCATTCCGCTTGTCGATCGGATCGCGCTTCGACTGACTGAGCAGCGCCTGCCGGTTGCTCTTCTGTTTGGCACCGCGACGGTGATAACTTACGCCTTGTTGGCTTATGGCGCCGCGGTTTTTCTGCTGGCCCTGTCGGGCGGAGTACGGACCGAAGGGATTTTCGTCCGGTTTTTTTCAGGGCCCGCGCTGCCGTGGCAAATCTTTCAAGGCTCGGCCTATGGCACAATCGCACTGCTGGCCGGACTTTGGCTCGATGCGCGCCGCCGCCTCGAGGCCGTGGCATCCTTGGCGGCGACCGCCGAGATCAAGCCCCAGCGCTGGCTGGTGAAGACAGCGGAGGGCATCGTGCCCATCGATCCGGCGGAGATCGTGCGGATCGAGGCCGCCGGCGAGTATTCGCGGATCGTGCTGCCGACAACGACTCTTCTCTCACGGATCGGGATGGCGGCCTGCGAGGAACGGCTAGCGGGGCTCGCGTTCCTGCGCGTGCATCGCTCGCACATCGTGCGCCTGGACGCGATTGTCCGGGCCGAACCGGCGGGAAACGGCCGATTGCAGATTACACTGAGCAATGGGGACCAGCTGATCAGCAGCCGTGAAGGTGCCCGTATGGTCCGTTCGGCCGCGATCTGATTAAGCAAGACATGTCGGTTCATCGGCATTCGATGTCGATTGATTGCATTTTCTCCGGTTCCCTTGTCCCCGGCTCCATCGCCGCTCCATAGCCTGATGGAGATCTCCCTTGAGACCAGCATTGTTTTTTGCCGCGGCGCTTGCCGGTGCCATCCCCCTCGCAATCGCCGCTCAGCCTGCGGCTGCAAGCACCGTCGGCAACCGTGTGCACATCGACGCACGCGCCGACTATTTCCTTGGCGAGACCCCGAAGATTGCGATAACCGGTCTCGAGCCGGGGGAAATGGTGGGCGTGCATCTCCTCCGGGTCGTCAATCGCTGGCTGCCGGACGGAAAAGGGGGGTGGCGCAACGAGCCAACGCCGATGCATGGCTGGGCCCAAATCCGGACCGATGCACAAGGGAAAATCGATCTTGCTACAGCCATCCCGCAGGACGGAACGAGCAAGGCCGTTGGGCCGGTCACGCTGTTCTGGTCGGCACGCCGGGCCAGCGATCCGCTGGTCGCGGCCCAGGCCTTCGCCCGGCAGGGTGTCACGCTCAAGGATGACGGAACGCATCTTTTGCGTGTGACCCGCGGCCAGACAATCATCGCCGAACGACGACTGCGCATCAATGTCGAGCGGCCCGACGCGGCGATGACCCGGATCGAGATCCGCACGCCGCAGCTAAGCGGCTTCTTCGCAGCGCCCGCCGGTGCGCGAAGGCTGCCGGTGATCCTTCATCTCCATGGTAGCGAAGGCGGCAGCACAGCAAAGGCGCGCGACATCGCGCAGCGCTATGCCGAATTGGGCTTTGCGACTCTCGCGATCAATTACTTCGCGTGGGACTACGAGGCCGGCGGGCTCCCGGTGCCCAATGCTCACCGCAACATCCCGGTCGAGCTGCTTGACCGCGCGCGCCTCTGGCTGGCGGATCGCCCAGAAGCCGATACTGCGCGGATTGCGCTGGTCGGCAACAGCAAGGGCGGCGAGTTTGCGATGGTGGGTGCCGCGACTTACCCTTGGGTCAGGGCGGCGGTCGGCTGTGTGCCAAGCGATGTGGTGTGGGAGGGCTATGGCGCGGCCTCTTGGGATGGCAGCACGGTGCGCTCGCTCCCGGAGCCCGGCACCTATTCGAGCTGGTCGTGGAAGGGCGCGCCGCTTACCTATATTCCGACCTACGCCGACCGGCGCGAAGGCTTTCTCGACAATACCGACCGCTACGACCGGGCCCGCGCCGAGTTTTCGAACGCGGCGCGTGCAGCGCGCATTCCGATCGAACGGACTGGAGCGGCGCTGTTCCTGATTGGCGGCGATCGCGACCGGGCCTGGTCGAGCGGGGCCATGACCCGCAGCCTTGTCAATGCGATGGATGCTGCCGGAAAGGGCGGGCAGGTGGATGCCTATGTATCGCCGACGGCGGGCCATTTCCTGTGCGGTGACGGTCTTTATCCCCACCGCGCATGGCAGGAAGACGATCCTTCGTCTTTCGCGCCGAACATTGATAAGCAGGGCGCGGGCGAATACACAGCCTACGTCGCCAAGCTCGAATTTCTGAGGCGCGTCTTGCGCTAGATATAGGGGAGATCCATCGATGCAAGCCGCAGCCTTTGTCAGCAGCCTGCCGACGCAGTTGCGCGCGCGAACCCTTGTCATGTGCCGGGTCATCTGCGTGCTGATCGGACTCATCGCCGCAGGGTCGGCCTCGGCGCAAAGTGACCCGCTCGTTGATCTCAGCGAAGCCTATCGCAACCGGGATGCAGCGGCCGCGGCCGCTCTCTATGCCCCCGATGCAGTGGTGACCTCCAGCTATGACAATGCGCCGGCCGAGCGCCACCAGGGGACGGCAGCGATCACCGACTACTTCCAGGCTGTTTTTGACCAGATCGACCCGAGCGAGCCCATCGACCTCAATTTCCGCGTGAGCAGCCGGACCGACACCGCTGCGCAGGGTACCTACCGCCTGCGGATCGGAAGCAGGTTCACGACCTATGGCCGGTTCACCGTGTCTTTTTCCAGCGACGGGCGTTTCGCAGCGGATGAGTCCAGCAGCGCCACACTCGCCGACTTCGAGAGCGGCGCCGGCCCGGTTCTCGTGCGGCCCGGCGAGGAAGACCTCGACCGCCGCTACTATGCACAGCTTGCCGGGAGGTATCGCCTGTCGGACGGATGTCAGGTGATTATCACCCGCTCTGTCGTCCGGCTCTTCATGCGCAACAGCTGCACAGGCGAATGGCGCGGGCTCAACCGCGTGTCGGGGCGGGAGTGGACGGCGGGCGACCGGGTCAGGTCTGATGTCGCCCTGCAGACGGTGGTCTTCCCGGGCGTGGGCCGACCGGACAATCTGGTCCTGCGTGAGGGGGACCGCGCGCTCACCGCAATGCGCGAGGATGCCTACCGGACCGAGGAGATCAGCTTTCGTTCGGCCGACGGGACCGAACTCAGCGGCACCATCTATGTGCCGACCGCGGCCCCCAACCGAGGAGCAAGGTATCCGGCAACGGTGATGCTGCACGGCTCGGGCCCCCAGGACCGTGACGGCTATGCCTCAATCATCGCCGTCATGGCCGACGAGCTTGCCGCCAACGGGCGGATCGCCCTCGCCTATGACAAGCGCGGCAGCGGCCAGTCCACAGGTGACGGAGATCGGGCAGGCTTCGACACCCTTGCCGAGGATGCACTGGCGGGAGTGCGGGCACTTGCGGAGCGTGAAGATGTGGACCCGGCCCGGATCGGGCTTGCAGGATCGAGCCAGGCGGGATGGGTCGCGGCCAAAGCGGTCGGGAGAGAGCCGACCATCGCCGACATTCTCCTGCTCGGTGCAGCCGGATCGGCGATGACGGTCGAGGAGCAGAACCTCTACAACACCAACGTACGGATGCGGTGCGCCGGGTTCGCGTCGGACGACATCACTCTGGCTCTGGATCAGCAGCGCGCATTCTTCCGCTTTCTTGTCGATCCGGCTGAGGCCGAGGCGTTGGATCGTCTGACCCGAACGGCATCCACCCGCGCCCATCTTGCCGACTGGCTGTTTCCCGATTCTGCTTCGACGGACCGAAACGGCGGACAGTGGTTCACCGTGCTCGATCCGCAGTTTGACCCTCGACCGCTGTGGCGTGCCTACAAGGGCCACAAGCTGTTCCTCTTTTCGCAGCACGATGATGCAACCCCGAGCAGCATTGCCATCGAACGCAGCGAGCGGGATGGAGCCCGGGTTCACCTGCTTGCGGGCGCACAGCATCTGGGCCTGGTGGCGATCGGGCCCTGCGCTGCAGAGCTCACCGACGTTGCCGCCTTCGCGCCGTCCCTGTTTGATCAGATCGCCCGCTTCGCGAGGAGGGCGAAGCAATAGACACAGGCGGCGATCTTCGCGCTACTATCGGCGGCTGAGCCGCAGCAGGCTCGACACTCGATAGCCTTGCCAGCCGAGTGAAACGCATCGAGCGCGCGGGTTGCTTCAGCGGATGGTTCGGTCCCGACCTGGCCGCCAAGATGCTTGGCGAAGAACATTTCGGTCGCAAGGTCGATCGCCAGCGAGGTTTCTTCGTTGGCGAAGCTGTGGCCCTCGTTTCCGGTGAGAAGATAATCGACATCGACCCCGCGAGAGCGCATCGACGCGGCGTGGGAAAGGGGCGAGCGTTCGCGCATCCGCGCGACATTCTCCGGTAAGGCAGGATTGCCGACGAAGCGATACCACGAGTGCGGGGGAAAGGGCTGCCAACTGGGCGGGAAGGCACGGACGAGGGCTTCCACATCGGCACGCCCGAGAAAGCCTACCGCACAGCGATAGGCCCGTCTGCGGGCGAAATGCCCGTGAGCGCGGCACAGCCGCCGTAGGACCTGCACATGATGTAAACCCGGGAAGGGTCGGCCCACCCCTTGCGGACGGCAAGCCTGACCGCATCGTGTATGGCAGAAAGACAGCGCCTCACCCTGCGCGCCCGACATCAATGCCCAGGGCGCATCGGAATAAACTGCCGATGCTGCAGAGCTCGCCTTCTTGCGTCTCACCTTGGGCAGAGCATTTGCGCAATAAGTGTATGGTCACCGCGTTTGACCCTCAGGCGGCGGACTGCGATGTGTACTCCGATCAATCCTGTGAGGCAGGTGTGACGGAAAGAGGCAAGTATGGCGAGCGATACGAAGCGCGCATCGCGCGGGCGATCGCCCATGTCGACGCCCATGTCGCCGAGCCGGTGAGTCTCGAACGGCTCGCCGCGATCGCGTGTCTTTCGCCGTTCCACTTTCACCGCGTGTTCCGCGCGCTGACCGGAGAAAGCCTGCGCAGCTTCGCCGAGCGCCGCAAGCTCGAACGTGCCGTTGGCCTCGCCCGGCGCGGACAATCGTGGAAGGTCGCCTCCGCCGCCTGCGGTTTCGCCTCTCCGGTTAGCTTCGCGCGGGCATTCAAGAGGGTCTACGGCATGCCGCCCTCTGCCTTTGATCGCGAGGCGTGGTGGCGGGCGCGGTCCGACCGGGCCGAGGCCGAGGCAGCCTCGGAGTTCTTCCTGCGCCCGGCCCCTCCGCTCGATCCCGATTTCGTGGTAACGCTGGAGCCCCGCCCTGCCGCGCGGCTCGCGGTGGCGCGGGTGTGGGGCGGCTATCTTGCGCCAAACAAGATGATCGCGGCCTATCAACGGTTGCGCACCTGGGCCGAGGGGCTCGGGCTTGATACTCGCGGCGGCAAAATCGTAGGTGCCTCGCGCGACGACCCCGATCTAACGCCGCTGTCGCGTTGCCGGTATGATTTCATGATCGCGCTGCCCGATGGTCTCGATCCGCCGCCGCGCTTTGCCGTGGCCGAGCAGGACGCAGGATTGTGGGTGGTCACGCATGTGAAGGGCGATCTCGACGTCGTGGACCGCGCGTGGTCGATGCTGTTCAGGAGCTGGCTTCCAACGTCCGGGCTCGATCTGCGCGATGCTCCGGCCGAAGAAGCTTATCTGCAACTGCCCGAAGACATCGGCTGGAACTCGTTCGACCTCGAATGCCGCGTGCCTGTCGCCTATCCGCCAGAAGGAGATCATCATGCCTGATGCCAGATCCACGCTACTCGCCGGGCTGCTTTCGGGCGGCGGAGCCATGGTCTGGACGATGTTCGAATTCGCCATGGGCTGGCACAATGAAAAGCTAGATGTGGGGGCAAAGACAGGCTTCATTGCCATCATCTTCCCGGTGATCGCCATTGTCTGGGCCCTGCGCAAGGCGCGGCAGGCTGCCGGCGGCGTCATCTCTTGGCGCAGTGCGCTAACGACCGGCCTTGGCGTCTCGGCCATCAGTGCCGCCATCGGCTTCGCTTTCTTTGCGGCTTACTATACCCTCATCAATCCCGAGTTCGTGGCAGCGATGCAGGCGCGCGGGGTAACGGTCGATGTGGTATCCCAACTGGTCGCGGTGGTCCTTGGCTCGTTCGTGGTGGGCATGGTCATAACCGCCATTGCTACGTTCGTTATGCGCAAAGGAGGGCAGAACCGATGAGCGATACATTTCTAGAAATCTTCGTCCAACTGCGCGCCATCATGCTTGACGCGGCCCCCGGCATGGCGATTGCCGAGGACAGTGCGGCCAACCTGACGCTGAAGACCCACTGGATCGAGGCGCGCACCGGGCAGCCGGCGTGGTTCGGGTGGATCGCGATCAAGAAATCCTATGTGGCCTACCACATCATGCCGCTCTACACGCTCCCCGCGCTGGAAGCTGCGGTGCCCGAGGGGCTCACCAAACGGCGGCAAGGCAAGACCTGCTTCAACGTGAAGAAAGCCGATGAAGCGGTGTTCGCGCAGCTGCGGGAGCTGACAGCGCTTGCGGCGCGGATGGAACCCGACCTGCGCGCCGCCATCGGAGCCTGAGCGGCAAGGGAGCGCTCAACAACCGATGGCATTGCCCGCCGCGCGAAACGCCTCGAGCGCGCGGGTTGCTTCAGCGGATGGTTCCGCGCCGACCTGTCCGCCCAGATGCCGCGCGAAGAACACTTCGGTTGCGCGGGTGATCGCCAGCGAGGTCTCCTCGTTGGCGAAGCTGTGGCCCTCGTTTCTGGCGAGAAGATAATCGACATCGATGCCGCGGGCACGCAGCGAGCAGACGATCCGGTCCGACTGGTCCTGCCGCACGCGCGGATCATTCGCGCCTTGGAAGATCAGCAGCGGAGCACGCATCGCTGCGGCATTGGTGAGCGGAGAGCGTTCGCGCATTTGTGCAGCATCCTCCGGGCGGTCAGGATTTCCGACGAACCGGTACCACGAACGCGGCAGGAAAGGCTGCCAGCTCGGCGGGAAGGCGCGGACGAGGGTCTCCAGATCGGCCGGTCCCGCAAAGTCCACCGCACAGCGATAGGCGAAGCCGCCTACGCGCGAAATGCCGGTGAGCGCGGCAAAGCCGCCGTAGGATCCGCCCATGATGCACACCCGTGCGGGATCGGCCCAGCCCTTACGAACGGCATGCCGCACGGCATCGTCGACATCGTCAGACATGCGCCGTCCGAATTCGCCGACGCCGGCGTCGAACACCCGCTTTCCGAGCCCGGTCGATCCGCGGAAATTGACCTGGATAACTGTGTATCCGCGATTGGCGTAGAACTGCGTTTCGCGCTCGAAAGTCGCGGCATCGCGCGTCCAGGGGCCGCCATGGACCGCGACGATGGTCGGCCCGGCGTTGCGGCTTCCAAGCGGGCGGGTGACATAGCCAAGCAGCGGAAGGCCATCGCGGGCGCGCAGCCTGAAGGGCTCGGTCGGCGCGAAGGCATAGGCGGCGAGTTCGGGACGTGTTTCGGCAAAGACCGACGCCTTGCCCCCGCGCACCAGAACGAAGCGTCCCGGCCGGTGTCCCGCGTCGGTGTAGAACAACGTGACCTGCCCGTCGGCCGACCGGGACTCGAGGCTCAGGCTGTCTTTCTGCGCGATCTGCCGGGCCTTGCCGACCGCTTCGGCAAACCCGGGTGCAAGCGGTGCGAGATCGCTTGCGATGCGCGTGCAGGCAGCGGCAATCGGCCCGGCGGCGTCCTGAAGGATATCGTCGAGATCGAACCGGCCGCAATCTCCCCCTTTGAGCCGCCGTACCTTGCCGTCCGAAAGGCCAATCAGCAGCGCACGTTCGACATCGCTTTCGCGGTTGCTCCGCACGATCACGGACCGCCCGGCGGCGTGAATGCCGAGGATCTTGAAGCGCTCTGTCGCAGGTGCGGTGTAAAGGCGAACGAATTCTCCGCCCCCCTGCTTCCGTCCCCACAGCTCGAGCGACCCGTCCGGCGTGATCCGCCCGGCGGCGCGGACCTCGCCCGAGGCATCGGCGAAGAACTCGGTGTAGCCCGCATCATTGCGCAGAACTTCGCGCAGCGTCCCCGCTTCGGGGTCCAGGGCATAGACATCGGCATATTCGGGATCGCGCCGGTTGATCGCGAGGAGCAGCGGGCCGGCTTGCCCGGCAGGCGTGCGGACGATCTCCGCGTTGGCTCCGGCAAACGGTGTCAGATCATGGGCACTACCGGGAGCCTCGGGGTCTATGCGGAACAGGTGGTAACCTTCGTCGCCACCGCTGTCTTGCAGCACCAGCAGCCACCGCCCATCCGCCGACCAGCGCACATTGTCGATCGAGCGCTCGGGATTGCGCAGCACCAGCTGGCGCGGGCCACCGAGCTGGCCAACATGGACCGCGCCGCGGCCGTCGACGGTCTCGATCGTCGCCACGCGCGTGCCATCGGGCGATACCACTGCGGCGGAGATCGCGGGGGCCTTTGCCAGAACATCGAACGGGATCAGCGGCGCGGCAGCGAGTGGCGTCGCAATGGCAAGCAGAATGCTCGATATCATCGTGGCGGGCCTCATTGGAAACATCTATGCTCCCTCTATAGGTAGCGCGGAAGATGCCCGTCTTGAACGAAACGGAAGAGCCTGCAACCAATTGGAGCAGCCCGCTGCCCGCACTGCTGCGCCCATGGATTACCATGGCCATCCAGCGCCGCGCCTGCGCGCCGCCGACGCGATATCGCATCTTCCCCAACATGAACTGCGAGATATTCGTCAATTGCGGCGACCATTTCACCAACGCGCGTTGCGGTGATCCGCTGAGCGCGCTGCCGCTGGCCAGCGTCTTCGGGCCCAAGACGGGGGCATATGATCATGCCACTGGCGCGCGTTCGGACTGGTTCCTGCTTCAGTTGACCCCGCTGGGCTTGCGCGATCTGCTTGGTTGTCCGCTCGCTGCCCTGGTCGATGCCGATCATGATCTCGCCGCGGTCGCGCCGTGGGCTACTACGCTGGCCGAGCAAATCGCCGCCGCCCCGGATTTCGCGGCGAGGCTGCGCCTTGTCGAGGATTGGGCGATGGCGCGGCTAGTTCCCGCATCGACAGGTAGCCGACCGGGTATATTGTCGCAGGTTCACGCGGTCATGTTGGCGCGCCCCTCGCTTTCGGTCGGTGCGATTGCGGCGCGTCTCGACATCGGCGCCCGGCAGCTGCGCAGCATCGTGCGTGACGAATTCGGGATGAGCCCCAAAGCCCTGCTCGGACACGCCCGTTTCGAACAAGCCTGGTCCACGCTTTTCCGCACCGGATCGATCAATCAGGCCAGCGCGCTCTTCGCCGATCAAGCGCATCTGACGCGCGCGTTCCAGCGCTATGGTCAGCTAACGCCGAACCAGTATCGCCGCTTGAAGACAAGCGGGGATCCGATCCGTAATGGGGTGGACTATAGCTTTGCCGAGAGGCTGGGGATCGCGCTTGACTGAATGCCTTCGGCCCTCAGCGCGGGACAAAGCCCATGATTGCCAGCATGTTGCCGTCCGGATCGGCAAATTGCTGTAGCCGCAGGAAGCCTGCGGGGGTGGATTGCACCGTCTCCACGTCTCCCACCAGAGCGGCATCGCTCGCTTCGAGACGAACACGCGCGGCGGCGAAATCGTCGACATGGAAATAGAGAATGCCTGCCGGTCGTTCGGGCGGCCTTCGCGCGGTGTCGCGCGCCAGCATCAGCCGCGTGCCGGCGACGTCGAAAAACAGCATGTCGCCCGCTTCGAACTGAAGCGGCAGCCCGAGCCGATCGCGATAGAAGGTGCGCGCCGCGTCGAGATCGGTCACGGTCAGGGCCACCTGCTCGAACTGTGCCTTTGCGAGCACAGGCGCGGGCGCGTCTTGTGCTCTGGCGGACATCGGGGTCGCGGCAAAGGCCAGCAGGGCAATCCATTTCTTCATCGATCTTCTCCTTTGTCCGGTTCCACCACACTCATCAGCCCGAGACTGCCGCCATCAGGATCGGTGAAGAAGGCCATCCATTCCTCGCGCCCGTCAGGATGGACGTGGATGCGATGCGGCGCGCTCTCGATGACAACTCCTGCGGCCTTCAGCCGCTCGAATTCGGCCGAGATATCGCCCACGCGGAAGTAGAGGATCGCATTCGTTCCCGCTTGTGCCGCCGAAAGATAGAGGCGCACCCCGCCGCAATCGAAGAATGCGGCGTTGGGGAAACGCATCACTTCGGCAAGGCCGACAACGTCACGGAACCAATCGGCGGTAGCATCGAGATCGCTCGCCGTCCTGGAAACCTGGCCCAGCGACCAACCGTCCAAACCGGAGACAGGCTTCGCGGCGGCCATCGCGCTGTCGGCCCGCACGCCCGGCCATTGTCGCAATTCGCTGCGGGACCGAAGTCCGAGCTTGCCCAGCACATTGCTGACGTGAAATTTGACCGCATCGGCAGAAAGTCCGCAAAGCCGGGCAATTGCCGGGTTCGTCAATCCGTGCCGGACTCCTTCAACCACCCGCCATTCGGCCGGTGTCAGAATGTCAGAATGCGCGGGTCTGCCTCGTTTTGCCATGATCCTGAGCCTAAAGTATAAGCGCGGGAATTACCCTACCCGAAGACAATCGGTCAGCGCTGGCCATCGTATTCCGCATCGACGCGATATCAGCTTAAGTGAGGTAACTTCTTGAACCACGTTTCCGAGAAGTGCCGACCTAATGGCGGCCAACAACGACAAGTCGGATTGGCTGGTTTTGGTTAAAGACGACGTCCGAGGGGGCTCGCTGAATGGCTTTCTCTGGTCTGATTCTGGTTCGTCGGTGAATTGTCGGACCCCGGCGAGCGAAGCTACCGTCAGCCAAACTCTTGGGCGACTGAAGCTAAGCCTTGGGAAACCGTCGCCATGGAGATCCCGACCCCAGCGTTACGCGCATGCAACGGCCACTCGGCGAGTGCTGCGCGAACATCGTCGAGTACGGCGGCCACGCGCTTTGGCGAAATCCCATGGGCCCTTCCGAGCTTATCGATATGCTCGCGCGTGATGGTACGCCCTTCGCCCATAACAGCCATGTAATGCTCGCCGCCGGGGCCGTTTGAGAACGTGAGGTCGAAGGCTGGCGCAAGCCGCCAGTCTCCTCGGCCATCCATCAGGTATGCATGCTGACGAACATGATCGTCGCGGTTTCGCGCGAGCACGTTGAAGACCATGCGGCGGAAGGCTTGCTCCACGTCCGCCATGCTGTGGGTGATGGCCAATGTGGCCTTCAGGAACCCGTCGTAGTCGACACTTGGCATATGCGGGGAGGCTTCAAGCACCCCACCCAGACTGACCACATGAAGCCTTTTGCCGGGCAAGGGTCGGTCGAAACGCCTTGTCGCGAAATGGCCCGGCCCAGTTGCAGACGGGATCAATCGCGTCTCAGCCATTTCTATTCCCGCAGCGCGGGCCATCCTGGCGTAAGCCTCCTCCAGCGGCCCGATATCCGCGGGATCATTGGTCGCTGCAAACTTGACGATCCATTCCTCACCGGCGCTCTTGGCTCCCGCTGCAGCCAGTTCGTCTCCGGCGGACAGCTTGCCGTCCCCGTCGATCGCCAGATGAACCTTCGGCCGCGCGCCGCCGGAGCCGCCGCCCAGACGAGTGAGCAGCGCCTCCAGCTCCGTCTCCTCGCCGAGCAGAACGTGGCGGGATTCATCGGCCAAAGCATCGAGGTCGATTGTACTTGAAGCTTCACCATCAAGCGTTTCAGGCTGAAATACGAGGGCGCCCCGACCTTTCGTGCCAACCAGGGCGAGCCGGTCGACCGCATCGAGATCTTCGAAACGATGGCCCATTTTTTGAAGCCGCCGTTTCAGCAAAAGCAGGCCCCAGGCATCGGGCAGACAGTCCGACAGGAAACCGTGGAGGCCATCGAAGGTCCGGCTGCGGGCGGGGTGCAGGCCCGGCTCAGCCGGATAGTGCAGCGGAGAGATTGGCAGCCCTTCCGTGATGATCTCTGCAGACCACTCGAGCTGAGCAAGGCCCCTGACCATCGCCAGCCTGCCGACCGAACGCGGCGCGGCAGTCTCATCGGTCAGCAGCCCAACCGCCAAGGGCGTTCCCGGAGCCAGCTTCATGACCTGGTCCCGCTGGCACGCTTGCGCTGCGGCTTCGCAGCCTGGCGCTGCTGCGCAAGAAGCTCGTCCATGCTGCTTGCCGCAATCTCAGGGAACAGCGTGACAATGCCCTCGTCGCAGCGCAGTGCGATGGCAGCGCGCACCAGGTCTTCGATGGAAGCCCGGCCTTCGGCCTCCATCCGCCGCCATGTTCTGTGGGCCACGCCGGCTTTGGCGGCTGCCGCTTGCTGCGTGAGATCAAGGGCCAGGCGACGGGCCTTGATCCGCTTGCCGAGGCCCGTTAGCTGATCCTGGAGCGTAAGTAGCATCGGCCATATATGGCCTTCTAACTTCATTATGTCAAATTATAGGCCATATATGGCCGATGAAAGACCCCTAGCGGGACTCCGGTTTACGCTTCTGGTGTAGTTCCGAGGCACCGCGCTGCCAAGCCAGAAGGGGAGGGGGATGCTCTGATGCGCATCAGCATCAGGAGCAGCGCATGACCGATCTTTTCACACAGTTGGACACCCGCCTTGATCAGGCCATCGACGAAGTCGCGCTGGAGCTTGCCAGTGGATCGCTGACCAAGATGACGCTCTTCAGCGTCATGAAACGCCTCCACGGGTCTGGCTCGGCAGAGGGCCGTTGGACACAACGGGATGCCTATGACCTCCTCGAGGCAGGAGTAACCCGTCACCTGCTGAAATCGCCTTGCCCGGTGCACCTGGACGACATCACCGCTTTGAGCCTTCTGGTTGAGGAGCTGCCAACCCATACCGTCAGAAGTGAAGACCAGATCCGGTTTCAGCAGTTCTCCACGCCTGCCGATCTCGCGGCACTCGCGACCTTCCTCGCGCAGCCCCGGCCAGACGACATCGTGCTGGAGCCGAGTGCGGGACACGGGGCGCTTGTGGCCAGCCTGCCGATGGTCAGGCAACTGCACCTCAATGAACTTGATCCCAAACGCCGTGAGAAGCTCGCTCTGCTTTTCAGGTATGCCGAGCTTACCGGGTTCGACGGTGCGATGCTGGCATCCGCTCTGGATCCCTCGCTGCGCCCCAGCCTGATTCTGATGAACCCCCCATTTTCCCGATCGGAGGGCCGGGGCGTCGACCAGTTCGCAGCGGTGCGACATCTGCGCGCCGCGCTCGGTAGACTGGCTCCTGGTGGCAGACTTGTGGCGGTCATGCCGGACTGGTTCACCACCAGCGCCAAGCTCTCGAAAATCTATGACCAGACGTTCGAGAACTGCACAGTGCAAACAGCTTGCCGCCTTGCCAGATGCTATCACAAGCAGGGCACCAGCGTGCCGGTTCGCCTCTATGTGATCGACAAGGTCCCCGGAAACATCCGTCCTGCGATCCTTGCTCGATCGACCGTCGCAGAGATTGCCGCGGCGATCACAGTGGTGAAGCGGGCAGTCGGTCCTTGCGAGCTTTCACCAATTTCCGCACGGCAGCAGACCAAGCCAGGCACGCTGTTCAAGGCGATGCGCACCAGTGTAAAGGCGCCTGCGGCAAAGCCGCGCGTGATCGAAGCGCCATCGGTATCGCCGCTCGTTATTCGCCGTCTGGAAACGCCTCGGCCTCTGGGCGAGCAGGCCGGGGTCTATCTGCCCTACCGCCCGAGCCGGATCGACATCGATGGTGCAAAGGCGCACCCGACCCCGCTTGTGGAAAGTGTGGCCATGGGCTCAATACCCGCGCCGGTGCCTGAGTATTGCCCCAGCCTGCAGGACCGCATCCTCAAGGAAAGCCTGCTTTCAGAAGCGCAGCTTGAGACCGTGATCTATGCCGGCAATGCCTGGCAGCAGTATCTGCCCGGCCGGTTCATCCCAGCTGATGAGGGTGTCACTCTCACTCTGGCTGAAGAAGGACACAGCTACCGCAAGGGCTATTTCCTCGGTGATGGTACTGGCGCGGGCAAGGGTCGGCAGATTGCCGCCTGCGTCCTCGACAATTGGTTGGCCGGACGCCGCAACGCGATCTGGGTATCCAAGAACGAGAGCCTGCTCGAAGATGCGCGGCGGGACTGGAGCGCGATCGGCGGGATGCCTGCCGACATTCAACCACTCTCCAGCTGGAAGATCGATCAGCCGGTGCCCTTCCGCGAGGGGATACTCTTCGTAACCTATCCCACGCTGCGCAGTCAGAGGCAGGATGCGACCCGTCTCAAGCAACTGCTGGACTGGGCCGGGGCGGAATTCGAAGGGGTCATCGCCTTTGACGAAAGTCATGAAATGGGCGGTGTCGCCGGAGGGGAGGGCGCTCGCGGGAGCAAATCTGGCTCCCAGCAGGGTATCGCCGGCGTCATGCTCCAGAACCATCTGCCGCAGGCCCGCGTGCTCTATGCCTCGGCGACCGGGGCCTCTGAAGTCAACAATCTCGCCTATGCGGTGCGGCTCGGCCTCTGGGGGCCAGGAACCGCCTTCGCCAACCGCGAGGACTTCATCAGCCAGATCAGGGCAGGGGGCATTGCTGCGATGGAGCTGGTCTCGCGCGACCTCAAGGCCCTTGGGCTGTACCAGGCCCGCGCGCTGAGCTTTGCCGGGGTCGAGTACGAGATCCTCAAGCATGACCTGGCGGCCCAGCAGATCGCGGTGTACGACACCTACGCTGATGCCTGGTCGATCATACACCAGAACATGGAGGAGGCGCTGGCTCTTACCGGCGTGGTCGACGACATCGACGGCAGCACGCTCAACGGCGGCGCGAAGGCCGCAGCGCGCAGTCGCTTTGAAAGCACCAAGCAGCGCTTCTTCAACCAACTGCTGCTGTCGATGAAACTCCCGACCCTGATCAGCGCCATCAATCACCACCTCGACCAGGATGACGTGGTGGTGGTCCAGTTGGTCTCAACCGCCGAAAGCATCCTCGATCGACGGCTCGACAGCCTTTCACCCGAGGAGCGAGCCGAACTCGACCTTGATCTCAGCCCGCTTGATGCGGTGATTGAATACCTCGAGCGCGCCTTTCCCACCCAGCAAATGACGCTCTATACCGACGACACCGGCGCCACCCGTTCGACCCCGATGTTCGACGAGGACGGCCGTCCCGTGCACAATCAGGCTGCGATTGCCCGGCGCGCCGAGCTGATTGAGCATCTCTGCGCGATGCCGCCGATCAAGCCGGCCCTCGACGGCATCATCGAACACTACGGCACGGACAAGGTCGCAGAAGTCACCGGGCGCACAAAGCGCCTCATTACCCAGGCTGATGGCAACCAACGCCTCGAAACCCGCTCTCCGCGAACGAACCAATCGGAGACCGACCAGTTCATGGATGGCCGCAAGCCCGTTCTCGTCTTCAGCGATGCAGGCGGAACGGGGCGCTCCTACCATGCCAGCCTTGACGCAGCCTGCCAGAAGCGCCGGGTGCATCTCCTGCTCGAGCCGGGTTGGCGCGCCGACCGGGCCATCCAGGGCCTTGGCCGCACCCACCGCACCCATCAGGCGAACACACCCCTGTTCAGGCCGGTCACGACCAACTGCAAAGGTGAACTGCGCTTCACCAGCACGATCGCGCGGCGCCTCGACAGCCTTGGGGCATTGACACGCGGCCAGCGCCAGACTGGCGGCCAGAATCTGTTCGATCCGGCGGACAATCTCGAAAGCCCTTATGCCAAGGCAGCGCTCACCAGCTGGTTCGGCCTTCTCGCAGAGGGGACGCTGAAGAGCGTGACCTTGTCTGACTTCGAGCGCCGCAGCGGATTGACGATCGTCTCCGAGGATGGCGTGCTGGAAGAGGACCTTCCCCCGATCCAGCGGTGGCTCAATCGCATTCTTGCGCTGCCGATCGGCACGCAGAACGCGATCTTCGACGAGTTTCTCGGGCTGGTCGAGGCGCGAGTTTCCGCGGCGCGGGAGGCCGGCTCTCTCGATGTTGGCGTCGAGACGATCCAGGTCGAAAGTGCCGAGGTCATCGAAGATATTGTGCTGCGGACGGATGCAAGGACCGGGGCGACCTCGCACCTTCTCCAGCTCGCGCTCAGGACGCGTGCGCGGCCAATGACGTTAGAACGGGTAAAGCAGCGCCTCGACCTGTCGGACGGGTGCATGATGATGCACAATACCAAGAGTGGCAGGGCAGCGCTGGCCGAACCGTCCCGGCACTTCATGACGGATCGGGGCGAGCTGATCCGCCGCGCCATTCTCCACCGACCGCTACGCCGCGAATACCATCATCTTGATGATCTCGCCGAGTCTGCTTGGGCGGAGTGCTCTCGGGAGACCTTCGAGCAGGTCTGGTGTGCCGAGGTTGCCGAGTTGGCCGAGAAGCTGACAACCGAGAAGATCTACCTCGCCACAGGACTGCTGTTGCCGATCTGGTCGAGCCTTCCCATCGAATATCTGGAGGTTCGGCGAATTGTCGATGAGGAGGGACGCAGCTGGCTCGGCCGCATCGTTCACGAGCTCGACGTCGCAAACCTTCTGCAGAAGTTCGACATTACCTCGAGTGTCGAACTCACAGAGCAAACGATCCTCAAGGCGCTCGGCGAGAATCGGACGATCCCAATCAAGCAACCATTCGAGGCCACCATAAAGTCCTCGCGGGTCGCTAGCGAGCAACGCTACGAGATTGTCGGCGCCCCTCTCGAACAGCTGCCCTGGTTGAAGAGCATCGGCTGCTTCACCGAGATCATTTCGTTCCGCACAAGGGTGTTCATTCCGACAAGGTCAGCTGAGGCCGTGCTGGCTGCGCTCCTGATCCGGTGATTCCGGTCACCATTATCGCGCGGCCAATAACCAGTCGGACTTGTTGTGCACGAATGGGCAAAAACGGTAACGATTGAGCCCAAAAAGAGCACATTAAGTCACCGGCTTGACTCTAAATCTATATAAGTAGAGTTAAGGAGCATGACTCGCTCACGCTCCTTCTCGCCAGCGGCCAAGCTGGTGCTCGCCGCGCTGCTCGATAGGGCCGGATCATGGTCCTATGGCTATGATCTGGCTAAATCCACAGGCGTCAAATCCGGAACGCTTTATCCCTTGCTGATCCGGCTCGAGGATAAGGGGTTTCTCGAAACCGAATGGCAACCTCCCGCCGAACCTGGTCGTCCGCCGCGCCACACTTACAAGCTGACGGCGGCCGGGATCGAGGTGGCCCGCGCTAACCCGGTGGAACCGGCCGGCGCGGCCCATTCACGGCTACGCGAGGTACGAACATGAGCCGCCGGACTATGCGCAAACTGTCCGACAAGCTGCTTGTCCGACTGGTCGGACTGGCACCAGTGCGCATGCGGGACTGGGCTGAGGCTGTGCGGGCAGAGGCGGCGGCCATCACCGACGATAGTGAATCCCTGCGCTTTGCAGTCGGGGCGGGCTCGAGTCTGGCGCTTACCTTCATCAGGGTGAGGCTGAGCGATGCTGTTGGCTTTGTCACTGATGGCCTTGGGCCGCGCCTTGTTGCCGCCCTCGCAGCTATTGCGGCAGTCGTGATCGGCGTTGTCCATCTCTTCGTTGCTGACGCCTCGTCATCGATGATCTTTGTGAACATTGTCTCGCTCGGCGCGGGGCTTGCGTTGCTGGCGGGGGCGGCCGTCTGGGAGGGCCTTCCTGAAAGTGGCCGCACCATCGTAGCCATCATCATTCCCGGATTGCTGGTGCTGACCAACGTATTTGGCGTTTCGTCGCATGGCGTTGTGCGATGGGTGGCGGTCGGGCCGTTGATGGTTCAATCGAGCCTGATTCTCCTCCCCGGCCTGCTAATGATGTTCGCGTGCAGTGCGACGGCTGCCTGTGCAGCGGCTGTAATCGTTGCGGCGGTGGTCGTGGCCATGCAGCCCGACCGGGCGATGGCGGGCGCAATGTTCGCCGGGATCGCCATGCTCTCGCTGCAGTGCCGCAACAGGCATGTAGTCCTTGCGCTTTTGGCGACCGCTGTCGGTTTTGTGACCACCATTGTGCGGGCCGACAATCTGCCTCCCATGCGCCTCACCGAGGGCGTGTTCTCGGAGACTTGGCAGGTTCACCCACTGCTCGGCATCGCAGCTGCGGTAGGAGGCGCGATCCTGTTGCTGCCCGCTGCGGCCTTCGGCCAGCAAAACCGGGATGCAGCGCGGCTTTGCGCGGTATACGGCGCGGTGTGGCTGGCAATCATTCTGGCTGCCGTGGTTGGCAATTATCCTACGCCGTTGGTGGGATACGGTGGCAGCGCGATCATCGGATACCTGCTTAGCGCCTGCATGCTGCCGCCAAAGCAGCATGCCCGCGACCGGCTGCTTGCCGGCGGCAGGCAGCCCGCAAGGCCACAGCCGGATTTCTTTGTCCGACTGTTCCCGAGAAAAACGTCATGTGCCTGACCCCGCGCCATCCCCGCCGTGCAATCGCTCTCGGCATTGTCGTCGTCCTGTTGGCTTGTAGCTATTGGGGCTGGCGCACGCTGACTACCCCGCAGGGCGCGCAGACCGTGGCCTTCACCCCCGCGTCGGAAGAATGCGCGAGCGACGGCCCCATGAAGTATTGCATCTATCGGGCGCGCGGCGGGACCAATGGCGATATCGTCTACCACTTGCATGGCCGCAATCTCGACGAGCACGTCTGGAACGATGCGACCTATTACACGGGCCTGCTTCAGGCGCAGTGGCAGGCAAAGGGCATTCGTCCGCCCACGGTTGTAACCTTGTCCTATGGCGGGAGCTGGCTGCTGTCTCCGAAGGGTGCTGCCCCCGACAGTGGCCTGCTGGAAGACTTGAATGGGCGGATCGCCGCGATCGAACAGAAACTCGGCACGCCCCGGCGGCGGATCCTGTTGGGGGAGTCGATGGGCGGGCTCAATGTTCTGGTCACAGGGCTCTCGTACCCTGAGCGTTTTGCCCGCATCGCGGCTTTGTGCCCGGGCGTCTACAAGGTATCCCCCTTTGCGCCGATCAGCGAAATCAGGGCAGGCTTGGCCCGCACTGGCGCCGATCCGAAGATCGCTTTCGGCATCTGGATGCTGGCGCGCCGCTATTACAGCAATGACCGCGAGTGGCGATCCTCCTCCCCGCTGACCTTGATCGAGCGCGCAGGCCCCCAGTCCCCGGCGCTGTATCTGTCGAACGGACTGTACGATGCCTTCGGCAATTTCGAAGGCACGCAGGCACTGGCCGAGCGGGCCCGCGCGCGCGGCGTTCAGACGGAGTGGCATCCGCTTTATGGAGGGCACTGCGCCTTGGACGCGCCCTCGGTTGCCGCGTTCCTCGTATCGTGAACAACACGGGAAGCGATTGCTATGCGTAAGCTTGGCCAAGTCGGCATGGCTGGCGGTGTTGCCCTGCTGCTTGCAGCATCCTCAGGATCAATCGCCGCGCGTGAGCCAAGACAAGCCCGGGTCGAAGTGCCCAAGGTTGAAACGGAGGGCGTGTGGCAGGCTCCTCCGGACGGGGTGCAGATCCCGCTCTGGCCCGCCGATGTGCCGCTCGCCAAGCCCGATACCGGCGATCACTCGGAGGCAACCGGTAACGGCTCCCCTCTGGTCGGCGGACGCAAGTGGCACTGGGCAAGCTATGTCACCCGACCGACCATGACCGTCTTCGCGCCAAAAGGGCTCAACACCGGCGCTGCCATGCTGGTGCTGCCAGGCGGGGGCTTTTACGCGGTCGCTACCGACCTTGAAGGGACCGAGGTGTGCGACTGGGTAACTGCCCGGGGCATGACCTGCGTCATGCTTAAATATCGCACCCCGCAGGTGTGGCCCCGGATTGATGGCAAACAGACGCGGCCCGAGGTGCTGCTCGGGCTGGAAGACGCCCAGCGCGCCATGAGCCTGCTGCGCCGTGATGCAGCCCAGTATGGGATTGATCCGGCGAAGATCGGGGCAATCGGCTTTTCTGCAGGTGCTTATCTCGTCACCGAATTGAGCAACAAGCAGACGCGCACCTTTCCGACGATCGATGATGCCGATCAGCAATCGACGCGGCCGAATTTTGCGGTTGTAGTCTATACAGCCCGGCTGTTGGATGACGGCAAGGGCAAGAACAACCTCGCGCTAAAACCTTGGGTTGCTATCAGTGAGGAGGCGCCGCCCGCGCTAATCATCCACGCACTTGACGATGACGTCGATGACGTGCGGGAACCGCTAGCATACATGCTTGCATTGAAGGACGCGGGTGTCCCTGTCGATCTGCGAGTCTATGCAAGGGGAGGTCACGCCTTCGGCATGCGCCCCACTCAAGATCCCGTCACCCATCGTTGGCCGCAACATCTTGAAGAATGGCTGCATGATATCGGCGTCTTGTAAATAAGGACACTGCCCTGATCGGCGCGCCCTTCTAGTAGTTCGCACCAGTTTGCGCTGAGCGCTCTTGACCCATGGCAAGTTCGACAAGTGCACAGACTCTTGGGTTCATAAACCCGAATATTGAGGGGAGGGGGAGGGGATCTGTGCCCCGGTGATGACCGGGAGCAGATCAGGAGTGACCGAGATGCTGATTCCCTTTTCCAAGCTCTATCTGAGCGATGCGAACGTGCGCAAAACACGCAACGACCAAGAAGATGCGCAGCTTTCTGCGGACATCGAGGCCCGCGGCCTCTTGCAGAACCTGCTGGTGACCAAGAGCAAAAAGCGCGGCCAGTATGCGGTGATCGCCGGCGGCCGCCGTCTGCGCGCCATCGGCATGATCATCGATCGCGGTGCCTGGGCAGCGGATGCTGAAGTCGAATGCAAGCTGCTCGAGGGTAGCGAAGAAACCGCGGGCGAAGCCTCGCTCGCCGAGAACTTCCAGCGGGTCGGCATGTCTCCGGCTGAAGAATGCCGCGCCTTCCAGCACTTCATCAAAGAAGGCAGCGATATCGCGGCCGTGGCGAAGCGCTTCGGACTCACCCAGCGGTTCGTCGAAGGCCGCCTGCGCCTTGCCAATCTGGCAGCGCCGATCTTCGAGGCACTCGCCGCCGGCGACATCACCCTCGAAATCGCCAAGGCCTATGCCGCCACGGACCAGCACGAAGTGCAGATGCGCGTCTTCGATCAGATGCGCCATGCCTACAACCCCAGCGCCGACGCCATTCGCCGCATGGTCGCTACCGGCTCCATGCGCGGCAATGACCCTATCGCGCTTCTCATCGGCGAAGATGCCTATGTGGCTGCCGGCGGAAAGGTCGAGCGCGATCTGTTCAGCGATGCGGGCGAAGATCGCTGGATCGATATCGAAATCGCGCACAGGCTCGCCTCCGAGAAGATGGAAGCTGAAGCTGAGCGCCTCACGGCCGAGACCGGACTCGCCTGGATCAGCCCCGTGGCCGCAAGCAACTCCTGGCAGGCGCGCAGCGAGATGAGCGTGTCCGCTGTCCGGCTCCCGCCTATGCCCCTCACTGAGGCGGCAAGAGCCCGCATTGACGAGATCGACGCCAGGATCGACGAGATCAGCGCAATCTTCGATGAAGGTGACGACCAGGACGACGTCGACTTCGGGAAGCTCGAGGCCGAGTACGAGGCGCTCGATGCCGAACGCAGCGACCTCAATAATCCGGTCCGTGAGCTGCCCGAAGAATGGCGCGGTGAAGTCGGGCGCTTCCTCGTGCTCACCACCCGCGGCGAGATGGTTCTCGAGGCAGATTACTACAGCGAGAAGCGGTTGTCGTTCGAGACCGATGACCACGGCAATGTGACCGCGACGGCAGAAGAGCCGGCACCGACCTCCGGGGGGCGCGCAAGCGGTACTCCCGCACGGCCTGAAGCCATCGCACCCGGAAGCGAGAAGCCGATCAGCGCGAGGCTATTCGACGAGCTCGCCGTTCAGCGCCGCAATATCCTGTCGGCCTGCCTGCTCGGCGATCCGGGGCTTGCCCTCGATTTCGCCATCTTCGCGCTCGCGGACAATCGCAGCTACGAGGGGAAGGGCACCTCGATCAAGGCGGGACGGCCGAGCGATCCTGCGACCGGCGAGGTTCCGCAATCAGCGGCAGAGGGCATTCTTGCCGAGGCGCAGGAAGGTCTCGACAAGGCGTGGCAGGAGCAGACCAGTGTCGCGGCCCGTTTCATCGCCTTCCGCGACCTCGAAGACGAGGCCAAGGCGGCCTGGCTTGCCTATGCGGTGGCGCTCTCGCTCGAGGCGAAGAAGGGCTACGGATCAGAATATCATCCGGTTCATGCCGTGCTCGGGTCGATGCTCGATGTCGACGTTGCGGCTCTGTGGCGGCCGACTGCCGAGAACTTCTTCGACCGGGTGAGCAAAACCTCCTGTCTGGCCGCGCTGACCGAGGTTGGCGGAAGTGACCTCGCAGCGCGCTATGCGGCGTCCAAGAAGGCCGACCTCGCCAAGACCTGCGAGACGATCTTCGCCGGCAAGGCCATCATCGAGCAGGAGGTGAAGGAAGCCGCCCTTGCCTGGCTGCCCGAGGCCATGAAGTTCAGCACGGCCGCGCCGGGGGGCGTGCAAGGCGCTGATCCCGAGGTCTCTGACGACGGCGAGGCCGATATCGACGCAGTCGATGGGGCGGACGCGCTGCCTTTTGCCGAAGAGCAGCCCGAAGGCGCCGTAGAAGACACAGCAGTGGCTGCCTGAAGGGCTCACCCTCCTCCTGATGTCCTCCCCCTGATGTAATGGCCCGGTCGCTCACTCGAGTGGCCGGGCCTTCTTCTTCCAAGAAGGGAAACGCCGATGCGCCGCGGACCAAAGCGCGATGTCGCGCAAGAAATTACCAATCTCATCATTGCACGGATCGAGGCCGGCACACTGCCCTGGCGGCGGCCCTGGAAAAAGACCGGGTCGGGTGGCGCGCCTCTGCGTGCTGGCGGATTGCCCTACACCGGGATTAATCGCCTCTATCTCTGGGCGGTCGCCGACTGCCTCGGATATGCTTCGCGCTACTGGATGACCTATCGTCAGGCTCAGGAACTGGGCGGGCAGGTGCGCAAGGGTGAGACGGCCGAGCCGAGCATCTATTTCAACAGCACGAGCAAGACCGACGTTGATCAGGCGACTGGCGAGGAGACGTCGAAAACGATCCGGTTCATGCGGTCCTACAGCGTTTTCAACGCCTCACAGATCGAAGGCCTGCCGCCGCATTTCTATCCCAGTCCGGTCCCCGAAGCACCGCCGACGCCCTCCGTGAAGGCAGCGGCCATCCAAGCCTTCTTCGCGCCGATCCCCGCAGACATCCGTCATGGCGGCGACCGTGCATTCTTCTCGCCGGGTGGAGACTACATCCAGCTTCCCGAGCGGGGCGCGTTCCGCACCGAAGACGGATATGTCGCCACCAAAGCCCACGAACTTGGACACTGGAGCGGGCACCCCTCGCGGCTTGCGCGCACGTTCGGCAAGCGGTTCGGCGACAAGGCCTACGCCTTCGAGGAACTGGTTGCCGAGCAGGTAAGCGCCCGGATCTGCTATGAGCTTGGCTTGCCTGCAGACCTCCATGAAAGCCACGCCAGCTACATCGCGCATTGGCTCGACATTTTGAAATCCGACAAGACCGCGATCATCACGGCTGCCGCCAAGGCCGATCAGGCCTTCAACCTGCTTGCGGCCTATTCGGGCTATGAGAGCGAACCTGCGGAGGAAGCCCATGAAGAGGCGCCAGTTCCGGCTTACGCTTGAGCCAACAGCAGAAGACGCAGTGCGGCTCGCGCAGCTCAGCCGCTATTCCAGTGACCTTGCGCGCGGAAATGCCGCGGACATTGGCGCTGCACTCGGCGACCATGTTGGAGCGTTGTTCCCCGGGCGGAACCGTCACGCTGTCCTGGAGAGCCTCCTCGGCAAAGGAGAACCCGGTTGGTCACTTGTGCCCGGCCCGGGGAAGGGGGGCGCGCTGGTCATCGAGACAACCGAGGCTGGCGCTGCGGTCTCCGTGATCGCGAGGATCCTTGAACAGATCGCGCCCGGGACGCTCGTGCGACCGATGATCTATGAACCATTGTCGCTGAACAACTCGGGCGGACATCTTCGCCGCCTGCATTGAGGGGAGGGGGAGGGGGCCATTGCTCTTGCAATGGAAAGGAAGCCCCATGTTCTGCGACATCGATTATCGTTACCGCCGCGCGCTCGAGCCCGATGGGCTGACGACCTTCGAAACCGCGCTGCGGGCATTGAACGAGGCCGTTGATGATGTGCGCCTCGCAGGCCGGCAGGTCGCTACCTGTCCCGCGGTTCTGCTCCTCACCCGCCACCTTCAGCGCATTGCCGACGGAAGGCCGACAACCTGTGAGGCCGAAGATCAGATCTTGCGCGCGCAATGTATCGAGCGTCTCGGCGAGCTTAAGCATCGACCGGCGATCATCGCGCTGGTCAAGCGCGGGATCGACTATCGTCCCGAAGAGCTGCGCCACTACCGGCGCGAAGGTACGCGTGCGCTACGCCAGATCGCCGCCGGGATCGGGCTCGATCATTCCGCTTACCGTATCAGCTACTACACCTCGCAGGAGGCCCTCGCCGGTGAGCATGTGCTCGAAGCAGAGGGCGTTTACATCCGCATCAGCCCGGAGCGGTTCGGCGAACCGGGTCTTGCCTGGCGCAACCCCTTCTGGAAGCCCCCGGGCGCGGTCATGCGCAAGGCTCCGATCACGGCTCTTGCCGACATTCCGGCACTCACGGCGCGGATCGCCCGCGAACTGCAAATCGCACCTCCGGCGCAGCCGGGGCTCATCTGAAGGACACGCACATGGGCTGGCTCTACATGCACCGCACAGGGATGGGAGGGCATGAAACGCCCAAAGCCTATCTCGACGATCAGCTGACCTACGAACACGAGGCCAGCGAAGATGCTCCGTTCCGAGGGTGCCGGGTCCTCAAGAGCGTTTTCACCGGCAGCACCTACTATGCAGCCGTCGAGCGCTACGGTGAAGACCGCGACAGGCTCTACGTGACGGCGGTTATCTGCCTTGTCCGCTGGAACCCGAACGCGGCCGATGGCCTGATCTTCGGGTACAAGGACATGGATGAGCAATCCGGCCCCGTCGAGGCGAATTGCCCGCGAAGCATCCTGGAACTGCTCACCTCATCCTCACACCCATATGCCCTGGACTGGCGGAACCGGTGTTACGCCATGCTGCGTCTCAAGGAGCGCAGGGTCGCTGACGGCGACATCCTGCGGCTTCCCGAACCGCTGCGTTTTACCGATGGCAGCGAGCACCGCGAATTTCGGGTCAGCAAGCGCGGCAACAAGATCGAGCTGAGGACGCCCGACGGCGTCGGGGCCTACCGCATCTCCCGGTTGATGGAGCGGCGCTTCGAGGTCATCCGTCCGGCCCGAAAGATCAAGACCTTCTTCCCGGCAGCCCAGTAGCGAGGGCCTTTTCCATGATTTCTGCCAGCCTCGATCCGCGCCGCCGCATCCTTTGCGGGCGGGCCAATGCCGAGCGCGTCGCCATCCGGATGAGCGCGAAGACGGGCAAGAGCCATGCTGTGGTCAGAACCAGCAACGCGCTCCAGCCCTTCTGTGTGATGCCAACGGGGGAGAACCATCCCGGTGCAATCGAGCTGCAAGTTGTCGTCCTATGACCCATATCGATGCCATCCATCGGCGGCTTGAATGCCGCAAGGAATGACGCTATATAACGTCAGAATTTTTGGAGCTTTGCAATGGCGATTCAGAACTACGCTGACAACGGTGCGTTTGCTCCGCGCAAGATCGTCGACGCGCTGCGCACGACCAGTGACGAACTGGCACGCTCGCTGGGCCTCGGCAAGGACGCGATCCAGCGCAAGGACCGGATCGCGTCGGATCGCACCCAGCGCCGTCTTCGCCAGATGGTCGAAGTGCTCAACAAGGTCGAACCGCGCTTCGGGTCGGCCTTGCTGGCCTATGCCTGGTACCGCTCTGAGCCGCTGCCGGGCTTCTCGGGCCAGACCGCCATGCAGCTCGTACAGAGCAATCGGGCCGATGACGTGCTGACCTATATCGACGCCGTCGACGCCGGCATTCACGCCTAGGCGCATGCACTTCACCGGGCTGCTCTACCGCGCCCACAATCCGGTCTGGTCCCGCGAGCCGCTCTCGGGGGAGGGGGCTGCCCGGTTTGGTGGACGGTTCAACCGCATGGGGCGCCCTGCGCTCTATACTTCGCTCGCGCCCGAGACGGCGCTGCGCGAGGCCAATCAGGTCGGCACGTTGCAGCCGACAACCCTGGTTGCCTATCAGGCCGACATCGGGCCCTTGCTGGATGGCCGCGACACAGCCGCGCTCCAGCCTTTCGGCCTGGCACCAGCGGAACTCGGTGACCCGTCGTGGCGGGACCGGATGCTATCTGGAAAGCCCGTGCCGACGCAGGACCTGGCCGAGGCCGCGATTGCACAAGGCTATGTCGGCATTGTCGTGCCGAGCTATGCCCGCGGCGCTCCCGCCGACGCTCTCAACCTCGTCCTGTGGGATTGGGAAGGGCGCGTTACGCTTGTTGATGACGACGACCGGCTTGGCCTGCGCAATCCCTGATTGCTGGCGATAAGGCCGGCAGGCCGATGCCTGCCTAGTCTTCGATCCGGCCACCAAGCGACGGATCGAGATACCACGAGGGTCCCTCGACGAAGTCGGCCGAACGTGCCGGAACCGGCCCGTCGGGCTCACTCGCGACATAAGGATTGATCTGCGGTGCAGGCCGCTCGCCTGAACGCAGGAGCTGCCCCGACATCTGGCAGCGAGGGCGCAGGATATCGAGCAGCCATTCAAGATCATCCAGCATCTGGACGATGCCGCGCCCTGCCAGCGTGTAGTAGAGGCAGCGCTGATAATCGTCGCACTGGCACGACAGCACCTGCGTCAGCTTGTTCTTGGAACCGGGCGTGCCCTGGAACACCCCCTGCAGCGCTTCGTAGAGTTCGCGCGCCGAATAATAGGCATCGAATGCTTCGACGCCGATGGACGCGTTGGCGAGCGAGCGCCGCGTAGGCGACACCAGAGGGTCAAGCGATGCATCGCGGAGCGTCAGATCGAGGTCGAACTGGCCGAGATCGAATACCTTGTTCATAAGACAGAATTCCTCTATGTGACGAACATAGAGTGAACAAAAGGGGCGGTCAAGAGGGTCGGACCATGTGGCTGGTGGCCAAGGACACCACAGGTAGCACCGGGCGCGTCGCCATTGGCGACGGTCTCCGGGCAGCCTTGGTCCGCTGGTACACGGGCCATGGCAACGAGGCCGATCATCGGGCCTGCGTCTCCCTCGTCGTGACAGCGCGCGAGAATCACAAATGGCTCGCCTGCGATTGTCTGGGCGAGGTCACCGCGCCGCCGCTGCTGAGCCCGGCCTATCTCAGCTTTCAGGAAACCTATTATCTTCGGCGACTGACAGCGAGGCCGATGCACGCGCCGGCGTGTCCGTTTTTCCTGCCTCAGGCGCCGCCGCGCATCCGCGAGACAGCGAGGGATTCTCTCTACGCGCTCGAAGTTCCAGATGGCCTGTTCAACGCGCACCAGAAGGCGCCGGAGAAGCTTGCCCAAAAACCGGACCACAGCGAGCCGGACGACCGATCGCGCGGCGTTGCAATCCCGCGCCTTGGCAAACTGCTGTGGCTGCTGCTCGAGCGGGCAGGCTCCAACGTGCTGCGCGAGCTTCCGCCAGCAGGGCCACGGGGTGGCTCGATCAGCCGGGAGATGCGCTTCCTGCGCCAGGCAGCGCAAGGTCTTGAGATTGCGCCCGGGGTTCCGCTCTCGGCCCATCTCTACACGAACGCCGTCGATTACGAGAAACGGCGGGTTCACGCCCGACTGCGCGCCGCGGCCGAAACATGGCCTCATGAATTCGCGCCCCAGGCCTTTCTTCTGCTCGAGGCCAACGCGGTCACCTCCACTGAGATCGTCACCGGTCTCGGCACGATCCCGGTCCGAAACCGCATCCAGCACACCGGGATCATCCGCGCTGAAGTCGAGCCGCCGTTTCTGGTGCTCGCCGTCGTTGGCGAGCACAGCAAGAAGGAGGGCTTTGTCGCGCTGCGGGCCTATGCTCAGCCTGTCTTCAGCGGCAACCAGTTCGTGCCGACCGAGCGAGACCACGACCGTGAAATTCTGCGGGCGCTGCAAGACGCGCAGTATGTCCTGCGGCGCCGGGACATCAGGATGGCGGTGAAGAAGATTCTCTTCGATCTGCCCTTTGCGGACATCTCCGTAAGGCCGGATTTCCTGATTGCCCTCCTCGACGACAACACCGGGCAGGAGTGCCGCTTCGCGCTGCAAATCCTCCAGTCGGCCGACGAGGATTATCTCGCCCTCAAGGCGATCGAGCGGAATCGTCTTTCGCAGCTTGGACCGGTAGCGGCCCTCGCTCTTGGAGACGTCACGCCCGAGACCGTCGCCCGGACCGCTCTTGGGATCCTGAGCTGAAGAAAAGGGGGAGGGACTGAGCGAACCTGCAACAGGAGAGTTCGCTCATGCCATGTTTTTCCCCATCACCGCGTCCCTCCACTTCCATCTGGGGCGCCGTCCAGCAGGCCGATCAACTGGCCCCCGGCATATGGTCCGTTATGACCGCCAGCCACGGCGGCATCATTCTGTCCGAACAGAGGCAGGCCGCCATGCCGCCGGCGCTAACGATCGAGGGCGGGTCCTACGAGGAAGACTGCGACTGGGCGCTCCCGGTCCTGGCCTTCACCAGCGAGCTTGAAGGGCAGGGTTCCTGTTCCGCAGGCTTCCTGCAGCTTGCCCGCGATACTGCCCGATGCTGGCACCCGGATCGCTTCAGCGCCTTTACCGGCGAGGCCGTAAAGGAAAATGCTTCCGCGATCCTGCGGACGCGCAAGGCCTACATCGCCGCGATCGGCGAATTCTGCGTCACCAGCGCCTGGGGCGATTGGGCCGAATGGGTGCCGGAAGGCAAAGTTGGCGTGATTGCCCGGCAAGTCGAACGCGTCGATCATCTTGGCCGGCCAACCTATGGCGAAGCCGAAGTCTGCGCGCTCATCGCCAAGGACCTTTACGCCGCGCGCGGCGAGGTCACGGCGCTGCGCGATACGGCGCACGAGGTCATCCCGATGCCTGAGGCCCTGCGGCCCAAACGAGTGGGCTGAAGAGCAGGCCGAAGGCCGCCCGGCTCTGGCCAGGCATCAATCCGCCGATCTGAAGGGGAGGGGGAGAGGAAGGGCGAACCAGTGCCATGAAGGACCCTTTGCCATGAACACGACAGTCATCCGTCCCAGCGTCAGCCCGAAGACGATCACCAAAGTCACGCGCCTCTTTAACGGCACCATCGGCGATATCCTCGGCGAGCTCCTCCAGAACAGTCGCCGCGCGGGCGCGTCCCGGATCAATATCGCCTGCTGCGCCGATCAGGACGGGGCGCGACTGACCCTTATCGACGATGGAACCGGTGTCGCCGATCCCCAGACCATGATTGCGCTGGGGGATTCGGGCTGGAACCAGCGCATCCATGAGGCCGAAGACCCGGCAGGCATGGGCGTCTTCAGCCTGGCAGGCAAGGACACCCGGATCAGCTCCCGCCATGCCGATGCCGACACCGGATGGTCGGTCCATGTCCCCGCAGATGGCTGGACCGGCGCGAAGGACATTGCCGTGGTGCCCCTTGCTCGCCCGGTTGGGACGACCATCACCTTCCTGATGCCCGGCGTGAGCGAGCAGACGACCGAGCGGGTTCTGCGCGAGGTCGCGAAGTTCTACCCGCTGCCGGTGATCTTCAATGGCACGGAAATGCCGCGCGAGGACTTCCTCGCCAAGGCGATCTACATCGCCGAGTGGAATGGCAGCCAGATCGGCGTGTTCGAGGGGCGCGAATACCACCAGGACCCGACGACCAACTTCCATGGCATGGTGCTCACCCGCAAGCTTGCCAGCGTCTCGGAGAGCCTTGGCGGGAAGACCTACCATGCCCGGCTCGATATCGGCGCCACCCCGGGACTTGCCCTTGTGCTCCCGGCGCGCAAGGAATTCGTCGAGAACGCCGCCTTTGCGGCGCTTCAGGCAGCGTGCAAGCGCACGATCTATGCCGCGCTGGCGCACAAAGGCCGGCACCGGCTCTCCTTCGAGAACTGGAAGGAAGCGCGCGATCTGGGGGTTGCCCTGCCCGAGGCCGACCCTAGGCTACCCCGCTGGCATGCGGCCATCGCGGAGAGCGACAACGTCAATGTCGAGTATGAGGAAGTCGCAGCAGGTGCGGACACGATCCTCGTCGCGGATCTTGAGCCCGATATCGGGCAGGGACTGGAGCGCGCGCTGCGCGAGCACCCCTTGCGCCCGCACCTCGTCGAGAACCATCCTGCCTACGCAGGCTATGGTTGGTATGACACGCTGCATCAGCTCGGGAACGTGCGCTTCTATGTTGCTGCCGGAGAACGGGACCACGTCATCGCCGAGAACGGCAGCTTCCCTCCGCTGCATGACCATGTGCGTGCCGAGACGATCGAACTGAGGTTCTGTGTCTTTCACCGCGCCACCGAAACGCAGCGCGAGGAACGGATCCCGGCAGATGTCGCCTTCGTCGTAAACGAAGATGGCTGGTACAGCGGCATCAACCAGATCCGCATCGCCTATGTTCCGGGTGATGACCTGACCCCTGAAACGCTGGTCGATCTGATCGAGAACGTCTCTTTCTGCGCGAGCGACGACAGCGAGGCCGACTCCTGGGACACCCAGCACGAGCACTTCATGCGCGATGCGCGCGAGCTCGCGGCCCGGGTGCTGCTCGGCGAAGACGAGGCCATTGCGGCGCGTATCCGCGACACGCTCGCCAGCATCCTCTGGGTCATTCCCAAGGACCGGCAGGTTGCCATTACCGTCGCCCCCGGGACCGCGATCGATATTCAGCTGTCCGCTTCTCAGCCTGCGGGCTGAGCCCCGCGAGGGTGTCCGGTTGCCCGCTGATCACCCCTTTTGATCAGGATGAGACCTCCAATGCATGACACATCCGACCTCTCTTGCGCTCGGCAGCGCACCGAGCGCATCGCGCTGCTCAATGATGCCGCACGCCAGGGCCGTGACCGAACGGCACGCATCGTCATGACCTCCGGGCTTCAAGCCGAACTCGGCGGCGACACGGTGGCAGACAGCTTGATGGCACAGGCCCGGTTGATGGCCGCTCTGCGCCATTGCACCTTCGCCCCGGATTCGCCCGAGCGAGACTTTGCAAGCATGGATATCGATGGCATCAAGGTGCTGATGAAAGTCGATTATTTCGATACCGAACTGGCGTTCGGGTCAGAGGATCCGGCCAATCCAGCGATGACACGGCGCGTCATCACGCTGATGCGGCCAGCAGACTACTGATCATTGTGAGGCGCAGACATGTCACTGCGCCGCGGGGCATCGGCCCGGTAAATGGTGGGGAGGTAACGAGCGCATGAGCAGGCACAAAGTACCGCTTCGTGACGGGATTGCAGCGGCAAGCGCCTATGTCGGATGGGACCGACCGCTTCAGACCTATTTCGCGCAGGTTCTGAGCGCCCCCGACGAAGACGGGGAGGAGATCGAACTCGTATGGGTCGGAACCGCCTTCGGCGAGCTTCCCCGCGCGGTTGACGCAATCCGCGTGCTCGAACCCTATTGCCATATCGAAGCAAGCCTTGCCGCACAGCTTGAGATCGACAGGATGGCCTGCCTCGCCACACGCGATGGCCCCAATCAGCTTGAAGCCAAGGCCTTCATGGCGCGCCTCAGCCAGATCAAGGACGGGTCCGCGCCCGAAGCTTAGGTCGGTACAGACCGCGCAGGGTTCGAAGCAGGGCCGGTTCAGCTCCAAACCACCTATCGAGACTCCTCAGCCCTCCGGGCTGGACAGGATGACGCGCGCCTGCGGTGGCTGGCGCACGGGCCGGGCCAAGGGCCCGGAGGAGAGGGGGGATGGGAGAAGGTGTTCCGGACAAGGGGTTCGGACAGCATCAGGAGAATTTGACATGAACATCGGCACCCTCAAGGCCAACGCAGAAGGCGTTCACATCGGCCGCATCACCACCCTGACCTTCAGCGCGACCGTCGCCCTGCGCGCCTTCGAATCCACCAACGAGCGCGCACCCAAGTTCGACCTCATGGCGCTCTCGGCGGATCGCCGCAGCTGGGTCAAGATCGGCGCGCTGTGGGAATACTCGTCGAACGAGACCGGTGAATGCTTCCTGTCGGGCCAGATCGACGATCCCAGCCTCTCGGCGCCGATCCCGGTCGCGATGTTCCAGCAGAACGACGGCAGCTTCAACGTCGCCTGGCGGCGTTCGAAGCCGAAAGCATCGCTCGACGGCTTCGGCAGCGAGAGCGAAGGCGCCCTGCCGCCGCTCACCGCCACCGGCGACGAACCGGCCAGCGACCGCGGCGTTGACAGCGGCGCTGCAAGCGGCGACGGTCTGGGCGAGAGCACCGCTCCGGCACCCAAGGGCAAGACGCGCGTGAGCGTCGACGCCTGACCGGGACAAGCCCCCCCCGTGACCGGTGCTGCGACCCGCGCCGGTCACATCGGGAAGGCCCGTCCGCGCATTTGTCGCGGGCGGGCCTTTTCTTTTGCCCGCTGCTTTCAAGCTGACCAGACCTGCTGCAGGAACTCTGCCTGCGAGAGAGGAGGGGGAGGTGCCGTTCAAGCAAAGGAGGCTTGAATGGCACAGACAAACTGGACTCTCGATCTTGGCGGGGCTCCGTGGAACGAAGACTGCGCGCAGATCGGCCACACCCCCAATTTCGACCTCGTGAATACCGCAGAAGCCATGCTTTACAGAGCTGCGCTGATTGCGGTTGCCGGATCGCCGCCTGCCGGCATCAGCTTGCGGATCAAGGCCAACGCTCATGATTTCGGGACCTACCGGACAGTCGAGGCAAGCATCGACAATGATCAGGACGACGGCAGCCATGCCAGCTATCTCGAGACCCTCGAGACCGGCATCGCCTTCTGGCATCAGGCCGGATTTGCACCGCCTGAATTCGGCAAGCTGACGGCCAGCGATCAGCTTGCGGGTTTCGTCGCAGATGCCGTCGCAAGCGCGCTGCGGATCACACGGCCGAGCACCACCGGCGCATTCTTCCCGGCGTCCTCCGGGCCGCTCCACCGGAACCTCGCCGCAGCCTTTCCGGAGGCGGCGCAGCGCGCCTTCGCCGAAGGGGGTGTGTCATGTTGACTGATAGCGAGCGCTTCGCCTTCAGCGCCTGGCGAATCCATGCGTTCGCCTCGACGGGCAATGCCTATGACGCCGTGCAAACCGAAGAGACCATCGCTGCCGGCGATACTCTGCTCATTCTCGATGAAGGGGTTGTCGGTGTCGCGATGACCTGGCCCTTTGCTGTCACTGCAAAGCCGGGCAAGCTTCATGCGGTCAGTGAGCCCCGCGCTGGCGAAACCCTCGAGCACATCGAAAAGGCGCTTGGGGTTCCAGACGGGTCAATCGCTCGAGCCTGCCGCCTCGCAAGGACATTGGGCTTTGCGATTGATGCGGGCCTCGTCCCATTGTTGCCGGAGCTGCTGGCGACAGAGGTGGGCGGCTAGCGCGGCAAACGTCACCACAGAAATCTTGCTATTTTGGCCATAATTGCTATTTTGAGGTGAAGAGGAGATACGAGCATGCCAGCGACGGCAAATGAGCACCCCAGGGTTCCCCTGACCCGGTTTCACAATAACACCGGCGAGTTCCTCGATCTCGCAACCAAGCAGCCGGTCGTCCTCACAAGCCACGGCCGCGAGCGGCATGTGATCGCAGATAGCGAGTATTTCCGCCATCTCGAAGAGGCGGCGCGCGGCGTGATCGCGGGCCACATGAATATCGAAGCTGTCGCTTCGTCCGACATGACCGAAGCCGACCGCAAGGCTTTTGCCAATGCTCGGCCTTCGGACAGCGAACTCGCCAATGACCGCTGGGAAGACTGACCGCCCCGCCGCAGGCCATATCCTCCGATACGTCTACCTCTTCGAGGAAGAGCAGAACCAAGGCCGCGATGAGGGCGTCAAGGAACGCTTTGTCGTCGTCGTGGGTGTGGAGGGAGCACGCTATCTGGTCGCCGCGATCACGACCAAGGGCGAGGGGCGCAAGAACGCCATCGTGATCCCCGATGAGATTGCGCGCACAGCTGGCCTTGCTCCCGGTAGCGCCATCGTCATTTCGGAATTCAACCGCTTCACCTGGCCCGGATTCGACATCAGACCCCTGATGAAGCAGCCTGGGTACATTGCCGGACGACTCCCACCGCGGTTCACGGCAAAGATCATCGATGCCATAGCAGCCTGGAGAGCAGCTCCCGTTGATCGGGATTGATTGGCGCTACGTGCAAACAGGCAGGCCCCCTGGGGCCTTGTCCGATTGTGCATCAACGCGAGGCCAATGGCGGCAACCCTGCGGATCGGCACCCCAGATGGCCAAGGTCAGGTGTTCCGGACGACTGCCGCATTGGGACTATTCGCTCACCGAAATCGGCGAGGACGGACAATCAATCCTGCGATCATCCTTGATAACAGCAAGCCGAGACGCGGCGAGGTTGATATTCAGGCACGCAATCAACCCCTGTGCCACCCGCAC
>JAMHVU010000163.1:0-5201 GCA_035911355.1 Sphingobium sp.
GCCAGAGAATGCCGTTCAGCACCCGGCGGTCATCCACCCGAGGCACCCCGCGCGGCTTGTTCGGCAGAAGCGGCCCAATGATCGACCACTCATGGTCGGTGAGTTCGTACCGGCGACGTGTCATGCAAAGCTCCCTCGGCGGGGAGGCTTGAATCAGACCGCCAAAGAAAACCCAAGCAGATTTATGAGTGTACCGCCTAGCGCCATGCAAGGCCCGGACCACGATGTCCCCGGAACTCTCGGACGCTGCGGGAGGCCGCGCAATCCCTCCGCCATCGAGGGAGCGCGGCTTCGCCGAGTTCCGGAACCGGAGCAGACTCCGCGAATGATATACGCCTGAAGCGGAATGGCGACCCGCTGTCCCAAGGCTTGAGAGCTCGCGATAGGCAGAGTCGATGGCCCGGGCCGAGCGGGTGGCGCGCACATTTCGCGAGCAGCCTCGGAGCTCCGAACAATCGCCCCTTGAGCGAGCATTTAGACTGCAGACAAATACGTTTACGACAAATTACAGATCTAAAGCGAGTTGTCCTCTCCTCGCGAGGTATGCTATCGTCCACGCTGTTAGTATGCGAATGTCATTAATCAATAGGAATCAAATATAATCTACAATATCACAAATGCGAATTTTTTCGCATGTATATTTTTTATTGCATATCATGTATAAACGTATAAAAAAGAATCACTTGATTAAATTGAAGTCGAATCTCATACTTTCGACGTTCCATTTAGGGACAGTGGGTGGAAACGCGCAGAGGGAATTAAATCTTTCTGACGCATATTGTAGAATGGAGAATTTAAATGAGCATGACCAAGGCAGTGATCACGACCTTTACCGCCGTTATTTTCTCCGCTTCCCTCGCGCTTGCGGGCAGCGGCAACGGAAACGGGAACGGAAACGGGAACGTCGGGAACTTCAACGGCAACGGAAACGGTAATTTCAATGCCGGTTCCTATAATGGCAACGATAACGGCAACAGCAACCGCGGCTCCGGCAACGGGAACCTGAACGGCAATGTCAACAAGGGCAGCTTCAACGGTAACGCCAACGGCAACAAGAACCGGGGAAGCCTCAACGGCAACGTCAATGGCAATTTCAACAAGGGAAGCTTCAACGGCAACCTGAATGGCAACTACAACAAAGGTCGGGCGAACGGCAACATTAACGGCAACGGGAACCGCGGCTACGACAACGGAAATGCCAACGGCAACGGCAATCGTGGCAGCGTGAACGGCAACGGCAACGGCAACGCCAATCGCTGAGCTGTGAGGTGGTCGCGTGGTTCCATCTGGGATCACGCGGCCCGTCAAGTATTTGTCCGGGGGAGGGCGAAGATGAGAATGATCCCGTTCGCAGTGGCGGCGCTCGCCGCGTCCGTGGCGATGTCTCCAGGTCACAGCGCGGAATGGCGGGGCGCGCGGGAGTCGGAAAGGAGCCAGGTTCAGTCGCGGCTCGGCTCCGTGGTGGACAAGAACGGAAACATAGGCCGCAACAACACAGGCCACAACAATATAGGAAACAACAATACCGGGAACGGCAACATCGGCAATGGTAATTCCGGCAATAAAAACGTCGGATCTAAAAACGGTGGTAACGGCAATATCGGAAGCAAGAACGGATACGGAAATACCGGCAAGAATAACGGCAACCGAAACATCGGACACCATAACGGAAGCTTTAACTCCGGGGACAGCAACGGGAACGAAAACATCGGTTCCTGGAATGGAAACTACAACGGTGGCGACCGCAACGGGAATAACAATCTCGGAAGCGGAAATGGTAACTTCAACGGCAATCAATAGCTCACTCTAAATTTACATTTTTAACTGCAACGCGGCGGTAACAAGAAGTGAGCTTTCGGCAAGCTTGGTTGCTTGATTCAGGGCAGCGCCATTCGGGCGTTTAGCCATCGCTCGCTGAGGGATCGCCGGTCATAGAGGCTACAGCTCATGCGCTACATTATCGCATCGCTGGGGGTGCTGGCGAGTTGCGCCGGCGTCGCGGATCCTCCCTCGCCAACGAGCAGGGCCGCGTCCTCAGCCGAATCCCGCCCCCAAATATCGCAGGCCGCGCCTAATCCGGGCAGCAGCTCCGCCGAGCCATCGCGAGAACGGGCGGAGGCGAGCGACGTTGGGGGCCATGCTGCCACGACGTCCCCCGATGCGGCGAGTTCCGCGGTCGGGGGCGATGAAAACGATGCCGGCCAAACAGCTGGTTCTGAAACCGCGGGAGCGGGCGATCAAAGCGCATCGGGAAGGAGCGCGGCTTCGGGACGTGACCGAAGCGATGGCTCCACGAGTGATACAGCGTCGGCGCGTGGTGGGAACAGTGGCAAGGGCAACGGCAACGGCAACGGCAACGTTGGAAGCAACAACGGGAACAATAACACCGGAAACAACAACGGAAACAACAACACCGGAAGCGGAAACGGGAATGACAACACCACCGACAACAACGGAAATGGTGCCGGATCGACTTCCCGGGGCGCTGGCAACGGCAACGGAAACGGCAACGGAAACGGCAACGCGGGCAATGGAAACGGCAACGGTAACGGCAACGGTAACGGCAACGGTAACGGCAACGGCAACGGGTTCTGACAGGCCTTGAGCGATCTCTGCGCCGATTCACGCGCTCCTGCGGTGAAATCGTCGTCGGCTTCAACCCGGAACTAGGAGATGCTCTGAAATCGAGCAGGACGGTCGGCCACCAACTATTTTATTCTCAAAATGAAGAATGGGATCTGCGCGGGCCTGGCGAGTGCATGTTCGAAGCTTCGGGATGTTGCAATGCTGCTTGCGCTACGCGAAGCCCGGCGGCGGCTCCTGCATCTCCAAGGCTGGAAATTGGCCGCGCATAGGGATCCGCGAGCCTGCTTGACGATGTGTGACGCACAACCTCGAGACTCTTTCGGACACCAGTCGCCCCGCTTCTGCTCTCATCGTTGGGGCAAGCATTCGATCGAGCCGCAGTCGCCGCGACTGTTGTGGCAAAAATAGTGATCAATAATATTGTGATGCCACAAGAATATTCTGCAATTTTTACTGCTATTATAGCGAATAGTCTGTTCTACTTGTTTAATCTGAAATAATTCGGGTGGTGCTGCTTCGTACGCGAGGCTAGGGCTGGGAGAAGGCATGGCGAGGTATTTTGGAGACGTGGAAGGAGATTTGACGTGCGCGAATCTCGGCGCGTCTCAAACTCTATGGCTGCCGAGCAGGATCGGCGGAGTCGCTTTCGGTGACGCGGCCGGAGCACTAAGGGACAGGGCATCCGGCGGGGCCGACGTGCTATTGGGCGGTGACCGCGCCATCGGAAACGTGCTGTTTGGCGACGCCTCAAAGTTGTTCGGGGCGAGTCGTGGAGGCGACGACGCGATAACGGGCGGAACCCGCGCCGACTTTAACCTGCTCCATGGTGACGCGGCGGACATGCACGACCAAAGCCACGGCGGCGCCGACGTCCTGGTTGGAGGAGTTCGCGCCGGTCGCAACATTATCGAGGGGGATGCGTCACGGATGCATGACCGGAGCCGCGGCGGCGATGATGTTCTGGTTGGAGGTCACCGCGCGTCGGAGAATGCGCTCTTCGGTGACGCCAAGGCAATGTCTGACCGTACGCGCGGCGGCGCCGACACGCTCAGTGGCGGGGATCACGCAGTCGAGAACGGGTTTTTCGGTGACGCGGAGCGGATGCTGTCCCAGGCGCGCGGCGGCGATGATGTGATGGCGGGTGGGGTGGGAGCCAACCGGAATCTGCTTCGGGGCGATGGCGGCGCGATGTCTGATCAGACCCGTGGTGGCGACGACATAGTGGTCGGAGGCGATCACGCCATCGAGAACAGGCTCTTCGGTGACGCCGACCGGATGTTGTCCGGAGCTCGCGGAGGCGGCGACGTCGTGGTCGGCGGGGAGCATGCTGATCTGAACCTGATCCATGGCGACGCCGGGCGGATGCATGACCGTTCCCACGGTGGCGCGGACAGTCTGATCGGAGGCGACCATGCCGAAGAAAACGTGCTGTTCGGCGAGGGCGTCGCAATGTTCGACAACGCCTTCGGCGGGAACGACGTGCTCGGCGGAGGGAGGGGTTCTGGCCTCAATGCGCTGTACGGCGACGCCTTGAAGATGATGGCCGAAACCCGTGGCGGCGACGATGCCCTGAGTGGAGGCGAAGCCGCTCGTTCGAATGCGCTGTTTGGCGACGCGGGGCGAATGTTCGGCCACGCGCGCGGCGGCGACGACACCTTGATCGGGGGCGACCACTCCCAAGCCAACGATCTTCGAGGCGACGCTGGCAAGTTGTACGGCGACGCGCGCGGCGGCGACGATGTCGTCATCGGGGGCGACGCGGCCGAGATCAATCATCTGATCGGGGATGCCGACAAGGTTTTCCAGGATGCCAGATGCGGCGACGACCTCGTGTTCGCTGGCGACGGCGGCCTGAACTGGCTCTTCGGTGATGCGCGCCACATGCGTGGCGGCGCGATTGGCGGCGATGACACGCTGGTCGGCGGGAACTCCCGTGATCTGATGATCGGCGACGGCCATCACATGTCAGGGCAGGCGATCGGTGGCGCGGATCTGTTCGTGTTTGCCCCAGGCGGAGGAAGCGACGAGATTCTGGATTTCCGCGTTTCCGATTGCGACAGGATCGATGTCAGCGCTTACGGGTTCTCCGGGATTTCGGATATGGATTTCATCGACCTCGGCTCGAGCACGCGGATCAATCTCGGCACGGCTACCGACAACATTACCCTGGTAGGCGTCCATGAGCCTCGAGAGCTCGTCGCGGCGGATTTTCTCTTTGTCTGAAACGCGAACCCGCTGATCTGGATCGCTCGACGGACCGCGCCCCGAGCGCGGGCCGTCTTGCTTTCGACACGAGCGAGACGGGGCGATCGGACATAGGCCTGCGAACGACCGCTGATCTCTTATCCCAACTGCCGGTGATCCTGACTCGTGAGGGGTTCGCACGTGGGCCCGGAACTGATTCAACATGGAAGACGGAGGGGGTTTTCCATGGAGACGCCGATCGAGGTTTGAGACGATTTTATGTGTGACGATCTGCGGCGGCTGGCGCGGGACAGCCGGGATGGCAATCAGGTCCGGAGGCTTCTGGCGCTGGCGGCGATTTACGATGGCGGGTCGCGGACGGATGCGGCGCGGATCGGTGGTGACGGCCTTCAGATCATTCGCGACTGGGT
>JAMHVU010000164.1:0-56016 GCA_035911355.1 Sphingobium sp.
CGCCGTTGATGGTGCAACACCGAACCGGGCCGCCGCAGCACGGCAACTCGATCCACTGTCCACCGCTGCCAACAGCCGAGTGCGCAAATCCATCGAAAGAGCCATCCATGCCGGCCTCCTTCACCAGCACGGATTCTGAATCAGAAATCGCGTCCGAAGGGAATCCCAGACCGATTCAGAACGGTCGAAAACCGCTCTAAAGGGGACGCCATGAGCAGGACAATCATCGCCGCCGCACTTGCCTCCGCAAGCCTCACCGCTTGCTCGACGCCAATGGCCAACAGGGACGCGGCACCCGCAACCGCCTCCGCCAAGCCCGATGTCGCGCCGACCGCGCCGAAGCCGGAGATCGGCACCTATGGCTTCGACACCGCCGGCATGAACGCCAGCGTCGCGCCGGGCGACAATTTCTACCAATATGCCAACGGCACCTGGGAGAAGAACACGCCGATACCGGCCGACAAATCCAACTACGGCATGTTCACGGCGCTCGACGATCTCTCGAAGGCGCGCACGCGCGAAATCCTCGATGCGGCAAAGGATGATCCGGCCAGCATGATCGGCCGCGCCTATGCCTCCTATCTCGACCAGACGAGCGTCGAGGCCAAGGGGCTGGCGCCAATCAGGCCCTGGCTTGACGAGATCAAGGCCGCGCAGAGCAAGGCCGATTATGTGCGGCTGGTCGCCAGGGCATCGCGCGATGGCATTTCCGGCCCGTTCGGCGGCTATATCGGCCAGGACGACAAGAACCCGGAAAGCTACATCTTCCTGATCTATCAAAGCGGCCTCGGCATGCCGGACCGTGACTATTATCTCTCCACCAACGCCAAGCTCGTGGAGGCACGCACCGCCTATCTCGCCCATCTCGAAAAGATGTTCGCGCTGGCCGGCGAGCCGGACGGCAAGGCCCGCGCCAAGGCCGTGCTCGACTTCGAGACGGCACTCGCCAAGGTCCACTGGACCAAGGTCGACAGTCGCGACGCAGACAAGACCTATAACAAGATGAGCCTCGCGCAGCTCCAGAAACTGGCGCCGGGCTTCGATTTCGCCGAAGCCATGCGGATCAACGGCATCACCTCCGATCCGTTAATCGTGGCGCAGCCCAGCGCCATCAAGGGCACTGCCGCGCTCATCGCCCGCACGCCCATCGCCATCCTGCGGGACCAGCTCATCGTCCGCAGCCTCGATGAATTCTCCAACTTCCTGCCGGACGCGATCGCCAACGAGACATTCGCCTTCTACGGCACCGCGCTCAACGGCACCCCCGAGCGCGAGGAGCGCTGGAAACGCGCCGTCACCTTCCTCAAGGGCAGCCTCGGCGAGGAAGTGGGCAAAGCCTATGTCGCGAAATATTTTCCGCCCGAGACCAAGCAGGCGGCCGATGCGCTGGTGAAGAATGTGCTCGCCGCCATGGGCCGCCGGATCGACGGCCTCAGCTGGATGAGCGATCAGGCCAAGGTTCGCGCGCATGAGAAGCTCGCCGCCTTCACTCCCAAGATCGGCTATCCGGACCGGTGGCGCGATTATAGCGGGCTGGACATCCGCGCCGACGACCTGTTCGGCAACGCTGTCCGCGCCAACAGGTTCGACTTCGCCTATAATGTCGGCAAGCTCGGCAAACCCATTTACCGCTGGGAATGGGGCATGACGCCGATGGAGATCAACGCCTATGCCAATTTCGGCATGGTGGAGATCGTCTTCCCCGCTGCGATCCTGCAGCCGCCCTTCTTCGACCCCCATGCCGACCCGGCGGTGAACTATGGTGGGATCGGCGCGGTGATCGGCCACGAAATCAGCCATCATTTTGACGATCAGGGCGCGAAATACGATGCCAGCGGCCGCCTCTCCCAATGGTGGACCGATCAGGACGTGGCAAACTTCAAGGCACTGACCGACCGGCTGGTGAAGCAATATGATGCCTATGAGCCACTGCCGGGCGAACATGTGCAGGGCGCGCTGACCCTGGGCGAGAACATCGCCGACCTCGCCGGGCTTACCGTCGCCTATGACGCCTATAAGGCAACGCTGGGCGGCAGGGATGCACCGGTGATCGATGGAACGACCGGCGACCAGCGCTTCTATCTGGGTTGGGCACAAGTGTGGCGGCGCAACTATCGCGAGGCGGCGCTGCGCCAGCGCCTGTTGACCGATCCGCATGCGCCGCCAGAGGCGCGCGCGGCGGTCGTACGTAATCTCGACCCATGGTACCGCGCCTTCGCCGTTCCCGCAACTGCGAAGCTTGCACTTGATTCAGAAGGACGAATCCGCATCTGGTAGGCTGAGCGAAAGCCCGCGCCGTCGCCGCCAGTTTACGAGCAGGGCCAAAAATCCCAGCTTTTCCGCGGCGGCGGCGATGGTTCACCAAAATGTCACAGCTGTCATTCTGAGACACAAAAAGGTTAACATCGGGGTCACAATCTTGTTGCATGGCGCGCCCAACTGTGCGTAATGTGCGACCACCATTCAGGCCAGTGTGGGAGACTAGAATGCGTTCGATTTTTTATGCAGGTGCGGCGATCGTTGCCGCAGCCGGTTTGTCTGTAAGTGCTCAGGCAACCGAATTTCTCGGCGGTGCCGTCACGATGACGGGCCCCATTAACGATGCCGGAACGATTTCTTACACGGGCGGCTTCACCGCTACCCATAAGGAAGATTTCGTGGATACGTGGACGTTCGGTCCATTCCCGGAAGGCACCGGTATTGTTGATGGCTCGGCGATCAATCAGTTCAAGATTGGCGCGACGGCTAACTCCATCGTCTTTACCAGCGCAACGCTGAATGGCATTCCTCTCGATATCGTTCCCGGAACGCTTGGTGGATATAACTTCATCACCGTGCTGACGAACGTCGACATTTTTTCGAGCGGCGTAAACACGCTCGTTCTGTCGGGCACGTCTGGCGCGAATGCGACCTACTCGGGCCTGGTGAACTTCACCGTCGCGCCGGTTCCGGAGCCGACGACCTGGGCGATGATGATCGCGGGTATCGGTATCGTGGGCTTCGCCATGCGTCGCCGCGCAAACCGCGTCGCGGTTTCGTTCAGCTGAGCTGAATTGATCGCGGTCCCCGCCTCCGGGCAAGTGGACTTATAGAATAGAGACGGCCGGTGGGAGAAATCCTGCCGGCCGTTTTCCTATACATGGCGCTTCGAAACTCCGGGTTATCCCGGTGATCTTTTGTCAGCCTTGAGACGCGTCGCTGCGTCCCATGATGCCCGGGCCATTGAGAGCGTTTCATTCTCGCACTGCCCTTCCGTTCCAGAGTAGCGTTGCTGCTCCACCTTGTCGGTGCTTGCGCCGATGACGGCGATTTTCACGTTCGACTCTCTGATCTGAAAAACAGGTTGTTTTCGGGAAGAAAGCTATCGTCAGAGGTGCGTGGGCAAGGATCGCCTTGGACGCGCCGGCCTGTATTGCCAACCGTTCCGCTCAGGCAAAATCATCGACTCCGGACAGTGCCCGCACAAGCTTCTTTGGCACACATGCGCCAACGAGCAGGAACTCCGGCGAAATCAACGATTGACCGCCGCGCCAGCGCTCAGCGCCCGCGCGCCATGGCGCGCCACACCCGCTCGGCCGGCCCCTGCCCCAGGCGTCGGTGCCAGAGCCACGCCATGGCAAGCAACACCGCCGCGCCCGCCGCCGCGATACCGAGCAATGCAGCTCTGCCCAGACTGCCATAAAGCGCCAGCCCATAGCCGTAGAACAGCGTCGTCATCAGCAGGCTGGAGAGGAGGTAGCCCGAAAGCGCCAGCCGCCCGAGCGCAACGATCGCATCGCGCAGCCAGCCACGGACCAGACCGTCGCACAGCAGCATCGCCAGCGCGGCGTGCCCAATGGCGGTAGGAAGACGCAGCGGCACCGACCAGCCAATCGCCACGGCCTGCGCGGTGACGGGATCGCGACTGGCCAGCACCCAGCCGGCAAGGCCCGCCATCGGGACAAGACCGACCAGCCAGGCGCGCAGCCATGTCGCGCGATACTGGGCGCGGTCCCACTGCCCCGCGAGGAAGCCGCCCTTCAGCATCGCCATGCCGAAGGCCATGAAACCAAGCGTTTCGATAAGGCCGAAGTGTAGCAGATCCAGTACGGCCTGCCCGACATGGGACAGGCGCGCCATCAGGATGACGCCATAGCCCGACTGGTGCACCGCGATATCCGCAGCGACGGCAGCGCTCGGCGCAATGCCCAGAACATCCGCATAGGCCCGCCATGCCGCGATACTCGCCGGACTTGCGCCCGCCGCGTCGGCCGCAGCGCGCAGCCAGTAAGGCGGCAGCACGGCCACCATGGCCAGCACCCATTGCAGCGCGATGAGACCAAGGCCCCATTTGAGCAACGCGAGCTGATCCAGCCGGGCAAGGCGCGTGCCGATGAGCCCGGCGATCGCCAGCTGGACAAGTATGTCCCCATCCCACAGCAAGGCATAATGCGCCAGGCCAATGGGGATCAGCATCACCATGCGCCGCCGGTGCGCGGCCAGCCCGTCCTGCCCGCGGGTTTCCGCCGATTCCATGACGAGCAGCATCGAGGCGCCGAACATCAACGAAAAAAGCGCGCGCATTTTGCCATCGACCAGCAGAAAGGTCAGCAGCCAGGCTGCCACATCCGCCCCGCTCGTCATGCCAATCGCAAAGGGATTGGCGCCGGCAATATTGGGCAAACCAAAGGCAACGAGATTCGCGAAGAGGATGCCGATGACCGCAAGGCCGCGCAGAAAATCCAGCGAGACGATCCGCTCACTCACCTCGTCCGGCGTGAAAACGGGGAGGTCAGGCAAGACGGGCGGGCGCGTTGCCTCTGCGTCGGCAAAGGCTGAACCCGGCGCCACAGCCACGCGAGCGCCAGACGATGACGCCGGGACGGGCGCCGTTCCGCCTTTGTCGGTACGGCGCGGCGACTGTGGGCCGCGCTTGCGGGAACGGGACTTGGGCATGAACGGCAATACTTTCACGCTAAAATGGGCCGCCTCCCCTTGAGCGCCTTTTGCGCCGATTGTCCACTCGGGCATGTCGTGGCATGGGCCACCCATGCACATGGACCGCAAGGCACGGATTGGCACGGCCTTCGGCGCCGCCGCACAGCATTATGAGCGCGCGGCCGCCCCCCAGCATGGCGCCGCCCGACTGCTCGCCGATTTCGCGATGCCGCACGACGCTGATCCGCCCGCCCGCATCCTCGAACTGGGCTGCGGCACTGGCCTGCTGACCCGTATCATTCACGCGCGCTGGCCGGACGCGTCCATCATCGCGACGGACATCGCGCCGGAGATGGTTGCGCATGCCGTTGCCGATCCGGCGCTTGCCGCCATCCGCTTTCGCACGATGGATGGCGAGGCGCCTGATAGGACAGAGGCACCCTTCGCCCTCATCATCGCCAATCTCGTCGTGCAATGGTTCACCGATCTGGACGAGGCGCTGGGCCGCCTCATGCCGCTGCTCGCGCCCGGCGGCCATATCGCTTTCTCCACCATGGGCGCCCAAAGCTTTGCCGCGTGGCGCGCCGCGCATGAGGCCTGCGCCCTGCCATGCGCCATCCCCGCCTATCCCGCTTATCCCGCGCTCGCCGCCCTTGCCGCCCGCCATGGCAGGGTGGAAGGGTTTGACCATATCGAGCCGCTGCCCGCGCCCGGCGCCCGCGCCCTCATCATGCACCTGAAACATATCGGCGCCACCGTCGCCCCGGATGGCACCCGCCCGCTGGCGCCAGCCGCGCTCCGCCGCGTTATGGCCGCGTTCGACCGCGCCGGGGGGCAGGACGCCTATCATCTCCATTTCCTCAGAGTGACCAAGACATGACCGACCAGACCAGCATCACCATCCGCCCCGCCAGCGCCACGGATGCGCCCGCCCTCGCCGCGCTCAAACTTGCCTGCTTTCGCGAGACTTTTCTCGCCGGCGGCTTCGATATTCCCTATCCGCCCGCCGATCTCGCCCTGTTTGAAGCGGAGAGCTATGGCGAGCCCGGCATTGCGGCTGAACTGGCGGCGGCAGGCCATGCCACATGGGTTGCCGAAGCGCCGGACGGGCAATTTGTCGCCTATGCCCATGCCGGCCCGTGCAAGCTGCCCCATCCGCAGGCCGATGCGCGCCAGGGCGAGCTCTACCAGATATACATCCGCCGATCGCACCAGCGCTATGGCCTTGGCCGGCGACTGATAACGCTCGCCTTCGATTGGCTGGGGGCGGTCTATCCCGGCCCGATCTGGCTGGGGGTATGGTCAGGCAATGAGGCGGCGCAGCGCTTCTATGCCGGACTCGGCTTTCAAAAGGTGGGCGACTATCACTTCATGGTCGGCGATCATGCCGACGAGGAGTATATTTTCCGCCGCGATTGAGCCTCCGCCAGCGTGGATGCGCCTCAGGCGTCCATCAGCGCCGGGAAGAAGCCTTCATGCGCGGTCCGCAGCGCGGCCAGTGTCACGGCATGGTCGCTCTTGGGCAGCTCGAAGATGATCCGCCCGGCGATGGTGCGCCCCAGTTGCGAAACGGGGACACCGCCCGCATCCGCCCTGGAGAGGAAATCCGCCAGCGCCGCGTCACGCACCGTCACGACATAAAGGCCCTGATCCTCGGCGAAATAGGCTTCCGCCACCGACCCTTCAAACGGCTGATCGAGAATCGCGCCGATATCGCTCGCCAGCGCCATTTCCGCCACGGCGACGGCAATGCCGCCATCCGACACGTCATGACAGGCGGTGATCGCACCGCATAAAATGCCCGACCGCACGAAATCGCCGTTGCGCTTCTCGACCGCCAGATCGACGCGCGGCGGCGGGCCGGCATCGGCACCCTCGCGGCCATGAATCTCCCGCAGCCAGACCGACTGGCCAAGCTGGCCATGCCGCTCGCCCACGAGCAGGATGATGTCGCCAGTGCCCTTGAAGGCAATGGTCGCCATCCGGTCGATATCCTTGAGGAGGCCGACGCCGCCAATAGCCGGCGTGGGCAGGATGGCGCTGCCGCCGCCGGTCGCCTTGCTCTCGTTATACAGGCTGACATTGCCCGAAACGATCGGGAATTCGAGCGCTGTGCAGGCTTCCGCCATACCTTCTATGCAGCCGACGAACTGCCCCATGACGCGCGGATTCTGCGGGCTGGCGAAGTTCATGCAATCCGTCGTGGCGAGCGGAGTCGCGCCGACGGCCGTGATGTTGCGCCAGCACTCGGCAATCGCCTGCTTGCCGCCCTCCACGGGATCGGCGAAGCAATAGCGCGGGGTGCAATCCGTGCTGATCGCCAGCCCCTTCGCGGTGCCGTGCACGCGCACCACCGCGGCATCGCCACCGGGACGCTGCACCGTGTCCGCGCCGACCATATGGTCATATTGTTCCCATATCCAGCGACGGCTGGCGATGTCCGGCGAGCCCATAATGCGCGTGAGGTCCGCCGCGACATCATCCGTCTCCGGCGCGTCGACGAGCGCGCGGGCGGGCGGGGTCGGCTCATGCGGCCGGTCGTAGAGCGGCGCATCGTCGGCAAGGGGAGCGAGTGGAATGTCGCACACCGTCTCGCCATGGTGGACGAGCACCATATGCCCGGTATCGGTGACTTCGCCGATCACCGCGAAGTCCAGTTCCCACTTATGGAAGATCGCTTCGGCAAAGGCTTCCCGGCCGGGCTTGAGCACCATGAGCATCCGCTCCTGGCTCTCGGAGAGCATCATTTCATAAGCGGTCATGCCGCTCTCGCGCTGGGGCACCTTGTCCATGTCGAGCCGGATGCCCACGCCGCCCTTGGAGGCCATTTCCACGCTGGAGCTGGTGAGGCCCGCCGCACCCATGTCCTGAATGGCGACGATCGCGTCCGACCCCATGAGTTCAAGGCACGCCTCGATCAGCAGCTTCTCCGTGAAGGGATCGCCCACCTGCACGGTCGGGCGCTTGTCTTCATCGCCTTCCTCGAAATCGGCGCTGGCCATGGTGGCGCCATGGATGCCGTCGCGCCCGGTTTTCGAGCCGACATAGACGATCGGATTGCCAACGCCCGACGCCGCCGAATAAAAAATCCTGTCCGTCTCCGCGACGCCCACGGTCATGGCATTGACGAGAATATTGCCGTCATAGGCCGGGTGGAAATTCACTTCCCCGCCAACCGTCGGCACGCCCACGCAATTGCCATAGCCACCGATGCCCCGCACCACGCCGGAAATGAGATGGCGCATGCGCGGATGATCGGGCCGGCCAAAGCGCAACGCGTTCATATTCGCGACCGGGCGGGCGCCCATGGTGAAGACATCGCGCAGAATGCCGCCCACGCCCGTCGCCGCGCCCTGATAAGGCTCGATATAGCTCGGGTGATTGTGGCTCTCCATCTTGAAGATCGCCGCCTGCCCGTCACCAATATCGATGACGCCGGCATTTTCACCGGGCCCCTGGATGACCCATGGCGCGCTGGTCGGCAGCTTCCGCAGATGCAGACGACTCGATTTATAGGAGCAATGCTCGCTCCACATCACCGAGAATATGCCCAGCTCCGTCAGATTGGGCTCCCGCCCGATGGCCGCCACGATGCGATCATATTCCTCGGGCGTCAGGCCATGGTCGGCGATGGTCTGGGGCGTGATGGGGAGAGCGTCGGTCAGCATGAGCGGCCCTTATCGCTCTCGCGCGCGCGGAACAACCTTAGTCGACCACTTCCATACGCCGACCCGTGAAGAGCAGATATAAAATGGGCCGACCCAGCAGGCCGGCCCGGTGAAGGAAACATCCGGCCATCCGACCGGCACATCGCAAAAAGAGCGTCGACTCAGCCCGTCTTGCAGCTCTGGCCATTGTAGGTGACATGCGCCTCGGCGCCGGTCAGCGAGGTTTTGCCGTCCTCGGACACAAAAGGCTGACCGGCTTCCGGTGCCTTGAGCACCGTCACAGGACCGTCCTTGGTGGCCTTGACGTTCGCCGTCTTGTCGTCCGTCATGAAGTCGACGAAGAGCAGGCTATTGTCCTTGCAACGATACTGGCGGCTTGCCTTGAGCATGGGCGGCAGCTCAGGCGCGGCAGCGTTGGCCAGTTCCGCTTCCTGCGGGTCGACCACAGTGTCGTTGAAGGTTTCGGGTTTGGAATTACAGCCCACCACGGCAAGCGCGGCGAACAACGGCATGATCTTGATGAGGGTATTGTTCATGGCCCCCTGATTGTGAGCGAAATGCGCTACGCGGGTCAATCTCTTTGTTACTTTCGTTCGCGATTGACCTGTCCCACAGATGCGATCACGCTCCGTCCATGCCCGCATGAACGCTTGACCCCCGCTCGCCCGACGGCCAATGCTGCGGGCATGACCCAAAGCGCCGATCCGGCAAATCTGAGCTTCGAGGACGCACTCCAGCGCCTGGAGGCCATTGTCCAGAAACTCGAGCGTGGCGACGTGCCGCTCGACCAGTCCATTGATCTCTACGCGGAGGGCGACCGGCTGCGCGCCCAGTGCCAGAAGCGCCTGGCCGATGCGCAGGCCCGCATCGAGCAGATCGTCGCGGGTCAGCCCGGCGAGGCAGCGGGCAGCAAGCCCTTCCCGACGGAATGACGCAGGACGCCGACCTCTCCATCGAGCAGGCGATCGCGCAGATTTCCGCCGCGATCGACGCCGAGTTCGACCGGGTGCTGGCCGTGCCGGACGATCCGCGCATCAATCTTTATCAGGCGATGCGTCACGCCGCGATCGGCGGTGGCAAGCGGCTGCGCCCCCTGCTCGTGCAAGCCAGCGCAGCGCTCTTCAACGTCTCGCGGCAGAGCGCGCTGCGGACCGGCCTCGCCGTCGAATGCCTCCATGTCTATTCGCTGATTCATGACGATCTGCCCGCCATGGACGATGACGACATGCGCCGCGGCAAGCCGACGACGCACCGCGCCTTTGACGAGGCGACCGCGATCCTCGCGGGGGACTGTCTGCACGATCTCGCCTTCTCGATCCTCTCCGACCCGGACACCCATCCCGACCCGTTCGTGCGCTGCGACCTCGTGCGGGCGCTCGCCCGCGCGAGTGGCCCGCAAGGCATGGCCGGCGGGCAGATGATGGATCTGGAAGCGGAGAAAGCGCCCTTCGACCTCGCGGCGACCACCCGCCTCCAGCAGCTCAAGACCGGCGCGCTCATCGGCTTCTGTGTCGAGGCCGGCGCCATTCTGGGCCATGTGCCAGAGGAAGGGCGGCGCGGCCTCCACGGCTACGCCCATGATCTTGGCCTTGCCTTCCAGATCGCCGACGATCTGCTCGACGTGGAAGGGGATGCCGCGGCGGTGGGCAAGGCCGTGGGCAAGGATGCCCAGGCCGGCAAGGCCACCTTCGTTTCGCTGATGGGGACAGAGCAGGCCCGCGCGCAAGCCGCCATGCTGGTCGCGCAGGCCAAGGTCCACCTTGCCCCGTTCGGCGCGCGGGCGGATCTGCTGCGCGCCATTGCCGACTTCGCGATCAACCGGAGCTCGTGACGCCATGACCACAACGCCACGCATCGGGGTCTACCCCGGCACCTTCGACCCGATCACGCTCGGCCACATGGATATCATCCGGCGGGGCGCCAAGCTTGTCGACCAGCTCGTCATCGGCGTCACCACCAATGCGTCCAAATCTCCGCTCTTCACCGTCGAGGAACGGCTGGAGATGGTGCGGCGCGAATGTGCGTCAATCGGCCCGCATATTTCTGTCGTCTCGTTCGACTCGCTGCTCATGCATTTCGCCCAGAGCCAGAATGCCAACATCATCCTGCGCGGTCTGCGCGCGGTCGCGGACTTCGAGTATGAATATCAGATGGCGGGCATGAACCAGTATCTGAATGCCAGCATCGAAACGGTGTTCCTGATGGCGCATGTCTCGCTGCAACCCATTGCCTCGCGCCTCGTAAAGGAGATCGCCAACCTTGGCGGCGACATTTCGCGCTTCGTGACACCCACCGTCCGCGCAGATGTGCTTTCCCGCATAACGGCGCGTCCCGCTTGACCGGCAAGCCCTTGTTCAGCATGGAGGCATCAGTATCCCGCGCGATCACCATGATCGCGCCGCCTGACAGGCCAGTCTTTGAGGTTATCATGCGCTTCTTCCGTACCGCGCTCGCCCCCCTCGCCATCGGTGCGCTGCTGTTCCAGCTTCCCACCCTTGCATCCGCCCAGCGCAAGGGCGAGGATGTCACCCGTGAAGCGGAGATGGCCGCGCGCGCCGAGGCCGACGCCAAGAAGCTGCGCGCCGATCATGCAAACGACAAGCCACTGCTCGCCACCGTGCCCGTCGATCCCGGCAATGTCTGGGTGCTGGACCTTTCGGACGGCGCGCGGGTCCGTATCCAGCTTCGCCCGGATGTCGCGCCGGAGCATGTCGAGCGGATCAAGACGCTGACCCGGCAGCATTTCTACGATGGCCTTGCGTTCCATCGGGTGATTGACGGCTTCATGGCGCAGGGCGGCGACCCCAAGGGGGACGGCACGGGCGGATCGACGCTGCCCGATCTCAAGCAGGAATTCTCCTGGTTGCCGCACATGCGCGGCAGTGTCGCCATGGCGCGCGCGGACAATGAGAACAGCGCCAACAGCCAGTTCTTCATCATGCTGATGCCGCGCCTGCAACTCGATCATAAATATACGGTATTTGGCCGGGTGATCGACGGCATGCCGGGCGTGGACGCCATCGCCAAGGGCGAGCCGCCCGCCACGCCGACCAAGATCGTGCGCGCCTATATGGAAAGCGACGGCCGGCCAGGCTGAGCCAGGCTGACGAGCGGCAACGCTTCTCACGCTTGACCCGCGCGACGACTGCGCCAAAGGCAGCGCCATGCGTGTCGACCTCTTCGATTTCGATCTCCCGCCCGAACGGATCGCGCTTCGCCCCGCGGTACCGCGCGACAGTGCCCGGCTGCTGCTCGCTCATGGCGATGCGCTTGCCGATCATCAGGTAAGCGATCTTCCGGCGCTGCTGCGCGCGGGCGACATGCTGGTCTATAACGACACGCGCGTTATTCCCGCCCAGCTCGTCGGCCAGCGTGGTGAGGCGCGGATTGGCGCCACCCTCCACAAACGAATCGACCTGCGCCGCTGGCAGGCCTTCCTCAAGAATGCGCGGCGGGTCCGCCCCGGCGAACGGATCGACTTCGGCGCGGGCGTCACGGCGCTCGCGGAAGCGCGGGAAGCGGACGGCAGCATGATTCTCGCCTTCGACGGCGATGAACCGGTGGAACTGCTGCTCGAACGCGCCGGCACCATGCCGCTGCCGCCCTATATCGCAAGCAAACGCGGCACGGACGCGCGCGACCGGCAGGACTATCAGACGATGTTCGCCGCGAAGGACGGCGCCGTCGCCGCGCCGACCGCCGCGCTCCATTTCACGCCCGGTCTGATGGCCGCGCTCGCCGCACGCGGTGTCGACAGTGCCTCGCTGACCCTCCATGTCGGCGCCGGCACGTTTCTTCCCGTCAAGGCGGAGGATACGGGAGACCATGTCATGCACGCCGAATGGGGCACGATCGACGAGGCGGCCGCCGCACGCATGAACGCCGCGCGCGCCGCTGGGGGACGGCTGATCGCGGTGGGCACCACAGCACTGCGTCTCATTGAGAGCGCCTGTGGTGAGGATGGGGTTATCCGCCCCTTTGCCGGCGAGACGCGCATCTTCATCACGCCGGGCTATCGCTTCCGCGGCGTGGACGGGCTGATGACCAATTTCCATCTGCCCCGCTCGACCTTGTTCATGCTGGTGAGCGCTCTTATGGGGCGGGAACGGATGCAGGCTGCCTATGCCCATGCCATAGCGGCGGGCTACCGATTCTATTCCTATGGGGATTCCAGCCTGCTCCTGCCGGCATGACCAGCGGGGCAACGCCAATTCAACGCCGAAACAATGACTTCGTTCGTTAATAAAGTCCTAATGCTACATTAACCAAATGACAGCATTAGCGCGTTTATGCCCAGCTTATGTTATTGGGTCGCGCCTATGGCTGGCTAAACATGTTTTCGCGCGCACTCGTCACGCAGACGAGTGACGACGCGGTGTTGCGCCGTAATCTGGTCGAGAGCCTCTACGCCTCGCCGACATCGCTGGCAGCCGGTGCTGCTTGCGGCGCGATGGTCAGCATCACGATCGGCATATTGGCGAGCACGCCGGTCGCCGCATGGCTGGCCCTCATCATCTGCCTCATCGCCGTCGGCCGGACGATCACCGCATTCTCGTTCAACAGCGTCAAGCTGAGCACATCGACCGGATCGATGGCGCGCTGGGAGAAACTCTACGAAATCGGCGCCTGGCTCTATGCCGGCATGGTCGGCCTCATGGCCTTTTGCGTTCTCAACCTGGAGAAGAACGTCAGCGTCCATCTGCTCGCGGTTGCGCTGGCGGCGGGTTATGCCGGCGGCATCTCGGGACGCAATGCCGGCCGCATCGAAATCGCCATCGGCCAGACGATGCTCACGCTGGGGCCAACGGTCATTGGCCTGTGGATGCATGGCGGCCTTGCGTGGACCATGCTGGGCATCACCCTCGCGGTCATGATCCTTGGTATGATCGACATCAGCCGGACGATCCATCGCACGCTGATGACGGCGCTTATCGAGCAGCAGGAGAAATCCCGCATCGCGCTCAAATATGAACGCATCGCACGCTACGACCGGCTGACCGGGCTGGACAACCGCATGGCCATGCAGACGAGGCTCAGCCTGCTGCTCGAGGACAAGCAGACGGACCAGAACCGGTCGCTCGCGGTGCTGTGGCTGGACCTCGACCGGTTCAAGACCATCAACGATCTGCTGGGCCATATCGTCGGGGATGAGCTGCTCTGCGCGGTCGCCTCCCGGCTCGTTTCGACCGTCGGGGATGCCGGCCATGTCGCGCGGTTTGGTGGCGATGAATTCGTGGTGCTGTGTCCCAACGCCTCGGAAGAAAGCGCGAGCTTCATCGCACAGGAGATTCTGGCGGCACTGCGCGCGCCCTTCGAGCTTACCCACCATCAGCTCAGCATTTCCGCCTCGCTCGGCATTGCCGTGGCCCCGTTTGACAGCCACGAGGAGCTGGAACTGCTTCAGCACGCCGACCTTGCCCTGTTCGAGGCCAAGAAAACCGGCCGCGACAATATCCAGCGCTTCCGTTGGTCGATGAAGGATGTTCTGGAACGCAACCGACAGCTCGAAAACGGGCTGCGCGACGCAATCGACGACAATCAGATCACCGTCGCCTACCAGCCCATATACGACATCGCGACGGGTCAGGTCGCGACCTGCGAGGCGCTGGCGCGCTGGACGCATCCGACGCTCGGGCCGATATCGCCCGGCGAATTCATCCCGATCGCGGAGAGCAGCGGCCTTATCAATGCCCTCACCCGCCGCGTTTTGCAGACGGCCTGCGCCGACGCCGCCCGCTGGCCCGCGCATGTACGGATCGCGGTCAACATCTCGGCCCAATGCTTCCGTGGCGGTGATCTCTCCGACGCGGTGATGGGCGCGCTTCTGTCATCCGGCCTCTCGCCATCGCGGCTGGAGATCGAGGTCACCGAGTCGCTGTTTCTGGAAAGCGACTCGCATGTCGACGTGCTGCTTGAGCGCTTGCGCCGCGCCGGTGTCCGCATGTCGCTCGACGATTTCGGCACGGGCTATTCGAGCCTCTCCTATCTGCGTTCCTTTCACTTCGACTCCATAAAAATCGACCAGAGCTTTGTCCGCTCGGCCGGAGACGACCGGGAAGACAAGGCGGTGATCGCCGCCATCGCCTTCCTCGCCCAGCAGCTCGACATGGAAACGATCGCGGAAGGCATCGAAACGCCGCGCCAGCTTGCCTTCGTCCGCGAGGCAGGCGTCTCCCACGGGCAGGGCTATCTGATGTGCCGCCCGGCCAGCGCGGATGTCATTGCCACGGCTATCGCCGAGGGCTTCAGCATGGATGTCGCCGCCGCGCGCATCAGGAGCCGGCGCCGCAGCGGCTGAGAATGTCGGCACGGCTGGTTTAGCTGACAGGCTGATCCCGCCTAACGACTTGACCATTAACCTCTCCCGCTCCTATTCCGGCACCCCATTGTTTTCGACAGGCTGCGGATCAGAGGCGAACGGCCAACTGCGCCTGATTCGCCCTCTCATCGCCGCGCCGGGAGCCCCATAACGTGAAGAAGGCCGTCATCATCGGCGCGGGATTTGGCGGGTTGGCGCTGGGCCTGCGTCTGCAATCGGCCGGCATCCCAACGACGATCGTGGAAGCGCGCGAAACAGCGGGCGGTGTGGCCCATGGCTGGCGCCGGGACGGCTATATCTTCGACGCCGGGCCGACCATCATCACCGATCCGGACTGCCTTGCCCAGCTCTGGCGCCTGTCCGGGCAGGATATGGCGCAGGACGTTCGCCTGATCCCCGTCATGCCCTTCTATCGCCTGAGCTGGCCCGACGGCACGACCTTCGACTATTCTGCGGACGATGCGGCGCTCTTCGCGGAGATCGCGCGGCTCAACCCCGCTGATGTGGAGGGCTATCATAAGTTCCTGCGCTATGCCGGGGAGGTCTATCAGGAATTTTATGTGCGGCAGGGCGCCCGGCCCTTTCTCGGCTGGCGGGAGACCATGCGTGCCGCGCCGGGGCTCGTCGAGAGCCGCGCCTGGCGCTCTGTCCATGCCGTTGCCTCATCCTTCGTGAAGAACGACCTGCTGCGGCAGGCCCTCTCCTTCCACACGATGTTCATCGGCGGCAACCCGACGACGACGAGCGGACTATATGCGCTCATCCACCGGCTGGAACGTGAGACCGGCGTGTGGTTCGCCAAGGGTGGCACCCAGGCACTCGTGCAAGCCATGGTGACGCAGTTCGAGCGGATTGGCGGCACGCTGCGCCTGGGCGATCCGGTCGCATCGATCGAAACAGTGGGCGACCGCGCCGACGCAATCGTCACGCGCGGCGGCATGAGGCTGGAGGCGGACATGATCGCCACCAATGCCGATATCATGCACAGCTATCGCGATCTGCTGCGCGGTCATCCGCGCGGGAAGCGGCAGGCCCGCGCACTTGCCAGCCAGCGCTGGAGTCCCGGTTTTTTCATCCTCCACTTCGGCGTGAAGGGCGCATGGCCGGGCATCCCGCACCATAATATGCTGTTCGGCCCGCGCTTTGCCGACCTCTTCACGGATATTCACGAGCATGGCGTGCTGCCGCAGGATTTCGCGCTGTTCCTCCACCATCCCACGGTGACCGATCCGGAACTGGCGCCGCCCGGCCACTCGACTTTTCAGGCGGTGGTCCCGGTCGCCCATCTCGGCAAGCTGCCGGTCGACTGGACGCAGGTCGGCCCGGTTCTCACCGAGCGTGTTCTCGCCGAGATCGAGCGACGGCTGATCCCCGATCTCAAATCCCGCATCACCATGCAGTTCCATACGACACCGGCCGACTTCGCGCATGATTTCTCCGCGCATATGGGCAGCGCATGCAGCCTCGCGCCGACCCTTGTGCAAAGCGCATGGCGCCGCCCCCACCATCGCGACGATGTCATCTCCAATCTTTATCTCGTTGGCGCCGGCACGCATCCGGGCGCCGGAATTCCCGGTGTCGTCGCATCCGCCCGCGCCGCCGCCGGGCTGATGCTGGAGGATCAGGCATGAACAGGATCGACCGCCTCGCCATTTATTGCGGTTCTGCCTCCCCGGCGGACCCCCGCTATGTGGACGCCGCGCGCGCCGTAGGCCGCGCGCTTGCCGAGCGGGGCATCGGCGTCGTCTATGGTGGCGGAAGGCTCGGCCTGATGGGGGCGGTCGCGGATGCCGCACTGGCTGCGGGCGGCGAAGTGATCGGCGTCATTCCGCAGGCGCTGGTCCGCGCCGAAGCTGCCCATACGGGCTGCAGCGAACTGCATGTCGTGACGGACATGCACGCGCGCAAGGCGCTCTTCACGTCACTCAGCGACGGGTTCATCACCCTGCCCGGCGGGGTGGGCACCATGGATGAGCTGTGGGAGGCAATGAGCTGGGCGCAGCTTGGCTATCATGACAAGCCCGTGGGCCTGCTCAATGTAAACGGCTTCTATGACGATCTGCTCGCGTTCAACCGGCGCATGATCGACGTGGGCTTTGTTCGCCCGGCCCATGCCGGCATCCTCATCGCGCACGACACGCTGGATGCGCTGCTGGACGCCATGGCTGCCTATCAGCCGCACGAAACGATTTTTTCGATGGATACGAGCCGGCTCTGAACGCCGGCCAAGCCCTTAAACGCCCTTGAAACGCTACCTTAGCCGCGCGGATGCGCGAGCGCGGCGTCGGCACGGTCCTTCAGGCGGGCAACCGCGGCAGCATGTATCCCCGGCGCGGTGCAGAGCACACCGAAACAGGCAGGATCGTCACGGTTGAAGACGAGCGGGTGCCCGGCCGCATCCGTCACGCATGCGCCCGCTTCCTGCGCGATGAGGCTCGCGGCGGCAATGTCCCATTCCGCACCCCAGCGGACGCTCGCCACGAGATCCGCCTCGTTGGCCGCCACCATCGCCATACGAAGCGCAATGCTGTTGGGCTTGGGAACACAGGCAAGGTCCCGGTCAGGCGCGGACAGGCTCTCTATGGGAACGCGCGCGCCGGGGAGCGCCGTGCGATGACTGGCGGTCAGGCGCGCATCATTACGCCAGGCGCCAGCGCCCTTCACCGCCCGCCAGCGCTCCGCGCGCGCCGGCGCGGCAAGCGCGGCGAACAGGATGTCGCCCTCCCGTGCCAGCGCGACGGATACCGCCCAGCCCGTGCGCCCGCGCACGAAATCACGCGTGCCGTCGATAGGATCGACAATCCAGACATCGCGCGCGCCGGCGCGGTCCACCGATGCGACGCTTTCTTCCGAAAGCCAGCCGGAGCCGGGCAGCAGCGCGGTCAGCCGTTCACGCAAGAAAGCATCGACCAGCAGGTCCGCCTCGGACACCGGCTGACCCGGGGCCTTTTCCCAATGTCGGGCTGGCGCGGCGCCCGCCACCCAATGATCCATCGCGAGACTGGCGGCCTGATCGACAAGGCCCAGCGCGGCCTCGACCAGAGTTTCTGGCAATGCGGGATCACGCCCCGGCAATGGTCATTCCATCTATCCGCAGCGTCGGCACATTGACCGCATAGCGGAATTCCAGATCATCGCCGGCAATGAGCCCGGCCAGCATCGCCTTGAGATTGCCGGCAATGGTGACGCCCGAAACCGCGCGCCCGACACTGCCATTCTCAATGAGAAAGCCCGAGGCACCCCGGCTGTAATCCCCGGTCACGCCATTAATGCCCTGTCCGATCAGCTCGGTGACGTACAGGCCTTGCGCGACATCGGCGAACAGATCCCGCACGCGCACGGCGCCACCCGCGAGATGGACATTGGATGCGCTCACGCCCGGCGCCCCGCCACCGCCCCGCGTCGCATGACCGGTCGGCACATCGCCAAGCTGCCGGGCCGAGGCACTGTCGAGCATCCAGCTTGTCAGCACGCCGTCGTCGACCAGCGCGAGCTTGCGCGTGGGCAAGCCCTCCCCGTCGAAAGGCCGCGATCGCAGACCGCGCACCCGCAACGGATCATCAATGACGGAGAGCCCGGCGGGCAAAATCGCTTCACCCCGGCTTTCCAGCAGGAAGCTCGCGCGGCGCGTGATGCTGGGGCCGGCAATTGCGCCAAGAAGGTGCCCGATGAGACTGGAGCCGATGCGCGGATCGAAGATGACCGGCATCGTCCCGCTCGTGAGGCGGGTGGGATCGAGCCGGGCAACGGCGCGCGATCCGGCAAGCTCACCGATCGACGCGGCACGGTCGAGATCGTCCAGGTAGCGCGCGCTGTGACTCGCATAATCGCGCTGCATTCCGGCGCCCTCGCCGGCAATCACGCTCGCCCAGCCGGAATGATGCGTCCCCGCATAGCCGCCGGCAAAACCCCCGCTGGTGACCAGCGCGACCTGCGCCCGGCCATGGCCTGCACCAGCGCCCTCGCTGTTCGTCACGCCCAGCACGCCACGCGCCGCTTCCTCGCAGGCAAGGGCGCGTTCACGCAACGCGACGGCATCGGGCTCCTCGGCGTCCGCGATGTCGAGCGCGGGCTTCTTCTTGCGCATGAGGAATTCCTCGGGCGCAAGCCCGGCATAGGCATCCTCGGGCGCCTCGCGCGCCATGGCGATGGCACGATCGACCAGCGTGGAGAGCGTCGCCGGCGCCATGTCCGACGATGAGACAGTGGCCGAGCGCTGCCCTACGAAAACCCGCAGGCCGATATGCTCCGACTCGGAGGATTCGACATCCTCCAGCGCGCCAAGCCGCACCGATACCTGTGTCGAGGCATCGACGCCATAAACCGCGTCGGCGGCATCCGCGCCACCCCGGCGCGCCGCCTCGACGAGCGAAAGGGCACGATCCTTGGCGTTATCGAGGGAAAGCATGAAAGTCTGGGTCCGATCCGTTGCAGCGGCACGCGAGCGAAGGGTGGCGATGTAGTGGTTCACGCGCGCGAGCGCAATGCGTGAGCATAAGCCTCAGTCGCGCCCGTTTTCCAGCCAGTGGCGCAGCATATGATGCGCGATGGCAACAGGTGGCGGCGCCCCGAAGCGTGCGCCCTCCTCGTCGGCAAGCGCGGCGCGCACCTCGTCCCGGCTCACCCAGATCGCGTCGGCAATCTCCTCGGTATCAAGGGTCAGCGCATCATCGTGCGCCTGCGCGATACAGGCGATCATGAGTTGCGAGGGGAAAGGCCATGGCTGGCTTGCCAGATAATCGACCCGGCCGACACGAATGCCCGTCTCCTCCCAGAGTTCGCGCCGCACCGCCTCCTCGAACGATTCTCCCGGTTCGACAAAGCCGGCCAGCGCGGAATAACGACCGGGCGGGAAATGCACACCGCGCCCGACCAGAGCCCTGTCCTTATATTCGGCGAGCATGATGACGACCGGATCGGTGCGCGGGAAATGCTCCGTCTGGCAGGTATCGCACCGGCGCGACCAGCCGGCTTTTACGGGCAATGATGGTGCGCCGCAGGCCGCACAGAAGCGATGCCGCCGGTGCCAGTCGACAAGGCTGCGGGCGCCGCCATAAAGCGCGAGCTGATCGGGCCGGAGCTGCTCATGCATGGCCGGCAGGCGCGAGGTGAAAACCGGCGATCCCCCGCTGCGCGGCGCGGCGATATCCACGAAAAGCGGTGCGCCGTCCGCCTCACGCACACCAAGCAGAGCATGGTCTTCCATGCGGGCATCGGCGGATGGCGCCATGGTGGCGAGCATGCCGCCCGGCGCGATGACCGGATCGAGCCCGTCGAGCAGCACGATCTGCGTGCGCGGATCAGCCCATGCCGCCGCTAGCCGATCACCATGGACCCGGACCTGATCCACCCGGTCCATATGATTGCCGGTAAAGGGAATATGCGCCGGAATAACAGGCCAATGCGTGTTCATGCGGCTCTCCTGGGCCTGGATAGGGCGTTGGCAAGCGCGGCCGCCTTCGCAAAAATAGTCGGCAACCCCGCGTCAGCGATTTGCGTGACGGGCCACCAGCGTCCCGCGCTGAACGCCGCCGTCATCGCGCCATCATCGGGCCGGCGCGCGAGCGCGATCTTCCCGACCTCAAGGCTAAGCACGAAATGCGTAAATATATGGGCAACGGTGCCAAGCATCGTGGCCGACTCGCCCGTCAGCGAGGGGCGCTCGGCCGGTGCCGCGCCTTCCGTCCACGCGCCCGTGGGCAGCGCCATCATGCCGCCGAGCAACCCCTTGTCCGGCCGCCGCACCAGCCAGACATGCCCCTGCGCCTCCACCCACCAGGCCGTTCCGTATCGTTGCGGGCGGTTTTTTTTGGGCCCCTTGACCGGATAGAGCGCGGGATTGCCGGCGGCATGGGCGGCGCAGAAGCGCGTAACCGGGCAGCGCGCGCAATCGGGCGTGCGCGGCGTGCAGATGGTGGCCCCCAGATCCATCATTGCCTGCGCGAAATCGCCGGCGCGGTCATCGGGCGTCAGCGCCTCCGCAACCGCGCGCATCTCCGTCTTCGCGCCGGGAAGCGGCGTGGCGATCGCGGCGAGGCGCGCGACCACCCGCTCGACATTGCCATCCACCACGACCGCCCGCTGGCCAAAGGCGATCGCGGCGATCGCGGCGGCGGTATAGGCGCCGATACCGGGCAGCGCGCGCAGCGCGGCCTCGCTGTCCGGGAAACGGCCGCCATGCGTGTGCGCCACCGCGCGCGCGCAGGCCAGCAGATTACGCGCGCGGGCATAATAGCCAAGGCCGGCCCACGCCGCCATGAGATCGCCATCATCGGCAGCCGCGAGCGCCGCCACATCCGGCCAGCGTGCCGTGAACCGCTCAAAATAAGGAATGACCGCCGCCACCGTTGTCTGCTGGAGCATGATTTCGGAGAGCCAGACACGATAGGGATCCGTCGGCGCCGCGCCGGGCATCGCCCGCCAGGGCAAGCGCCGCGCATGACGGTCATAATGGGCAAGCAGCCCGGCGGCGATCTCCGCCGCGCTTGATCGAATGGCAGTGGCGCCCATGAAGCGGCTATGGCATGAGCGCGCGATGACCAAAAGCCCGGATCGTACCCCCAGCCGCCCGCGTGCCCTCCGTGCCGCGCCGGATGCGGAGCGCCCGCGCATCGGCGGCCCGCGCGCCATTGCGGATCTGATGCCGGATATCGGCCGGGCGGCCTTCCGCAAATTCGGCTTCGTCCAGTCCAGCATCGTGACGCGCTGGGCGGAAATCGTCGGCAAAACCCATGCGGATCTGACCGCGCCCGAATCGATCCGTTTCCCCGCCGGGCGCCGCGCGGGCGGCACGCTCAATCTGCTGGTGGAGAGCGGCCACGGCCCGATCGTCCAGCACCTCGTGCCGGAGATTATCGAGCGGGTGAACCGCTTCTTCGGCTATGCCGCCGTCTCCCGCGTGGCGCTGCGGCAGGGCCGCGTCGTGCGTCCGGAGCCCGCGGGCCGACCGCCCGCACAAATGCTCCGCCCCGTGCCCGAGGAACTGGGCGAGGGTCTGCGCGAAATCTCCGACCCTGAGCTGCGGACCGTGCTCGAATCGCTCGCGCGCGGGCTCCCCGGTGCCAGCGGCCTGCCGAAAATCGGCTGAACTTATTGCCCACAAAGGATCATGCTCATGGCCCTGCATAACAAGATCATTGGCGCCGTCGCGCTCCTGGCCACGCTGGCCCTCGCGCCGACATCCGCTTCGGCACAGCAGGTGCCGGCCAAACCCGCCGCAACGCCGGACTGGAACCATGTCGTCACACAGACCGCGGGCGGCGCCTTCGTGCTTGGCAACCCCAACGCCAAGACCCGACTGATCGAATATTTCTCATACACCTGCTCGCACTGCGCGAACTTCATGGTGGAGGGCATGGGGCCGCTGCGGACCGGGTGGATCCGGCGCGGGCTCGTCTCCATCGAATTCCGCAACGCGGTGCGCGATCCCTATGACATGACCGCCGCCCTCCTCGCACGATGCGGCGGCAAGGCCCGCTTCGTTGCCAATCATGAGGCGCTGTTCAACAATTTCGAGGCCTGGCTCCCCAAGCTGCAAGCCTATGAGGAAACGCGCGACCGCTCCGGCAATGCCGATCAGGTCGCGACGATGACCGATGTCGCGGCCAAGACCGGCCTGACCGATCTGCTCGCGAAACGCGGCCTGACGCCCGCCGCGCAACAGGCCTGCCTCGCCGACAAGGCGCAGACACAGGCCGTGCTCGCGCTCACGCAGGACGCCTGGCAGACCCGCAAGATCAGCGGCACGCCCTATTTCGTGGTGAACGGCCAGGGACTGGACGCCACGCATGACTGGGCCGGCCTCAGGTCCCGGTTGCCCGCATTGCCCGGCACGGCCAAGTGAACTAGAAACGTCATCCACTTTCCATTCCCGCCCTGCCCAGTCCACAGAAGGTCGCCTGCCCTATGAACCGTTCTCTGCTCCTCGGCTTCGCTGCTCCCCTGCTTGCTTCCGCTCTGGCGCTTTCCGCCTGCGGGGGAGCGGCAGATGGTACGCCCAAAGCCGGCACGCCCGTCGCGGGCAAGGCGGCGCCCGCGGGCACGAAATGGTCTGACCAAGTCGTTGAGACGCCTGACGGCGGCTATCTGATGGGCAATCCCGATGCGCCGCTCAAGCTGGTCGGCTACGCGTCCTACACCTGCTCGCACTGCGCGGACTTCTCCGAACATGGCGAACCGGCGCTGGTGAAGGACTATGTGGAGAGCGGCAAGGTCAGCTACGAGTTCCGTAACTATGTGCGCGATCCGCTGGACCTCACGGCGGCACTGCTCGCCCGGTGCAGCGGCAAGGATGCCTTCTTCCCGCTTTCCAGCCAGTTCTTCCTGAACCAGCCCGCCATTTTTCAGGCGATTCAGGGCAAGAGCGAAGCGGAGCAGCAAGCGGCATTCAGCGCGCCTCCGCCCGCCCGCTTCCAGAGAATCGCCGCGATGACCGGCCTCATCGAATTCGCCAAGCAGCGCGGCATCTCCGAGGAAAAAGTCCAGTCCTGCCTGACGGACATGAAGGCCGCCGAAGCGCTGGCTAAGGGTGTAGAAAAAGCCAACGCCGCCTATCCCATTACCGGTACGCCAAGCTTCATCCTCAACGGCACGCTGCTTCCCGATACGGCGGGATGGGATGCGCTCAACAAGCGCCTCAAGGACGCGGGCGGCTGATTGACGCGGCGGGACGAAAACGCCGGCTCCGCTCCTGATCCGGCCGCTGTGCCGGAGCCGTGGTCGCGCGGCTGAGCGATGCAGTTCCACCGTCTGAAACTCACTGGCTTCAAGAGCTTCGTCGAGCCGACGGAGCTTGTGATAGAGCCCGGCCTGACCGGCATTGTCGGGCCAAATGGCTGCGGCAAATCCAACCTGCTGGAGGCGATCCGCTGGGTGATGGGCGAGTCGAGCGCGAAATCCATGCGCGGCGGCGGCATGGAGGACGTGATCTTCGCCGGCACGACCAATCGCCCGCCGCGTGACTTCGCCGAGGTCACCCTCTCCGCCAGTCAGGAACCGGACGAAGCCCTGCCCTCGGTCGATATTGGCCCGGAAGGCGCCCTGGACGTCGTGCGCCGGATCGAGCGCGGCGCCGGCAGTGCCTACCGCCTCAACGGCAAGGATGTCCGTGCCAAGGATATCGCGCTGATCTTCGCCGACGCGGCGACCGGCGCACACAGCCCCGCGCTTGTCAGCCAGGGGCGCATCGCCGCCGTGATTGCCGCCAAGCCGGTTGAACGTCGGGCAATGCTGGAAGAAGCGGCCGGCATAGCAGGCCTTCATGTCCGCCGGCGGGATGCGGAGCAGAAGCTGCGCGCCGCCGAGGCTAATCTTGCCCGCCTTGGCGATATCCTGACGGAGATGGATAGCCGCGCCGGTTCGCTGCGACGGCAGGCCAGGGCGGCCGAGCGCTATGTCGATCTTTCCGAACGCATTGCGCTCGGCGAAGGCCGCACCCTCTTTGCCCGCCACCGCGAGGCCTCCGCCCTTGCCGACGAGGCGGCGCGGCAGGCGCAGACCGCCGAGGGCGCCGTGCACGCCGCGCAACAGGCGCAGGCCGATGCGTCCATGCAGGCGCAGCGCTGCATCGCCATTCTCGCGCAGGCCCGCACCCGTGCAATCGCCACGCGGGACGAAGCAAGCGAGGCGCGGCACCGGGCCGAGCGGGTCGCCGACGAGCGTGACGCGCTCATCCGTCGCCTCGCCGATATCCAGAACCAGATCGACCAGATCGAAGCGGACCGTGCGCGCGAAGGCAGCCTTGCCCAGGATGCCGCCAATGCCATTGCGCGGCTTGAGGAAGAGGAGCGTATCCTCGCGGCGCGCATTCGCGAGGCGAACGCCACCCGGCCGGATTTCACCGCGCGTATCGCCGAGGGCGAGACGTCCGGTCGGGACGCGGACGTGGCACTGGCGCAGGCCCACTCCCGGCAAGCGGCCGAGCAGGCAGAGCGCCGCGTCGCCGAAGCGGCACTGGGTGCGGCCCGTCAGCGCATGCAGCGCGTTTCGGGCGAAGCGCAGCGGCTGGAGGCGGCCTATGGCGGCCTCCCGGATGCCGGCCCTGCCGAGGCACGCCGGCACGCGGCGGAACAGGCCCGCGCGCAGGCCATCACAGATCGCGAATCGGCCGAAGCGCGTATCGCCGCCGCTGAAGCAACCCGCGCGCAGGCAGGCGAGGCCCATGCGGCGGCCGAGCGTGCCGTTGCCACCAGCAGGGCGACGCTCGCGGCACTGGACAGCGAGGCAACAGCGCTTCGCAAGGCAACAGCCCGACCCGCCACGCAAGACCGGGCGCTTGACCATATCCGGGTGGCTCCGGGCTATGAGCGCGCGCTGGCGGCGGCCCTCGGTGATGATCTGGAGGCGGGGTTCGATGCCGGCTCCCGCCGCTGGACCGTCGCGGACATCATGCCGGCCGATCCGCCGCTGCCGGACGGGACGCAGACACTTGCCGATCATGTCACTGCACCGCCCGCGCTTGCCCGCCGCCTCGCGCAGATCGCCATCCTCCCCGCCGATACGGGCGTAGCCCTGCATGTCGGCCAGCGGCTCGTGACGCTGGATGGCCAGCTTCGCCGCTGGGACGGTTTCATCGTCGAGGAAGGGGATGCCGCCGCCACGGCCGAGCGCCTCATCCGCCTCAACCGGCTTGAGGCGATCGAGGCGGAACGCCCGGCCCATGAGGATGCCGTCGCACAGGCAAACGCCGCCCGTGACGCAGCGGAAGCGGCGCTGCGGGACATTCAGACGGAAGAACGCGCGGCGAGACAGGCCAGCAGCGCCGCCCACAACGCATTGCAACAGGCCGAGCGAGCCATCGGCGAAGTGGCGACGCTGATCGAACGCATCGCCGACAAACGCGCCGACCTCGATCGCCGCGCCGAGGATATCGCGCGGGACCGGGAGGTGGCGACAGCCGAGCTGGCCCAGACCGAGCAGACCCATGCCGCCCTCCCCGACGGGAGCGAGACCGCGCGGGCCGTCGCCGAACTGGCCCGCGCGAGCGAGGACGCCCGCACGGCTCTCGCCCGGCTGCGGGCCGAGCAGGAGATGGTCGATCGCGCCATCGCGGCGGACAAGGAGCGGCAATCCCGCATCCGTGCCGACATCTCCGGCTGGCGCTCGCGGGCCGGCGATGCGGCGCGACGCATCACCGAAATGGCGGGGCGCAGCGCGCTGCTGGCCGACGAGTTGGCGGCCAATGCGCAGAGGCCCGCCGAACTGACCGATGCACTGGCCGGCATCGCGCAGACCGCCGCCGAGCGGGAAGCCGCGTCCGCCGCCGCTGAAGGAGCTGAGCGGGAAGCAGCGACCGCGCTTACCCAGGCCGAAGCGCGGCTTGCCGCGACAAGCGAGGCACTGGCCGTCGCCCGGGAGGCGCGCGCGGGCGCGCAGGCGCGCGCCGACCATAGCGTCGCGCGGCGCATAGAGATCGGTCAGCTCTGTGGGGAGCGCTTTGCCTGCCCACCGCCGGTCCTGCCCGGCAAGCTTGGCTTCGAGAGCGACGAGGTCGGCACCCCCGCCGCCGAACAGGCAAGCCTCGACAAGCTGATCGCGGATCGCGAACGGATCGGGCCTGTCAATCTCGTCGCGGCGCAGGAACTGGCGGAACTGGAGGAAACGCTGGCGGTGAGCCGCGCCGAAAGCGAAGAACTGGTCCAGGCGATCAACCAGCTTCGGGGCTCGATCGGCAGCCTGAACCGCGAGGGGCGGCAGCGCCTGCTCGCCGCGTTCGAAGCGGTGAACGGCCATTTCCAGCGGCTGTTCACCACATTGTTCGAGGGCGGGGCGGCGCACCTCGCGCTGATCGACAGCGACGATCCACTGGAGGCGGGGCTGGAGATCATGGCGCAGCCACCGGGCAAGCGCCTTGCCTCACTCACCTTGCTTTCTGGTGGAGAGCAGGCGCTCACCGCCGTCGCGCTCATCTTCGGCCTGTTCCTCACCAAGCCCGCGCCGATTTGCGTGCTGGATGAGGTCGACGCCCCGCTCGACGACGCCAATATCGAACGCTTCTGCGATCTGCTCGACCGGATGGCGCGGGATACGCAGACCCGCTACCTCATTGTCACGCATAATGCGGTGACGATGAGCCGGATGCACCGCCTCTTTGGCGTCACCATGATAGAGCGGGGGATCAGCCGGCTTGTCTCGGTAGACCTGCAGGCGGCGGAAGACCTGCTCGCCCTCGCCTGAGGCAAGCCGGTCGTTTACTTCCCGGCCGCCGGAGCTCCAGCCGCGGCCGGCCGGCTCACCCGCCAGATGACCCCGCCCGCATCGTCGCTCACCAGCAGCGAACCGTCGCCGTTGACCAGTGGCCAGACCGGGCGGCCCTGTGCCTGCCCCTGCTTGTCGAGAAAACCAGTGAGGAGATCGACAGGCTTGGCGGTCGGCCGGCCATGTGCATCAAATGGCACGAAGACGACCTTGTAGCCGGCGGGCGGCACCCGGTTCCAGCTTCCATGCAGCGCCACGAACACGCCATTGGCATAGGCATCGCCCAGCGCCGCGCCATTGCTGAAGGCAAGGCCGAGCGGCGCGACATGCGTGCCCAGCGCATAATCGGGTCGGCGGGTATATTCGCGCAGCTCCGGCCGTTGCGGCTGCACCCGCACATCCTCATAACCGCCCCAGTAGTTCCACGGCCAGCCATAGAAGGCGGCAAACTCCACCTGCGTCAGATAGTCGGGGACAAGATCGGAACCGATCATATCCCGCTCATTGACCGTCGCCCACAGTTCGCCCGTATCCGGCTTGATCGCCAGACCCGTGGGGTTGCGAAGGCCGCTGGCAAAGACATTATAGCCGGGCTTACCCGGCGAGACGGTGAGAATTGCGGCCCGATTCTCTTCCATGTCGAGACCGTTCTCGGCGATATTCGAGTTTGAGCCGATGCCGATATACAGCGTCTTGCCGTCCGCGCTGGCGACGAGCGCCTTGGTCCAGTGGTAGTTCGGGCCGGAGGCCGGCAGGTTCATCACCTCCCGCCCCTTCTCCGTGATCTGCGTCACACCCTCTTTATAAGGGAAGGCAAGCAGCGCATCGGTATTGGCAACGTAGAGCGTGTCGCCCACCAGCGCCATGCCGTAGGGCGATTTGAGCCCGGTGAGGAACATGAACTGCTGATCCGCCTTGCCGTCGCCATTCGTATCACGCAGCAGGCGGATGCGATCAGCCGATGGTGCGCCCGCGCCGGCGCTGCTCATCAGCTTCGCCGCCACCCAGTCCCGCAAACCCTCCACCTTGCGGGGCGGGCTGCCCGTTTCCGCCACCAATATGTCACCATTGGGCAAGCGCAGCAGCGTGCGCGGATGGTCGAGCCCCTCGGCAAAGCGCGTCACGCTGAACCCCGCCGGTGCGATCGGCGCGGCGCCCGCCGCCCAGCCCACGGGCTTCGCGATCTTCACGGTCGGGATCACCTGTTGGCGTGGTTCGGTGAACTTGGGCTCGCGCCCTTCCACCGCCTCCTCGGACAGGCGCGCGACATCAGGCCGCGAGAGATAGAACCAGAGCGCGCCGAGCACGATGACCAACGCCGCGAAAGCGAGCAGCAGATATTTTCTCATCCCGTCAGACTAGCCGATCGGGACCATGAAATCACCTGATCTTCGCGCGCACTTGCTTTCAGCGCGCGCGCGTCCGCAGCCAGATGGCGATCGCCACCACAATGCCAAGGCCGGTACCGGCCAGCAACCCGATCGAGGGCTGGCCCATGAACCCGCCGACGAACACGCCGGCGATCATGAGCAACGCCAGCGGTCCGCCGCCGGCCATGGGTTCGGGGGAATTCTTGCGGTCCATGCTGTGCGCCATGCCACGCCTCGCGCATGGATGCCAGCGTCCGCTTTTGGCGCACACTATGGATAAGCGCGTCTTTACCGGGATATTTCGCGAGTTGGTCAAGCCCGCCCGGCTAATTCCGGCAGCGCGTCATCCGGGGCAGAGCCCGTCACGCGCTTTTCATGACAGGATTGCAATGCAGATACCCATGCTCGCCGACCGCCGCAGCTATGACGATGCCGCAGAACTCATGCGGATGTTCGGTGAACATGCCGGTCATGAAGCCGCGATGCGTGCCGACCGTAGCCGTGACCTCGGCAATCACATTCACTTCTGCCGCTGGCGGCAGATCGAGCGGATGATTGTGCTGCTCTCCATCCCCGAGGCGCTGGGCACCGTCCACTGAAGAGTAAGGCTCAGCTTCGGCCGACGAAGAGAAAGCCGACCGCGCCCATCAGGCAGGCGAACGCCGCGAAGTGGCGCCAGTGAAGCGGCTCGCCAAGCCAGGTCACCATGAACACCCCGAAGACGAGAAGCGCGATCGCCTCCTGCGTGACCTTGAGCTGGCCCGCGCTCCAGCCATGGGCATAGCCGATGCGATTGGCCGGGACAGCGAAACAATATTCGACGAACGCAATGCCCCAGCTGATGAGAATGACGATCATCAGCGGCTTTGTCGCTCCGCCTTTCAGGTGCCAGTACCAGGCGATCGTCATGAAGACATTGGACATAAGCAGAAGCATGATGGTCGGCATCATGCATCCATGCCACCACCGTCCGTGCCGCGCCATGCGATAAACGCTGGCGGATACGGCCTGCCGCGCTAAGGAACATCTCCACCAGAGTTTCGCGCGGACCCATGATTGCTCATTTGAAAGGCCAGCTCAGCTCCACGGGCGTCGACCATGCGGTGATCGATGTCGCGGGCGTCGGCTATCTGGTGGGCGCTTCTTCCCGCACCCTCGCCGCCCTCGGCCGGACCGGGGAGGCGGTGACGGTGCATACCGAGATGCTGGTCGGCGAGGAATTCATCCGCCTGATCGGCTTCGCGACAGCGGAAGAGCGGGACTGGTTCCGCCTGCTCGTGGGCGTGCAGGGTGTCGGCGCGCGGGTGGCGCTGGCCATTCTCTCCGCGCTGGAGCCCGCTGAGATTCACCGTGCCGTGGCCGCACAGGACAAGGCGATGGTCGCCCGCGCCAACGGGGTTGGCCCCAAGCTCGCCGAGCGGATCGTGCGCGAGTTGAAGGACAAGGTCGGCACGATCGCCACCGGCCCGTTGCCGATCGGCGCGGGTGGAAGCGGCGCGGCGGCCCCTGCGGGCGGGCACGCGGCGGACGCTCTTTCCGCGCTTCAGAATCTCGGCTTCCGCCCCGCCGAGGCGAGCGCCGCGGTAGCCGCGGCGCAAGCGGAACTGGGCGACGATGCCGGCCTTGATGCGCTCGTCCGCCTCGCCTTGCGTAAGGCCGCGAAATGAGCGAGCCGGACCGCCTCATCGCCGCAGCCCGCCAGGCAGAGGACACCGACGCGGCGCTACGGCCCAAATCGCTCGACGAATTTGTCGGCCAGAAGGCCGCGCGCGAGAATCTGCGCGTGTTCGTGAGTGCCGCCAAAGCGCGCGGCGAAGCGCTCGACCATGTGCTCTTCTTCGGCCCGCCCGGCCTTGGCAAGACGACCCTCGCGCAGATCGTCGCGAAGGAGATGGGCGTGGGCTTCCGCGCCACCTCCGGCCCGGTCATCGCCAAGTCCGGCGATCTTGCCGCGCTGCTCACCAATCTCGACGATGGCGACGTCCTCTTCATCGATGAGATCCACCGGCTCAATCCGGCGGTGGAAGAAGTGCTCTACCCCGCGATGGAAGACCGCGCGCTCGACATCATGATCGGCGAGGGGCCATCGGCCCGCTCGGTGCGGATCGACCTGCCGCGCTTCACGCTTGTCGGTGCCACGACCCGGCAGGGACTGCTCACCACGCCGTTGCGCGACCGGTTCGGCATTCCCGTCCGCCTCAACTTCTACACGGTGGACGAGCTGGAGCTGGTCATCGCCCGCGCCGCGCGCCTGCTCGCCCTGCCGATCGCCCCGGATGGCGCGCGCGAGATCGCCCGGCGGGCACGCGGCACCCCGCGCATCGCCGGACGGCTGCTGCGCCGCGTGCGCGACTTCGCCCATGCCGCCGGCCATACAGAGGTAGACGCACGGGCCGCAGACGCCGCCCTCTCCCGGCTGGAGGTCGATCAACTCGGCCTCGATGCGATGGACCGGCGCTACCTCATGATGATCGCGGACATCTACAAGGGCGGGCCAGTCGGCGTGGAGACGCTGGCGGCAGGCCTTTCCGAACCACGCGACACCATCGAGGAAGTGATCGAGCCCTATCTGATCCAGCTTGGCCTTGTCGCTCGCACCGCGCGGGGGCGCTGCCTCAATGCGGGGGGGTGGAAGCATCTCGGCCTCAATCCACCCGAGGGCGGGCAGGACGGCCTCTTCGACTAAGGCGGATCGGACGCTCGCCGGGCGGACCATGCCTGGCCAGCAGGCTTTCCGACTCGGCGCGCGCAGGCAAAAATCACCTGAAAGCGAGAAAAGGCCGAATGATCCTGATGAGATCATACTCCATTTCAGTGTATTCTGGGGCAGATTCCCGTGAAAACTGAAAATTTATTTTGAGTCCATTATGGACTCATCTCTTTTTCAATTCTTTGTTCACCAAGCAGGCATAGCCTTCCTAGCTATTGAGATTGCAGGGAAAGGCAATGAAATGCCACAGGTTCGTCTTGCGTCCGCCACGGTGATTTCGGCTGTTGCGCTGGTTCTGTCGGGCACCTCCGCCCACGCCACACCCGTCTCCATGACTGGCCTCGTTATCAATATGTGCGTGCTTACGCTTTCAACGCCCGGCACGCTGACTTCGGCCGCGAGCGGCACTGCCCTCGCGACCAATGAGCTGGGCGGCGTCCCCGCCTTGCTGACGGTCGTCGCCACCGGATCAAGCCCGACGATTACGTTTTCGGCGCCCGCGATCACCGGTCCATCCGCCGCCACATCGCAGGCGGAGTTCGCCTATACATCACTGGGTGGCGCCAGCCGCGCCTTCTCCGGGAGCGGCTATGTCTATGTGATGAACCGGCTGCTTGATTCCGTGACGATCGACGGCCGGGCCACGAATCCGCAAGGCTTCTCCGGCGGGCTTTACACGCTCTCAGGTACGGCGACGTGCTCCCAATAACGGGAGCTTCACCCCGGGCGCGCGCGCTGACGGCCATGGCGATCATCGCGGCGGCCATCAGCGCGCCGCTTGGCGCCGTCGGTCTCGGCCCGCTCGCTCAGGACAATCTGATCGACGGCCCGCTTTGCGGCTTCTCGCTCACCATTGCCAATCCATACGAGGAAGCCACCGACTTTCGCGTCTATGCCGTTGGCGCGGATGACGAGATGCCACAGCTCCGTGTCACCATCCTGCCCGCCAGCACGCGCCTTGGCCCGGGCAAATCGCGCCGGTTGTTGGTCATCGCAAGCGACCTCACAACGGGGGAAAACTATAATTTCCGGGTTTGCGCTGAACGCGCTGCACTGCCCGAGGGAATGAGGATCAATGCCCGTGTCTGTTCAAAACTCTCTGCGCGGCGCACTTTATAGCATCGCCATAGCCGCCAGTGTGCCGGCCTTCGCCGGCACGACCGGCGTTTTCCTGCCGCCCGCACCCAGCGGTCCTGGCGGCGAGGATTCAATCGAAACGGGCAGCGGCGCACGCTGTCGACAGAGCATAAACAGCAATGGCGCCTATCTCGACATGGGGTTGACCGGCACGGCTGCCTCGCCCGTCGATTCTGCGGGCGCCTTTGCATATAGCGACGGCCGCGACCGCGAAGGGGTCGGTTATGTCCGCATCACCATACCTCTTGGCAAGCGGCCCCAGCGTCTTGATTGCTCACGGCTTTACGAGATCGAACTGCAGCGCCTTCAGCGCGAGATCGAACTGCTGCGCCTCGGCGTGAAATAGGCGCGCCGCCACGGCGGGACGCATGATCCACGCGGCAATTCCGCGTAGAGCGGAAAATTAGACGCCACGGGGCTTCCCCCCGCGACTCGGCGCGTCTAGGGTCTGCGCGCTATGGCCGACGCTCCCCTCGCCTCGACTGTGCCCATCCCCGATCCGTCCACGCCCGTCCCGGCGAACGGCCGATTCATGGACGGCACGCACATCTTCCCGATCCGTGTCTATTTCGAGGATACGGACCTGTCGGGCATCGTCTATCACGCCAATTATCTGCGCTATATGGAGCGCGCCCGATCCGACATGCTGCGCGTTGCCGGCATTAACCAGCGTACCGCCATGGAATCGGGGGAAGGCGCCTATGCGGTGACCGAGGTTGCCCTGCGCTATCGCCGGCCAGCGCGGCTGGATGACGATCTCCTCGTGCACAGCCTGCTGCGCGATGCGAGCCCGGCACGCTGCGTCATCACCCAGTCCATCTGGCGCGGCGAGACACAACTGACCGAGGGCAGCATCACCGTGGCCTTTCTCGACCCCGCCGGGCGCCCACGCCGCCAGCCTGCCGCGTGGCTCGCCCGTTTCCAGCAACTTTCCGCAGGAGCCCCTCCCGTCTTATGATCGCCAGCACTATTCTTGCCGCCGCCGCGCCCGCGGCGACCCCCGCCATCTCGCTCTCGCCAATCGCGCTGTTCCTTCAGGCAGACATTGTCGTGAAAGTCGTGATGATCGGCCTGCTTCTTGCCAGCATATGGACATGGGCGATCATCATCGGCTTTGCCGGCAAGCTCGGCAAGGTGAACAAGCGCTGCGCCAGCTTCGAGCAACGCTTCTGGCAAAGCAAGGACATGGGCGGTTTCTCCCGTGAGCAGGGTCGTGACGGCTCGCCTTCGGCCGAGGTGCTCGCCGCCGGCATCGAGGAGTGGCAACGCTCCACCGCCCAGCGCAATATCGATGCCAGCGGCACACGCGACCGGCTTGCCACGACCATGAGCTCGGCTGTCGCGACGGCCGTCGACACGCTTTCGGATCGGCTGAACATTCTCGCCACGATCGGCGCGGTGGCGCCCTTTGTTGGCCTGTTCGGCACCGTCTGGGGTATCATGCGCAGCTTTACCGCGATTGCCGGCGAGCAGAACACCAGCCTCGCCGTGGTGGCGCCGGGTATCGCCGAAGCGCTCTTCGCGACTGCCATCGGCCTGTTTGCGGCCATCCCGGCGGTTATCGCCTATAATCGCCTGAGCCATGGCGTGAACCGCATCGAGGCCCGCCTCTCCCGCTTTGCCGACGCGCTCTACAACAGCTTCAGCCGCGAGCTTGAATCCTGATGGCGATGTCCGGCCCACCCTCCGCCAAGCGCGGCCGCAACCACGCGCCCATGGCGGACATCAACGTGACGCCACTGGTCGACGTGATGCTGGTGCTGCTCATCATCTTCATGGTGACAGCGCCGCTGCTCGTCACCGGGGTCAAGGTGAAGCTGCCCGAGACGCGCGCCAAGGCGCTTGATCAGGACGAAAAGCCGACCGTGCTCTCAATTGACGAGGCGGGGCAGATCTTCATCGATGACGAACAGGTGGTCGATGCGGACCTGCCGCAGCGCCTCGTCGAGTTGCGCGGTCGGCTGGACCCGGAGGCACAGCTCTTCCTCCGCGCCGATACAGGGCTCGATTATGGCCGCGTGATGCGCGTGATGGGCGAGCTTAATCGCGCGGGGCTGGACCGGGTGGCGCTGGTGACGACCGGCGAAAGCGGCAAAGGCAGCGCAGGCGCGGTCGCGGCCGATCCGCCCATTGATGCCAGCCTGGATAGCACAGCACCCGTCACGCCCGGTTCAGGCGCGCGTGAATAAAGCACGCGGGATGGAACGGAGCGACCGCATCGGGCTGGGCATTGCGACGGCGGGGCATGTGCTCCTGCTCGCTGCATTGTCGCTTGGCCTGTTGCAGCGCGACGTGGTGATCCCGCCGTCGCCCCCCGTCATCGACGTGACGCTTGCCGACGCCGTCGCGCTGGAAAGCCGCACACCGACCCCGGCAGAGCCCGAGCAGGCGCAGGCGCCGGAACAGGGCGTCACCGAGCCCGACGCAGCGCCACCACCACCGGCGCCCGAGCCCGCGCCAGTGCCGCAGCCACGCGATGTCGCGCCGCCGCCACCCGCGCCAGCGCCAAAACCCAAGCCACAGCCAGCGCCGCCGCCGCCAAAGCCGGCCCCCACGCCCAAGCCGACGCCGGCGCCGCCTCCAAAGCCGCAGCCGGCCGCCAAGCCCTCACCCGCGAAGCCAGCGCCAGCCAAACCCGCCCCGGCAAAACCGGCACCCGCAAAAAGCAACAACGACACAGCCGCGCCCGCCAAGCCGAAAGCCCCGCCACAGCGCGCGCCCCGTCTCGGCGCCGATTTCCTCAAGGGCCTGAACGACGCGCCTGCGGCCAAGCCGAGCACGACATCGGGCGCCGCAGCGCCCATGGGTGCCGTCGCCGCGCGCGCGCTGAACGCGGAGATCAACCGGCAGATCAAGCCTTACTGGAAAGCGCCCTCCGGCGCGGATGCGGATAAGCTGGTGACGCTTCTCAGCGTTCGGCTCGATCGCTCGGGCAAGGTGGTGGGTGAGATCGAAGTGATCGACCAGCAGGGCATCACGCCGAGCAACCGCGCGCAGGCGGCACTGCATGCCGAGCGCGCGATTCAGGCCGTGCAGCGCGCCTCGCCTTTCCAAAACCTGCCCGCGGAATATTATGACCAGTGGAAATGGTTGAAACCCCTCAGATTTGACGCAAGGCTCGCACAATGATCAGCCCGAACATCAGAATACGCCTCCTTCTCGCCTCTCTTCCCCTCGGGCTGGCACTGCTCGCGCCGCTGGCGCCCGCCGCAGCGCAGCTCAGTGTCGACGTGACCGGGCAGATTGACAGCGACCTCAAGATCGCCGTGCCGGCCATGCCGACGCAGGCCGTGGTGCAGACGCCGGCCGGCGGCACGGATCTGCTTGGCCAGAAGGTCGCAGAGGTGATCGCCGCCGATCTCAAGAACAGCGGCCTGTTCTCGCCCATGGGGCCGGCCGGTCTTGCCGCGCCGACGGTGCCGGAAGTCACCGCCCCGGTCTATGAGCGCTGGACGCGGCTCAGCGCGGAAGCGCTTGTGCAGGGCTTTGTGCGCGCGGACGGCGCTAATCTGACCGTCGGCTGCTATCTTTACGACGTGAACCTCAAGTCTGAGCTTACGCGGCAGGGCTATGTCGTCGCCCCGCGCGACTGGCGCCGCGCCGCGCATAAATGCGCCGACGCGATCTATGCGCGCCTCACCGGCGAGAGCCCGTTCTTCGACAGCCGCATTGCCTATATCGCGGAGACCGGCCCCAAGGGGAACCGGGTCAAGCGCCTCGCCATCATGGATTCCGATGGCGCCAACCACCGCTTCATCACAAACGGGCAGAGCCTCGCCCTCACGCCACGCTTCTCGCCGGATTACCGCTCCATCGCCTATGTGAGCTATATCGGGCAGAATGTTCGCATCTATGTCTATGACATAGCCAACAACACCCAGAAGCTGGTGACGCAGGTCTCAAATCCGGTGTTCGCGCCGCGCTGGTCGCCGGACGGGCGCAACCTGCTGTTCTCCATGGCCGTTGGCGGCAATACGGACATCTACCGTATCTCGGCCAATGGCGGGACACCCGTACGCCTCACCAACTCGCCGGGCATTGATGTCGGCGGCTCCTATTCACCGGACGGCACCAGGATCGTCTTCGAGAGCGACCGTTCGGGCGGGCAGCAGCTTTACGTGATGAACGCGGACGGCTCCAACCAGCAGCGCATCAGCTTTGGCGGCGGGCGCTACGCGACGCCGGAATGGAGCCCGCGCGGCGACCTCATCGCCTTTACGAAAATGGCCGGCAACTTCCGCATCGGCGTGATGAGCCCGGCAGGCGGCAATGAACGACTGCTGACCAGCGGCTGGCAGGACGAGGCGCCAAGCTGGTCCCCCAATGGCCGCGTGCTCCAGTTTTTCCGCACCAGCCCCGGCCGCACGGGCAAGTCCAACATCTGGCAAGTGGACCTGACCGGCGTGAACCAGCGGCAGATCCCAACCCCGGTCGACGGGTCGGACCCCGCATGGGGACCATTATTGCCCTGAAACGAATCAGTCGCATTATATGTTAATTCGACTGATAACATGATGATGATGACGACGAGCGAGAAAAGGAGATGATGATGCGTACCCTCCCCCTGTTGCTGGCCGCAAGCGCAGCGCTTGCTCTGGGCGCCTGCGCCAAAAAAGCACCGAAGGAACTGCCCCCGCCACCGGCTGACACCACGGCGCACACCACCACACCCACGACCAGCGGCGTCGTGCCGGGCAGTCAGGCGGATTTCCTCGCCACCGTCATGTCCGACCGCATCTTCTTCGCGCTCGACAGCAGCGATGTGAGCGATCAGGATCGCGCGACGCTCCAGAGCCAGGCGCAATGGCTGCTGCGCTATCCGAACAAGCGGGCCACCATTGAGGGCCATTGCGACGAGCGCGGCACGCGTGACTACAACCTCGCGCTCGGCGAGCGGCGCGCCAATGCCGCCAAAAATTATCTGGCGGCGCTCGGTGTCGACCCCGGCCGGCTCAGCGTCATCTCCTATGGCAAGGAACGCCCGGATGCGCTCGGCTCGGACGAAGCGAGCTGGGCCAAGAACCGCCGGGCAGTCACCCTCACCATCGACTGACACACGGCATTGCCACACATATGAAAAGGGGGCCGCGCGCATCAGCGCCGGCCCCCTTGTTCATGCGGGCACCCCCGGGATCAGCCCCGGCGCTTGCCTGTCATCGCCATCGCGCCGAATGCGCCGGCGTCAATGCTGCCGTTGATGGTGTCACCATCGACAATCGCCTCGCAGGTCAGCGTCATCGGCATGGGCAGCGTCATCTTCATCGTCCAGGTAAGCCGGTTGCCGTCCACCGTGCCGTTCTCGATGTCGAGCGAGCCCAGCGGCCCGGCATTGGTGCCGTTGAACCGATCACCATCGGTGACAACGGTGAACACGCTCGACTGGTCGCCCATCGGCGTCTTGGTCACGCAATCATAGGCGCCATCGACTTTCGCCATCATTTCCTCCCTATACTCATAATGCCAGCCGCCGCTATTTGGCGGGCTGGCCGTTGCTGTCAATCTCCGTCACCGGCATAGCCAGCGCATCGAGCTGCGGGCGGATCGCCGCCTTGTCGCCGACCACAATCCAGCTGATCCGCGCGGGATCGATCACCGCGCGGGCCGCTGCGTCCAGATCCGTCGCTTTCAGCTTCGCATAGCGGCCGGCGAGGCTCTCCACATAGTCGAACGGACGACCGAAGAGGGCATCCTCGCGCATCTGCGCGAGCACCGCGCCGCTCGTCTCATAGCGGGCTGGAAGCTGTGCGATCTCACCCTTCACCACGCGGTTGAACTCGACCTGCGTAACGCCCTTGTTGCCAAGAAACGCCTTCATGTCGCCGATCATCGCCGCAATGGCCGGGCCAGTCTTGTCCGCCTGCACGGGTGCCGCCACCACATAGGGGCTGCGCCCGACGCGTGGCGAGAGATAGGCCCGCACACCGTAGGACCAGCCCTTCACCTCACGGATATCCGTGTTGAGGCGCGAGAGAAAATCATCGCCCAGCACGGTGTTGGCGGCGCCAAAGGCAACCAGATCGTCCGCGCCGGTGCGATCCGTTACGAACCCGCCCAGAATCATGGACTGCGGCGATTGCGGGCGATCAATCAGGAAGATGCCGGGCCGCGCGGGCGGAATGGCCACAGAGAAATCCTTGGTGGCAGGCGCGATCCGCACGGTTGGCCACCTGGCGAAGCGCGCTTCCAGCAGCGGCACAATCTCCGCAAGACTGGTGTCCCCGGCCACGAAGATCTCAGCCTTGAGCGGCACCATCCAGCGCTGGTGGAAGCTCCGCAGATCGCCCTGCCCGATCGCCTTTACCGTATCTGTGTCGCCAAGCCCGCGCGCGGCGACGCCATAAGGATGCTGCGGGCCGTAGAGGATCGGATAGACGGCGCGCGCGGCAATGCCTTGCGGCTGCGTTTTCTCCTGCGCGATGGCGGTGAGCTGGATGGCGCGCAACCGCTCGATCTCGCTCGCGTCGAAAGCGGGGTTCCGCACCACATCCGCCAGCAGATCGAGTGACGGCGCGAGATTGGCCTTGAGCGCAAAGAGCGAGACCTGCGTGCGGTCCATGCTCTGTCCGGTCGATATGCTCGCGCCCAGACGCTCCTGCTCCTCGGCGATCTGGATGGTATTGCGGCTCGTCGTCCCCGCTTCGAGCATTGCCAGCATCAGCGCGCCAATGCCCGCCTTGTCATGCGGATCGGCAGCAATGCCCTGATCGAAGCTCAGCGACAGCCGGACCGTGGGGACGGTGGTGCGGCGGGCGACATGCACCTTGATGCCATTGGAGAGGCTCGCCGTTTCCACGGTCGGGAAATCGAGCGGCGGGTTCGCCGTGACCGGCGGCGAAGCGATCTTCGGCTTGGGCGGCACCACCTGTGCCGTCGGCGCCTCCTTGCCCGGCGCGCCGACCAGCGCCTCATCATAGGCATCGCGCTCGCCCGGATCGACACGCAGCGCATAATTGGGCCGGGTCAGCCACTTGCCCATGGCCGCCGTCACGGCCTGCGGCGTCGCGCCCGCAATAGCGGCCAGACTCTTCTTGTAGTGCGCCGGATCGCCCGAATAGAGCAGCCCTTCCGCAAGCGTCGCCGCCTTGCCGCCGAAACCGCCGACCACTTCCAGTCCGCTGATCTCCGCCGCGACCTGCTGGGTGGCGACACGGCGCACCTCGTCCGCATTGGGGCCTTTCGCGACATAATCGGCGATAATCTCATCGAGCCGTTTCGCAACAAGCGCAGGGTCGACACCGGGCTTCACATCCGCCGTCACGGTGAACTGACCCACTTGCTCGAACTGCTGCACTCCGGCCGTGACGGAGACAGCAAGCTGCTCCTTGCGAACAAGCTCATTATCGAGCCGGGAGCTGGCCAGCCCGCCCAGCACCGCGCCGCCGACCGAGAGCAGCACGGCATCGGGATCGTTAAGGCCCGGCGTATTCCACACACGGTAAAGGCGCGTGGTCGCCACCCGGTCCTTCATCGTCTGCACGACCTGCTTCGCAAGCACCGGCGGCGCTGCGACGACCGGTTGCACCGCTGGCCCGGCGGGAATGGCGCCAAACCATTTCTCCACCTTCGCCCGCGCCGTCTTCGCGTCGACATCGCCCGCCAGCACGAGAATGGCGTTATTTGGCCCGTAATTGTCCGTGAACCACGTCTTCACGTCGGCAAGACTCGCGCTGTCCAGATCCGCCATGGAGCCAATGGTCGAGTGGCGATAAGGGTGCCCCTCGGGATAGAGCGCGGCAAGCTGCGCATAGTCGACGAGGCCAAAGGGCTGGTTATCGCCCTGCCGCTTCTCGTTCTGGACCACGGCGCGCTGCGCGTCGAGCTTGGCCTGCGTGACCGCGCCAAGGAGGTGACCCATGCGGTCCGCCTCCTGAAACAGCGCGAGGTCGAGTGCGCCGGTCGGCACCGTCTCCACATAATTGGTGCGGTCAAACCAGGTGGACCCGTTGGTCGCCGTAGACCCGGCCGCAACCAGCGGCTCATCGAAATTCGGCACATTCTCCGACCCGCCGAACATCAGATGCTCAAAGAGATGCGCAAAGCCGGTCTTGCCCTTCGGCTCATTCTTGGAGCCCACCCGATAATAGACGACCACGCCCACCACAGGCGCCTTGCGATCGGTGTGGACGAGGACGCGCAAGCCGTTTTTCAGGGTGAAACTCTCGTACGGAATGTCCACCTGCGCCACGAGATCAGCCAGCGGCGCGGGGGCAGGGGCGGGCGCCTGCGCCGACGTAGCGGCGCCCTGCGCGTGAACGGGCATGCCCGGCAGCAAAGCCGCGCCCGCAAGCAACAGGGCAAAACGAGGAGTCGAAGAAAGGCGCATGGGTAATGTCTCGATGCTGAAACTATGGATCGGGCGCCACCATAGCCATGTGCCTTAATGGTGCAATACGCTTACCGCTTCCATCCCGGTGGCATCGGGCAAGGGCGTGAAATTCTGTTTGCAAACGGCCGTCGCCAAGCGGCATGAAGCTGTGGTATATGATTATCATTATCATTACTGCGGGGCTTTCATGACAGGCGATGGCGAGGCCAATGCGGCGCCACACGGCATGCACGGACGACGTCCAATGACGGACGCTGCTCTCCATCGGGCAGTGGTGGCCCGATGAAGGAAACGTTCCGGCAGTCGATGGCATGGCTTCACACCTGGGCCGGGCTGGTCCCCGGCTGGGTGCTGTTCATCATCTTCCTGTTCGGCACCACGGCATTCTTCCAATATGAGATATCCCGATGGATGCGCCCGGAACTGACCGTCGCGCCCGTCACCCCGCAGGCGCTCGACGCGGCGGGGCGCCTGCTGCAGGCGCGCGCGCCAGACGCGGCAAGCTGGAGCGTCTCATTGCCCAATGTGCGGGACGGGGAAGGGCTTGGCGTCTCGTGGGTCCCCAAAGGCGGCACATTCCGCGATCGCACGGAGCTGACGCTCGACCCCACCACGGGGCGCGACACCGGCGTGAGGGAGACGAAAGGCGGCTACTTCCTGTATCGCATGCATTTCGACCTGCACTATATGCCGGTCATGTGGGCGCGTTATCTGGTCAGCGTCGCCGCTCTTGCCATGCTCGTCGCGATCCTGAGCGGCATCGTTACACACAAGAAGATTTTCACGGATTTTTTCCTGCTTCGCTTCGGCAAGGGGCAGCGATCCTGGCTGGACGCGCATAATATCACCGCCGTCCTCGCACTGCCCTTCCATTTGATGATCACCTACACGGGGCTGGTCACGCTGCTTTTCACGTTGATGCCCTGGGCGATCAGCGCCAATTTTCCATCCCGCGCCGCCTATTTCGCGGCAGCCTATCCGGCAGGCCCGCAGATCGAGGCGACAGGGCAGCCCGCAGTCATGAGGCCGCTCAGTGAGATTGTGCGCCGCGCGGAGGACGCGCGCCCCGGTCTGCACCCCGGCTTCATCTCGATCAGCGATCCCGGAGACAGCGCATCGGTGGTCGACGCCTTTATGCGTTCCGTGACGCTGGGCGGCGCGCGCGATTCAGTCCAGATCATGGCCGCCACCGGCAAGGTACTCACCCCGCCTGCCCCATCGGGCGGTGCACGCGCGACACAGAACACGATGATCGATCTGCACACCGCCAATTTCGCGGGCATCGGGTTGCGCTGGCTCTATTTCCTTTCCGGCGTAGGCGGCACCGTGATGGTGGCGACCGGACTTGTGCTCTGGACCGTCAAGCGTCGCGCCCGCCTGCCCGATCCTGCCCGGCCTCATTTCGGTTTTCGCTTGGTGGAACGCCTCAACATCGGCGTCATTGTCGGCGCGCCGGTGGGGATCGCGGCCTATTTCCTCGCGAACCGTCTCATCCCCCTCAACGTAAGCAATCGCGGCGACTGGGAGGTCAACAGCCTGTTCATCGTCTGGGGCGCGGTCTTCGCCTGGAGTCTGGGGCGCACACCCCAGCGTGCATGGCGTGAGGGACTGGTCGCCGGAGGCATGCTCTATGCTCTGGTGCCCGTGGTCAACCTTCTCACCACCAATCGCGGGCTCCCCGCCAGCCTGCTGGCCGGAGATATGGCCTATGTCGGCTTCGACCTCGTGATGATCGTCGTCGCCGCCGCGTTCTTCTTCACCGCGCGCAAGGTCGCCCGGCATCGGCCCAAGGCGTCGCCCCGCCGCAAGGCCACCACGCTCCGGGAAGCGACAGCATGATCCATCTCGCCATCTTCGTGCTGACACAGGCCGGCTTTCTCCTGCTGATGCTGGCCATGACACGCCACCAGCAGGAATGGCTGCGCCGCAAATTGCCGGCGGCCCGCGCAGTTCTCTTGCGGCGCACCGGGTTTATCCTGCTGGCACTGGCCTTCACGCTCGCCGGCATCGGATTTGGCTGGGGCTACGGCACTGTCGCCTGGTGTGGATGGCTGAGCGCGGCCGCCGCGATCGCCGTCACACTCAATGTCAATCGCGAGCGCATTCTCGCCCGGCTCAAGGCGTGAGCCGCGCCATGCGCCAGCCATCACCATCCCTCAGGAGAGCACCCATGCTGAAATATCTCGCCGCCGCCGTCATGCTGTCATCCGCCCTCACCACGGCATCAGCGCACGAAATCTGGCTGGAACGCCATGGCGATAGCGTCCGCACCTATGTCGGAGATGCGACGGGCGAACGAGACAAGGGAGAGGATATCGCCAAGCTGGTTTCCACGTCCCGCCTGACGGTCGGGGAAAGCTCCACCCCGATCCCCGTGACCGCTCAGACCGATTATCTGGTGGCAACCGTCGCGAGCAAACAGGATCTGCGCTATTATAACGATCAGGTCTGGGCGCCATGGGAGGCGAAGGAAGGCGGCTATGAGGCCGTCGCCTTCCACGCGCGGGCCGGGCGAACCAGTACGCGCGCCGTCCATGATTTCGAGCTTGTCCCGCTGGCCAGCGGTGGCAACAGCTTCACCCTTCTCTTCAAGGGACAGCCGCTGGCCGGAACAGGCGTGACCGTCATCAACCCCGATTTCTGGGAAAAGACGTTCAAGACGGATGCCGCCGGGCGGCTCACCGTGCCGGTCAGCGCGAAGGGGCGCTATATTCTGGTCGCGCGGCACACGGCCCCTGCGAATGTGACGCTTGCCGGGCAGAAGGTCGACCGGTTTCAGCATGTCGCGTCGCTGAGCTTTGAGGCGGACTGATGGCGACGGCCCCTCCGGCGACGGCGGGAGGCGCGAAGGCGCGCCTCTCCGTCCTGTCACGGGTCGTGGCGGGAACACTCGGAGCCTATGCGCTGACATCGCTCGTCACCGTCGCGCTGTCGCTGCTGCTGGCGGCGGCCGGGATGAACCGGGTTGAGGCCGTTATCGCCGCGACCCTCGCCAGCTTCGCGATTTTCGCGACGGTCGCAATGGCCGTCTTTCATGCACGCACGGCCTTGCGCGCCTGGGGCTGGCTGGTCGCTGTCGCCCTGCCAGCCGGACTGGTCGTCTTGCTGGCACGTCCCGGATAGGCGCGGCATTCGACTGTCAGTGCAGCATGAATTCGATGGGCGCGATCAGCTCAAACCGGTCGCCGCTGCGGCTGTCCGGCACGCGCGGAAAGGGGCATGCGCGCCTGAGCAGCGCCAGCGCTTCCCGGTCCAGCTCGGCCACGCCGGACGAGCGGTCCAGCCCGGCCGAAAGCAGGGCGCCCTGCCGGTCCAGCACGAAGCGGACAAGGACGACACCCTCGCGGCGCATGACCTGCGCCGATCGCGGATAGTGTTTATGCTCGTCCAGCGTCGCCAGTATCCGGCCCTCCCAGCTATCGGGACCATCGGCTGATCCGATGCTCGGCGTGGGCAGGACAGGAGCGGCTAGGGCGTCGATCGTCTTATCGTCCAGCGCCATCACGGTGATGACCGGCGGGGGCTTGGGGGCTGCCATGTCCAGCAAGCGGATAACTGGGAGCGGCTGCTCCGGTACCGGCCCTGCGGCGCGCCGACGCGCATGTCTGGCATCTGCCGGAACGGCCGGCTCCTTCGGCGTGGCGTTGGCCGGCGGGGTCGGGATTGGCAGATCAAGCACGGTCAGCGCTGCCGGGTCTGCATATTGCGGAAACCGCGTCGTACCGGACAGGAGCCAGATCGCGCCGATCGCGACATAGACGAACATTGTGGACCCCACGCCCACCCACCGGCTGATCCGTGGCGATGCGTAGCGCCGTTCACTCCCGGGCGGCGGGCGGAGCGCGACAGCGCCGTTCCGAACCGCGCCGTCCGGCAATGCCTCGTCATGACCCGGAACCGGGCGCGGCAAAATCGACTGAAAAGAATCTCTTCGCTCGCGAGGCATCCGCGATTGATAGAGTAATTGATAATGCCTCTCAATATCTCTTTATCATGTGCGACTGCTTATGCGCGCCGGTATCTAAAGTACCAGACCTCATGCCCGAGCCGCCGCGCCTTGGCCTCATAGCGGGTTTCCGGCCAGCCGCCGGGCCGACGCAGGAAATCATCCGGCGTTTCGGCCAGCCACTCGAAATCCGCGCGATCCCGCATCACCATCAATGCCCAGCGCAGATAGACCGGATGATCGGTGCCGAAGCGGAACTCCCCGCCGGGCTTCAGCTTCGCGGCGATCAGATCGACCGGCCCCTTGTTCATCATCCGCCTTTTGGCGTGGCGCGCCTTTGGCCATGGGTCGGGGTGGAGCAGATAGACAAAGGAAAGCGCTCCATCCGGCACGCGCGCGAGCACCTCCAGCGCATCGCCATGATGAATGCGGACATTGGCGAGCGGCATCCCCGCGCCATGATCGCCCGCAACATGGACCAGCGCCTGCGCCACACCGTTCATGAAAGGCTCTGCACCAATGAAGCCATGGTCGGGCAGCATGTCAGCGCGCGCAGCCATATGCTCGCCACCGCCAAAGCCGATCTCGAAATGAAGCGGCCGCTCGAACCCGAACAGCCGTTCCGCCGTCACCGGGCCCTCTGCCGGCACGGCAATCTGCGGCAGCAGGTCGTCGACAAGCGATTGCTGGCCAGCCCGTAAGGGCTTGCCTTTGGCCCGGCCGTAAAGGCGGTTGAGCGTTGTCGGGTCGCCAGATTTATGCGCGGTCATGGCACCCGCGCTTAGGGAGCCACGCGACGCCCGGCAAGCACCAAGCGCGCAAGCCCGGCGAGATCTGGGTCAAACGCCGACATCGCGCATCTCATATCTGGGCGGGCGTTCAGGCCGATTAAACTGTTCACAGAGCAGAGGTGATCGCCAGCTCGTTGATCGGCGCAAACCCCCTTGTGCGGCTGAAGACCATGCCGTCCCGGGACGCAACAATCATCGTTGAGCGGCCTTAAACCTTTATTCAAGCCTCGCACTTAGTGTGCCAGCCGTTGGGGACTGCCAAGACAAGACTTCAGGATACAACACCTGCCATGAGTGCATTTGGACGCAAGAACGGAATGATGGGCAAGCCGAGCTTCGGCGTTGCACGGCCCATGCATTCACCTGCCGGCACCCCCGCAGGCGGCGGACAATTTCCCCCGCTTCCCGAAACCGGGGCGTCGCGCGCGCCCGATCCTGCAAGCGCACCCATCCCCGGCAGCGCCCCTCCATCCGCACTCGACCGCAACTCGGATGCCATGGCGCGCCTCTCGGAGCGGATGAACACCGACCATAGTCAGACGGGCGAGCAGAATCAGGGTTTTGAGGCAAGCGTCCACAAAATCAAGGAGCAGGTGCTTCCGCGCCTGCTGGAGCGCGTCGACCCGGAAGCGGCGGCGACACTGTCCAAAGACGAGCTGGCGGAAGAGTTCCGTCCGATCATCATGGAAGTGCTCGCCGAGCTGAAGCTGACCCTCAACCGGCGAGAACAGTTCGCGCTGGAAAAAGTGCTGGTCGACGAGCTGCTCGGCTTTGGACCGCTGGAGGAACTGCTGTCCGATCCGGACATCAGCGATATCATGGTCAACGGCCCCAAGCAGACCTATGTCGAAAAAAAGGGCAAGCTCCAGATCGCGTCGATCCATTTTCGCGACGAGGACCATCTCTTCCAGATCGCGCAACGCATCGTCAATCAGGTCGGCCGCCGCGTCGACCAGACCACGCCGCTCGCCGACGCCCGTCTGCCCGACGGCAGTCGTGTCAACGTCATCGTCCCGCCGCTTTCGCTGCGCGGAACGGCGATCTCCATTCGTAAATTCTCCGCCAAGCCGATCACGCTGGATATCATGGCCAAGGGCGGTTCCATGTCCGACAAGATGGCGACCGCGCTCAAGATCGCGGGGGCCTGCCGGTTCAACGTTGTCATCTCCGGAGGCACGGGCTCGGGCAAGACCACGATGCTCAACGCCCTTTCCAAGATGATCGACCCCGGCGAGCGCGTGCTCACCATCGAGGACGCGGCCGAACTTCGCCTCCAGCAGCCGCACTGGCTGCCGCTCGAAACACGCCCGCCCAACCTTGAGGGACAGGGCGCGATTACCATCGGCGACCTCGTGAAGAACGCGCTGCGTATGCGCCCGGACCGGATCATCCTGGGCGAAATTCGTGGCGCGGAGTGTTTTGACCTCCTCGCCGCGATGAACACCGGCCATGATGGCTCAATGTGCACGCTCCACGCCAACAGCCCGCGCGAGTGCCTGGGCCGTATGGAAAACATGGTGCTGATGGGCGATATCAAGATCCCCAAGGAAGCGATCAGCCGCCAGATTGCCGAATCGGTGGATCTCATCGTCCAGGTCAAGCGCCTGCGCGACGGTTCGCGCCGCGTCACCAACATCACCGAGGTCATCGGTATGGAGGGTGAGGTGATCGTCACCCAGGAACTCTTCAAATATGAGTATCTGGACGAGGACGAGAACGGCCGGATCATCGGCGAATATCGCGCCATGGGCCTGCGCCCCTATACGCTGGACAAGGCTCGCCAGTTCGGCTTCGATCAGCCGCTGCTCGAAGCCTGCCTGTAAGCGGGCCAAACCGGCACAGGTCTGCACGGCCTTGCGCGTGTCACATGCATCGGGCAGGTTTGCACGCATAGCAACCACCTGAGAGGATGACCTATGCCCGCCCGTCGACGGCACGCCCTGCCATTCATTGCGCTCGCCGGCGCGCTCGCCGCGCCAGCCATGGCCCAGCATGAGGGCCACGCGGACCATGCCCAGCATCAGGCGGCGGTCGATCCGGCCATAGCGACAGCCATCGCCGCATCGACACGTAAAGCGGCCAATGTCGCGCGCGATCAATATCGCCATCCGGCCGAGACCCTCGCTTTCTTCGGGGTGACGGGCAAACAGACGATCCTTGAATATTTCCCCGGTGGCGGCTGGTATCTGGAGATACTGGCGCCGCTCGCCGAGAAAAACGGCGGCTCCTACATTGGAGCCCAGCCCGCGGGCCGCTCATCCGACGCGGTAAAGGCCCTCATCGCCGCCGATCCCGGCACTTATAGCAAGGCCAGAATCGTCCACGCGCTGAGCGAGCTGCCCAGTGGCAGCGTGGACACCGTGCTCACGTTCCGCAACGTCCACAATATGGTGATGGGCGGAACGGCGACGGCAACGTTCGCCGAGTTCTTCCGCGTGCTAAAGCCGGGCGGCGTGCTTGGCGTGGTCGATCATCGCCTGCCGGAGAACCGGGACAACGCGCTGGAAAAGACCAGCGGCTATCTCAAGACCTCGACGGTCCAGGCCCTTGCCGAGCAGGCTGGCTTCACGCTGGAAGCGCGGAGCGAGGTCAATGCCAATCCCAAGGATAAGGCCGATCATGCAAAGGGCGTATGGGCTCTGCCGCCAACGCTCGCCAATGGCGAGACGGACAGGGCAGCCTATCTCGCTATTGGCGAGAGCGACCGTATGACGCTGCGTTTTCGCAAGCCGGGCTGATCCTATAGCCATTATCCGCGGCAGGCGCGCAGGCAATGCCTGCCGCCATGTTGCATTGCACCCGAAGAGGGCTAGAGCGAGGGCGTGATCACGCCTTCGCCTACCGCCGCCGGCACCCCTGCGTCACCGGCCCGGCCGGAACGCCGGCTCTATGCCATCGGCCTGCGGCTCATGGCCGCGCTGTGCATCGCAACGATGATGGCCGGCATCAAGGTCGCGACCGATCGCGGCGTGCATGTCGTCGAGACGCTCTTCTACCGGCAAGTGCTGGCACTCCCCATCGTGCTGATCTGCCTCTGGCTGGGGCCAGGTCTCGCCACTGTCCGCACACGGCGCTATGGCGCCCATGCCGGACGGGCGGCCGCTGGATTGACCGGCATGGTCTTCAACTTTCTCGGCGTCATGCTGCTGCCCCTCGCGGAGGCAACGACCATCGGCTTTACCGCGCCGATCTTCGCAACGGTCATGTCCGCGCTTTTCCTTGGCGAGCGCACCGGCGCACACCGCTGGGCAGCCGTGGCGATGGGCTTTCTCGGCATGCTCATCATGGTCCGCCCGGGCGGCGATCACTTCCCGCTGTTCGGCGCCGGCATCGCACTCACCGGCGCGTTCATGACCGCCGTCGTCTCCGTGCTGCTGCGGCAGCTCTCCCGCACGGAAGATTCGCTCGCTATCGTGTTCTGGTTCATCCTCTTCTCGCTGCCGCCGCTCGCGCTGGGGCTATGGATCATCGGTCAGGCGCCGCATGACTGGATCGATTGGGGATTGCTGCTGCTCATCGGCACGTCAGGCGGGCTTGGCCAGATATTCCTCACCGCGGCGCTCAAATGGGCGCCGGTCTCCGTCGTGCTGCCGATGGATTATTCCAGCCTTGTGTGGGCCACCCTGTTTGGCTGGTTCATCTGGTCGGCCTGGCCGGATCTGGCCAGCTGGACCGGCGCCGCGCTGATCGTCGCCAGCGGCCTCTACATTGCCTGGCGCGAGCATATCCGCCGCAAGGCCCCTGTCGGCGACCAGCCCTGCCAATAGCGCCGGGCACCACATGACTAGGCGGTAGATTCATAAGCGCGCAGCCACAGGCGTACTGAGGCGAGTTGGACCATGGCAAAGAAGTTGGCGGCGAGTTTGTCGTAACGGGTAGCGACGCGGCGGAAGTGCTTCAGCTTGGAGAAGAACCGCTCGATCAGGTTGCGCTCGCGATAAAGGCGTTTTCTGAAGCAGGGCTTCCATTTCCGATTGGATTTGGCCGGTATATTCGGCGTGGCTCCCTGCTCCTCTATCAGGCCACGAATGCGGTCAGCGTCATAGGCCTTATCAGCCGGCACGATGGTGCGCGGTTCGAGGTGGTTGAGTAGCGTATCGGCGATCTGCCCATCATGCGTCTGACCGGCGGTCAGGCCGAGCCGGATCGGGAGGCCTTGTGCATCGACGACCGCGTGGATTTTGTTCGTGAGGCCGCCTCGGGAGCGACCGAGACAATGATCTCGATCCCCCTTTTTGTCGTCGCGGCCTACTGGTGGGCGCGAACGGAAGTGCTGTCGATCATCTGGATGTCGCCCTCATGAGCGGCAGCGATGGCATCCATCATCCGGTCCCATACCCCGGCTTTTCGCCATCGCACGAAGCGGTTTTAGCAAGTCGTGCGTGGGCCATAGCGTTCCGGTAGATCGCGCCATGGCGCACCGGATCGCAACACCCAGAAGATACCGTTCAGCACGCGACGATCATCGACGCGCGGCACGCCTCTGGGTTTGTTGGGCAGCAGCGGCTCGATCACGCGCCATTCGAAGTCGGTCAAGTCATATCGGCTCATGCCAACGCTGAATCAGAGTGCGGCATGATAGGAAAGCGATCGGTCGGCATTCGCACCTTTCTTGGATACCCGTGCGACCGCAATCTGTTAACGGTGTTACCCACATAGTACACCAAGCGAGCCATGGTGGACGTGCGAGTCTCTGGCTATTCTCGATGGGCCATCATGGCAGAGATCACGGCGTTCGTCTTCCTTGCCCTCCTATCTAAATATCTGATGAGCTTCCTTTTCTGGCGCTATGCGGGGCCCGCATCGCTTCTCCTGACGCTCGGTCTGCTGACGCTGTATTTTCGCGCGATAGGGCTGCGATGGTCGGCGATGGGCCTTGTTCCGCTGCGGGGATGGAAACCCAAGCTGATGGTCATTCCGCAGGCTGGGCTCACGTTGATCGCTTTCGCCGCCGTCGTCGCGCTAACGACGATTGCGGGGCCTGCGATTGGGATCACGTTTCTGCCCGAGGTTCCTGCAGGCGTCGAAAATCGCTGGGGCGAGGTTGCCGGGAGCCTGCCTCACTATCTGCTCTGGCTCGGGATCGTGTGGACAGCCGCCGCCTTTGGTGAGGAGATGTTTTTTCGCGGCTACCTCGTCACCCGCCTGCAATTGGTGTTTTCCGGCGGCTGGCTTGGGTCGATCTTCGCCATTGTCCTTTCCGCGCTGATTTTCGGCTACGGCCATTTCTACTATCAGGGCTGGCGCGGCGCGGTCGTGACCTGCGGGATCGGTTTGGCGTTCGGCACGATGTTCTTGCTGTTTAAGCGCAACTTATGGCCTCTCGTCCTGTTGCACGGCATCATCGATACGCTGACATTCACCGCTATATTCATGGAATGGAAATAACCGTCGCACCCGGAGCGGGTCGGAGGCTCGATGTCCTCTTGCCACCCGTTGCGGACATCCCGTTTATGGGTTCACGACCTAAAGTCATCGTCGCGATGTGCAGTTTTCTGCGGAAGCTTGTAGAGCCGTCGCGAACCAATTTCCCGGCAGCTAACGCCTGGACACTCGGGCGATCATGGTAGCGACCGGCGAACCGAAGCCATGCGCGTGGCAAAGGCAGGAACGGTTCATAGCTGAGAGCAAATTTGGGTCGCTGGGCAATAAAACCCGCCCCTCTCCGCGATAGCGCCTCCTGGTGCCAGCCCTTCAGTTCATCAGGCGTCGATCACTTCTTCATCCACGCTCGCCGCATTTGCCTGTATGAACGCGAAGCGGTGAGCGGGGTTGGTGCCCATCAGCCGGTCGACCAGATCCTTGACGCCCGCGCGCTCCTCATATTCCTGCGGGAGCGTGATGCGGATGAGGCTGCGGGTGGCCGGGTCCATGGTGGTTTCGCGCAATTGCAGCGGGTTCATCTCACCCAGGCCCTTGAAGCGGCTGACATCCACTTTCCTGCCCTTGAGCGCGCCGGCCATCAATTCCTCGCGATGGGCATCGTCGCGCGCGTAGATGCTCTTGCCGCCGGCAGTCAGCCGATAGAGCGGCGGCTGGGCGAGGTAGAGATGGCCGCGTCGCACCAGCTCGGGCATCTCCTGAAAGAAGAAGGTCATGAGCAACGTGGCGATGTGCGCACCATCGACATCCGCATCGGTCATGATGACGATGCGTTCATAGCGAATATGATCCGGGTTGCAGTCCTTGCGGGTGCCACAGCCGATCGCCAGGATGAGATCGGCGATCTCCTGATTGGCGAGGATCTTTGCCGAGGTCGCCGAGGCGACATTCAGGATCTTGCCGCGAATGGGAAGAATGGCTTGCGTCTTGCGGTCGCGCGCCTGCTTCGCGCTGCCGCCGGCACTGTCCCCTTCCACGATGAACAATTCGGTTCCATCAGGCGCGTCGGCCGAACAGTCCGTGAGCTTGCCGGGCAGGCGCAGCTTGCGGGCGGAGGTCGCCGTCTTGCGCTTGATCTCCTTTTCCTGCCGGCGGCGCACGCGTTCATCCATCCGCTCCAGCACGGCGCCGAGCAGTGCCTTGCCGCGATCCATCTGGTCAGAGAGGAAATGGTCGAAATGGTCGCGCATCGCCGCTTCCACCAGCCGCGCGGCCTCCGGGGACGTCAGGCGATCCTTGGTCTGGCTCTGAAACTGCGGATCGCGGATGAAGACGGAGAGCATCAGTTCACAGCCGGACATGATGTCGTCCGTCTGGATGTCCTTCGCCTTCTTCTGGCCTACAAGCTCTCCAAAGGCGCGCAGGCCCTTGGTAAGCGCGGCGCGCAGGCCCTGCTCATGCGTGCCGCCGTCGGGTGTCGGGATGGTATTGCAGTACCAGCTTGTCGAACCGTCGGACCAAAGCGGCCATGCCACGGCCCACTCCACGCGCCCTGCCCCATCGGGAAAATCCTGCGTCCCGGCGAAGAAACTGGCCGTCGCGCATTCACGCGTACCCAGTTGCTCGCGCAAATGGTCCGAAAGACCGCCGGGAAACTGGAAGACGGCTTCGGCGGGCGTATCGTCCGTGATGATTGCCGGGTCGCACTTCCAGCGAATCTCGACGCCAGCGAAGAGATAGGCCTTGGAGCGGGCAAGGCGGTAGAGCCGGGCCGGGCGAAACCGCAGTTCGCCGAAGATCTCCGGATCGGGCGTGAAGGAAACGCTGGTGCCGCGACGATTGGGCGCCGCACCCACTTTTTCGAGCGGGGCAAGAGGCTGGCCCTGCGAAAAGCTTTGCCGGAACAACTCGCGATTACGCGCCACCTCGACATCGGTGCGTGTCGAGAGGGCATTGACGACGCTGATGCCGACGCCATGGAGCCCCCCGGACGTGGCATAGGCCTTGTCGGAAAACTTGCCCCCTGAGTGGAGCGTGGTGAGAATCACCTCCAGCGCCGACTTGCCGGGAAATTTCGGATGCGGATCGACAGGGATGCCCCGGCCATTGTCCGTGATGGTCAGGTGGTTGCCCGCGTCCAGCACCACTTCGATGCGGGTGGCGTGGCCGGCAACGGCCTCGTCCATTGCGTTGTCCAGCACTTCGGAGGCGAGGTGATGCAGCGCGCGCTCGTCCGTCCCGCCGATATACATGCCGGGTCGGCGGCGGACGGGCTCCAGCCCTTCCAGCACCTCGATGGCGGACGCATCGTAGCTCTCGGCGGTGTCGGGGCGTGCGCCCTTGAAAAGGTCGTCGACCATGAGCCTGCTATAGGGGTATGGGAGTCACCCGCGCAAGCGGGAAGCGTGCGCGCTTTGTTCGCGGCAATCTGAAAAGAAAGGCCGCTCGAAGGCGGCCTTTCCCTAATCTCGTTCTTAACGCACTCTCGGCCCGCCATATGGGAGCGGCGGAGGCGGACGACGCGTTCCACGCGGCAACTGGGCCTGATAGGCGCGGCCGCAATGCTCGACGCAATAAGGGAAGCCCGGGTTCACCTTGTCACCGCAGAAGTGGAAATCGGGCTCGCCGGGATGCCCCATTGGCCATTTGCAGATCTTCTCGTTGAGATCGAGCAAGCTGGTTTTCCCGGTGATTTCCGGGCTGGGCTTGGCCGGGACAAGACGGCGCGGCGGCGCAGGCGGTATGGGCTGCTGCTGATCGCCCGGGCCTTGCCGCAGAAAACCGCCCGGGCCGACCGAGACGATACGCGGCATTGGCGCCGGGGCGGGCACCGCGGCGTCCACCGGCGTCGTCGGCGCGGCTGGAGTTGTGGCGGCGGGGGCGATCGGTGCGGAGGCTGCCGGCACTGGGCGCGCCTCGGCAACGGGCGCTGGCCGTGGCTCGGGCCGGGGCGCGGGCTTGCGCGCCGGCGCGGTGGCCGCCGCCTTGGGGGTTTCGGCCAGCTTCACCGGGGATGGGCGCGATTGCAGGCCGAGGCGATGGGCCTTGCCGATCACCGCGTTGCGGCTCACGCCGCCAAGCTCTTCCGCGATCTGGCTCGCGGTCATGCCCTTTTCCCACATCTGCCTGAGGTGGTCGATGCGTTCGTCTGTCCAAGACATGCTGTATTTCTCTCTTCCGGGATTGGCGGCCATATGGGGAGTTCGCGCGGAAAAATCAATTACCACACTGCGATGATGCGATCTCGCACGCGGGAGTGTTGCGCGGCCGGGGCCAAGGGTCTAGGCGCCAGCGCCATGTCGAGCGAACCATCAGCAGGCAATTCGTCCGCCACTACACGCGCCGATAGCCTCATACGCCATGAGCCGGGCGTTCCGGTGATCCGCGCGGTCAACTGGTCCGGCATGTTCGCACTCTACGCAAAGGAGGTGCGGCGGTTCGTCAAGGTCCAGTTGCAGACGGTGTGGGCGCCGGCCTTCACGACCTTGCTTTATCTCGTCATCTTCACGGTCGCGCTGGGCCGCTCGGGCAATATGGTGCTCGGCGTACCGTTTCCGGATTTCATTGCACCAGGGCTCATCATCATGGGCATGATGCAGGCGTCCTTCCAGCATGCCAGTTTCCCGTTGATGGTTGGCAAGGTGCAAGGGACGATTGTTGATTATCTGATGCCACCCATCTCCACCGGCGAGCTGCTTTTCGCGTTGGTTGGGTCGGCCATTACGCGGGCTGTGTGCGTCGGTGTGGCGGTGTGGGTGGCGATGGCGCTCTGGCCGGGCGTGCATGTCGCGCCCACGCACCTATGGGCGATCTTGTGGTTCGGCCTCATGGGGGCGGCGCTGCTGGCCTTCATCGGCGTGCTCACGTCGATCTGGGCGGAGAAATTCGATCATAACGCAGCGATCGCCAACTTCGTCGTTGCGCCGCTCTCACTCCTTTCGGGCACATTCTACGCGATCGACCGGCTGAAACCCGCTTTCCAGACGATCAGCCACGCCAATCCCTTCTTCTACGCCATCTCGGGCTTTCGGTATGGCTTTCTTGATGCTGCCGACACCCATGTGCTGACTGGTGCGCTTGTGCTGCTGGGGATCAACGTGACGCTCTGCGCGCTTGCTTATGCATTGCTGGCGAGAGGCTGGCGGATCAAGGCGTGAAACGGGCGGGCGTGGCGGTGCCTAATGCCACCGCAGATGATGCATATTATAGCGGCCATCGGGCGCAGGGGTGAAAATCTGCGGCACGGCCGGATGATGGACGGGTCCGCTTGAGCGATCTTCCAGAAGATTCTGCTGGCTGACATAGGCGATGTAGCTCGACTCGGCATTTTCGGCGAGCAAGTGGTAAAAGGGTTGATCGCGATCAGGCCTTATCGCCTCGGGGATGGCTGCATACCATTCCTCGCTATTGGCGAAGCTGGGGTCGATATCGAAAATGACGCCGCGAAAACCGAACAGCCGGTGGCGCACGACATCGCCAATCGTAAAACGGGCATGGGAGATTCGGCGGACGGGCTCTGCGTCCTCCAGTAAGCGTGCGGCATTCGTGAGCGGCTGACCCGCGTTCTGTGCAGATGGAGGCTCGCGCTTACTTGTCATGCCGATGAGATGTAGGCGCATTGTCGTTTGTGCAAGAGCCGTCTTCGCGAAAGCGGGAGAGTGCTTGGCAAAACCCCATTCATCCGCTAACGACGCGCCCTCGACGACCCGCCGGCCTTCCAACCCGTTGCCCGGCGCTCTCTTGCGGAGAGGTGGCAGAGTGGTCGAATGCGCCGCACTCGAAATGCGGTTTACGGGCAACCGTAACGTGGGTTCGAATCCCACCCTCTCCGCCACTTCAGTCCCTGAGTGGGCACTGCGTTTACGCCACCGCCCGACACCAGCGCCTGAAGCAACCGGGATTTCGATCCCATGATCCTGACTTCGCCGGTATTGACCTCGACGCGCTGAGCCAGCGCGCGCAGATGGTCGCGGCGATAGCCTCCTCCTTCAAGCCGGATGCTCTGGCGGGCATTCTTGGCGAACGTGCGCAGCATCTGCGGCGTGACGGCCTTCTGGCCTGAGTTCTGGAGCATGGCCTGCGCCCGGTCGGCGTCGGCCTTGGCCTGATCGCGGATCGCCTTGAGGCCGTCGTCTTCCTTTTCAAATTTGCGACGAAGACGGACGAAGTATGGTACGTTGCTCCGACTATCCACTTTATGTCCTCTCTTTGAATCTGCAATTACAGAGTAATCCGCTTGGCGATAAATGTGCTTTATGCGAAGATTATTACTGGATACAGGAATCATATTTTGGTCATCTTCCAATCGCGTCATA
>JAMHVU010000165.1:0-2161 GCA_035911355.1 Sphingobium sp.
ACGCATCACCGCGCGTCAGATCGAGGCCGCCCGCCGCGCGCTGACCCGCCACATGAAGCGCCAGGGCCGCGTCTGGATCCGCATCTTCCCGGACGTGCCGGTCACGAAGAAGCCGACCGAGGTCCGCATGGGTAAGGGCAAGGGTTCGGTCGAATTCTGGGCCGCCAAGGTCAAGCCCGGCCGGATCATGTTCGAGATCGAAGGCGTGAACGAGGAGGTCGCCAAGGAGGCGCTCCGCCTCGCCGCGATGAAGCTCCCGATCAAGTGCCGGTTCGTCGCGCGCGAAGACTGGTAGGAAGGCGGGTGCCGAGCACCCGCCTAGCATGGATACGAAAAGGGCCCCGGGAGACCGGGGCCTTTTCATTTGCGCCGGCTGGAGGCGGGATCAGAAGGTCTCGCGCTCGGCGAGGCGGCGCCGGGCGTCGGGGTCGTGGGCCGGGAGCAGGATGGTCGGCTGGCGCCGCGCGAAATCGGCGATCCGGTCCAGTGTCTCGCGTGCCGTGGCGGGATCGTTGGTCACGCCATCGGTCTGGCCGGCGCGCAAATTCTCCTGCGAATAGGTGGCATCGCCGGCGAGGAAATAGGCGACGTCCTCGCCAAGCGCGATGACCGAGCAGTGCCCGATGGCATGGCCAGGCGTCGGCACCAGCAGTACACGCCCGTCCGAGGTGATCGGATGCGAGGCAGGGAAGGGGCCGATGGGCGGGCCATCCATTTCGACGAGCTCCGGGCTCAGCCAGATCGGCCAGCGCTGGGGCAGGCAGCCCATCATCATTCCCCTGACTCCGGTCGAAGCCGCGTAGTTCGCGCGTGGACCGATCACGCGGTTATGGGGGAAATGGTCGAGGCCACCGGTATGGTCGTGGTGAAAATGGGTGAGGACCACGGCCGCGAGGTCGCGAGCGGGATCAAGGCCCATCGCGGCGAGCCTCGGTCCGACTTCTTCCTCGGGTGCGACGCGGATTGAGACCTGCCGGTAGAAGGGATTCCAAAACGGCAGATAGCCAGGGACCGAATTGCGCCAGGTATCCCCGGTATCGACCAGAAACCGTCCCTCGGGATGATCGATGAGATAGCAGAGGATTGGTAGCGGCTCCACCCAGTTCCGATCGCGAAAGATGTCGATCTTCCGTCCGAGCGCTCCGCGCCCCTCGCGGCCCACGCGCTGCGCCGTCTTCATGCGTGCCTTGCCGGTCTCTATCGCGGTCACGGTTATCATGGCATATCTCATAAAAAACGATCGTTCGTTTTATATGTTGAGGATGACCATTTGTAAAGAACGATCGTTCGTTTTATAGGGGGGCATGCCAAAGATCTCCGATGAGCGCCGGGCCGAGCGGCGGACCCAGATCCTCGAAGCCGCCTGGGTTTGCTTCCAGCGGCAGGGACTTCACGCGACAACGATGGACGACATTGTGCGCGCGTCGAAGCTCTCGGCGGGGGCGGTCTATTCGTATTTTCCAAGCAAGGAGGAGCTGATTCTCGCGGCGGTGACGACCTCGCTCGGCAATCTGCGCGAACTGATCGCCCCGGTGTTGGAGGCCCGGCCGCTGCCCGCTCCGGATGCGCTGCTGCGCGCGATCGGCAGGATCATCGACGACTATACGGTGCGGGAAGGGTATGACCTGCGCCGCGTGGCGCTGCTCGGCTGGAGCGAAGCGCAGCGGAACGAGCGGCTGGGCGAGCTGATGCGGGGGTTCTACCTTCCTTTCCGCGCGCGCCTCGAAGATGCGGCGGCGCAGTGGCGGGATGACGGGGCGGTCCGGCCTGACGCTTCGGCGCCGGACGTTGCGAAATTGGTATTGTCGCTGATCCTCGGACTCGTTGTTCAATCGGCGCTTCTCGGTGACGTCGCATCGGACGCGGTAGCGGATGGCCTGCGCGACGTTATGGCAGGCTGAGGTCCCTGCCGTTTGGCGATCAGGGATTGGCGGTTGCCATTCGCTCCATATGGCTGTACACGGCCCGCTCCACCATGAACTCCGCCAGAATCAGGGTGACCCGCGAGGGGGCCTTCTGGCGATGTTGAAAGGATTGATCCATGGCCATCAAAGCGGCCGATCTCCGGGATAAGACCCCGGATCAGCTTCGCGACCAGCTCGCGGCCCTCAAGAAGGAATCGTTCAACCTGCGCTTCCAGCGGGCCACTGGCCAGCTCGAG
>JAMHVU010000166.1:0-72771 GCA_035911355.1 Sphingobium sp.
CGAGGACCTCGCCTACTTCCCGGAAGGGACCGACCATTTCGACGATTATGTCGAGGCGGTCGAGTGGGCGCAGGACTTCGCCGCGCTGAACCGCCGGATGATGATGACCAATGTGATCCGGGCGCTGCGCGGCCAGATCGCCAGGCCTTTCAACGCGGAGCTGGAAGCGGTGAACTGCCATCACAACTATGTGACGCGGGAAAACCACTTCGGCGAGAATGTGCTGGTGACCCGCAAGGGCGCTGTGCGCGCGGCGAAGGGCACGATGGGCATCATCCCGGGCTCGATGGGCGCGAAATCGTTCATCGTGCGCGGTCTCGGCAATGCGGAATCGTTTGAGAGCTGCAGCCATGGCGCGGGGCGCGTAATGTCCCGCACCCAGGCCAAGAAGCTGGTCTCGCTCGACGAGCATATCGCCGACACGGCGGGCGTCGAGTGCCGCAAGGACGAGAGCGTCATCGACGAGACGCCCCGGGCCTACAAGCCGATCGAAGCCGTGATGGCCGCCCAGGCCGATCTGGTAGAGATCGTCCATACGTTGAAACAGGTGGTATGCGTGAAGGGGTGAAACGGGATCAGGCGGTATGCCGGGGGCATGCCGCCCCGTTTCACCGGTCGCGCAAGCGGCCACGGAAATGCCTCCAGGGGGAATTATGATCACCATCGACGGATCGGAAAGCGAAGGCGGCGGGCAGGTCGTGCGCAATGCGTGCGCGCTCTCGCTCGTCACCGGTGAGCCGTTCCAGATCACCAATATTCGCGGGGGACGCGAGAAGCCGGGCCTCATGCGCCAGCATGTGACCGCGGTCGAGGCGGCCTGCGTCATCGGCAATGCCGAGTGTCGGGGGCTGAGCGTCGGCTCATCGGAATTGACCTTCCGGCCGGGCCGCGTCACGCCCGGCAATTATCAGTTCGCGGTGGGCACCGCCGGGAGCACTGGCCTTGTGCTCCAGACGATCCTGATGCCGCTCATCTTCGCCGATGCCCCGTCGCGCCTCGTGCTTGAGGGCGGCACGCACAACATGCTCGCCCCTCCGTTCGAGTTTATCGAGCGCTGCTTCCTGCCGATCATCAACCGCATGGGGCCGACCGTCTCCGCGCGGCTGGTGCGGCACGGCTTCTACCCGCGCGGTGGCGGCCGGATTGAGGTGGAGATCATACCGGCTCCGTTGCGGCCGATCGATTGTCCGGAGCGCGGTGCGCTCATCGGCGTCAGCGGACAGGCCGTGTTCGCGGGGCTTCCGATCGAGATTGCGGAGCGCGAGATCAATGTGGTGCGTCGCGATCTTGGCTGGTCGGAACGGGAAGCCTGCATCCGCGAACTTCCCGAGGATCAGGGGCCGGGCAACATCCTGTTGCTGGAAGCGCGGTTTGAGCATGGCACCGAGATCGTCAGCGGCTTCGGCCAGCTGGGCGTAACGGCGGAGCGCGTGTCCAGGAAAGCGGTCGGACGGATGCTTGGATTTCTGGAATCGGAGGCCTTTGCCGGCCCCTATCTTCAGGATCAGCTCGTGCTGCCGTTCGCACTGGCGCGGGGTGGACTGTTCACAACCGTAAAGCCGGGCGGACATTTGCGCACGGCCTGTGACGGCGTGGCGCGCTTCATCGGGAGCCGGCCGGCGCTGGTCCAGCGAGCCGGTGGAGTCCATGAGTTCAGGATCCTGTGACGGCCGGACGAGATTGCCTGCCCTCGTTCAAAGAGGCCCGAAAGCAAAGCTCGCCTATTGAGGGGCGGAATTTCGGCCGGGAAATTCCGCCTCTTGCGGCTCTGCGCCAACCTCGCAATGATCCGCATCTCACCCATGAGTAGCGCCGTGCATATGCAATCATTACGCAGCCATATCGCCTGGGCAAAGCTGGACCGATCCGGCTCTGCCGCGCTCCCCCTTTCGGATCATGGCGCCGATGTCGCGAGCATATTCAAGACGTTGATCGAGAATACATTATGGGCCGCCCGGGTGGACGGCGTTGCCGGCCGCGCCCTCACCGCTCAGGATCGCGCGCGACTCTGCGCCTTCGCCTATCTGCACGATCTGGGGAAAGCGAACCGCGGCTTCTGGCGGCGACAGTTCGAGGGCGAGCGGATCGTCGGCCATACGAGCGAGACGGCGGCGCTGTTCTTCGGGGCGGCCGGGCGCAGCGAGCCGGCGAACCGGCTTGTCGGCATGCTTGAAGACTGGGGCGCGGATGAGCTGTTTGCAGCGGTAATGGCGCACCATGGCCGGCCGCTCCCCGTCTACTTCAACGATACGACCGGCGACGCGGAAGAAGCCGCGCGGCCTTATCGGCATCTGTGGGCAGCACAGGATGACTATGATCCGATTGCGGAGCTTCGGCGTCTGTTCGATCTTGCCGAGGCACGCTTTCCGCTGGCATTCGCGCCGGGTGATCCGCTTCCCGATGCGCCCGCGTTCGTCTCCCTCGTCTGCGGCCTTGTCACGCTGGCGGACTGGCTGGGCTCCGACACCCGCCTGTTTCCCGTCGCCGCGCCCCATGGCGAGGCCCGCGACGCGTTGCGCGGACCCGGTACAGACCGCGCCATCATCGGCCGGGGGCTGGCGCCGCTGGAAACGCCGCTCGTCTCATTTGGCGAGGCCTTCGGCATCGATGGCGCCCCGCGCCCCATGCAGCGCGCCGCTGACCGGCTGGACCTTGGCCCGATTGCGCTGATCGAGGCGGAGACGGGATCGGGCAAGACCGAGGCGGCGCTCTGGCGCTGGCTCGCCCTGCGCCGCGCCGGGCACGTCGATGGGCTGTATTTCGCCCTGCCCACGCGCTCCGCCGCCGTCCAGCTTCATGCGCGTGTCCAGCGCATGCTCGATCGCGTGTTCGGCCCCGGCGCGGTGGAGGCCGTGCTTGCGGTGCCCGGCTACCTCAAATCCGGCGATGCCGAGGGACAGGCCCTGCCGGATTTCGAGGTGACATGGTCAGACGATGAGGCCGGGCACGATGATCGCTGGGCGGCCGAGAGCCCCAGGCGCTATCTCACCGCGCGGGTCGCGGTGGGCACCATCGATCAGGCGCTGATGGCCGGCCTCCAGCTTCGCCACGCCCATTTCCGCGCCGCCGCGCTCGCCCGCAGCCTGCTCGTGGTCGACGAGGTTCATGCCTCCGACAGTTTCATGGCGGAAGTTCTGCGTCAGGTGCTGCGCAACCATGTCGCGCTGGGTGGCCATGCCCTGCTCCTCTCGGCAACACTTGGCGCCGATGCCCGCGCGGCATTGCTGGACCCGGCGGGATTTCCGCCTCCCCCGCCACTCGCAGAAGCGGAGGCCACGCCTTATCCGGCAATGTGGGGCAGCACAGCCGGCCTTGCTTCCATCCCGGGGTCCAGGCGTGAAAAACATGTGTCCATCACACCCGCGCCCCTGATCGACGATATAGACGCCATTGCCGCCCGCGCGGTGGACGCGGCCCGCGCCGGCGCATCGGTGCTGGTGGTCCGCAACAGCGTCAACGGTGCCGTCGCCGTAGCGCGCGCGGTCGAGGATATCGCGCCCGAGCTGGCATTCCGCGTCAACGGCGCGGCAACGCTCCACCACAGCCGTTTCGCGACGGAAGATCGCAAGCTGCTGGATGAGGCGGTGGAGGCCGCCCTTGGCAGGCAACGCAGCGCCGCCGGCCGGATCATCACCGGCACCCAGACCCTGGAACAAAGCCTGGATATTGATGCTGATCTCCTTATCACCGATCTCGCGCCAATGGACGTTCTGCTCCAGCGGATCGGACGCCTGCATCGCCACACGCGCGATGATCGCGGTGCGTTTGCGGAGGCACGCGCGATCATCCTCGTGCCGGCAGAGCGTGACCTTTCACGCTATCTCGGCCGCGTGGCGGAGCGGCATGGGCTGGGGCCGCTCAGCGATGGTCAGGGCGTTTATCGCGATCTCCTTCAGTTGGAAGCGACCTGGCAGGTGCTGGAGGCAAATCCACAAATATCCATTCCCGCGGACAATCGCCGCCTCGTCGAACAGGCGCTCCACCCTGAGGTCTCGGAACGGCTGAAAGCCGGGCTCGGCACCGCATGGATCAACCATGGCAATCAGCAGGACGGGCTCGCCATTGCCGAGCGCCAGACGGCGCGCGGGTTTGCGCTCGATATTGGCCGGCCATTTACCACGCTGCGCTTTCCCGATCGTGATGAAGCAATCTCGACCCGGCTCGGCACGCGCGACCGGCTGGTGCGGTTTGATCCGCCATTGCCCGGTCCCTTTGGCGCACCGATCAGCCAGATAAAAATCCCCGACTGGATGGCTGGCGGCATTGGCGCTGATGCAGAGCCCGCCGAGATTCAGCCAAGCGGTGACGATTTGCTCTTCCGGCTGGGCGAGAGACGATTCCGGTATGGACGATATGGCCTCCTTTCAGATCATGCTATGGATTGAGGCATTCTTCCCAAAAAAATATACAACGTTCTAGTTCTACTTAAGTCTTCTAGAATTTTTGGTTGACTACCTATCTCTCTTGACCTTACCTGTCACAGCCATGCTTGATCCAGCCATCGTTCTCTCCACTCGGTCCAACCGCCGCCGCTATCGAACTTCCCCCGAGCAGGTCGTGAGCGCATGGTTTCTCGACCCGCGGCTAAGTGTCGACTGTGTATCCAAAGCTGGGCATCACGTCCACTCATCAAGATCCGTTTCAGATGAAATTTACGTCGCCTCAGCCTGTACCCTGATCTTGCTTTGGCTTCTTGTCCCAACATAGCTTTGCTCCCGCGTGACGCGCGGATGGACCCGGTCTTGTTCTTTTAAGCCGGCTAGAGGCTCCCCCGCACTCGCGGGGATGGGAGATGCGATGTTGGTGCATTGGCGGCATGACAGGGAAACAAAGTCCGGCTCCCTCTTCGCCATATTCGCGGCGCTTGCGCGGGGCGAGGCGGACAGCTTCCCGGCCCTGCGCCCGCACCAGCTGGAGCCATGGCATGCCTTCTGCGTGCAGATCGCTGCCATGGCGCTCATCCGGGCAGGCGAGCAGCATGATCTGCCCGGCACGGAGGAGGGCTGGCGCAAGCTGCTCATCGGCCTCACGCCGGATTGGCCGGGGGGTGAGGCATGGTCGCTGGTCGTCGATGACTGGTCGAAGCCCGCGCTGCTCCAGCCCCCTGTCGTCCGCCCCACCGATGCCGGGGATTATAAGAACCGGCTGACGACGCCAGACATGCTGGACATGCTCGTCACCTCCAAAAATCACGATGTGAAGCAGGGCCGCATGGTTCATGCATGCGATGAAGACTGGCTGTTCGCGCTGGTCACGCTGCAAACCTATGACGGTTTTCTGGGCGCGGGCAATTATGGCATCAGCCGCATGAATGGTGGCTTTGCCAGCCGGATGAGCTTCAGCCTGCGTCCGCTGGGCGGCGCATCGGCAGCGTTTATCCGCGATGTCCGCCGCCTCATCGCCACCGCCGCTCAGCGAGCGGACGGGCGCACCGGCCTCCCGCTGCTGTGGCTGCCGCCATGGGACGGGACGCAGACGCTCTCCTTCGCGACGCTCGATCCGCTCTATGTCGATATCTGCCGCCGGGTCAGGCTGGAACGCAACGGAGAAGATCTGGTCGCGCGCACGGCGGGATCGAAAGGCGCGCGCGTGGCCGCCGCAGAGCTCAAGGGCCGCACCGGAGATCCATGGGCGCCAATAAAGGGCGATGGCAGCGCCAGCGTCACGCCGACTGCGGCGGGCTTTGGCTATCGTCAGATCGCGCGCCTGCTCGATCGCAGCGAAACCAGCCGCCCGCTGCTCGCCGAAGCGGCGGACGATGATGACCGCGAGGGGCTCGGCATCGTCGCCACGGCGCTTGTCCGTGGTCAGGGCAAGACGGAGGGGTGGCACCGCCGCGCCATTGCCATTTCCCGCAGCATCGGCGCCGGGCGGCGGCAGACATTTCTGGATCGCACGGGGCGCGTTGCCAAAGCGCGATCGGACGATGCCGGGAGCGCCAAGGGCGCGCTGCGCCGGGCGCTCTTCTCGCTGATGCAGGGCGGCCCGGACCAGATCCGCCTCGACGACGCATCGAGCGACCGCAAAGCCACCCCATGGACGGGCCGGTTCGATGTGGAGGTTGATCGCATCTTCTTCGATGATGCCTTCTGGGCCGAGGTTGATGAGCAGCCGGGGCCGCATCGCCGCCCCTGGCGCGTGCGCCTGCGTGATATCGCGCGCGATGTGTTCGAGGATGCGGCGAAGGCGGCGCCGCGCACCCATGTACGCCGGGTTCGCGCCTATGTCCGTGCCCGCAGCTTTCTCGATGCACAGCTTTATCGTTTCGTGGAGGACGACAGGGATGGCGAGTGAAGACGACGCCGCAGCCACGGAGGCCGAGCCGAAGAAAAATCCGGTCGCCTCTGTCGCGGGGCAGATACCACGCCTGCCGACCGGTCAGCACGCCGCGCTGCGCCGCATGTACCTCACCCGCAATCGTCCGGACGAGGCGATTGGCGTGGTGATGGGCCTGCTCCATCGCGCCGGCGTATCGCAGCCGGAATGGAGTAATCAGGCGGCGTTTGATCGCTGGAGCCTGCTCGCCCATGTCGCGGCCTTGCTGTCCGGCACGGCCGTGCTGGCACCCCATGCACCCGGCCGCAAGCTCGGCCGCGCCCTGTGGGAGGCGGGCTATTCGGAAAACCGGCTGATGCGGCTCACCTCCGCGCGCGGCCCCGCCTTATACGATCAGGTGCGCCGCGCTGCCCGGTTCCTCGCAAAGGCGGGGCAGGTGCCGGTCGACCTGCAGACGATCCACCACCTCATCAGTGACCATCCAGCCACGGCGGAGACAGCGCGCTTCGAGATTGCGCGCGCTTATTATGATGCCGGACATGCTCGCAAGGGAGACGCGCAGTGACGCCCAGGTTCATCCAGATTCATTTTCTCGCCGCATGGCCGGGCGCCCTGCTCAACCGGGACGATGCCGGGCTGTCCAAGCGCCTGCCCTTTGGCGGGGCGACGCGCACGCGCATTTCCTCGCAATGCCTCAAGCGTCACTGGCGCATGGCGGACGATCCGCGCGGGCTGCATCGCCTCGCCGAGGAGGAGGGGATAGCCGGCGAGCGCAGCAAGGTCGCGATCGAGCGGCTCGTCATCCGCCCGTTCGAGGATCGCTTTCCCGCCGATATGCTGAAGGCCGTGCAGGACGCGTTCGTGTCGCGCTATTATGGCAGCAAGGGCACGGACACCAAGCAGCGGCAGGCGCTGCTCTTCGGTCAGCCGGAAATCGCCTATATGCGCGAGCAGGCCGAGAGCATCCTGTCCGAAGCGACCGATGCCAAATCCGCCGCCGCGCTCGCGACAGACTGGATGAAGGAGGAGCGTGGCAACCTCGCCGCGATGCGCGATCAGGTGCAGCTCGCGGCGGGTCTTGAGGCTGCCCTCTTCGGGCGCATGGTCACCTCCGATACCAAGGCGAATGTCGACGCGGCCATCCATGTCTCGCACGCGTTCACCGTTCATGCCGAGCAGCCCGAACTCGACTATTTCACTGTCGTCGACGATCTGCGTAACGCTGAGGAAGATGGCGATGCGGGCGCGGCAGGCGTGTTCGATTCCGAGCTCACCTCGGGCCTCTATTATGGCTATGTCGTCGTCGACGTCCCCGCGCTCGTCTCCAACCTGACCGGCTGCAAGCGGAGCGACTGGGCGGGCGATCAGGATCGCGATCTTGCAGCCCGCGTGGTCGAAAACCTCATCTGGCTGATCGCCGAGATTTCGCCCGGCGCCAAAAAGGGTTCGACCGCGCCCTATAGCCGCGCGGAATTCATGCTGGTCGAGGCCGGTGAGCGCCAGCCGCGCACCCTCGCCAATGCATTCCGCGATCCTGTCGACCTCAATTATGGGCCAAACGCCAGTCTCGGCGCGCGCACCATAGACAAGCTGGGCCGATTCCTCACCGCGCTGGACGAAGCCTATGCGACCGGCGAGACGCGGCGCCATATGGCCCTGCCCGATCTGCGCCTCACGGGCATCGACCGGACCTCATTGCCGGATCTCGCAGCATGGGCCGGCGGGCTGGTGCGTGACGCATCCTGCTGATGGCGCGCCACCTGATCCTGCGCCTCGACGCGCCCCTGATGAGCTTCGGCGCGGAAATGGTCGATGCCTATGGGGTCGTGCGTGATTTTCCGGCCTACTCGGCCATCACCGGCCTCATCGCGAATGCGCTGGGCTGGGAACGCTATGAGGCAGAAGCGCATGACACGCTGCAGGCACGCCTCATCATGGGGTCCGCGCGCGTTGCGGAAGGACGCCGCATTCGTGACTTTCAGACCGCGCAGCTTGGCGGGGGCGATCGCGGCTGGACGACGCATGGCAGTGCCGAGGGTCGTGCCGGTGGCGCCGCGACTTACCTGTCTCCCCATATTCGTTACCGCGATGCCGATGCTGATGCGCGGGTGCTGGTCGCCCTGCGCCTCGACCCTGCGGATGATGCGCCCACGCTGGACGATATTGCCACGGCACTGGATCGGCCGGAGCGACCGCTGTTCATCGGTCGCAAGCCATTCCTGCCATCTGGCCCCATCAACGCGGGATTTCGCGATGCCCCCACGATTGCCGGGGCGCTTGCGGCCGCATTGGCGGACGAGGGCACGTCCGCAGCCAGAGCGCAATGGCCGATCGGCGAAGGGCCGGAGGCGCGCGGCCCGATGATCGAGCTGACGGACGAGCGCAACTGGCGGGCAGGGGTGCATGCAGGCCTGCGCCGCGTGATCGAGGGGAGGATCAGCGCCCTCCCGGTGAGCGACCTATGACGACGCTCCACCTCGTCCGCATCGCGCTGGACATGCGCGCGCTCACCGCCTTCGCGATCGCCGAGCGCGTGGCCGATGATGATGGCGGCTATGCCACGCATCTTGCGCTGCGCCGGCGCTATGGCACGGCGGCTCCCCAGCCCTTCCTGCTTCGCGCGGATGGCCCCGGCGGCCCCCATGTCATCGGTTACGCGGCTGATCCCGATGCGCTGGCCGACGCCGCGGCATTGCCGCCCGCTGATGATCGGCTCTCATGGATTTTTGTCGATTCCCCCGTCTGCCGGGCCATGCCGGAACGCTGGCGGGCAGGCACGCGCTATGATTTTGAGGTGCGCGTGCGCCCGGTGGTGCGCTTTGGCGGCCGGGTTCGTGAGGCGCGATCGGCACGCGCGGATGCCTGGCGCCCGCGCGCCGGGGAGATCGACGCCTTTCTTGCTGCCTGCGAGAAGGCGAATGGCGCGCCCGTGGATCGGGAGGCGGTCTATCGCGACTGGCTGATCGCGCGGCTGCACGGCGCGGCCGAAATCACCCATGCCGAAATGGTGCGCCATCAGCGCCTGCGCACCTATCGTTCCCCGCATGGGCAAGCCGCGCCCAAAAAAGCCGAGGCGAGCGAGGCCGTCTTCCGGGGTACGCTCTCCATCACGGATCCGGACGCTTTTGCCCGGCTGCTCGCGCGCGGTATCGGCCGGCACGCGGCGTTCGGCTTCGGCATGCTGCTGCTCGCGCCGCCCGGGCGTCTCTGAGATGCTCCGGGGGCGCCTCGGCCTTGAGCGCGCGCGCATCCCCCATGCGGATCGTCATGGGCTCGTGTGGCTCGATCGCGGTCGGCTCGAGGTCGAGAATGGTTGCCTGCGCTTTGTGACGGCGGGCGGCGGCGATCTTCAGGCCGGCGATTACCAGATCCCGCATCAGGGCATCTCCATCGTCCTGCTCGGCCCGGGATCGAGCGTGACGCATGATGCGCTCCGCCTCCTCGCGCGGCATGGCTGCGCGCTTGCGGCCATTGGTGAAGGCGCCGTGAGATTCTACACCGCGCCGCCGCTCATGCCGGACACCTCGGCGCTCGCACGGGCGCAGGTTCGCCTCTGGCATGATCTCAAAACGCGCATGGACGTCGCCCGGGCCATGTATGCCATGCGCTTTGGCGAGATTGTCCGCACCCGCGATATCGACGCGCTGCGCGGACAGGAAGGCGCGCGGATCAAACGGGCTTATCAACTCGCCGCCGAGCGCCACGGCATCGCCTGGTCCGGCCGCAACTATGATCGCGCCAATCCCGATGCGGGCGATCTCGCCAATCAGGCGATCAATCATGCGGCGGCGGCGATGACGGCGGCGGCAGCGGTCGCCGTCGCCGCGACCGGCGCGATTCCCCAGCTGGGGTTCGTACACGAGGATTCAGGTCAGTCCTTCGTTCTGGATATCGCCGATCTCAATCGTCACGATGTCATGCTGGACATTGCCTTCGGCGCGGTGCGGGAGGCACGGGGCGGCCAGCCCGTCGAACGGCTGGTGCGCCAGCGCGCGGCGCTCCTGTTTCGTCAGCGGTCCGTCATTCCCACGATGATCGACCGGATAAAGTCGCTTCTCACAAGTCCGGCAACTGACCCGCAGGATGCCACCTGATGCCCATGACGGTCGTGATCACACGCGATGTAGAAGATCGGTATCGCGGCTTTCTGGGCTCCCTCATGCTGGAGCTGGCACCCGGCGTCTACGCGCAGCCAAGAATGAGCGCGGGCGTGCGCGCTCGCGTGCTCGACGTTCTGGCTGATTGGTACGGTCGCCTCGGCCGGGGCAGTATTGTGATCTGCTGGGCGGAGAGCACGGGGCATGGCGGCCTTGGGCTACGCAGCTTTGGCGAACCCCCAAAGGATATTGTTCAGCACGATGCCATGCTGCTCGTTCGGCGCAACATCCCTCCTGGCTAGCATCACCTCGGGAAAGGCTCTTTGACATAGTTCATATTTGTTTTTAGCCTCTTAGCAATAAGGGGTTCCCCCGCACTCGCGGGGATGGTCGGAGTCCGGCAAGGATGAGGCCGCTTATCAGGCCGGTTCCCCCGCACTCGCGGGGATGGTCGTTTGGCACTGCCAGCTCGGCCGACGCCTCATGCGGTTCCCCCGCACTCGCGGGGATGGTCGCAGATGTGACGGCCTGACCGATATGGATACTCGGTTCCCCCGCACTCGCGGGGATGGTCCATCCGCGCCGCTGGTCATACATCATGGACCCGGGGTTCCCCCGCACTCGCGGGGATGGTCCGCGTTCTACGAAAGGCTTGTCCTCTGGATGCCCGGTTCCCCCGCACTCGCGGGGATGGTCCCGGTTGGTCACATAGTAGCGCGGCCGGTCACTCGGTTCCCCCGCACTCGCGGGGATGGTCCTGCATCGTCGAGCGCGTCAAAGCCCTTGTGCGCGGTTCCCCCGCACTCGCGGGGATGGTCCCAAGCTCCTCCTGATCGGCCCAGCTATAGAGGGGGTTCCCCCGCACTCGCGGGGATGGTCCACGGATGTCGGGACGCCGAGACATGGCTTCCTCGGTTCCCCCGCACTCGCGGGGATGGTCCCCCGCCGCTATTCAGGGTGGCGGATGGAGAAGCGGTTCCCCCGCACTCGCGGGGATGGTCCGACGCTCGACATCAGCGACAGCTCGGCGATCGTGGTTCCCCCGCACTCGCGGGGATGGTCCCACCAGCCACGTTGGGTCAGAGTCATCTGGATCGGTTCCCCCGCACTCGCGGGGATGGTCCCTGCGCGATCTGGGACAGGCCGCTGACCCGAGCGGTTCCCCCGCACTCGCGGGGATGGTCCCTCAAAGCGGTCGTTCAGATAGGTCTGTAAGCTGGTTCCCCCGCACTCGCGGGGATGGTCCCTGGCCTGTGGTCGTGCGGGCTTGCCCGTTGCGGGTTCCCCCGCACTCGCGGGGATGGTCCCGCTTCCGCCTCGGTCTCCCTCACTTCCCACGCGGTTCCCCCGCACTCGCGGGGATGGTCCCGAGAACCCCGTGTTCGATGGGGCCGGCGTCGAGGTTCCCCCGCACTCGCGGGGATGGTCCCGTGCGCGCGCACGTCTTTGGGATGCGGAAGATGATTCCCCCGCAAACGCGGGGACATTCCCCCCGTCGATCCACCGTCCGCACCCATCATGCGGGCAGGTAGCGGGTTCGCCTGTAAATGGCTTTCATGCCAGAGTAGCTTTCCCGCACGGCTCGGCATTGCGGACATATGGGGGTGGCAGATGCCCTGGCGTCCGCCGCGCGACGCCGGTCGGTCAGGTCGAAGTTCGCGGAAATCTGCACCGACAGGCGCGGTGCCCCTTCTCCGCCATATCTCAAACCGACCCGCTGCCCACTACCGCCCGCGTTTCCGCCATCTGGCATATTTTGCCGCTGATCGCCTGAACAATCGGGTTGCCCAGCATCTCGTCCATGCTGGCATGGCCGGCAAATTGCAGGCCTATGCTGCGGACGTGGGAAAAGCCTTCCATCGGGACACGGGCCACGCCCGGATAGCCGAAGCTGTCCGGCATCACCGTTACGCCGAGACCGGCGGCGACATAGTGCAGCGCGCGCTGATCGCTCGCCGTCCGCGCGGAAAAGATCGGCCGGACACCCCGGGCGGTGAAGAAGCGGCTGGTTTCCGAGAGCAGCTCGCACTGCCGACGGACGATCATGGCATTATCGCCAAGGCGCGTGGCCTCGATCGCCGCTTCGCCGGCCAGCGGGTGGCGGGCCGGCAGGGCGAGCGAATAGCCCTCGCTGTACAGAGGCTCCTCGGCAAAGCGCGACCCCCGCAGGATGTTGAGCGCAAGATCGATCCGTCCACGCATCAGCAGGTCCTTGAGATCGCGCTCCCGCCCCTCGACAATCTCTATGCAATGGCCGATCCGTTCCGTGTCGAGGCTGGTCAGCGCCGCCTCGATCCATGCCGGCGGGATCGTCGCGAGTATGCCGATACGCAGGACGAATGCGGCCGGCGTCTCGCGCACCTCGCGTTCGGCCTCGGCAAACTCCGCCTCGATCCGCCGGGCGTGGCGCATCAGCCGCGCCCCCGCTTCGGTCAGCTCGACCCGGCGATTGCTGCGGCGGAAAAGTGGTGTACCGAGGCTCTGCTCCATCTTGGCGATGCCGATGGAGAGGGTCGGCTGGGACACATGGCAGGCCGCCGCCGCGCGCGAGAAATTGCCATGCTCGATGACGGCAAGGAAATAGCGCAGCAGATATCGCTCTATCATAGAAAATTTCTATGATGTTTCCCACGATCTTTCAATTTTCCATTTCATCCGCGCGGGCATAGACTGTCGTCAGATCCGCAGGGAGAGGCATCTTGGAACTAGACTTCGCGTTGGGCGAGACCGCCGACATGATCCGCGAGACGACGCAGCGCTTCGCTGCCGATCGCATCGCTCCCCTCGCCGCCCGCATGGACGCGGAGGACTGGTTCCCCCGCGAGATATGGACGGAGCTTGGCGCGCTGGGCCTGCACGGTGTGACCGTGGAAGAGGAATTTGGCGGCCTTGGCCTTGGCTATCTGGAACATGTCATCGCGGTTGAGGAGGTCGGCCGTGCATCGGCCTCTCTCTCGCTGAGCTATGGCGCCCATTCCAATCTGTGCGTCAACCAGATCCGCCGCTGGGCCAGCCCCGAGCAGAAGCGGAAATATCTGCCAAAGCTCATTTCCGGCGAGCATGTCGGCAGTCTTGCGATGTCGGAGGCCGGCGCCGGGTCGGACGTGGTGGGGATGAAGCTGAAGGCTGACCGGGCGGACGGCGGCTATGTGCTCAACGGCACCAAATTCTGGATCACCAATGCCAGCCATGCCGATACTCTGGTCGTCTATGCCAAGACCGGCGAGGGTTCACGGGGGATCACCACCTTCATCATAGAGAAGGACATGCCCGGTTTCTCGATCGGCCAGAAGATCGACAAGATGGGCATGCGCGGCTCGCCGACCGCCGAGCTGGTTTTCAATGACTGTTTCGTGCCGGAAGAGAATATCATGGGGCCGCTCAATGGCGGCGTCGGCGTGTTGATGTCCGGTCTGGACTATGAGCGGACCGTTCTGGCCGGCATTCAGCTCGGCATCATGCAGGCGTGCCTCGATGTGGTTCTGCCCTATGTTCGCGAGCGCCAGCAGTTCGGCAAGCCGATCGGCGCGTTCCAGCTCATGCAGGCCAAGATCGCGGACATGTATGTCGCGCTCAATTCCGCGCGCGCCTATGTCTACACCGTTGCCCGCGCCTGCGATGCCGGGAAGACGACGCGGTTCGACGCCGCCGGCGCCATCCTGCTGGCGAGCGAGAATGCGTTCCGTGTCGCGGGAGAAGCGGTACAGGCGCTTGGCGGCGCGGGCTATACCAGGGATTGGCCGGTGGAGCGCTTCCTGCGCGATGCCAAGCTGCTGGATATCGGCGCGGGCACCAATGAGGTGCGGCGCATGCTGATCGGCCGCGAACTGATCGGTGCGCAATGAGCGCGCCGGTCCTCGACACAAAGCTTTCGCGCGAGAGCGAGACGTTCCTTGCCAACGCGGCGCATAACCGGGCGCTGGCGGCCCGCCTGCGCGGGGATGTCGCGGCGGCGGCGGCGGGCGGCGGCGAAAAGGCGCGCGAGCGTCATACCGCGCGCGGCAAGCTCCTCCCCCGTGAGCGGGTCGAGCGGCTGCTCGATCCCGGGGCGCCGTTCCTTGAGATCGGCCAGCTCGCCGCCTTTGGCCTCTATGATGATGACGTGCCCGGCGCTGGCGTCATCGCCGGCATCGGCATCGTGTCCGGGCGTCAGGTGATGATCGTTTGCAATGATGCGACGGTGAAGGGCGGCACATATTACCCGCTGACCGTGAAGAAGCATCTGCGCGCGCAGGAAATCGCCGAGGCGAACAGGCTGCCCTGCATCTACCTCGTCGACTCAGGCGGCGCCAATCTGCCGCACCAGTCGGAAGTCTTTCCGGATCGGGAGCATTTCGGCCGCATCTTCTTCAATCAGGCGAACATGTCCGCCAAGGGCATCACGCAGATTGCGTGCGTGATGGGAAGCTGCACGGCGGGCGGCGCCTATGTGCCGGCAATGTCCGACGAAACGGTGATCGTCCGCAATCAGGGCACCATCTTCCTTGCCGGCCCGCCGCTGGTGAAGGCGGCGACAGGTGAAGTCATCAGCGCGGAAGATCTGGGCGGTGGCGATCTCCATGGCCGCAAGTCCGGCGTGGTCGATCATGTCGCGGAAAATGACGAGCACGCGTTGACCATCGTGCGGGACATCGTCTCGCATCTCCCGGCCGATCATGTGCCGGAGGTGACCCTGCGCGCGCCGCGCGCGCCGCGTTTCCCCGTCGAGGATCTCTACGGCATTGTCCCGCAGGACGTGCGCGCACCCTATGATGTGCATGAGGTGATCGCGCGTCTGGTCGATGGCAGTGAGTTCCATGAGTTCAAAGCGCTTTATGGCAGCAGCCTCGTCTGTGGTTTCGCGCACATCTGGGGCATGCCCGTGGCGATCCTCGCCAACAGCGGCATTTTGTTCAGCGAGAGCGCGGTGAAAGGCGCCCATTTCATCGAGCTGGCGTGCCAGCGCCGCACGCCGCTGCTCTTCCTCCAGAATATCAACGGCTTCATGGTCGGCGGCAAATATGAGGCGGAGGGGATCGCCAAGCATGGCGCCAAGCTGGTGACAGCGGTGGCGACAGCCACCGTGCCCAAGATCACGGTGCTGATCGGCGGCAGCTTCGGCGCGGGCAATTATGGGATGTGCGGGCGCGCTTATTCTCCCCGCTTCCTGTTCACATGGCCCAACAGCCGTATTTCCGTGATGGGTGGCGAGCAGGCGGCGAGCGTGCTGGCAACGGTTCACCGCGATGCCGAGAAATGGACAGCGGAGGAGACCGAGGCGTTCAAGGCGCCGATCCGCCAGCGCTATGAGGATGAAGGCAATCCCTGGTTCGCCACCGCGCGCCTGTGGGATGACGGCATCATCGACCCCGCGCAGACGCGCGACGTGCTGGGGCTGGCGTTCCGCGCCACGCTCAATGCGCCCATACCCGAACGCCCGGCGTTCGGCGTGTTCCGGATGTAGCGCCCATGATTGCTTCTCTTCTCATCGCCAATCGTGGCGAAATCGCCTGCCGGATCATCCGCACCGCGCGCCGGCTGAATATTCGCACGGTCGCCGTCTATTCGGATGCCGATGCGCAGGCCCCGCATGTGCTCGCTGCCGACGAGGCCGTGCATATCGGCCCCTCTCCGGTGCGTGAGAGCTATCTTCTGGGCGAGAAGATCCTCGCCGCGGCGCAGGCAACCGGCGCTGAGGCGATCCATCCGGGCTATGGCTTTCTGTCGGAAAATGCCGGTTTCGCGCAGGCGGTGACGGATGGGGGGCTCGTCTGGGTGGGGCCAAAGCCCTCCAGCATCACCGCCATGGGCCTCAAGGATGCGGCCAAGGCGCTGATGGCGGATGCCGGCGTGCCGGTCACACCCGGCTATATGGGCGAAAATCAGGATGCGGATTTCCTCGCCGGGCAGGCGGGGCAGATCGGCTATCCCGTCCTCATCAAGGCGGTCGCCGGCGGTGGCGGCAAGGGCATGCGTCTGGTGACGCAAGCGGAGGAATTCGCGGATGCCCTGCTCTCCTGCCAGCGGGAGGCGGCATCGAGCTTCGGCAACGATCATGTCCTGATCGAGAAATATATCCAGCGCCCGCGCCATATCGAGGTGCAGGTGTTTGGCGATCAGCATGGCAATATCGTCCACCTCTTCGAGCGTGACTGCTCGCTCCAGCGGCGCCACCAGAAAGTGATCGAGGAAGCCCCCGCGCCCGGCATGGACGCGGCGACGCGCGAGGCGCTGTGCGCGGCGGCCGTCCGTGCCGCGCAGGCTGTGGACTATGTCGGCGCGGGAACCATCGAGTTCATCGCCGATGCGTCCGAGGGGCTGCGGGCGGACCGCATCTGGTTCATGGAAATGAATACGCGGCTCCAGGTCGAGCATCCGGTGACGGAGGAGATTACCGGGCAGGATCTGGTCGAATGGCAGCTCCGGGTGGCAAGTGGCGAGCCTCTGCCGCTGCGGCAGGATGAACTGTCCATCACCGGATGGGCGATGGAGGCACGGCTTTACGCCGAGAATCCGAGCAACGGCTTCCTCCCGTCCACCGGGCCGCTTGAACGATTGCGTCTGCCGACCGACGGTGTGCGAAGCGATAGTGGCGTGGTCGAGGGTGGCGAAGTCACCGGCTTTTACGATCCGATGATCGCCAAGCTCATCGTCCATGCGGAGAGCCGGGAAGAGGCCGGGCGGGCACTCGCGCGCGCGGCGGCACAGGTGCAGGTCTGGCCGGTCAGGACGAACGCCGCTTTTCTGGCGCGGGCGGCCAATGACCCGGATTTTCTCGCAGGTGCCGTGGATACCGGATTTATCGAGCGCCACGCCGAGGCACTGATCCCGGCAACCGATCCTGATGAGACTGTTGTCGCGGCGGCCGCAGCGGAGGTTCTGGCATGGGCAACGCCCGGCCCGCTCAAGCTGGCCGGATTCCGCGCCAACGCAGATCCCGTGCAGCAGGTGCGGGTGCAGGTGGGCGCGGCCACGCACAGCGCCGTCCCACAGGCCTGCCCGGGCGCGGAGGTCGTCCGCCTTGGCGGTGATGCCATCATGTTCATGCGCGGCGAGGCCTGGCCAATCGGCTTTGCCCGCCGTGACGCGGGCGGCGGAGCCGGCGGCGCAAGCGACGGGGCCATTCTTTCTCCCATGCCCGGGCGTATCATCTCGCTGGACGTGCAGCAGGGCGATGCCGTGATCAAGGGACAGAAGCTTCTGGTCATGGAAGCCATGAAGATGGAGCAGGCGCTTGTCGCACCCTTTGACGGCGTGGTGACGGAGCTGAACGCGACCTCGGGCGGCCAGGTGGCGGAAGGCATTGTGCTGGCACGCATAGAACGGGGTGAAGGCTGATGGCGGGGCGCTTCTACGACCAGTGGCAGGTGGGAGACCGGATCGCGCATGAGATCCGCCGCACGGTGACGGAGACGGACAATCTCCTCTTTTCCACCATGACGCATAATCCCCAGCCACTGCATCTCGATGTGGAGGCGGCAAAGGCGAGCGAGTTCGGCCAGATCCTCGTCAACGGGACATTCACCTTCGCGCTGATGATCGGCCTTTCGGTCGGCGACACCACGCTTGGCACGCTGGTCGCCAATATGGGCTATGACAAGCTGGTGATGCCCCGGCCCGTATTCATCGGCGACACGCTGCGCGCGGCAAGCGAGGTCGTTGATTTGCGGGAGAGCCGCTCACGGCCCGAGGCCGGACTCGTCTCCTTCCGCCACGAGATGCTCAATCAGCGGGACGAGATTGTGTGCTCGTGCCTGCGGACGGCACTGTTGCAGCGGTCGCCGTCATAAAGCGGACCCGCTACCGATGGCGATTGTCGCGGGATGCGATGCCTGAGCACCGCATCCCGCCTGTTCATCAGAATTTATAGTTGGCGCTGATCGTGAAGTTGCGCGGCGCGCCGTAGCGATACTGGCTGAAAAAGCCCATCTGGCTGTAATATTTCTTGTCGAACAGATTTTCGACATTGGCCTGGAGCTGGAGCTGCTCCGTCACCGCATAGCGCGCCATCAGGCTGACCAGCGTATAGCCGTCCTGCTGGAAGCGGAACGCCGCGCCCGTGACCGGATTGCTGCCGCTGGAATAGGCCTTGCTGCGGAAGTTGACACCACCGCCGAGCGTGAGGCCGTCCAGAGCGCCGGACAGATCATAGGTCGTGAAGATCTTCAGCAGCTTGCGCGGCTGTGTGGTGTTCGCCGGCGCGCCGGCGGCATCCTCGGCCTTGAACTGGCTATAGCTGGCATTGATGTTCCAGCCCGGCAGCGGACGGCCGGTCGCTTCCAGTTCGAACCCCTTGCTGACGACACCCTTGGCCGCGACATAGGTCTGCTGCGGCCCGTTGGGCGTGGTGATGACATCGCCGATCTGGCCGACATTATCCTGCTCGATGCGGAACAGCGCGATGGAGGTCTGGAGCGCATCGCCGAAGAAGCTGCTCTTCAGGCCGATTTCATAGGCATTGCCATCCAGCGGATCGAGCAGGTTCAGGTCGCGATCGTAGAGATTCTGCGGCTGGAAGATCTTGGTGTAGCTCGCATAGACGCGGTGGTTCGGCGTGATGTCGTACAGCGCGCCGACATAGGGGATGAACACATTATCATCGCCATAGTCGCTCGGCCCGCTCCACGCGAAGCCCTTCTGGTTCCAGCTTGAGATGCGCCCGCCCAGAATGATCTTGAACGGATCGGCGACATTGAGGCGGAACGCGCCATAATAGCCGGACTGTTTGATCCGCTCCTGCTCGTTGCGGACGGCGGTGGTGCCCCACACCGGCTCCGGGAAGTCCGCGCCGCCCTCGCCGATCACCGGCACATTGGTTGCCCAGCTGTTCAGGCCGGTGCCCCATGCCGGGTTGTTCACCGTGTAGGGTGCCACGAAATTATCCGTATGGCGCTTCAGGACGCTGTGGATCGCCCCCAGCACAATCTCATGGTCACGCCCGAACAGGCTGACCTCGCCCTTCAACTGCGCGTCAAAGCTGTTCTGGACGCTGAGCGCCTTGGACTTGTACGGGTTGCTGGACTGGATCGTGCCCGTCGCCTTGTCGACAAGGCCGTAGAGGTACAGCAACTGGGTATCGCCGGTGTTGCGCAGGCGATTATAATTGGCGGTGATGCTCCACCGGTCGCCAATCTCCTGACGAATGGTGGCGAAGATATTCTGATTCGTCGTGTTCCAGTAGGTCCACTCCGCCGCCGTGCTCTGTGACCGGGCGAGATCGGTGGTCGTGCCATCGGTATAGAATGTCGGCAGCGCGCCCCAGGTGGCGCCCTTGGGCTTGCTGTTCTGGTAGCTGATGCCGGCGCGAACCAGCGTCGAGTCCGTCACGTCCGCCTCGGCCACGCCATACAGGACGAGCTTCTTCTTGTCCTGAATGTCGATATAGCTGTCGCCCTGCTCATAGCGGCCGACCGCGCGAACGCGGACGCGCCCGTCAGATGTGAGGGCACCCCCCACATCGGCCGAGACCCGCCAGGTATTCCAGCTCCCGATGCTCGCGTTCACATAGCCGGTCCAGTCCACCGCGCTGGCATGTTTGCGAACGAGATTGACCGAGGCGGACGGATCGCCCGCGCCGGAGAGCAGGCCCGTCGCGCCGCGCACGATCTCGACACGCTCGAAGATGGAAACATCAATGTTAGTCTCGCCGTTGGAGCCGGCGAGCGTCCATGCCGCCGGCACGCCGTCGAGCTGCGTATTCCTGATCTCGAACCCGCGCGCGTAGAAATTGTTGCGGACATCGTCGACCTCGTTGGCGGAGACGCCGACGCTGTTCACGATCACGTCCTTCACGCTGACCAGATTCTGGTCGAGGATGCGCTGCGCGGTCATGATGCTGACCGACTGCGGCGTCTCGCGGATGGTGAGGCCGAGGCCGGTTGCGGTGTCGATCTTGTTGGGCAGCGTATACGTGCCGGTAACGACGATTTCATCCGGGTCGATCGCGTCGCCAGCCGTCTGCGCTGCCGCCGGCAGCGCGATGGCGCTCATCGCGGCGCATGCAAACCATTTGAACTTCGGTGCCATTGAATCCAGCCCTTCCCAGTGAATTTCGCTGTGCGGGGTGGAGGCGTAGGGCAATGATTTGCCCTACGCAATGGTAATGATAGTGATTAGCAATAAGTCAACACGGGCGGAATTCGATTTTCCCGCGCGCTGTGGCGCGATTGTCGCAGATGGCATGGGAGACGGCTACGGCACCGTCCGCCAAGACTATCGCGGCTGGGAAATCAGGGCATGACCGCATGGCAAAACGCCGGTGGCGGCGCATGACTGCCCTGACCGGCGTGTGGCCCGGCGCGCGGCCCGGCCATCACGCCGTCGATCCTGTGGCCGAGACCCGGCCCGACCGCTCAAGCTTGCCCCAGCCGACCACCCAGCCACCGATCGCGGAGGCAATCGCGCGGACCACGACCCAATACATGATCTGCCGATAGACCAGCCGCTGCGCCACCAGCAAAAGCGCCGGATAGGATGCGCGATGACCATCGAGCCGATAGGCGATCCAGCCACACAGCACGTCAACGGCGGTGAAGGCCAGCCAGTAGAGCCCCATCGTGCCCACGTCGCCCGCCGTCTGCGCCCAGCCATGCGCGACGACGCGCAGCACCGTTCCCGCGATCGAGAGGATCAGCGCGAGGTCGATAAGGGGTGAAATCGCCGCGAAGATGATCTGGAAGATCCAGGCTTGCGGCAGGCCGATCAGGGCAAGGCCGGAGGGCTTGCGTGACCGCAGGATGGCGCGGTGCTTCCACAGGCATTGCAGCGTCCCGAACGCCCAGCGATAGCGCTGCTTCGCCAGCGCCCTGAAGCTCTCGGGCGCCTCCGTCCATGCCGTTGCGGCAGGGTCATAGGTGACACGCCAGCCGGCGCGCTGGATCGCGATCGTCAGGTCCTGATCCTCCGCCAGCGTATCCTCGGGATAGCCCCCGACACAATCCAGCGCGGCGCGGCGCCAGGCGCCGACCGCCCCCGGCACGACCGTCATCGCATCGAAACCGGCAAGCGCGCGCCGCTCGAGATTTTGCGCGGTGATATACTCCACGGCCTGCCAGCGCGTGACGAGGTTGACCCGGTTGCCCACGCGCGCATCCCCCGCCACCGCTCCGATTGCCGGATCGGCGAACCAGCGCGCCAGACGGCGGATCGTCGCCGGCTCGAACTGGGTGTCCGCATCCAGCGCAATAATGATCTCGCCGCGCGCCTGAAGCAGGGCGCGATTAAGGGCGGATGCCTTGCCGCCATTTTCCAGCGTCAGCAGGGTAACGCGCGCGTCATGCGCGAACCGCTCGCGCACCACCTGACTCGTGGCATCCCGTGAACCATCGTCCGCAATGATGATCTGGAGCCCGGGATAGTCGCTGGTGAGAACGCGCGCGATCGAGTCGGCGATCACGCGCTCTTCATTATAGGCCGGGATGATGACCGATACGGTCGGTTCGTACACCGGGGGCACCGGCCGGCGGCGGCGGCTTTGCAGCATGGCGAGCCCCGCCATGATGACCGCGCGGGCGATGCCGAGGCAGATTGCCAGATAGAATATCCATGCGAGCAGCGCCGCCAGCCCGGCAAGCAGGATGAAAATGGCGACGTCCGTCCGCACGGCCCACAGATCCTGACCGACCACCGGCGGCATTGCCTGTGCGGGCGATACCCCGGCAAGCTGCGAGGCCGTCACGAAGCTATAGCCTTCGGCTTTCAGCGTCGCGATGATGCGCGGCAGCGCGGCCACCGTCTGCGCGCGGTCCCCGCCGCCATCGTGCAGAAGAACCACATTGCCCGTATTGGCCGGGGTCGCGGCATGAATCTGGTCGATGACGCTGCGGACGATCGCATCCGCGCCGGGGCGCTGCCAGTCGTTGGGATCGATATGCAGCCCGACCACGGTGTAGCCAGCCTTCTGCGCCTCAAGGGCCGGGCCCAGCTCGTCGACGGTGGTCGGCTCGGCATCGCCGAAATAGGGCGCGCGGAAGAGCGTCATGCTGCGGCCGGTATAGGCCTCGACCAGTCGCTGGGTGGCGTTGAGTTCCAGCAGCGTCTCGCTCGCGCCGGCATTGGCGAGATTGGGGTGCGTGTAGGTGTGATTGCCGATCTCGCCCCCGTCCGCGATGATGCGATTGAGCAGGGCCGGGTGCTGCAGCGCGTTCTGCCCGATCACGAAGAAGGTGGCCGGCACCTTTGCCGCTTCGAGCGCGGCGAGGATGCGCGGTGTCCACACTGAGTCCGGCCCGTCATCGAAGGTGAGCGCGATGCGCCGGGGGTCGGCGCCGCCCACGCGCTGGACCACATAGGGCGTGGGCAGCGCGTCATAGCGTTCGGTCCGGATCATGCCTTCACTGTCCATCTCCACGACACGGCGGCCCGCGGCCGGCGTGGCGGTGATGCGCAGGATTTCGCCCTGCCCCTCCACATCGGTGCTGAGCAAAGACTGTGGCCGGGAAAGATCGGGCGTGCCGCCATGACGGAAGGACGCGACATCCGGCCAGATGCCGGGGTCTTCGCTCCCCAGACGCCACAGCGCGATGTTGCCGAGCCCAAGCCGCTTGAGGGCCTGAAGCTGGTTCCAGCTCGTCGCCGCATCGAGCATCCAGATCTCGTGCTGCCGGCCGTCCTCGTCATAGGCGAAGGCCGCGTTTCCGCTGGCAGGGTCGAACGCGATGTCCGCGCCGCTATCATGCGCGGCCAGCCAGGCCTCTTCGATCGCCAGCGCGTCGGTCGTGCCGCCATGCCAGTCATAGGCATAGCTTCCGAGCGCGACGATCAGCTTTTCCGGCCCGACGGCGCGGCGCGCCGCCTCGACCTGCTGCACAAACCAGTCCTGCGCGGCGATCGGCCCTGCCGTGCCGCCCTCCCAATGCTGGTCATACGCCATGAAGATCAGCCTGTCGGACACGCGCGCCAGATCGGCGAGCGGCCAGGCGGCATCCTCGGCCGGCGCGGTGACGGCCAGTTGCGTGCCCGCCGGCATGGCCGCGCGCAGCTCGGTCAGGAAAAGCAGATAGTCGCGCATCGCGCGCTGGGGCAGCGCCTCGAAATCCATGACGAGGCCGGCATCGTGCCGTCCAGCCACCAGCGCGCCAAGCTTCCGCGCCGTCGCCTGCCGCATGGCGGGATCGTGGAGCAGCGCCGCGGCGCCCGCACCGTCCCAATCCTCATTGGCGAAATTCTGGACCATCGGCAGAATCTTTGGCGGCCGGTGCATGGCCAGCATCGTGGCATCAAGCGCGGGATCGCTCGCCACGGTGATCGCGTGATCCGGCCCGGAGATCGTCACCAGCGCCGGGACCACCCAATCCAGCGCCGCCGCATGGCGCCGCAGCGACGCAATGCTGGCATCATCGCCCGGCACATAAAAGCCAATGCTGAGCGGCGCGCCATGACCTTGCGCCGCGCCATGCGGCAACCATCCGGCGAGACGGTGACCAAGCCGCTCCAGATGCAGGCGCGCCGGATGAGGCCGGGGGAGCGGCAATGGCAGGCTGCCGTGCTGCGGCACGGCGACCAGCGTTGTCGCAAAAGCGACCGCGCCGATGACGATCAACGCCATGAGCACGGCCACAAGACGTTTGGACCAGCGGCTGCGCCGCCCTGACGGATCGTAGAATATAGGCGCGGGCATCAACCGACTCCCCATCGACAAGCTGACGTAGCGCGCTTTTCGTCATGCGGCTTCGCGAGCGAACGCGATCCGCCTAGCCATGCAGATCTGGCGGCGCGCTGAGCGCCGCCTTAAATTTTCGTCATGTCAGCGCGCGCGGGCCGGGCGCGGATAGGGGATGAACTTGCCCAGCCCGACCGAGCCACTGTCCATGCGGACCGACATGTCGACGAGGCGTACGCTGTCTATGCTGCATAGCTGGTCGCTATGCGTGTCGGTCACCAGAGCGAGCCCATCTTGCAGGAAGGCAGCGCCGGAGGCCGGGCGATTGACATAAAGGGTGCCGTTGCGCCCGGTATAGACGATGGCGGTGCGATCGACGATCTGCGACGACTGGATATCGCTCTGCCGCAAGCAGTCGACCGGCGCACCGGCCGTGCGCCCGGCGGTGATCCGGGCAAGCGCTGCGTCTCCGTCCGGCTTGCGGCTCGTTGCGTTGGCCGCGCCCGCAAGCAGCGCCGTCGCGGCAATGAATGAGACGAGAAAATGGGAGTGCATGATCGTTCTCCTTTCTGGTCCTCGTGCTACAGCAACGCGCCTCTCAGGGTGATGTCCCGCGCATTGCTTCGCGGTAATCCGGGCACCGGATCGGATATGGGATCATCGGGGTGCGGGGCATCGAACTCCGCGCTGCCAGAGGCCATGGATACCGCATTCTCCAGCGGCGGCGCGTTGTTCACCAGCCGCGAAAGATCGCGCATCGCCTGCACGAGGCCAACGCCATGCGGGCCGGCAATATAGCGCGGCTCCCAGTCCGGCGCGAACTTCTCCTTATAGGCACGCAGCCCCTTGAACCCGTAGAAGCGTTCGCCATGCCGGAAGGCGAAGGACGCAAGCTTCGCCCAGGTCGGGGACAGCCGGCGCCCCTCAATGCCGGACAGCGGTGCCATGCCGAGGGAGAAGCGCGCATAGCCCTGCGCCCCGGCCCAGACCATGAGCTGCACGAACAGAAAATCCATCGTTCCGGATGGCGCATCGTCGACATGGCGCATCAGGTCGATCGAGGCTTCATTCCTGTTCTCTGTCAGCCAGAGATTGGCGAATGCCACGATCCGCCCGTCGACACGGACGACCGCGATATCGAAGTTGGACAGATAGTCCCGGTCAAACCGCCCCAGGCTGAAGCTTTTCTCCCGCTGCCCCTTGTCCGCCATCCACGCGTCGGACACCTGCTCCAGCGCATCGAGCAATGCCGGCGCCTGCGCGCGCGGCACGATGTCGAATGTCGCGCCCTTCTTGGCGGCGGCCCTTTCGGAGCGCCGCGCGGCCCGCAGGCGCGGCGTATCAAGCGCGAAGCTCCGCAGATCGACGACCGCTTCCTCGCCAAATTTGATGACCTGCAGGCCCATGCCGATGGCAAGGTCGAGCAGATGCGGCGACACTTCATAGAGGAGCAGGCGGCCCTGATGACGATCGGTCATGTCGCGCATGCGCCACAGCAGGTCCGGCCATGCCGCCGGTGACCCGACCGGATCGCCCATCACGATCCAGCTCACGCCACTGACCCGGTACATGAGAAACGCATCATGATTGCTGGAAAAGAGGAACAGCTTGTCGCCCGTAAGGGCAAGCATCGCCTCGGTCCGTTGAGCGGTCGTCAGAACCTCCCGCACCGTGGCGATGTCCTGCCCGGTCGGCGCCGCGATCCGGTCTGCCGGCGTTGGACCAAGCAGGCGCCATATCGCGAAACCGCACAGCACGAGGCCCACGCCAAGCGTTGCGCGCAGGAACCGCGACGCATCGCCATGCAAGGCAAACTGGAGCCAGAGCTCGCCGTCATAAGGGACGTGGCGATAGGCGAAGAGCCCGGCCCAGACGCTGAGGCCCAGCACGGTCGCAACCGATGCGAACCATGCCGGGGAGAGCGGCGCCTGGGTAAGCGCGGTCCGGCGATAAAAGGCTCCGCGCGTCCAGTGCAGCAGAACGAAAAGCGCCAGACAGACGAACGCCTCCTCAAAATCGAAGCCTTTGAGGAGCGAGCAGGCCGCCGCCGCCAGCAGCAAGGCGCGCACGGCCATGCTCGCGCCATCCAGCCGCCGGTAGAGGCCCGGCGCGATCAGCAGGAGCAGCGCGCCGATGATGCTCGCCAGAATATGGCTCGCCTCGATCAGCGGGAGCGGAAGCGGGAGCAGCGCCTCCAGCGCTTTCAGCCGCCATGGCAGCGCGGGCAGCGCGCCCGAGAGGAGGAGCATTGCGCCCGTGAGAAATGTGGCGGCGCTCAGCGCCATGGGCGCCGCGCTACCCGCCACCGCGCGCAACCCGGAGAGCGAGGCCTTGTTGCGCGCGCCGGCCTCACCGGCCAGCAGGAGCACGCCAATCGCGAGCGGCAGCAGATAATAAATGAGCCGATAGGCAATCAGCGCCGCGAAGATCGTGGCACGATCACCCGGCAGCACCGCGATCACCACCGCCTCGAAAACGCCAACCCCGCCCGGCACATGCGTGATGACGCTGGCGATAATGCCCAGCGCATAAGCGAGAATGAACGACGGCAGCAGCGCCGGATCAGCGCCAGGAATAAGGACGTAGAGCGCCGCGCTCGCAAAGGCGAGATCGGCGACCGCTATGCCGATCTGGACGACCGCCTGCCCCGCGCTCGGCAAGGGAAGCTGGAACCGCCGCCATGCCAGCGGCTTGCGGCGCAGCGCGCAGAGCAGGATCACGCCGCCCATCAGCAGGATGAGCACGACGCCGCTGGCACGCGCGGCGGCCGCGCTGATGGAGATGCCGGGCAGATCGATCGACCCCTGATGCGTCGCGAGCGCGGCGCCGGCGACAGTCAGCACGCCCATCCAGAAGGTCGCGCTGGCCACGCCGATGACCCGCGCGATATCCGGGCCATCAAGGCCCGCCGTCGAGTAGATGCGATACCGCGCGGAGCCACCCGTCAGCAGCGAGAGGCCAAGCGTGTGGCTAAGGGTGTAGCTGGTAAAGGATGCAAGCGCCGCGGTGCGCCACGGCAGCGGCCGACCGATGATGCGCAGCGCCAGAAAATCATAGAAGGTCAGCGCGATATAGCTGCCCGCGGTCAACAGCAGCGCGGCAGCAATCTGCACATAAGACACGGCATGAAAGGCCGCGCGCACATCGGCGAAACGGATTTCCTGCGCGAGATGCTCCAATGCCGCGAAGCCCAGCGCCACCACGGTCGCGACCACCAACGCCGTGAGGAGGCGTCGGTGGCGGGCCGCGAACGTCATCAGCTCATGCATGCGGCGCGCTCTCGATCCGGGTCCATGTCTGCGACTTGCAGATCAGCCCGCCCAGGATGCAACCGCTGATCTTGAGCTGCGATGGAGAAATCTGCTTGATCTCCGATGAGAAGTGCCGGCCCATATCGGGCACGAAGACCGTGCCGGACCATAGCCCGACCCCGTCGGCATCATAGTCCTGAAGCAGTTCGGTGCCAATGAGCTGCGTCACGCCGCTCTCCTTGGCGTCGCTCTGGGCCTGCGCGTTCGCCCAGACGATCCAGCCGCACAGCTTCGGGCCGCAGGGTCCGGTCTTTACCGCGACACTCTGATGCGGGTTGATCCACAGGCCTTCCGGCTGGGTGGGCTGCTGGGCCGATGCCATGCCCGCCATTGCCAGCATGGCCACCCCCGCGATCCATTTTGCGATCTGCATGGCGATATCCTCCTCGTTCCCGCGAGAATAAGGCCCCGTGCCTTGCGGCAGCTTCAGCAACTCCTGAACTTTTCGTAATATTGCCGAAGGCAATCGATCATTGCATCGATGCCGGATCGGGTCTGAGCGCGTGCAGCAGCGTTGCCGCGACCAGCGCGTCATCCTCATGCAGGAAATGATCGCCCGGGAGCGTGACCCGTTCGACATTGGGCTGGTTCCAGAGCGGGCAAAGGCTCTCCGCCTCGGTTTCGCCATTCACGCACAGCGCGGGCAGGCTCGTGAGATCGCGCGCGATGGTGAGCGCGGGAATTTTCTTCCCCAGCTCGATAATGCCACCGGGCGTCGCGCGAAAGAGCGTGGTGTCGGTCGGCACCACCAGCTCGATCATCCGCACCTTCTGCTTGAGCGACGGCGGGAGCCTCTCGGCGCCATAAATGAGGATATTGGCGCCGAACGACTGGCCGATCAGCACCACGTTGCGGATATTTGGCAGCGCAAGCGCCTTTTCCGTCGCGCTACGCACCAGCGCCGCCGCATAATCTGGCGATCGCCCCGTGGAGAAAGCGGAAAGCGAGTTCACCGCGATGACGGGAATGCCATGATCCGCGATCCGGGCCGCGATGCGTGGCCCCATGCCGGTGTTGAAGCCCATGTCGCCGGACAGGAAAATGGCGGCCGTTCCCGCGAGGTCCGGCCCCGCCGCGCGCCGCGCGCCAAGAGCGGAGTAAACCGGGCCGCCATAATAGCCAAGGTGGCGCACATAGGCAGCGGATGTGATCGCCGCGATGGCAAGCAACGCCAGCGGCCATTTCCAGTTGGGAAAGCGCAGTGATGACATGGCGCCTCTCTCCTCAGACGTTGAGCGCATAGGTGATGACGAAGCAGTCTGCCGTGAGCAGCAGCATCGCCGCGATGAACGTGCTGTCGGCAATCCGCTCGAGCGCGTGCGGCCGTACGTGCGACGGCACGCGCAGCGCGAAATAGGAGGTCAGCGTCGCGATCAGGAAAAGAAGCGCATCGGCCGAGAGCAGATCGTCGGCAAGCGTCCCCTGCTGGCGCATCGAGACCGCGACATGGAGCAGGCCGATGCCGGTGAGGCAGACGCCCACCATCGCCGAGGCAATCGGGCAGATCAGCCGGCAGGTCTGCTCGTCGAGCCGTGCGGCGCCAGTCACGCGGGCGGTAGTCCCACGGGTGGTGGTCCCGCGCGCCGGCGGACGCTTTTGCGAGGGGTCTGTCATAATGTGATCGCCACGCCGATCGAGCCGCCCCATTGGCTGGCATCGCCGATATCCGCGACGATCGGCGATCTGGCATAGACGCCCAGCAGGCGGGAATAGCCCATGGTCGCGAACAGCGCGACGCCATGCGTCAGGTCGCCCCGGATCGTGTGGGCGGCGAGCAGGCTGAGATTCCAGTCTTTCCATCCGGCGCGGCCGGCTGCACTGTAGGGGCGAAGCCCGCTCCTGAGGCTCCCGCCCGCGTCGATGTCGTAATAATAATCGCCCATGCGCGCGCCGACATAATCGGCCCCCGCCGACAGGCTGACATAGTCGTGGTGCGATAGCGGCGTATCGTAGCTCAGGGACGGGCTGACGATATATCCGCCATACGCGCCGGCAATGTCATGCTGCCAGGAAACGCTCAGCGACAGCGTATCATAAGGGCTGGTGACGACGCCGGTGCGCTGCACGCCTATCCACGCGCCCGGCTCCCAGGCCGTCTTGAGCTTGCCCAGCGCGGCGATCGGGCCGGACCCGAGCATCGCGGTGCGATCGAGGCGAACATTGAGGATGGGGCCTGCCTGCACCTTCCATCCCTGCGCTCCGTGATCCGGCACAAGGTCGAGGTTGATCGACGTGCCCTGCGTCTGGAACGCGATCCCCGAGACCTGCCCCTCAAGAGCGACGCTTGGCACCATGATCGTCTCGTTCGATCCGATGTAGCGCGGCACGACGGCCGCGCCCACGCCGATGGTGATGCGGTCTTCCCCCAGATTGAGCGGGCGATCGGAGGAATCCGCTGTGGGCGGCACGGCCTCCTGCGCGGACGCTGATATGGCCTGCATCCCGCCAATCATCATCAGTCCTGCCAGCGCCCAGTTCATGTGGCGGCCCTTTCCCGCTGTGCCTGTGTCTGCATTGGGGGACGCGAGCCTACGAGCCGCTGGCTGGAACATGACCAATACGTCATGTCCCGCCCAGCATCCCGAGAACCGCAGACCGGCATGAGCGCCGCATGGCATGCAAAGGCGAGCACGGGATCGAAGCGCTTGACGGATGCGTCGTCTCGGAGATTGATGTGCGGCAGGGCAATGCCGTTTGACGGCGAGAAGATGATGTGGGCGTGGCGCGCGGGGTAAACAGCTTCTCTGTTCGCCTCGCCAGAGCAGCGGAGAGGGCAATTGGCCAGCAAGATCCTGTTGATTGAGGATGATCCGTCGACATCCGACTATGTCGGCAAAGCCTTCATAGAAGAGGGCTTTGTCATCGATCATGCCGATAATGGCCGGGACGGCCTGTTCCATGCCACAGATGGCAGCTATGACTGCATCATTCTGGACCGGATGCTGCCGGGCATGGACGGCATGACGCTCCTCTCCGCCCTGCGCGCCGCGCAGGTGCAGACGCCGGTCATCATATTGTCCGCCCTCGGCTCGCCCGATGACCGGATCAAGGGTCTGCATGGCGGGGCGGACGACTATCTCACCAAGCCATTCGCCTTTGCCGAGCTGCTCGCCCGCGTGCGCCTGCTTATCCGGCGCGGCGGCGCCGGCCCTGCCCCGCAGACCGTGCTGGAATGCGATGATCTCAGCATGGATCTGCTTTCTCGCCGGGTTGCGCGCGCGGGCAAGGCGGTCGATCTGCAACCGCGCGAATTTCGCCTGCTCGAATTCTTCCTTCAGCATCAGGATCAGGTCATCACCCGCACCATGTTGCTGGAGGGCGTGTGGGATTATCATTTCGATCCCGGCACGAATGTCGTCGACGTCCACCTCAGCCGCCTCCGCAAGAAGGTCGATGAAGGCTTTGCCCGCCCCCTGCTCCATACCGTGCGCGGAGCCGGCTACCGGATGAGCATCACGCCTTGATCTGGAAATCGACATTGCTGCGCTTTGCCGCCCTCATCTTCCTGATGCAGGTCGCGGCAGGCGCCGTGCTGATCGGCGTGATCGGGGTCGTGCTGCGCGCGCAGGTGCAGGAGGATGTCGCCGCGACCGTCAATGTCATGCGCGAAGATCTGCTTGCCATCTATGCCGAAGGCGGGCTGCCTGCGCTGACCGCCGCTGTCGAGATGCGGACGGACCGGATGGCGACGCATGGCGCCGTGCTCCTGGTGACCGACGGGCAGGGGCGCAAGCGCGCGGGCAATCTCGTGCGCTGGCCGGCCGGCGTCATGGCCAATACCGGCCTTGTCGAGGTCAGCCTGCTCCAGATGGACCACAGCGCGCCGGACCCCATGCAGATCCGCGTGACCCGGCTGCCGGGCGGCGAGCGACTGCTGACCGGACGGGTCGTGCAGACCCAGCATCGGGTCCTTGCCCTGTTTGAGGGGGCCAGCATCGTCGGCCTCATCCTCGCCTTCACATTTGCCGCCCTCACCGCATGGATTGCCGCGCGCTGGATTACCGCACGGCTGGAGGGCACCGTCGATACGCTGCGTGGCGTGCAGGCCGGCGATCTGTCCCGCCGCGTGCCGGAGGAGCGGGCGGATGATGCCTTTGCCGCGCTCGGGCGGTCCGTGAACAGCACGCTGGATCGGGTCGAGGCGCTGGTCCGCGAACTGCAGGTCGCCACGGACGGGCTGGCGCATGATCTCAAATCGCCGTTGACCCGTGTCCGTGTCGCGCTGGAACAGGCAGCCTCGCGCGTGCGTGAGCCCGAGGCGCAGGACGCGGTCGCGCGCGCCGCCGCGGAAGGCGAACGATTGCTGTCCATCGTCGAGACGGCTTTGCGGATCAGCCGGGCCGAAGCCGGTGTCGGCAGGGAAAATTTCGCGCCTGTCGATCTCGTCGGCGAGGTGGAGACGATGGTGGAGATTTTCGGCCCGCTCGTCGAGGAGGAAGGCCGGACGATCCGGGCGATGCCGAGGCCGCCGCTCATCCTCTCCATCCATCGCGAATTGTTCGGGCAGGCGCTGAGCAACCTGATCGACAATTCGCTCAAATATGGTGCCGGCGCGATCACCCTCAGCGTCGATCAGCGCCCCGATGGCGCGCTGGTCAGCATCGCGGATGAAGGGCCGGGCATAGCGGCGGACACGCACGCGCAGGCTCTGAAACGGTTTGGCAGGCTCGACGGATCGCGTGGCGGATCGGGGGCTGGCCTTGGCCTCTCGCTGGTCAGCGCGGTCGCGCAGCTCCACGATGGTGGCGTGGAGCTGGACGATGCCCGGCCCGGCCTCATCGTCCGCCTGTTCCTCAAGGCGCATGAGCCGACCCCGCACGCCGGCTGATGCCCGGCGCACCCGGCACATGAGCGGCGCCTTACCGAAGATTAATGCGGTGCTCATCCTCACGCCATCGTGCCCGCCCTAATCCGGGCGCATCGGATCGGGAGCCTCGCGCATGATCATTATCCGGCGCCTTCTTCTCGCTCTTGGCGGTGTTGCGGCCGTGCTCGTCGCGGCTGCCGGCTGGCTCGGATATTTTGGCGGACCGCTTTATGTGCCCGTGGCCGTGCCGGCATCCATGGCCGCGCCATCGGCCGCTCTGGCACCGGCGGCCGGCCATCGCGTGGCGGCCGTCATTATTTCCGGTGACATGGGTTTCAAGATCGGCATGGGGCCGCAAATCGGTGACCGGCTCGCCGCGCACGGCATCCCGGTCCTCGGCGTCAACTCGCTGGCCTTTTTCCGCGAACGCCGCACGCCCGCACAGATTCGTGCATTCGTCGCGGAGGCGATCCGGCGCGGTCTCGCTTTCGGCCATGCCGATCGGCTCGTGCTGATCGGCCAGTCCTTCGGGGCCGATATGGTTCATGTCGGGCTCGTGGACCTGCCGGCCGATCTGCGGGCGAAGCTTGCCATGGTGGCGCTGATCGTGCCCGGCGACACGGTGGATTATCAGGCCTCGCCGCTTGAGCTTGCCAATCTGGTCACGCCGGATGCGCCGGCCTATCCCACCGCCAGCGCTTTGACCTGGGTTCCCACATTGTGCGTGCGCGGCGCGGATGAGACGGACAGCCTCTGCCCGCTGCTGCATGCCCCCAATGTCGACAAGATCATCCTGCCGGGCGGGCACCCTCTTCATCGCGATGCCGACCGGCTGTTTGCGACGCTCGCCGGCGCGATAAACACATATGTCGCGCCGGCACCCATCGCGGTCGGCGCGCCAGCACAGGGGGGTGGAGGATGACATTGGCTCGCAGGAAACTCATGGCGATTGCGATGGTGTCGCTCTGCCTCAGCGGCGAAGCCTTGCCGGGGCAGGCCGAACCGGCGCGGGAGGAAACGCCGGTCCGCGCGGCGCCGGTGCGGATTGAGCACAGCGCCTATATGCTGGACGGGTTCGGCAAGGTCTCGTTGCTCCGGCCCACCGGTGAGCCGCGCGGTGTCGTGCTCTTCCTCTCCGATCGCGCGGGCTGGACCGCCGCCATGGCCGCTCAGGCGGAAAGTCTGGCGCGGCAGGGCCTGCTCGTCGCCGGCGTGTCGGCCCCTGCCCTCATGAAAGCGGAAAATGCCTATCGCGGGAGTAGCTGCATCAACCCCAATTATGCGCTGATGCGGCTTTCGGCCGATGTTCAGCATCGCGCGGGCGTTCAGGCCTACAGCAAGCCCATCATCGTCGGTGAGGGGCTAGGTGCGACCATTGCCTATGGCAGTCTCGCGCAATGGTCGAACGGGTCTTATCAGGGCGTCGTCTCGGTCAATTTCACGCCTAGCCTCAGTTCCCGGAAGAGCTGGTGCCGCACACCCGGCTTCGCGCTGGCACCAGCCGGGCACCCCGCAACGCTGCGGCGGTTTACGCCCATTGGCGAGGGCCGGGTTCCGTGGCGCGTCATCCAGCCGTCCGGAGCCAGCGCATCCATCCGGTCCTTCGTGCAGGCGTCAGCCAATGCGCGACTGGTCGATGCGGGCACGGCTGCCGGGATGACGCAGGACGCGTCCGGTCAGGCCGCGCTCAATCAGACCGTACTCTCGCTCCTCCCCGCAAGGCTCAACCGCGCGGAGACGGGCCCCCTCCCCGTGCCGGACATGCCGCTCACGCTGCTGCCGCCGTCAGGCCCGGCGCAACGGAACGATCTGATGGCGATCATCTATTCCGGGGATGGCGGCTGGGCGGGCATTGATCGCGATATCGCCGGCCAGTTGTCGCTGGCCGGCATTCCCGTGGTCGGCGTCGACAGCCTCTCCTATTTCTGGACCGCGCGCACGCCGGCCGGTGCTGGGCATGATCTGGGGCAGCTTATCAATGCCTTCTCGCAGCATTGGGGGCGTCCGCACGTCCTGCTGATCGGCTACAGCTTCGGGGCCGATGCGATGCCCTATATGGTCGATCATCTGGACGCGGCGGCAAAGGCGAAGATCTCCCGCGTCTCGCTGCTGGGCTTCAGCAGCACCGCCGATTTCCAGTTCCACCTCGGCAGCTGGCTGAACATATCGTCGGACACGTCCTTGCCCACGCTTCCCGCCGTCGCCCAAATGAAGGGGATGAGCGTGCAATGCGTCCGCGGCGCGACCGAGGCCGGGAGCGCCTGCGCCGCCATTCCGCACGGCGTGGCCGAGCAATATGTCGTCCCGGGCGATCATCATTTCAATCGCAACGCACCGCTGCTGACGCGGATCATCCTCGGCCAGCAGAAACCCGGAACAATTGCCTCATCGGCCAATTGAGCCAAGAGGCTCTCCGCTCAATCGGAGCGCCCGCACCATCCCGGAAGATAGGCGGCATCCCGTGTCGCCGCCGCGCCAACCGCTTTGGTCACCGCCCGCTCGAAATCCTTGTCCATCAGTTTCGCGCTGATCCGCCGCCGCAGGAAATCCGCCCAGAGGAACTCGGAATATGGCGTGCTGTCCTTGGCGTATCCGCCCGCGCGCCGCACGGCACCGGCGAGCGAGCGATAGGGATCGTCCGCCATCGCCGCGATGCGCCGGGGAAGGTCTTCATGGCTGTGTCGCACGCCCCGGGCATCGAACGGGTGCAGCCAGTTCCGATTGTCCATGAATATCCAGAAGGCGTCCTTTTCCAGATCCTGCAGATCGGCGATCACGCTGACCAGCACATGGCTGACGCCCTCCTCGTGGAGCGCGCGCACAAGATGGTGATGGTCGATCACATAGGGCACCGATTTGGGGCCGAGAATGACCGGAATCATGTGCCGCCCGAGGAAATCAGATCCATCATGGTCCGCTCGTTTGCGCCAGTCGGCGCGCTTCCGTTCAACTTCGCGCAAGCCCACGGTCATCTGCGTCGGGCGCAGCGCCGTGATCTCCACCGGGCTGAGGGCAGGGGCGAAATCCTCTCTCACGTCTGGACCTCCTGACTGGACGATGCCGCCTGGACGGCGAACACGGCGTCGTCAACGCTATAGCTGCTGCGTTTGTCGAGATCGGTCCCGCCCGCCGCCGCGATCAGGTCTCGTGCGCGATCATGCAGGCGCGCGAGTTGCACCCGAAAGCCCGCCGCGCTCATGGCACGGTCGAATTCGATGAGCGCGTCGAGCGCCGTGCTGTCTAGGTCATAGCTCTCCTCAAGACTGAGGATGACGGCACGCGTCCCCGGTTCACCGCGCATGCGGGCCGCGACGATCCCCAAAATCCGTTCGGCATTGGCGAAGAACAGCGGCTGGGCCGGGCGCCAGATCGCGACGTGCGAGGGCGCGATCGCGTCGTCGTGCCGGGCGATGTCCACATAGTCATGGCTTTGGCCGAGCCGGCCCAGCCGCGCGACATGCGGCGTCGCGAGCCGTTGCAGCAGTCCCGCCAACGAGAGGGCGATGGCCAGCAGCATGCCGTCCAGCACGCCCAGCGCAAGCACGCCCACCGCCGCGCCCAGCGCAACGAACTGGTCGCGATCGAGCCGCCACAGACGGACGATGGGCGCGGGGTCGAGCGCATGGGTCAGCGCGGCGATCACCACTGCCGCCAGCACCGGCTCGGGCAGGAAAGCGATGAGCGGCATGGCGAACAGCACCATGAGGATGAGGCCGGCGGCGGCCACCACGCTCGTCCATCGGCTCGTCGCGCCGGCTGCCTCGCTCGCCGACCCGGCCGAGAAGCCGGCGCCAACCGGCATGCCCTGCACCAGCGCGCTGGCCAGATTGGCGCCGCCCAGCGCGGCCAGTTCCCGGTTGGCATTCACGCTGTCGCCATGCCGCAGCGCCAGCGTGCGGATCGTGCCCCATGATTCGGCGAACAGGATGAGGACGAGCGGCACGGTGAACTGGGCCAGCCGGGAGTAATCGTCCCAGCCAAGCTGCGGGAGGGAGGGCCAGCTCAGCGACGTGTCCACCGCGCCGACGACCGCGACGCCATGCGCTTCCAGCCCGAGCTCGCGCGAGGCGAGGATACCCGCGATCAGCACGATGAACGCGCCGGGTATCGCGGGATAGCGGCGCAGCCACAGCAGCGCGATCAGCGCCGTCACGCCGGTCAGGATACTCCAGGCATGCCATTGCATCACCGACCGCGCGAAGCCCGCACCGAAGGCCAGCAGGCCCGACCCGGGAACGGCAACCCCGGTCATGACGGGAAGCTGGTGGAGGATAATCGTGACCGCGATGCCCAGGGCAAAGCCGCGCAGCACCGGGCGGGATATGAAGCCGGTCAGTCCGCCCAGCCGAGCCAGCGCGGCAGCCAGAAACAGCAATCCGGTCATCCCGACGACGACGGCGGCGATCACGCCGCGCTCGGCGGGGTCTGCCGGCATCACCGCCAGCGTCGCCGCCAGAATAGCCGCGGACGAGGATGTGGCTGAAACAATGGCGTAGCGGCTTCGCCCCGCGATCGCATAGACGATGCACCCTGCGATCCCCGCGAAGATCGCGTGCTGCGGGGGCAGTCCGGCGATCCCGGCATAGGCCACCGCCTCCGGCAGCATCAGGCCGGCGACGCACAACCCCGCGACGAGATCATTGGTCCGCATCATCCGCCATTAGCGGCGCGATCCTCGCAAATGGCAAGAGCGCATTGAGGAGAGCCGGCCAGTCGCGCGTCGTCCGCCTTACGGGGCTGAATGCGCCGCCGCAGACCTCACACCTCGCATGACGCAGGCAATGGCCTACCCACATGGGCAGCTAGACTAAATTCGGGATATCGCCATGGATCGGGCTGCTCGGGTCCTGCGGACATAATGGTGATGGCCTGACCGCCCGGATCGGCGGGCGACCATGCGCGAAGGAGACCGGTCATGACCCTCGTCGGCATCTGGGAAAATGACTATGGCTCCCGCATGACGCTGGCAGCCTGCGGCACGGCGATCACCGGCATCTATGAATCGACGACGGGGTCCACCGGGCGCTATCTCGTGACAGGATGGCAGATTGACGCGGCGCCGCGCGAACAGGCCGGGCAAGCCGTGGCCCTCGCGATCGGATGGCGCTCGATCGCTGAAGGTCAGCCCGATGCAAGCTGGAACTGGGTCTCCGCCATGGGCGGCCAGATCACTCTCATGGCTGGTGAGGATCGCCTCATATTATCCCACCTGATGGTCGCCTCGCGCGACTTCACCGGTCTCGCCGGCCGGGGCATCTATAGTGACAAGCTGGTCTTCCACCGGGTTGCCGGCGCCCCGCAGCCCGACGACATGGCAGAGCCGGGCATTCCCGATTCGGCCGATCCGCTGGCCGGGCCATGGGCGGCGCAGGATGGCACGGCGCTCGCGGCCATCGTCACGCCCGATATCGGGGCCCGGCTCGGCCATATAGGCGGAACGCTGACAATGGGGGGCCGCATGCTCGACATATCCGGGTTCACGGACATATGCGCCGCGCCCGATGGCCTCGCCGCCCAATCGGTCGCGATCGTCGCGCGGGATGCCGTGCGCGGCGTCGCGCTCGCGCTGGGGGGCTGGGTCGACCGTGCTTCGGGGAGCCTCACGCTTCAGCGCCTCACCAGCCGTTCCACCCCCGTCGACTGCAGCTATGCCCAGACGGACATCTGGCCATTACTGTTCGAAAAACCGTCCCGGACTTAGGCGGATGCGCGATGTGCGGGCAACTACATGGTTGTTTCTCGGGGGGCAGGATCGCATTATGGGCAAGGGCGGCGGCGTCGCGCCCTGTTCTGCAACAGGAGGTTAATGCCTGATCCGGGTGGCCTGACCGACATCCAGAGGATGCTCCAGCTCAAGCTCGAGGTGCCGCGATTGCCCTCGAGCGTGGTTCATCGCTCGCGCCTGATTGCCATTCTCACCGCCCCTCTTTCCAGCCGGCTTGTGCTGCTGACAGCGCCCGCCGGTTTTGGAAAGACAACCCTGCTCTCGCAATGGCGCGAGCATCTTCTTGGCGAAGGTGAAAGGGTCGCCTGGCTCACGCTCGACGAGGGCGATGCCGATGTCCGGCGCTTCATGATCGGCGTGATCCGCGCGATCGAGAAAGCGGGTGTGGACATGGGGGCACTAGGCGATCAGGCCGAACGCGGCCTTGCCGAAGTCACGATCGACAGCGTCATCCGGGAGATCCAGTCGCATCTCGATCAGACCGACAAGCCGGTTACACTGATGCTCGACGATTATCACCGGGCATCGTCGTCCGCGCTCGACGCTTTTCTGGGGCACTGGATTCCCCTGTTTCCTGAGGGCACGCGGCTGCTGATGAGCACGCGCCGCAGGCCGGACATCGGCCTACATCAATTGTTGGGAACGGGGCAGGCGACCGAAATCACCGGAGACATGCTGCGCTTCAACGCGTCGGAATCGCGCCAGGTTCTCGACGTGGGCCTTGATGAGATCGCGCGGGATACGCTTGTGGAGCGCACGGAAGGGTGGCCGGTCGCGCTGCAACTGGCCCGTGTCATCACCTTGCAGGGCCAGTCCGATCCCGTCGCCCTCACCCAACTCGTCTCGCGCGGCGGGCATTTGTGGACCTTTCTTTCCGATCAGGTTCTGCGGGGCCTGAGCGACGAGGCTGTCGACTTCCTCCTCGACACGTCCATTCTCGACCGCTTCAATGCCGAGATTACCGACCATATCCGGGGGCGGAACGATAGCTGGCGCGTCATGGAGCAGCTCGAACCGCTGCAATCTCTGCTGACCCCGCTCGATGCGGAGACAATCTGGTACAGATATCATCATCTCTTCGCGGACTATCTGCAGGCGCAGTTGCGCCAGCGCCGCCCGTCGGCGGTTCCCGCGCTGCACCTGCGGGCATCGACCGCGTTCGAGCAATGCGGCCTGCTTGCCGAGGCGGTTCGCCATGCCAGCCTCGCGGGCGATTTTGAGCGATGTGCCGAGCTGGTCGAGCGCGCCGGCGGCTGGCGCCTCGTCCTCTTCGGCGGCATGGACCAGCTCGGCCAGCTGCTTGACGTCATTCCGCCGGCCGAGCGGCTCTCGCATCCCCGGCTGCTCCTTGCGGAGTCCTATGTCGCGCTCAAAAAGGGCCTGCTGCGCGAGGCACGATCGACCTTCGATCTCGTCGCGAAGGATATGATCGAGCCGCCCGGCGACTGGAGCGCGCTCGATGATTGCGAGAGGGACATTCTCAACATCGGCGTGCTCATCAGAACCTATGAGGACAATACGGTCGATCGGCCCTTTCTGACCTTCTTCGACCTTGTTCGGGAGCGTATTCCCGGCGCCGATGGCCTTACGCGCGGAGTGCTCGATTGTGCCGGCTCGGTCGCATGCCTGTGCCTTGGCGAACTCGGCCGGGCCGATGATTTCGCCAAGCGGGCGATGGGCGCCATGCGTGAGGTCAACTCGGTGCTGGGCCTTAATTACTGCTTCCTTCACGCCGGTCTTGCCTGCGCCTATCGTGGCGACCTTCGCAGCGCCACCGCCTATCTCCAGCGGGCAAAGGCGATGGCGGTCGAGAATTTCGGCGCGGACAGCGGCCTGCAGGCGCTGGCGGAAACCCTGCTGGCGATGGTGCAGCTCTGGGAAGATGGTCGCCTGACCATGTCCGCCGCGGCGCTGGACAAGGCCTTTCGCCATGTCTGCGATTATGACGGCTGGTTTGAGATTTACGCGGCAGGTCTCGATAGCCGTTTCCGGCTTGCCTGGCTCGCCGGAGATGACGAGGCGATGGACCGCGTCATCGCCGATGGCGATGGCATAACCCACGCGCGCGGGCTGGAGCGGCTCGCCACGATCGTCAACGCGCAGCGGCTGTTACGGCATTGCCGGGCCGGAGATCCGGCAGCGCGGCCGCTTGCGGAGATGCTGGCAGGTCAGCACCCGACAGGCGCCTGGCGGGAGAACCCCGCGCACTGGCGCCCCTATCAGGACGTCGCCTTCGCATTGGTGACATGGTCCATGTCTCTGGCGCCCCAGCAGGCCCGCGCGCGCGCCACGGATATGCTTGCCTGCGCGCAGGCGGTCGGCGCGCGCTTCTACGAGGTCCGCGCGCATCTTTTGCTGGCACGGATCGAAACGAGCGCCGCGCCGCAGGACAAGGCGCTCGCGCACCTCCGGGCGGCCGTGCGCCTCGCTGCGGGGCAAAGAATCGCATTGCCGTTCATGGAGCAATTGAAGCTCGCGCCGCTCGTTCGTCAGCTCAAGCGCGCGCTATGGGATGCCGGCGACGATCCGGTCGAGGCCTCCTTCCTGTCCGACATAGAAGAGCAGCTCGCCGCCGCCTCGCCGGCGCCGGACGGCGTGATGGCCTTGCTCAGCGCCCGGGAGCAGGAGGTCGTCGCCGAGCTGTCGCGCGGCCTCACCAACAAGGAGATCGCACGCGCGCTCGACATGACCGAGCACACGGTCAAGTTTCACCTCAAGAATATCTTCGTCAAACTGGGCGTGGATCGCCGCGCCCATGCGCTCGCCGCCGTGCGGGATGCGCGCCTGCCGCCCGCTGCCTGACCTGCCCGACAGAGTAGGTCGCGAGGGGCGCCGTGCGCCGCCGCACTACTCTCCGGAGCAGCTTGTGCGGTGCGGATCGATGATCGAACCTCCCGGCAAGCAAAAAGCGCAAAGAAGGGGGTTTGATGTCCGCAGTTTCCAGAGTTCGTTTCGCCGCTTGCGCGTCCGCATTGGCACTGTCCACGGTGGCTTGCGCGGCGCAGGCTCAAACCTCCGGCGCCGGGGCTGGCGAGGCGGCTGAGACAAATGACATCGTCGTCATCGGTCGCGGTCGCAACGAGGCGCTGCAGTCCGCCCCGATCGCGGTGACCGCCTTTTCGGAAAAAGCCCTTGAGGATGCGCGCATCCAGGGCGCGTCCGATTTCATCAGCCTCACGCCCAATGTGTCGATCGTCCAGTCGCAAAGCGCCGGCACGTCGTTCATCACCATTCGCGGCATCTCGCAGGTCAGGAATGGCGAGAGCCCGGTTGCCGTCGTCGTCGATGGGGTCCAGCAGGTCTCCTCGCGGCAGTTCACCCGCGATCTCTCCGACGTTCAGCAGATCGAGGTGCTGCGCGGCCCGCAAGGCGCGCTGTACGGCCGCAATGCGATCGGCGGCGCAATCATCATCACGACCAAGCAGCCGACCAATGATTTCGAGGGGAGCGTTTCCGCAAGCGCCGCCAGCGGAAACGACTATCGCGTGACCGGATCGCTGTCCGGCCCCATCGTCGCCGATGCGCTGCTGTTCCGCGTTGCGGGGAGCTACCGGGATTTCGGCGGCCAGTTCGACAATGTCTATCTCGACAAGAAGGTCGATTTCGCGCGCGAGACATCGCTGCGCGGTCAGCTGCGCGCGTTGATATCGCCTGAATTCACCGCTGATCTGCGGGTCGGGTACAACCGGGTGCGCGCCGGCGCGGCAAACTTCCAGTATCAATCCGCCAAGGAAGACGCCGCGCAACCTTGCTTTCTGGACCCCGCCAACCCGTTTGGCGGCCCCGCGCCGGATGCCGACAGGGTGACGCGCGATTTCTGCGCGAACAATCTCGGCTACGGCAAGCGGGAGCTGTTCGACGCCTCGCTGCGGCTCGAATATGATGCCGGTTTCGCGACCTTCAGCAACGTCCTTGCCTATATCAAGGTCAGGGAAGACGTGCGCGGTGACCAGTTCCCCTACACCGCGAGCCGCAACATCTTCGGGACGGACGGGACCCAGACCCAGTTCGAGAATATGTCGGCCTGGTCCAACGAGTTCCGCATTGCCTCGCCCAGCCACGGCCGTTTCCGCTGGATGGTTGGCGCCTACTATCTGCATACCAAGCGCTTCATCTCGACGACGACCGGTCAGGACAATGGCCTGGGCATCATCCCGATCCATCGCGCCCCGGCCTATGCCGATCCGGTCAACCCGACGCTGACCTTTCTTGCCGACGACAACAGGAATGTCTCCTACGCCTTTTTCGGCAATGTCAGCTATGATCTGACCGATACGGTCGAGGCCAGCTTCGGCTATCGCTACGATCATGATCGCCGGCGGCAGACGGTCGACCCGCTCAGTTCGGCGGGCCTGCCGACCGGATGCACAGCCGCCACGCTCAACGCCTGCGAGCGCGCGACCAATTTCTCGAAGAGCCAGCCCAAGATTACGATCAACTGGAAGCCCTCGCGCAGCCTGACGCTGTTCGCGGACTATGGGATTGGCTTCCGCTCTGGCCAGTATAACCAGGCCGGCGCCGCCGCCGCCGCCAATCTGCCCGGCGTTTTCGATCTCGCGCGCCCTGAAACCGCGAACACGGCGGAGGCGGGCTTTAAATCGACGCTGCTCGACGGGCGGCTGCGTATCAACGGCACCGCCTTCCACACGATAGACAAGAACAGCTTCTACTTCCTGTTCGTGGGCGCCGTGGGCGCGCAGATCCTCGTCAACATCGACAAGGCCGAGCTTGTCGGCGGCGAAATCGAGGCGAGCTTCACGCCGGTCGACGGCCTCGAACTGTTCGGCAACTATGGCTACACATACAGCAAGATCAAGCGGTTCACCTACAACCCGGCGCTGGTCGGCAACAAGGCTCCCTATATTCCCGTGGATAGCGGCGTCATTGGCGCCCAGTATCGCACCGCCTTGACCGAGAGCATCGGCATCTTCGCCCGTGCGGAACTCGAACATCATGGCAAGCAATATTGGGAGCCGGAAAATTCGACCGCCCGCTCGGCGTTCCAGCTTCTCAACCTCCAGCTCGGGGTCGAGCATCCAGACCGCAACTGGAGCGTCACGGCGTTCGTCAACAACCTCACCGACAAACGCTATAATGCCGAGTTCGTCTCGGGCGGTTTCGTCCAGCCCGCCCAGCCCCGATCCATCGGTATCGAACTGAAGGCCAGCTTCTAAAAAGGGAGACCGTCATGGCACATGGAAAAAGGGAGAATCCCGCGGACTCGCCGTTGAAAATCCTGTGGGTGAACCCGATCAACCAGTCCGCCTATGACCAGCCAATCGCCGATCTGATCGCCAGCGTGAAGCTCCCCAATGCGGAGGTCCACGTCGTCTCACTCGCCATTCCCGACCCGGTCAGCCTCACCAATCTGGAGTGGCGCGGGTTCGAAAGCCAGATCTGGTTTCCCGTGACGCAAATCGCGCGCCACGCCGCGACCGAGGGCTTTGATGGCTATGCGATCGGCTGCTTCTACGACACAGCGCTTGACGAAGCGCGGGAGATTTCCGGCGATGCGGTGGTCTGCGCGCCCTGCCAGTCCTCCCTTCAGATCGCCTCGAACCTCGCCAATCGCTTTTCCGTCGTCATCGGCGTGGAGAAATGGCGCGTCCAGATGGAGGATCGGATCCGTCATTATGGCTATCATGATCGACTGGCCTCGTTCCGGACGGTCGGCATGCATGTCGACGAGTTCCAGCGGGATACGGACAAGACCGAAGCGGCGATCCGCAAGGCCGTCAGGGAGGCGATCGAGATCGACAAGGCCGAGGCGATCATCCTCGGGTGCACGATCGAGTTCGGCTTCTATGCCCAGCTTCAGGAAGAGTTCGGGGTGCCGATCATCGATGCGGTCTATGCCTGCTATAAATCGACCGAGATGGCGGCGCTGAACAAGGTGCAGTTCGGCTGGAAGCCGAGCCGGCTCTACAGCATGGAACCGCCGGACGACGAGCGGCTTGCCCATAGCGGGATTTTTGCCGGCCCCGCGCCGATCGGCAACAGGATCATCGTGCCCCGCACCTGATCGACCCTTTGAATGCAGCAACGATAAACGCCGGGCCGCATGCCCGGCAGGAGAAAGCCTGTGCGTGCAGCAAGCGATGTCGGCGGCACTTTCACCGACCTGGTTTATTATCCCATTGATCCTGCGACCGGCAAACCCGGCGCAGTTCAGGTGGCGAAGGCGGATACGACGCCTCCGGAGTTCGAGCAGGGCGTGATGAACGCCATGGCCAAGGCCGGGCTCTCGCCCGAGGCGCTCGATTTCTTCGCCCACGGCTCGACCGTGGTGATCAACGCGCTCACCGAGCGCAAGGGCGTGAAGACGGCGCTGATCACCACGCAGGGCTTCCGGGATGTCATAGAGATCGCGCGCGGCAATCGTCCCGATCTCTTCAACTTCAACTTCCAGAAGCCCCGGCCATTTGTCGAGCGCTATCTGCGCGCCGAACTGGCCGAGCGCTGCAATTTCAAGGGCGAGCAGGTCAAGCCGGTCGACTTGACCCCGCTACCCGCGATACTGGAGCATTTCCGCGCCGAGGGCGTGGAAGCGATCGCGGTCGCCTTCCTCCACGCCTATGTGAACCCGGACAATGAGCGGCGCACCGTCGAGGCGATCCGGGCCGCCTGGCCGGAGGTTGCCGTGCTGGCAAGCCACGGGGTCAGCCGCGAATGGCGTGAATATGAGCGGACCAACACAACGGTCCTTTCAGCCTATGTCTCGCCGATTGCCCGCCGCTATATCGAGCGGCTGGAGACCCGGCTGCGCGACGGCGGCTTTGCCCAGAAGCCCTATATGATGCAGTCGAACGGCGGCATCGCGACTGTCGAGGCCGCCAAGGCCAATCCTATCACCATGGTGGAGTCTGGCCCCGCCAGCGGCATTTACGCGGCGGCCTATATTGGCCGGCAAATCGCCGAACCGAACCTGATCGTGCTCGATATCGGCGGTACGACCGCCAAATGCACCCTCATCGAGGATGGCCAGATCAAGGTATCGACCGATTATTATATCGAGCGAGACGGCAAGTCCCCCGGCTATCCGGTTCAGACCCCCGTGTCGGAGATCGTCGAGATCGGCAATGGCGGCGGCTCGATCGCCTGGGTCGATGCCGGCGGCAAGCTCCATGTCGGCCCGCAGTCGGCCGGCGCCCGGCCCGGCCCGGCCGCTTATGGGCGCGGAGGCGCCAGACCGACGACGACCGACGCCAATCTCGTGCTCGGGCGGATCGACCCGGCGAGCTTCGTCGGCGGCGAGATCGAGCCGGATTGGCCCGCCGTCGCGCTGGCGTTCCAGCCGCTGTGCGATCGTCTCTCGCTTTCGCAGACCGAGCTTGCGCGCGGCGTCATCCGCATCGCCAACGCCAATATGACGACGGCCCTGCGCCTCGTTTCGACCAACAAGGGCTATGATCCGCGCGACTTCGCGCTGATGGCCTTTGGCGGCGGCGGGGCAATGCACGCCGTCGCGCTGGCGGAGGAGCTGAAGGTTCCCCGGGTCATCATCCCGGTGAACTCGTCGGTCTTTTCCGCATGGGGCATGCTGCTGACCGACCTGCGCCGCGATTACATCCGGACCAGGCTGACGCTCCTGCAACCCGACAGCATCGAGACCGTCCGCTCGGTCTTCGCGGAGATCGAGGCGGAGGCGATCGGGCATTTCGGCGATGAGGGGGACGGGCGCGCGCCGCTGTTCGAATATCGCGCGGACCTGCGCTACCTCGCGCAGGAGCATACCGTGAATATCGCCTTCCCGCTGGATGGCGCCAGACCGGTCGAGGATGCCATCGCCGCCTTCCACGAGGCGCATGAGAAGCGCTTCACCTACCGGCTCGACACCGCCGTTCAGCTCGTCAACTTCCATCTCGTCGCGACCCTGCCGGTCGACAAGCCGGATCTTGTGGAACGCGCCGTAACCGGCCGGCTGCTCGCCGATGCCGTCAAGGGCGCGCGGCTCGTCGATTTCGATACCCACGGCATCCATGACGCGACCATCTATGACGGGCTGCGGCTTGAGCCCGGCATGACCCTTGCCGGGCCTGCCGTCATTCAGGAACCCGCGGTCACCTTGCCCCTGCCGCCCGGCACCCGCGCCGAGGTCGATCGCTTCGGCAATTATCATGTCCATCTCGCCCGGCCGGAAGGAGCACAGCTGTGAGCAACGATCCGTTCACCCAGGAAATCATCAAGGATGCTCTGGTCGCGCTTGGCGATGAGATGTTCAATGCGATGATCCGCACCTCGATGAGCCCGATCATCTACGAAACCACGGACTTCGCCGTCGGGGCGACCGACGCGGCGGGCAATCTGCTGGCACAGGGCAATGGCGTGACCGGCTTTCTCGCCACGCTCGATACCGCCGTCCAGAGCACGCTGGTTCACTGGCCGCTCGACAAGATCAGGCCAGGCGACATCTTCGTCACCAATTCTCCCTATGAAGGCGGCGGCACCCATCTTTCCGACGTGGTCATCCTCTACCCGGTATTCGTCGGGCAACGTCTGATCGCCTGGACGGTCAACAAGGCGCACTGGACCGAGGTCGGCGGCACATATCCCGGCAGCGCGACCACCGCCTCCACCGACATTTATCAGGAGGGCCTGCACCTGCGCTTTCTCAAGCTCTATAATGAGGGGCAGATCAACGAGGCGCTGGTGGAACTGATCCGGACCAACGTGCGCCTGCCCGACAGCACCATCGGCGACATGCACGCGGGTGTTGCCGCCTGCCGCGTCGGCGGTCGCCGGATTGCCGAGCTTGCCGAGAAATACGGCGTCGACGAGCTGCTTGCCGCGATGGACTCCCTCCTCGACTATGGCGAGCGCATGACGCTGGAAGAGTTGAAGAAGCTGCCCAAGGGTGTCTTCACGGCCGAAGATGTGGTCGAGGAAGACGGGCATGGGAATGGGCCGTTCATCATCAAGGTCAAGGTCACCATCACGGACGACAGGATGATCGCGGATTTCACCGGCACCAGCCCGCAGGCGATCGGGCCGATCAACCTGTCCTACGCGGGCCTGATCACCGGTGTCCGGTGCACGTTCAAGGCGGTCACCAACACGGATATCCCGGCAAATGGCGGATGCTTCCGCGCGCTTGATGTGATCTGCCCCGCGGGCACGATCCTTTCAGCCGCCAGTCCCGCACCGGTATCCATCTATTATGAGTCGTTGCTCGGCGCGATCGAGGTGATGTGGAAGGCGCTGGCGCCGCTGATGCCGCACAAGCTCCCGGTCGGCCATCAGCGCACGGTCGGCGCGACCTTCATTTCCGGCCTACTGCCGGGGAGCAACGACCTGTTCGTCATGGGCGAGCCGCTCGTCGGCGGATGGGGCGCGGGGATCGATCATGACGGCGATGCCGGGCAGTTCTGCGCCGCCAATGGCGAGACCTTCAATATTCCCGTCGAGCTTGCCGAAAGTCGCTATGGTTTCGAGATTGACCAATATGCGCTTCATGATGAAGATGGCGGCGCCGGGGAATATCGCGGGGGAAAAGGTGTGATACTCGACTATCGCGTCACGTCGAAGGAGGCCTTTCTCACCTATTCGGCAACGCGCACCACCTCGCGGCCATGGGGGCTTGCGGGCGGCCATGAGGGATCGACCAACCGGGCGGAGATCCTGCGCGGGGACGGATCGGTGGAAACCTACTCGATGGTGACCGGGGCCCGCGCGGTCACCGGCGAAACCTTCAGGCTCGTGAGCGCGACCGGCGGTGGCTATGGCGACCCGAAGCGGCGCGATCGCGCCCGTCTGCTGGCGGACCTGCGCGATGGCTATGTTACGGCGGACCAGGCCCGGCGCGACTATGGGTTCGACCCTGCGGCATGATCGGGGGGTCGACCGCGCAAGCCGAGCTGGCGGCGATCCGGCCATGGGCGGACCGGGCGCCGCCGATCACATGCGAGGAACGGCAGGGACGCATTGAGCGCGCCCGCGCGCTTATGCGCGATTCCGGCGCCGATGCCCTGCTCGTCGGCGCCGGCCTCAGCCTGGACTATTACACGGGCATTGGCTGGGGGATGATCGAGCGGCTCGTCGCGATGGTGCTGACCCCCAGAGGCCGGCCGTTCATCGTGTGTCCGGCATTCGAGACCGGGTCTCTTGAGGCGATCCTGACCATGGATGTCGATCTCCGGCTGTGGGAGGAGCATGAAAGCCCTTCCGAGCGTGTCGCCGCCATTTTGCATGAGGCGGGCGCGACCAGTCTGGCGATCGATCCGGCACTGCCCTTCGGCATGGCGGAGCGCCTGCGCCTGGCGGCGCCGTCCGTCGCCATATGCGATGCGACGCCGATCATTGACGGCTGCCGGGCGATCAAATCCGACGCGGAGCTGGCGCTGATGCGGCAGGCCAAGCACATGACCCTGGAGGTGCAGCGCCGCGCCGCGCGCATCCTAGCACCCGGCATATATGCCAGCGCGGTGCGCCAGTTCATCGATGCGGCCCATAAGGCGATTGGCAGCGCGGGCAGCAGCTTTTGCATCGTCCAGTTCGGGGCCTCGACGGCTTTCCCGCACGGGCTGCCAAAGGATGACGCCCTCGCCGAAGGCGACATGGTGCTGATCGACACCGGGTGCGTCGTGCAGGGCTATAATTCCGATATCACGCGCAGCTATGTCTTCGGCGAAGCGAGCGATGAGCAGCGCGTATTCTGGGACATCGAAGCCGCAGCGCAGCGCGCGGCATTCGAGGCGGCGCGCCCGGGTGTCCCGTGTGAGGCGATCGACCACGCGGCCCGCGCCGTGCTGGAGCGCCATGGATTGGGTCCGGACTATCAGCTACCCGGACTGCCGCACCGCACCGGGCACGGCATCGGACTGTCCATTCACGAAGCGCCTTATCTCGTCCGCGGCGACACGACAGCGCTGGCCCCCGGCATGTGCTTCTCGAACGAGCCGATGATCGTTGTGCCCGGCCGGTTCGGCATCCGGCTTGAGGATCATTTCCACGTGACAGAGGCCGGCGCGGAGTGGTTCACCAAGCCGTCCCTCGCCATAGACCGGCCATTTGCGGCATAGGCCAGCGCTGTTGATCCGTGCGTCAGCATCTGATGATGCACCGAAAGCCGATATGGCTTGTCGGGCTGTCTATGGCCTGAGGATGGCGCGCCGCCGGGCGATAACGCTGGCAATAGTTCGGGGCGCAGAGATGCGATCCCCCCTTGATGACACGGCGCGGGAAATGCTCGCCGGCGGCGCGATCGATGCTGTCATGCTTGCGGCCACCGCGCGGATTGTCGATCGTGCAGCAGGGCTGCTTGCGGGCTGCGGGGGAATGGGCATACCAGTCGGCGGTCCACTCCCACACATTGCCGATCATGTCATGGAGGCCATAGCCGTTGGCGGGAAAGCGTCCCACAGGAGACGTGCCCTCAAAGCCATGCGGTTTGAGATTGCTGAACGGGAACAGCCCAAACCATGTGTTGGCCATGATCTCCCCCTTGGGCGATAGTTCGTCACCCCAGGCATAGGCCGCATTTTCCAGGCCGCCCTGCCCCGCAAACTCCCACTCCGCTTCGGTCGGCAGCGATTTTCCGGCCCAGGCGGCATAGGCCTCTGCATCGGCCGCTGAGACATGCACAACGGGATGATCGCCCCGCCCGTCGAGAGAACTGTCCGGCCCGGTCGGGCAGCGCCAGCTCGCGCCCGGGGTGAAGACCCACCAACGGGAGGGGTCCTCGGTCGAAACGGGCGTGGCGGGCTTATGAAAAACAGCCGACCCTGCCTGCGCCAGTTCCATGTTCATGCCCGGATAATCATCCGGGTCGGGCGGTGTCTCGGCAAGGGTCCGATAGCCGGTCTCCCCGACGAACAGCGCAAACTGATCGTTGGTGACCGGGGTTTCATCGATCCAGAACGCGCCAACCTTCACGCGGCGGCACGGTGCTTCTTCCGGGTAGAAGCGCTCCGAACCCATGATAAACGCTCCCCCTGAAACACGCCGCATGCCTGCCGGAGGGTCGTTCACATGCTTGGGTGTCGCGGCGGTCATTGTCTGTTTCGTGCTTCTTTCAGGAGTAGGCGTTTTGGGCTGGCAGTGCAGCACTGCTCTGAACCGCGCCCGGATGGCCGGGCGTGATTCAGCTTAAGTTATGCGGCGATGCGCGTGTCGTCCAGCATGGCGTGGTCGCGCGCCTCGGCCCTGGCGGGCGGGATGTTGCCGACGGGCACGGGAAGGCCCCGGCTGCAACCGCACGCGCGGGCACATCCCGTCCAACCCGTCGGGTCATTCCGATATCGCCGGGTGTTTCACGCAGCCCTGTCTTGCCCCGTTCATATCCGGCCTTGACAATAACTCTACCTAGGTAGATTTATGACTCATGTCTCGTCCACGCGCCCTCTCGCCGCACGCCCGGATAGTTCTTGCCGTCCTGCTCGATGCCCGGGATACATGGTCCCACGGCTATGAGCTGGCGCAGCTGGCCGATGTGAAATCCGGCACGCTCTATCCGCTCCTGATCCGTCTGGAGGCGCAGGGCTATCTCCAGGCTGAATGGCAGCAACCCGCTGAAGGCGGCCGCCCGCCACGCCATGCCTATCGGCTGACGGCGAGCGGCGTACAGCTCGCCCGTGCCAATCCACCCGCCCCGTCCGCACCGCCAGCCGCCCGGCGTCGGGAGGCCGCCACATGAGGCGCGATCTTCGTCGCAACCTTGCAGATCTCATCTGCCAGGTCCTGCAAGCCAGCCTGCCATCCTCATTGCAGTCGTGGGGGCAGGCGATCCGTTTCGAAACGGCGGACATTCCGGACGATACCGAGGCACTGCTGTTCGCATTCGGCAGCCTGTCCGGCCTCATGCCGCGCGTCATCGCATCCTATCTGTTCCGTCCGTTCGTCTCGCTGATCGGCGATGACAGTCCTTTTCCCGGAGGCTCGATCACCATGAACGCCTGTGACACCCTGATGCGTCGCCCTCGCCTGCTCGGCATTGCCTGCGCGATCGGCGCCGTCGCCCTCGGCCTTGCCTATATGTCGCTTGCTGGCGCGCCACCGCGCCATCTCGGAACGAATCTCGGCGCACTGACGATCGGTCTGGCAATGCTGGCGCTGCTTGGACGCGTCCTGCCTGCCGGGCGGCAATGGTCCGGCGGGGCGATCATGACAATGGCCGGCGCGCTGCTGGCGACAGCACTTCTGGGCATCAAGGTCGACGGGGCGGCACGCTGGGTGACCCTTGGCGGCCTGTCCATCCAGCCCAGCCTGATCCTGCTCCCCGTCATGCTGATGGCCGTCTCGCGCGCCCAAAATGCGCTCGCCACGGTTGGGATCGTCGTGGCCGCGATGGCAATCGCCCTCCAGCCCGATCGCGCCATGGCCGGCATGATGGTGCTGGGATTGGGCGCCATCGCGATCGCGCGTCCGGACAGGCCTGTCATGCTCGCATTGGCCGTCAGCGCTGCGGGTTTTGCGACAACGCTGGGTCGTGCCGACCTGCTGCCTGCATCCCCCTTTGTCGATCAGATCCTGTACTCGTCGTTCGACATTCATCTCGCTGCCGGGATGGCCGTGTTGGGCGGCTCGGCCCTGCTGCTCGTTCCGGCTGTCGTCGGCTGGCGCCACGATCCGGCAAACCGCAGAACCTACGCCACCTTTGGCGCGGTGTGGTTCGCCGCGATCCTCGCTGCCGCCCTCGGCAACTACCCCACGCCGATCGTCGGATATGGCGGAAGCGCCATTATCGGCTACATGCTGAGCCTGCTGGTCCTGCCGAGGCTGGTGGGCGCAAGCGCCAGGGCGGCACCCCAAGCGAGCGGCGAGATGGAGACGACAATGACCGATCGCCCGCTGCTCGCCGGGATGGCCTGACCCCTTGGTATGTCCGTCGTCAGAATATTTGGCGCAGATCTCGACGTAGATTAGCGAACTGCGGGCCTCGTCCAGGGATTGATGCTCGGCGGCGGGCTGACGGTGTTGCAAGCACCGAGGTTCGATGGTCTGTCGCTTGATCTTTTCGCGCTGTTTGTTGATGGCTGGAGCCCTGCCGAAGCAGGTATCGGCGGGCGTCACGCCATTCAGGCTCTCGTGATAGCGCCGGTGATTTGTGGTGCTCGATGAAGGCCTTGATCTGGGCCTCAAGATCGCCGGGCAGGAAGCCGTTCTCCAGCACGATGCGGTTTTTGGGAGTCAGGTGCCGGCCCTCGATCCGGCCCTGGGTCTGTGGGTGGAACGGGGCGCTGCGTACATGGCTCATCCGGTGGGCTTCGATATATGCGACGCGTTCGCCAGCGATATAGCTCGGGCCATTTTCGCTGAGCAGCCGAGGCTTGTGCAGCACCATGGCACCGTCGCATAATTTCGGGCCAAGCCACAAATGTGCGGCCTCTGGCCTGCAGGTGCCCAGCCATTTTTGCTGTCGCAGCGGGTATTTCCATGATCTGGGGACAAGCGACGTTCTGGCTCCCGCGCGCATGTTTAAACAGCCTGCGACCCCCCATCTGCCCCCCCAAACGCGGCGTTGTGCCCCCATTGCGTGCGAGGCAATATTTCACCGTAACCGGAGGGCGCAGCGACGCCCTTCGCCGGACGGGAGAGGCAGATGGTTGACGCAAATCTGAACGGGCGTTGTGCGCTCGTGACAGGCGGTGCGAGCGGGATTGGGGCCGGGATCGCTCAGGCTCTGGCCGCAGCGGGCGCCGGCGTGATGATCGCCGATATAGACGAGCCGAGCGGCAAGGATACCGCCAGGGCGCTGTCCGATGGCGGCGCCAGAAGCGCGTTCGTCAAGCTTGACGTGACCAGCGAAGACGATTGGGTAAAGGCCGTCACCGCCACGATCGATGAGCTGGGCGGCTATGACATTCTGATCAACAATGCCGGCATAGAGATTTCGGGACTGATCCTCGATTGCAAGCCGGCGGACCTGCGGCGGATGTTTGACGTCAATGTCGTTGGATCAATGCTGGGCATCAAACACGCCTTCGCTGCAATGAAGCCGGGCGGGGCTGCCGGCAAGGGCGGCGTCGTGCTCAATATAGCGTCCGTTGCCGCCACCATCGCCTTCCCTGGCATCGCCGGATATTCAGCCAGCAAATCGGCGCTCGACCGGATTACCCGGATCGCGGCGGCGGAAGCCGGCAAACTGGGCTACGGCGTCCGCGTCAACTGCGTCTATCCGGGGCTGATTCCAACCAGAATGGGAAACCAGCTGGCCGTCGATGTCGCCGACATGGGGCTGTTCGCATCGGTTGAGGAAGCGGTCGGCGCGGTCATTGCGCTGACGCCAAGCGGACGACTGGGCGACGTCGCAGACATTGCCGACGTGGCCACTTTTCTGATCAGCGATGCTTCGCGCTTCGTGAACGGCACCGGCCTGTCGGTCGACGGCGGCATGGGCAGCTGAACACCCATATTCATCGACTTTTCTCTTCGGAACAAGGACCACCTTCATGGCCAGCAAGAAACCCGTCATCGTCTATGGAGCATCAGGCTATACTGGCCGTCTGGTTTGCGAATATCTGCGCGAACTGGGCATCCCCTTCATCGCCGCCGGACGCGACAGGAAGCGGACGCAGGAGGTGCTCGATCGCGTGCCCGGCATCGAAACGGCCGATTATGAGGTTGTCGAGGTCGAGCACAGCGTCAAGGCGCTGACTGAATTATTCAAAGGCGCCGAGGTTGTCTGCAACATGGTCGGCCCTTTCATCAAATATGGTCCGGAAACGGTCGAAGCCTGTCTGGCCGCCGGGTGCCACTATCTGGACACCACAGGCGAGCAGGACTGGATGATGCTGGCGCAGGAAAAATGGGGCGACAAGTTTGCCGCCAAAAATCTGCTGCTCAGCCCGTGTGTCGCGCAGATGTACACGACCGGCGAAATCGCGGCGAACATCGCGCTGGAAACCATGCCCGGTCTCGATACGCTCGATATGCTGGTGCTGTGGAAAGGCTTTCCGACTTACGCCTCGGTCCAGACCATCTTCACCATTCTCAAGGCCGACTGGTATTTTCTGGAAAACAACCGGTATGTGCAATGGCCGACGATGACCGCGACCGAATGTCAGGTGCCCGGGCAGCATGCAACGGCGCTCACGCTCCCGTGGGGTGGCACCTCGCATCCCGTCTGGTTCAAGAACGATCCCCGTGTCTCCACGGTCAAGGTCTATGGCGGCGTGTTCGCGCGTGAAGTGATGGACAATGTCGTCAACATGACCAAGATGATCGACACCGACATCAAGCCGCTGCCATTTGAAGAGCAGGAAGCAGCGCTGTCAAAAATGGCGGAATCAGTGCAGGGCGCGATGCCGCCACGCGAGAATCCGCGGCTCAACACCAGCATAGACTCAGTTTACGCCTCAGGGCCGCTCGGGCGCGTACATGTGCTGATCCACGGCAATTGCAATTACAAGCAGACCGGGTTGTTGCAGGCCTTCTGCGCCATGAACCTGCTGCAAAAGCCCCCGCAGCGCGTCGGCTTCGCCTCGGCATGTCAGGCGTTTGGACATCAGACACTCTATGGCGCGATGCGCCAGTTCGGGCTCGTGCTGAAGCCAATCGTTACCGTCCACGACTGAGCGGGGTAAGCGCGCGATGCGACTGGTTGATTTTCTGGACAAGGGCGCATCACTTGGCCCCGACGCACCGTGCCTCACCATGGGCGGGGAAAGCCTCTCTTACGCCCAGGTGCAGCGGCACACGCACCGCGTCGCGCGCGCGCTGCACCGTGATGGCGTTCGCCCCGGCGAACATGTGGCGATCCTGTCGGGCAACGATCCGCTTGCCTTCGCAAGCGTCTTTGCCATCTCGCGCGCGGCCTGCGTGTGGTGCCCGGTCAATCCGCGGAATGAGGCGGCGGAAAACGCCTTCGTGCTCGATAATTTCGATTGTGTCGTACTGCTCTTCCATTCGAAATTTGCGGCGCTTGTCGATGAGCTTCGTTCAAAACTGCCCAAGCTGCGGCTGCTTGTGTGTCTGGATGCCCCGCAAAGCTTCGCGCCCTCGCTCAACGTCTGGCTGGAGGGAGCGGATGACGCGCCGTTCCATGCCGATCCGGTGGACGATCTCGCGATGCTGCCCGGCACCGGAGGGACCACCGGCAATCCCAAGGGGGTGATGCTCACCAACCGCAATATCGAAACCATGACAGCACTGACTCTGATGGGATACCCGTTTGTCGGACGCCCGGTCTATCTCGCCATGGCGCCGCTGACGCATGCGGCCGGTGTGCTGGCGTTCCCGATCCTGTGTCTGGGTGGTGAGGTCGTCATCATGTACCAGCCCGACATCGGCGACTTCCTGAAACTGGCCGAGATGCATCGCGTGACCCACACGTTCCTGCCGCCGACGCTCATCTATATGCTGATCGATCATCCCGACCTGCCCGGCACAGACCTCACCAGCTTCCAGTGCTTCTGGTATGGGGCCGCGCCGATTTCCGCAGTGCGGCTGGAGGAGGCGATCCACAAGATCGGGCCCGTCATGGCGCAACTATTCGGCCAGACAGAAGCGCCGATGATGATTTCCATGATGCCGCCCGGCGATCATTTCAATGCCGATGGCAGCATAGCGACCCAGCGCCTCTCGTCCGCCGGGCGGCCCGGGCCGCTCGTGGAAGTGGCGATGATCGACAGCGCGGGTAAAGCCGTGCCGCGCGGCGAGCGCGGCGAGATCGTCGTGCGCTCAAGTCTGGTCATGGAGGGCTATTATAAAAATGCCGCTGCGACCGCCGAAGCCACGATCAACGGCTGGCATCGGACCGGCGACATCGGATTCCTTGACGGCGATAATTTTCTCTACATCGTCGATCGCGCCAAGGACATGATCATTACCGGCGGCTTCAATGTCTATTCGGCCGAGGTCGAGCAGGCGCTGCTCTCTCACCCTGCCGTACAGGATTCAGCGGTGTTCGGCCTGCCCGACGATAAATGGGGTGAGCGCGTGTGCGCGGTGGTACAGCTGCGCGCGGGGCAAAGCGCCGAGCCTGACGCTATCATCGCACACGTCAAATCCGTGATCGGGAGTGTAAAAGCGCCCAAGGCACTTGAGATCTGGGCGGACCTGCCACGCTCCAAGGTCGGCAAGGTCCTCAAGAAAGACATTCGCGCGCAAAAAATGGCGGCGCTCGACGGAACCAATGCATGACCGGCCGGGCCGTGCTGGTCGCGGGGGTCGGGATGATCCCCTTCGTCAAGCCGGGCCAGAACGAACACTATGACGTGATGAGTCAGGCGGCGACGCGTCAGGCGCTGGCCGATGCAGGCATCCGCTACGATCAGGTCGAACAAGCCTCGGTCGGCTATGTTTATGGCGATAGCTGCGCGGGTCAGAAGGCGCTGTACGGCATCGGCATGACCGGCATTCCGATATTCAACGTCAACAATAATTGCGCGACCGGCTCGACCGCATTGTTCCTGGCACGGCAGGCGATCGCGAGCGGTGCGGCAGAGTGCGTATTGGCGCTTGGGTTCGAGCAGATGAAACCCGGCGCGCTCGGTACGGTCTTCGATGACCGGACCAGCCCCTTTGCCGACTTCGATGCGTTGTGCGATGCGCTGGTGGAGACTGACCTGCCGCTGGCGCTGCGCTACTTCGGTGGTGCGGGAAAATCGCATATGGAGAAATACGGCACCACGCTCGGCGATTTTGCGAGCGTACGGGCAAAAGCCAGCCGGCATGCGGCCAATAATCCGCTATCCTTGTTCCGCAATGTGATGACGCAGGACGATGTCCTCGCCGCGCCGCTGTTATGGCCGGGCGTGATGACGCGCCCGATGGCCTGTCCGCCGACATGCGGGGCCGCAGCAGCGATATTGGTGTCGGAGGATTTCGCGAAACGCAACGCCATCACGCCCACGGTGCGGATCGCGGCGCAATCGATGGTGACCGACCGCCCGATCGCGTTCGAGGCGCGCGATATGATGGAGCTGGTCGGCGCGGATATGACGCGCCGTGCGGCGGAAGCGGTCTATGAAACAGCCGGGATCGGGCCGCAGGATATTCCGGTCGTGGAATTGCATGATTGCTTCGCGCATAACGAGGTCATCACCTATGAGGGGCTTGGCCTCTGCCCTGCGGGCGGCGCAGCGCAGTTCATTGCCGATGGTGATAACAGCTATGGCGGCCGCACCGTCACAAACCCCTCCGGCGGCCTGCTTTCGAAGGGCCATCCGCTCGGCGCGACCGGGCTGGCGCAATGTTATGAACTGACCCACCAGTTGCGCGGCACGGCAGACAGGCGCCAGGTCGAAGGGGCCCGGCATGCGCTCCAGCACAATCTGGGCCTTGGCGGCGCGTGCGTGGTCACGCTTTACGAGAAGGTCTGACGGATTTAGTCCTGCGCCAGTGACAGCCCGAGCGCGGCAGCCTTGGCCACCGCTTCAGCGCGGCTATCGCTATCCAGCTTGCGCATGATGTTGCGCAAATGCCATTTTACCGTTTCGGGCGTCAGGTGGAGCCGTCGCGCGATCAGCTTGTTCGATTCGCCGCGCGACAGCGCCGTCATGACATCGATCTCGCGCGAGGTGAGCAACTGGAATACCGAAATGCTGGCAGGCGCGGTGACCGGCTCGCTGGCCGTGAAGGCCGCGTAATCAAGGCTGGCGCGCGCCAGTATCTCCGCGACTTGCGCCGGTAGTCCCGGTGTGGGGCGGGCATCAATGCCGGTCCTGATCCGCGCCTCGACCATGTCGGCGATCGTGCGACGAAAACCGCCCTTGACCGCAGCGTCGAGGATCGCGGCAGTGCCGTCCTCGACCCGGTCCTGCGGTGTGATTCCGTGCAGATGCGGGAGCAAACCGATAACGACTGATTTTAAGCGCAGGTCGTGACACTTGGCCTGGCTCGCCAGTCCGGCCAGTCGCTCACTGACCGCAGCGGTGCGGGCCGCGTCGCCGGCAGCTATAGCTTCATAGGCCCGCGCCTCGAAAAGGATCGCCGCCGTACGCGCCGGCAGCGCCATGGGCGCGGCGAGCGCGGCGGTTTCGGTATCGATGGGAAGCAGGCGATCGGGCGACAAGGTCTGGACGAGACCAAGCCGCGCGCGCTCAACCACGCAGGTCGCGAGCAGCCGGGGCCAGCCACGCTCATGCCCGATCATTTCAGCCTGCTCGATCAGCGCTGCCGCCTTGTCGATCGCGCCGCTCCGCGCGAGGCAGCGGACCGAGACGAGATAAGCGTTGATGGTGGCTTCGCAGAAACAGGTGGCGTCAATGGTTGGCAACCGTTGATCGAGCAGGGCTGTCGCACCGTCGAAATCGCCGCGTTCGTACAGGCTGCGGGCGAGAAAGCTGGCGATCAGCGCCGACGAAACCGACTGCGGACCTGCGACCCGTTCCGCCAGCGTCAGCCCGTCGCGGAATGTCCTTTCCGCATCGTCCAGCTGACCCTGCGCGCGATAGGTCATCCCCAGAATGCAATAGCGATAGGCTGTCGGAAATATCTGTTCAGCCTTACGCGCGTGCAATTGCGCCGGCAGCACCAGATCGTGGACGACGTCGTGCCGCCCGCGGATATACTCGCAAAAGGCCACGGCGTTGCGCACTGCGCGGGTCACGAAACTGCCTTCGTCGCGCGGGCGCGCGAGAAAGGCATAGCCCTGGGTAACGGCCTCATCGATACGATCTTCGACCACGGCGAGGAAGATCGTCTCGATCCCCGCAATCTGGCCGCGCAGATCATCGGCGGCATCAGTCACCGGCGCTTGCGCGACTTCCGCGCGCAAACTGTCGAGCACCGCGCGGGCCTGTGGCCGCAGGCTGAGCGCAAGCGCCCAGGCCTGTGCGATCCGTGCCTGACGATACCCGTTCAATGCGTCCTCGGGCAGGCGCGCGATCCAGCCGAGCAGGGTAACGATCTCCGATCGCTCCACCATGCCCATCGCCATCGTGTCGATCATCGCGGCCGCGCCGGCGGTATCGCCACCATCGAGCGCGTGCGTTATCGACGAGGCCGTCTGCCCCTGCCGGGCAAACCAGTCGCTGGCGATGCGGTGCAGCCGCGCTGCCGCCCCCACATCGTCCAGTGCCAGTTTATTGAGCAGAAACGTCCGAAAAACGGGATGGATGCGAAAGCGGGCGGACGCCTCGTCCAGCCGCTGGACAAACAGATTCTGATCGGCAAGCCGGGACAACATCTGTGTCGCCTCGATCGTCGTCGTGCCGGACAATACCGCGCATAGCGGGGCGGTCATCTGCTCGACAATGGCGCCGGCGGTCAGGAACCGGCGCGCAAGCGGGGTCATATGCTGGAAGATATGGTCGTCGAGATAATCGCTGAGCCACTGCGCCGCATGCCTTACCAGGCCAATGTCGTTCAGTGCGTCGCGGTTGTTCCGCATCGCCGCCGACCCGATCCGCAGCCCTGTTACCCAACCGCCCATCGCCGCATTGAGCCGTCGTATTTCGCCGGCGTTGAGAAATGCCTCGTCACCCGACAACAAACGGAGCGCCTCATCGTCGCTGAGCCGCAAATCTTCCGCGCCGATACGCAGCAACTGGCCGCGTTCATCGAGATGGCGAAACGGCAGGGCAGGTTGCGACTGACATGAGAGCACCAGCCGAAGATTATCCGGGCCGTGAAGCAGCAGGTAATTGAGAAACTGGAGGACCGGCGGATCGGTCATCCGATCGGGATCATCAAGGAAAAGCACTATCGGCTCACCCACATCGAGCAAGGCGTTGATCAGCCGGGTTGCTACCGAATGCGGTGGAATCAACCCGTCATAGCGCCAGCCTTCCTCGAACCCCGTCGCTGAGCCGTCGTCCAGTGCGGCATTCACCGCCGCGATGACATATGAAATCGCGCGGGTTCGATCATCGTCATTGGAATCGAACGAAACCCACCCCGATCTGATGCCTTGCGCCACGAAATGCTGGTAGAGTGCGGCGCAAAAGGTTGATTTTCCATAGCCGCTCTCAGCGCGGACGAGTGTGATGCGGTGGGTCAGTATTTTGGGGACCCATGCACGGCATCGGTCCAGCCCGACCGGATGTGCAGGCAGGCGCGGCGGCGCCAGCTTGGTGCGGATTGGCTCGAAAAGCGTGGCGACTTGGTCATCCATTGATGACTTGAAAGAGCGGTCCGACCGTATCTTATCCATCGCCTCTCCAGCAGCACATTCAAAGACGCGCCGATCACAAGATTATGCGGCAAGACGGCGGCACACTCAACCCTGCCCCCCCCCAACTCCCCCCCATCGCCCGCATTGCAGGACGCCCGCTGCGGGGTGACAACAGCATCGACGGGATCCGATGCGCATTAAAGCCACCGGACCCGCGAGAGGATGAACGAAATGGCATCTCCCCATTGATGTGAGCGATTGAAGGTCCACGGGCGCCCGCCCGACGACCGAAAATTGTAATGCCAAGGACAACCGCGCGGCCCTGTCGCGCGGATCGCAATTCTGTACCCGAACTCAACAACGACAGGCGGTGCGCGAAAAATGGGATTGCTGGTCAACATAGACAATGGCGGCACACTGACCGACATTTGCGTGATCGATGGTGATCGCGTCGCTCGTACCAAGACGCTGACAACGCCGACCGATCTGTCGAAATGCCTTGTGGATGGCTTGAGTAAGGCGTCAGCCTTATTGTTTGGCGAGGCCAATATCGAACGGTTGCTGCTGGCAACCGACCATGTCCGCTACTCAACGACGCAAGGCACCAACGCGCTGGTTCAGCGCAAGGGCCCGCGGCTTGGACTGGTGCTGGGCGAAGGGTTGGATGTGGCCGCGATACGCGCGGAAAACCCCGATTTATACGATGCGATCGTCGGGGATCGCGCCGCCATCATTCCCGTAACGGGGGATGCAGCCCGTTATGACGCGGTAGGCGCGGTTTCCGATCTGGCTGCGCGCGGCGCCAGCCGCATCGTCATCGCATTTTCCGGGGACGACCGCGCACCTGCGGAAGCAAGTTTGAAGAGGGCATTGCTGCTCGCCTTCCCGCCACATCTGCTGGGCGCGGTGCCAATCCTATTTGCCCATGAACTGACCGGCGACGAGCGCGATATCCGCCGTGTATGGACCGCATTGTTCAACGCGTTCCTCCATCCGGCGATTGAGCGATTTCTCTATTCCGCCGAGCGCCGGCTACGCGATGCCAGAGCGCAAAAGCCTCTCCTGATCTTCCGCAATGATGGCCAGTCCGCCCGGGTCGCCAAGACCATAGCCGTCAAGACCTATAGCTCTGGTCCACGTGGCGGCGCCGAGGGCGCGCGCGCGCTGGCCGCGCATTATCGGTTCGACCGGCTGCTCTCTATCGATATTGGTGGCACCACGACGGACATCAGCATCGTCGAGCGTGGCCAGCCCCGCGCCCATGACCGTGGCCATATCGAAGGGGTCGAGACCAGCTTTCCACTGACTGACGTGTCTAGCGCGGGCGTGGGCGGCAGTTCGATTATTCGTGTGGCGAGCGGCGTTGTGACAGTCGGCCCGGAAAGCGTGGGCAGCCTGCCCGGCCCAGCCTGCTTCGGTCTGGGCGGCACGGATGCGACGATCACGGATGCCTTCTTCGTCTCCGGTTTGCTCGATCCCGCGTCCTATTTTGGTGGACAGATGCGGATCGACATAGCGCGTGCCTCGGCCGCGATCGCGCGCGCCGTTGGCGAACCACTCGGCTTGACGCAGGAGGCTGCTGTCGAGGCGATGGAGAAGGCGTGGGTCGCTCGCGTCGCCGATGCTGTCGCCGCTTATGCGGATGTGACGCCGGACACGGTTATCGCGGCATTCGGCGGCGCGGGTCCGTTTGTGATCTGCCGTGTCGCAGAGCGACTTGGGGTCAATGCAGTTCTGATTCCAAAGCTCGCCGCCGTGTTTTCCGCGTTCGGTATCGGATTTTCAGACATCGGGCATCTCTATCAGGCGCCGCTGCCCTCGCTCTCCGCAATCGATGCCGTGAAGGCCGATCTTGAAACGCAGGCGCGGCGCGGCATGGCGGGAGAAGGGATCGACGCTGATGGTTGCCAGAGCCTGTTGTCGATTGTCGCCACGGTCGACGGGGTTGAGCAGGAATTCGCACCGAATGCTGAGGATGTTCCCGCCGATGCGTCGCTGGCGCTCCGTCTCGTCGTCAGCGCACCGCTGCCGCAGCCGGTGCTGTCCGGGCAGTTCGCTGATGCGGTGGCGGCGGCCGTGCCATCGGGCGAGCGCAGCGTACTGATCGACGGCGCACGCCGCTCGATCCCGCTGTTTCACGCGGAGACGCTGAAACCGCACACGGGAGCGGACGGGCCGGCGGTGCTGGAGGAGGAGTTCTTCACCTGCCGTATCGATGCCGGATGGCGCTTTATCGTCAATGAGGCAGGCGACGTCATGATCACAAAGACGGACAAAGGGAGCGCGGCATGAAGGTCCTCGTCACCGAATATCTGCGCATCGATCTCGACAGTGAGCAGTGGGAGTGTCGGCGCTGCGGCCGCGAGCATGGCTCCGCGCGCGACAACTATAAAAAGGGACTGCTGGTCTATGATCGTGACCCGCGTGAGATCCATCGCCCGCTGCTCGATACCAAACTCTACGAGCGGACCTATTCGCCTGATCCCGAATGGTGCCGGATTTTGGAATATTACTGCCCGGAATGCGGGACAATGGCAGAGGTGGAATATCTGCCCCCCGGCCATCCGCCGCTGCGCGATATCGACTTCGATATCGACGCTCTCAAAGCGCAATGGGCAACGCGTGAAGAAGTGACGGAGCCGCCGGTGGGCGAGGCTCCACCGCGCAAGACGCATCACCACCACGGCCACAGGCATTGAGGAGCGGTATGGCACAGCAGCAGCTCAAGCGAGTCTCTGTCGATATCGGCGGCACCTTCACCGATTGCTTTGTCGTTTGGGGTGACCAGATGGTCGCGGGCAAAGCGCTGACGACACACCATAATCTGGCGCTTGGTTTCAACGATTCATTGAAGAATGCCTGCACGGAGCTGGGCGAAGACGTCCGCACCGTCCTCTCATCCGTTGATTCCGTGCGCTATGCGACGACGCTGGGCACCAACGCCCTGATCGAGCGCAAAGGCCCGCGTATCGGCGCATTGGTGACTGCAGGTTTCCGCTCGACCTTGCCGCTCTCGCGGGCGCGTGGCTATGGCGAAGGGCTGGATCAATCGGTGCAGCAGGACATCCCCAACGCTGATCGACCCGATCCTCTGGTGCCGATCCCGCTGATCCGCGAGGTGCGGGAACGGATCGACTATACCGGCGATCCCTTTTTGGCGCTCGATGAAGATGATTTGCGGCTGCATATCCGCGAACTGGTCGATGAAGGCGCGGAAGCGCTGATCGTGCTGTTCACCAATTCGGTGGTGAACCCGGTGCACGAACTGCGCGCCCGCGAGATATTCCTTGAGGAGTATCCGGGGCATCTTCTGGGGTCGATACCCTTTCTGCTTTCGCATCAGGTCGCGGGGCGCAAAGGCGAATATGCGCGCGGCATGTCCACCATCATGGACGCATTCCTGCATGAGACGATGTATTTCGGGCTGGGCGCGCTGGAGCTGAACCTGCGCGCGCTCGGCTATGAGCGGCCGATGCTCGTCAACCATAATTCCGGTGGCATGGCGCAGCTCAATTCGACCGACGCATTGCAGACGGTCCATTCCGGTCCGGTATCGGGCATCGCGGCGAGCGATCATCTCGCGACATCGACCAAGCTGGGCAACATCGTCGCGACGGACATGGGCGGGACCAGTTTCGATATCGGTATCGTCGTCGACGATGGCGTCAAATATTATGACTTCAATCCCGTCATCGGCCGCTGGTTGGTGTCCATTCCGATGGTGCATCTCAAGACGCTGGGCGCGGGCGGCGGATCGATCGCCTCCTATGATCGCTTCTTCCAGACCGTGAAGATCGGGCCGGAAAGCGCCGGGTCTGATCCCGGGCCGGCCAGCTACGACCGTGGCGGGTTGAACCCTACGGTGACGGACGCCGATCTGATCCTTGGCTATCTCGACCCCGCCAACTATGCCAACGGCGCGATCCCGCTCAATCCGCGCCGGGCGAAGCGCACGATAGAGGCCAATCTGGTCGACGAACTCGGCATGAGTGTCGAAGACATCGCGCTCCTCATCAAACGCACGGCCGACGCCAACATGGCAAACGGCATCGCGACTGAACTGCGCACGCGCGGCTACGATCCGGCTGATTTCACGATGCTCGCTTATGGCGGGAACGGTCCGCTGCACGCCTGTGGAATCGCCGACGTGCTGGGTGTCGATAAGGTGCTGGCGCCGCCGTTCGCCTGGGTGTTCTCGGCGTGTGGCGCGGGCAATATGAACCAGATGCACATTCATGAGATGAGCACCTACACCGTGCTTTTCGACAGCAATCTGGGCAAGGTATTCAACGATTTTTCGACGTTCAATGCCAATGTCGAGGAGCTGGAACGGCGCGGACGCGACGACCTGCGGCGACAGGGCCTGCACGAGGATGCCGTGCGCTATCGCCTCGAACTTGACATGCGATATGGCAATCAGCGTGTGCAGACCGCCGTCGTTACCGAAGTCTCGCGCCTGACCAGCCGGCTCGACGTGCTGAAGCTGATCGACCAATTCTACGAGCGCTATGGCGAGCGGTTTGGCGAAGGGAGCCAGTCGCCTGAGGCCGGCATCCGCATCAACACCATGCGCGTCTGCTCTTACGTCGAGCAGCCGACAGTCGACTTCGCCGACCTGACGCCGGACCCGGCGAAGACGCGAAGCGTGGAGGCCACCGGCCAGCGTTCGTGTCACTTCGTCGGCCACGACGGCGCGGTCGAAACGCAACTTTATGACGAGACCGCCCTGGCGGAAGGCACAGTGATCCACGGCCCCGCGATCGTGACGACACGCGCCACCACTTATCTGATTGAACCCGGCTGGCGCTTCCATGCCGCCGCGCAGGGCGCCGTGTGGTTCCTGCGTGACACCACGCCCGCAGCCCAGAACTGAAGGACGGGACCGATGCTCGACACTTCTGACACCTCCCTCACCCCGGTCTCCAGCACAGAGGAGCAAGCGCTGCTCGACAAGTTCGTGTCGGACCAGAAGCTGTTCCTGGCGCCCGATCCGGAGATCATGCACAATCACAGCATCGGCCAGCGCACGCCCTATGAGGAAAAGCTGCTGAGCGCGGAACTTGACCATCATCTCATCGGCCATGTGCGTGGGCTGGTGAATGCCGCGCTCGATGAGAGCTTCACGATGATCGAGCAGATGGGGGCTGCGCCAGGCGCCAAATGGGGCGACCTTGTCACCGCCATCTATACCGAGATTGGCGATCTCTCGATGATCGCGCCGCACGGCATCATCACCTTCGCCGCCTGCTGCCACTATCCGGTCAAGTTCATCATCAAATATTTCCGCGACGATGAAACCGTGGGCGTCCGCGATGGTGACGGCTTCATGCACAATGATGCGCGATATGGCGGCGTCCACAATACCGACCAGTCTATGATCCTGCCGGTGTTCTGGCGGGGCGAGTTGGTCTGCTGGGTCTCCTCGACAATTCATGAAGGAGAAAATGGCGCGATAGAGCCCGGCGGGATGCCCGCCGCCGCCGAAAGCAAATATGACGAGGGGCTGAAAATGCCTCCATTCAAGGTCGTCGAGAATTTCAGGATCAAGCGCGATCTGCTCACTTTCCTTCAGAATTCTGTGCGTGATCCAAAGCTCCAGTTTGAAGATATGAAGGTAAAGCTGCACGCGGCGATGCGCCTGCGCGAGCGGGTGCTGACGATCCTGGATCAATATGGCCGCGACGCGCTGGCGGCGACACTGCGCAAAAACCTTGAAGACACAGTGGCCGAGGTCCGCCGCCGGATCAGTGAAATGCCCGACGGCACGACCCGGATGCTTGCCTTCATGGATTCAACGCTGCGGGAGAGCGCGCTGCAAAAAATGGGCATGACGGTCATCGTCAAGGGCGATGAAATGACCTTCGATTTCCGGGGGATCACGCCCCAGTTCATGAACCGCTGCGTCAATACCAACATCGCCTCGTTCAAGGCCGCTCTGGTTACCGGACTCCTTCAGAACGTCTGGCCGGATCTGCCGCACACAATGGGTCTGATGTCGCCAATCAAGGTGTTGTGGGATGAGAACAGCCTGATCTCCGCAAGCGATGATAGCCCGCAATCCTTGAGTCTCATGCCGATGTTCAAGGCATGTTCGATGCCCAACATCGTCTTTGCCAAGATGAACTACAGCCTGCCCCAGCGCTATACCGCGATTCTGGCGACGCAATATGATCAGGCGGCGACCTTCATCTATGGCGGCCTGACCCAGCATGGCGACGTGACCGGCAATTTCTGCGCCGACATCAACGGCAATGGTCAGGGCGCGCGTAGTGACCGCGACGGCGAGCACTCGGTCGCCCCGGTCTTCGGTTTCATGTGCGACACAGGCGAGCATGAGATTGCGGAGGAGGACACCCCGATCGTCCGGCTGGGCGCACAGGTGCTGGCGAAGGATCGGGTCGGCTTTGGCAAATATCGCGGGGGGCTGGGTTACGAGCAGATCGCGACGGTGCGCCGCTCGAATTACTGGGGGTTCATGACCGGGTGCGAGGGGTCGAAGTTTCCGTCGGCCCACGGGTTGTTCGGTGGCTATTCCTGCCCGGCCTATCAGCTCATGAAGGTTAAGGGCGTCAACGTCTTTGACGAATTGCGCGCCAACCCTGCATCGGTCGATTTCGATATCATCTCGCTGATGAACGGCCAGAAAATGCCGGGCAAATATTCATCGAACGACATGGGGATGACGTTCGAACTGTGCCAGGAAGGCGAGCTTTACATGATCTGCCAGGGCTCTGGCGGCGGCTATGGCGATGTGCTGGAGCGCGACCCGGAACTGGTCGTGAAGGATGTCCGCGAAAATCTCGTCAGCGCCGATATCGCGGCGGACATCTACAAGGTGGTGTTCGATCCCGTCACGCTGATGGTCGACCTTGATGCGACGGATGCCCTGCGCGCCGCCGAGCGCAAGGCGCGGATCGCGCGCGGCAAACCGTTTGATGCCTTCTGCGCCGAATGGGTGACACCCGAACCGCCCGCGCACCTCCCCTATTTCGGATCGTGGGGTGACGACCATGATGTGATCTATGCAGGCTTACCCGGCCAGCGCGTGAAAACCACCGCGGCGCAGCAGACCGGCGTGATGATGCCCAATCCAAAGGATTTGCGCATCGCCGAGCTGGAAGCCGAACTGTCCCGGCTGAAGGCTGGCTGACATGACTGCCGCCCCCGGTCTCCTGTATGTCGAGTGGTTCGATTATGCTGAACGGCTGCTGGCAGGTGGTGCGCTGGACTGGAACGCGGCGGAAGCCGTGGCCGATTTGATCGGGCGGGCGCAAGCCTTGCTGCCGTCCGATCTGGTCGTGCTGCCCCTCGACAGGGCCATTGCCGCTCATATTGCGGCAGCGCCCGCATTGCGCAATGCGATTTCCTCCAGACCAGATGGCAGTCAGCCGGTTCGCGCCGTCTTGAACGATCAGGCTTTGCGCACGGCACTGATCGCGCTGGTCGCTCAGGCTGCCGCCGCAACACGTGGCGCGTCGTTTGCCATAGCCATGCCGGCGCCGGACATGTTGCCAGGCAGCATAGCCCGTGCGGCGGGGCTGCCCGCGCCGCTCATCGATGAAGATCTGGTCGATGACACGGCCGTATACACCGCCGATTTCCTGCGGTGCTTCGCCCAGTCGCCGGTTGCGGCGCTGGTGCTGGATGGCGAAGACGGCGCCTTCGGCGCGCTGCATGCCCCCATTTTGCGGGTGACCGATCATTATAGCTGGTCGATCGGCTACCGCCGCGAAAGCGGCTCCATTGTCGCGATCCCCGGCCATGCCGCGATGCCGGCGATGCCGGTGCACCGCATATCCATCGATACCGAGCCGGAATCGGCCCGCGCGGAAATCGCCACGCTTCGCACGTAACTGCACAGAAAAAACAAAGATAACAGTACTTAAGGGAGGATGAAATGGTCTTATATGCGACACGCCGGTCCGGTTTTCTTGTCGGTGTTGGCCTGTTTTCGATCGCCTGGGCGATGCCCGCTCTTGCCCAGAGCGTGGCAGCATCGCCCGCTCCGGCCTCTCCACAAGCGGACAACGATTCGCAAATCGCCGACATCATCGTGACGGCGCAAAAGCGCTCGCAAAATCTGCAGGACGTGCCGCTCGCCGTATCGGCAATCAGCGCTGACGCAATGGCTGCAAAGGGCATCGCCGACACGACCGATCTGATGGGCTCCATGCCGTCCCTGCAGGTGACCACGCCCTATGGCAAAACCCAGCCGAACTTCTCGCTGCGCGGTATCTCGGTCGCAAATGAATTCACCGCCACGACAGCATCGCCGGTCGGCGTGTACGTCGATGAAGTCTATCAAAGCTTCCGCGCCAGTCATGGCGGCCAGCTCTACGATCTCGATCGGGTGGAAGTGTTGCGGGGGCCGCAGGGTACACTTTACGGCCGGAACACGACGGGCGGTGCGATCAGCTTTTATACCAACCGGCCTTCGCTCGATAAAGCCAGCGGATCGATCACCGTCGGCTATGCGAATTACGACACATGGAGCGGCCAGGGCTTCATCAATGTCCCGCTGGTGACAGACACGCTAGGCATACGTATCGCCGGGTCCGCCGCGAAGGGCGACGGATGGCAGTATAACCCGACGCAGAACCGCTACGTGGGCACGACCAATAGCGTGGCGGGCCGCTTCTCCCTCCGGTGGAAGCCTTCAAGCAACCTCGACATCAACTTCAAGGTCTACGGATCCCGTGATAATCCGCTTGCGCCCAATGCTTATGGCATCGGTCAGCTTGCGGGACAGACCAATGCGATGGGCTATTCGCGCGTCGATGCCAGCGGCCGGCCAACCATCGGGCGGAATGCAGTCGCCTCTGACACCGGCGGGCACTATTTCTCGTCTACCGTTGGCGGATCACTCAATATCGCATGGGATATCAACAGCAATCTGTCGCTGACTTCCATCACCGGATATGATTACAGCACATATCGCAATTCACCGTTCGATTGCGATGGATCGCCGTATGACATCTGCGCGATCCGCTATTACTCGAACAGCAAGAACTTCAATCAGGATCTGCGGCTGGCGTATAAAAGTGACAAGTTAAACCTTGTCGTTGGCGCGTATTACGGCATCGATAAGATCTATACGCACAATCAGCCGGACTTTTTTGGCGTGCTCAATCAGGTGCTCCCGGCGGGCGTCCCCACCAATCCCGCGATCGCGACCAGCGATTCGATCCGGGTACTGCCGATGTTCGCGGTCAATCCCGCGCTGACGCCTGCCGACCCCGGTTTCTGTGCACCCTATACCGGGCCTGGCACCAATCCGAATGGCTTTCTCGATGCGCGGTCTCTGCTGGGGTTCCTGACCGATATCAGCCTCAACAACACGACCAATGGCGGCACCGGCGGCAGCTATTTCAACGGCTGTCTGGCGGCTGGCGCGCTCCCGTTCACGCCGATCCTCGCGGACCAATATTATAATATCCGTCGCCCATCGAAGGCAATCTATGCCGATGCCACCTTCGATCTGACGGACAAGCTCTCGCTGACTGGTGGTCTGCGCTACACTTGGGATGTTGTGGAATATTATAACGGCCGCACGATCCTGCGCGATGCGGCGGGCAATGCCTTTGCCAGCACGATCCCTTACACTTTCCCCTATGATGCCAGCGCGCCCGCGATGCGCCAGCGCGAAGCGGCAAACCGCCTGACCGGGCGCTTCAATGTAAGTTACAAGTTCGACCGCGATATCATGGCCTATGCACAATATAGCCGTGGCTATCGCAGCGGCAGCTTCAACGGACTGGCCTATCAGGGCACCAATCAGGTCTATTATATCCAGCCTGAGCAGGTGAATGCCTATGAAGGCGGCATCAAAACGCGCCTGTTCGACCGGCGCGTTCAGCTGAACATGGCCGGCTTCTACTATGACTATAAGAACCAGCAATTCACGCAGGTTATCGGCGCCACCACCTTCACGCGCTCGGGCAACGGCCGCCTCTATGGCGGTGAGGCGGAGCTTAATGTTCAAGCCGCGCGGACCCTGCGATTTGATGCCACGCTTGGCCTGCTCAACACCAAATATACCGGCAATGTGATGGACCCGACAAACCCCAGCAGCGCGACGATGAGCATCAACGGAAACCCGTTCCCGAATGCACCGAAAATGACCTTCTCGGCGGGGTTTGACTGGAGCATCATCGATAATGGTCCGGGCGGCGGTCAGCTCACGCTCCGTGGCGATTCATCTTATATGGGGAAATATTATTTCGACCCGTTCAAGAATTATGGCCAGAATCCATGTGGATCTCCGGTTTCCGGCTCCAACACTTTGCTCGCCGGACCGGCCATCGCTTGCGGTAATCCTTCCTATTGGCTGTTTAACGGTCGATTGACCTATAAAACTGACAACTGGTCAGCGAGCATATGGGGGAAAAACCTCACGAACAAGTATTATTACACTTATGGATTAAATATCAACATCTTCAACCTCGACTATCTGAATCGTGGAACACCACGCACTTACGGCATCGAGCTTACTGCGCGGTTCTGATTGATCAGGGAGGAACTGACATGAGACGGTTTGATGGCAAGATCGTGTTCATCACGGGTGCGGGCAATGGCATAGGCCTCGCTGCGGCAACGGAATTCGCGCTGGAAGGCGCCACCGTCATCGCGACCGATGTCGATGCCGCCGCGCTGGACGCTGCGAAACCGGGGCTTGATGCGGTCGGGACGGTGGAGACGCACACCCATGACGTGAGGGACGAAGCACGTTGGCAGGCGCTCATCGATGATGTCGTCACGCGCCATGGCGGAATCGATGTGCTGGTCAACAATGCCGGCATCGGCGTGTTTGAGGATATCGAGCAGAGCAGTTTTGATGGCTGGCGCCGCACGATGGCGATCAATCTCGATGCGGTATTCATCGGCACACGGCTTGGCGTGATCGCGATGAAGCAGCGTGGCGGGGTGATCGTCAACGTTGCATCGGTTGAAAGCGATGTCGCCGACCCGTTGCTGCCGGCCTACAACGCCAGCAAGGGCGGCGTGAAAATGCTGACCAAGTCCGCGGCGCTGCATTGCGCGCAGGCCGGATACCCTATCCGCGTCGTATCGCTTCATCCCGGCTTTTGCGAGACGCCCATGGTGCAGGATGCGCTGGCAGCGCTCGACCCCGGGTTAGCCGGACAACTGGCGGCGGGTATTCTCGGGAAAATCCCATTGGCACGGCTGGCTACGCCTCGGGAGATTGCGCGGCCGCTCCTGTTTCTGGCCAGTGAGGACGCCAGCTATATGACCGGAAGTGGCCTCGACATCGACGGCGGGTATACAGCGGGGTGACACAGGGGGAGGCGGTTCACCGCCCACCCCGCAGCAAAGCCGTCAACCTGACCGATACGCATCCCGGGCTTCGGCACGATCGGCGTTGTGACGCGCGGTAAAAAGCAGGGCAACGTCATCTACGCCTGAGCCCCCTATGTCAGCGACCAGCGGGAAAAGGCGCGCCTGAAAGCCATATTGGCTCTCATCAATCGCCAGGGTCAGGACTCGTTGATCAGAGTCGGAAGATGACGGTTGCGGCGAGGGCGATAGCGGAGAAGAAGACGGTTGGGCACCTGTCGTAGCGGGTGGCGATGCGGCGCCAGCCTTTGTAGACGGCCAAACATGATCTCGATGCGGTTGCGGCGCTTGTAGCGGCGCTTGTCGTATTTGACGGCCTTGTTCCGGGATTTCCGGCCCGGGATGCAGGGGGTGATGCCCTTTTCCTGCATGGCGTCGCGGAACCAGTCGGCATCGTAGCCACGATCAGCCAGCAGCCATTGGGCTTTGGGAAGCTCGTCCAGCAGGGCGGCTGCACCGATATAATCACTGACATGACCTGCTGTCAGGAAGAAGCTGATCGGGCGACCGTTCGCATCGGTGACGGCATGAAGCTTGGTGTTCATGCCGCCTTTTGTGCGCCCGATCAGGCGTCCCGCATCCCCTTTTTACCCGCAGGCTCGATACCGTGCGATGTGCCTTGAGATAGGTCGCGTCAATCATGACCGTCTTGCGTTCGGAAGCCTCGGGCGCTGCCAGCCCTTCCATCACCCGAAGAAAGACGCCCTTGTCATCCCAGCGCTTCCAGCGATTATACAGTGTCATGTGCAGCCCATAATCCTCCGGCGCGTCCCGCCACCTCAATCCATTGCGATTGACGAAAATAATACCGCTGAGCATGCGACGATCATCAACCCTCGGTCGCCCATGGCTCTTGGGGAAAAATGGCTCAAGCCGACAGTGAACGGCCTTTGGGATCTGATCGGTAGGCTCCTCGACATCTTCCAGCCACGCGAATGCGCCAACTACTTCATGTCGTGCGGATACGATCCAGACTGATCGAAAACCGCTTTAAGCTGCGTCTGTCCTGATCTGCCCCCAACCGAGTGGACCGTATTGATTGTGAGTGGATTATGCTCGCCGGCGCCATATCCGGGCGGAGGTTGAGCGAAGCGGAACCGGAGGCCGGATATGGCGGTGAAGCCGTTTCCGGGACCGGTGGTCGATATCCCAGGCTGCTGTGCGGGCGCACGGTGTTGTAATGTCGCCGCCATGCTTCGATCAACACTTTGGCCTCGGCGAGGCGGTAGAAGATCTCGCCCGAAGGCGGAATATGCGAATTCTTCGAGGCCTTGCGCGGCTTGCTGATCAGGGATTCCAACTCAGAAATCCGCGCTGCCATCCGCTCGATCATCTCGTGCTGGGCAAGTAGCAACTCGCTCTTCTCGACGTCGGTCAGAACATGAAGCGGCGGTGGCGGCATCCGTGGGTTGATCGGTCAATCAACCTCCACGCAACCCATTTCTGCCAACCACCTGCGCGTTTACACGCGCGCATCATGGAATCCGTCACAAGCATTTTGCGAAGGATCCCATGATGTGTTGTTCGATCAGAAAGCGATTAGCAGCCGTGCCTGTCCGCCATTATTCTGCGAATGATCACCGAACTGGCCGATATAGGATGCGCCGATGCTGACTCGGTCACTGAG
>JAMHVU010000167.1:0-1273 GCA_035911355.1 Sphingobium sp.
CCCCGGCCGGGCGAACCGCAAGGCGCCGATCCCCTACGACGCCAACATCTACAAGCAGCGCAACCGGATCGAGCGCATGTTCGGCAGCCTCAAGGACTGGCGACGCGTCGCAACTCGATACGACCGCTGCGCCCACACCTTCATGAGCGCCATCTGCATCGCAGCCACCGTCATCTTCTGGTTATGAGTCCGGAGCCTAGAGGCTGTTATGGACATGTGATTACGCGTGGTTGCAAAGGGTTGAATGAGACCGTGTCGCAAGCGTTACCTCTCCGACGTATCCGACGAAGAATGGGCGCTGATCGTGCCGTATCTCACCTTGCTGCCCGAAGAGGCGGGCCAGCGAGGCCATAGCCTGCGCGAGGTGTTCAATGGTCCGCGCACCATCGTGAAGACCGGCGCGCCTTGGCGGTGGATGCCGAATGACCTTCCGCCTTGGCCAGCGGTTTACCAGCGGACACGGCGCTGGCTGGCGGCGGGCTGCTTCGAGGCGTTGGTCGAGGGTCAGCGCGGGATGCTCCGGCTGGCCGCCGGTCGCGCGGCCGGGCCGAGCGCCGCGATCCTCGACAGCCGGACCCTGCGATCCATGCCGGAAAGCGGGGAGCGCGCGGGTTATGACGGCGCCAAGCGGAAGAAGGGATCGAAGGTCCATGTCGCGGTCGACACGCTCGGCCATCCGCGCGCCCTCCATGTCACCCCACCCAGCGCCGAGGATCGCGGCGAAGTCGGCCGGCTGGCCAAAGAGATCCAGATCGTCACCTGGGACAGCGTCGAGATCGCCTGGGTCGACCAGGGCTACACGGGCGCGCGGACCCGAGACGCCGCGGCTGAGCACGGCATCGCCCTCAAGGTCGTCAAGCTGCCGGAGGCCAAACGCGGCTTCGTCCTCCTGCCCCGCCGCTGGGTGGTGGAACGATCCTTCGCATGGGCGACCCGCTTCCCAAGGCTCGTCAAGGACTACGAGCGATACCCCCAGACCCTCGCAGGCCTTCGCATTCTCGCTTTCGCTACTCTGATGTTCAGCCAGCTCCTGAAAATCGCCGCCGCAAGTTCATAACAGCCTCTAGGCTCCGGACTCATAACCAGAAGATGACGGTGGCTGCGATGCAGATGGCGCTCATGAAGGTGTGGGCGCAGCGGTCGTATCGAGTTGCGACGCGTCGCCAGTCCTTGAGTCTGCCGAACATGCGCTCGATCCGATTGCGCTGCTTGTAGATGTTGGCGTCGTAGGGGATCGGCGCCTTGCGGTTCGCCCGGCCGGGGATGCAGGGTG
>JAMHVU010000168.1:0-11182 GCA_035911355.1 Sphingobium sp.
AATGGGCGGTCGAGCTCCGCCTGGGCAAAATACGCGCTGGCCTTCTTCAGAATCTCGTTGGCCTGACGCAGCTCCCGGTTCTCGCGCTCGAGGTCCCGGATGCGCGCTTTCTCGGCGCTGGTCGGTCCCGGCAACTCGCCTGCGTCGCGTTGCGCCTGACGCGCCCAAACGCGCAGGCTGTCGGGCGAGCAGCCGAGCTTCTCGGCCAGAGCCCGCAGCGCAGCGACTTCGCTGGCGTACTCGGGGCGATGCTCGAGGAACAGCCCTACGGCGCGTTCACGAAACTCGGGAGAGTACGGCTTCCTGCTGATCTTCTCTTCCATGGTCGGCGATCCTCGGAGGGTTTGGCCCTCCGGTAAACCCGGGGCGGTTCACAGAGTCAGCAGGCGACGGCCCGTTTGCGGATCCCACAGGTCTGTCCGCCGCCCGGTCTTCTGCGCCGCCCCCGGACCGGAGCCGCGGTCGCTCCGATAGCGGTTCCGCGCTTGCTGATGCTGAGCAGTCGCGGCGGCTTTGTCAGGTTGACAGACTCGCCGTTGGTCGCTCAGGGCGAAGCGGTCGTGCCGCGGCCGAGGATCTCGTTGAGCGTGAGGCCTGCGGCGTTCTGCATTTGATGCGAGATTTCCGACGGGGGCTTGCTCCACAGCCATGCGCGGGTGGGATAGAGAAGGATCGCGCCGTTCAACGCGACAGCGAAATTCTCGCCATCAGGGCTGAAGCAGATGTCCAACACGTCGGCATTCACGAGTATCGTATAGAGTTCTTCGCCCGTCGATGCGCGCCACACGCGAATGGAGCGGGCCTCTTTGCCGCCTGATTGCTGGCTTCCGCCCGAAATGACAATGTCGCCGTCCGGGCTCAGCGCCAATGCACCGATGTTCTCCTGCCAATCCCGCGCGAATATCTGTTTGTGGCCTTTGAGATTGGCCTTGCTGCCTGATGCGACGTCGATGAGGCTGATCGAGCGGTCATTTTTGCCGAAGGCAAGCCTGCGGCCTTCCGCCGAGAACGCAAGCGGCGCGCCGAAGTTGTAGGTAGCTGTTGGCTGCACATTGTCGGCAAGGACTTTCCAGATGGCGAGATCGCTCCACAGCAACAGCCGGCCATCAGCGGTGATCGCTGCCAAGTCGTGAGAGGATGGCCTGAACTGCAGGCTGGTAAACTGGCTGTCCTGGGCTTTCGCCTGGGTGCGGATTTCGCCGGTCTTAACGTCGCCGACGCGTATCGTTGCGTCGCGTCCGATCCAGGCGATGAGATCACCCTCCGTGGTGATCGATACGGATGGAATGCGCCGAGGAATGGTGGCCGCAGCCTCATCGGCGCTGTTTGAGGCGAGCGGCTCGTCCGGTTCATTCGACTTGAGGGGCTCTTCAAATCGAGCAATCTCTTTGCCTTGAAGATCGAAGACGTAGATAAAATCGTCATCTCCGGCAAATACCAAGAGACCGGACGATGGGGAGGCATCGACTCTTGCCAAAGGAACGCGCGACGGCAAGGGATGCCTTATCCAATGATCGCCGTCCTTCGACCAGATGACGGCGCTCGACGGCTCGCCGACCCAACCCACGGATACGAGATGCGATGAATCCCGCGAGAACGCGATGCCGGTCACCTCGTTCGTATGTTCGCCCAGCAATTGCGGCAGCGCCGGGCGGGCCTTCCAGAGCTTGAGCAGCCCGTCATCGCCGCCGATTGCGGCCCATGTGCCATCAGGAGACATTCTCGCGTCTCGCAAGGAGGGAATGCCGGAACTGAGGCTCAAGTGAGGGAACTCGTGCAGCTTTGCCAAGTCTTCGCTGTTCCACAGGATCGACTTACCGTCCCAACTCGACGTCAGCGCCATACCCAGCATCGGCGAATAGTCGACCGAGGCGATATTGTCGGCGTGTGCTGAAACCGACTTGATGAGCGCGCCATCGCCGAAGCGGATGGTTTCGAGCTCCCCGCCGACGCCGCCCAAAACGATCGCATCGTGGCGGGGATCATAGGCCACGCCTTTAATCGCCAGGGGCCCAGGCAGATCGAATTCCTTCAGCTTCTGCATGACGCCGAGATCCCAGACCTGGACAGCGCCGCCGAGGCCGAAGATCGCTAGCTGCTGGCCGTCTTTGCTGGTCGTTGCAAGCGAATCGGCGCTTTCAACTTCGCCAAGTGAAACGAGCTTCGGCGGCTGCGCGTTCTTGAGCGCTTCCTGCGTATTCCAGACGTAGAAGCCCTTGAAGCCAGCGGTGCAAATGAGCATGCCGCCGTCTTCGGAGAAGCGCAGGCTGTCGATGAAGACATCCGGAGCACTCAGGCGGGCGGTCGGCGCAGCTGTCTCGGCGTCAAGAATGATGACCTCATGATAGCCGGTTGCGGCTAGATAGCGACCATCTCTGCTGTAGTCGATGGCGTAGTTGCCAGTCTCGTTCCCCTTGTAGGTCGCAATGACTGTAGCGGTCAGGGGGTTAACGAAACTGATTCCTTTGCTCGTGCCGACCGCCAGCTTCATCGAGTCGGCTGAAATGGCCAAGGACATTATTTCGCCATCCATCTGAAGCTTGCCGGCAAAATCAAAGCGAATGCGATTGTCGCATTCGATCAAGCGGCTGCGGGCCCCAACCGGGATTTCGGGATCGAGCGCAATCGGCTTGGCGAAGTGCCGCCGCAGGACGTCATCGCTTTGCCCCGTGGCCGGATAGGTGGCCAGGGCTTCCGCCAGCAGGATGCGGGCAGGATAGCAGTCCCCGCTGTTCACGCGGGTGTCGGCTTGCGCCACATAGGCCGATGCCAGATTCTGCTTGGCCTCGGCCTCGCGTGACCAGGCGGCTTTGGTCTGATTGAAAGCGACGAGGCTTGCGCCGGTAGCGAGCACGGCCAGCACCAGTCCGGCGAATGCCACCGCCCAGGCGCGCCGCGCTGCAGCTCGCGCACGCGCCACCTCGCGTGGCTTGAGCACCGCATAGCCGACGCCAAGCAGGCCGGACACTAGACGTGTCAGGGCGTCATCCTTGCCGAATTTCCGCACATCGGGCGCCAAAGGCTCGGCCGGCTCGCCTGCCCGAATGCCGCCTCGCGATGCGTCTGATCTCAGGGGCGGCGGCAGACACTCCCGCTCGGGGCTTGTGGCATTGGGGGTGCCGTCCACGATGATCGCGAAGATGCGGTCTTCGCGCCCGAGGGTCTTGAAGTAGTCGATCTCGCGCGTCACCCATTTCGATTGAGCCGCATTGGGACTGCAGATGACGACAAGCGCCGAGGCCTCGCGAAGGGCGCGCTCAATCCGTTCCGGCAAATTCGGTTCGGCGCCGAGCTCCTCTTCGTCGCGAAAGGCCGGAGCGATCTTTGCTGGCACCGGACCCAAATCCGTCGGCGTCCCTACCAGGTCGGGCGGGATCTTGAACGTCTCAACGCCCCAATGAAGCCACTTGCCCCATGTCATGTCTTTGTGGGAGTAGCTAATGAATGCGCTGTATTTGGACCCGGCCATGGGGGGTGGATTCCAGTGTGAGGTGTAACACCGTCGACGGATACTTTTGACCATTTCCTGCTGTCGCGTAGAAGGCAGGGTGGATTCCGGCGCGAAGCGCAACGGATCAAGCGAACCTGATTTCGACGTTCTTGCCAAGCTCTGACTTGCGCATTCCGGGCCCATCTGAACCGCGCCGGGTTTGCCGGAGGCTCCCGCTCCTGAGTAGGATGGAGCATCATGAGCAAGACGACGAACAAGTTTTCCCCTGAGGTTCGCGAGCGGGCGGTTCGGCTGGTCCTCGAGAGCGAAGGCCAGCACGGGTCTCGCTGGCAGGCGATCCTGTCGATTTCGGCGAAGATCGGCTGTTCGGGACAGACGCTGAACGAATGGGTGAAGAAGGCCGAGGTCGACAGCGGCAGGCGTGTGGGCATTCCGGCCGAGATGGCCGAGAGGATGAAGGCGCTCGAGCGGGAGAACCGCGAGCTGCGCCAGGCCAACGAGATCCTGCGCAAGGCAAGCGCGTATTTTGCGATGGCGGAGCTCGACCGCCGGTCGAAGTGATGGTGTCGTTCATCGACGCGCATCGGGATGCACACGGGGGCGAGCCGATCTGCAGGGTCCTGCCGATTGCCCCTTCCACCTATCATGATCGTCTTGTGAAGCGGGCCGATCCAGCTCGGCTGTCGGATCGTGCCCGACGGGATGAGGCGCTGCTGCCCGAGGTCCTGCGCGTGTTCGAGGGGAACTGGCGGGTCTATGGCGTGCGCAAGGTCTGGAGGCCGCTCGGCCGCGAGGGTTTCGACATTGCCCGTTGCACCGTCGCGCGGCTGATGAAGAGCATGGGCATTCAAGGCATTATTCGCGGCAAGCCGCACAGGACGACGATCCCTGACAAGAAGTCTCCGTGCCCACAGGACAAGGTGAGCCGCCAGTTCCGCGTGCCGGCGCCGAACATGCTGTGGGTGAGCGACTTCACCTATGTCGCCACCAGGAAGGGCTTCGCCTACGTCGCCTTCGTCATCGACGCCTACGCCCGCAAGATCGTCGGCTGGCGCGTCAGCACCTCGGCCCATGCGGGGTTCGTGCTCGATGCCCTGGAACAGGCGGTCCACGATCGGCGCCCGGCCAAAGGCGCGGGGTTGGTCCATCATAGCGACCGCGGATCGCAATACCTGAGCATTCGCTACAGCGAGCGGCTGGCGGAAGCCGGCATCGAGCCCTCCGTCGGCAGTGTCGGGGACAGCTACGACAATGCCCCGGCAGAGACAATCAATGGCCTCTTCCAGGCCGAAGTCATTCATGGGCGTGGCCCATGGCGTAGCTTCGAGGCGGTGGAATACGCGACCCTCGAATGGGTCGACTGGTTCAACAACCGCTGCCTGCTGGAGCCGATCGGAAACGTCCCGCCCGCAGAGGCTGAGAGGAACTTCTACGCAGCTCTGAAAACAGAAGCCATGGCCGCGTAGCTAACGAAAGTCAGCCTCCGGCAAACCAGGCGCGGTTCACTGCGCGGGCTCGGCTACGCGGGGGCTATGCTGGACCCCAAGCCCAACGCCGAAACACGCCTAGCGATGGCCGCTGAAGCCCCATCCAGTTCCGACATGCAACGCCCAATTTCGGGATCTCGAGATAAGGATTGCGGCCTTAAATCAATCGTCGGAGGGCGCCCCTTCACAGCTCGGAGTTGCGGCAGGAACCTCGAAAAAGTAGAGTGCTCCATGCAGCGTGGACTGGGCGTTGGGGGGGGGCAAGTGCCAAGAGGCACAAATCGCGTCAATGCTCTCAGCGGAGACGGTCCTGTTGCAGGCGATGCCCAGCAGTCTGGGTCGCGGAACGACAAAATAGAGCTGTCGGTTGCCCACGGCCACCTTGCCTTCGTACGGTTTCCGGTACTCGTGGGTCACTATACCGGCGATGCCTTTTCGGGCACGGAAGCTCTGTTGGATCGAGCGCTCGGCTTCCGGCTTTCCAGATCGCGCAAGATGGGCCTGTACCCGGGGCGGATCGGGACCAGTGCAATCTTTCTTGACCCGAGCTCGAAGCCTCGAGGCGCGGTTGTTGCTGGCTTGGGTCAGCCTGCGGACCTTTCGATCGGGGCGCTCCGCGACACACTGCGGCAGTGCATTCTCAGCTATGTCACTGAAGCGCTGGACCAACGGCGCGGCGGGGGGGACCTCACAGGCCCGAACAAGCCGCTGGGGATAAGCACCCTTTTGGTCGGCGCTGGAGATGGTGGTGTTGATCGAAGCGGCTGTGTGCAGGCCTTGCTTCAGGCGGCGAGCCAAGCGAACGCCGTGCTCTTCCGGTTGCAGGAGCCGGGCGAGCAACTCGCCGCTATTGAAATCATTGAACTGTATCAGGACCGCGCCCTGGATGCATGGCGGATCGCCAAAACGGCAATTGAGCGCGACTCTGTCCTGAGCGAATTCTTTCAATGTCCGCCCGGGTACGAATCGCGGCCCGGGGGTCGTCCCGTCAGCCCGGTCGGCGGGGATCCGAACTGGTGGCAGCCGATCCAGATCACAATGCCTCCCGCCGACGGTCCGCGTGGCCTGTCGTTCACCGTCGGAGGTGGCTTTGCCCGGGCAGAGGCACGAACCATACCCGCAAATCTGGACGCAGTGGCACTCTTGTTGCGACGGGCAGCGAGGAACATCGATACTGATGGCGCCGCAACCTCGCCTGGACGGATACTCTTCGAGATGCTTTGGCCAGAGTCGCTAAAGCACAGAAGCGCCGCGGAACAGAACCGCCGGCTCATCCTGGACGAAGAGAGTGCGGCTTTTCCTTGGGAGTTACTCGACGACCGGCGCCCCTGGACGAGCTCTGAAGGTGCCGGCGCGCCGGATTCGGGACTGCCGGGGCATCCGCCCGCCGTCCGCTCGGGGATGGTCCGGCAGTTGCTGCAGACCCGGTTTTCGGACAGGGTTGTCACGGTTGCTGGAAGACCCAAGGCGCTCGTCCTCGGCGATCCTGGCGCGGAGCCGGTGCCGGGCTTTCCCCGGCTTCCCGGAGCAATCGAAGAGGCGCAAAACGTCGCCGAGGTGCTCAAACCGACGCATGACGTAACGCTGCTGGTAACGGCAGCTGCCACGCCGGAACAGATCTTCAAGCAGCTTCTGGGGCAGGCATGGGAGATCGTCCACATCTCAGCTCACGGTGTTGTTAGATACAAGGTTCCCGGTGCCGCTGGCGGTCCACGGACCGGCATCGTTCTTGGCGGTGGCATCGTCATGGGGCCAGCCGAGCTTTCCAGTCTGCCAGTCAGCCCAAGCATCTTCTTCGTGAACTGCTGCAACCTCGGAAGGGTGAGCGCTGCGGAAGAACGTAAGGCCCGTCTGGAAGCGGTGGATGGTCGACCGGAACTGGCTGCGAGCGTTGCCGTGCAATTGATTCAACTCGGAGTGCGCTGCGTTATCGTGGCCGGCTGGGAGGTCGACGACGAGTGCGCTCGGACATTCGGCGAGGCCTTTTATTCCGAGATGCTTGGAGGAGCCAGTTTCGGTGAAGCGACGCTGCGAGCCCGAAGGACGGCTTACGACGCCAAGCCAGACGACAACACATGGGGGGCGTTCCAATGTTACGGCAATCCGGATTATCGCTTGCCTCGAACATCGGCGAGTACCGGGACAGCTGACGAAAGTGCCGACCAGTTCGTGGATGTTGCGGAGGCGATCGTGGCCGCGGAGCTAATCCGCGACGGACTGAATATCGGCCTCGAGCGCGATCTGACGCTTCAAGAGCAAAAGCTCGTCAGGGTGGAGAAGGAAGCGACGCGGAAGCAGTGGCTTCAACGTCCTCTGCTTCGAACGGCGCTCGCGGAGGCGCACGCCGAACTTGGCGACCTTTCCGGAGCGATCGGTCACTACGAAGCAGCAATTGGTGCTGAGAACTCGGTGTTCAAGTTGCGGGCGGTCGAGCAACTCGCCAACTTGCGCGCCCGCCTCGCCGTCAGGGAATTTCGCGAGAAATCACCGACGAACCGAGATCCGGCGGCGGCAATCGAAGTCATTCAGAGATCGCTGCAAATGGTGGAAGCGCTGAATGAGGCTGCCGGCCCCACGCCGGAACGGCTGTCGCTGCAAGGCGGGTGCTGGAAAAGGCTCGCTCAGGTCCAGTCTGCCAGCGGTGCCGCGGATGACGCTCTGAAGAGAATGGCTGAGTGCTACGAACGGGCAGCAGAGCTGCCCGGAAAAGATCCGGACTACGCGAAACTGATGGCTTGCAATGCTCGCCTTTGCGCAGCTGTGCGAAGCGGAGTGGACTTTAGCTCGATCGCGATTACTCTACAGGGCTTCGCAGTCTCGCCCGCGCAGGGCGAGGACAGCTTCTGGGTGCTTGCGCGATGGGGTGACGTCCTTACGAATCTCGCAATTGTCGAGACAGCTGCGCCAGAACACACTGACGCGATCGGGAGAGAAATCGACACGATCAAGGATTCCTACGTCCGCGCATGGCGACATGTCGGTTCGCCGGTCAAGATGCGCTCCCTGGCCGAGCAGCTCGAATTCTATGAGGACATCTTCGCAGGCGGCTTGGCCGCTACCGCTCCGTATCGAGACAACATCCGAGCATGGGTTGGAGACCTGAAAGACTTTATTGAGAATCAATTTCTGGAGAGGAAACCTAATTAACTGAAGGGGCTCGCTATGGATACCGCATACGACGATGCGCTTGGTTTCGTCCTTCGCTGGGAGGGCGGGTTCGTAGATGATCCCCATGACCATGGCGGGCGAACCATGAAGGGGGTGACGCAGAAAGTCTACGACGCCTGGCGATCTGGCCAAGGTCTTTCGGCAGGGGCGGACGTCAAGAACATATCGGACGCGGAGGTGTCCGCCATTTACAAGAGGGATTACTGGAATAAGACGCTTTGCAACGTGCTGCGGTCGAACATTGATCTGGTCCAATTCGACACAGCCGTCAACATGGGTCCCGTCCGCGCCGTGAAGATCCTGCAGCAGGCCGTCGGCGCTGGCGCGGACGGAAATTTCGGACCTGAGACGCAGAAGGCGTGTGACGCTTGTAATCCTCCGGACGCGGTCGAGCGCTATTGTTCAATCCGGGAGGCGCTCTATCGGCGCTTTGCCGAGGCGCCCGGACAGGACAGATTTCTCGCGGGATGGCTCAACCGGTTGAAAGCGCTCCGCGGGCAGGCCGGCGCACCGGGCTTCTCCCGGGCGCGCGGCAAGATCGACTTCGGCGATACCGGGCACGTCGAACGCGTGCCAGACATTACGGCGGCCGATCCGGTCGACAAGTGGTGAGGCGGCCATTCGCAGGGCTATCGCATTTGGCCGATGATGGTTCTCGCGAAGTCTTCGGACCATCCCGAGCGCTTGCGCTTGCGTGTTTTGGCGAGCTTGGGTCGGGATTGGCGCATGAGGTTGAGGGTGAGCTTTCGGAGGATTGCGAGGTTCTCGGGACCGTTGTCCTTGCGGTTGCGGGCGCGGTCCTCTTCGAAGGCAGTGTCGAGCACCCAGTGCAGGCGGTTCTCGATGCCCCAGTGGCCGCGGATGGCTGCGGCGAAGCGTTCGGCCCTCATCGGCGCGGAAGAGACGTAGAAGCGGGTTGCGATGGCCGCGTCGCGCTGCGACGTGACCCGCGCGATGGCGGCGAGGCCGGGCAGGCACGGCTCGCCGGCGTAGCGCCTGTCGGAGAAAAGCCAGCCGACGTCGTGGGTTACCTCGACCTTGCGCGTTTCTATGCGGCCGTGGTCGGCGTCCGTCGTCTTGTGCGTCGCCCGCGGGTTGGTCGGGTCGTCGAAGAAGGCCGCGACCTCCGCCAGCATCGCCGGGCGGTTGGACTTAAGCGCGAACATCCAGTCGCCGCCGCGCGCCGCGATCAGCGCCGCGGTCTCGGCCTGGCAGTGGGCCGCGTCGCCGGTGACGAGCGTGCCCTCCAGCGTCAGTGCCGCGAGGAGCGCGCGGGCCGCGGTGATCTCGTTCTCGCCTGCGGCCACGGCGCGTTGACCGATCACCACGCGCGCCTCCGTCCCGAAGGCCGTCACCACGTGCAGCGCCGAGCGCCCCGCCGCCCGGTCGAAGGAGCGGCGCAAGGTCTTGCCGTCGATCGCCAGCACCCCCGCGCCATCCGCGCCGAGATCGTCGAGGAAGGCCGAGAACGCGTGCCCGAAGGCTGCGGGGTCGAGCAGCCGGAACACCCGGCTGAACGTGCCGTGGCTCGGCAAGCCATTCTCCAGGCTCAGGAATTCCCGGAGCAGCGGTTCGCGATCCTCGGCGAACTCGGCGAAGTCCACGCAACTCTCAGCCCCGCAGATCGACGCGACCAGCGCGATCGCCAGGATGTCCAGCAGCTCGTGCCGCTGCGCGTTCCCCCCGCCGAGGGTCGGGGATCTCTCCGAGTGTGTCGATCAGGGCCATATGTCCTCCTCCGGGACACACGGCTGAATCCAGATCAGCCCCGGAGGGAAGACCTATTCGTCAAATGCGATTCCCCTGCGGCCATTCGCGTCAGCCGTTGTCGCCACCGCCTCGAGGCTCCTTGCGCCCGCGAAATCTCCGTGGGGATTGGCTCGGCACGCCGGTTTCGTGAGTTCGTCAGACGTGGAGACACCAGCGATTATCGCGAAGCGTTTTCGATCAAAGGAGAACAGCAATGTCTGAGGTCGTTTCCTACATACGAGGATTGCCTTTGCCCGCTGCGCCCAGCAGGAGCAGGGCCGCTCCGGGGGACGTCCCGCCGGCCCCGCCTACCTTTACCTCGACCGATCAGGCTGTAACGATCCGAGCACAGATGGCCGAGTTTTCCGCCGCCGTGCCGCAGGCGATCCGCCCGGCCGTCAGCAATGGCTTGCTCTTGGGAATGCTTGCTGCTGACAAAGCGACCGAAGGCAATTCGGATCCTGTGGCCTATTTCACTGCGTTCAACAGCGTGATGAAACAGATTGGTTGGAGCGTCACGCAAAGCGGACTCAACGAACAGTCCATCTCCGAACAGAACGCCGAGCTTCACAAGGCGATCATTCCAATTGTCACGGCTATATTTGGGTCCGGTGCAACGACGGCATCAATCATCATAAGCGTGCTCAAGGGGCTCGAGGCGATGAATCAGGACGCACCCTGGATCACGGTGTTCGAGCAGAAGAGCAACAAGGCGAAAGCCACGAACTTTGGGTTAAGTTATGTCGATGCAGGCGCGGGTGGGGGTGCATCCGTGAAAACCGCATGTTTCTCGCTGACAGCGCATTCCAAGCTTACACAGGTTCTGTTTTTTAAATTCTCGTCGTCCGGAGCGAAACTGAAAAGCGGTAGCTGCCAGATGGACTTGGGGCCTCAGATGATTGAGACGACTGGCGCGGAGCTCGAAACCAAAGTTGCTCCTTTTATCCTGGACAACATCAAGAACATAGATGTTTAAAGTATTGGCGGCTCGGGATGGATCAGCGAAGGAGTCTTGGATGTGGTCCGGCGATCCGGGGCCTCAAGTCCTTACTTTCAGCAAACGTGGAGAAGAGCGAAAGGGGCGTTCGGAACAGCTAAGCGTCGTCTTCCTTTGTGCGCGGCGCCTATTAGGCTCCGGACTCATAACCAGAAGATGACGGTGGCTGCGATGCAGATGGCGCTCATGAAGGTGTGGGCGCAGCGGTCGTATCGAGTTGCGACGCGTCGCCAGTCCTTGAGGCTGCCGAACATGCGCTCGATCCGGTTGCGCTGCTTGTAGATGTTGGCGTCGTAGGGGATCGGCGCCTTGCGGTTCGCCCGGCCGGGG
>JAMHVU010000169.1:0-1826 GCA_035911355.1 Sphingobium sp.
ATCCTGAACCACATCGGGGTGGAGTCTGCCCCCCCGCACATCACCCCGGCACGCGGGCCACCGCTGTGGGAGGGCTGCGACGCGCCGGTGGATGATGGTGCGCAAGGCGAGCCGGATTGGGATCTGGCAGCTCAACCCGACGAGGTAGACCAGCGCGTCAATTGGTGACCCAGTGAAGCGGCGGTATCCATCGCTGCGGGAAGCAGCTGCGCGCGCGCCAGGCCCAAATGCATACTGCCTCCCAAGCTCTTGCCATTGAGCGGCAAGCGAGCGCTCAACCTTCCTTGGCCGAACGTGTTTCGAGGCCCAAAACTCGTGCCATACTTGGCCTCATGTGGTTGAATTTCCTATCCGTCGGGGTGGAGTCTGCCCCCCCGCACATCACCCCGGCACGCGGGCCACCGCTGTGGGAGGGCTGCGACGCGCCGGTGGATGATGGTGCGCAAGGCGAGCCGGATTGGGATCTGGCAGCTCAACCCGCACCCGATTACGAGGTAGACCAGCGCGTCAATTGGTGACCCAGTGAAGCGGCGGTATCCATCGCTGCGGGGAAGCAGCTGCGCGCGCGCCAGGCCCAAATGCATACTGCCTCCCAAGCTCTTGCCATTGAGCGGCAAGCGAGCGCTCAACCTTCCTTGGCCGAACGTGTTTCGAGGCCCAAAACTCGTGCCATACTTGGCCTCATGCGGTTGAATTTCCTATCCGTGGGACTCGGAAACCGAGAACTCGACGTCGAGGTAGTCCTCGACCTTCTCGCCGGCGGCGGCGATGCGCCGGGCGATGGCGGCCAGTTGCGCCTGGTCCCAGGACACGCGCTTCGGGACATCGACCGTCACGCGAAGCAGCCCGTCCTTCAGGTGCACGACGCCGAAGTCCTTGCCGGCCTCGAGGCGTGCAGCACGGGCCTGCTCGCCGTAGGCGGCCTCCAGCGCGGCGTCGAACTTCGCGCGGGCCTGCTTGAGCCAGGCGAGCGCTTCGTCGAGGTTGCGGCTGATCTCCGCCTTCTGGGCGGGCGGCAGCGCGGCCAGCTGGCCGACGGACATCGCGGCGATGTCGGCGGGGTAGAGGGTCAAATCGCTCATCGCATCCCCCTTCAGCGCGCCGCGCGCTCGGAGGTCGAGTCGTGCAGGGCGCCACGCTCGAACTCGATGACCGACTCCAGGGGGTAGCTGACGCGCTTGGACAGCTTCAGGTAGCGCGGGCCCCGCCCTTCGCTGCGCCAGCGCTGCAGGGTCTTGGGGCTCAGCCCCCAGCGCTGCGCGAGCTCGTTCTCGTTGAGGACCCGACGATCGCCGGGAGACAGACCGTTGATCGCATCGACCGGCGACCGGGTGATGGTGCTTGCCGTTGTCGGCATGGAAGCCTCCTATGACGCTGTTGAGGAACAGGTGTCATTGCAGGCTTCGGGTGGCGAACCTTGGAGGGACCGAATGGCGAACCACGCGCAAACTTCGGGTTCGCCAATCCGCACGCGTCCATGCCAAAACGGCGAGCACGCGGCTCGCCGTTCTTGGGGACAGGGGGATGGTCAGCGGCCCACATCGGCGCAACTGACGCAGCTCGCCAACACCATCGCGCATCGCGTGTGCCGGCACCTGTCGCGCCGCGGCTGGCTCGAAGGCGAAGACGAATCCGTGTTCCTGTCCGACAGCGCGGGTAGCGACGACGGCATGGATGGGCTGCGGATGAGTTCGATGACCTACCGCATCGCCACCGGTCGCGACGCTGGCCGCAAGGTCGTCACGCTGCAAACATTGCCCGGTGACGCAGGCTCGCTGGAGGGCGATGCCGGCAAGGTCGGCGGCTTCTCGCTGCATGCCGGCGTG
>JAMHVU010000170.1:0-3914 GCA_035911355.1 Sphingobium sp.
CGGCGATTCGATACGCTCTTCTCCGACGAGGCCGATGGGCCACTCGATCCAGAACACAAGCGCATGTTCATGGCGATGAAGCGCGAGGTCCTTCGGCTCGGCGGCTACCGGCAGGAGTTCTTCATCACCCAGACCCCGCACCTCGCGGCGATGGCAGATGCAATCATCGACCTCGACGCCATGCGGGTCGAGCCGCGAGCGGGCATCGATGCTGCCCATCGGTGACACGAACTACACGGGTTCACGGTAGCGCCTCGCGGCCATATGTTCGGCTCCGCCGGGGACGGTTTCCCCGGAAGGAGACCCTCATGGAAGAGTTGTTTGTGCGCCCGCGCGCACTGACGCGGATGCGCGAAGGCCCGCTGGGCATGTGCATCGATACCTTCATCGGTTCATTGGCAGCAAAGGGCTATAGCCGCGACTCGCGACGCCGCGCCGCATGGTTGGTTGGAGACTTCAGCCGCTGGTTGGACGGACGCGGCGTAGCCGCCGCGGCAGTAGCCGAAGACTTGGTCGATGCCTTCTTGCGTGGCCGCAGGCGCCGTCGCGCCCCGAGGGCCGAAGACCGTTCGACGCTGCTGCGGCTGCTCGCGCATCTCGCGGCACAGGGCATCATCTCCACACACTCACCTGAGCGCGATCCAACCGCGATTGAGCAGATCGAGGCCGAGTATGTCGACTACATGCGCTACGAGCGCAATCTGGCGCCTGCGACCATCCGCTCCAACCGGATCACGGCCAGGAATCTGTTGACGTTTCTCTTCGCCGGTGGGCCTTTGACGTTCGACAGCGTTGCGGCGCGGGACGTCATGGCCCACATCAGGCTGACGACGAAGGCGTGCCGTCCGAACTCTGCATGCAGAGTCGTCGGTGGAGTTCGGGCCTTCCTACGGTTCGCGCTTTACCGCGGCTGGCTCGACACCGATTTGTCTGCGCATATACCGGCGCCGGCTGTTTGGTCGCAGTCATCGATTCCCCGCTCGCTCCAGGACGATCAGGTTCTGCGCACCCTCGCTCAATGCGATCGGGCTACACCGAGTGGGTGTCGTGACTACGCGGTCATCCTCTTACTTGCGCGGCTCGGCCTGCGGGCTGGCGAGGTGGTAGCTCTACAACTGGAGGACATCGACTGGCACGTCGGCGAGCTACTGGTTCGCAATGGACAAACCCGAGTCGATCGCCTCCCGCTTCCATACGAAGTGGGCCAAGCGCTGGCGCAATACTTGAGCGAGGCTCGACCACGCTGTTCCTCCCGGCAGGTCTTCCTCCGAGCACAGGCGCCGATGGAGGGGTTCTCCAGCGGAACTGCTGTTGCAGCGATCGTCCGCCGCGCGCTTGAGCGCGCCGGTGTCGATGCGCCGAGCAAGGGAGCCCATGTGCTCCGTCATACGTTGGCCACACGACTGCTGCGCGAGGGGTCGTCACTGCCCGAGATCGGCGAAGTGCTGCGTCACCGCCAGCAGCAGACAACGACGATCTATGCGAAGGTGGACTTTCCCTCCCTGCGGGCCATCGCTCCTTCTTGGCCGGGAGGTGCGCAATGACGCCGCTGAGACGGGCCGCCACCGACTACCTTGCACTTCGGCGAGCGCTCGGGTTCAAGCTTCGGGCGAACGAAGATGCGCTGATCGAGTTCACGGACTTTCTCGACGGGCGCGGCGTCACGACCATCACGGCAGCCGCCGCCGTAGAGTGGGCCCTGAGCAAACCATCCACGCGTCCTGGCTTCGCCGCCGATCGGCTCCGTCGAATTCGCGGCTTCACGCTCCACCACCGGTTGCTTGACCCCGCCACGGAGGTCACCCCTGCCGACCTCCTTCCTTCACATCGACATCGGCGACAACCGTACCTGTACTCGGACGATGAGCTTGCTCGCTTGATGGCTCGCGCGTTGACGCTGCCTCCTACAGATGGCCTGCGAGGGGCGACCTACCACTGCCTCTTGGGGCTGCTCAGCGTCACCGGGATGCGGCTCGGTGAGGCGATCCGTCTCGAGGTCGGCGATGTTGATCTCGACCAAGGCTTGCTGACCATTCGGCAGACGAAGTTCGGCAAGTCTCGGCTGGCTCCGATTGCTGACTCGACCAGGTCGGCACTCGCGGAATACCGCGCGCACCGCGATCGCTTCGCCAAACGGTTGGCGCCGCCGCAGTTCTTCATCTCGGGTCGGCGGACGGCACTCGACCCGGGACACATCCATCGGACCTTCTATCAGCTGCTCGACCAGGCGGAGGTGCATGCCCCCGTGGGTGTTCCACGCCCTCGGTTGCATGACCTGCGCCACCGCTTTGCCATCCAAACGTTGCTGCGCTGGTACCGATCCGGCCAGGATGTCGAGCGCCACCTGCCGACCTTGTCAACCTTTCTGGGTCACGTGCGCATCGAGCACACCTACTGGTACCTCAGCACGTGCCCCGAGTTGATGGGCCACGCGCTCGCCCGGTTCGAGCGTCACTGGGAGAAGCTGTCATGACGGCCGCGACTGGCAATCTCGCTGTGCTGCTGGAGGGGTTCTTCACCCGAAGACTCATGCAGCAGCGGCAGGCGAGCGCGCATACGATCGCGTCCTATCGTGACACCTTCCGCCTCTTCCTCCGGTTCGCCGAGAAGCGCCTCAAGGTTGCACCGAGCGCGCTGGCGTTGGAGCAACTCGACGCGCCGCTGATCGCGGCGTTCCTTGCCGACCTGGAGCACGAACGCGGCGTAGGTGCCAGAAGCCGGAACCTGCGGCAGAGCGCTATTCGGTCCTTCTTTCGGTACGCCGCCTTTGAATCGCCTGGACATGCGGGCCTGATCCAGCGCGTCCTGGCGATTCCCAGCAAGCGATGCACCCGCAAGCAGGTCTGCCACCTGACGCGCGAAGAGGTCGAAGCCCTACTTGCGGCACCCGATCGGACCACATGGTCGGGACGGCGTGACCATGTCCTGTTGTTGCTTGCGGTCCAGACCGGGCTGCGTCTGTCCGAGATAACCGGCCTACGAGCCGCCGATGTCAGGTTCGGCACGGGCGCCCACGTCCACGTGCTCGGCAAAGGACGCAAAGAGCGCTGCACGCCGCTGGCCAACCAGACACAGGTCGTGTTGCGGTCATGGATGAGCAGGGACTTAGGACCCGAGCCCGTCACACTGTTCCCGAGTGCCAGAGGCAGCCGCCTCAGCGCTGACGGCGTCCAGTACCTCGTGGCCAAGCACGTTGCCACAGCCGGCCGGGCCTGCCCATCCTTGACGCGCAAGCGCGTGACGCCACATGTGTTGCGTCACACCACGGCGATGGAACTCCTTCAGGCTGGAGTCGACCGGTCGGTGATCGCGCTGTGGCTTGGCCACGAATCGCTGGAGACCACCCAGATTTACCTCGATGCCGATCTGACGTTGAAGGAGCGTGTGCTGGACAAGGTCGCGCCTCCCGGTGTGCAGGCCAGGCGCTATCGGCCGGAGGACAAGTTGATGGCGTTTCTCAGCGCGCTTTGAACCGGCGGCTTTCCGTCATCGGCTTGCCAGTGTTGCCGGCCGCCGCCGTATATGCAGGCGGCGGCCGTGCCGGCGGACCTCGACGAACCGTCCATGAGGGTTCCGGAGCAACCTTCTGGGATCGCTGGGACCGCAGAGCCCCGGCCTCGGCGATGGCCACGAAGGGCGTTGGCCGAACCCGCGCGAAGGACTGGTGTGTTCAGATCGCGATCGTTCGAGCGGCCACCCTGGCTGTACGAGCTCGACCCACCGCGGACACCCACTGCCCAGATCTGATCGACATAAAGCGACCGGTCGCGCCCCAAGCCCGACGATTACCGAAGCGTTCTGACGCGTCATGCGTTGCGACGCCGCATTCCGCTGCATGGAACTAAGCGGACATAAGCGACGACACATGGCGCTTGCTTCGCTCAGGACTCGTGCACGCATCGTGGTGTCGGCCC
>JAMHVU010000171.1:0-10942 GCA_035911355.1 Sphingobium sp.
CGATGCGGCCACGATCCGCAGGGCGGCGCTCGGCCCGCTGTCGGGAATCAGCGAAGCATGGCTGCTGACAACGCCGCTGCGTGGCCCCGCGATGCCGAAATCCCACTCACAGACGTCCGATCCGTGCCCAAAACGGGGCTTGCGCGACCGCCGCCTACCCAGCAGACTGCCCGAAAAGGGCGTTTGAACTTCCTATACGCCCCGAACACTGGATGGCCGAACTGCTGCAGGCCGAGTCCGCCGAACGCCAGGTCCGTGCCCAGGCCAACCAGATGAAGGCCGCGCGTTTCCCCGTCCATCGCGACCTGCTCGGGTTCGACTTCGCCGCCAGTCCCGTCGATCGCTCGCTCGTCGAACGCCTGCACCAGGGCGACTTCCTCCACACCGCCGAGAACCTCGTCCTCGTCGGCGGGCCCGGCACCGGCAAGACCCACCTGGCCACCGCCATCGGCATCCAGGCCGTGCGCCAGCACCGCCTGCGCGTGCGCTTCTTCTCCACCATCGAACTGGTCAACGCCCTGGAGAAGGAGCAGGCACAGGGCAAGGCCGGACAGATCGCCCTGCGCCTGACCTATGCCGACCTGGTCATCCTCGATGAGCTGGGCTACCTGCCGTTCACCCCGTCAGGCGGTGCGCTGCTGTTCCACCTGATCAGCAAACTCTACGAACGCACCAGCCTGGCCATCACCACCAACCTGGCCTTCTCCGAATGGGCGCAAGTGTTCGGCGACGCCAAGATGACCACCGCGCTGCTCGATCGCATCACCCATCACTGCCACATCCTCGAGACCGGCAACGACTCCTGGCGGCTGCGCAACAGCACCGCTGCGGGCAAAGCCAGAACCCGAAACAAGCCCAAGGAGGCCGCGACACAAACCACCAACTGATACCCTCAGCCCCGTCCACTGGGTGGGTCAAAGTTCAACGCGCACACCGGGTCAGTTTTAAGTGCGCGCCAACACTTCCGGCGCCCCTTGATCTTGCCGACGGTGAAGTTGCGATCCCGGCTGTTCACCGCCTTGAGCTTGCTGCCGTCGATGGCGACGATCGCATGCGAGAAGACCTTCATCGCCCGACACAGCGCCACGAAGCGGCTGCACACGGCCGCGATTGCAGCGCCGTTGTCCTTGCGGAAGTCTGCGATGGTCTTGAAGTCTGGTGCCAACCGGCCGGTCAGCCAGATGAGTTCCAGGTTCCGTTGCGCTTCCCGCTCCAGGCGGCGGCTGGACTGGATGCGGTTGAGGTAGCCGTAGATGTAGATCTTGAGCAGCGCAGCGGGGTGATACGCAGGACGGCCGCCGGCCTCGCGATTGACGGCTTCGAAGCCCAGCGCACTCAGGTCAAGCGCTTCGACGAAGGCATCAACCACCCGCACAGGGTTGTCTTCGTGGACGTAGTCTTCAAGCCGATCAGGGAGCAGAAGCCCTTGGGAACGATCAACGCCATCCACGAATCGCTTCATGCAGAGCACCCATCGACCGGTGCTCAGATCATGCCAGTGGAGGCGGGGTTTTCACACAGCCTCGGCCAGAAGCAGCCCTTCCTACCCCACATAAGATTCCAACCATCACGTCTGTCCCCCGACAGAACTGTGGTTGCGAGCGCGGTCACGCCATCGTCGCAAAAGCTCAACTGCTACTACGAACATCATTAGCAGTATGCCCAGTACTATCAATACAGTTCCCGTGCCGATTCCCAGCGTTTGCATGAGCAAACCCAGCTTTCCTTGTGCCATTTCGGGCGGAGGCACAGCCAGCTCCGCATTTTCCACCGCTTTACCTGCAAAGAAGTTGGCAACATGCGCTGAGATCTTAGGGTTGCCCAACCACAACTCGTCATCATGGCTAGCGCCATTTATCCGCAAGTGAACGGCGTGGCTGAATCCGGACAACAGTGACTCAGCGTTTTCAGGAGGTGTGCGGCCATCGAGCGTACCACTGACAAGCAGCGCCGGAACTTCGCTCTGCAGAGGCGCTCGGAACTCTTCGCCGAGATGCACTAACCCCAAGCAATCGCCGATCATTGGAAATGGAAAGTTCAATCCGTCGCCGAATAGGCTGTCCTTTGTCTGTGCCTCAACCATGGCGCGTCGATGTGGACTCTGGCCGGATGCGACCTCCATCGCGAGAGGCATGGCCCTGAACTCGCCAAGCTGCTCGCGGACAGCAAGCACCAATGTTGCCAGCAGGTCGTAGTTTCCTTTTTCAGCATCGCGCAAGGCCAGAGGTAGCATCTGCTGCGTGGATCGCCGCCCGAGGGCAGCCGCAATCGCCAATTGGGCGTCAAAAGCACCCAACGTCACTTCCCTACCACGGTGCATGAGGCTACGGCCTCGAACGGGTTCCCGCTGCAACTTGGTCAGTACGCGGCCCGTCATTCCCGTCAAGTCTTCAAACCCTTGATCCCGGGCGACAACGGCGAGCTCCCGTAGCACAGCGTCTGCCGTCAACGGAAGTTTTAGGGTGTCGTCTGGGCCTTCAACACCGATCAGCACCACGCGCTCAATACCCGCGCCGTGCAAGCGGAGGCTTGCCAACGCCAGATGGGTGCCATAGCTCATACCCCACAGACTGATCTGCGGCACACCGAGCGCACGCCGCAGGTCCTCTAGGTCAGCGGCACTCTCGGCCGTGGTATAGGCCGCGAGATCGACCCCCTCACTTCGCCAGAAGGCGATACATCGAGCAGCCGTGTCTCTCAGCGCGACCAATGCGGTTTCGCGCTCAAGTGGCTTGGCATCATCGAAACGCTGGATATGCGGACACGGTGGCGGAGGTTCGGACAGTCCGGTTCCCCGCTGGTCAAACAAGATGAGGTCGGTCTCGCGCCGCACCTGTTCGAACACCGGCCAGCGCGGCCCACGTGCCGTACCGACGCCGGAACCGCCAGGACCACCGGCCAGATAGACCACCGGTGTAACTTTCCCATTGCCGCTTGTGGCCGGTAGGCGAACGACACGTAACTTCATGCGCGGGCCGTCCGGTCGATCGCGCCTCCGTGGCACATCCAGAAACGCGACCTGTGCATCGATCGTGCCATGTCGCTCGGTCTCGAAGGCGTAAGGTGCGAACTTCAACGATGTGTCGGCACCGATCGCCTCTATTGGCAGCATGCCCGTGCACAGCACAAGAGTCGCCAACCAGCGAAAGGGGAGCGTCAGCGGCTGGGAACTCGGCCTGAAAATCTCACACAGGATATGAGGCATAACGAGCTACTAATTAGATAAAAATTCGTTTACCCAGCATCCACGCTGCCCTTTCGGTTTGGGTCTCCCCGTCCGCCCAACGGCTCCACGCGGGGGATGAATGTCTCCGTTCGACCAGTACGATATGCCGCATGACGATCACAAAGACCCTGGTCGCCCCTGCTGTATTGATACTGGTGGTCGCCGCCTGGCTGTTGGCAGTGCCGCGCGACCCGATATCGGTGCAGGTGTTGTCCGCCGAGATGGCGCCTGCCCAGGTGACGATGTCAGATCGCATTCCAAGCCGCCCTGCAAACCATCTGGACTGGCAGCCGCTTGACCGCAGCGTACTGGCCGGATGGCAGGATCCCTATTGGCTACGCTGGCGTTTGGTCATCCCAGCGGACGATACGGGCAGGCTGCTGCATCTATCACTGCGTGCCGCCAACCAACCTTACTGGAACGGGCGGCCGCTGGCGGCCAATGGCGTCGTCGGCCGTAGCGCCGATGAGGAACAGCCGGGGCTGATCGATATCGTCCGCGTGCTACCGCCCTCCGAGCGCGCTGGCGCCGATGAGCTGACCGTGCTCGCATCAAGCCAACATCAGTGGCTGCGTACGGGCACAACAGATGCCGGGATCCGGATCCTGCCAGTAGGAGACCACCCCCTTCATCCTGCAGGACCATGGCTGATCGTTGCTTTTGCCGCAGGCGCACTCGGCGTCGCCTGCCTCTACTTCTTCGCGGTACAACGAGGAAGGCCGCGTCCGGACGGCGCTCGGCTGCTGCTGACGCTGGGCGCCGTCGGCCTCGCGTTGCCAGTGGTCGAAGCGTGGCGTCCATTGTTCGGATATGCCTATCCATGGCATGGCCTGCGCATGCCGTTATTACTGACACTGCATGCAGCGGCAGCAGTTTTGTTACCGGCCTATATCGGGCGGCGCTTTGATGTCGGCGTGCCGGTGCCCGCCCGCATTGCCTACCTGGCTGCGCTGGTGGGAGTCATGTCTTTCGTGCCCAGTTTCGATGGCCGCGGAGCGACTGCCCTGTTGCTAAGCCTACTGGCCTCCATGTGGCTACTGCGACGTGCTCATGGTGAGCATGAGGAGCGCCGCCCGATCTTGGTCCTGATGCTGGTCGGCGCACTGACGATACCGGTCGCTGGCAGTGCATTCCTTGACGGGCCGTATTTCCTACTGCTGGCGATCCTGATGGGGTTCCTGCTGCTGCGACACGCGGAGCGGCTGCGCACACTTGACCAGCACAATGCGTTCCTACGCGAAGAGCGCACCCGGCTCTCATTGCAGCTATTGCAGCGCGGCATCCAGCCGCACTGGCTTATGAACACACTGACCTGCTTGCAAGAATTGATCGAGCAGGCACCTGCGCGTGCTAGCCGCCTGGTCGAGTCGCTGGCTGAACAGTTCGACCGCCTTCGGGAGGGCAGTCGCCATGCGCTGGTTCCACTGGAGGACGAATTGGCGCTATGCCGCAACCATCTGGACATCGTCGGCCTGGCAGTGGGCGAGACGATCGGATTCGAGGTCGACGCTGACGACATCGATCTCATGCTGCCACCCGGCGTGCTCCACGCACAGGTCGAGAACGCACTCACCCATGCTGGAGCGAGCGCCTGCGTACGGCACCCTTTCCGGCTGCGTATTCAACGCGAAAACGGGCGCAGAGTGCTCGAACTGCGCAGCCCCCGTGGGGCTGCGGCCCATCGCGGACATGGCACCGGCACACGCTACATCGAGGCCAGCCTGGCCGCGGCCTTCCCAGGGGGCTGGTGCTTCGCACAAGGCTCCGACGGTGCGGACTGGTACGGCCGGATCGAGTTGGCATGCGCATCCTGATCGTCGAGGACGAACCGCTCATCCGCGAGCGCCTTATACGCATTTGCGATGAATTGGCAGGTGGACGGGCGCGGTTCGACGCCGTCGAGGACCTCGAGCAAGCAGGCGACCGGCTGCAGCGCAGCGTCTACGACGGTCTTCTGCTGGACTTGAATCTCGGTGGTGAGGATGGTTTTGAACTACTGCGACAGGCAGTGGCAGGACGCTACCACTGCGTAGTGGTATCGGCCCATCGTGATCGCGCCCTGCAGGCGTTCGAACATGGGGTGCTGGATTTCGTCCCAAAGCCATTCACGAGAGAACGCATCGGCCTAGCCCTTGATCGCTTGCTCGACACGGCACGGTATCGCCCGGGGCTAGCACGCTACCTCGGCATCTGGCGTGCACACGGAACTGCCTCGGTCGAATTGTCCGACGTGCTCTGGATTCGCGCAGACGGCGACTACAGTGAGGTGCGATTGGTGGATGGTCGCAGTGAATTGCACGACAAGTCCCTGGCCGCTCTGACTGCCGTGCTGCCTCCCGATTTCGTGCGCTGCCACCGGTCATGTTTGGTCAACCTTCGCCATGTCCGCTCACTCCATGCCGGAACCGGCAGTCGCTATTGGCTTGTCATGGCGAATGGAAAAGAACTAGCAGTGGGGCGCATGCACGTCTCAACTTTGCGCCGGGAGCTCGGTCTTGAGTAAGCACCACCGACGTTAGGTTTCGCCTCACTCGTCGGACACCCGTTCGATTTCAATACAACCCAAGGATCTCGCTCATGCTCGTTGCCTACTCGACCTCATGGCCACTCGTCTTTGAGGACCCGTAAGCTTCCCCGTCAAGCAGACATTTCAAAAGTAGAACCTTCGGCGGCTTGACGGTACTCGACCGGCGTCATGTCGCCGAGCGAGTCATGGGGACGCTCCTCGTTGTACTCGAGCATCCACCAGTACGCCGCCTCGCGCACGTCGTCGAGGCGGGTGAACAGGTTGGCAGCTACCATCGCGCACCGGGTGTGTCGGCACCTGACGCGCAAAGGCTGGCTCGAAGGGGAGGGCGAATCGGCCTTCCTGGCAGACAGCGTCGATCCGGCGAATGGCGGCAGTGGCGACCGGGGCAGTGTAAAGCCTTGGCCGGTGGCGTCCGCGCCGCTACAGGCGTTCCAGCAGCCACCGGTCCGGCAGGTGGCAACCGTCCCAACTGCCGGCCAGGATCATTCTCACGACCAGGATTCGTTGTTGCGGCTCGAACCATGCCTGCGTGATAGTGCTGCCAACGACGCAATCGTTGTGGAGGTTCTCCGGATCGGTGGAAACCTCGATCGTGGGCAGCACCAGCCGGTACTCAACCGTCCCGGTGTCCGCGGAGGTGATCTCCACGGCCGGCGTTTGATCGTTGCCTTCCTCTTTCCACACGAACGACAAGCGCCGGCCGAACTGGTCGACCGGTTCGCCCGGCGGGTGCTTCTCGTGGTCGTACCATTGCGGGATCGCGCGGAATCCGTCGCGGCGCAGCCGTTCGTTGATCTCGTCCACGGTGGCCTCGATCCGCGCCAGCAGCCGATCGTCGCGCAGGTTCGGCTCCTGTCCCTGCTCGATGAGCTGCGCGTACTCGGGGAACAGGTCCACGCGCTCTTGCAACTTGAGATTGGCCGCCGAGTAGATGTCGAGGGTCGGGTAGCTCTCACGCATCGGGTCGCCGGCCAGGTGAAGGATGGCGATCTGCGAGCCGTCGGCGGAAACGGCCGGGAACCCGTTGTTGACCAGGCCGCCACCGGGAATGACCAGGCTGGTGCCGGCCGGCAAGTCACGGACCGGCTCGTCCAGCAGCAGACGAACGTGGGCCGGCTGATCTGGCGCCACGTTCTTGTCGCCGCCGCCGCCGCAGGCCAGGACCGGCATCGTCAGCAGGCAGGCCACGGCGACCGTCCTGACCGCCGTCAGGCCGCTCCGCCAGCGGCTGTGCGCTTTGGCATGGTCGGTCATTGCACCGGCACTCCGGAAATGGCGGCCGACGCCCCGGCGGGGCCGACGTCGCCGGGATAGCCCGCCGTGGGACGACCGCTGGGGATGCCGCCGTGGCCGCCGAGCACGGCGGTACGAGCGGTGTTCAGGCGCAGACGATACAACGGATCGCCCGTGGCCGTTCGCGCCTCGATGACTTGGCCGACGGCGCCGCTGCCCGCCGAGCAGCCGTCGTCGGCGGTGGTGAGCGGCTGCCCCGACGGAAACCTGTTTATCGTGAAGTGATCGACGAAGGTCGTCGGCGCCGGCGACAGGGTGCCGCCGGTGACGGTCACCGCGCCGGCGGCGCCGCCCGCGCCGCCGTCGCCGCCGCGAGCGCCGAAGTTCTGTCCGAACCCGCCGTGGGCGCCGGAACCCGGGCACACCACGCGCTGGCCGGCCGTTGCCGGTGGCGGCAGGCTGAAGCGATGGGTCAGCGTCTCGATTTCAGCGCCGGTCACGATGTCGATGTCGCGGAAGGTCAACGGCGTCGCCGCATCCAGGGTGATCTGGACAGCGCCGCCGTCGCCGGCCGGCCCGCCGTGCTGGTTGGCGGACGCGCTGGCCCGGCCCGTGCCGCCCATGCCGCCGGCGGTGACCAGGCCGCGGGTGAATCCGGCCTGGTTCACGCTCCATTGCAGCGGAGGCCGCACGCCGGGCGCCGGCAGCATGGTCCCGAAGCTGGACAGGAAGGCGGGCGGCGAGGGCGGCAGGAAATCCCCGCCCCAGCGCAGCGTCAGCAGCGCCGGGTCGATGGCGTCCGCGTACCACGAGGGCACGCGCACGTTGTTGACGATCGGGCCGACGCCGCCGCCCAGGAACACATGGCTGCCGGTGGCCTCGATCAGGATGTCGCCGCCATGTCCGCCGACGGGACCGCCGCCCGCCAGCGACACGTCGGCGGTGTCCACGTCGCCGCCCCGGGCATACAGCGTCGGCACCATCAGCACGCCGGGCGCGGCGTAGACGAACTCGACGCTGCCCCCGTGTCCGCCGACGGGGTCGGTGTCGATGCCCGTCGCGCCGCGCGTGTCGATCAGGCCCTGCAGGACGGGCGTTCCGCGGGAGTAGACCACGATGTCGGCGCCGTTGCGCCCATCGCGCGCCACGATCCGGCCCAGCGGCGACAGGTAGAAGCTGCCGGTGACGTGGAACTCGATATCGCCGGTGATGTTCAGATCGCCCGCGACGACGACGTCGGTGTACTCGACGATAGAGCCGGCCAGGTTCACCGATGCGCCCGGCGCTACGATCAACGGACCCGGCCCCAGGAGGGTCGGTTCGTTCTCCTCCCAGCGGGTGCGCGCGGCGGCGCCGATGGCGGTCGCCACCGCGGCCGGATCTTCGCGGAAGGTGATGGCGCCGCCATTGCCCGCGGTGTTCACGTCGAACGAGTCGCCGCCGTGGGTGTTGATCATTCCTGTGTGCTGGCCGTTGCGGTCGAGGACCGCGATGGCGTCCAGCACCAGATCGATCAACGCCGGCGCTTGGGAGTTGCCCGAGGACAGGGCTCTCGGCGTGACCCGCGGATCTTGCGCGCGGCACGCGACGCCGGCTCTTTCGGGCTTGATGATGCCCGAATCCATGAAGGTGCCGGAGGGATCGCACTTGCCGGGGATGGCCTCGGTATGAGTGATGACACGATCGCCGCCTTGGGCGATGTTGACGCGGTTGCGGCTCACGATGCCGGTGTTCGGATCTCGCTGTGGCCGGGGGAGGGCATAGGCATCCATGAGGTAGTCCACCAGCCGAAGGGCGGCGGCGACCTGGCGGCCGTCGTAGGGCTCGCCGACGTTCAGGAACAGCTCGATGCCGATCGTGTTGGTGTTGCTGAGCCCGAAGCCGCCGCCGGCCACATGGAAGGTGACGTGCAGATCGTCGGCGACCTGGAAGATGTCGCCGTTGCGGTCGATGTAGTAGTGCGTGAAGTACATGTTGCAGTCGTCGGCGCCCCAGCCCAGCTCGCTTTCGAAGTCGCGTCCCACGTTGCCGTTGTTGGTGCTGTGCAGGACGACGCCCGCGATCTGGTTCGCCGGCCTGGCCATAAGCGGGGTTTGCGCGTTGTTGGGCACGCCGCCGGGCCCGCGGCAGTTGGCGTGGGTCGGCCGGTCGGTGCGCAGGTTGGGCGGACGCCGTACCGTGACGCTGGCATTGGCGGTGGACAGGACGACCGGCGTGAACTGCGTCGATCCGCGTACCCCGACGGCGGCGTAGGCCGAGAACGTGGAACTCAGTGCCGTGGCCAGACGCTCGTCGGTGTCGAGAATTTGCCCGTTGGTGGACGGCTCGTCCTCGCCGTCCTCGCTGCCGACCATGTTGAACTCGGGCCAGCCCCCTTGATGCCGATAGATCGAGATGCCGCCTTCGGTGTAGCCGACCGGCAGCAGCCCCGGATCGTAGGGCACCACGATCTGCACGGCGCGCTGGAAGGTCTGGCCGCTGGGCGTCAGCTCGTAAACGCCGCCGGCCAGCACGCCGGTCGGCGGCAGCACCGTCCCCGGTGGCAGCCCGACCTCGGCGATGGCGATCGGCGTGATGGTGCCCAGGGCACCGGGCGGGACCAGCACGCTGGCGCCGTCGGGCAGCCCGACCGCGCCGCCGGCCGGCCCGATGGTCGCGCTGCTGGGGAGCGACCCCGAAGCGGTGATCGTAACCGTGGCGGGGGCGCTGAACAGCTCGCCGTCGGAGACGATCAACTGCACGACGTAGGCGCCGGCCTGATCCGGTATCAGGATCGGGTCGACTTGACCGGCATCGAACAGATCGGCGCCGCTGTTGACCGGCCGCTGGATCAACGACCAGGCGTAGGTCAGCGGATCGCCGTCGGGATCGGACGACCAGCTTCCATCCAGCGGCACCGGTACGCCCACGGTGGCGGTCTGGTCGGTGCCGGCGTCGGCGACGGGCGGCTGGTTGGGCAACTCGAACCCGTTGCTGAAGATCGGGTCGGGCCGCGGCGGCTGGGCGACGGCGGCCAGCGAAAAAACCACCAAGGCGATGACCATGGACGCGAACAGGTGAATGGCCCGGCGAGTGAGCGGATCGATGCCGCGCGTATGCACGCCGTGTCGCACGTCACAAGAACGCGTGGCGGCGAATGCGGAATCGTGGTGGCCGAATTGCGTTCGCGAGGCATGGGTCTTGAGGAATAACATGGCCATAGCTCGAACTCCTTAACGCTTATTGTCGCTAGATGTACGCGGTTCACATTTAGTTACTCGCGAAAAAAGGAGAAAACCGATCAAGACAGTTCGACCAGGCAAATGTGGAGCGCTGTGACATCGGCCATGCCTTGGATGACCCAACCCACCGCCGTCAGCCGCGAATCGATCCTTGCTTTGGCCTCCTGCTCAGGCGTCATGACCACCATTGTCGTTTCACAATGGCGTCGTCGTGATGGGCGATGCCGGCGATGACTGGAGAGTGCCTCAATCCGCTGCCACCCGACACCAGTGCGTGCCGCGGCCGTGGCCCTCGACACGTAGGCGGCCTTCGGCGCGGAGCTGGTCGAGCACGCGCTTGATCCGTGCCGGCGGGGTGTCCGGGAACTGGGCGCGCAGCAGGGCGATCTCGAAGCAGTCCGGCAGTTCACGCAACACGGCGATGCGGATGCGGGCGTCGAGGCCTCCATCGGCCGGCGATGCGCGATAACGGGCGGCGGCTTCGAAGCCGGCAAGGTCGGCGGCTTCTCACTGCATGCCGGCGTGGCGGCCGAAGCACACGAAAGCCACAAGCTGGAAAAGCTGTGCCGCTACATCACGCGCCCGGCGATCAGCGAGAAGCGGCTGTCGATAGCGCTCCAGGGCAGGGTGCGTTACCAGCTCAAGACCCCGTGGCGCAATGGCACCACGCATGTGGAATGGGATCCGGTGGATTTCATCGCCAAGCTGGCGGCGCTGGTCCCGCCACCGCGC
>JAMHVU010000172.1:0-5553 GCA_035911355.1 Sphingobium sp.
GTCGAGCGGATTGGACGAGGCCAGCCGCACCTCGCCGCGACTGACAGGACGCATGTTGTTGTTGTGCAGCGTGATGCCGTTGCCGGGAAACTTGGTGAAACCATGGTCGATGACCCAGGCGGGCAGGAAATGCACCGAGACATCGGGCTCCTCCAGTCCGGGCTCGCTCTTGGCATAGGCGACGGCCTCGCAGCCGGATGAGGTGACCGGACCGGAGCGGAACAGCAGGTAGCGCGCGCCGTGGATGTATTTGTAGGGGAAGCGCGCCGCGTCGTCATAGGTGAGCTTGGTGGACGCGTGCCATATCGAGGCGGCGTCGAGATGGTCCTGCAATCCCTTGCCGACCCCGGGCAGGTCGTGGACCACCGGCACGCCTGCCTGCCGCAACTCGTCCGCCGGCCCGATGCCGGACAGAAGGAGCAGCTTGGGCGAATTGAACGCGCCGGAACTGACGATCACCTCGCGCGTCGCACGGATCGTCGTTTCCCGCTTGTCGTCGCCCACGAGCACGATTCCCGCGGCGCGGCCCCGTTCGACGACGATCCGCGAGACGAGCGTGTTCGCGTAAACATCGAGGTTTGACCGCGACTTTCGCGCGGGATGGAGGAAGGCGCGCGCCGAGCTCATCCGGCGCCCGTCCTTCACCGTATACTGGAAATGGCCGGCGCCATATTGGGTCGCACCGTTGAAATCGGCGTTGCGCGGGATGCCGATCTCGTCGCAGGCCTCGAGGAAGGTCGCGGTAAGCGGATTGAGATAGGTGAAGTCGGTGACGTTCAAGGGGCCATCGTTGCCGTGAAACTCGTCCCGGATGCGCGTATTCGCTTCGAGGCGCTTGTAGACCGCGAGAACGTCCTCGTAGCCCCACCCGACGCAGCCATCGGCTGCCCAGCGATCGTAATCCTGGCGGCTGCCGCGAATGTAGATCATGCCGTTGATCGAGCTGGTCCCGCCAATGGCCTTGCCTTGCGGGATGAACATGCGCCGGTTGTTCAGATGCTTCTGCGGCACCGTCCGGAACGCCCAGTTGTGGGACGTCCCTTCGATCAGGCTCTGGATGCCCGCCGGCATATGGATCATCGGCGACCAGTCACGCCTGCCAGCCTCGACGACCAGTACCCTGGCATCGGGATCCTGGCTCAATTCACTGGCAAGCGCGCAACCAGCCGAGCCGGCGCCAACGATGATGTAGTCGTATTCTTTCCGCATTCTTGTCACCAATGGACCACCCGGGGGACGAAGGCGCGTCACGGGATCGCGAGAGCTGTTTCGGACAGGGCGCCCGCCCACGTCGCGCGGGCGGGCCTTGGAAAGGTCAGGCTCGACGTCAGGCCGCGGCCGAACGGGGACGCGCGGTATCCGCTCCCGGGATCGGGCGCAGATTGGCGATCTGGGCGGCCTTCCACAAGCGGTCGAGTTCCGCGGCGCCCATGCGCAGCTGCGGAGAACGGACATCGGGCGACGAAATGGCACCGACCATATATGCGACTTCCTTGTAGCGGGTGTGGAGGTCCGCGTAGGGAAAGCCGTAGATCGCGTGATTGAGCGGCGCCAGCCGCTCGTGCAGCGCGCGCGCGCCGAGGAGGTCGCCCTCCGTCACCAGGCGCAGCATTTCGACGCACTCATAGGGCGCGAGGGCCGCCAGTCCGGAGAGGATGCCGTCGCCGCCGGTGGAAAGGTTGTGGAAGAAGGTGGAACCGACCGAAGGCAGGCAGGTGATGTCTTTCGCGAGGGACTTCAGCGCGTAGTAGTCGCGGTCGTAGCGCACGCAATCGGCCGCCTGCGCCATCTTGACCGCCACGACCTGGTCGATCTCGGCCGCCATCCTGACCAGCGCTTCGTGCGGATAGGAGAGCTGATCGCCGGAGGCGAGCTGGAACAGCACGATCGGCATGTCGAGCGCCTCGGCGACTTCCTTGTGGAAGTGGAAGGCATATTCCGGGCTGTGATTGGCGTTGTAGGCCGAGAGATAGGGCGCGCAGACCATCACCGCGTCCGCGCCCGCCTCGCGGACCTCTTCACCGCGGCGGATGGTCGACGCGGGCGCCCAGTCGAGGATGGCCGCGACGACGGCCTGACCGGGCAGGCTGTTCTCCCGGTGGACCGCTACCGCGCGCTGACGTTCCTCCGGCGTCAGGGCCGGCGATTCCGCCGCGAAGGCGTTGACCACGAAGCCGCGAATGCCCGGCACCGAAGCCAGATCCCGGGTCCGTTTGGCCATCTCGTCCCAGTCGACCTCGAGGTTATCCTTGAACGGGGTGATATTGGCGATGAGGACGCCACCGTCGAGCTTCATTGTTTCGCTCCCTATTTTGCGAGGTCGCAGGCCATTTCGGCCGGACCCGAGACAATCTTTTCGGCGAACAGCCGCGCGATCTCGGCCTCGTCGAGGCCGATCCCGCGCAGGATCTCGGCGGTGTGGGAGCCGATCTCCGTCGAGAGCGTGTGAAGCTCGGGCACCTCGCCGTCGTAGCGCAGCGGGTGATTGACGAGCACAGCCGTTTCACCGTTGACATCCACTTCCCGGAAAACCCTGTTCGCGGCCATCTGCGGATCGCTGGCCACACCCTCATAGTCCTGCACGATGCCGTACCAGACGCCGCGCGCGTCGAAGGCCCGCGCGAGTTCCTCGTAGGTCAGGTCGCGAACAGCCTCCGCGATCGCAGCGGCGAGGACGTCCCGGTCGTCGTAACGATCGAGATGCTGGAGCGCCCTGAGGGCATCGTTGTCGAGCGCCTCGGCCACGTTCGGAATATCGTTCGTCGGGATGACGACCTGCGCGTCGGCGATCTTGTAGACCCCCGTCGGAGCCTCGTGATACCAGGAGATCAGGTTCTCCTGCCGCTTGAACACCCCGGTGCCGGGACGGCTCGACAGGTAGTTCGTGAGCGGTTCGGTCTGGAGGTCGATGCCGGAGTTCAGGAGGCTGCCCTGGACATGGGTGCCTTCGCCGGTCTTCAGCTTCTTCACGTAAGCCGCCAGCACGCCCATCGCGAGCAGCGCCCCGCCGTGCTGATCCACCACGGCGCATCCAACGGCCGTCGGGCGGTCATGCGGACCCGTGGCCGCGATGAGGCCGGAGCGCGCCTGAATGATCAGATCCTGCGCGGTTCGCCCCACCATCGGGCCTTTGAGCCCCCAGCCAGTGCCGCTCGCGAAGATGATGTCGGGCTTGCGCTTGCGCAGATCCTCGTAGGACAGGCCCAACTTCTCCATCACGCCGGTCCGAAAGTTCTCGACCACCGCGTCGGCCTGGTCGATGAGCCTCAGGACGAGGTCCTTGCCCTCCGCGCTCTTGAGATCGACAGAGAAGCTCTTCTTGTTCCGGTTGGCGGCCAGAAAGAAACCGCTTACATCGCCAACAAATACATTGGCGCCAGACCAGCTCCGCTCGAACGGCCCCTTCGCCGGTTCGATCTTGATGACGTCGGCGCCCATGTCGGCGAGATACTGCGTCGCGGCCGGGCCTTGCAGGAAGTGACAGAAACTGACGACCTTCATGCCTTGCAAAAGCATCTGGGAATTCCTTGTCCGATAGGTTCAAGCCGCCTCAGGCGGCGATTTCCGATGCGCGCCGGTCACTGCCGGCGGAGATGCTTTCCTGCGTGTCGGGATCGAAGACGTGGATCTCCTCGGCGGGAACGGAAAGGCTCACCGGCTGGCCGGCGGCGAGCCGCCTGAACGGGTCGACACGCGTGACGGTCAACGGTTTCCCGTCGACGAGAACCTGCACGAGCTGCTCGGATCCGAGCAGTTCCGTGAGGTCGACCGCGCCATCGGCGAAACTCGTGGCCGACGGTGCGGTCTCGAGCGTGATGTGCTCGGGCCGCAGTCCGAGCAGCGCGTTGCCGCGCAGCCTTGTTACCGCCGCCTTCAACCTGCCGGGCACGGGAAGCCTCAGCGAGCCAGTGGTGAAGTAGGGCTCATCTCCGACCGAGGTCAGCCGCGCCTCGATGATGTTCATCGGCGGAGAACCAATGAAGGTCGCGACGAAAATGTTCTTCGGCCGGTGGTAGATGTCCTCGGGCGAGCCAGCCTGCTGAACTTCACCATTTGCCATGACGACGACCCGGTCTCCCAGCGTCATCGCCTCGACCTGATCATGGGTGACGTAGATCGATGTCGCCGTGATCCTGCTCTTGAGGCGCTTCAGCTCCTGCCGCATTTCAAGGCGCAGCTTGGCGTCGAGGTTGGAAAGCGGTTCGTCGAAGAGGAACAGCTTCGGATGCCGGACCAGGCAGCGGCCGAGGGCGACACGCTGCTGCTGCCCGCCAGAGAGCTGGCGGGGCTTGCGTTCGAGCAGCTTGCCGAGCGCGAGAACATCCGCCGCGCGCCGGATCTCGCGATCGACCGTATCCTTCGGCACGCCACGATTCCGCAGGCCGAAAGCCATGTTCTCGTAGATGTTCATGTTCGGATAGAGCGCGTAGTTCTGAAACACCATCGCGATATCCCGCTGCGACGGGCTGAGATCATTCGCCTGGCGCCCCCGGATATAGAGCTTTCCGGACGTGATGTTCTCCAACCCCGCGACCATGCGCAGGGTCGTCGTCTTGCCGCAGCCGGATGGACCGACCAGCACGACGAATTCATCGTGACCGAGCGAGAGATCGACGTCCTTCACCGCGTGGAACGCGCCGTAGTGCTTGTTGATTTCGACCAGATCGACACCCTGCATGGGCTCACCCCCCTGTTCCGTTTTCTGACCGCGCTTGACTGTCGTTAGAATCACTTGTAAGCGGTTACATAGAACTTGTCCAGAGAGAACACGTTGGCAAATCCATCGCACCGCGTCGCGTTCAACCACGCGACATTCGGCCCCGAGATCCCGTTCCGTGATTTCCTGACGACGGTCGCCGCGACGCCTGCGAAGGGTGTGGGCGTGTGGACCGAGCGCCTGGACGGGTTGGCACCGCGCGCCGCTGGACAAATGGTTCGGGACTTCGGATTGGAGATCAGCGGGGTCAACCGCGGCGGCTTCTTCACGGGCGCCGCGACGAACGATCGCCGCGCCGCCATGGAGGAAACTCGGCGCAGGATCGAGGACACGGCGGAGCTTGGCGCCGACACGCTGGTGATCGTTCCCGGCGGACTTCCGGCGGACATGCGCGACATCGACAGCGCTCGGGCGCAGGTCCGCGACGGTATCGCCCAGGTTTCTGAATTCGCACTGGATTATGGCGTGCGGCTCGCCATAGAGCCCTTCCATCCGGCGCTTTCCTCGATCCGGGGGGTCGTCAATACACTCGATCTCGCGCTCGATATCTGCGAGCCGCTGGGAAACCATGTCGGCGTTGTCACGGACATCTTCCACCTTTGGTGGGACCCCGCGATCTATCGCGCGATCGACCGCGCCGGACCACGAATATTCGGCCATCACCTATGCGACTGGAAGCGCGACGCCGTTGACCCGATCGCCGATCGCGGTGTCATGGGCGAAGGCGTGGCCGACGTCGCCCGGCTGACGGCGGCGGTGATGCGCACCGGATACGCGGGATGGATGGAGATCGAGATCTTCTCTCGCGATGACCTCTGGACGATGGAGGCGCCCGC
>JAMHVU010000173.1:0-9407 GCA_035911355.1 Sphingobium sp.
GACGATCACGCGCGAGCGGTTCAGCCGCGACCCGTGTCATATCGGGCTTGACCTCGCGACGCGGATCGACATCGCGGCGCGCGTGGAGCTGTTCCGGCGCACCGTGGACGGGCTGACGCACTATTACTGTGTCCCTACGTTCTATGTGCCCGAGTCGGCGCTGCAGGCCGCGAAGAACGCGCAGGCCTATCGCGGATGGGCGGCGGCCGGGCACCTGCAGATCGTTGACGGCGACGAGATCGACTTCGCGGGCATTCAGACCGAGATCCTCGAACTGGCGCCGCAGATCGATCTGATCGACCTGGCGTATGACCCGTGGCAGGCGACGCAGTTGGCGCAGACGTTACGGGCACAGGGCGTAGAGGCAGTGGAATTCCGCAACACGGTCGCAAATATGTCTCCCTCCATGCGCGAATTGGAGGCCGCAATTATGGCCGGCCGGTTCCACCACGATGGGAATCCGGTAATGGATTGGATGGCGGCGAACGTAGTCGCCAAGTCGGACGCAAAGGACAACATTTTTCCGCGCAAGGAACTGCCAGACAACAAAATCGACGGGATTGTCGCGCTGTTGATGGCGATGGGGCGCGCGATGCTCGGCGAGCAGGCCGAGCCGGAATATCAACTGATTATCATCGGGGGGCCGCGATGAACCGAGCGTATTCGCTGTTAGACGTCCGCGCGTTCGACGACGCCACGCGGCAAATCGAGGGCATCGCGAGCACGCCGTCTCCGGATCGCTACGGCGATGTCGTCGAGCCGCTCGGGGCGCAGTTCGCGCTACCGATGGCGCTGCTGTGGCAGCACAACGCGGAGAAGCCGGTCGGGACGGTCGAGTTCGCCAAGCCCACAAAATCCGGCATACCGTTCAAGGCGCGTCTCGCGAGGATCGACGAGCCCGGGACGCTTAAGGATCGCGTCGATGAAGCGTGGCAATCGCTCAAGGCCGGCCTGGTGCGCGCTGTGTCGATCGGATTTCGCTCGATTGAGCATTCGTACATGGAATCCGGCGGTGTCCATTTTTTGAAATGGGAGTGGCTCGAGCTCTCGCTTGTAACCATCCCAGCAAACAGCGACGCGGTGATCACCGCGGTCAAGAAGTTAGACCAGCAGCATATCGCCGCGGTAGGCCGTGCTGTCCGTCTGATCTCTCCCGGCGACTCGGGAACCAAACCAATAGCCCGCACGGGCGCTATTCGACTGATCCCGAGGATATACTCATGAAAAAGCTCAGCGACCAGATCAAGGATCTGGAAAACACGCGCGCCGCGAAAGCGGGTCGCATGGCAGACATCACGCAGAAATCGATTGATGAAGGCCGGTCGATGGATGAGGCGGAAGCCGAGGAATTCGACACCATCGACGGCGAAATCAAGCTGCTGGACGGGGACTTGGTGCGACTGCGCCGCCTCGAACACCTTAATGTCCAGCGCGCCGCGCCGGTCGAGCAGTCCCGTTCGCAGGGCAACGCCAGCGAGCAGCGCAGCGTCAGCCGTCCGGCCATTGGCGCGCCGACGATCATCCTGAACCGCGAACCGGAGGAGAGGTTTGCCGGGCAGAACTTCACCCGCATGGTAATCGCCCGCACGCTGGCGCAACTCGACCGCGATAACCTCGCAACGGAGGCCCGCAGCGCGGTGGAGATCGCTCAACACCGCTGGGGTGCGACCAACCCGACGCTGGTGGACGTGATCCGCGCATCCGTTGCCGGCCACGGTGCGGGCTCGGGTGAGGCGGGTGCTGAGCTGGTGCAGGCAGATGCCCGATTTACGGGGGACTTCATTTCGTACCTGTATGCGCAGACGGTATACAACCGGCTGGGGCTGCGTGAGGTGCCGGCAAACGTCACGATCAAGGGGCAGGACGGCGCGGCTACAGGCTACTGGGTGGGCGAATCGAAGGGAATCCCGGCCAGCAAGGCGGATTTCTCGACGGTCTCGCTGACGCCGCTTAAGGTGGCCGCGCTGGCGGTGGCAAGCATGGAGTTGCTGCGCGACTCCACGCCGGCCGCAGAACAGTTGATCCGTGACGCGCTGGTCGCGGCGGCAGCGCAGCGGATCGACGCGACGTTCGTGAGCGCCACGGCGGCAAGCGCAGGCGTTAGCCCTGCGGGTTTGCTGAACGGCGTGACAGCGTTCGGCTCGTTCGGATCGGACGGGGACGCGCTGCGCGCGGACATCAAGACGTTGTACGGTCCGTTCCTGTCCGCCTACAACGCAATGGGGCTGACGTTCGTCATGAACCCCGCCACCGCGAAGGCCATCCAGCTGATGACCAACGCACTTGGGCAGACCGAGTTCCCCAACATCACCACCACGGGCGGCACGCTGCTCGGCGATCCGGTGGTCACGGGGGACAACGTCAACGCATCGCACCTGATCCTGTGCAAGCCGAGCGACATCTGGCGCATCGGCAGCATGGGTATCGAGGTGTCGCTGTCGCGCGATGCGACGATCGAGATGGCGACGGACCCGGCTGCGGCATCGGATACCCCGGTTGCTCAGGCGAACTACCCCGTCTCGATGTTCCAGACGGCATCGGTTGCGCTGCGGGTCATCATCCCGATGAACTTCGCGAAGCGCCGCACGCATGCGGTCCAGTACATCAACGAGGCGAACTACGGTAACACCGTCTCCAGCGACTGATGCCGCCTGGTGGGCCGCGGGCGAGCGCGGCCCTTTTTTTGCAGAGGTGCCCATGAACCTGATCGCGTCCAGACCGTTTCCATTCCGCGGCTCGCGGCTCAGTGCGGGGCAAGAATTCACCGCCAACCGCCGGGACTCCCGGGTGTTGGTTGCCATCGGCTACGCCACGGCGCGAGTCGAACCCGAACCGGACCCCGAACCGGACCCCGAACCGGAACCTGTGCAACGGCGCACGTATCGGCGCCGTGACATGCGCGCGGAACAGATCGAGAGCGTGTGATGCGATTGCTCGGATTCGAGATCACCCGCCGCAAACCGCCCGTGGTCACGAAGGCGCTGGCGCAATCCGTTCAGGACCGCGGTTGGTGGTCCATGATTTACGATGCATGGCCTGGCGGCTGGCAGGCGAACGCGTCCGATGCAATCTACTCGCAGGACACCGTATTGGCCTATCACGCGGTCTATGCCTGCATCACGCTGATCGCCAACGACATCGGGAAGCTCCGGCACAAGCTCGTCGAGCAAGACCCGAAAACGCGGATCTGGAGCGAGACGACGAATTCGGCCTTCTCGCCCGTGCTGCGCCGCCCAAACAACTACCAGAACCACATCCAATTCAAGGAGTGGTGGATCACCTCCAAGTTAATCAACGGCAACGCCTACGCGCTGAAGCAGCGCGACGGCCGCGGCGTGGTGACGGCGCTGTACCTGCTCGACCCGCTGCGCGTGAAGCCGTTGGTCACGCCGACAGCGGAGGTTTACTACGAACTGAAGTCCGACAATATGGCGGGTCTGGAAGCTGAGAATGTTGTCGTGCCGGCGTCTGAAATCATCCACGACCGGATGAATTGCCTGTTCCATCCGCTGCTCGGGGTGGGGCCGATCTTCGCCTGCGGTGCTGCCGCAAGTCAGGGGCTGCGGATCATCGAGGATCAGAACAGCTTCTTTGCGAACCACGCGCACCCGGGAGGCATGCTGTTGGCACCGGGTGCGATTTCACAAGATACCGCAGAGCGGCTCAAGACCTATTGGAACGAGAACTTCGCCGGGGACAACGCCGGCAAGATCGCGGCGCTCGGTGACGGCCTGAAGTACGAGCCGATGCGCATGACGGCGGCCGATGCGCAATTGATTGATCAGCTGAAATGGACGGCGGAAATCGTATGCAGCGCCTTCCACGTACCGCCGTTCAAAATCGGACTCGGAATCATGCCGACGTACCAGAATGCTGAGGTGCTGAACCAGATCTACTACGCGGATTGCCTACAATCCTTGATCGAGCAGTTCGAGGCGTGCATGGACGAGGGGATAGGATTAGACGCGCCGATTGCCGGCAGGCAGTTGGGGGTGGAGCTGGATCTGGCCGGCCTGCTCAGGATGGACCAGGCGACGCAGATCAGGACTCTCACCGAGGGTGTCAAGGGCGGGCTGTGGACCCCGAACGAGGCGCGCAGCCAGGTCGATGCTGCGCCGTTGGCCGGCGGCGATACGGTGTACCTGCAGCAGCAGTATTACTCGCTCGAGGCGCTGGCCGAACGTGATGCGAACGCGCCGTTCGCCGCGCCTCCTGCCGTTCCTGCTCCGGACAAGAGTGCCGAGCCTGAAACCGATGATGAGGACGACGTGCAGCGATACGCCGCCGATCTGATTGCCTACGTCCTGCAACCTGCGAGCGCCACGCCATGAGCCAGAAAGACGCCACCGTGATCGCTCGCGAGATCCAGGACATGGCGCAGGCTATGGCCGAGTCGATGACCGGTGTGGCTGAGACGGTAAAGGCGGCTGTGGCCGTCACGCACGGGCAGGCACGCGGCGAGGCCGGGCAGATCGTGCAGCTATCGACGCCCGCGCCGGTCCTTCAGTTGCCGCCGCCGCAGATCGACGTGCACGTCAATGTGCCCGAGCAGCTGCCGCCGGTCATCAACCTGCCGCCGACGGAATTGACGGTGAATGCGCCGGTTGCAGTGAATGTGCCTCCTGCCATCCCGCAGGCATACGAGGTGCAGGTCACGTCGAGAGACGCGCAGGGCATGATCAAGACGTTCCTGATTGTTCCGGTTGTGATCGAATAGAGGGCACACGATGGCAACGACCGACACCGAGCGCGCCGCGCTCCCCGAGTTCACTTTTCGCTCGACCGAGGAATTCGCGTGGTTTCGCGGCGACCAGTGCGTGGCCCGCTATTTCCCCGGGCAGGACTACGTGTGCACGCGCCAGCCGCGCCACGACGAGCTGCGCGATATGTGCTCTGCATGGCAGGCCGAGGGAAAGATCGTCATCACCGGCCTGTCGAGCGGACAGGCGTTCGTCAACATGAGCTTGGGAGGATAACCGATGGCGCTGCAACTGAGTGTAGCGGCGCGCAACGCGCTGCTCGATGCGATCGAGACGACCATCGGCACCGCGCCGTATCTGGACATCCGCACCGGCGCCCAGCCGTCGGACTGTGCGCAGGCGGACGCGGGCACCGAGCTTGAGCACATGGCGCTGCCGAGCGACTGGATGGCGGCAGCGAGCGGGGGCACGAAGGCGAAATCCGGCACATGGAGCGGCACCGCCGACGCTGCCGGCACCGCAGGCCATTTCCGCCTCAAGGACACCACGGACACCACCTGCCACATGCAGGGCAGTGTGACCGCGACGGGTGGCGGCGGGCAGCTGGAGCTCGATAACGTTGTGATTGCGAGCGGCCAGACGATCACGATCACGGCGTTCACGCTGACCGCACCGAATGCGTGATGCGCCCGCGCTGCCCGCACTGCGATGAGCCGATGTATGAGGGCACGCGGGAGCTGTTGAGGTGGGCGAAACAGGTTGGATACAACACAGCAATGCAGGAGGTAGGTATGGCACGCAAACCGGCACCGGGGCCGACGCTGAAAGAGAAGGTCGTCAAGCAGCGGAATCCGCTCGTTCGGAAATGAACGATGGCTGGTGGCCGGTCGCTGGTCCGCCTCGACCCGGTGCATCGTGGGGAGCGGATCGAGGTGTGGCAGGCGCGGGCCTATTCCGTGCCTGTCGATCCGCTTCTGCCGCTAGAGCAGATGATGGAGCCGTACACGGCTGTGGCGACGGTCACGATCGACGCGGGCACGGCGTATGTGCAGGGGATGCACGGAAAGATGTCGCGGGCGATCATGCGGAGCTTCCGCGCACGCCTGCGCGCGATCGGTGTATCGCGGATTAGGTGGCAGCGCCAGCGTGAACGGGGCGTGAAGCAGGTAGAACAGGAGGCATGAGATGGCGTTGCAGTTGAAACACCAAACGGTCGCGCAGTTCGTCTCGCGGGTGCGCGAGGCGTACCGGAATCGCGAGCGGGAAGATCTGGTTCGCATCGCGCGGTGGATTCTCGCCGCACTGAATCGCGGCGATATCACGGATGCAAACTGCCGTAACGCGTTCGGGCTGAACACCACGCAGTGGAACGCGCTCAAGGCCAAGATGACCACGATGGTGAACGCGAGCAACGTCATTCAAGGCGCGGTGGGAGAGTGATATGCCGGTTACCAACAGTACGAAAGTCACGAGCGACATCGGCGGCGGTCGGTATTACGTCGTCGAGCGGCACTTTGACCAGGATGGCAAGGAGGTCGGATTCTTCACGTGGTCGAGCGTGCCAGAGCAAGATATTGATGCGGTAGTCGCTGCGCGCGTGGTGGAGATCGACGAGCGGTTGGCGAACGATGAATTCGAGGCGATCATCGGGGCGGAGTGAGTAATGGCGACCATTTACTGCTCCCACACCGGAAGCAACACCGCGCCGTACGACACTAAGGCAAAGGCGGCGACAACGCTCGCTGCGGCGATCGCCGCGATGACGGCGGCTGGCGACGTGATCCTTGTCGATCACACGCACACCGGGGATAACGCGCTTGCATCGGATACGTCGTACATCCTTAACTACTCGTGCGCGATCATCGCGATCGACTTCAGCACGGATGCGCTGGCGGAAATGGGGACAAGCGCATGGATTGGGCATTCGTCGTCGAACCGGTGGGTGCGGTTCACTGGGGCGGGGAACGCCACGCATTTCTTGCGGGGGCTGACGCTACGCGAAACGGGGGGTGACAACATTGAAGTTAACTACGGCGCGGACAGCCATATGGCCGTCGAGGCGTGTTACTTCTGGCTGGGCGGATCGTATGCATCTTCGGTGATTAGGCTCGGGGCGGGGTCGACTACTCCGGCGACGACCACGATTGCGAGAAATTGCACGTTCCGGTTCGATGATGTTGATGGGCGCATTGAAGTCGGCGGCATCGTCAAAATGTTCGGGTGCTCGCTGGCGGCGGAGTCGGTGGCGATTACTGCCCTGCTCGATTTGTCGGGCGTTGGCGGCGCTCTGTATGCCGAAGGGTGCGACTTCTCCGATATGGGGTCGGGGTATCTCATCGACGCTCTAAACGCGCTCAGCCTATCGGTGACACTGGTCAACTGCAAACTGGGCTCCGGGTTCGTCCCGCTCGCGTCGCAGACGGGGTTTGCGCCAGAGCTGTACCTGTACAACTGCGATGCCGGGGATGTGCATTACTTTTTCGGGCACTACGATCCGCTGGGATCATGTGTTGCATACACGTCGATTCACGCCAACGATGGGCCAACCTACGATGGCGCAACCGAATTCGCGTGGCGGATCGACACCACCGCCCGCGCCACGCTCTACAATCCGTATATCAGTCCTTGGGTAAGCACGTACCACGACGGTACGAGTGCGATCACGCCACGGCTTGAGATTCTCCGCGACGGCAGCAGCACGGCGTTCGACGATGATGAGGTGTGGGGCGAGTTCTCCTATCAAGGCACAAGCGGCTACCCGATCAGCACGATCGTGAATGATCGTGTGACGCTACTCGGCACGCCTGCCGCGCAGGCTACCGGCATGGGTACGGGGTCGTGGACGGGCGAAAGCGGCACAGCGTGGAGCGGTAAGCTCGCGCCGGCGTCGAGCATCACGCCGGCAGAGATTGGCGAGCTAAGGGCGCGGGTATGCGTGGGCTTGGCGTCGGCGACCGTTTACGTCGACCCGCAGATCAGGATTAGCTAACGATGGCCCGCGCCCGTCACATACCGGGCGGGCTGTACGTTGCGCAGTCCGGCCTTGCGCGCCATGCGCCGGGTGGGCTGGTCGTTGAGCCGGCAGCGGGGGGAGTGGGGAGCGCGTCCGGGGTGCTGGCCGTCACCCTCGCCGCCGTATCCGTATCTGCATCAGGCGCGCTGACCGTTTCCGGCTCCGCCAGCAGCACGCTTGCGGCGGTCGGCATCAGTGCGTCTGGCGCGGTCGCCGTCGCGGGCTCGTCGGCGGTCGCGCTGGCCGATGTCGGGCTGTCCGGCTCTGGCGCCGTCGGATCGTCGCCGATCAGTGGTGCCCTCTCCGTCGCGCTCTCCGACGTGCTCGCAGCCGCCTCCGGTGCGGTGACGATCACAGGCGCGGCAGGCCTGTCGCTCGGCGCGATGGAGGTGTCGGCAGCGGGGGCCGTGGCAGGTGGTATCGATGCGCCGATTGGCGGCAAGCCGCGCGATCCAGAAATCGAGCCTGTGCCAGCTCATTTGGCGCTGTTCGATGATCGAGATCTGCTCGAAACCGTACCGATTATCATGGGGATCATCAATGCGGCACGACGTTAAAATCATCGGGGACGCGATCCGCGCTGCCGTCGATGCTGCGCTCGCCGCACGGCTCGCGGACATCCAACAGCAGATCCAGCGCGGGCTGGCTGACGTGCAGGGCGTCGAGCAGCGCACGCTCAGCGTCGTGATGGAGAAGGCCGGACGATGGGGTGCCGTCGAGGCCTTGCTGTCTGATCTGGAGCAGAAGGTTGCCACGCACGCCGACGCCATTGTTGACATTACGGCGGCGGTGGCGTCTATCCCCGTTGGCCGCGACGGCAAGGACGGCAAGGACGGCAAGGACGGCCATGACGGTATTGATGGCAAGGACGGTGCCGACGGCCGCGACGCGCTTGAGGTGGACATCCTCGACACCATCGATCCGCAGAAGGCCTACCCTCGCGGCACAGTCGCGGCGTATCGCGGCGGTTTGATCAAGGCCACGCGCCGGACTGGACCTATCGGCGAATCACTCTCCGCCGCCGGCTGGCGTGTGATCCTGCGTGGCGTGGCGCAGACGGAAGTGGTGCCGTCGGACGATCTCCGCACGCTGGGCATTCGCCTGACGCACACGGATGGTGAGGTGGTAGAGCAGACGCTGCGCTCGCCGTCGCTGCTCTACCGCGGCGTATTCCGCGAGGGCGACCAGTACGACGGCGGCGATGCCGTGACGTACGGCGGTAGCCTCTGGGTGGCTTTGCGTGCGACGACCACCAAGCCCGGCGACGGCTCGCCTGACTGGCGACTCGCGGTGAAAAAGGGCCGTGACGGGAGGGATGCCAAGTGATGCTGGTCAGCCTGCAGGCCGCGAGCGATTACGTTCGCCGCGATGGGGACGACGACGACGATCTGCTCACTGTGCTGATCGAGGCGGCGAGCGCGGCCGTCGTGAATTATTTGGGCGCGCAGGCTGAAACTGTACTGGGGTATGACTCGGATGGTGAGCCTGTGCTTGAATCGTCGGACGGCATCGTGGCGGACGTGCCCGCGGTGGTGCGCATGGCCACGTTGTATCTGACCGCGTGGATGTACCGAAACCGTGACCAAAATGCTGACGAGGCATTCCAGCCCGGCTATCTGCCCGCCCCAGTGACGGCCATGCTCTACGCGCTGCGCGACCCGGTGATCGCATGACGCTCGCGGCGGGGCGGCTGA
>JAMHVU010000174.1:0-1222 GCA_035911355.1 Sphingobium sp.
ATGAGCGTGGCGGTACCCAGCAGTTCACCGACAAATGCATCCGTCATGCTCAGTGTCTCCAATATCGTTGGTTTATATCAATTGCAGCTCGGCGGAACCGCGCCCTGCAGAAACTCGCGCAGCATCACCCAAGCACGCAGCCAGTTCACAAGCCAAGCCGTTATCAGGATGAGTGACCACAAGGGATAATCATCGCTGTGACGCAATTCTGGAGTCGAAATCAAAACCGTCAAGCACCAAGGCCGGTTTCTCCCTAGCTTACTAAGCCGGAGCCATCGACTAGGGGATAGGAAATCCAACCGCATGAGCACAAGTATAGCACACGTTTGGGGCGTTGTTAACGGCGGTCGATTCCCGCACAAATCCGGCGTCCACCGCCGGCACGGCACAGCATGACCTTGATCTGGTGAGCGGATAGCGGCTGTTTGCTTGATGGGGTCAGGGGCGTTGGAAGGCGCCCGTAGGGCGACTGGAAACGCCCCTGACCCCAGCGCGCCGATGGCGGGCGGGGTGTTCGTGCAATCGGGAGGGAGGGCGTTTGGCACCCGAGTGGCCGATGCGCGCACAATCGGGCTCGGCCTGTGGCAACGCAGGCGCGACACCGGCTCAAACCGCCAAGTCATCCCCAGTGTCGCGCCCCACACCCGCGCAAGCCTGCGCGGTCGTTGCGCCCGTAGTCTTTCACGAAGTGGGCGCTGGCGTCGAGTCTCCCACGGGCCTCAAGGCCCATGGAGTCGACCGGACGACGCTATCTCTGTGCCGCGTGCCGCGCGGCAGTGCTGATCTGCAGCCACTGTGATCGGGGGCAGCGCTATTGCGCCGCCGGCTGCGCCCAGCGTGCCCGCGCGGCCTCGCTGCGGGCAGCCGGCACGCGCTACCAGGCGAGCTTTGCGGGGCGCCTGGCGCACGCGCAACGCCAGCGCCGCTACCGCGCGCGACGCCAGGAAGTGACGCATCAGGGTTCCCCGCCGCCGGCCCCGCCTGTTGAAGTAAGGACCGCGCCGACCGTGCCCGAGTCCGTACCGTCCGCGAGCGGGCAGTGCCACCTGTGCCACCGCGCACTGTCCCCGTTCGTGCGTCAGGACTTCCTGCACTCCCCGGTTCGGCGCCCCTGTCCGCGATCCGAACGGAGTCCGCCCCGCCATGGCCCTGTCCCCTGAACACGAAGCGCAGATCCTGCGCTACTACCACGCCGAGCGCTGGCGCATCGGCACCATCGCCG
>JAMHVU010000175.1:0-1282 GCA_035911355.1 Sphingobium sp.
GGAGACGCTGGAAAACGCCTCAATTCGATCGTCGCCGCCGCCGCCTCGCGCGGTGGCGACGGCACCTCCACCACCTGAAGCGCTGATCGAGATTGAATCCGCGCCCGCGCCGCCACTCACATCCACCGATGACCCCGCGAAGGAGGAGTAGGAGCCAGAAGGATCTCGAATATCGACATTCACGTCGATGGTGTCCGCGCCCGCGCCGCCCGTCACCGTTACCGATTGGTTGGCATGTAGCGCGGAGGTGCTGACCTCGATCACATCATTCCCTTGGCCGCCTGAGAATGTCCCGGAGAGCTCACCGATTTCGTCGCTGTAACCTCCGGCGTCGAGGGTCAGGGCCGCTTGGAGCGTATCATCCCCCTGGCCGCCGGAGAGCGAAGTCGAAATACCAGAGGGCTCATCGTCCCGCAGCAATGTTGCGATCTGATCCGCGCCCTGCCCGCCCAGAACCGTGTCGTTGTTGCCCTGCACATAGACGGTCTCGCCGTCGTCCGAGAGCGTGAACATCTCGTCGCTGTCGTAAATTACCCGAAACAAAGTGATTCCCCTCATGCCGAAATTGGCGAGGGAATTGTCGGGCGGGTGGCGATGCTGTCAATTATGGGAAAGGGCGCACCGTGCGGCGCGCCCCTGGTCTGGTTGCGGCGATCCGGATCAGGCCGCGATCTTCCCCGCCACCCGGACGATCGGCTCCTTCGCCTCTTCCCGGCGCATGTGCTCCTCCTCGGCCGCGCGGGTGATGAGCGGTTCAGCGGCCTTCCTCGAAGCCTACTGCTCGCATGTCCCCTCTGACGCCGGACGCACCGACAAGATCATCGCCGATCGGCACCGCAAGGTTCGCCTTTCGGCCCCTACTGGATAACGCCGCGCCGAGGGTGGTCGAGTTCATCATGAGGCCGAAGGGCTGAGGCGATAGGCCAACCTTGCGGGCGCGTCCGGTGGCGGCCGCGAAGGCGGCTAAATTGCGCCTCATAGTCGTGGCCGCCCCAGCAGTGCCGGGAGGGAGAGCGCGAGCAGCGCGGCCGCGAGCGGAGCCGAAAAGTAGAACCCTGCCATGGAGAAACCGATAGCGCCGATGACACCTCCGATCACGAAGGCCGAGACGAGCGAGATTAGGATCCTGAGCTTTGTCGCATCAGCACGCACGCGGCCATCGCGACGGAGCAGACCGTAGATCAGCCGCCCGGATTCGATGCCGATGTCCGTGATCATCCCGGTCGCGTGCGTCGTTCGGATTCTGGCACCGGAGATCTTGGTGATGGTGGCGTTCTGCATC
>JAMHVU010000176.1:0-10035 GCA_035911355.1 Sphingobium sp.
GTTATGAACAGGAATGCTTTATCACGCGCTTTGACTGTGCTGCTTTCTAGCGCAGTTCCCTGGCAGGCGACCCCAAGCTCTGCTTGAGGATAGCTTAAAGCTACCCTGCGCATTACCTGTAGCACATCCTTATTGGATGTCGCGCTCTTGGCCATTGCTGCTGAATAGCGCAAAGGATAAGGCGTCGTCAACTCTACATGCGATGCCCGCGGACCTTGTGCTTGCCAAGGTAATCGCCGAGAGAGAATGCTTGGCAATCGATCCGCCGCGGGGCGAAGGACGGGGCCGACTCCAGAGTCTTGTTATGGAATGAGAACGACGTGCTTTACCGGGCAAACTAAGGGAGGGGACCGGCGAGCTCGCGGGCGAGGGCAAGGACCTGGGCGTTTTCGGTGAGGCCTGTCAGGAAGTCCTGGCGCGCGGACTCCGTGGTGATGGGCGCCGCTTGCGCAATCAGGTTCTGGTATGCCGTCCGGATTGCTTGCCGCGCCGCCTCAACTTCACCCAGAGCCAGGAGCGCTTGCACATGGACCAGGCGGACCAGGGACTCATCGGTGCCAAGGCGGCCGAGCCGAGTCAGGATTTCCAGCCCCTGCAGGCCCAGGGCGAGCGCTTCCTGCGGGAGCTTCTGGGCCAGCTTGACCTGCGAGAGGACGGCCAGGGCGCGGGCCTGAAAGCGCGGGATTCCCATCAGCCGCTGCACGGCTTCTTCCCCGGCCTGCTGCGCCGCTGGGTACTCGCGGCGCGCCAGATGGATGCGGGCAAGGTTGATGGCCGAGAGTCCTTCCGCGCGCGCATCGTTTAGAGCCGCCAGCTCGGTCCGCGCCACCCGGGCGACTCCCAGGGCTTCACTCAATCGCCCGAGCCGCCACAGGGCATTACACAGCGCGTTGCGCGACACCGCGAGGAGCCGCACCAGGCCCAGCCGCTCGGCGGTGACGATCGTGGAGCGGAGCAGCCGCTCCATGCGCGCAAAGGCGGCAATGTCGGAGCAGAATATCGCCGCATCCAGCCGCTGCGAGGCGGCGCTCCGCAGGTCTCCCGCCTGATCGAAAAGTTCCGCCGAGCGCTCGTACAGATCGGCGCACAGATCGATCTTCCACTCGTAGGCGGCGCGATTGGCCCGCATGATATAGACCATCGCTTCGATGGCCGGAGGTCGCTCCTCCGCGCTGGTGCTGGTCAGGCCTTCGACCTGTTCAAACATTCTGCGCGCCAGCTCATACTGACCCACGATATAAGTCTGTAGTCCCAGGCGGACCGCGGCGGCAATATACGCATCGCTGCGCTCGCCCTGCTTGCCGAGCTCCAGCATCTGCAAGGTCAGCGCGGTGAGCTGCTGCGTATCCAGCAGGCGACAGGACGCAATTGCCGAAGCTTCCACGGCACGAAACCAGCGGGCGCTGCTCGTCGGCAAGTGCTCGAGCGCGATGCAGGCCTTGGCGTTGGCCTGGGCATACTCCGCGCGCCACTGGTACGCTTCCGCCTGCATTGCCCACAGCTCGCCCAGCGCTTCCCCTTTCGCGCCACAGGCGATGGCCCGCTCGGCGTAGAGCAGCGCCGCTGCGAAGTCGTTTCCGGACAGCGCCTCCCAAACTACGTTCCGATAATGGGCGATGGCGCGCTGGGCTTCTCCGCCGCGCTCAAGGTGCTCGGCCAGAACCAGGGAGTCGGTCTCCCCAGCGACGGCCAGAAAGCCCGCGGCCAGGCGATGGCCCAGGATGCGATCGTTTTCGGTCAGCATGGTGTAGGCGGCTTCGCGCACTAGAGACTGCCGAAAGTAATACTCTGGTTCGTGCTGAAAGCGGGAGGCGCGGCGCTGATCGATGAGTTGTTGTTCGGCCAGAACTCCCAGTACGCCGGTCAGATTGAGTTCCAACCCTGCTTCGTCAATCCCGCCGGTCAGCGCTGCCACCGCGCCGGGCCAAAACGACTGGCCGAGCACACTGGCGGCGCGCAGTACTTTGCGCGCCCATGCATCAAGCCGCAGGATGCGCGCCTGAAGCAGCGCCAGCACACTCTGCGGCGCGTCCGTAAGGTGTCCTTCGCGGGCAGCGCGCCCGAGCTCTTCTAAAAAGAACGGATTGCCGCCCGCCCGCGCGGCCAGGGCGCTGGCTGATCCCGCCGCGATCTCGCTCGGTAAAAGCTCGGAGACGATTCGCTCGCTGGCCTTGCGATCGAGCGGCAGCAAGCGGACTTCCTGCACCCCGCGCTCCTTCCACAGGCGGGGAAACAGCTCGTGAACCTGCGGTCGCGCCAGCGCCAGCACCATGATCGGCAGCTCGGGCTGTTCGCGTAGCGCGGCATCGATAAGATAGATGGTTGGCAGGTCTCCCCATTGCAGCTGCTCCAGGATCAAGAGTAGCGGTTGCGCGCGGCCCTCGGCGGCCAGCAAGTCACAGAGCGCTCGGCGCATCTGATCGCCCATCAGCGCGGGCTCACGACGCGCCGCCAGTAACTGCGGGCTCTCTCCATGGTCTAAGGAAAGGCCAAGCAGCTCACTTGTAAACTCCAAGATGCGCTGCTGCTCCTTGGCCGGTACGTGCTTGGCGATCTTCTGCTGCAGTCGGGCGCGACTTGTCAGCGTGGGCTCGTCATCGCGAATCATGGCGGCGCGCTTGAGCGACTGGCCAATGAGTCCGAACGCCGAGCCCGTACTGCTTGGATCGGCGCGACCAATCCAGACCTGCACCGTGGGTTGGCGCTCGCGCACCTGATTCAGAAATTCCTGACCGAGGCGTGACTTGCCCATCCCGGCCTCGGCGGTGATCAGCATCGCGGTCGAGCGGGACTCGCTAACACAGTCCACGAGTGCGGCGTGGAGCTGCGCCAGCTCGACATCGCGTCCGATAAAGGGCGCTATTCTGCCGCTTTGGTGAAGTTCCGGCTCCAGAGTATTCTGCGAAAGTAGAGTCAGGGTGCCAATCGTGTTGCAGGTAAAGTGGACTCCCAAAAGACCGCGTAGAGACTCATCGACCAGAATTGGCGCCGCGCTCGCCGCGGTTGATTCTCTCTCGTCAATGTTCAAGAGATTCTGCCAGTCATCGAGAAGCTCGGCGGCGCGCTCGACAGACTGGGTGTCCAGGAGCTCGGCGGCGAGATCGCTGTGTCCCAGACACAAAGCAATGGGAACGGTTGGAAAGACTTCGTGGACGCGAAAGGCGCAGTACGCCGCCTGCTCGACTTGCTCGGCACCCTCCATCATGATCAGCGTAGTTCCGTCAGGGAGCGGCTCGATGCGGGCGCGGAACGGCGCCACCGCGCTGCGCAGCTTATCGATCAGGGCGGCGTGCTCTGGCTCGGCCCGCTGCGTCGATGCGGTGGACACAATACGCCCATAGAACCGGACCACGCCCAGGCAAAGCAGCCGCATTTCCTGGCGGGTCAGCCGCTGCGGGGGCGTCAATAGTGGCGGCACACCGTCGGCTGCAGATAGTCCGATGCGGGCCAGCTGGGTGGACACTTCCTTGGCGCTCTGCGGCCTTTGGGCGGGGAATTTGGCCAACATGGTATCGACCAACTCGGTGAGTGCCACCGGCAAATCCGGTCGGAGTTCACCCAGGCGCGGCGCCGGTTCAAACAGAATCTTGGCGAACACTCCCATCGTGTGCTCGCTGTAAAACGGCGTCCGACCGACCAGACACTCGAACAGGACGCAGCCGAGCGAAAAGATGTCAGCCTGGCCGTCGATCTCACCTGTTCCGCGAACCTGTTCTGGAGACATGTAATCTGGCGTTCCGATCACCATGCCGACCGAGGTCACCGCGAGCTGACTTTGTTCGCGCGCAATGCCGAAATCAATCAGCTTGACCGCTTCCGGCTTTTCGTTGACCAGAAACAGGTTGGCCGGCTTGATATCGCGGTGGACGACTCCCGCCTCGTGCGCCACCGTCAGCGCTTGCGCGGCGGCCTGGGCGAGCGCCATCGCCTCGCTGGCGAGCAGCGGGGCGCGGTTGAGGCGCTGCGCCAGATCCTCCCCGGTGAGCCACTCCATGACCAGATAGGGCTCGCCGGCTTGGGTGACTCCATGGGCGATGTAGCTGACGATTTTGGGGTGCTTCAGAGAGGATAAAAGCCGCGCCTCGCGCGCCAAGTAGAGCAGAGACGTCTCGTCAGCGCTGCGGTGCAGCTTCAGCGCGACGGGCAGGTCGCTATACAGATCCACCGCGCGATAGACAGTCCCCATCCCACCAGCCCCGACGACTTTCTCGAGCTGGAAGCGACCCGCAATCAGCGAGCCGTCTGGCGTAGGAAGCTTTTTCATGCTTCCTAGCGGGCCGTAATCAGACTCTCGGTGGCGTGAGCTGCTCCCCGGTGGCAACTGGCAGCGCCATGGCGTGGAATAAGTATGCGTACTTTCATCGATTACTCCGAAAACGGGGGGGGCGCAGGACTGCGCCGTGGTGCCGGCGCCCTATCATACTTGAACTGCGTCTACTTGGCGTCATCCTGTCGAGCACTCACCCGATCGTCCCTCGGCCAGCCGCGCGGCGCGGGAAGCGGTTGAGTAGCGCCGTGCCTTGCGGTCCCCGGCGCCCTCACCAGATCCGGACGTGCGGATTTCCCGCATCTTATGTGGTCGACCACATAAGATGCGGGAGTCGCGCACGTCCGGATCTGTGGGAGCCCTGGGAGGGTAACCTCCCGGTGGCGACCCGGCCGTCGGCCGATTACCTGGCAGGAAACCGGCGGAGAATCTTCCGGTTTGAAACAAAAGGTGACGGTCTCGGAGGCGAGGACATGCCGAGGTCTTATTTGAAGATGGCAGTTTGTTTTTATGCGTTGCTCATATGTACTCTGTCCACGCACCACGGTTCCGGTCAATTTTGCTATGTACGATACCTGCGTTGCATGCTCGACGAATTCTAAGACAGCAGGCACTGTGGGCCGGTCGCAATTCTTTGCACGACGCCATTTCCGAGGGAAAACCAACGATGAGCCTTACGTTTTACTACGCCCCCATGTCCACCGCGAGCATCACAGAGGCCGTTCTCGCAGAGCTGGGCATCCCGTGTGAGCGAGTTAGACTCGACATCAGTGCGGGCGACACCAGAAAGCCGGACTTCCTCAAGGTCAATCCGAATGGAAGGGTCCCCGCGATCGTGCACGAGGGGACGCCGATCTGGGAGTCGTCCGCCATCACGATGTACTTAGGTGAGGTCTTCGGCGTGGACGCCAAGCTTTACCCCGCGCCAGGCCCGAAGCGCGGCGAAGCGATGAAGTGGATCGCTTGGAGCAACGTCACCCTTGCCGAAGCGGGTGGCCGCTTGGCCGCGTCGCTGCCGACTGGCACGGAAGGAGCTGTCCAATCTAATTCGGTAGACTGGGTACCCCCGGAGCAGCGAAGCGCGAGCGCGTTGGAGAAGGCAAAGGCAGACCTCGCCAATTGCCTCAAAATTCTCGACGGTGGCCTGCAGGGGAAATCGTTCTTGCTCGGCGACTACAGCCTCGCAGATACCCACCTGCAAGGCTTCGTCGGCTGGCTTGGGAAAATGGAAGTAGATCTGACTGCGTTCCCCAACATCGTAGGATGGCTGAAGCGCTGCAGCGAGCGTCCGGCGCTCGCGAAGCTGTTGGCAGGCTGAGGTCGAGATGCCGCGGACGTATGGCGCGCGACCATTCGTCACCTGACACTTGACGAGCTGCCGATTGCCGCGCGGCCGAGGCGCTCTTGGTGGACTTGCCGGCGCGCTGCATCGTCGTGACAGCTTACTTCAAGGAAGCCACCTCTGAGATCTACGCCGCCCTGAATGATCGCTGCCAGGTTTTTCGCTTGCATTAGCCAGGTTGGGTGAGCCGGTGAACGATCATTGTGCTTGCTGCTGACAGGGGCTTGCGTCCGCTGTCATTGGTAGGCATCCACCATAGCCAAGCTGGCGAAGCTATCCGCACCGTGTAAGCCGCACGGAATGTCGAGAAATAGGCATGGCTACAACTCGCCCGTCTGTCTTCCGCGCCGCATCGGCTGGCTTAAACCGGACGCATCAACCACGCGGAACCAGTGACACCGCGTCTGCCTCGCTGCGCACACCAACAAGTACGAGGTAACTCGGCGCTCCACATCGTAGCCACCGGCATCACCGTCAACAAGACCATTACTTGCACCAACCCGCGCACAGTTCGTCGCGGTTGGCATTTCTCCATGACCTCAAGCCGTGCGCGGCCGAACTCACCGCTGACTCGGCGTAGCTCCACCTCGGCACGAACGGCATTGAAGACCTTGCCCACAACTTCTGCTGTGCCGACGCAAGGGTCGTAATCAAACCGAGCACGGAGGTTGCTTCCGCAGCTCGCCCCCGCGGCGGGTCAGCCCGGCGAAGATCCCCGCGTGAGGTGGCGGAATCTGGAATGCGCAGTGGCTCAGCTTCGTGCTCGAGCGTGACAGGTCTGCTGCTATTTCTATCCGCGCGCGGAATGCGAGGCGCTCGTCGGCAGCGTCGCGCGGGCCACGACGTCGAGCAGGTCTTTCATCCCCATGGGCTTGAGCACGAGCTCACGGATTCCGGCTGCCTCCGCGGTCTCCGCGGTGAGCGCGCCGGGGTTGCCCGTACAGACGATGATCGGCACGTCCTTGCGCACGGCGAGCATCTTTTTGGCGAGCTCCAATCCCGTCAGGTTGGGCATCGTGAGATCCGTCAGGACAACGTCGAAAGCGGTCGGCGAGCCCGAGAAGGCCTTCCAGGCCGCTTCAGGATCCGTGAATGTCGTCACCCGATATCCACGGCTCCGGAGCGAGCGCTCCCCGATGCTACAGAGCGTCGCGTCGTCATCGACGAAGAGGACATGCGTGGCCCTCTGCCCGGGCCCGATTCGGGGGCCTTCGGTATCTCGGGGACCCGCGATGGTCGGCCAGAAGACGTGGAACGTCGTGTAGACTCCGACCTCGCTCTCTACGGTGATGGCAGCGGAGTGAGCCTCGACGAGCGCGCGGACGATGGCAAGTCCCATGCCGCTCCCTTCGCCGACCTTCTTCGTCGTGAAAAAGGGATCGAAGATCCGCGGGAGCAGCTCCGGGGCGATGCCGTGTCCCTCGTCGCGCACGGACATGCGCACGAAGTCGCCCTCGGGCTGCCCAGGAGTGGGACTTCCGTGCCAGGGTTTTAGGGATACGCTGAGCCGCCCCGCGCGCTCGCGCATCGCGTGTACGCCGTTTCCACATAGGTTGAGGAGCACCTGATGCACCTGCCCTGCATCGGCCAGGACGGGCTGGAGGTCGCTCGCGAAGCTCTCCTCGATCTCGATGTTTGGGGGGAGCGCCGAGCGAAGAAGCTTGGTCACCTCCTGCACGACGCCGCGGAGTACGACTGGGCGGAGGTCCACCGTGGCGGGTCGGCTGAACGTGACGAGCTGATGCGCGAGCGCGGCCCCGCGCTTGCCAGCCTGAAGAATCGCGCTCAGATCTTCCTTGAGCGCCGAGTTGGTAGCGTTGTCGGCGAGAGTGACCTCTGCCAGGCCCATGATGGCGGTCAGGATGTTGTTGAAGTCGTGTGCGATGCCGGCGGCGAAGTTGTCGATGGCCTCCTTCTTCTGGAACTGCCGGAGCTGCGCCTCGAGCCGCTCCCTCTCGTTCTCTGCGCGTTGCAGCTCCGTCGTGTCGCGGCAGATCGCCGTGAAGTAGCGCCGTCCGCCGATGGTGACCTGAGAGATCGAGGCAGCGAGCGGGAACGCCTGGCCATCGGCACGAAGGCCGAGGATGGCGCGTTTCCGTTCCAAAGACGGGAAACCTGTCGATGCTGCCATCGCCCGCGCCGCGCCGCCCTGTTCACCGAAAGCCCGGACATCGGCCGCGTGCCGTTTCCGCGCGCCCTCCGGGATGAAGCGATCGAGCGGCCCGCCGATCGCCGCGTCTGCCGCGCAGCGAAACATGCGCTCTGCACCGACGTTGAAGGTCACGATACGCTGTTCCTCGTCGATGGTGATGATCGCATCCAGCGTAGAGCTCACCACGCTGCGGAGGAAAGCTTCGGCGCGCGTCTTTTCGGTGATGTCGAACAGGACGACCAGGTGCTCGCCCTCGAACCCACCGCTGAGCGGCGCTGCGCTCGCGATGACGATTCGGTTCGCACCGTTCCTGGCCACGACCTCGATCTCTATCGGCTCGAACGGGCGACCCTCGCGCTTCGCCCGTTCGAGCCGAGTCGACCAATCCGCGGCGACACGTTGCCGGTAGGCGATGTTCGGATAGGCGCGCGGCCACCACGCTTCGAGGGTGGGGATGTCAGCGATGGTGTACCCGAACTGCGCGGTGAACGCGGCATTGAGATAGGTGATGTTGCCGTGCTCGTCGTTGAGCGCCAAGGGCACGGGCGTCGCTTCGGAGATCGCCGCGAAGCGCTTGTTGCTATTCTCGAGCGAGCTCTGCAACGCGCGCTCCTTCGTGATGTCGCGCGTCACCACGATGCAAGCCGAGCGGCGCGACGAGAGCGGCACCGCCGAGACGCTCACCCAGACCATGGCGCCGTCTTCCTTGGTGATGCCGATCTCAGTTGGTCCCACAGGCCGCTGCTCCTTGATAGCCAGGGCACTTGGGTGCTCGCCCGGTGCCATCAGCCGGCCGTCCGCGTGGATGTAGGTTCGTGCGCGGAAGTCGCCTCGCGTGATGGATGGCCGCGCGAGGCCAAGAATCGCTTCCAGCGCCTGGTTCATCGTGAGCACGCTCCCTGCCGTATCGAGGGTCGATACGCCGACAGGAAGGAGATCGACAAGGGACGCCATCTCAGCGGCGCGCTCCTGCATCTCCTCACGAAGCTGATGGAGATCGGTCACGTCGTTGACGAGTACCACGAACCCCTTCACCACGCCGCCTTGGACGTCCGGGATGTAGTGGGTCAGAGAATGCCTGTCGCGACCGCCGCGAGGGTCGCGAATCGTTCGCTCGAATTGCTGAGGCTTTCCGCGAAGTGCGCCCTCGATGAAGGGCTGGTTCAACGCATAGAGCGGGCCGAGCAGCAGCTCCAGCGTGATGTTCGCCATCTTTGCCCGCGAGACACCCAGCCAGTCCTCATAGGCCGCGTTCGCGTACCGGCACCGCTGGTTCAAGTCCCAGTAGGCCACCATCGACGGAAGCTGATCCAACAGCCAGACCAGGTCCATCCCGCCGAATGGCTCCGCGCTCGTCGGCGTGCGCGCGCTGGTCTGAGCCGCGGGCTCAGGCGCCGAGCCCGCAAGCGATCCCTGCAGCTCGCCAAGCAGTGCGCGCTTCTCGTCCTTTGATAGACTGGCAACGATCGCAGCGAGGCGTAGGGATAACACTAGAGCATTATCCCTGGAATGTGCGCCAACGGGAGCGCCATTGTGGGGCTCCCGTGCGGGCAGTCGAGGAACTTCAGAAGCGACTACCTGCAAGCGAAGATGTCGTTGCTGCTTGCTTCGTCGCGCACCTGCTCGCCGCTGCCGGCAGCGCGGGCTTCAATCGGATTCCGATCCGGTCCACACCGGGCGCGCGTCAGCACTGCAGGTCGAGCAACTCGGGTCGATCGACGTGCAGAGCTGTGCGTAGCAAGAAAAATCGGGCGCTTCAGGCAAGCACCTATCTGCCACCTGTTTGGATCAACGCGACCGACGCGCGGTTGCCTCCGAAGAGGACACGGTCTTGATCTTCCCGCGCAACTTCGCGCCGTTGCCGCTTTCGCATCGGCCCTACGGAACACTTAGCCTTTCCGCGCCCTCTGCCGCCGCGTAAAACTGTCAGCGCCCAGCCCACATAAGCCCGACTAGGAGCACAAGCTGCAAGCCGCAGCGCTTCGCGCTTTCTGGGGAATGCGTGTGCAGCGCTTGCGGAACCGGCTACGCCCCCGCAACTACCTTGTCAGCCGCTCATGACCTAACTACGGCCCCCGCAGCCGCATCTGCAATGCTCTCAAGATTTACTAACCCCCCGCAGGAGCGGCTGCAGAAGTGCCTGCGAGGGCCGCAGTCGGAGCTACAACCGCTGCAGATGCGTCTGCGGAGACCGTAGCGCCCCGATCCAGGGTTGCAGGGTCGGCTCTGCAGCTGTTTTGGGTCGCTTGTCAGCCAATGCGAGGCTTGCTGCGG
>JAMHVU010000177.1:0-5080 GCA_035911355.1 Sphingobium sp.
CACGCCGTTGGAGTTCGGCATCCAGAATCCAGTCGATCATGAACAGGGTGCGCTCGACGCGACCGACTTCCCGCAGGGCTGTCGCGAGCTCGTTCTGCCGCGGATAGGAGGCGAGTTTCCGCAGAATCTGGCTTGGCGCGACGGTCCCGGCAGCAATGGTGGCGGCGATGCGCAGGATGTCGGGCCAATTGCGCTCGATCATGGCTTGGTTGACCTTTCCGCCGATCAACGCTCGCAGGTGCGCCGGGGCGGCCGACGGATTGAACGCGTAGAGCCGTTTGGATGGCAGGTCGCGGATGCGCGGAGCGAACCGGTAGCCGAGAATGGCACATGCGGCAAAGACGTGATCGGTGAAGCCGCCCGTGTCGGTGAACTGCTCGCGGATATGGCGTCCAGCATCGTTCATCAGCAGGCCATCGAGGATGTAAGGCGCTTCGCTTGCCGTTGCAGGAATCACCTGGGTTGCGAACGGCGCATATTGGTCGGAGACGTGGCTATAGGCTTTCAGGCCCGGGGTATTGCCATATTTCGCGTTGACCAGGTTCATGGCCTCACCTTGCTCTGTAGCGACGAAGAACTGTCCGTCGCTCGAAGCCGACGTGCCCATGCCCCAGAACCGGGCCATGGGTAACGCTGCCTGTGCCTCGACCACCATGGCCAGCGCCCGGTCATAGGCTTCGCCCTCGACATGCCACCGTCCAATGCGGATCAATTCCCAGAAGGTGTGGGTGTTTGTCGCATCCGCCATTTTGCGCAAGCCGAGGTTGATCCCTTCCGCCAAGATAACGTTCATTAGCCCGATCCGGTCAGCGCAGGGTGCTCCTGTGCGCAGATGGGTGAACGCTTCGGTGAAGCCGGTCGCCGCATCCACCTCCAGCAGGAGATCGGTGATGCGCGTGGGCGGGATCTGCTTGTAGAGATCGAGCACCAGATCTTCGGCGCCTGTCGGCGCGGCGGCTTCGAGTTTCTCGATATGCAGAACGCCGTTTTCAATCGACCCGCCCGGGATCGTGCCTGCGCGAGCGGCACGGCCAAGCTCGCGCAACCGCATGTCGAGGCGAGCTTGCCGGTCTGCCAGCCATTCCTCCGGCCGCAATGGCACAGCGAGACGACCGCCTTCCGCGATGGATTGTGCCGGAACGAGTGCGTGTTTCAGATCGCCATAGCGCCGGGACCTAGTAAGCCAGACATCTCCGGAGCGGAACGCATCGCGCAGATGGAACAGCACCGCGATCTCCCATAGGCGAGCGTCGCCAGCCCTCTGGGCCCGAAGGTGGCGATGCCATTTCGAGCTGGGCCGCAAGAAGCTGGTCATCGCGGCATCGTTCAAACCGGTACGAAGGGCCGTCACCGCTTCCAGAAGCGGCAGTGCAACGGGCGCAGCTCGCAGATCGAGCAGGCGCAACATGCGTGGAGCGTATCGGCGGAAGCGGTGATAACCGTCGAGCACATGATTGAGCGGATCGTCGGCCATGGTGGCGGTCAGCCTGGTTGCCATTGCAACAAGGGTTTTTAAGCCGTCCCACCCTGACCCACTCGCGATGACATCGCCCAGCGGCTGGCCATCATCCTGTGCATCGACCAGGGCGCCCCCGATCTCGGCGAAGGATTTCAGGGTGTCACGCACCACCCCCGCTTCGTCTGCGACCTTTGCATGGCAAATACGCTCCGAAGCACGGTAGAGACGGCCGACGATCCGGTCGTGGGTTTCGACCACTGCGTCGGCCAACATCGCCTGCCATTCCGAGACGCAAACAGCCAAGATCGCAAGCCGCCTGTCCTCCGGGAGATCGCGCATGCCGTCGGCATAATACCGTTCACCCTGCCTGCGCAGACGAGTCACCCGATGGGCAGGAACGCCGGCAAGCAGATCCTCGGGGAGATCGATGCGTTGCAGATATTCGAGCCGGTCGAGCAGCCGGTTGGCCGACGAAGAGTTCGAGCCAGGCTCGAACTGGCGCAGCCACACAAAACGGGTCACCCGATCATCAGCCGTCTCCTCGAGCAATGCCAGCAACTGTTCTCGGATCGACATAGGCAGCCGACTGGCGATCCTCGTCTCGATGCGTCGCTCGGCATCGACGAGAGCCGCGGCACAAAGCCGCTCGATCGTGGATGTCGCGGGAAGGACAGTGCGGGTGCGTCGGCACTCGGCTACGAAGCGACGGGCGATATCCTCGTTCGACACCGCCATCTCGGCTTCTCGGAACAACCATTCCTTCAGCTCGCTCGCACCACGTCCGGAGAAGGTGCGGAAGCCGTAGAGCCCCCGTAACTCGGCAAGATGCTCGTGCCGTGTTTCCTCGCGGGCAGCATAGTCTACGAGATCGTCGGCACCCAGGCCAAGCTGCGCTCCGATAAATTCGATGACCTCTGCAGGGATCAGTTCGCCTGGAGCCAGCACCCGGCCGGGATAGCGCAGGACACACAATTGCAGGGCGAAGCCGAACCTGTTGTGAGCGCGCCGACGCAGCCTGATATGCCCAAGGTCTTCATCACTCAGCGTATAGTGCTTGAGCAAATCCGTCTGTGAAGTCGGCAAGCGCAACAGCGCGTCTTTCTGCCGATCGGTTAGAGTGACGCGACGCGGCATACATGTTCCTTTTTCAAAATCTGATAGCGTTCAAGACGCTTTGTTTATGAAGCTGGTTGAGATACATTTCCAGAGGTCAATGCAATCGTGGCCGAAGCGCCGCCTCAAACCAACGTTTGTGATACATGCTGATCGGATATGCCCGCGTCTCCAAAGCCGATGGCTCGCAGTCTCTCGACCTGCAGCACGACGCCTTGCGCGCCGCAGGTGTCGAACGGGACAATATCTATGATGATCTTGCTTCCGGCGGTCGTGATGATCGCCCTGGCTTGACTGCCTGCCTCAAGTCATTGCGTGACGGCGATGTGCTGGTGGTCTGGAAGCTCGATCGCCTCGGACGATCGCTTGCCCATCTGGTCAACACGGTGAAGGAGCTGTCAGACCGCAAGATCGGCCTGCGGGTTCTGACTGGAAAGGGCGCTCAGATCGACACCACGACTGCGTCCGGTCGCATGGTGTTCGGAATCTTCGCCACCTTGGCCGAGTTCGAGCGGGATCTGATCCGAGAGCGCACCATGGCGGGTCTCGCCTCCGCGAGAGCGCGCGGTCGCAAGGGCGGACGAAAATTCGCGCTCACCAAAGCTCAGGTGCGTCTCGCGCAAGCCGCCATGGCCCAGCGCGATACTTCAGTTTCCGATCTCTGCAAGGAACTCGGCATCGAGCGCGTCACTCTCTACCGATATGTCGGTCCCAAAGGCGAGCTCAGAGACCATGGAAAGCATGTTCTCGGACTTACGTAGCAACTCGTTTCTTTTCGCAGGTTGAGCCACCTCCGCGCTTCATCAGAAAACTGAAGGAACCTCCATTGAATCGAACTAATATTTTTTTTGGTGAATCGCATTCTGACTGGTTGCCTGTCAGAGGCGGAGAATCTGGTGATTTTGTTTTTCGACGTGGTGACGGGCATGCCTTCGCGAAAATCGCACCTGCTTCCCGCCGCGGTGAGCTCGCTGGAGAGCGTGACCGCCTCATTTGGCTCAAAGGTCGAGGTGTGGCTTGCCCCGAGGTGATCAACTGGCAGGAGGAACAGGAGGGTGCATGCTTGGTGATAACGGCAATTCCGGGAGTACCGGCGGCTGATCTGTCTGGAGCGGATTTGCTCAAAGCGTGGCCGTCAATGGGGCAGCAACTTGGCGCTGTTCACAGCCTATCGGTTGATCAATGTCCGTTTGAGCGCAGGCTGTCGCGAATGTTCGGACGCGCCGTTGATGTGGTGTCCCGCAATGCCGTCAATCCCGACTTCTTACCGGACGAGGACAAGAGTACGCCGCAGCTCGATCTTTTGGCTCGTGTCGAACGAGAGCTACCGGTGCGGCTCGACCAAGAGCGCACCGATATGGTTGTTTGCCATGGTGATCCCTGCATGCCGAACTTCATGGTGGACCCTAAAACTCTTCAATGCACGGGTCTGATCGACCTTGGGCGGCTCGGAACAGCAGATCGCTATGCCGATTTGGCACTCATGATTGCTAACGCCGAAGAGAACTGGGCAGCGCCAGATGAAGCAGAGCGCGCCTTCGCTGTCCTATTCAATGTATTGGGGATCGAAGCCCCCGACCGCGAACGCCTTGCCTTCTATCTGCGATTGGACCCTCTGACTTGGGGTTGATGTTCATGCCGCCTGTTTTTCCTGCTCATTGGCACGTTTCGCAACCTGTTCTCATTGCGGACACCTTTTCCAGCCTCGTTTGGAAAGTTTCATTGCCAGACGGGACTCCTGCAATCGTCAAGGGATTGAAACCTATAGAAGACATTGCTGATGAACTGCGCGGGGCCGACTATCTGGTATGGCGCAATGGGAGGGGAGCAGTCCGGTTGCTCGGTCGTGAGAACAATCTGATGTTGCTCGAATATGCCGGGGAGCGAATGCTCTCTCACATCGTTGCCGAGCACGGCGACTACCAGGCGACCGAAATTGCAGCGGAACTAATGGCGAAGCTGTATGCCGCATCTGAGGAACCCCTGCCTTCTGCCCTTCTCCCGATCCGGGATCGCTTTGCAGCTTTGTTTCAGCGGGCGCGCGATGATCAAAACGCAGGTTGTCAAACTGACTACGTCCACGCGGCGATTATAGCCGATCAAATGATGAGCAATGCCTCGGAACTGCGTGGGCTACATGGCGATCTGCATCATGAAAACATCATGTTCTCCAGTCGCGGCTGGCTGGTGATAGATCCCGTCGGTCTGGTCGGTGAAGTGGGCTTTGGCGCCGCCAATATGTTCTACGATCCGGCTGACAGAGACGACCTTTGTCTCGATCCTAGACGCATTGCACAGATGGCGGACGCATTCTCTCGTGCGCTGGACGTCGATCCGCGTCGCCTGCTCGACCAGGCGTACGCTTATGGGTGCCTTTCCGCAGCTTGGAACGCGGATGGAGAAGAGGAGCAACGCGATCTAGCTATCGCGGCCGCGATCAAGCAGGTGCGACAGACGTCATACTAGATATCAAGCGACTTCTCCTATCCCCTGGGAACACATCAATCT
>JAMHVU010000178.1:0-4238 GCA_035911355.1 Sphingobium sp.
TGACCGGCTCCGTGGCGACTCCCACGTACTTCAAGCTGCGCGGCGTCAACTGGGCCGACCCTGTCGGCTCGATCGCGGCCGCGCTCAAGGTGAGCGGCATCAACCTCGATCACCCGGGCCTGACGACGATCGAAGGCGCGAATTCGGTCGTGATCTCCGTGGCGGCCTTTGTCTCTCAGCACACCGGCCAGCAGCTCGGCCTTCGACCCGGCATCACGGATATTGTCGTGACGGGCTCCGGCGCGCGCAAGCGCATCGGCATCTCCAGCGTGAACCCGGTGACGACATGGGCGGCGGCCGACGATGTGCCGCACGAGGTCGTCACCGACAAGGCGTCGGGCGCGCAGTTCGTCGCGGCCTTCGAGGTGAAGGGCGGCGCGGGAGCCGCGACCATCACCTTCCCCGACCCGATCCCCCAGGGCGATATCACCGTCACCGAAGTGACCGATCCCGCCGTGGCGACGGCGCAGGGGTTCAGCGGGGTCTCGGGGCGGCTCAAGACCGTGCTTACGTCCGCCCGCGCGGCCGCGCTAACCCAGACCATCGGCTCCGACACCTGGACGCTCTGCTTCGAGCTCGGTGCGAATGAGGTCCCGGCGCCGCCCAATTCCGCCAAGGTCTTCGATTCGACCAAGACGGAATACTACTCGATCTCCAGTCTTGCGACCGGCGTCTACGCCTATCCGCGCGTCTGGTGGCGGCGCGGGACCGGCGCGAACGCGGTGTTCCGCCTGGCGTGGTCCGGGGCGCCGATCCTGATCCAAGGCCTCTCAGGCGGGACGCCGACCGGCACTTGGCCGGCGATCCCCTCCGATGTGACTGGAACAGCCAATAACGCACTCAAGTATAAGGTTAGCGGCAAGGACTTCTATATAGTTCCCGCGTGGGGTTCTCCGAATTCCGGGGAGGGATACGACCTGACGACTGCGCTCGGCATCAGGGGTCCGGCTTTCGCAGTCGCGGCCTATGCCAGCTTCACGGGCGACACATCGACCGACGCGATGGCTTTGCGGCATTTCCGCGCCGGGCTGACGAGCGGAACCGATGTCTCGCTGATCTGCGGCTATGGCGCCCAGCACGACACCGGCTGGTTCGCGGCCGCTTACTGGATCAAGAACACCCCGCGCCTCTGGAATGGGACGGCCGCCGCGAACTATACGGATGGCCTCAGCGCGACCGAGCGAGCGAAAGTCGACTTGATCTGCAGGGCCGGCATCGTCGCGAACGCCGGCACCATGCGCTACGACAAGAGCAAAGAGAAGGCCGGAGAAAACTGGGGTTACACCATGCATGGTGCCAAGAATAACCCCTCGACCTACAACTCGAACCCGAACGTCCGCTGCGCACCTCGATACAATCTGCTGCTGATCGCCGCATTCATGGGCGGCACGCAGATCGCGAAGGATTACCTCGATAGCATCACGGCGACACACCCTGCGCCGGCAGGGAAGGTGTCGGTCCGCAGCATCTACAATGAGCTTGTCGATGCCGGTCTCACGAACGCCGCGCTCTCCTTCAATCCCACTCGGGCAACCGGCGCCCCGACTTTCGCGGAGATCGCGGAGCGGTGCAACGACTGGAGCAGCAAGGGCTTCACCCTGATCCAGCCGAACTCGCTCTGGGCCGAAGAGACCGCCTATACCTTTGACCTGAAGGTCGCCCTGACCGGCGGCGAGAACGTCAACACGACTGCCCGCCACCGAAGCACCGTGCTCGGCACGGCCTCCAGCGCACTCACGGCCCTGGTCGGTTCGGACGGCATGTGCCACGAGTTCGACACTGTGGATACCGCGGCCGGGCTTGCCTCGGCGAATGGCCTCGGCGATCGGTCCTCGGCGGAATACGGCATGTGGGCGATCCGGTTACCGATCATCGCCACGCCGGTCCTGCTACATGCCGGGATCATCTCGCGGGCCAATGCCAGCGTGATCGCGGCCATGAACCGGTTCAAGATCGGCATCGCGCACTTCAAGGAGTTGACTCGCGACACGGTTGGTTGGGACAGCTATGCGCAGGGTGGTGCCTACAATTCGTCGAAATGGTACTGGACCAATCAGACGTTGCTCAGAACATTGGGCTACAGGTGGGGTATCCTCCCCTTCTTCGCGATGGCGGAGGCCGGAATCGCGATCTTCGACAACTCGGCGCTCTCCCATACCTTGGCGTCCTATTACGACAACAACGGTGGAAAGGCTCCGGGAACCTGATCCTCCCGGAGAATCATTGACGCTATAGCCCCGACCGGAGTCCAATTGCCTCCTCATATTTTGTGAGGGGACAATTTTTCTATGACGACGATTACCGACGACGGTGATGATTTCACCGGCGGAAGTGGGGCCGACTCTATCCTCGTGCTCGCCAACGATGTGACCGCCCGCGGCGCGAACGGGAACGACCTTCTGACGACGAGCCTCGTCGCCGGAACTTCTGAATATCTGGCGATCTCGACCGCCCTCTATGGCGGCCAAGGAGACGATTATCTCCACGCGATCCTGGGGCTCCAATGGGACGGGGATGATCTTGATGGGACGGGGATCTCCGTCACGCTCGATGGGGGCACTGGAAACGATCTGCTCTGGCTGGAGATGCGAAGCGACGTGATCGGAGAGAGTGCCAGCCTGAGCGGCGGCGATGGGGATGATACGATCATCGTCACCACCCAACCGTTCGCACCGGAAATCGGTGGTCAGCACACCGCCATCGATATCGACGGCGGAGACGGGGCCGACACGATCATCATCTCCGTCGCCACCCTCGCGGAGGCCTCCGGAGACGATCCGGGCGCCTACGTATCGGTCAGCGCGGGCGCTGGCGATGACGTGGTGGACTCCACGATCTCCGAGGGCGAAGCCAACGCGACCGCCGTGCTCGATGGCGGCGATGGCGCTGACGAAATCTCGGCCGTCACATCGGCGGGCTACATGAACGGCGGCATTGCACTGAACCAGGTTTCCGGCGGCGCTGACGCTGACCTAATCGACTTGGAGGCTCACAGCGTCATCAACGAGGCGACCAACCAAGCGTATGGCGGAGAGGGTGAGGACACAATCACCGCACTCGCCCGCGCTGGCAGTTCGGAGGAATTCGGAACCGCGAGGAACGACCTCCACGGCGGCGCGGGCAATGACCGGATCACAGCGAAGGCCGTGCTGTTCGATGGTGGCGAGGTTGTGAACACCGTTTATGGTGACGGTGGCGACGACAGAATCTCGGCGAGTATACAGGGCGACCGTGACGGAGACCCCGCCCACTCCGAGCTCTACGGCGGCGCTGGCAACGACCGCCTCTCCGTCCGTGGCGGCGAGGGCAACATCCTGAACGGTGGCGCAGGCGACGACACTCTCATCGGCGGCTCCAGCTCGGACACGCTGATCGGCCTGCAGGGCGACGACGCCCTCCAGGGCAAGGGCGGCGCGGACATCTTCCTCTTTGGCAACATCCGCTCGGGCGAGCGCGACCGGATCTCCGATTTCGTGATCGGCGAGGATGTGATCGACCTCAGTCAGATCGACGCGAACCGCGATCGGGCGGGCGAGCAGAGCTTCCGCTTCGGCACGCGCGAGGGCACTGGCCGCGCCTGGATCGAGGAAGATCCCGATACCACCGGCTCGATCCTCTACGCCGACGATGGGCATCGCTTGCTTGAGGTGCTGCTCAAGGATGGCAGAGGCGTCAGCGCGGAGGACTATTCGGCGGGGGATTTCCTGCTCTGACGAGAGGAGGCGAAGAACATACGTCCTTCGTCGACTGCGAGGCGATCAAAAGGCCCTTCGATTCCTAATTCGGCCTTTGGCCGGTAATACTGCTCTTACCAGCCAAAGGCCTGGCCAAATTCAACAGAGGTGGATGATTTGGTTATCTTCCTCTCTCGATATATGCGCTACGAGTCAATGTAAATTATTATTGTCACGTCATAATTTGATTGGGCTACGAGCTTGCTGCGCCGCAAACGCTCCTTTTCGGAGAGGAGTGAATATCCAAATTATACGCCTAGATACCTAGGTGCTATCGCTAAGGTTGTGATTGAGTAACATACTGATTACGCGCCCAAGGCTCGCCAGAAGTGGCTTTTTCTCGGCATTGATCTGATAGCCTACGAAAGTCAGCCTCATTGATTTGAGCTGTAGATGCTACCTCCGGGATCGACCGCGCATATGCGTAGGTCAATTCTCCCTGTTGAACTCGCGGCCAGTTGGATCGTCTCCACTGGCCGTTCCTTTTGTGCGAATATGCATCCG
>JAMHVU010000179.1:0-127389 GCA_035911355.1 Sphingobium sp.
GGCTTGAGCGTGGCAACCGTCTCGCCGTTGACCTGGACCGCGTTGCCGGTGCGCGTCACCAGATCGCCGGGCACGCCCAGCGCGCGCTTGGCGAAGGGCGAAGGGCGGCTCCCGAAGTGCGCGGTGATGAGCGCGGTCCTCGGCGGATTGAACACGACAAAATCGCCGCGCTCCGGCAGCCGTCCCTTGTCGATGAAGAAGGCCCAGTTGGGGAGCGACTCGGTGGTGTTGATCAGCACCGCGTGTTCGTCGCGCCATTCGGAGAGCGCGGAGCTTGCCGCAAGACCAGCGCCGAGCACGCCGATCGCCAGCCAGCGCGCGCGGTTGCCGCTTATCGCGCGCGACACCGGGACGGGAGGCTCAGTTGCCGGGGGCATGGAGCGGGTTTCCGGTGGGAACATTGGCCATGCCTTGGGGGCTGGTCATGGCGGCGCGCATCGCGCCCATCACATCTCCTGCACCCGCCGCAGCTTGCGGCATCCGCACCTTGGCATAGACCTCGCGGCGCAGCTCAGCGGTGATGTCGGGCATATTGCCCGCGAGCACGGCTTCGCCGACCAGCACGATCTGGCCGCGTTGCCCGCGCGCCTCGAGGTTGCGCTGGATTTCGGCCATGAACGCCCTGGTCTCGGCGGTGACCTGGTCGGGCGGGGTCGCAGAGCGGGCCTGGGCCTGGACATATTCGCCGACGACGCCCGCAAGCTGCACCTTGGCCATTGGTGGTAGGTCGGCACTCGAAAGCACGTTCTTGGTGACCCATGCGCCCCACAGGCCAGTGGCGACAAGGCTGCCCACCACCGCGACCGGCATCCAGCCCAGCTTGCGGGGGTGCGCGAGACGACCCTCGCTTGGCGGAGCTTCGGCTCCGCGCCCATTCGCGTCTTCGAACAGCGGGCCGTCGCCGTTAGGCGCCTTGGACCTGGCCATCGGCAGTCTCCTTTTTGGGGGGCAATAGATCGGCGAGCGCGTGGCGGCGCAGCACGCCGACGATGAGCAGCAGCACGCCGCTCGCGATCCAGAACTGCGCTTCGAATGCCGCCTGGCGCTGTGCGTCCGCCGCGACGAAGCGCGAGGCGAAGTTTTCGAGATGGAGCACGGCGCCCGAGAAGGTGAACTCGCCGAGCAGGACGAAGAACAGCACCCAGAGCGCGGCGACGATGGCCGTGCAGGTTGCCAACCATCCCGCAAGCCGGAGCGCCACGTAGCAGGCATCGGCCCAGCGCGAGGTGGGGACCAGTGCGGTCGATGCAGCCTGGGTGGTCATTCGGCCGCCTCCTCGAATTCGCCGGCATGGAAATCCGGCGCGCCGGGCTCGGGCGGTACGAAATCGGGGAAAGCGACGCGCTCGATGGCATCCGCCAGAGCCATGCCGCCGCGTACCCGCTCCTCGATGTCCGAGAACACGCCTGGACTCGAGGAATAGAGCGTCGCCGAATAGGGATCGAGCACGAGCCGGCCGACCGCCAGCGTCTCGGGCCCCTTGATCAGCACGTCGGAATATTCGGTGCCATTGCGCTTCAGCGAGCGCAGCAGCGTCTCGGTATAGCGGTCCATCTCGAAACGCTGGTGTTTGGCGAGATCATTGATCGTCTCCTCCTTCTGCTGGAGGACGACCGACCAGTCCGAGTTCTCGAGCGCGGCCAAAGACCCTTCGGACTTGTAGAAGTCATTCAAGGACTGCGTCGCGGTGATCAACGAGCCGCCGTACTTGCGGCAGGTGCGCGCATAGGTCTCGATCGCCTGGCCCATCTGGCCGCCGCCGAGCAATTGCCAGGCCTCGTCGATCATGGTGAGCTTGGGCACCGAGCGGTCGAGATCGCGCATGACCCGGAGCGTCAGGAACATGAGCGCGGTCAGCGCCACCGAGCGCAGTTCGGGCTTCGACGACAGGTCCGAAAGCTCGAACACGGTGAGCCCGGCGGTGAGGTCGATCGAGCAGGCGCCCGCGAAGAACCGCCCATAGGTGCCGCCGGTGAGGAACGGCGCCATGGCGTCGGCGAGATCGCCCGCGAACGGCGATGACAGCGCGCGCAGCGCGGCCGCGACATCGTCGATGCTGCCGGCGCGCTGCTTCTCGCGCCAGACCGCGCTCACCGCCGAATCGATGAGCCCGCGCTCGGTATCGGAGAGCCGGTCCTGCTGGCGTGCCATCTGCCCGACGATGGCTTTCAGCATCGCGAGGCATTCGACCTCGTAGTCCTCGCCATCCTCGTCGCTGGTCAGCGCGGCGGCATCGATCATGTCGAAGGGATTGAGTGAGAAGCCCGAGGAGAGCTTGAACTCGACGAACGCCCCGCCGAAGGCCTTCGCCATGTGCTCGAACGAGCGCCCGTCGTCGATGACGATGACCTTGGCGCCGGCCCCGGACATCGCCGCGCAGACGTCCTGGAGGAACACCGATTTTCCCGAGCCCGACTTGCCGAACACCGCAACATTGTGGTTGCCCGCCTGGTTCTGGAACGGCGACCAGAAGAAGGGCTGCCCGCGCCGGCCGATGAGGAGCACGTGCGGGATCGGCCCGCCCATATGCTCGCCCTGCAAGGGCGCGATCGAGGCGGCGGTCGTCGTCAGCATGGTCTTGAAGCGCTTCATGCGTCTCAGGTCCGCTGTCAGCCCGTTGGGAAACGAGAGCGGCATGGCGGCGAGCAGCCCCATGACCTGCAGGTAGCGCTCGTCGATGAGGTCCCAGCCTGCCGCCTTGTAGACCGACTTCACAAGCCGCTCGTTGACGTCGCCCTTGCCGAGCGGCGAGAGCGCGCCGACCCCGTAATAGACCTGGGCGAGCTTGCGACCCTGGCGGATCTGGCCCTGGACATATTGCCACTCGTCGCGCTGTTCGGAGAGCTGGGGGAGGAAGCGCGCCGAGCGGCTGTCGGCAAGGCTGGTCGTGCGCATGACCTTGATCCCGGTGCGCGAGGCGACCGCCTCGTCGTCCTGGAAGACGAGGCCCATCACGGTCATGACATTGCAACCGAAGCGCAGCTTGTCGTTGACCATGTCGCCGATGATCTTCTGGACGTCCCAGGGCGCCCATTGCTTGGGCAGGTGCCGCACCGCGAAGAAGCGCCAGTCGAAGGCGTCGGGCACGACCTCGCCGATCACCGGCGCGCCATCAATTTCTTCCCCGGTGGGGCGGAAGCGTTCGGTCCGAAGCACGATCCGGTCGGGGGTGACCTGAGTCTCGAGATCGCGCCGGATGCACTGGACGTTGATCGAATCGAGCTCGGAATAGTGTTCGGGCCGGTCGGCGTTGTCGACCGAGGGGCAGAGGAAATCGTCGAGGAAGGCGATGAGCTCGACCGGACCCATCTCGCGCGAGGGGATCGAGAGTGCCTGCAATGTGCCCTTGAGGCTTTCGCGCAAGGTGACAAGCGCGTCGGCGCCGATAGGGCCGCTGAGACGTGCGCCGACCGAGAGGATGATCCGCGTGCTGCGCACGAAAAACGGCGCGTCGCGCGAGATCGACATCCAGGCCCCGCGCCTCAGCCAACGTGCCCGGTGCGCCGCCGCCCGGCCATAGACCCCCTTGGCGACAACGCGCGGCATGACCCAGTCGGCGATCCGCTCGCCTACCGAGGGGCTTTGCCAGTGGATCAGCTGGATTTCGCAGCCCGCCGGAACGGCATCGGAGAGGAACTGGGTGAGGATCTCGCCGCTGCGCTCGTCGGCTCCCATCATCGGGGCGAGCTCGAGAATGAAGCCCAGCGACTCGGTGTTGATGAACAGGCCCGATTTGGCGTCGTAGCTGCGGTAGGGCAGCCAGTTCGCCAGCATCGGTGCGCCCAGCAGCGGCCGGTCGGCCTCGGGCCGTGCACTTTCGCCAAAGAGAAGGTCGAGAAAGCTCTCCCAGAAGCCGCGCCGCGCCATCGCCCTATTCCTCGACCTTGCCCGAGAAGCTTGCGGGCGGGTTGGTGATCAGCGGCGCGGAAGCAGCGGGGATCCGCGGTGCGTCTTGTTGTGCGGGCAGTGTCCCGGCCGCGGGCTTGGGCGCTGGCTCGCTTTGCGGATGCGATGGAGCGACAGGCTGGGCGGTCTTGGGGGTGGCGCCAAGCCGCGCTTCGACCTCGGCCCGGATCGCATCGACCGGCGCGCCTGATGCGCGCGCCGCGCCCTTCGCCCGGGCTTCCGCCACCACCTTGGGATCGGGCATCGCACCTGATGGTGCCAGGTTCTGGCTTGCTCCCAGTGCGACGGGACTAGGTTCCTTGCCCGCGTCAGGCAATGGATCACGCGTAGCGCTCAGCTGCGGATTTGCAAGGGATGCGGCTGTATCGGGCGCAGTTCCGCCCGGCCCGGTCGCGCCGGAAAGCTGCATCCAGCCTCCCGCATCGGCAACGGTATGGACCACCCGCGGCTCGTGGAAATTACCGGCGCCATCGACATAGGAAGGAAAGACCACCTTGAGCACGCGGCGCTCGCGGTGCGCGACCCCAGTGCTGGCGGCGGCAATCCTGCCGCTGCCACTGGGAACAAGCCGGGCGCTCTGCCCCGAGGCCCGCGCCGGTGGCTGAAAATAGGGCCCGGACGCCGGCACCATCGGGCGCGCATTCTGGATTACCGCCACCGCCTGATCGTCGATCACGGTTGAAGGCGCGCAGGTGCCGCCCGGTGCGCTGCAGGCAAAATTGCCCTTGATGTTGCCGCCCCACAGGCTGGTGCAGGCAGCAAGCTGGGTCGCCGCCAGCCCAATCGCAGCGACACCTGCCGCGCGGGCAAGACCCGAATGCGCCCCTTCGTTCTGCGACCTTCGGGCGAGGAGCGCTTCGATTTGCCCCGCGAGGTTCCACAGCGCCAGTCCGGCCGGGAGCGTCAGGCTACCTTCCGAAAGCGCCACATGCCCCGCCGAGCGCCGCCAGGCGCGCTGGCGCAGGAGTGTAAGTTCGCGCGAGCTGAGCGCCCTGCCCTGATGCTCTCCGAACGCCGCAACAAGATCCAACCACAGGGTGATCGCATCAGAGCGGCTCAGAACAATGGCCGGAATGCGTACCTGGCCTGCGGAGCGGCGATGGACCGCGCGCTGGAACATCGTCATTTGCTGCGGCGTGAGCTCGGTCATGAGCGGACCGCCTTGAGCCAGGTCTCGAGGAAGGCGCGCGGGCGGTAACCTTCGATCACTGCGCCGTCCGAGCGCACGATCACCGGCGTGCCCGCGATCCCGGCCTCGCGCGCGAAGCGTTCGTTGGCATCGAGCGGCGCTGTATCGCAAGGCTTGCTGTCGGTGATGGCCGCGCCCGCATAGGCCGCCTTGACCGCGCGGCGGCGATCGCGCGCGCAGAACACCTGGTTCGCGAGATCGCGGCTGCCGAGCACCGAGATCGGTCGCTCGATGACCCGCACGTTCATTGCCTCGAGTTCGGCCGAGAGTGCCCGGCAATAGCCGCAGCGAAAATCGCTGAAGACCGTCACGGTCTTGCCCGCAGGGTTACCCCAGACGATGCCGCCGGCCTCGGGCAGTTGGGCCAGCGACATCGTCCGGGGGGCCCCTTGCGCGCTTGCTTCGCGCGTAGCGGCCGTATTGATCCCGCGCGCAGAAGCCTGCGTGGTCTCGGTCTCGCGGCGGCTTCCTGCCGCGCCGCCGACCAGCAGGTCGGGGTTGACCTCGAGCAGGCGCACGGCGGTGAGGTCCTGGCGGGTCTGCATGTCGTAGACCCGCCCGATCATCAGGTAGCGCGCAGTCCTGTCGACGTAGAACAGCTGCGCGCCGGCGGTCACCTCGCAGACCCCGTCCACCACCTGGCAATTGACGCGAGATACAGCGGTGCGCGGCAGGCGTTCCTTGAGCAGGCCTGCCACCGCGACATCGGCCTCGGACGGCCGGAGCTGCCCTTCGTCGGCATTGGCCCAGACCAGCGAAGCGCCGCTGCCGAGCGCAATGGCTGCGAGCGGCATGGCGAGCTTCTTCAGGCGCGATGGCCTCAACATGGCAGCTTTCCAGACCTTCATCGTCACACTCCTCATCCGTTGATGAACACGCCCTCGAGGAAGACGATCTCGACATCGATCCCGGTCGGCATCTCGATCACGGGCTGGTACTGTTCGGCCCGCTCGATCAGGTATTTGGAGACCATGTCCGCCGAGGTCGCGACGCCTTCGCCAAGTCCGCCTTCGAGGATCTCGCCGGTGCCAAGTTTCTGGCGCTGGCCGTTCACGTTGACGTTTGCGCCCTGGAGGACCGAGCTGGTGTTCGCCGAGAACCCGCGTCCGAACCCGCCGGCGAGGCCCGCCAGGAAGGCCTGCCCGACCAGCGCGCCCTCGCGGCTGACGACGCGCCCCCTCACCCCGGTCTTGCCGCCGAAGGCGATGAAGCCCTTGACCTCGGAGACCGCATAGCGCCCGCCCGGCTGCGGGCAGGTCATGCGCTGGAGCTTCACATAGACCTTCTCCGAGGAGAGGTCGGCGCGCGCCGCCCCATTGACGAGGCAGCCGGCGATGTTGGTCGTGAGCAGCCGTCCCTTGTCGTAGACCGAGCGCGCAGGCCCCGTAATGCGCAGCACGACGGGAAGCGGATCGGTCTGGCTCTGCACCCCGGCATTGGCATCGACGCCGACGATCACCTTGGCGACCGCGATCGAATTGGGGGGCAGGTAGTTGGCACTGTCGGTATAGACCGTATTGCCCCTGGCGACCGGCGTGCCGGTCCCGCTGGTCGCCCCCTCGCCGAACGACACGAGGCTGACCTCGGTGCCCCGCGCCATGGGAAGTCCGGCGGCCGAGGCGGCTGCCTGCCCTGCAGGCGTGTTTGGCATACCGGCTAGGCGCGGCGCGCCCGCCACCTGGTAGCTTGGCGGACTGGTGCGCCCGTAGAGCGCGTTGGGGCCGGTGTTCACTCCGGCTCCAGTCCCGACCTGCGACTGGCGCGCGGCGGCCAGCGCTGCACGCAGCTGCTCGTTTTCGCTCTGGTAGGCGGACAGCACGCGCTCGGTATCGGGCGCTATCCCTGCGCCCGATTGCTGAGCAAGCTGGGCTTCGAGCTGGTCGGCGCGTTCGGCGCGCGCGGCGAGCGCGCGCATATTGGTGTCCATCGACATCATCTGCGCTTCGGACTGGGCGCGCCACTCCTTCTCGGCCATGTTCTTGTTGACCATCTCGTCGACCGAGACGCCCTCGACTTCCTCCTGAAGCGCCTTGCCGCTTTTGCCGGGCTCTTCATCGAAGATGTAGAACGAGCCCGCCACCAGCGCGGCCGCACCGGCAGAGCCGAGCAGCAGCATCTGCTTGCGCTTCACCGCCTCGTTGGCCGCCATGGCATCGCCAAGCGGCGAGCCGTCCTCGCCCGAGCCGGCATCGAGCGCCTTGGGCTTCTTCTGGAAGAGACTGCGCAGGTCCATCACCGGCCCCCTGTCTGCGTGTTGGCACTGGACTGGATGAGGTAGACGGCGGCTTCCTGGCCGGCGGCGAGTTCGCTCACCGGCGCCATGAAGGCGAGCGCCCCGTGCGCGGCGAGCATGTTCTCGTCGAGGTTTTGCGCCTGGCGCCCGGTATTGCGCACGCGCAGGACCAGGCCCTTCATTTCCGCGCCGCGGTATTCTCCGACCTGCTGGACCTGGAGGCGGCCGACCATGACCGGCTCTAGCACGGTCGAGCGCAGATCGAAGCCGTCGATCACCTCGCCCCGGTACATCGCCTGGGCCAGGCGGACAGCTGCATCCTCGGGCGAGCTCTGCACCTCCCAGTCGCGCGCGCGTTCGCTGGTGATCGACGTATTGGCGATGAACACCTGCTCGGCCTCGGTTCCGCGCACCTGGCAGACAAACTTGTAGACGAAGCCCTTGCGGGTCGTGCCGAAGAACGAGAGCGCTGCCCTCGGAAAGCCATCGGGCACCGAAATGTAGATGTCGCCGCGCACGGGCTCGTTGACGATTTTGAAGTCCTCCGCGGGATTGCCGGTCGTGATCTTCGAGACCGAGGCGAACTGGTCGCCCGCGAGGCTGATCCGGGTCAGGTCTTTGGCCGAGGCCACGCACTGCACCGTGCCGTTGTCGGCGGCCATGACGTTCTGGTCGGCGAAGGCGGGGGCTGCGAGGCAGAGAAGACCTGCGCCGATTGCGCAGGCCGGCAGCTTGTGGGCGAACGGCGCCATCATGCTTTCCCCTTGCCCGATGCGGCTTTGCCAGCCGCATCGTCTTTGGTGACCTGGCCGAACCCGGCGAGCTTCAGGCTCACGCCCGAGTAGGACCACACGAAGCGGAAGGTGCGCGCCTCGGCGGTGACTTCCTTCGAGCCGACGACGGTGTGGAGCACGCCGTTGACCTCGCTGGTCAGGCCCTCGGGATCGACGCTCAGCTTTTCGATCGTGAAGTACTGCGAGACGTTCGAGCCGTTCTGCTCGCTGAAGACTTTCATCAGCTCGGCCTTCATCCGGCCGTGGGTTCTGGGATCGGTGATATCCAGGATCGAATCCATCCAGTACTGGAGGTTCGAGGGCGAGCGGTTGAGCGTGAGCAGGGCTGCATCGCGGGTGACGAGCTCGAGATAGTCCTTGTCGATGTGCGACGAGGACAGCGTGAGTGGCTTCGCCAGAACCGGCTGCAGCACGACCTCGCGCTCGCGGCTTGCCGCGGTCAGCGTCAGGAGCACCGAGACACCGAACAGCGCGGCGCAGCCGATCGCCAAGAGGTTGCGCTGCTTCAAGAGCCGCTGCGCCTGGGCATGGGAAATCGAGAGATCCATATCAGCCCGCCATCACGCGAAGGTGGGAGGGCGGCGTCGCCTTCAGGCCCATGAACGAGCCCGGCAGATACCAGTAGGCCGTGTGAATGATCCACGAGACCGCACGTCCCGCCTTCAACTTGCGCAATCCCCACCAGGCCAGCACGCTAGTTATGAGCCCAATCAGAATATGTTGAGACAGGACGCCCCAGGCGAAAGGCACGATCATCGCGATGAACTCATCGAGCGTCCAAAAGCCGATCAGTTCAGGATCATCGAGATGCGCCGGGACCGTGTATCGCTGCATGGCAGACACCACCCTCCAAGGATCCGGCGGGCCGTGGGGCTCCGCGCCGGACAATGGTCAGATCGTCGCGGTGACCGCGGCGGTGACGATCGGCACCCCGGTGCCCGCACCAACGCCGACGCCGACAGGGATCGCGACCTGGGCGAGGCTGAAGCGGCCCGAGGCGAGGCCGACGATGCCGCCGGCGAGCGAAAGCACGGTGATGATCTTGCCGCCCGAGCCTTCGAGAAAGCCGGTGAAGGCGGTGAGCGCGGTGTTGAACGTGGTGTCCGCGCCGGCCATCGCGACCTCGCTGCCAAGCGTTGCGGCGAGAGCCACCACCGCCGCGCCCTGGGCGAGCACAGCGCCCTTCCCTTTGATGAACTGCTTCATTGATCCCGTGTCCTTCTTCGTAACCGCCCACACCATCGCCGGGCAGGTTTCAAAGAACAGGTGCGGCGGCCTGGCGGCAATTAAGGAAGGGTTTCTTCGGCACGGACAATCTCACCGATTGCCCGTGGATTGAGTCGAACGGGCTATTGGATTGCCAAGGTGGAAATTGGGAATATCCATTTGAGCGTTCGTAAGTTCCGGCGGCGTGATCGCGACCGACCAATGGGGCAACGGGCATTCCCCAAAGCGCAATCCGCGCCCGCGAATCGGCGCTGCAGACGCCCGACTCGCAAATTTAACGATTCTGGGTCATGATCGGTCGGACCATGGAACACCCGGCGCACAATCAATGGCTAGCGGAACGCGCAATATCCGGATGCTCATAAGCCAGGACTGCTTTGCTTTCCTGGCCGACGCCATGTGTGAATATTCCAAGAAAACCGCCAGATTCCAGAGCCTGCGCGCCACGGTCCAGCATGCCTGTTCCAGTGCCAGTTCGATGGAGATCGCGCGCGCGGATCTGGATCGGTTCCTTGCCGAGTACCCGGTCGAAGGTAAGGTCAAGGTCTGGCTCGAGGTCGGCGCTGACTGGCTTGACGATTACGACAGCCTCCGCCGAAAAGTGGCGCAGGTCGGCGGCAAACCGGTGCAGGACAAGGCGGTGATCCCCTTCCTCGTCCATCTGGCTCAGGTTCGCGGCGTCTTTTGATCCATCACGGATTATTCAAGCGTTACAGCGCGTTCCCTTATTGACACTCTATGGCATCCCATAGACCTATCGGTTCAGGGAGGGACGAGCCATGCCGCACAGCACCGTGACACCCGAGACCGTATTCCGAGCGAAGCCACCCTCGCCCGAGGCCTCCGCCTTCAGTTTTGGCGAGCCCGCGCCGCGCCTTTCCGAGCAGGAGCAATACAAGCGCCTGATCGATGCCGAGGCCGCGAAGCAGGGTCTGGCCCTCGGACACCTCGCCGACCGCATCGGCGTTGCCCGGCCGCGGCTCCACAAGGTCATCCGCAAGAAGGTCATGCTTCGGGATGACCTGCGCGACAGGCTGTTCGAGGCGCTTGAGGTCGATTGCGTGCGGGCCAAGTTCTGCGTTGCCTTCCTGCACGATCACACCGCCTACGATGATCCCGAGGTCTTCCTCATCTGCGAGGCGATGAAGGGGTTCTACTGCGAGATCATCACTCGCCGGCGCGGCGAGATCCAGGTGAGCCTTCGCCCGCCGATCATCCACGAGGCGCTCGGCCGGGCCTATCAAATGCTCCTCTCGCACCAGGAGAGGGTGATGGAGCATGATCGGACCTTGCAGGCGTGATGTGAGGGCGGCCTTCACCGAAGTTTGCCGTGCGCCCTGAGGCCATAGCGGCCTGGACACAGCTTTATGCTGCTGTCGGCTTGCTGGCCGGGATCTGCGCGGCGTGCGCCCTTCTTCGAACCATTATTGAATTGCGGGCCGGCGCCTTGGATCTGCCTGCAGAGACGTGGAAGCAGAGGGCGCTCTGGCTTCCGCGTCTGTGGTTGCGGTTCCAGCTCAGCTACCTGAGCGGGTTTCCGTGCATCATGGGTATCGCCCTGCTCTACGCGCACTACATCGGGTTCGAGGCGTTCAACCCGTCGTAGCGGATGAGTTCGACGTCGCGGTAGCCTGAGGCGCGGACAGCCAGCATGGCCAGTTCGCCGCGATCTGGTTCGCGGGCATTGGGCTGGTCCAGTTCGATCAGTCGGCCCCAGTTGGTGAGGATGGTGCGGACGTAGTGCTGGGTTTCTGGGATGGCTGGGATACGGCCATGCTTAAGCGAGCGGCGCTCGGGACCAGCATTGTAGGCGGCGAGAGCCAGATCGATTCTGCCGAAGCGGTCAATCTGTTGACGCAGATAGCGAGCACCGGCGTACATGTTTGCAATCGGATCAAAGGGTTTAGTGAGACCTAATGATCTGGCAGTATCGGGCATGATCTGCATAATCCCCATGGCCCCCGCCCGTGAGATACTGCCAGAGGCAAAGCCGGACTCTTGGGCAATCACAGCGTCGAGCAACCGTGTTGGGATCCCATGTCGGCAGGCAATGTCGGTCAATACTTGATGATATGAAGCGCGGCGCAACTCGGCGACACGAGTAAGCCACCATGTCGGCCGGTAGCTGCCTGTATCGCATTCATCTTTGATCGAGAACGAATCGATAGTAAGATCCGCTGTAAAAGTTCCGGTGATTGCCGAAAACGCGAACTGCGCGAGCAGTGATTGCGAGACATTATCAGCGTGGGAGAACTGCGCTTCTTCTTTAAACATAGTTGTCTCCCGCGCGGGGATGACAGGGCCGCCAAATTGCATCCGCTCGATTTCGCGGGCCGGTGATTGGCAGCTGATTGCTGAGAAAAAGAGCGAGAAGGTAAGAAATATGGCAGAACGCATCAGACGCACCGTTATGGGGCGTGCAGGTGGTGAGTATTGCGCCCATCCAATGAACCCCAATTTTCTGTGAAGGTCAAGGTCAGCACAATCGAAGCGGATCGGGACGACCTGGTCAGAATGGGGGCATCGATCCGGGATAATACCAACCTGCATTGATCATAACACATGGACCGATTTGCGACGTCCGATAGTCATGATGTGCCATGGTTGAGCGATAATCTTGTTCCATGCCTCGCAGCAGTGGTCGACGATGTTGTCGTAGGGGGTAAAGACCCGCTTCGAGAGCCAGTTGTCGCGCATGAACTGCCAGATGTTTTCAACCGGGTTCAGCTCGGGGCATTTGGCCGGCAGAGCGATGATGCTGAGTGTTTGCCCAGGAGCTAGACCAGCGATCCGGCGAGGCTAGCCGCAGCCCACGTGCCTGACGCTGTGCTCTTCGCCACCAAGCCAGCGCTCGCGGTTCACATGATCCAGCGAGCGCTGGCAGCCGAGGCGCCATTTTCCTGGGTCGCGGCAGACGCCGTGTATGGCGTCGGCGACATCGAACTGGCCCTTCGCCGAGCCTGCAAAGGCTACGTTCTGGGAGTTAAATCGGATCACCACTTCGGCTCATGGGCGGGCAAGCACCTCGTCGCCGGTAAGGCCGAGGACATCGCACGAGAGCTCGAACCCGAGGCGTGGCAGCGCCTCTCTGCTGGGGACTGTCAGATATTTTGTGCGCGGGGCCATAGTGATGGATAGGAAGGACCATCGATATGGCGATCGGCAAGGACATGCTGGACCAGTTGCTGGCTGGTCATAAACCGCAGGATCTGTTCGCGAAGGACGGGCTGCTCGACGAGTTGAAGATGGCACTTTCGGAACGGATGCTCTCAGCGGAGCTGGACGAACATCTGGAGAGCGAAGGCGCCGAAGGCGCGACCGGGCGGGGACGTTCGATCCCAAGCTGATTGCGAAGTACCAGCGCCGCTTTCCCGACTTCGACGACAAGATCGTGTCGATGTACGCGCGCGGCATGACGGTGAGCGAGATCCGGGGGCATCTGGAGGAGTTGTACGGCATCGACGTGTCGCCCGACCTGATCTCGACGATCACCGATGCGGTGCTGGAGACGGTCGCGGAATGGCAGGGCCGCCCGCTTGATGCCTGCTATCCGCTGGTCTTCTTCGACGCGATCCGGGTGAAGATCAGGGACGAAGGCTTCGTCCGCAACAAGGCGGTGTACATCGCGCTCGGCATCCTGCCCGATGGCACGAAGGATATCCTGGGCATCTGGATCGAGCAGACCGAGGGCGCGAAGTTCTGGCTGCGGGTCATGAACGAGCTCAAGAATCGCGGCGTCTCCGACATCCTGATCGCAGTCGTCGACGGCCTGAAGGGCTTCCCCAACGCAATTAACGCCGCGTTCCCCGAGACGGTGGTCCAGACCTGCATCGCCCACCTGCTGCGTAACTCGATGAGCTTTGCGTCCTGGAAAGATCGTAAACCGATCGCGCAGGCGCTTCGGAGCGTCTACCGTGCCGAGACGGCCGAGGCCGGCCTGGCGGCGCTCAATGCGCTCGAGGCAGGCCATTGGGGTAAACGGCATCCCGCGATCGCGCTGAGCTGGCGGCGGCACTGGGACCAAGTGATCCCGTTCTTCGCCTTCCCTGAGGGCGTGCGCCGGATCATCTACACCACCAACGCGATCGAGGCGCTCAACTCGAAACTGCGCCGCGCGGTTCTTACCCGCGGCCACTTCCCGGGTGACGATGCCGCGATGAAGCTGCTATACCTCGTCCTCAACAAGGCGGCCGAGGAATGGAAACGGCCACCGCGCGAGTGGTCGGAAGCAAAGACCCAGTTCGCCGTGATCTTCGGCGAAAGGTTCGTCATCTAATGACGATAACGGGTCCCGCGCACAAAATATCTGACAGTCCCCTCTGCTGGCGAGGGCACCAAAGGCGCCCGGCTCCATGACTGGGCCTATTGCGAACTCGCCGATCTTGATGCCGACGAATGTGATAAGGCCCAATCAGGGCTTTGAACCCGTGGCCTTCTCATCCGCCGCAATATCAGCGACGGTGATCTCGCCTATTTCACGACATGGTGCCCGGCTGGGACGGGAATCCAAGCGCTTGTCGCCGTCGAAGACCGCCGCTGGGTGATCGAAGGCAGCTTCGAAACCGCCAAGAACGAACTCGGCCTCGACCACAACGAGACCCTCGATATGGTGGCATGACCCAATTGAAACTGCCTCCGGAAAACCCGGGACGCTTCAAAGCGAGTCGGCGGCTCGGGTAGTGCATGGAGAGACACCAACAAGACAAACGACTTCGCATCGTTCACTGCAATGTGCCGCCAGAAACATGCAAATGGCGATATCCTGACCGATATACCTCATGCCGAGTGGGGCACTGTCACTCCAAGCTCCACCTGTCTGAAGAAATCGGCCTTCAAATCCGGCAGAGAGCCGAAACATAACTCAAGCCGGGATCACCTCACGTCCATCCGGCTTTGACATCGAAGCCTTCTGAAGGAAGAGCAAAATCCCCTCGTCGCCCCCAAGTCCTCAGTCGGTCTCCTCGCTCAATTCGTCAGGCGCCGTGATCTTGGCCATGCGCGCGTTGTATTTGATCGTCTTGACCGCAATCGAAGTCTCGACATGGTGGACACCGCGAATGTCGAGAATACGGTCGGAGGCTGTCTCCACCAGCTGGTCCAATTCGTCGAAGAGGCACATCGCGAGGATGTTGAACTGACCCAGGGTGATCATCGCCGCGTTGATCATGGGTAGTTCGGAAATTTCTTGCGCGACTTCTCGCACGCGATCAACCTCCGCCTGGATGCTGATGAAGGCAAGCCGTGACTTATGGGCCATGCCGAAGCTGGTGATCGCTGTGAAGGCGATCAGGCCGTCCTGCTGAAGCCGTTTGATACGGCCTCTGACGGTGCCTTCGGTTACTCCCAGCTCGCTGGCCACCTTGCGATTGGATACGCGGGCATCGCGGGAAAGCAGCTCGATTAGCTGCAGATCGAGATCGTCAACTTGGGTCTCGGCCATGTCTCAGCTCCTTGCTTCGATGGGGGCGACATCAAACTGGTACTTGACGATGTCGACCACGATCGATGGAACGATGGCGCGGATTCCGCGCACCTTGGAAAACTCCTCGAGCAGCAATCCAGACAAGTCCTCCAGACCATGCAAGGCCACGAGCATGTCTATGTCGTAGCGTCCGGTGACTATATGAGTGGCGAACACTTCCGGGATCTGCGCCAGTTCGTGCGCCACCTGCGAGGCCGGACGACCATCGACTTCCACCATGACCCGCATGAGAAAGTTGAACCCGTGCGCGGCAAAATCCGAAACGGCGACGACACGGAGCTGATCGGCATCCTCCATCCGTTTGATGCGAGATGAAACCGTGGTCGCCGTCAGGCCAAGCCCCTCTGCAATTTGCTGGTTCGATGCTCGGCCATGCTGGCGCAGGTGCTCGATGATCTTGTGATCTACGGCATCCAACTGGATCGACTGTGTCATACTGACCTATTCATCTCCAGGAAGGGGGTTCAAACTGCGAGGCGGCAGCATGATCATTATTACCGCATGGGCTAACCTGTGCCGGACCATTCGAGCCATCCGGTCTTGGGTTTCGAGAGTGCCTACCGTTTGTCAGCCACTATGGTAAACCATTCACAGGCGAGCGGGATGTCGCCCTTTGGACGATTTGCGCCACGCGCAGGAGTTGCGCCGGGGAATCCCATCGCCACTTGCCCGCCAAACACCATCGCCGTCCATACCCCTGCAGGCTGCAGCCCGTCGGTGACCTCGGTTGCGTGAAATACGCCTCCACCTTGGAGATTGAGCGGCATGCCTGATCCTTTGCAATCCGCGTCTTACGGACCTGATAAAATTCCGCGAACCAATGTCAACTCTTGGGTTCATTGTATAATTGCGGATTTCTAACATGAATGCTAGCCCCCCGCAAAGGCTATCCTTATCCAATTCGCTCCAATCGTCGGCAGCGACGCACAAAGAATTTCTTCCGCTGGAACGCTGTGATCAGCCTGTACGCGCCAGGCGCCTCCGCCCTTGCGAGAAACATCAGGCCGAAGTCAGTTCCGGTTGGCAAAATCGAACTGGCTAGTCGGAACGATATCATTGCGCGTGAAATCAAGGAATTTCCGGCAGCTCTCCATCATCGCCGCGTGGTTCGATTTTAGAAGGGAGGCGTCCCGTACGGCGGCAAAGAAAGCGCCGGGATCGGTCATCGCCTCAGGTGGAAAGCATTCCTCGACGAAGGCGTCATAGATAGGAGCATCCTCGGTCAGGGAGCAAACGATGACGTTCTGCACATATTCGAAATTGGCTTGGGTATCGATGGCCACGCGCGTGTGGTGACCGTGCCAGTGTTGCAACGCCGCGTCTCGCCCAACGTCCGCGCGGAATGTGATGAAGCTGGCCTGTGACCAACCCCAGGTCCGTCGCCCCGCTAGCGGCGGATGAACGGTGTTGGCGATGACGGTCGATTCACACACCAGCCACGCCGCGAACCTGTCGCAACATTCGCCGATCACCCGGTCCGCCGCTCCGCGAAACAGCGCATTGGAAGAAGGCAGCCAGAATTGAACCACCGCCGCCTGTTGCGTTGCCTGGGATTGCTGGATCAGACCGGCCGCCGGATCGACTGCGGCATCGCGCAGATTTATGCGGACCCCGCTCGCGCCCGCGGCGTGCAGGGCATCCGGCAAGAAAGCGAGAAGCCGACCGTTGAACCCCTCGCGCGGTTCGCCCTCCTTGCGCCACAAGGCATAGACAACCTTCTCCATGTGCCCTCAGTCGAAGTTGGCCTGACCGCCATCGAGCGGGATCGTTACCCCCGTCAGATAGCCAAGCTCCGGCCCGCAAAGGGCGACAACGGCCCGGCCGATGTCCTCCTCCAACCGGCCGATGCGGCCGAGCGGGATGGTGCGGAAGAATGCCTCGGCTTCATCCGGATTATCCTCCACCCACCGTTTGAGCCCCGGCGATTCCGCGTGCGGGGCAATGGTCAGCACGCGAATGCTCTCGCTCCCCCATTCGGCCGCACCCGCGCGGGTCAGGGCCCGGACCGCCTGTTTGACCGCACCGTAGGCTCCGTACCGGGTCATGTCCCAGCGCACTCCCGCGGAGGAGGCGAGATTGATGATGGTGCCGCCGCCGCGCGCGGCCATAAGCGGGCGCGCCAACTTCATGAGCCGAAACGTGGCAAGCGGGCCGGATTCGAATCCGGCGACGAACGCTTCGTCGCTAACCTCGTCGAGCCTGCCGATGGGCACTTCCTGAGCGTTGTTCACCAGGATATCGAGGCCGCCGAACCTGGTGGTCGCACAGTCGATGGCACCAGCCAGATCGCCGGGTTCCTTGACGTTGCACGCAACCGCGCAGGCCGTACCCCCGCGAGCCTCGATCGAAGCGGCCGCGCTTTCAACCTTCTCGAGCGTGCGCCCGGCCAACACCACGCTGGCCCCCGCCGCAGACAGCGCCTGCGCTATGCCCAATCCGACGCCTTGCGCCCCGCCCGTCACCAGCGCTACCTTACCGCTCAGAACAGTCATGCCGACTCCCACATTTTCGTAAAACATCGTCATAGATTTTACGCATGATCTTGACAAAATGGCAATTTGGACCGCAAATCGCGTTGGACTACCGCTAGCAATATCTGAATAAATCACCCCACGCGGCGGAGACGGGACCGAGGATCAGAAAAGCAAGCATGGCACAGCAATGGGATAAAGAGGTGGACGTCCTGGTGGTCGGATCGGGCGCGGGCGGCCTGCTTGCCGCGCTGGTCGCCGCACAAGGCCATGCCGATGTGCTGATCGTCGAGAAAGCCGCGGAATGGGGCGGCACTTCGGCCACATCGGGCGGCGGCATCTGGATTCCCGGCAGCGATCAGGCTCGCGCCGCCGGCTTCGAGGACGATCTCGGCGAGGCTTTCAAATATGTCCGCGGGCTCAGTGCCAGCAACGTTCCCGACGACAATATCCGCGCCTATGTCGACAACGCTGCGTCCATGTTGCGATGGATGACCGCGAACACTCCGGTCGTGTACACCGCGCAGCCCTATCCTGATTATCATGCGGAAAATGCCGGGGGCTCGCCGACGGGCTATCGGACCCACTTGCCCGAAATGCTTGATGGAAAGCCGCTCGGCAACGACCTTCGAAGCCAGCGCATGCCCTCGCCCGCCGCCAGCCTGTTCGGCTATCTCAACTGGACCTTCGCCGAGACCTACGACATGCTCTACCGGCCCAGGGGCTGGTGGTGGCGCTTTTCCATCAACATGGCCCGCTACTGGCTGGATCTGCCATTCCGCTTCACCTCACGCAAGGATCGCCGTCTGACACTGGGCAACGCTCTGACCGGCGGCCTGCGCCTGGCCCTCAACAAAAAGGCGGTGCCGATGTGGCTTAAAAGCCCACTTGCAGAACTGGTCGAGCAGGACGGTCGTGTCGTCGGAGCAGTGATCACGCGAGACGGCCGCCCCTATCGCATTCGCGCGCGCAAGGGCGTCATCCTCGCCGCCGGCGGGTTCGACAAGGACCAGGCAAAGCGCGATGCTTATTCTCCGCTATACCCAAAAGCACAAGTCTCCGGCGGAGTGACCAGCAACACAGGTGATGCGCTCGTCGCCGGCCTGTCGATGGGCGCCGGCACCATGAACCTGCAATCGGCCTGGGCCGCGCCCGTCTTCCACGTTCCCGGCGAGGACCGTGGGCGGCTGTGTACGATCGAGCGCGCGCTTCCGGGCTGTATCATGGTGAACCAATCGGGAACCCGCTATCTCAACGAGGCGGCCTCCTATCATGTAACGGGGCAGGAAATGGCGCGCCGCGAAGCCGAACATGGCGACGCTTCCCCGAGCTGGATGGTGTTCGATTACCGCTATCGCCATCTCTTCCCGATGGGACCGGTCTACCCACTGATCCCCGACTGGGCGCAGAACGGCATGGTAAGAACCGTGCTCAAGAAGGCCCGCACCATCCCTGAACTGGCCGCGCGGATGGGGATCGATCCGGATGCGCTCACCGCCACGATCAACCGCTTCAATGCGTTTGCCGCGAACGGTGAGGATCCCGACTTCCAGCGCGGGCAGGCCACCTATGACAAGATGTACGGCGATCCGCGCCACGGCCCCAATCCATGCCTGCGCCCCTTGGACGTGGCGCCCTTTTATGCCCTGCCGATCTACCCGGGCGATATCGGCACCAACGGGGGCCTCACCACAAACGCCAAGGCACAGGTTACACGGCCAGACGGAAGCGCCATCCCGGGCCTCTATGCGATCGGCAACGCAGCCGCTTCTGCCATGGGTGAAAGCTATCCGGGCGCGGGGGTGACGATCGGCCCGGCACTGACTTTCGGCTATATTGCCGCCCGCGAACTGGTCGGCGCGAATTCCTGATCCGCGCCTGCCGGCCGCCTTTGTGGCGGCCGGCCCATCATCCGTATCGCAATGTTTGCGTAAGCATCGGCGACAATATCTACGGATGATGCGCTTTTTTATATGTTTGTTGCAAGTTTTGCGTATTGCCCATATATTGCATTTGCAGTGGCAGACTCGCGCCAGGAGGCTTTTCCGGCACCGATCGAGGGTGAGCGCGAGCGCAAGGGAGAGTTCAAGCAATGGCGACCACCAAGGACTACGGCTTCGGCGAATTCGATTTCGCGCGTGGCTGGTTCATGATCGGCCCGGCGTCCGATGCCACAAATGTGCCGAAACCCATCCGTTATTTCGGCAAGGATCTCGTGGTGTATCGCGGCGAATCCGGCACGCCTTACGTCGTCGACGCCTATTGCCCTCACATGGGCGCGCACATCGCGAAGAATGCCACGAGCTATATCGTGCTCGACGGACAGCATGTCGCGGGCGAATCGATCCGCTGTCCGTTTCACGGATGGAGTTATGGTCCGGACGGCGCCTGCAATCACATCCCCTATTCCCCGGACTTCATTCCCAAGGCCGCGCGGCTTCGTCACTACCCGACGGTCGAACGCGCCGGCATCCTTTGGGTCTGGCATGACGAGGAAGGTGGCGAACCGACGCACGACCTTGCCAACTTCGGAGGGCACTTCGGCGAACCCGGCTGGGTCGAATGGAAGATCGACTACATGGGCGATCTCAACGTCCATGGCTGCGAGATTCTCGACAACATGGCCGATTATGCTCATTTCGTGCCGATCCACGGCGCGACCGAGTGGCAATATTTCGCCAACGAATTCAAGGGATCGACCGTCCACCAATATTACAGCGCCGGACACCGCACACTGACCACGAATCCGGAAGACATGCTGGTGCTCGATACCTGGTACGAAGGTCCCGGCTTTCTCCAGTCGGAAATGGCCGGGACCTTCGACAGCTTTATCATGATCGCCAATACGCCGGTCGAGAACGGTGTCAGCCGTGCCTGGCATGCGCTGATGGTCAAGGTGAACGACGGCTCGCGAGACATCACCGATGCCGATCGGGCCGCTGCGCTGGAATACCAGGAAGGCAGCCGCCTTGCCTTCGCGCAAGATGTCGAAATCTGGGCCAACAAGCGCGCCTGCATCAACCCGCTGGCCATCCCGAAGGATGGTCCCTTCGGGAAGGTGCGCACCTGGTACTCGCAATTCCACAAGCCTCGCACCGAAGTCAGCCGGGTCCAGGAGCGCGTGAACGGCCTGGTCGTGACTCTGGACCAGCGTCCCGTCGCCAGCACGGCCTAATCGTGGCGACCTTTCCCGCCGGCTGTACGCTGGTGTTCGGCGGCAGCGGCGGCATCGGTAGCGGGGTCGCTCGTACCTTTGCCGAGGCGGGCAGTGATGTGGCGCTGGTCTATCGCTCCAAGGCGAGGCCGGCGCAGGAAGCCGCCAAGCAGGCCAGCGCGCTCGGCCGCAAGGCGAGCACCCACGCCGCCGATGTAACCGATCCCGACCGGCTCCACGCCGCCATCGACGAAGCCATTGCCGAGCATGGCCGAATACACTCGGTCGTCTGGGGAGCAGGGCCGCTCGTCAACCAGCGCTACCTGTCCGAGACCCCGATGGATGAGTGGCGTCACGCCTTCGACGTAGAAGTCCATGGCCTGTTCACCGCCATCCAGTTGCTCGTCCCGCACATGCGCGCGATGGGCGGCGGTAGTTTCGTGCACCTCGGCTCGGCCGGACATGACTGGTGGCCAGCGCGCGACGGAATGTCCGTCGCGGTCAAGGCGGCCAACGAACAGCTGATGAAAGGCATCGCCAAGGAAGAAGGAAAACACGGCATTCGGGCCAATTCGGTCCTTGTCGGGGTGATAGATGCCGGCCAGATGCACGCCCTTACCGCCTTGGGACAACTCGACGCCCAATGGGTGGAAGAAACCCACAAGCTGCTGTGCCTCAAGCGCTGGGGAACCCCGGCCGAAATCGGCCATGCCGCGATCTACTTCGCATCAAACGCACAGGCCAGACGATATCCGTCTCGGGCGGGTTCGGAGTCTGAACACAAGGAGGGACTAGCGGGATGGCACGACTGGATGGCAAGGTCGCGATCGTCACTGGCGGCGCACGCGGCATGGGGGCAGCGACCTCACGCCTGTTCGTCGATGCCGGCGCCAAAGTGGCGATTGCCGATATTCTCGCCGACGCGGGCCAGGCCCTCGCCAGCGAACTGGGCGAGGCGGCCCGCTTCTACGCGCTCGATGTCACCAGCGAGCAATCCTGGGCAGAGACTCTTCGCGCAGCCGAAACCGACCTCGGGCCCATCGACATATTAGTGAACAACGCAGGTATATTGCTGTTCAAGAGCCTGATGCAGACCACGCCCGAAGATTACCGGCGCGTGCTGGAGGTCAATCTGGTCGGCGAATTCCTCGGCATCAAGGCAGTGGCGCCAGGTATGATCGCACGGGGCAAGGGCGCAATCGTCAACATCTCGTCCGTCGACGGCATGAAAGGCGCCAACGGTCTGGCCGCCTACGCCTCTTCCAAATGGGGCGTGCGGGGACTGACCAAAGTGGCGGCAATGGAACTCGGCCATCTCGGAATACGGGTCAACTCGGTACATCCCGGCGGCGTTGACACGGCCATGACCAATTACGAAGGCGCGTCCCGCGAAACGGTAAGCGAGCGATTCCACCATCTTCCGCTTCAAAGAGTCGGCGCCCCGGACGAGGTGGCCAATGCATCGCTGTTTCTCGCCAGCGATGAGGCGTCCTACATGACCGGAGCGGAACTCGTGGTCGATGGCGGCATGACGACGGGACAGTACTACCCACGCTTTCCCGGCGCCCCAGGCGTCGACCCATCGCTCTAGCACCTTTCAATCTTTGCAACCGCCTCATGCGTAGACGTTTCACGCGCGCGTCACGCGATTGCAAAATATGTTGCCTTGAAGAGATCATAAGCGTAGCCCGAATCCTATTATATTACGCGATTATCGAATCGCACAGGGAGGATGGTATGAAACGCGTAAAGGCAGCTCTCGTCGTCACGGTCAGTATGTACGTGTTGGCATCACCGGCACTTGCCCAGGATTCCGCCAATGGTGATGGCCTGGGCGACATCATCGTGACGGCACAAAAGCGCCAGGAAAACATCCAGGACGTGCCGATCGCGATCTCGGCTGTAGGCAGTCAGTATCTCGAGAGCCGCGGCGTGCAGTCGATCGACGATCTCGGCACGATATCGCCCAACGTGAAATTCGAACGCGCGCCGTCGAGCAAGACGATCTCGCAGATCGCCATTCGCGGTTCGGTGACGATCAATCCCGCGATCACATGGGAGCCGGCGGTCGGCCTCTATATGGACGGCGTCTACATCGCCAAGGCGCAGGGATCGATTTTCGACGTTGCCGATCTCGAGCGTGTCGAGATCCTGCGCGGTCCGCAAGGCACGCTTTATGGCCGCAACGCGCTTGCCGGCGCGGTGAACTTGATTACCGCCAAGCCCTCCGGCGAAGCTGGCGGACGTGCAGAGCTGACTTACGGCAGCTTCAATGACCGCAAGGTGCGCGCGGTACTCAACCTGCCGCGCATGGGAATCTTCTCGGCCAAGATCTCCGGCCAGTACGAGAAGCGTGACGGGCTGATCAAAATCGTGCCCAATCCGATCCCGGGCATCTTCACGGCACTGCCCAACAAGGTCGATCGCGCAGATTCCCTCAACAGCGGCTCGTTCATGGTGCAACTGCGCGCCGAACTGAGCGATGCCGTCACAGCCGACTATACCTACGATTATTCGCGCCAGAAGCAGACACCGCCATTCGCACAGCTGCTCCGCGTCAACCGTAACGGCGATCCGCGCGACCTGTTCGATCCCGCCTCACCGGGCTATGCCTTCGGCGGCGCATTCTTCCCGATCGAGAAGTTCGCCAACCCCGAGCGCCAGTCGGTCGCCTCGATCGATGGCGACATCTACGAACGCTCGCGCAGCTACGGCCATGCGCTGACCCTGACCGCCGATCTCGGCGCGATGACCCTGAAGTCAATCACCGCATACCGGAACCTGTCCTGGGCTGACGGCATCGACCTCGACGGATCGCCGATGAACGTTGCTTTCACCCAGCGCATCACCGAATATGACGCTTTCAGCCAGGAGTTGCAGGCAACCGGGAACGCCCTGGACGACCGGCTACAGTACGTCGTCGGTGCCTTCTACTTCAAGGAGAAGGCCGAGACGCTGGGCCCGCAAGTCTTCTTCGGCGGCGCTTCGGATCTGCAATCGGACTATGGTTCGCATACCCAGGCCGTGGCCATCTATGCCCAGGCTGACTACAAGCTGACGGATGCGTTGAAACTGTCGCTTGGCGGCCGCTATACGCATGAGAAGAAGGATATCCGCCGCTACCTGCGGATCAACGTCGATGCGGCCAACAACATCTTCACGCCCACCGTCGTCGTCAATATCCCCTATGGCGGAGTACCGGATGCGAAGTTCGAGAATTTCTCGCCGGCCGTGACGCTGGCCTACGAGGCCTCGCCCGACATCAATCTCTATGCCCGCTTAGCACGCGGCTTCAAATCAGGTGGCTTCAATGGCGAAACCAACCTGTTCTTCGACCCCGCCGCTCCTGCCGGCTGCCCGTTCGGCGCAACCGAGCTGTGCGTGCCGTACAAGGCGGAAAAGGTAGACAGTTACGAGGTCGGGCTGAAGAGCAAGCTGCTCGGCGGAATGCTGACCTTCAATCTCGCCGCCTTCCGCGACGAACACAAGGACATCCAGCTGTCGATCTTCACGGCCGCAGGGGCTGCCGCGTCGATCATACGCAACGCCGCCTCCGCACGCATCCAGGGCATCGAGGCGGAGATTATCCTGCGTCCGCTCGACGCGCTGACCATCAATGCCAACCTCGCGTTTCTGGATTCCAAGTACAAGAATTACATCGATGGCGGCGTGGACGTTTCGAACAACCGCGCATTCCCGCATGCGCCCAAGTTTTCGATAACCGGGGGCTTCGACTGGAAAGTGCTCGACGGCGATTTCGGAAAGCTCAACCTTTACGGCGATGTCAGCCATGTGGGCAAATACTATACCTACCCCTACCCGCTGACGATGCCGTCCGCTTCGGATCAGGTCGCGGGCAATACGCGCTCGCCGGGCCGAACGATCGTGAACATGCGCCTGGCGCTGTCGGAAATACCGCTGGGCAGCACGCGGGCATCGATCGCGGCATTCGTTCGCAACCTGACGCAAGAGGACCGGCCCACGAACTTCATCGACTTCGGCCCCGGTTTTGGCGGGCTGACGCTGGGCTATTTCCCAGATCCGCGCACCTGGGGCGCGACCGTCGGCATCGAATTTTAAGGAAGGATCATGCGGGGGGCGAATTCACCGCTCCCCGCCTTGTTCCTAGCCGAACGCTTCCTCGCTCTCGCCAAGGGCAACCACGCGGATGCCGCCTTCGGCATCGACCGCCTGCACCAACACAGATTTTCGGCGCGTGAGAGTTTCCGCGATCCACCAGCGACCGTCCTCGCGCACGTAGACATCCTCATATTCGATGCCGAACTGCGTGATCGTGCGCTGGGCCAGATTGATGGTGTGGAACGTCAATGCCCACTGGCCGGTTGCCCGGTCGGTTTCAGGGAAATCGATCACACCGTTGGCGGCATGATGAATATCGAACACGCCGGGCACGCAGCCGAACTGGCGGTATATTTCAACGAAATCCTCCCGGTTGTCGAACGGCGGGAAGCCCTCGTAGCGGATCGCTGCATCGGGACGCAGGCAATCGCGAACCATATCTGGCTGCTTGTCGTCGCAGGCCCGCAGGTAGCGGGCCTTGAGGTCGCGAATCGCGCGATCCGCCTCAAGCCGCTGGAGCCTTTCCTCGATCGTCATTTCAAACCTTTCATTGCGTAGACAATGAAACCACTTACTACGCAAAATATAACTATGGAGCGGAAAATGCAGCTGAACGGCAAGAAAACCCTGATCACTGGCGCAGCTTCCGGGATCGGCCGGGCAACCGCGATCAGGTTCGCGGCGGAAGGCGCTCAAGTCACCATCGCCGACATCAACGAAGCGGGCCTTGCCGAAACCGCGGCGCTGATGAAGACGCCGGCGCGCATCGTCACCTTCGACGCCACCAGTCCTGACTCCTGCCGCGCGCTGGTCGCCGCGGCGGCGGTCGATGGGCTCGACGCGCTATGCAACATTTCCGGTATTCTCGATTGGGGCTCGACCCAGAGCTTCCCGGTAGAGAAGTTCGAGCGTATCCTGGCGATCAACACCACCAGCGTGTTCGTACTGTGTCAGGCCGCCCTCCCCCATCTGATCCGCAGCGGCGGCGCCATCGTCAACACCGCATCCACTGCCGGCCTGCAGGGCATCGCCTACAATGTCGCCTATTCAGCTTCGAAACATGCGGTCGTCGGCATCACCCGCAGCCTCGCCGTGGAAGTCGCCAGCAAGGGCGTGCGCGTCAACGCCATCTGTCCTGGCGCGGTCGCCACGCCGATGACCAGCACCATGCCAAACGATCCGGACATCGACTGGCCACTCGTCATGCGCAACGCGCCCAAGCTGCCCGACGGCACCTGTCAGCCCGAGGAAATCGCCGAATTGTTCGTCTTCCTCGCCAGTGACAGGGCGCGAAAGGTGACAGGTTCGCTCTACACTATGGACGGCGGCCAGACGGCAGGCTGAGCAGGGCACGTGCCGCAGCGCTTCCGTCGAGCAGGGCATTCTCACGGTGGTTGACCAGCCAGCCCTGCGACGTGCGCACAAGGTCCCAGCGGTTCGCGGAAACGCGAAAGACGGCGAATTCGCCAGCGGTGTGTCGCAGCACCACGGAATGGCCGCGCGCGGTGGCCCGGTCGCCTTCGAGGTCGATGCTTACCGGACCGAGCACATGGGCGCAGCCGTCCGCCATCAATTCGCGATGCGTCGGGCTGTCCATCAATCCGGCGATCGCCGGGCGGCCTCGCACGGTACCCATGCCGCCAACGCCGTAACTGCCGTCCTCCGTCCACAAGGCCGCGATGGCATCACCGTCTCCAGCATCGGCAAGCGGCCCGTAGCTGGCGATGAGTTCGCGAATGGCTTCACGGTCTTCAAGCTCGCGCAGTCGCTTAACAAAATCATCGTCCATCGAGCCTGTGTGAAGCAACGCCGGACGGCGCACAAGCATGACATCCACCCTCAATGGAGCCCAAAAATGAGCCGATCCTTCCCCGTGCCGGCAGCTGTCACGTGAACGCCTGCGAAACCCTGCTCGACGAACTGGCAATCCGCAATCTCGTGATGCGCTATTGCCGGGGATGCGACCGCCGAGACTTCGCGCTCGTGCGCAGCCTCTACCACGACGACGCGATCGACGAGCACGGCAGCATGCTCCGCGGCGGGCCGGACGAATTCGTGGCGTGGCTACCGCAGGCGACGGCTCCCTGGGAGCTGACCCGCCACGAGATCGGCAACAGCCTGATCGTCGTCGGGGGCAATGTCGCCGAGGGCGAGCACTATGTGCGAGCCTGGCACCGCACGCCGCCCCCGGATCGCCGCGAATTTACGGTTCATGGGCGCTATCTCGATCGCTACGAGCGCCGTGACGGCCTATGGAAGTTCCTCCACCGCCGCCTCGTGTTCGATCACGGCGAAATCCGCGAGGTGGACGAAGCCGCGATCGCGGCATTGGCTGCAGATGCACCCAACGGGACGAGCGGCCGGGACGATCCATCGTGGATGCTGGAACTGCTTTCCCGTACCTCGCCGTCCTGCTCACCCTGACCGCTCACAAGAACGCTCGCGCCAAGGCCTGCGACAGCTTGCCCTGCCCGGTCAGGGCTATGCTTCTCGCGCTTCCCATTTGATGAGATGCGAGATGTCCGTCCGCTCCCCTGGCTTGCGGCCGGTCCTGCCCAAACGGTGGCACACGTAGCGCGCGCCTTGGTGCAGTGGTTCGGTCACTTCCATCACCCGGTCATAGACGGTACTGGCGATGCGCCACTCGCCCTCCTGTCGCAAGTAGCGGTCGCGATAGATCGCAGTGCCAAACGTATGGAACTCTTCCTCAAGGTTGATGAAGATGTCCTCGAGGTACCACACGCCCTCGGCGCCATCATCGCCGGTGAACGTGATCTCGGGCATGTGCCCATGATGCATTGCAAGCGCGCCCGAATGGAAGGAATTGGCGAGGAACTCCATCATCGCCTCGGCCCCGGTGAGCTTCACGTGGTAGTCGCCCCCGATATACTCGACGTTGACGTCGGCCGTGAACATCCCGTCCAGCAGCGGCCAGTCGGCCGTATCGATACTCCTGAAGTAGCGGTGCTTGAGCACCTTGATCTCCTCCAGGTCGGAAAGCTGCTGCAGGCTGTAAGCCATTGTCGTCTTATCTCCCATCACGCGGCGGTCAGCCTGCCGCCGCCTTGCGCCCGGCGCGGCGGCCGAAGAAGGTACAGTCTGCCAGACTGAGGCCCGAGGAATAGCCATGGCCCCATGCCGGAAGGCCGCTGGTGCAGCGGCCGGCGGCAAAGAGACCGCGAACCGGTGTTCCATCCCGGTCGAGCACTTCGCCATCGATGCTGGTATGCAGCCCGCCCAGCGTGAAGAAACTGAAATAACTGGTGGCGAAATTCAGTTCGAGCGCGATGAAAGGTCCCTGATCCAGCGGAACCAGGATCGGCGGACGCTTGCCGAACAGTGGGTCGCGTCCTTCCCTTGCATGAGCGTTGTAGACCGCCATTGTCGCCGACAGCGTGCCGGCGGGCATCTCCAGTTCGGCCTCGACTTCCTGCCAGCTGTCGCCGGTTCCCGCGATCGAGATCCGGGCGAAATCCATCGGCTGACTGAAATGGGCGTTGTCGAGCAGGAGGTAGACCTTGCCGCCCGGCTGGTCGACCGCGCAGCGGCTCACCCGCCCGTGGTAGCAGTCCTCGTTGATGAAGCGATTGCCCGCGACATTGACGAAAACGCCGTTCGCGTGGCTCTCTGGCATGGTCCAGGGACAGGTCGTGAAGAACTGATCCATATGGACCGCCTCGCCCCCCGCGCCCACCCCCAGTTCGATGCCTGCACCATCGTCCTTGTCGCCGATAGGGTCGTTGAGCTTAAGCGTCTCGGGGCAATGCTTACGGCGCATCTCCTCGTTGAATACGAAGCCGCCGGTCGCCAGCACGACCCCCTTGCTTGCCCGGACAAAACGCGGCGTATTGTCGATGCGGACCACCACGCCGACGATCCGGTCCCCATCGCGCACCAGCGCCAGTACGCGGGCATCGACCACAACTTCCACGCCCTTGGCCCGGGCACCCGCCTCGAGAATATCCACCAGCGGCCGGCCGCCGCCCCAGCCCATGTGCCGGATCACGTGCCCGCGCGGGGCCGGCCGGGCGATGTCGCAGAACGGCACGGCAGCCTCGCTGCCCGACCAGATCAGGGTGGAATCGTCTGTCGGCTCAATATGTTTTCCGGGCAGGTAATTGCCGCGATAAGGAACGCCCTGCGCCTTGAGCCAGCCAAAGTGGTCCAGCGCTTCGCGCGCGTAAAGATCGCATTTGGCCTCATCCACGCAAGGACCGCCGGCGGCCTTGAGGTAGGCGGCGAAATCCTCGGTGGTGTCCGCGAAACCGGCGGCACGCTGGGCGTCGGTGCCGCCGCTGCCGCCGATGTAGATCTCACCGCCCGAAAGCCCTGTGGCGCCGCCGCTCCCCGAATTGCGCTCGAAGAGCATTACGCGCGCACCCGCATCGGCCGCCTCGACCGCCGCACAGGCCCCGGCCGCACCGAAGCCGATCACCGCCACCTCGGTCTCGAAGTCCCAGGCCTCGACCTCTGCGGCAGGATAGGGCCTGTGAAGCGAAATCTCAGCCATTGCGCGCTTTGAGGATATCGAGCGCGACGTCGACGATCATGTCCTCCTGCCCGCCAACCATCTTGCGGCGGCCGAGCTCGACGAGGATTTCGCGCGTATCGAGCCCATAGTCGCCTGCCGCCTTCTCCGCATGGCGCAGAAAGCTGGAATAGACCCCGGCATAGCCCAGGCTCAGCGTCTCGCGGTCGACGCGGACCGGACGGTCCTGCAGCGGCCGCACGAGATCCTCGGCAGCATCCATCAGCAGGTTGACGTCGCAGCCGTGGTTCCAGCCCTTGCGATCGGCAGCGGCGATGAAGACCTCCAGCGGGGCATTGCCCGCGCCTGCGCCCATCCCGGTCAGCGAGGCATCGATGCGCACCGCGCCATATTGTGCGGCGACGATCGAGTTCGCGACGCCAAGCGACAGGTTATGATGCGCGTGAATACCGCGCTGGGTTTCCGGTTTCAACACGCGGTCGTAAGCCTCCAGCCGCGCCCTGACGCCGTCCATGTCGAGCGCGCCACCGCTGTCGGTCACGTAAACGCAGCGCACGCCGAAGCTTTCCATCAGGGCAGCCTGCTTGGCGAGCGCCTCCGGCTCGATCATGTGGCTCATCATCAGGAAACCCGAGACGTCCATGCCGAGGTCGCGGGCGATGCCGATATGCTGCTTGGAGACGTCGGCCTCGGTGCAATGCGTGGCGACGCGAACCGAGCGCACGCCGATGTCATAGGCACGGCGCAGTTCCTCGACCGTGCCGACGCCGGGCAGGATCAGCGTGGTCAAAACGCACTTGTCGAGCACCTCGGCCACCGCTTCCAGCCATTCCCAGTCCGTATGGGCGCCAAAACCATAGTTGAAGCTCGCACCCGACAGGCCGTCGCCGTGCGCCACCTCGATCGCGTCGACCCCGGCCTTTTCAATGGCGGAAGCGATCGCCTTGACCTGTTCGATGCCGTACATGTGGCGAATGGCATGCATGCCGTCCCGCAGAGTGACGTCCTGGATGTAGAGCTTGTCGCCCGCCTCGACGTTGAACGTGCCGCTCACTGTGCCATTCCCCCCTGGTTCATCCGGCGCGCGGCCAGCAGTTCGCCGGTGGCCTTGGCCGCCGCGGTCATGATGTCGAGATTGCCGGAGTAACTCGGCAGGTAATCGCCCGCCCCCTCGACCTCGAGCATGATCATCGACTTGATGCCGGTGAATTCGCCCATGCCCGGGATCTTCAGACGGTTGTTGTCGCCGAAGCGCTCAAACTGCACTTCCTGCTTGAGCCGGTAGCCAGGGACGTACTTCTGTACTTCGGCGACCATGTCCGCGACCGAACGGCGGATCTGGTCTTCGCTGCCGCCTTCCGACAGCGTGAAGACCGTGTCGCGCATGATCATCGGCGGCTCGGCAGGGTTGAGGATGATGATCGCCTTGCCCTTGGTCGCTCCACCGACGACCTCGATCGCACGCGCGGTCGTCCGGGTAAATTCATCGATGTTGGCCCGCGTGCCCGGACCGGCGGAGCGCGACGAAACCGATGCGACGATCTCCGCATAATGCAGCTTGTCGGAGACCCGCGCGACCGCGGCAACCATCGGGATGGTCGCCTGCCCGCCGCAGGTCACCATGTTGACATTGGGCTGGTCGAGATGCTGGCTCATGTTGACCGGAGGCACCGTGAACGGCCCGATCGCCGCCGGCGTCAGGTCCACCACCTGGATGCCGTCGGAGCGCAGAGCCTCGTCGTGCACCTTATGGGCATAAGCCGAAGTCGCGTCGAAGGCGATGCCGATCTCGGGATAGCAAGGCAGCTTCCTCAGCCCCTCGATGCCTTCGTGCGTGGTGGCGATCCCGTGCTCTCGCGCCATCGCGAGGCCCTCGGAATTGGGATCGATGCCGACCACTGCGGCAAGCTCCATGTTCTGCGGATACTTGATCATCTTCATCATCAGATCGGTGCCGATGTTGCCCGAACCGATGATCGCGGCCTTAACCCGTGCCATTGCTTTTTCCTTAGACAAACCTGGCGGCACAACCGCCGATACCGTGCAGCGTCATTTCGAAGACATCGCCCTTCACCGCGTCGGCGAGGGGCACCAGCGACCCCGACAGGATCACGTCGCCAGCGTCGAGCGTGACGCCGTAGGCGCCGAGCGTATTGGCGAGCCACGCCACAGCCTGCGCAGGATCGCCCTGCACCGCGGAGCCGTAACCTTCAGAAAGGGGCTCGCCGTTCTTGGTGACGGTGACGTGCAGACCGGGAAGGTCGATCCCGCGTGGAACGACGCGCGCGTCACCCAGGATGAACACGCCGCAGGATGCGTTGTCTGCCACGGTATCGACGATACCGATTTTCCAGTCGCGGATTCGGCTATCGACGATTTCGAAACAGGGCGCGATCCATTCGGTTGCCGCAAGCACGTCGGCGGCGGTCACCCCAGGACCGTTGAGGCTGTCCTTGAGGATGAATGCGATTTCCGCCTCGGCGCGCGGGGCGATCAGCGCTTTGGCATCGACATCGATGTCGCCTACGACATGCATCCAGTCGGTCAGGAAGCCGAAGTCGGGCTGGTGCACGCCCAGCATGTCCTGAACCGCCTTGCTGGTGACGCCGATTTTCTTGCCGACCACCCGCTCGCCGTCCTTGCAGCGACGGGCGAGAAAATCGAGGCTGATCGCATAAGCGTCGTCGATCGTCAGCGACGGATCCTGTTCGATCAGCGGCGTGACCGTGCAGCGATTGCGAAGCGCTTCATGCAGCGCGCCGCCAAATTTCCGGGTCTTGTTCACAGATACCTGCCATCCTGGTAGATTAAGGGGTCGACATCCCCCGTGATGAGCACGTCGAGGACACGCGCCACGACGATACTGTGAGTGCCATAGGCGAGCATGGCGTCGATGACGCAGCGCAGGTTGGCCTGGGCATCGACCAGCGCGGGCAGGCCATCCGGCCCGGTCTGCCACTCGCCGGTCGCGAACCGTTCCCCGCGCGGAACACCGCCACCAAAGGCTGCCGAAACATCCTGCTGGCGGCGCGAAAGCAGGTTGACCGACAGCGGTGCCGTCGGCACGAGCAGTGCATGCAGGCTGGTGGCGCGGTTCACGCAGACCAGCACCGCCGGCGGGTCCGTCGTCAGCGAGGTGATCGAGGTCGCCGCCATCCCGACCGGACCATCCTCGCCTTTGGCGACGACGATCGAAACCGATGCCGCAAGCCGTCGCATCGCGCCCTTGAAGGCTGCTGGTAGTCCCTCCGGTAAGGCGGGATATCCCTCAACCACGCAGGAACTCGACAGCATAGCGGTTGAATTCCGCTGCCCGTTCCACCTGCACCCAGTGGCCGGTGCGGGTGAAGGTCAGACAGCGCGCGTCGGCGCAATGCCGCAGGAAATGGCGCGCTCCGCTTTCAGGGCAGAATTCGTCGTCGAGCCCCCAGAGCACGAGGATCGGCTTTGCGACCTCACCCAAGCGAGGGCCGAGATTGGGCGTGCGCATACGCGCCAGCACGTCCTTTGGCTGGGTGCGCGCCACCGCGTACCGTTCCGCCACGAGCACATCGGGGATACGCGATACAAAATCGGCGTGGACCAGATTGGACACGAGGCGCTTTTGTTCTTCGAACGAGAAATCGGGACTGCCGAAGCCGGAGACCATCTTGGCGATGCCCGGCATCTTGAAATAGTCGGCCTGGTCTTCGATGCAGCCTGGCGCCATGAGCACCAGCTTCTCCGCGAAGTCCGGATGATCGAGTGCAATCTGGATCGCTACACCGCCCCCCAGCGAATTGCCCACCAGTACCGCGCGGTCGATGCCGTGCTGGCGCAGGGCGTCAAGCACGGTGTCGGTGAACAACTGGAGCGTGTAGTCGAGACCATCGGGCTTCGAAGATGCGCCATACCCGATAAGGTCCGGCAGCACGACGCGGTAGCCCGCGGCGACGAAAGCCTCGAAGTTCTGACGGAAGTTCGAAGCGCCCGAAGCGCCCGGACCGCTGCCGTGGAGAAACACGACGACGGGTCCGGAGCCCGCTTCCTTGAGGTGGATGTCATACCCCCCTTCAACCCGGTAGGTCGCCTCGCGCAGATCGGTCATGGCCTGTCACCCTTCACAGGAAGTTGAATGCCGGCGGGTTGCCCAGCAGCGTCCCGATCACATCGCCGGTCCGGTTGTTGGGATCGTTGGCGACATGCGCGCGGCCCGCATTGAGATCGAGCCAGGGCTGGATGATCGGGCTCGACATGTAGATCGCCCGGCCGCCCAGCAGTTGCATCATCTCATCGGCCATGTCGGCGAGCCGGCGCACCACGGTGCAGGAATTGTAGGCGAACAGCGCGCGCCTCTCCATCGGGATCTCCTCGCCGCGCTCGGCATAGCCCATCAGTTCCTCGAAGGTCAGACGCAGGGTCGTCTCCATCTCGGCGATCTGGGCGTGCGCCTTGGCGATCGCCGCCAGCAGGAACGGATCGGCGGACGATGCCTTGCCAGTGTTGGTCGAAACGCGGCTGCGCATGATCTCGATGGCCGCGTTCACCGCCGCTCGCGCGCCGCCGAAAGCCGCCGTCGAGACCGAACGCACGAAGACCTGCGCCCACGGCAGCGTGAACAGCGGCGCATCGTTCTCCTTCTGCCCCGGATTGGTGCACAGGAAGCCATCGACCGACCGGTGTGTACGGTATTCGGGAACGAAGACGTCATCGACGATGATGTCGTGGCTGCCGGTGCCCTGAAGACCGAATACGTGCCAGGCGTCGCGATCGATCGTGTAATCCTTGCGCGGAAGCAGAAAGGCCCGCATGTCGGGCGCATCGCCCTCGTTCTTCGGCGGGACCATGGCGCCGAGCACCACCCAGTCGCAATGGACCGAACCGGTCGAGAAGCCCCAGCGGCCCGAGAGGCGGAAGCCTCCGTCGACATGGGTCACCTTGCCGACCGGCTGGTAGGATGAGGAGGCGAGCGTGGCGGTATTCTCGCCCCAGACCTCCTGCTGCGCCTCGTCATGGAACAGCGCCAGTTCGTAAGGATGGCAGCCGACCACGCCGAACATCCAGCCGGTCGACATGCAACCCTCGGCCAGCGCCTTCTGCACGTCGAAGAAGACGTTGGGATGCATCTCGTACCCGCCCCAGCGCTTGGGCTGCAGGATACGGAAGAAGCCGGCCTCATGAAATTCGCGAATGGTTTCCTCGGGAACGTCGCGTTCGGCGATGCACCGTGCCGCACGCGCCTTGAGGGCGGGAATCATCGCCTGGGCGCGGGCAATCAGTTCCTGAGCAGTCGGAACCGGGTCCGCCCCTGGCCGGGGATGCGCTGCGCTAGCCATCTGGTGTCATCTCCCTAGATCGAATCGAGCCGGCACTCCGGCGTAGGTTTCGCAAAAATTTCTGTCATGCATTACGCAAATCGTCAATTGAAAAGCGTTCGCGCTTTCGATATTGGCAAATTTCGAATCTACAAAAATACGATTCCATCACTGAGCCACAGATCGCAGGGGAGACCGTTCGTTGCCACAATCGGGCAGCCTTGATTTCACGGGACGCGTCGCAATCGTAACCGGCGGCACGCGTGGCCTCGGCCGCATCGTCGCCATGCGACTGGCCGAAGCGGGATGCCGCGTTGCCGTGTGCGGCCGGAACGCTCCCGACGATCTCCCCGTAGGCGTGACCTTCCATGCCGCGGACATACGCGATCCGGAACAGGCGCAGGCCTTCGTGGCCGCAGTCGCAGAAGCGCACGGCCGGCTCGACATCCTGGTGAACAATGCGGGCGGCTCGCCCAAGGTCGATGCCGCGAATGCCAGTCCGCGCTTCTTCGATTCCATCCTGAAGCTGAACCTGCACGCAGCAATGTACATGGCTCAGGCCGCATACGCGCCGATGAAGGCGTGCGGCGGCGGCTCGGTGGTCAACATCGCCAGCGTCTCGGGCATCCGCCCATCGCCTGGTACGGCGGCCTATGGCGCAGCCAAGGCGGGCCTGCTCAATCTGACGCAAAGCCTTGCGCAGGAATGGGGCCCCGATGGAATCCGGATCAACGCGATCATCGCTGGTCTCATGCAGACGGAGACAGCCGAGACGACATACGGCGGAGCGGAGGCCCAGGCCGCCGTGGGCCGTTCCATGCCGCTGCAGCGCATGGGCACCGGCGATGATCTCGCCGGCGCCATCCTGTGGCTCTGCTCCGACCTGGCGTCGTGGGTCAGCGGCGCACGCATCAACGTCGATGGGGGCGGCGAACGGCCGTTCTTCCTCGACCTCGTAGGGGAGTAATATGGCCATGGCCATCAAGGCACTGGGCTATCTGGTCGTGACGACTACCGATCCTGACGAATGGGATCGGTTCCTGACCGCGATGGTGGGCGCTATGTCCGCTGGCGAGACGCCAGGGGGCGCCCGCCTCTATCGCATCGACGATCGTCCCTTTCGGTTCTGGATCGAGCGTGGCGGCGAAGACAAGCTCAAGGCGGCCGCCTATGAAGTGGCGGATGCCGGCGCACTCGAAGCGCTCAAGGCGCGCATCGCCGCCGCCGGACGTCCGGCCGAGGCCGGCACGCCCGAGGAAGCCGCCGCGCGAGGCGTAGCGGCGTTCTTCCGCACCACCGATCCCGCCGGCAACGGCCTGGAGTTCTACCATGGCGACAGCCGGGCGGACACGCCCTTCGTCTCCCCCATCGGCGTGCCCGAGTTCGTCACCGGCGACATGGGCATGGGCCACGCCGTGTTCAGCGCACCCGACTTCCACGCTTCGCTGCATTTCTATCGCGACGTCGTGGGTTTCCACGAGACCGACATGCCGCGCTTCTACTTCGGCGGCGGCGGACCGGACGATGCGGGCATGGGCTTTGCTTTCCTGCATGCCGACAATGGCCGCCATCATTCGGTCGCGCTGGGCGAAGGTCCGGTGACGCCTTCGAACTGCGTCCACGTGATGCTGGAGCTGCCGAGCCTCGTTGAGGTGGGCAAGGCCCACGACCGCATGAAGGCGATGAACTACGTCGAAAGCGCGAGCATCGGCCAGCATTGCAACGACGAAACGGTGGGCTTCTACGTCCGCACCCCGTCGGGCTTCGATCTGGAGGTCGGCTGCGACAGCCTGGTGATCGACCCGGCCAGCTGGGAAGTAACCAAGCACGCCGGCATTTCGGTGTGGGGCCATGAATGGGAGTGGCAGAAAGCCCTCAAGGAGGCGCAGGAATGATAAAGGCACCGCAACTCGACAAACGGATGACCGCGGCGGAGATCGTCGCGCAGCTTTCCAATGGCATGACGATCGGGATCGGTGGCTGGGGGCCGCGGCGCAAGCCGATGGCGCTCGTTCGCGAGATCCTCCGCTCGAACCTTGAGGACCTCACCGTCGTCGCCTACGGCGGCGCAGATGTCGGCATGCTCTGCGCGGCCGGCAAGGTGCGAAAGCTGGTGTTCGCCTTCGTCTCCCTCGATGCGATCCCGCTCGAACCCTGGTTCCGCAAGAGCCGCGAAGCGGGACAACTCGAAGTGCTGGAACTGGACGAAGGCATGTTCCAATGGGGTCTCAAAGCGGCCGCCTTCCAGCTGCCGTTCCTGCCGACCCGCGCCGGCCTGGGAACCGACCTCGCCGAACTGGGCGGTCTCAAGACCGTGCAATCACCCTATGACGACGGCGAGACGCTGATCGCGATGCCCCCGCTCAAGCTCGACGCGGCGCTGATCCACGTCAACCGCAGCGACTGGCGTGGCAACGTGCAGGTGTTCGGACCTGACGTCTACTACGACGAGTGGTTCGCCAAGGCAGCGGCCAGGACCTATGTGTCCTGCGAAGAACTCGTCGACCGGATGGAAGATCACTATCCCGATGAGGCCCAGGCGAACCTGTTCGAACGCTGCTTCGTCACCGGCGTCGTGGAAATGCCCGGCGGCGCCCACCCCAGCTCCATGCCCCCGCACTATGGCTGGGACATGAAGGCCTTCAAGGCCTACACCGACGCGGCCAAGGATCCCGGCGACTGGAACGCGGTAAAGGACCGCTTCGTCGGCGCATCCGAACAGGCCTATCTCGAAAACTTCGGCGGAAAGGAGGCGGTAGCGGCTCTCCCGCTGCCGATTTTCTAATGAACCAACCCTCTCTGGCAGAACTCTGCATCGTCGCCTGTTCCGAGGCATTTCGCGACAACGGCGAAATCGTCGCCACCGGCGTCGGTCCCGTGCCCCGTCTGGCCGCGAGCCTCGCCAAGCTGACGCACGGTCCCGCGTTGATGATGACCGATGGCGAGGCTTACCTTGTCGAACAGCCGGTGCCGCTCGGCCCGCGCGGCTACGACGATCGCAAGAAGGCGGGCTGGCTGCCCTTCTCGCGCTTCTTCGACAGCGCGGTGTGGACCGGACGCCGACATGCCATGGTTACGCCGACCCAGATCGACCGTTTCGGCCAGATCAACCTCTCGCAGCTGGGCGGCACCCATCGCCAGCCCAAGACGCAGATGCTGGGCGTGCGCGGTTTTCCGGGCAATACGATCTACCACCCCAACAGCTTCTTCTTCCCCGCGCACAGCGCCCGGGTGTTCGTGCCCGGCGAAGTCGACATGGTGTCCGGCGTCGGCAACAACCCGGCCAAGCGTGTTGCGGGCGGCAACTATTCAGGCGTCGACCTGCGCCGGATCGTCACCAACCTGTGCGTCATGGACTTCGGCGGCGAGAACCGCGCGGTTCGGGTTATCTCGCTGCACCCGGGCGTGACTTTCGAGCAGGTGCAGGAAGCCACCGGCTTCGCGCTGGAAAAGGGCGATCTGATCGAGACCCCACTGCCCTGCGCCGAGCAGCTCGAGATCATCGCCGCGCTCGATCCGCACAACATCCGCGCCAGCGTGATCAAGGACAACCCGCCCGCAAGGAGGCCGGAATGAGCGAGGACCTCGTCGATCCGCAGTCGGTGAGTATCACCTACGAAACCGAAGAGCCCGTGCTCTACGAGGCTGCGGACGGCGTGGCCTGGATCACCCTGAACCGCCCCTCGTTCAACAACGCGCAGAACGGTCAGATGACCTATGCGCTGGACGACGCGTTCAACCGCGCGGTGTCGGATGACGCCGTGCGCTGCATCGTGCTGGCGGGCAATGGCAAGCACTTCTCCGCCGGGCACGACATCGGCACCCCCGGCCGCGACCTGCATCACGAATTCGACAAGCGCCTGATGCTGCCGCCGCACGCCAATAAGCCCGCCGCCGAACTGCTCTATACACGCGAGCAGGAACAATATCTCGGCATGTGCCGCCGCTGGCGCGACATTCCCAAGCCGACGATCGCTTGTGTCCAAGGTGCCTGCGTCGCCGGCGGTCTGATGCTCGCCTGGGTCTGCGACCTCATCGTCGCCAGCGAAGATGCCTTCTTCCAGGACCCGGTGAATCCGCTGATGGGCATTCCGGGGGTTGAGTATTTCGCCCACGCCTATGAACTGCCTCCGCGCGTCGCCAAGGAATTCCTGTTGCTCGGCGAGCGCATGAGCGCGAGCCGCGCCCACGATTTCGGCATGGTCAACAAGGTCGTCCCGCGTGAGGAGCTGCGTGAAGCGACCGCGGCCTGGGCCGCCAAGCTCGCCGGCCAGGGCCGCCTTGGCAACTGGTTGACCAAGCAGGCGGTCAACCATGTCGAGGAGCTGCGCGGCAAACGCGCGGCAATGGATGCGGTCTTCCACATGCACCACTTCGCCCACGCCCAGAACGACCTCGTCACGGGCAGTTCGATCGCCGGCGTCTCCGGCAAGTCGGCGGCAGCCGCGAACAAGACAGATGCGGGAGCAAGCTGATGGGTGACGTGCTGCGCACCGTGATGGTGGAACGGCTCGGCTGCCGTGCGCCGATTATTCAGACCGCGATGGGCTGGGTCGCCGAACCCGGCCTGGTCATCGCCAGTTCCAACGCGGGCGCCTTCGGTTTCCTGGGCGCGGCGGTGATGACGCCGGCGGAGACCGCGGCGAAGATCGGGATGGTTCGCGATGGCACCGACCGGCCGTTCGGCGTGAACTTCCACATGTTCCAGCCCGGCGCGGCGGAGATCGTTGAGACCATCATCGCCAACAAGGACCAGGTTCGTGCCGTTTCGTTCGGTCGCGGCCCCGATGCGAAGATGATCGCGCGGTTCAAGGATGCGGGCATTCTGTGCATCCCAACCGTCGGCGCGGTGAAGCACGCCCAGAAAATGGAACAGCTCGGCGTCGACATGATCGTCGTGCAGGGCGGCGAGGGCGGCGGCCATACAGGTTCGGTGCCAACCACCGTTCTGCTGCCGCAGGTGCTCGACACTGTGAAGATCCCGGTGATCGCGGCGGGCGGCATGGCCGACGGGCGCGGCCTGGCAGCGGCGCTGGCCTATGGTGCCGTCGGCATCGCCATGGGCACCCGGTTTTTGCTCACCAAGGAGAGCCCGGCACCCGGCAATGCCAAAGCCGCCTATCTCAAGGCCGGCACCGATGGCATCGTCCTCACCACCAAGATCGACGGCATGCCGCAACGCATGGTTCGCACCCCACGGGTCGATCGCATCGAGGCCTCGGGCAAGCTCGGCATGTGGTTTCGCGCCCTGGAAGCCGGCCGCGACATGAAGCGTCAGACCGGCGCCTCCTGGCTGACGATGATCCGCGCCGCACGCGGCATGACCTCGCACGGGGACATGCCGCTGGCACAAGCGATGCTATCTGCTGCCGCGCCGATGCTGATCCAGAAGGCGATCGTCGACGGCGACATCGAGACCGGCGTCATGGCCACGGGTGTTGTCGGCGGCCGTATCGCCGACGTGCCGAGCTGTCAGGAGCTCGTCGACCGTATCATGGCCGAGGCCCGCGCCCGGCTGGACGCGCTTGCAGGCTGAGAGGAAGCATCATGCCTATCACCACCGAAATCCGAGACCGGGTCGCCGAAATCGTCTTCGACGTGCCGCCGGTGAACGCCTTCGACAGCGAGACCTGGCTTTCGCTACCCCGGATCATTTCCGAAGCCGCCGCCAATCCCGAAGTGAACTGCGTGCTGATCCGTGCCGCCGAAAGCGCACGCGGCTTCTGCGGCGGTGTCGACATCAAGGAAATGCAGGCCCATCCCGATCGCATCATCCTGCTCAACCGCGGAAATTACCTGACCTTCAAGGCGATCCGCGACGCCGAAGTGCCGGTCGTCTCGGCGGTGCACAAGTTCGTCATCGGCGGCGGGATCGGCATCTGCGGTGCGTCCGACACTATCATCGCCGCCGATGATGCGTATTTCTCGCTGCCCGAAGTCGATCGCGGCGCCATGGGCGGCGCCAGTCACCTTTCGCGCATGCTGCCGCTCCACAAAGTGCGCGCGGCCTTCTTCACCGGCGGCAACATCCCGGCCGCAGAGGCCTACCGCCTGGGCGCGGTCGAAAAGGTCGTTCCCCGCGACGCGCTGGCCGACGAGGCGCGCGCCTTCTGCGCGGTCGTCGCCTCCAAGAGCCGCAAGGCGCTGGTGACCGCCAAGGAGGCGCTCAACGGCCTCGAACCGCGCGACGTCGATCGCGGGTATCGCTGGGAGCAGGGCTTCACGCTGGAAATGTACATGCACGAAGACAGCCAGAAGAGCCGCGACGCCTTCGTCGAGACCGGCAAGGCGGCCCAATTCTGATGAAAGCCTTCTGACCATGGACCTGTCCTTCACCTCGGAGCAGCAGGCATTCCGCGCCGAAGTGCGCGCCTGGATGAACACCAACGTTCCCAAGGAACCGCTGGTGACCCTTGAATGCCGCGAAGGCTATGACCAGCACGTCGCCTGGGAGCGCACGCTCGCCTCGGGCAACTGGGGCATGGTCACCTGGCCCGAAGCCTATGGCGGCCGCGGGCTGGACCTCATCGAATGGTTGATTTTCGAGGAGGAGTATTTCCGTGCCGGCGCACCCAACCGGGCGAACCAGAACGGTATTTTCCTGCTTGGTCCGACGATCATGGAATTCGGCACCGACGAACAGAAAGCGCGCTTCCTGCCGCCCATGGCGCGCGGCGAGGTGATCTGGGCGCAGGCATGGTCGGAACCTGGCGCGGGCAGCGACATGGCCGCAATCCAGTCCAAGGCAGTGCGGGACGGCGACCACTACGTGATCACCGGACAGAAGACCTGGTCGAGCCGCGCGGCCTTCGCCGACTGGGGCTTCGGCATATTCCGCACCGACCCCGACAGCAAGCGCCACAAGGGGCTCACCTTCATCCTGTTCGACCTGAACAGTCCCGGCATCACGCGCCGCCCGATCCGCCAGCTTCATGGCGACACCGGCTTCGCCGAGCTGTTTTTCGACGAGGTCCGCGTGCCCGTGGAGAACTGCCTCGCCGGCGAAGGGCAGGGCTGGAACGTGGCGATGGCCACCGCCGGCTTCGAACGCGGCCTGATGCTGCGTTCGCCCGGCCGCTTCCAGGCGACAGCAAAGCGGCTTGTGGACCTTTATCGCGCCCATCCCGAAGAGGGCTCTCCTTCGGTACGCGAAGCGGTGCTGCAGGCGTGGATGGGATCGCAGGCCTATGCCTACAACACCTACGCCGTCGCCGCGAAGATCAATGCGGGCGGCAAGATAGGCGCCGAGGCGAGCGTGACCAAGATCTTCTGGTCGGAACTCGACCGCGCGATGCACCGCGCCGCGATGCATCTTCTGGGTGCGGCGGCGGAGCTGCGCCAGTTCGCCGACCAGGGCATCAACCAATGGCTGGAAGGCTACATCTTCTCTCTGTCCGGGCCGATCTACGCAGGATCGAACGAGGTGCAGCGCAACATCACCGCCGAACGACTGCTCGGCCTGCCCCGCATCGGCAACGGCTGAGGAGGGCCGGAACATGGACTTCCGTTACACCGAGGATCAGCTGGTTCTGGCCGAAGGCGTGCGCGATTACCTGGCGGGTACGCACGGGCCGGAGGTGCTCCGCCGGCTCGATGCGACAAGCAATCGCGATCCCGCGATCTGGCAAGGGCTGGTCGACATGGGCCTGCCGGGCCTGCTCGTTCCCGAGGAACAAGGCGGCATGGGGCTTGGCCTGGTCGACGCGATTCCGATCGCCCTCGAGTGCGGCCGCGCGTGCCTTGCCGAACCGCTGGTCGACACCGCTTTCGTCGAGGTGCCCTGGCTGAAGCGGCAGGGCGACACCGCCGCGCTCGAGGCTATCGCGGGCGGCGAACGTAAAGCGGCGCTCGCCCACGTCATCAATCCGTGGGTTGCCGATGGCAATGGCAAGCCGCTCAGCAGTATCGATCCGTTGCGTAACCTCGGCTTCGCGCCGGCGCGATCATCCGCGGACCCGCACCTGCTCGACCTCGGCGCGCTGATGAGCGCGGCGCAACTGGTCGGCCTGGCCGAGGCGATGCTGGCGCAGGCGGTAGACTATGCCAAGGTGCGGACCCAGTTTGGTCAGCCGATCGGCGGTTTCCAGGCGGTCAAGCACCAGCTCGCCGACTGCGCCGTCGCCATCGAATTTGCCAGGCCGCTACTGCCTCGCGCGGCCGATGCGCTCGACCGGGATAACGCGATGAGCCCCTATCTTGTGAGCCACGCCAAGGTTGCAGCAACGGACGCCGCAATACTGACGGCCGAGACCGCGATCCAGGTCCACGGCGCGATGGGCTACACCTACGAGGTGGACCTGCACTTCTGGGTCAAGCGCAGCTGGGCGCTGGCCGGAGCCTGGGGCTCGCGCGGCTTCCACCTGCAGCGCATCGACGATGCGGTGATCGGCGGTGCCATGCCGATCGGCCCCGAACACACTTTTGCCTGAGGACACGACAATGGCCGAAGCCTATATCATCGACGCAATCCGCACTCCCATTGGCCGCAAGAAAGGCAGCCTCGGCGCAGTTCACCCCGCCGATCTCGGCGCCCATCCGATCAAGGCATTGTTCGCCCGAACTGACGTCGATCCGGGCGCCGTCGACGACGTAGTCTGGGGCTGCTGCGATACCATCGGGCCGCAGGCCGGCGACATCGGCCGCACAGTGTGGCTTTGTGCCGGAATGCCCCAGCACGTTCCCGGCACGACCATAGATCGCCAGTGCGGCTCGAGCCAGCAAGCGCTGCATTTCGCCGCGCAAGGAGTGATGAGCGGGACGCAAGACCTTGTCGTCGCGGGCGGGTCTCAAGCAATGAACGCGATCCCGATTTCTGCCGCGATGTATGCCGGCCAGCCCTATGGCTTTGACGATCCCTTCACCGGCTCTCCTGCCTGGCGGGCCCGCTATGGCGAAGGACTGCTCAACCAGATCAATTCCGCCCAGATGATCGCGGACAAGTGGGGCATCAGCCGAGAGGACATGGAGCGCTTCGCGCTAGCCAGCCACCAGCGGGCGCAGGCCGCGACAAACGCCGGCTGGTTCAAGCACGAGATCGCCGCGCTGGAGGGCCTCGAGGCCGACGAGACGATCCGTGCCGGCACCACTCTGGAGGGCCTTGCCGCGCTCAAGCCGGTGCAGGAAGGCGGCACCATCACCGCCGGCGTCGCCAGCCAGAATTGCGACGGCGCCGCCGCGCTGCTCGTCGCCTCCGAACGTGCGGTGAAGGAGCACGGGCTGAAGCCCCGCGCCCGCGTCCATCACATCTCGGTGCGCGCCGACGATCCCGTGTGGATGCTGACCGCACCCATTCCGGCGACCGAACATGCGCTGCGCAAGGCGGGCATGGCGATGTCCGACATCGATCTGTTCGAATGCAACGAAGCCTTTGCCTCGGTGCCGCTAGCCTGGATGAAGGAACTCGGCATTCCGCACGAGAAGGTCAACGTGCAGGGCGGCGCCATCGCTCTGGGCCATCCGCTGGGCGGCACCGGCGCACGCCTGATGACCACGCTGCTCAATGCACTGGAACGCACCGGCGGCCGCTACGGACTGCAGACCATGTGCGAAGGCGGCGGGCAGGCCAACGTCACGATCATAGAGCGGCTGTGATGCAGGACCATCCGGCGATCGCCATTCCCAACCTGCTGTACACCTACGCGATGCGTTTCGACGACGGCGATTTCGCCGGCGCCGCCGCGCTGTTCGACAAGGGCGCGTTGGTGACAGGCGAGCATCGCATCGCCGGGCGCGAGGCCATAGTCGCTATGTGGCAAAACTGGGTGAAGACCTATGACGGCAAGCCCCTGACCCGTCACATCACCACCAATCCGATCATCGCAGTCGATGACGACGCCCGCGGGGCGACCTGCCAGAGCCAATGGACCGTGCTGCAGGCGGCGCCAGGCTTTCCGCTGCAGATCGTCGCCACCGGGCGTTACCGCGACCGCTTCGCACGGGACGAGGCTGGCTGGCATTTCACGACGCGCGAATATGTCCAGACCGATCTGGTCGGCGACAGTTCAGCGCATACTCTTCAACCCCTGGGATAGGCGGGACGACAATGGGAATCTGCGACAACCGGACAGTGATCATCACCGGCGCGGCGCGCGGGCTGGGACGGGCCTATGCTCTCGCCTTCGCGGCCGAAGGCGCCAACGTGGTGGTCAACGACATCGGCACCTCGCTCAACGGTGAGGGACGTGACACCAGCGCAGCCGACGGCGTCGTCTCCGAAATCATAGCGGCGGGCGGCAGCGCGGTCGCCAATTACGAGGACATCACCGACTGGGACGCGGCTAAACGCATCGTCGATGCCGCGGTCGCCGCATTCGGCGACCTCCACGTCGTGGTGAACAATGCCGGCATCGTTCGCGACCGCATGTTCGTTTCCGCCACGCTGGACGAATGGGACGCCACCATGCAGGTCCACCTGCGCGGCCACTTCTGTCTGTCGCGCCACGCCGTCGATTACTGGCGCGCCAAGCAGAAGGCGGGCAGCAGCCCCGACGCACGTATCATCAACACCTCATCGGGTGCAGGCCTTCAGGGCTCGATCGCACAGGCCGCATACTCGACGGCCAAGGGCGGCATCGCCGCGCTGACGCTGGTCCAGGCCGCCGAACTCGGCCGCTACGGCATTACCGCCAATGCCCTCGCCCCCTCGGCCCGCACCCGCATGACCGAGCAGGCCTTCGCCGAAAAGATGGCGACGGGCGGCGACGCGTTCGACGTGATGGATCCGGCCAATATCGCACCAACCGTAGTGTGGCTGGGTTCGGCCGAATCCGCGCATGTCACGGGCTGCGTCTTCGAACTGGAAGGCGGCAAGATCATGCTGGAAGACGGATGGCGCGAGGGCCCGGCCGCCGAAAGGAACAACCGCTGGGCACCGGCGGAGGTCGGAGCGGCAGTCGATCAACTGCTCGGCGCGCGGATCGCACCGCGCAAGGTCTGGGGGAGCGCCTGAGATGGAATTTGCCTTCACTGACGAACAGAAGATGATTGCGGACACCGTTCGCGCCTTCTTCAGCGAAAACGCGACCAGCGAACGTACCCGCAAGGCCATGGCCGGCAACGGCATCGATCGCGGGCTGTGGACCGACTTCTGCACCGAGCTCGCCCTGTCGGGCATCGGACTTCCCGAGGAACACGGCGGCGCGGGCCTTGGCATGGTGGAGTTCGCCATCGTCGCCGAGGCAGCCGGCGCGCAGATCGCCGCGCTGCCGCTGCTCGGTCTTGCCACCGCCGCCCGCGCCATCGCGGCGGGCGGTTCGGATGCCCAGAAGGAAGCATGGCTTCCCCGCCTCGTGGCAGGTGAGGTGATCGCCGCCTGCGAAGGCGTCAATGCACTGGAGGCGCAGGACAACCGCGTTTCGGGCAAGGTCGAATTCGTGCCGCATGGCGGCGTCGCCGACCTGTTCGTCTTCGTCGCGACCGGCCAGGCCTGGCTGGTGCGCGCCGACGCGCCGGGCGTCCGCGTAACCCCTCACGTCACCATGGACCAGACCCGCCCCCTCGCCACCGTCACGCTCGAGGGCGCCGAGGCGGAGGCGCTCGCCGATCCCGCCGCCGCGATCGCCGCGGTTCATGCGGGCGGCTGGGTGTGCCTAGCCGCCGAAGCGCTCGGCGGCGCGCAGGAAGCACTCGACCGCACGTGCGCCTACGCGAAGGAGCGCGTGCAGTTCGGCCGCGCGATCGGCTCGTTCCAGGCCTACAAACATCGGCTTGCGGACATGATGATCGAGATCGAGCAGGCCCGCTCCGCCGTCTACTGGGCCGCCTGCGCGGTGGACGAGGGATCCGAGGAGGCGGAAATCGCCCTCCATGCCGCCAAGAGCTTCTGCGCCGACACCTTCTTCATGGTCGCCGGCAACATGATCCAGCTGCACGGCGGCATCGGCTTCACCTGGGAGCACGACGCGCACCTGTTCTTCAAGCGCGCCCGGTCGATCCAGTCGATGCTGGGCAATGGTAATGTCCACCGCGAGGCAATCGCGGCCAAGATTCTGGGAGAAGCAGCATGAAGCTGGGATTTTCCGCCGCCGAGGAGCTGTTTCGAGCCGAGTGCGCCGACTGGCTCAATACGCAGATGGCTGGCGAGTTCCGCGACATCCAGGGCATCACCACGCTGACCGCCAAGGCGGAACGGCGAAAGGAATGGGAACAGCACCTGGGCGAACACGGCTGGTCGTGCATCGGCTGGCCCAGCCAGTGGGGCGGGCGTGACGCGACCTTGGCGCAGCAGGTGATCTTCGCCGAGGAATATGCCCGGGCTGGGGTACCCGGCCGCGTCAACCACATCGGTATCGAATTGGCCGGCCCGACCATCCTGACCTTCGGCAGCGAAGAGCAGAAGCAGCGCTTCCTGCCCGACATCGCAGCCGGCCGGACGATCTTCTGCCAAGGCTTCTCCGAACCCAATGCCGGTTCCGACCTTGGCGCGGTGCGCACCAAAGGGCGGCTGGAAGACGGGGAATGGGTGGTCAACGGCCAGAAGATCTGGACCAGCCTTGCCCATATCTCGGACTGGATCTTCGTCGTCACCCGTACCGAGGAAGGGTCGAAAGGACCCAAGGGCCTCACCTTCCTGATGATGCCGCTCGACCAGGAAGGGATAGAGGTTCGCGGCATCGAGCAGATCAACGGCGATGCCGAATTCAACGAGACCTTCTTCACCGACGCGCGTTGTCCCGGGGACTCGATGATCGGCGGTCCCGGCGACGGCTGGAAGATCGCGATGGGCCTCCTGGCCTTCGAGCGCGGTGTTTCGACGCTGGGCCAGCAGATGGCGTTCCGCAACGAACTCGACGAGATCATTGCGGCGGCCAAGGCCAACGGCACGGCCAACGATCCTCTGATCCGCCAGCGTATCGCCAAGGCCGAAATCGGCCTGCGCCTGATGCGCTACGGCGCACTGCGCATGCTTTCCAATAGCGATCATTCGCAAATCGACGGCGCGGCGCTGACCTACAAGATCCAGTGGGCCACCTGGCGGCGCGGCCTTGGCGAACTGGCGATGGACGTTCTCGGCCAGGGCGCTGAGATCGCCGAGGGCAGCTTATATGAGTGGGGCACCCTTCCCAACCTGTTCCTCTATTCACGCGCCGACACGATCTACGGCGGCACCAACCAAATCCAGCGCAACCTGATCGCCGAACGCGGTCTGGGCATGCCGCGCGAGCCGCGAGGTGACCTGTGAGCGTTCCCCCGCCCCCCTACCCCACACCGCTCGGCATGTTGAAGGGCAAGACGGTGGTCGTCACCGCAGCGGCCGGCACGGGCATCGGCTTTGCCGTCGCCAAGCGCGCCGCTGAGGAAGGCGCCCGCGTGCTGATCAGCGACTTCCATGAACGCCGCCTTGGCGAGGCTGCCGACCGCATCGCCGCCGACGTCGGCTGCGAACGTCCAGCGACCTTCGTCTGCGATGTCACCGCGCAGGGACATGTCGATGGCCTGCGCGATGCCGCACTGGCCTCGCTCGGACGGATCGACGTGTTGATCAACAACGCCGGGCTCGGCGGCGAGGTGCCCGTGGTCGACATGACCGACGATCAGTGGAACCGGGTCATTGACGTCACGCTGACCAGCCTGTTCCGAATGACCCGCGCCTTCATGCCCGCGATGTACGCGGCGAAATCGGGCGTCATGGTGAACAATGCCTCGGTCCTGGGCTGGCGCGCGCAGAAGGGGCAGGCGCACTACGCCGCCGCCAAGGCGGGCGTGATGGCCTTCACCCGCTGCGCCGCGCTGGAGGCGGCCGAGCACGGGGTGCGGATCAACGCCGTTTCCCCAAGCCTCGCCATGCATCCTTTCCTCGCCAAGGCGACCACCGAGGAAACGCTGGCCGAGCTGGTCAAGACCGAGGCTTACGGCCGCCCGGCGGAAGTGTGGGAAGTCGCCAATGTCATGCTGTTCCTTGCCTCTGACCTGTCCAGCTACATGACCGGAGAGATCGTCTCGGTCTCCAGCCAGAGAGCCTGAACATGACACTTGTCATCGAAAAGCCGCAGGATCTGCTCGGCATGGTCGGCACGAAGATCGGCCCGACCGACTGGGTGCGTATCGAACAGGACCGGGTCGATACCTTTGCCGACTGCACCGGCGATCACCAGTGGATCCACGTCGATGTCGAACGCGCGAAAACCGGGCCGTTCGGCGGCACCATCGCGCATGGCTACCTGACGATGTCGCTCATCAACCTGTTCCTGCCCGATCTGGTCGAAGTCCGCGGCTTCGCCCATGCCGTGAACGTCGGACTGGACAAGCTGCGCTTCCTGGCTCCCGTGGTGGTCGGCAGTCGCATCCGCGCGACGAGCGAGATCATCTCGGCCGACGAGGTGAAGGGCGCGATCCAGTCGGTCGTGCGCGTGACCATCGAGATCGAGGGCGGCGACAAGCCCGCGCTCGTGGCAGACACCATCAGCCGTTATTTTCCGGAGTAAGACCCTTGCCCACGCCCGAGCAAATGGTCGCGCTTGTCCAGGCCTATGTCGATGCCTTCGCGGCCGGTGACGCCGATGCCGCGGCGGCGCTTTTTGCGGAAGGCGCCACGATCGAAGACCCAGTAGGAACGCCAAAGAAGCAGGGCCTGGAGGAAATCCGCGCATTCTACGCGCTCTCCATGGCGACCGGCGCCAAGCTGGAAATGCTCGGTGAGCCGCGCTGTGCCGCCGATTACGTCGCCTTTCCCTTCGCCGTCCGGCTGGAGTGGGACGGGCGCCCAACCCTGATCGAGGTGATCGACACCTTCCGCGTCGACGACACCGGCAAGATCACCGAAATGCGGGCCTTCTTCGGCCCCGCCAACATGAAATCCGCCTGAGGAGAATTCCATGCGCGAAGCCGCCATCATATCCACTGCCCGCACCGCGATCGGCCGAGCCTATCGCGGCGCGTTCAATGACACCGAAGCGCCGGTGCTGTCCGCCCACGTCGTCGACGCCGCGCTGGAACGCGCGGGCATCGATCCGACACGGGTGGACGACGTCTACCTCGGGTGCGGCAACCACTGGAACACCCAGAGCTATAATCTTGGCCGTCTCACCGTCCATGCCTCGAAGCTGCCCAACACCGTCGGCGGCTTCGTGATGGACCGCAAGTGCTCGTCGGGCCTCAATGCCATCGCCCTCGCCGCGCGCTCGATCATGTGCGACGAGATCGACGTGGCAGTCGCCGGCGGCGTCGAGTCCATCTCGCTGACGATCGGCAAGCACCAGCCGACCTATCGCAACCGCTCGCAGGCGGTGATCGCCGCCGATCCCTATGCCTATATGCCGATGCTGGAGACGGCCGAAGTCGTCGCCGAACGCTACGGCGTCTCGCGCGAGGTGCAGGACCGCTTTGCCGCGCTGTCGCAAGCGCGCGCCGGCGCGGCGCAGGCCGAAGGCCGGTTCGCTGACGAAATCGTGCCGATCACCGTCACCAAGGCGCTGTTCGACAAGGAAGGCAACGAGACTGGCAAGGAACAGGTCACGCTGGCTAAGGATGAAGGCGTGCGCGGCGAGACCACTTACGAAAGTCTCTCGCAGCTGCGGCCGGTGTTCAAGGACGGCATGGTCATAAAGCAGGGCCACACCGTCACCGCCGGCAATTCCTCGCAGCTTTCCGACGGCGCCTCGGCGCAAGTGGTGATGGACCTCGCCGCTGCGCAGAAGGAAAACCTGCCGGTGCTTGGCATTTATCGCGGCTTCCAGGTGGCCGGCTGTGAGCCCGACGAGATGGGCATCGGTCCGGTCTTCGCGATTCCCAAGCTTCTCCGCCGCGCCGGCCTGACCATGAACGACATCGGCCTCTTCGAGATCAACGAGGCTTTCGCCAGCCAGGCGATCTATTGCCAGCAGACGCTGGGCATCGATCCCGAGCGGCTCAACGTCAACGGCGGCGGCATCGCTTTGGGCCATCCCTTCGGCATGACTGGCAGCCGCCTCGTCGGCCACGCGCTCATCGAGGGCAAGCGCCGCGGCGCACGGTACGTCGTCATCTCGATGTGCGTCGCGGGCGGCATGGGTGCGGCCGGACTGTTCGAAGTCGCGTGATGAGCGGCCGGAACCTGCCGCCGACCATCCCGCACGCCGCCGCTCTCGCCGCACAGCGCTGGGGGGACGCCCCGGCCCTGCTCGAGCATGGCGAAACCTGGAGCTTCACACGGCTCTGGGAGCATTCGCGCGCCGCAGCCTCCGCTCTCATCGAGCGGGGGGTGGCTGAAGGCGACCGGGTGGCGATCTGGGCTCCCAACAGCCGCGAGTGGATCGTGGCGGCACTGGGCGCGATGACGCTTGGCGCGACGATAGTGCCGCTCAACACGCGACTGAAGGGCATAGAGGCGGGCGACATCCTGCGCCGCACCCGCACGCGCATCCTGTTCACCGTCCGCGATTTCCTGGGCATAGACTACGCCGCCTTGCTGGCCGGCGAAGCGCTCCCCGACCTCGCCGAAACACTCTTGCTCGACCACGGGTTCGATGAACTGCTGGCCTCGGGCAAAGGGGCGGAAAATCCGCAAGTCGAAGACGCGCTCGCACGCCTGACCCCCGATCACGTGTCCGACATCATTTTCACCTCGGGCACCACCGGCGCCCCCAAGGGCGTGATGATGACCTATGGCCGCGTCATCCCCCAGACCGGCGCCTGGATCCACAACACCGGCCTCGCGGCCGGCGAACGCTATCTGATCGTCAACCCGTTCTTCCACTCGTTCGGGCTCAAGGTCGGCTGGGTCGCCTGCCTGATCGCGGGGGCCGTGATCCTGCCGATGCCGCAGTTCGAGGTGGCGCAGGCCGCGGCGATCATCGAACGCGAACGGGTCAGCTTCATGCCCGGTCCGCCCACCATCTTCCAGATGTTGCTGGCGCACAGGCAGGATCATCCGTTCGATTCCTCCTCGCTGCGCGGCGGCACGACCGGCGCCGCGAGCGTTCCGCCCGTTCTTGTCGAACGCATCCGCGACGAGCTCGGCATGAAAGATGTGATCACCGCCTACGGCATGACCGAGTGCGTCAATATCACCAACTGCGTTCCCGGCGACCCGGCGGACATCATCGCCGAGACCTGCGGCTGCGCGGTCCCAGGGAACGAGGTGATCATCGCCGGCCCGGACAGCGCCGAGCTGCCTCGCGGCGAAAGCGGCGAAATCTGGGTGCGCGGCCAAGGCGTGATGCTCGGATATCTCGACGATCCGGTCGCGACGGCGGAAGCGATCGATCGGAATGGCTGGCTGCACACCGGCGACGTGGGCACGATGGACGAGCGGGGGTACATTCGCATCACCGACCGGCTCAAGGACATGTACATTTCCGGCGGGTTCAACGTCTATCCGGCCGAAGTCGAACGCCTGCTCGCCAACCATCCGGCGATCGCAATGGCAGCCGTCGTCGGCATCCCCGACGAACGCTTGGGCGAAGTGGGCAAGGCCTTTGTCGTGCTACGGCCGGGTGCAAAGACGCATGAAGGCGAATTCATCGCCTGGGCCCGCGCCAACATGGCCAATTACAAGGTTCCGCGCAGCTTCGCATTGGTCGACGATCTCCCTCGTAACGCCGCCGGCAAGGTTCTGAAGGTCCAGTTGAGATCTGCATGACGGTTGCACGCTCGTCTCCGAAATGGTTTCGGGCCTCGCTGCCGATGCAAGGCAGGTCGCCGCGTGTGAGCTTCCCGGTTACCTCTTCCATGGGGACGAGGATGCGGCCGAGGCGCATTAGATTGCCGCCTTAACATGAAAATTCGGGTAATCTCGGCACGACCGAGAAAAGCGTCGATCGTGCGTTGCACCATCATGGCCACTTCATCTGCATAGGAGTTCCCCAGCGGCAGGCAGCCATCCACGATAAACTCGAGAACGGCATGAAGCACGTAATCGGTTCCTTGCATTCTGACTTGTCGGTGGGACAATCGATCCGCTCTTCTATCGAAACATCGCGAACGCGTCGGCCATGGCGGTAAAGATAGGCTGCGATAACGGGCATCGGCGTTCCCCATGACGAGAAGTCAGCGCCTCTGGATCGGTCTTGGCATTCGCGCGGCTTCAGCGCCCGCACTTCGGCTCGGCACCCACCGTTCTCGTTCAGCGGCAGCGGTAATTTTTCTGTGCGCGAGCAGCTGAGAATTCACACGGCCTACCCCGAAGGTGCAGCAGTTTTCGCAGATCGCGTGCTCCTACATCCCCCAGGCTGTCAGGTATTCCTCATGGAGGGCCGGCTCGCGGGCTACGTGTTGTCGCACCCTTGGATGCGCTTCTGCCCGCCAGCATTGAATCAAGTGCTTCGAACGCTGCCGGCTCCCACCGACGGCGTCTACATCCATGATTTGGCTGTTGCCCCTTGGGCGCGCGGAACGGGCGCGGGGCAGGAGTTGGCTGCGGCCGCATTGCAAGCCGCGCGGGACAGCTCACTACCGCGCGTCGGACTGGAGGCGGTAGGCGAATCCGAGCCGTTCTGGGAGCGGCAGGGCTTTCGCGGCGTCGATCGGGCCTACTTGGCTGCGAAGCTCGCCAGCTACGGAGCGGGAGCCCGGTATATGGAGCAGCTTCTGAGCTAGACGAAGGCCGCGACCAATGAAGGCCGCGGCGCGTCACCCTATCGGCGAGCCGTAATCGTTTTGCCGCCGGCGGTTTCGAGCACGAGCGCGCCTGTTTCGTCGATCCGGAAGCGCTTCACTTCGTTGAGAAGATCAACGAACCGGCGTTCCTTCACCATCAGCGCCGCCGGGCATGCCATCATGGTAAGGCCGCTGGGGATAATGGTCAGCGAGCTATCCTTGGCGGCGTAGGTCGCGATCAGGCGGTTGCAGGTGGCGCTTCCTGCCAGCGCGCCATCGGAGCCGAAATGGAGGGTGACATGGGAGTTGTCGATGATCCCTCGACCGCCGATGTCCTCGACTGTCCATTCGCCGCCTTGCAATGTTGCCGGCGCGGCGTTTCCGACGGAAGACGCGTCCTGCCCCGTGGTTGAACAGGCGCTGAGCGCGAGGGCGGCGGCGATGACGAGTATGCAAGAATTTCTCATAATCTAACCTTGAGCCGATGGCGGTGAAGCGGGAATGAACATGACAACCGGCTGCGTCCGCAGATGATTGCAGGCAGCCGATCGGCCAGCTTCCGGGGCAAGAGCGGCAGCAAGCGCACGATAGGGTATTATTGGTTTGCCGAGATCATCGGCACCTGCGGGGCTGCGCCAAGAGCAAGGTGGCCGGTCAGACGCGGATCAGGCTGGACCTCAACCTTGAACGCAAACGGCGTGAAGCCTGAGCGGACGTAGAACGGGAGCGCAGCGGGGCTGTCGAAAGTGCATGTGTGCACCCAGAGCCTTTCGATCGGTCGCGACCAGGCACGTTCGATAGCGAAGCTCATGAGGGCTCGGCCGAGCCCCTTGCCAGTGGCGCCGGCAACAAGGCCAAGGAACACCAACTCGCACGAACCCGGCTTGCGGAAATCGAGTTCGAGAAGACCGATATTGTCGTTTTCGTCCCGGATTACAAAAGCTTCAACCCCTGGATCACTCAGGGTCATTGCAAGCTCGGCATCGGTCATGATGAGGCGCGAGTACCACAGCCAGTCAGCGCCTATCTTGCGGAACAATACGCGATAGGCGTTCAGATCAGTTCGGTTCATCGGCACGATCGTCACGCCTTCAGGCAGCCGCACTGCCGGCGCGTCCGGCTTTGCGCGCATCTCAAGGCATGTAACAACGCTGGCGACGTGTCCGGGCGGTACGTCCGAATAGCCGAGCGGCGTGGCGGGATTGAAGCTGGTCATCGTCAAATCTCTACGGTCAGGAAGCAATGACACCGGGTGAAATGACCAATCTCATTTTCCGCGGCGTGTAATGTTCAGACTTGGGTAGCCTCTACACGAGCGCCCATGGCTGCCCCCGCCGAGGAGCAGATAATCAGTGCAACGGCCAGCCACTGCATCAACGGCAGTGTCTCGCCAAGCAGAGCCATGCCCATCAGCGCGCCGATCGCCGGCTCAACGCTGACAAGCGTTCCAAACGTATTTGAAGGCAGCCGGCGCAGTGCGTACATTTCAAGAACATAGGGTATCGCACTCGATAGCACGGCGACACCAAGTCCGAGGGCGAGAAGAGCCGGGCTCGTTAACGCCGGTCCGATATACGGTAAGCCGAACGGAGCGACAGCCATCGCCCCCACTATGATCCCGATGGCGGCGGCGCCCTGACCGTGCACCTGGCCGCTCTTTTTCCCCGAGATGATGTAGATCCCCCAGCAGGCGCCGGCTCCAAGCGCCAGGACCACGCCCTGCACGTCAATCCGGCTTCCGCTATCCGGGTTCGGCAGCAACAGTGCGAGGCCCGCTATCGCCAGCGCGACCCATAGGAAATCGGCTCGGCGGCGCGACGTGAGCAGGGCCACGGCCAGTGGCCCGGTGAACATGATGGCGAGGGCGATGCCGAGGGGGATATACTCCAGGGACATGTAGAACAGGAGGTTCATGAACCCCAGCGATACTCCATAAGCGAGGACGGTCGGCCATTCTCGACTCAGACTTGCCCGCCACGGGCGGAAAATGCCCCCAAGCAGGATGGCGGCTAATATCAGCCGCAGGAATGCCGCGCCCATTGCCCCGATATGCGGAAACATCTCCTTTGCGAGAGAAGCCCCCGCCGCAAGCGAAACCATTCCAAGCAGGAGCGCAAGGATTGGTACAGCAGTCGGCCCCATTCGCCAGTGCATTGTTCGGATTATTGTATGCATCGATCTGAACTTTCTGGAACGGTGCACCGAGCACCTTCAAGCCTCCGTCGCAATCCGCCTCCAAAAGGCAGATTATAGCAGTTTAACAGCTTTTCCGTGCCAAAATGCTGGCTGACGATGGGAAGCGAGGATTGCTTTAGTGGGCGACGGACTTGGAGAACTCGCCCTGATCACAATGCCGGCAACGATGACTGCCTTTCCACCATGGCGGGCACGTCGAGCTTCTGACCTTCACCTTCATCGTTTCCGCTCGCGATACACGCATTAGCAATTGGCTCATTTCAGGTGGGGCCAATAGCCCGACGGCAGTTATTGCCCGCAGATGCGGCGACGCATTTCGTAAGGTTTCAGTCGTCAAGCTGGCCGATTTGCTGCGTTTGGCGGCAGCGGGTCAGCCCCGCATGAACGCCGCGGAGGGCTGCCCAGCAGGAGTTGCACGCGCGACTGTGCGCGGCGGCTCAGCGATTGAGCGTCGAGGCAGTTCCCAGGATTCGGGGCACGCCCGGTTTGTCCGCGGACCGGCCCCAGCATCTCGATCAGCTCCCGTATCGCTCGAGAGCCCGCGCATAACTTGATCCATAGGACCCAGGCCATCGGCCTCATCGGTCCTCCCACAAATCCAGCGTGCACAGCGCTCTGCGTTCGGCTAAAATCCCCCGGTACGCCTTGCGGGACGATCACGTCTTCCGGACCGCGCGCGATTGTTCGGTAAAGCGCACGGCTCCGCGATGGCGATGTTCGGGGCACCGCCAGCGCAATGCTGAAACCCGTGCACCGACTGATATGGTGTTGATTGACGCGGACCGAGGCACGGCCCGCGGAAGAGGCTTGTCCGTCCGCCAAACGTGCTCAGGCGAAAAGGCGAATACCAAGCCGCGTTTTCGCGCGACCTGGTATCCTCGCACAGCGCGATCCTTATTCCGTCAATTTCCGAAACGATAGCGCAGCTTGATCCCGTACATGCGCGGTTCGCCATACATGTCGGAATGTACGCCGATCGTCTGGTACACACCCGAGTTGCTGACACGATAGAGCTTGTTCGTCAGATTGGTGCCGAAGATCGTCGCGTCCAGGCTGGTCCCGCCGATATCGGACCATGTGAGCGAGGCGTTCAGCAAGCCATAGCCACGGATCAATGCACCCGGTTCCACCGTCACCCCGTCGATCGTATCTGGGCTGAGCGGGGTGGTGTTCTGCCCGGACACATGTGAGTAGTTCACCAGCAGCGACATCGCGCCAATGCTTTCGGGCACCGGGAGATCCACCGAAGCGTGGATGTTGAAGATCCACGGAGTGACGAACTGGAAGGCGTTGCAACTGTAGTCGGCAACCGCGCCCTGCGGTACGGGAACGATCGCGCCGCCGACAATCGTGCTGTTGCATGCGACCTGTCCCTGGGGCGCCAGAACGACCTGATCGAACTTGTCGTAGCGTCCGTGGGTGTAGCTGACATTGCCGCCGATTTCGATCGCCGGAACCGGGCGGAGCGAGCCTTCAAGTGCGAAGCCTTGAATTGTCGCCCTGGCGCCGAGGATCTGCGCCCCCTGGGTCTGCGTGGCAGCGTTGAAGTCGGCGGCCGGACGCTGAACATTTTCGTATTTCGAGTAATAGTAGTTCGCATTCAGCCGAAGGGGCACGCCGCCCATGTCCCAGCTCGATTTGAAGCCGATCTCGTAACTGGTCAGCTTCTCCGGGCGGAAGGTCTGGGTCTCGGGCCGGACGGCGTAGGTGTTGAGACCGCCGGCCTTGTAGCCGCGACTGACCTTGCCGTAGAGCATGACGTCATCCATCGGCTTGTAGTCGAGCCCCACCGTCCAGGTTGGCGCGCGACTTTCGAGTTTGGCATCGTACCGGCAGGCCGTCGGTGCGGTCGCGGTGGGAACGACAGCGCCGTCCGACGCGCAGGTCGAACTCGCCGGATCGGCCGCCGGTCTGAACTGCGAGGAAAAGCCGCTGACGGTATCCCAGGTATAGCGATAACCGACCGTCAGCCGCAGGCTTTCCGCCCCTTGCGCGAAATAGCCCATGTCCATCGTCGCCTGGGCATAAAGCGCCTTCGACTTATTGGTGACGCCCGCATAGGCCGATCCTTGCCCGCACAGACCGACGTAAAGCGCCGGGCAAAAGGTGAGCGACGTATTGCCCCACATGCCGGCCGGCTTGGCATCGTAGTAGAAACCCCCGACCGTGTAGGTCAGATGCTTGTCCAGCCCGGTGCCCTGGAACTGAAGCTCCTCGGTGAACTGCTCGATATCATCGGCTGGCAATTTGAAATCGGGCTGGCCATTGACGTATTTTCCGACAAGCGGAAGCCCGAACTCCGAAAGACCGGGTACTGGGAAATCCGGCAACTTCGCGCCGCGGACGAACGGATCATAATGCTGGAGCACCGACCCGTCCTGGTCAGTCGCATAGTCGTCCCTGAATTTCTGGTAACTGATGATATTTCGTAGCGAGAGATTTTCGTTCAATTCCAGTGACGTGGTATTGATCAGCCCCCAGGTCTCGATCTTGCTATAGCTGTCGGTGGAATGGCGTGTCCTGCGAGGACCAAGCTCATTCGCCATCGCCTCCTGCCGGCGATAGACATCGCACGAAACGCCGATCGGTCCGGGAGTGCCGTTCGAGCAGAATCCGTATGTCTGCAGGGTGTTGTAGTTCCAACTTTCCAGTATGTGCCCGGCGCCGTTGTTCGAAGACCGGCTATAGTATCCCATCAGATAGTTTTCGATGGTTTCGGCCGGCTTGAACGTTATGCCGATCCTCCCGGTATAGTAATGAACGTCATCTCGCCACTTGTTCCACACGACATCCTTGGTGAAGCCTCGCCGATCCTGATAGGCGGCTGCAGCGCGTACCATCAGGACGTCGGTGACGATGGGCACGTTGATCGCGCCCTCGATTCCCCGCAGGTCGTGACTGCCAATGCTGCCTTCCACATAGCCTTCGAAATCGTTTGTGGGCTTGCGGGGGACGACCAACACTGCGCCGCCGGTAGTGTTGCGGCCGAACAGAGTGCCCTGCGGCCCCTCGAGCACCTGGACATTTTCCAGATCGACGAACATCCCCGGTCCGCCTTGCATATTCAGCGATACGGAGGCGGGAACGGGAACTTCCGCCAGGTAGACCGCCACTGCGGGCGAAGACAGGAAACCGGTGGCCTGCCCGCGAATGGTGAAGGATTGCGCATCCCGGCTGGACATACCCTGCTGGCCCACCACCAGCGAAGGCACTTTCCCATAGAAATCCTGCGGTTGCCCGATATTCTGTCGCCGCAACTGCTCCTGGGAAAAGGCGCTGATCGCGATGGGAACATCCTGCATGCGTTCCTCGCGCCGCTGTGCGGTCACGATGATATCGGCGGTAACTTGGGCACCTTGCTGCGGATCCTGTTCCATCGGAGCTGCGGCGTTGGGCGCCGTAACGGCACCTTCGGCAGATTGGGCCATAGCCGGAATGTCCAGCGCCCCGAACGCTACCGATCCGAGCAAGGTCGTGACATAGGGGATTTTCATTTTCTCAGCCTCCCTTCCTACGGCCGCCATTCGAGCAGTGCAGGTTGCCTGCCCCAAGCGGCTTGTTCTTTTTCCAGGCGTGTATTTGGGTGCGAGCCGGCATTGGGGGGTCGCTCCCCTTGAAAATCGCCCCATGACGAAGCCCGCGAGCTTTTGCGTCACAGGCCGACATCGATCCCCGCCTTGCCCACCATGGGCAAGGCGAGTGAACAATCGGCCAGGCCGGCGCGTTCATTGCGCTTCAGACATTGGCCCCTTGCTTGCGGGCGACTTCGTCCAGGCTCGGAATCTTACCGGTTCCAAAACCGGGCAAGATCTGTTCGAAGCTCTGATACGGCCCGAGCAAACGCAAAGTCTCCGGTCCATAGAACGGCAGATACAGCGTGCGGCGCTGGTTGGGGCCAACCGGCGGCGGGCCGGCATGCATCGAGCAGGAATAGTGAATGGTGATATCGCCGGGATCTGTATCGAGCGGGATCGCGTTCGGGCAGTTCGCGCCCATTGCCGTATGATGGTGAACGGTCCGCCCGTTCGTTCCCGCCATGGCCCACAGCTGCGAACTTCCTGGTCCGGCCGCATCGAGATGAATGCCGATATTGATCGAGGGGCACATGATATTGCAACCGCCCAGGCCGCAATCGGCATGCCAGCCCAAATTTTCCGCGATACTTGGCGCGAGCTTCGTCCCCTCCCCGAACGGCTTGAGCACCGACATCGCCCCCTGGCCCCGGTCGTGCAGCGGCACGAGATCGCGCTTGGCCAGCTTTACCAGCGAGGCGATCGTCGGGTCATCTTCCATCAGCGAACGCACGATCTGCGAGCGTTCGGAAATGAACATGAGCCGATAGGGGAAACGTTCGCCGGTAGTCAGGTTGTCGGTCCACCAGGAAAATATTTCGCCTTCCGTCGACGCATCACGCACCCGATCGATCTCATCGGCAAGCTCCTGGCGGCGGTGTGCCATCGCGCCCTTGACGATGACGAAACCGGCAGTGCGCAAGAAATGCGACATCTCCTCATGGTCATCATCGAGGGTGAATTTGCGATGCAGGTCGAGCGGCTTACCCTGCAGGTCCAGCAAAGGCTTGGACGGGTCGAAAATCTCCCGGCCTGAATACATGCACTGAATAGCGGGCAGCCAGACGTCCCACTCGTCCATGCTACCGCGCAGGAATCTGACGGATTCCGCCAGCACTAGCGCCGAAGGCGTGCGCAGCTCATGCAAATAATTCTGCCAGGCGCGCGGATCGAATTCGATTGCGCATTGCGCGTCGGGATGAACACCGGGTTCAACACGCACCGCACCGTCGGCGACGACATAGCTGTAAGCCCGTCCATCGGGAAGCGCAGCCACAAAGGGCGACGCGCCCACCAGATCCCAGGCGATCTGATCGCTGACGCCATGCGCGAGACGGCGCGGCAACTCGTGCCGGTGGAATTCATCGAAGTCCCACTCGGGGAAGCCCCAACTGCTGAAATCACCGACTGACGTATCACGTTCGGCTACGCTGGCCATTTTGCTCTCCTCTCTTGACACCCTATCTTATTCCATATATTAGGAATAACTTTCCATACTATAGGTGTTCTATGTCTGCATCTCCGCCCACGTCAAGAGTTATTGCTGTGCTCGACGCCTTGGCTGGCGTGCAGGATGGCGTGCAGGCGTCGGCGATCGCACGCTCGCTCGGCCTGAGCACTTCAACGCTCTCGCTCATCCTCTCCACTTTGGCGGAGGCGCATTACGTCGAGCGACTGCCCGATCGGTCTTGGAAGCTTGGCGTTGGGTTGATGCGCCTGGCGTCGGCGTTGCAGGGCCGCTTCCCCATCCTCGCCGCAGCCAACGAGGAATTGGCACAGCTCGCCGCCACCTTCGGGTGCAGCGGCAGCCTCTCTCGCGCGACCCCCGATGGTCAGGACGTGATCCTCACTGTGGGCGACACAGACGAGCTGGGAATCCGACCGGGCGTCACCGTGCCCGGCGATGCGCCGCACGGCACCATGGTGATGGCCTGGCGATCGCCCCCTGAGATCGAGCGCTGGCTGTCTACGGTCACCCCGGCCCTTCAAGAAATCTATGAGCGAGCCCTCAGCGAAGTACGCCAGCTAGGATACGGCGTTTATGGAATCCGTGCCGAGACGGGATCGATGATCGATCAGCTGCGCGGGCTGCTTCAGTCCATTCAGGCAGAACCCGACGCCGATCATCTTCAAGGCCAGCTCGATCAGCTCGCCGCCTTTGTCGGTTCCCGCATCTATACCAAAGATGAGCTCAGCGAAGATGTCCGAAGGGATGTGAGCCATCTGATCGCGCCGGTCTTCGCGGCGGACCGACAACCACGATATCTCCTTTCGCTCCATTTGATGAGGCGCTCGGTTGCGGTGGATGAGCGCCAGAGACATGTGGACGCCTTGCTCCGGTCCGCCCGAATGCTCACTGCGCAGATTGGCGGCAAGTGTCCGTGATCACCGTGCAATTGATCGCTGGCCGAGGATCGCGCGGCGGGAAGCGGGCCCAACGCCTATAGCCGAGGCTTTTCGTCGATGCGCGCGAGCGTGACGGCAAAACCGCAGCGAGCATTCGAAGCGAGGGTGAACTCCTGATATCTCGCGAACAGTCCATCGAGATGGAGGTCGATTTCCTCCTGCGTGTAATCGAGCGCATTCACGCAGCCATAACCTTGGGCCAACGCGCGTTCATTCGCCGCATCGCCATCATCAACGCCGAAGAAGACATTCATGACCCCCTCGCCTCGCTGGGCAAGGAACTGCGATACCGCGCTATCGCCTTCCCGGCCCGGCATCGGTGCGCACAATTCAATTCCCGCATCCCAGGCAATCGATACGTTGATACCAAAAGGCTGACCCGTCCAGTCGGCATCCCGGAAAGTGGCGCCTAGCAGATCGCTGTATTGCCGCTTTGCCTTCTCGATATCGTGTACGGCGATCATGACGCGGTTCACGCCTCTCAATCCCATAGGAAACCTCCTCGATAAGGTGCGCCGCGCAGGCGCTAGCTACAGACAGAAAAACCGAGCCTGCGCGGCAATGGGACCTGGTCGGTGACACGCGAGGAACACGGCAGCCGGCCCGCCAATGTTGCACTGCCTGCCGGGCTGAGGATCCAGCCCAGGTTCAATCCGCCAAGGCCAGCACAGCGTCGAACGCGCCCCGCATGGCACCTTCGATATAGCCCACGCCATTGGCATCGCCGATCGCAGTGACGGCAAATCCCGCTGCGCGCAGCTTCTCCGCCAGCGCAAGATCGCCCGCCGCACCCTTTGCGACGATCACCGTATCAGCCGGTACCGCGCAGGGATTGCCCTCGGCATCCTTGAAATTCACCGCATCCTTGCGAATTGCGATATCGCTCACACCGCCGCGCAGGCTCACGCCATGCTCAGCCAACTCCGAAAGGATGCGCGCGCGCCGAACCAGCGTCAGCCCCTTGCCCAGACGCGGCGCCTCCTCGATCACGGTAACCGTGCGGCCGCGTTCGTGAAGGAATTCCGCAAGCTCGATGCCGACGAGTTCCCCGCCGATGATTACGACGCGGTCGCCCAGCGGCATCCACGCATGGGTCGCCTTGCGCACCAGATCGAGATTGGCGGTGGCGCCAGTCGCGGCGCCCACCTTGGTGGCGATACGCGTAAACAGGCTGGTCTTGCGCTTGAGTTCGTCAGAGCTCTCACCAAACATCATCTTGCGCATATCATCGCCCGAGAAGACGTGCGCCAGGTCATTGCCAGGGATCTCCGGCATGCCCCGCACCGCGCCGGTCGCGACGATGACATGGTCCGGCCCGAGCCCCGCCAGCAGAGCCGGCGTAGCCTCGGTGCCCAGACGGATGTCCGCGCCCGAGTCCGCGACCTCGCGCACCAGCCAGCGCAGCAAGCGCTCATTCGGTTCGTAGGCGAGCCCGGCGAAGCGCACTGTGCCTCCGAGACGCGGCGAGCGCTCGATCAAGGTCACCCGGTGCCCGGCCGCGCGAAGCCGCCGGGTGGCATCCATGCCGCCCGGACCACCGCCGATCACGACCACGTGCTTGGCAGCAGAGCTCTCCTTACGCAGATATTCGCGGCCGAGGTCCGCATTGACCGCGCAGCGCGAAGCCTCTCCCATGTAGATGGCGCTGACGCATGTGTAGCAATAGACGCAGGGACGCACCGAATCCGGCTCGCCGGCCCGAAGCTTGGCCGGTAGATATGGATCGGCCAGCAGCTTGCGGCCCATGGCAATGAAGTCCGCCTCGCCCTTCGCCAACGCCGCCTCGGCATCGTCCACCTCGATCCGGCCGAGCCCGAAGACCGGGATCGAAACTGCCTGCCTGATCCGCGCCGCGGAAGGCAGGTTCCAGTTCTCGACATGCGGGATATTCGATTCCGAATGCAGCTTGCCGATCGCCGGATTGTGCGCGGACGTCCCAACAATGGCATCGACCCCCGCCGCCTCGGCCATCCGTGCATGTTCCACCGCGTCATCAATGGTGATGCCGCCGTCCTTGCCGACCTCACGGGTATCCAGCTTGATCCAGACCGGATAGTCGCGGCCCACTTCCCGGCGCACCGCAGCGATGACCTCCAGCGGCAGGCGCATGCGATTTTCGCGGCTGCCGCCATAGCCGTCGGTGCGGGTGTTGCTGAAAGGGGATATGAATGACGACAGCAGATAGCCATGCCCGCCATGGATCTCCACCCCGTCAAAGCCCGCTTCCTTCGCGCGGCGCGCGGCCTGCGCGAACTGCTCGACGACGAGGTCGATGTCCGATTGTTCGAGCACGCGAATCTCAGGCGGTTTCACCCCCGCCATTCCGGCGAGTTCCTCCATCAAGAAGTAATCGGCAAAGTCGCCGCTCGTCTGCGGCGGCACGCCAGGAGCCCACAGCGCATGGCCCCAGCGCTGGAAGCTGTAGCCGGCCACCAGCCCGCCATGGTGCAGCTGCGCGGCGATCTTCGCGCCGGCCAGATGCACCCGGTCGCACAGCGCCGTCAGCCCTGGAATGAAACGATCGTCGGAAATCGCCGTCTGCTGCATGGTCACAGCGCCGACCGGCCAGGCGACCCCGGTCACGCCCGAAATGATCAGCGCAGCGCCGCCCCGAGCCTGCTCCTCGTGATAGGCGATGAGACGTTCACCTACCGTGCCGTCATCTTCCGAGAAGCTCATACCCATCGCCGTCACGGCGATCCGGTTCTTCAGTTCGAGCGAGCCGATGTGTCCGGGAGATAGGAGATGAGGGTAACGGTTGGACATGGGATCAGACCTTTGCAATTACGCTATCTGCAAAACGCTTCATGGCGTCGATCTTCTCGGCCAGAGGCTGCGTGTCCTCTTCCACGGCGTAGAGGTTGCGGAAGGCGACCGGCATGTCGGTCACTCCCAGCGCCTCCAGTCGGCCAATGGTGTCCGCCGAGAAGTCACCCATGGCAGTGGCGAAGATGCGGAACGGCTTGCCGGCAGTTCCAGCTTCATCGCGCGCCTTCCTGATCTCTGCGATAGGACCGGCGAGTTCGTCAGGCCCTCCGCCGGCGAACATGAAGCCGTCGAAGTGGGCGGCCCTCTTGAAGGCCGCGGCCGAATGGCCGCCAATCAGGATCGGCAGCGGCTTGGTCGGAACCGGGTTCAGTTTCACTGGCGGAATATCGTAGAACTCCCCGTGAAATTCGAAATAGCCGCCGCCACACAGCCCCTTCACGATCTCCAGGCATTCGTCGAAACGCTTGCCGCGCCTCGCATAGTCGACACCCATTGCCGCATAATCTTCCGGCCAGACCGAAAGGCCGACACCAAGGTTGAACCTGTCCCCCGTTATCGCTGCGACCGAGGCGGCGAGCTTGGCCGAATAGAGCGGCGGACGCACCGGCAGCTTGACCACATTGGTCGTCAACTCGAGCCGGGTGGTCGCGGCGCCGATCGCCGCCGCGAGAACGAAGCTCTCGACGAACGGTTTGTTCTCCAGGAACTCGCGCCCCCCGTCCTGCGTGTAGCTGTAGGACGTATCGGAGGCCTTGGGATAAATCAGGCTGTCCGGGATGGTGAAGCCCGCAAAACCCATTTCCTCGGCTGCGCGAGCCAGCGGCAGATAGTTTGCGACAGTCGTCATGGACTCGGCATAATGGAAACGCATCGCCCTTCTCTCCTTCGCCTGCCGCTGCCTGCAGGGCATTTTCCCTTGTCTTTGCGTAGATAATCGTAGAGATTGTTACGATATTCGCAAGCGTATTGCCGCCTTCACGCATAAATATGTTGCCGGCTTGCTATTTTGACGTTGCAAAATCGCAATTCAATCAAATCAGGTAGGGTCTTTCGGGGGAATGAGCGGAGCAGTTTGGAAAGGATCCGGTCAAGGCCCGCTGCATGCGATCATCGGAGTCGCGCGCAAGGCGTTGCTCGGCTCGATCTGCGCCAGCCCGGACCTCGACGAAACCGACATCCCGGCGATCTGGCCCTGTCACGCCTTTAGCGGCGCGCTGAATGCACGGCTCCGGCGCGCGCTCCAGGACCCGGCCGCACCGTTCCGTCCCGAAATCCGCAACATTGAGGAATCCGAATGACCAGCCCCCAGACCCTGGAAGAGCGCATCGAACGATTGGAGTCGCTCGACCAGATCCGCCAGCTTCCCGCCAAATATGCGCTCACGCTCGACATGCGCGACATGGATGCAATGGTCGGCCTGTTCGAACCTGACGTCCGGGTAGGCCGAGAAGCAAGCGGACGGCAGGCGCTGCGCGCCTACATGGACCGCACCCTGCGCTCCCCGTTCACCGGCACCTCGCACCACATCGGCGGCCACGTAATCGAATTCGACGACGCCGACCACGCCCATGGCGTGGTCTATTCCAAGAACGAGCACGAGACGCCGGTCGAGGGCGCTCAGGGCGAATGGGTCATCATGCAGATGATGTACGTCGACAATTACGTGCGCGCCGCAGGGCCGGACGGTCCGCGCTGGTATTTCGCCCGGCGCCTGCCGCTTTACTGGTACGCAACCGATCTCAACAAGCCGCCAATGGGCGAGAACAAGATGCGCTGGCCGGGCACCGAGTGGGTGGAAGGCAACTTCCACAAACTGTTTCCCAGCTTTGCCGAATACTGGGCGCGCGAAGGCGACCATGGCGGACCGGTCCCCGAGCCGGCCCCGCTCGGCAAGTTCCTCGAAACGATGCAGCGCGGCGCGGCTGCTCCCAGAGTGAAAGTCCGCGCCGACTGACGCCCGCATCCGTCACCGCCATGGACGGACCGTTCCGCGGCTGTGGCACAGCTGGCTTGAGCAGAAAGACACAAGCGCCGGCCACGGGTCGGCCGACGAGCGCCGGCGCATCGGACACGGGCGAGACCGATGCCGGACGCCTCGCCTGCCACGCTCAGCCCGCAATGCCCGGTTACAGCAACCGCTGCACGAATTTCTCAGCCTGTGTCAGAGGAAGTAACTGCCGCCATTGGCGGTCAGGACCGAGCCCGTCACGAAACTGGCGTCGTCGCTGGCGAGGAAGGCGACCGCAGCGGCGATCTCCGCAGGGTCCGCCAGGCGGCCGAGCGGAACCCCCGCCTCCATCGATGCGATCCATTCCGGCGGGATGCCGCTCATTATCGGGGTGTTGGTCGGCCCGGGCGCCACCGCGTTCACCCTGATCGCACGCGGGGCAAGCTCACGCGAAAGCTGGCGGACGAGCCCGAGGATTGCCGCCTTCGATGCGCAGTAATGCGGGCTGCCTTCCCCCGATTGCGCACTTGTCGAACTGATCGCGACGATGGCTCCCGGATTACCGTCCTTCGCCAGAACCCGGGTGAATTCTCGCGCGAGGTAGAAGGCGCCGTTGATATTCACTGCCATCACTGCGGCCCAGCCTTCATCCTCCATGTGGATGAGCTGGTCGGCAATGATCTGCGAGCTGCCCTTTTCGGCCAGTTCGGCGTTGCGGCGCGCCATCGCACCGTAGAATTCCTCCGACCCATCACCGGACGCCTGCCCGATGCCGGCGTTGTGCACGGCGATATCGAGCCGCCCGAACGCCTCGCGCGCGGCAGCCACTGCGGCAGCCACCGACGCGGAATCGGCGACGTTACAGGCCAGCGCCAGGTCCGCGCCGCTGGCTTGCGCATCGGTAAGATTGAGGTCGAGAGCCGCGACCCGGGCACCCTCCGCCGCCAGCCGCTCGACGATGGCCCGGCCGATGCCGCGCCCCGCCCCCGTGACGATCGCGCCGCGGCCGTCCAACCTGCCCGCCATCTTGGCCGCGCTCATCACGACGGCATATACAGCTGAGCGGCCTTGCCGCCATCAACCGGAAGCGCGACGCCGGTGATGAAACTTGCCGCGTCCGACAGCAGGAAAACGATCGCCTCCGCCAGTTCGTCGGGGTTCCCGCCCCGCCCCATCGGGATCGCGTCGGCCATAGTCGCCGCAATCTCCGGCGCCTTGTTTGCAAAATCCATCGTCGCGGCGGTGTTGACCTGCCCGGGCACCACGGCATTCACACGAATGCCCTTGCGAGCGCCTTCCATGGCCGCGCAGGCGGTGAACTGGATGAGCGCCGCCTTCGAAGCGGAATAGCCCGCATAGTTTTCCATCGCGCGGATCGCCGTCGTCGATGCGATGTTGACGATCGAACCCTTGCCCTGGGCCGTCATCACCTTCATCGCAGCCTTCGTGCCGATAAAGACCGCATCGGCATTGACCTCGAAATCCTTGCGCCAGTGCTCCATCGTCAGCCGGCTGATCGGCGCGTAGTGCGTCGACATGGCGTTGTTCACCAGCATGTCCAGGCGGCCGTATCTGGCTGCCGTTTCTTCCACCAACGCCGCAAAAGCATCGAAATCCGTAACGTCGAGCTGCACGGCGTCAACCTTGCCGCCCTCGGCCTCGATCATCGTCCGGGCCTTTTCGAGAACCTCCTGCCGGCGGCCGCAGATCACGACTTGCGCGCCGCGCCGAGCCAGCAGCGCGGCCGTGGCATATCCGATGCCCTCGCTGCCGCCTGTTACGATGGCAACCTTGCCTGCCAGATCCTGTACCATGCCTTTCGTCTCCTCCATCCCTCAAGCCGCGCTCGCTGAGCCTGACGCAATATGCGAATCGTATCGACTTTGAACGGCGCAATGCGTAATGTGTACGATATTTATTTACGCATTTACGCGGCCGGTCAAGCGCCTGCTCGCGACCTGGCTATCAATCGGTTTCTGCCGCTGCGCGAATGCCGACTTAACGGCGGTTTCGCGTTTTGGCGACGAAGTCGATTCCTACGCATTGGATGCGTAATTGAAATAGCTTTTAAATCCGCAAAATTTGGTTTAATGTCGCCATAGACGCAAAGAATGCGTCGAATCGCCGGGAGAAACCGCTCGTGAACAAAGTAGCGCTTGTCACCGGGGCAAGCAGAGGCGCCGGTCGCGGTATCGCTCATGGCTTCGGCGAATTGGGCTATACCGTCTATGTCACCGGCCGCACGACTGCACCGGGCGCCGCGCGCGGATGGGACGGTTCGGTTTTGCCCGGCACCGTTCTGGAAACGGCAGCCCAGGTCACGGCCGCTGGCGGCAAAGGTATCCCGGTCGTCTGCGATCATGGCGACGACGCCCAGGTTGCAGCGCTCTTCGAGCAGATCGTGCAGGAACAGGGCCGGCTCGACGTGCTGGTAAACAACGCAGCCTTCATCCATCACCAGCTGATCTCGAAGCTCCCTTTCTGGGAGAAGGAACTGGGCGCCGTCGATATCCTCGATGTCGGGCTGCGCTCTGCCTATGTGGCCAGCTGGCATGCGGCGCGGATCATGGTGCCCCAGGGTGACGGCATCATCGCCTTCGGATCTTCCTTCGGTGGCTCGTGCTACATGCATGGGCCAGCCTATGGCGCCCAGAAGGCCGGCATCGACAAATTCGCGCACGACATGGAGCACGATCTGCGCGGCACCGGCGTTACCGCAGTCTCGATCTGGATGGGCCCCCTCGTCACGGAGCGCTCCCTGATCGCGCGCCAGACCAATCCCGAGCAGTACGACGATCTGATCGCCGCGGCAGAGAACCCGGAGTTCACCGCCTACATCGTCGATGCCATCGCCGCCGCCGCCAATCGCGGCGAGCTGTCGGGCCAGACCCTGATCGGCGCCGAGATCGCCAAGACTCTCGGCATCACCGATCGGGGCGTCGAACGCCCGTCCTATCGCGAGATGCTGGGCAGCCCCCGTCCCAAAAATCCTGCCGCGGTGTACTGATGGACTGCCTGTCGCGCCCCGCCAGAACCTTCGAAGCCATGGCCATGATCGTGCCCGGGGACATGGCAAAGGAAGCCGCATGACCGAACTCGATCCTCATTTCGTCGCGTTGACCGGACCAGGCGCTTCCTTCGAAATCGGCGAGCGCGGCGGCGTGCGCCAGTTTCTGCGCGCTCCGGGCGATCTCAACGCGATGATCGACACCGCCCGGACTCACGGCGGCAAGACCTTCATCATCGAAGAAGCCGACGATGGCACCGACCGCCGCCTGAGCTTCGACGAGGTCTTCGCCCTGCGCGACCGGCTTGTGCCGCTGCTGCAGATCCACCGCGGCGAACGTGTGGCGATCTGCATGCGCAACCGCGCGGAATGGATCGTTGCTTTCCTTGCCGTGATCAAGGCGGGCGGCATCGCAGCGCTGCTGAACAGCCGCGGTTCGCCCGCCGAACTCGTCGCGATGATTCACGAAGTGACGCCCGAACTGGTGCTGGCCGACAGCGAGCGCGCCCGCTTGATCCGCGAGGGCGGCTATCAGGGCCGGATGTTCGACCTGACCCGCCCCTTCGAGGAAGCGGAAATCGAACGGCGCGGCCATGTCCCTAGCGAGGATCCCGGCGAGGCCTCGCCCGACGACGCCTGCGCCATACTCTTCACCTCGGGCACGACCGGACGCGTGAAAGGCGCGGTCCTCTCGCATCGCAACCTGATCACCGGCCTGGTCGGTGTCCAACTCTCCGGAATGCAGGTGCTACACGCCATGGCTGAACGTATGGGTATGCCGGTGCAAACCATGCTGCAGCACATGCCGCAGCAGGCGACCTTGCTGGTCTATCCACTGTTCCACATCTCCGGACTGGGCTCGGCCTTCCTCTCGCCGATGCTCGCGGGATCGAAAGTGGTGGTGATGCGCCGCTGGGATGGCGCCAAGGCACTGCGCTATGTCACCGACGAAAAGGTGACCATGTTTACCGGTGTTCCCACCATGCTGTGGGACGTGCTGCACAATGCCAAGGCCACCGATGCCGACCTCTCCACCTTGCGCAACATTGCAAGCGGCGGCCAGGCCCTGCCCGTCAATCTCGTCGAGGAAATGCGCGCGCTATGCCCGCAGGCGATGATGGGCACCGGCTACGGAATGACGGAATGCTCGGGCGCGATCGCCCAAGCCGTGGGCGATGATTTCGTGCGCAAACCAAGCTCGGCCGGCCGGGTGTTGCCGCTGGTCGACGTCCGCATCGCCGCGCCCGACGGCAGCGCGCTTCCCATCGGCGAAGCGGGCGAGATCCTGGTGCGCGGCGCGCAGGTCATGCAGGGCTACTGGAATCGTCCTGAAGATACCGCCGCCGTACTTACGGCCGATGGCTGGCTCCATACCGGCGACGTCGGCATGCTCGACGAGGAAGGCTATGTCTTCATCGTCGACCGCAAGAAGGACATGGTCATCTCGGGCGGCGAAAACATCTACTGCGCCGAGGTGGAGCGCGTCCTGGGCGAAATGCCTGGCGTGACCGAATGCGCCGCCTTCGGCATCCCCGACGAGCGGCTGGGAGAGATGCTGGTCTGCGTCGTGCGCGCCAAGGACACTACCGAGGACGGCGTGATCCGCTGGGTCGCGGAACGCCTCGCCAAGTACAAGGCGCCGGGACACGTCGCCTTTTTGGACGAGACCTTGCCGCGCAATCATGTGGGCAAGGTGGACAAAATCGCGCTGCGTGCGCGCTGGAACGAAATCTACAGGAAGGACTGAACCATGGGCATGCCCGCCGGAATCAAGATCATAGACTGCATGCTGGGCATTCCAGAGGCGGAGGACCGGTCGAACTGGTTCGATCCTTTCCGCCCGCTGATCAAGGATGCGCAGACGCTGCAGCAGTTCGCCATGCCTGCGCAGTACATGTTCAAGGACATCCCGCAGACCGGCAAGCAGGACGACTATATCAAATGGACCGTCGATCAGATGGACCGTTTCAATGTCGAAAAGGCGCTGGTCGGCTGGAACGATAACGAGACCTCGCGCCGTGCCAAGGAAATGTACGGCGACCGCTTCTTCTTCGACCTCCCGTTCGACCCCAATCGGGGCATGGAAGAAGTGCGGCGGATCAAGCGCATCCACGCCGAGGTGGGCCTTTCTGCGATCTCCTGCTTCCCCGCGGGAACCCTGCCGCAGGTCGCGATCAATCACAAGTACATGTTCCCGATCTATGCCTGCGCCGAGGAACTGGGCCTTCCGGTATTGCTCAACGCCGGCATCCCCGGTCCGCGCATCCCCATGGAAACGCAGAAGGTCGAACATCTCGACGAGGTGTGCTGGTTTTTCCCGGATCTCAAGGTCGTGATGCGCCACGGCGCCGAACCGTGGGAAGCACTGGCCGTGAAGCTCATGCTCAAATGGCCCAACCTCTATTATTCGACCAGCGCCTTCGCGCCCAAGCACTATCCAAAGGCGATCATCGACTACGCCAACACCCGCGGCGCGGACAAGGTGATCTACGCGGGCTATTTCCCGATGGGGCTCAGCCTCGAACGCATCATGTCCGACATGCAGAACGTGCCGCTCAAGGACGACGTCTGGCCGAAGTTCCTGCGCGAGAACGCCATGCGCGTCTTCAATCTCGCCTAAGCCCGCCGCCAGGAGAACAGACAATGACTACCGAAAACACCGCCGCCACCGATGCCCGCACCGCGCCTGTCGCTGTGTGGCAACTGCTCGAGAACCTCAAGGGGCAGGACCTGCTCGACTGGCGGCTTGCGCCGGTTGCGGGCCGCGCCTCGATCGAGGAACGCAACCTCGACATCGGCTTTCCGTTCGGCTGGTATCCCATCGAGCTCTCGGCCAAGCTCGCCGTGGGCGAAGTGAAACCCTTGCGCTACTTCGCCCGCGACCTTGCCATGTGGCGCGGCGAGGACGGCCAGGTGCGTATCATCGACGCCTACTGCAAACACCTCGGCGCGCACATGGGCCATGGCGGCAAGGTTCATGGCAATCTGCTCGAATGCCCGTTCCACGCCTGGCGCTATGACGGCGACGAAGGCGTGGTGAAAGAGATACCCTATTCCAAGGCGATCCCTCCCCAGGTCAAACGCAAGTGCACCGGGACCTATCCCGTCACCGAGGCGAACCGCTGGATCTGGATGTGGTACCACCCCGAGGGCGCCGACCCGTTGTGGGAGGTCGCCAATCTCCCCGAATGCTCCGATCCCCAATGGACCGATTTCGAGGTCCACGAGTGGAACGTCTGGGGCAATGTCCAGAACATGGCGGAAAACGGCGTCGACGTGGCGCACTTCAAGTATATCCACGGTACCGCCAACGTTCCCCTCGGCGACCTGCGCTGGGCCGAATGGGGCCGCGGTGCCGACGTGAAGGCCAAGATGGGCACCCCGTGGGGAGAAGTCGACGGCGAGATCAGCTACGACACCATGGGCCCGGGCCAGAGCTGGACGCGCTTCACCGGGATTTCGGAGACCCTGCTCGTCGCCTGCATCACGCCGGTCGATCTCGACCATTGCCACACCCGGTTCTGCTTCACCCAGCCCAAGGTCCAGGCCGAGGGAGAGCGTGCCGGCGTGGCAAAGGCCATCATCCGCGACATCTGCAAGCAGTATGATCAGGACAAGGTGGTCTGGGATCGCCAGAAATTCGAACCCGAACCTTTCATCTGCGCCGGTGACGGCCCGATCGCCGACTTCCGCAAGTTCTACGCGCGGTACTACGTCGAGGGCCAGGGCAAGCCCGCTCACCTGGCGAAGGCCTGAGCCATGCCGACACGGCGCGAGGTCGTATGCGCCGGCGCGGCGGCGCTGGCAGTGGCGGCGGCTCCGGCTCGGGCCGCCGGCCGCGGAGATCCGCTCGGCGATCAGGACGCGATGGGCCTTGCAGCGCTGGTGCGTGCACGCCAGGTCTCGCCCACCGAGCTGCTCGATGCAGCGATCGGGCGCGCCGAAGCGCTCAACCCGCGCTTCAATTTCATGGCACAGAAGCATTATGACTTCGCCCGCGCGGCCATCGCGCGAGGCCTGCCCAGCGGCCCGTTTACGGGCGTTCCCTGGCTCCTCAAGGATCTCAACACCTACCTTGCGGGTGAACTGAGCGAAGCGGGCAGCCGGTTCTTTCGGGGTAATCGGCCGACGGTGACATCGGAACTGGTCGAGCGTCATCAACGCGCCGGCTTGGTCATCTTCGGTAAGACAACCGCGCCCGAATTCGGGCTGACGGGCACCACCGAGAACAAGCTGACCGGCGACACCAGGAACCCCTGGAACCCCGCCCGCATCACCGGCGGTTCTTCGGGAGGAGCGGCAGCGGCCGTCGCGGCGGGAGTCGTTCCCGCGGCTCATGCGACCGATGGCGGCGGCTCGATCCGCATCCCGGCATCGTGCTGCGGCCTTTTCGGGCTGAAGCCCAGTCGCGGCCGGGTTCCCATGGGACCTCCCCGCACCGAAGGCTGGGGCGGTCTCTCCACCCATCACGCAATCACCCGGTCGGTGCGCGATTCGGCGGCGATCCTCGATGCCACACACGGTATCGAGCCCGGTTCCCGTTATGGCGCTCCCACTCCGGCGGAAACCTTCCTGTCCCAGGTCGGCAGAAATCCCGGCAAGCTGCGCATCGCGCTGATGCTGCGCCCGATCTCGGGCAGCCCGGTCGATCCGCAGTGCCTCGAGGCCGCCCGCGCTGCCGCGCGCCTATGTGAAAGCCTTGGGCATCACGTCGATGAAGCCGCGCCGGAGCTGGACGCTGCTGGCCTCGGTTGGGCAAGCTTCGCGCTGATGGGTCCGGCCATCGCGGCCGATGTTGCGGACCGCGCCAAGGCGACCGGACTCAATCCGGCCGAACTGCTCGAGCCGATCACACTGGCCTTTGCCGAATATGGCAAGACCTTCACCGGCATGGATGTAGCCCGCGCCAACTCCATGATGCAGACAGCCGCCATCGCCGTTGCCCGCTTCATGCAACGCTACGACGTGATTCTCGCCCCTACCCTCGCCGCTCCGCCACTCGACCTGGGCCGCATCAACCTGTCGCCCGGCGTCGGCCTGCAGGAATGGGGGCAGCGGGTAGCGCTGTTCTCCCCCTTCACGCAGATGGCCAACTGGACCGGGCAGCCAAGCATGTCGGTGCCGCTCGGCATGGCCCGCGAAGGCTTGCCCATCGGGGTGATGTTCACGGGGCGCTACGGCGAGGAAGCCCTGCTGCTGCGTCTTGCAGCGCAACTCGAAAAGGCCGCGCCCTGGGCGCAGCGAAGGCCAGCGAACGTCGCGTAGATACAGCATCAGGAGAGATGGCATGATCGAAACACTGGCCGGGCCGGCGGGCCTGATTGGCCTGATTGGCTTGGCGGGACTTGCCGGCATCCGAAATCCCTGCGACCGGACCCGCCCCGGAGCATTGGTCCGCATGATGGGCCTGTTCGGCTTCGGCGGCCTCGCCGGGTTCTGGATTCCCGGCGTCGGCGCAATGGGCGCAGCAGGCGCCTTTTCCTTGTGGAACCACCAATCGGCCCGGCTTGCCCACTGGGGCACAGCGGCATGGAGCTTTCTGGTCGGCGTAGGCTATCTGGGCCGGCACCTTCTGGCCTGAACCTCCCTCAGGCGTTTCCCGGCTTTGCCCTCCTGCCCGATGACCCGATCCCGCTCACGTCAATCGCCCAGCTCCGGTGTCCAGGCGACGCCGTTGATGTGGCCGCCGCCGTCGACAAACAGGGTATTTCCGGTCAGATAGCGGGCATCGTCGCTCGCCAGGAACACGGCGACCGGCGCGATATCCTCCTCTGGATCGCCCATGCGGCCCATCGGGTTGGCCTTCTCGATCCGCTCGATCATGCCGGGCTGCTGGGCCATGATCCGCCGCGTGGAGGCCGCCATGGCGGCCGGGCAGATCACGTTTGCACAGATGCCGTAAGCGGCCCATTCGCGCGCGGCCGTTCGGGTGAGCGCGCGCAGCGCCTCCTTGGCGGCGTTGTAGTCAGCGCTGCCGACATGCGCGTTGACGCCGTTCAGCGAGGCAAGATTGATAATCCGGCCCCAGCCCTGCGCCCTCATGTGCGGCAATGCCGCGGTCATGGTCCACTGGGCAGCGAACAAGCCGAACCCCATCGCACGCTCGAACTGCTCGTCGGTCTTGGCCTCGAGCCGGCTCACGCCGCTACCCCGCCAGGCATTGTTGACAAGGATGTCGACGGACCCGGCCTCCGCCATCATGGCCATGACGCTCACCTTGTCGGTCACGTCCACCTGTATGAACCGGGCGCTGCCGCCCTGTTCGTTGATCGTCTCCGCGCAGGCAAGACCGCTCGCCTCATCAAATTCCGCGACCACGACCAGGGCTTGCTCGCGGGCAAAACGCCGTGCGATACCCTCGCCGATGCCTCCACCCGCGCCGGTTACGACAGCCGTCCGCCCTTTCAACCTACCTGACATTCTTCTTGCTCCCTAATTTCGCAAAGATCGGATGTTTAATAAAATTGACAACGTTTTGCGTATAACATAGCTTTCCATAAAACGCATTTTATCTGGAGATGGGCAATGCGCGGACTGGCGGACAAGGTTGTCATCATCGCGGGCGGCGCGCGCGGCATCGGGGCGGCGACTGCCCGGCGCATGGCGGAGGAAGGCGCCAGCGTGGTGATCGGCGACATGCTCGCCGATCTCGCACGAGACGTAGCGGCCGAAATCGTCGCGCAAGGCGGCAAGGCTCTGGCCGTCGAGCTCGACGGCACCAGCGCGGCATCGCAGGCCGCGATCGTCAAGGCCGCGCTCGACAGCTTCGGCCGCCTCGACGTCTACCACTCCAATCTCGCCGGCGGCACGGATGGCGACATCGACGCCCTCAACTGTCCTGTCGAGGTGCTCGAAAAAAGCTTCGCCATCAACACCAAAAGCCACTTTCTTGCCACGCAGGCGGCACTTCCAGTGCTGCTGGAGAATGGTGGCGGCGCCATGCTTTACACCTCCTCCGGCGCGGCGGCCAACGGAGCTCCCTGGCAGGTCGCTTACCCCATGACCAAAAACGCGATCCACGCCCTCGCCCGCCATGTCGCGCAGAAGTGGGGCAAGCAGGGCATTCGCGCTAATGTGATCTGCCCCGGCCTGGTGCTGACCGAGGCCGCCGCCATCCATCTGACCGACGAATACCGTGAGGCCGGGCTCAAAGCGATCCCGCACACCCGCCTGGGCAAGGCGGAAGACATTGCCGCCGCGGTGACCTTCCTGGCGTCCGAGGACGGGGAATGGGTCAACGGGCAGGTCTGGCACGTCAACGGCGGCACGCTCAAGCGCGATTGAACGGCCGCCGGAAAGCCACGACCCGGTTCAGGTCGCGGTCGCGCCGCCATCCACGACCAGCGGATGGCCGGTCACGAAGCTGGCCTGATCCGAACAGAGCCACAGAACAGCGGCAGCGATTTCCTCGGCCTTGCCCATCCGGCCCATCGGGGTCAGGGAATCAAGCGTCTTGCGCATATCGGGGTTGGCCGTCAGCGGCGCTGTCATCGGGGTCTCGATGACGCCGGGGCATACCGCGTTCACGCGGATGCCCGCCTTGGCCCAGCGCAGGGCCCCGTGACGGGTTAACCCGACCACGCCATGCTTGGTCGCCGTATAGCCCGGCTGCGCGCCGTTGCCGACCAGACCGTTGATCGAGGCGGTGTTGACGATCGATCCAGACCCTTGCGCGAGCATGACCTCCGCCTCCTCGCGCATGCAGTACATCACCCCCGAAAGATTGATGGCGACAGCGCGGTCCCAGACATCGTCCTGATACTCGTCGGCGCCCATGTTGTTGATGCCCGCGTTGTTGTGCGCGAAATCGAGCCGCCCGAACGCCTTGACGCCGCGCGCCACCAGCGCCTTGACCTCGGCGGCATCGGCCACGTTGCAATGCTGGAACACGGCCTTTCCGCCCGCCGCCGCGATCATCGCCGCCGTCTCCTCTCCGGCGGCGTCGTTGACGTCGGACACCACCACCGCGGCTCCCGAGGCGGCAAAGGCAAGCGCCGTCGCACGGCCGATTCCGCCGCTGGCCCCGGTCACCAGGGCTACCTTCCCATCGAATCCAAAATTCACCCAACCTCTCCTTGCATTGCGTAATTTCTTGCATAGAATATAACGCAAATTATGGTCAATGTCCGAATTTTTTGGCGAGAATCGAATGTCTGTTCCTTTATTTTCTCCGGTTCGGCTTGGCGATCTGGATCTTGCAAACCGTATCGTCATGGCTCCGATGACGCGCGACCGTGCCGGCCCGGACGATGTCCCCAATGACCTCATGGTGGAGTACTACCGGCAACGCGCCACGGCGGGGCTCATCGTGACCGAAGGAACGCAGCCCAGTGCCGCCGGCAAGGGCTATTGGCGCACACCCGGCATTCACAGCGACGCACAGATCGAAGGCTGGCGCAAAGTGGCCGACGCCGTGCACGCCGAGGGCGGCAAACTGGTCGTCCAGATCATGCATTGCGGCCGCGTGGTGGTGCCCGCCAACCGCGGCTTCGAAGCAGACGTGATTGCCCCTTCCGCATTGCGGTGCCCCTCCCCGGTCCCGGGACCGGACGGCGTACCGGTCGAGACAGCGCTGCCACGTGCGCTTGATGTGGCCGAGCTGCCCGCTCTAGCGCAGGAATTCGCCGAGGCCGCGCGCAACGCGGTGGCGGCGGGGATCGACGGCGTGGAACTGCACTGCGCCAGCGGCTATCTGATCAACCAGTTCCTCAACCCGGCAAGCAATCAGCGCGACGATGCCTATGGCGGCACGGCGGACAACCGCATCCGCTTCCCGATCGAAGTGCTCAAGGCCATGGCCGACGCGATCGGTGCGGGCCGCGTCGGTTTCCGCATTTCTCCGGGCAACCCCTACAACGGCATGGACCCGAGCGATCCCGCGGAAACCTTCCTCCCGTTCGTGAGGGCAGCCGACCGGCTGGGGCTGGCTTATCTCCACGTGGTCGACATGGGTCTTGAAGACATGGACACCCTGGCCGTGCTGCGGGCGGATTGGTCGGGCGCGATCATCACCAACAACATGCTTACCGCGCAGTCCGCCCAGGACGTGCTCGACGCCGGCCTCGCCGAGGCGGTGAGCTTTGGACGACCGTTCATTTCGAATCCAGATCTCGTCGCCCGCATAAAGTCGGGCGCAGCGCTCGCCAAGCCCGATTACACCCGGCTCTACACCGGTGAAGAGCGCGGCTACATCGATTATCCTGCCTGCGAACCGGCCCCCATCCCTCGGTAATATTGGGGGCGTGCGTCCGCGGCATCCCGATTCCCTCAGGAGCCTTCTATGCGGCTGACATGTTTGGTGGTGAGCACCAGTCTTCTTTTTGGTAGCCCCGCCGCGCTCGCGCAGGCGTCGTCGCCTGCTGCCCCAGACAGTAATTCCCCCTACGAGATCAAGGCGCCAGCCAACGCGCCCAACGTCGTGATCGTCCTGCTGGATGACGTAGGTTTCGGCGCTGCGTCGACCTTCGGCGGGCCAGTAGCGACGCCCGCGCTCGATGCGCTCGCACGCGATGGCCTGCGCTACAACCGCTTTCACACCACTGCGATTTGCTCGCCGACCCGCTCGTCCTTGCTCACCGGGCGCAACCCCCACGCAACTGGCATCGGCACGGTCACCAACACCTCCGACGCTCGGCCTGGCTACAGCGGGTTCCACACCAAGGATACGTCGACGATCGCGCGGATCCTGCGCGGGAGCGGCTACAGCACCGCGGCCTTCGGGAAATGGCATCAGACACCCGATTGGGAAGCCTCGCCCGCCGGACCGTTCGATCGTTGGCCAACCGGCGAAGGGTTCGAACGCTTTTATGGGTTCATGGGCGGTGAGACCGACCAATACGATCCGACGCTTTACGACGGCGTCACGCCGATCGTCCGGCCGGCGGGCAACGCCTATCATCTCACCGAGGATCTGGCGGCCAAGGCGATCGAATGGCTGCACACGCAGAAGGCCGTCACGCCGGACAAACCAGTACTGCTCTATTTCGCGCCCGGCGCGACCCACGCTCCGTTCCAGGCGCCAAAGGCCTGGATCGAACGCTATCGCGGCCGTTTCGACGGCGGCTGGGACGCGCTGCGCCAGGAGATCTTCGCCCGGCAGAAAAAGCTCGGGGTCATTCCAGCCGACACCGTGCTGACCCCGCGCGATCCGCAGTTGCCGGCCTGGAGTTCACTTGCCCCCGACCAGAAGCGCATCGCCGCGCGCCTGATGGAGGTCTATGCCGGCTTTCTTGCGCACACCGACGCGCAGGTCGGCAAGCTCATCGATGCGCTGAAAGCGGAAGGAAAGTTCGACAACACGCTGTTCTTCTATGTCGTCGGCGACAACGGCGCGAGCGGCGAAGGCGGACTGCTCGGCAGCGCAGATTACATGGGCCCAATCCAGGGCTTGCCCGAACCCGATGCGGTCAAGCTTCAGCTGATCGACAAATTCGGCGCGCCTAGCACCTATCCGCATTTCAACTCCGGCTGGGCCTGGGCAATGAACACGCCGTTCCGCTGGATGAAGACGGTCGCCTCTCACCTCGGGGGTACCCGCAATGGCCTGGTCGTGTCCTGGCCAAGAGGCATCCACGATCACGGCGGACTGCGCAGCCAGTTCTCGCACGTGAACGACATCGCCCCGACAATCCTCGAGGCGGCTGGCATTCCTGCGCCGGCAACGGTGGACGGCGTGCCGCAAAAACCAATGAACGGCGCCAGCCTCGTCTATAGCTTCGACGCCCCGCGCGCGCCCGAACGGCATGACACGCAGTATTTCGAGGTTTACGGGCACCGCGCGATCTATCACGCCGGCTGGATTGCCTCGGCGTTCCACAGCCGCCTGCCGTGGGCGGGTATCGACCGGTCGAACCCTCCGTTCGAAGCCGATCGCTGGGAACTCTACGATCTGCGGCGCGACTTCTCGCAGGCGCATGATCTGGCAAGCACTCAGCCTGCCAAGCTGGCCGAGTTGAAAGACCTGTTCCTGCGCGAGGCCGCGGAGAACCAGGTCCTGCCGTTGACGAACAATGCCGTCGGCAACGCCGCGGGTCTCCCTTCGATCCGCGCCGGGCGAACGATCATCTCCTATCCGGCGAGTGCACGGGGCATCCCGGAAAGCGCTGTCCCGCGGATCTTCAACCGCTCCTGGAGCGTAGACGCCGCCATCGACGTCGCCCCCGGCTCACACGGCGTGATCGCGGCGCTGGGCGGGAGAAGCGCGGGCTGGTCCTTGTCCCTCGACGCAGACCAACGGCCATCGGTCAGCTACCGCCTGTTCGATCTACAGGCCGTGAACCTGCGCGGGGCACAATCTCTTGCCCCCGGCCGTCACGCGCTCAGGCTCGACTTTCACTATGATGGCGGAGGCTTTGGTAAAGGCGGAACCCTCACGCTCATCGCCGACGGGCAGCCGCTCGCTGAAGAGCGGCTCGTCGCCAGCCCCACGGCCTTCTTCACCATAGACGAGACGTTCGACGTCGGGATCGATCGCGGCTCGCCCGCCGGCGACTATCCCCCCGAAAGCGCACCTGGCTACCCGTTCGCGGGCGGAGCGATCGAAACCGTGACTATCAGCGCAAAATAGGGCTGTATCGCTGTGCGGGCGGCTCAGGCGTCGCGCGCGCAGCGAAAGCCGACGTGGCAGGTGGTCGTATCGACCGACTGCGGGTAGCGGGCGGCGGGACGATAGCGCTGGCAGTAGTTGGCGGCGCACAGGTACGACCCGCCCTTGAGCACGCGCCGGCCCATCGTCTCCCCCGGCGCCAACGGGTCGAGACTATCCGCCTTCGTGCCGCCGCGCGGATTGCGGGGCACGCAGCATGCCTTGGCTTTGCGAGCCGCACGCTGCCGCTCGCCATACCAATCCGCCGTCCACTCCCAAACATTGCCGATCATGTCGTGGAGGCCGAACCTGTTGGGCGCGAATGTCCCGACAGGCGAAGTGCGCTCATAACCGTCGGTCAGCAGATTGAGCCAGGGGAACGATCCCTGCCAATAGTTCGCCTGCGGTGCGCCGCCGGGCTCGAACGTGTCGCCCCAGGCATAGGCCGTCCCGTCCAGCCCGCCCCGCGCCGCGCGTTCCCACTCCGCTTCGGTGGGCAGTCGCTTGCCGGCCCATTGTGCATAAAGCTGCGCATCGGCGTGTCCGATATGCACCACGGGATGGTTATCGAGCCCTTCGATCGAGCTCCCCGGACCAAGCGGATGCCGCCAGTCCGCGCCGAACGCGAAACGCCACCAGCCGTAGGGGTCCGCCGTGCCGACCGGCCCTTCAGGCTTGTCGAAAACCAGCGAGCCTGCTTGGGCCATATCCGCCGGCATCCCCGGATAGTCAGCTGGGTCAGGGGCGATCTCGGCCAGTGTCCGGTGGCCCATCGCCGCCACGAAAGCCGCGAACTGGCCATTCGTGACCGGCGTCACATCGATCCAGAAACCATCCACCTCGACGTCGCGCGCTGGAGCCTCTTCCGGATAGTGATCGTCCGATCCCATGCGGAAACGCCCGCCGGGAATAAGGACCATGTCCGCAGCGGGCGCCTGCGCCGCCGTCACGGAGCGCCGCCAGGCGCCCCTGCCTTGCCAAGCGTGATTTCGACTTTCGTGATACCGCCCGTGAAGGCCTTGTCCCGCGGATAGTCGTCCGTCACCGGCGTGGAGGCGTCGAAGCCGATATCCAGCGTATCGGTAAGTTCGGGAAGTTTGGACATGGTCCGGGCGATCGGTCCTCTGGCAATCTCGCTACCATTGGCCAGGATGACCAGTTCCCCGCCCGCGTTGACGCCGCCGGCGTAACGGAAATCGAACACCAGCGACGTCCGCCCCGGCCTGAGCGGCTGAGCCGCGGCAATCCGCGACTGGTCGCCGTCCTGCTGCGACGCCGCCATCAGCGCGACCGGCCGGCCCTCCTTTAGATAAAAACTCCAACCGCCGAACTTGCTGCCGAGCGCGACCAATGGTCCCGTCGCGCCGCCTTCCGGCAGATCGATTTGCGCGGCAATGCGGAATCCACGCGCGAAGAGCGACGGCGCGCTGGCCGAAGGCACGCTTATTCCAGGCCCCCAATAGACAAAGTGATTTTCCTCCGTCCCGGATCCCTGTGCCGCCTCGAAGCGGGCAAGGCTCATCCGGTCGTCGAGCGGAAACACCTGGTTGCGCGCTGCTTCGGTGCGGAACAGGTTTTGCATCTCACGCAGCCGGCCCGGCTCCTTCGCCGCAAGATCATGAGACTGCGAGAAGTCCTTGCGCAGGTCGTACAGCTCCCACTTGTACTGGTTGGGAGGAACGCTAGCGCCGCGGCTCCACGGAAGGCTGACCGGCGTGGTGCTCGCGAGCCAGCCCTTATGGTAGATTGCGCGGTTGCCGAGCATCTCGAAGTATTGGGTCTCGTGCCGCTCGGGTGCGCCCGGGGCGGCAAAGCTGTAGGCGAAGCTGACGCCATCGATCCGCTGCTGCGTGACGCCGTTCACATTCTGCGGCGCCGGAATGCCGGCCGCCTCCAGGACAGTGGGCATGACGTCAATCACATGGGTAAACTGACTGCGCAGCCCGCGTGCCTTGATGCGGTCGGGCCAGGACACGACCAGGCCATTGCGCGTACCGCCAAGGTGCGAAGCGAACTGCTTGAACAAGGGGAAAGGAGCATTGCTCGCCCAGGCCCAGCCGAAACCGATGTTCGGCGCCGCATCCGGTCCGCCAATCTTATCGAGATTGGCGACTAGCGAGGCGGTGTCCTCCCGCATCCCGTTTACGAAATGCGCCATCGGGTTAGTGCCGCCGTTCGGCCCCGCTTCGGCCGAGGCGCCGTTATCCCCCTCGATGAAGAGCACCAGCGTGTTGCCGCTCTCTCCCATGCGGTCGAGTTCGTCGAGAACACGACCGATCTGCGCGTCCTGATAGGCAAGCATGCCGGCATAGGCTTCCATCATGCGCGCGTTGATCCGACGCTCGTCGGGCGTGAGGTCGGCCCAGGCCTTGATGCCAGCGGGCCGCTCGGTGTTGACGGTGTTCGCGGGGATCGTTCCCATTCGTCGCTGACGGGCGAAGGTTTCGGCGCGCACCGCATCCCAGCCCTTGTCGAACTGGCCGCGAAAACGCGCGATCCATTCGGGCGGCGCCTGGATCGGCGCATGGGTCGAACCTGTAGCGTAGTAGACGAAGAAGGGTTTGTGCGGCGCGGCCGCCTTCTGGCCGTGAATCCAACGTATCGCCTCGCTCGCCAGCGCCTCGTCGAGCACACCATGCGTCAGCGTCGGGATCGGCGTGGTGTCACGGTAAAGCGCCGGTGTGAACTGGTTCGTCTCGGCGGCCATGAACCCGTAAAAGGTCTCGAACCCCAGCCCGGTCGGCCACAGATCGAAGGGGCCGGCCGGAGACACATCGCCTTCGGGCGCATTGTGATGCTTGCCGAACATGGCGGTATTGTAACCGTTCTGGCGCAGCACTTCGGCCAGGGTAGCGGCGCTTTTGGGGAGGATGTTGGTATAGCCGGGAAAGCCCGTCGACAGGTTCGCCACGATCCCATTGGCTACCGCGTGATGGTTGCGCCCCGTGAGCAGCGCCGCGCGCGTCGGCGAGCACATCGCCGTTGTATGAAACCGGTTATAAACCAGCCCGCGCGCGGCAAGCCGGTCCAGATTGGGCGTCGGGATCGGCCCGCCGAAGGTGGATGCCGCGCCGAATCCGACGTCATCGGTCATGATCAGAAAGACGTTTGGCGCTCCGTCCGGCGCGACCACCCGCTTTGGGAATGCCGGTTTGGAATCCGCGTAGGTTTCGCCGATCGTGCCCGCAAAGGGCTCTTCGGGCCGCGGCAGGACAGTCTGCGCCGCTGCGGGGATTGCAGTCATGATAAGGAGCGCCGCGAGCGACGACCGTCCAAGGATGATGGGCGTCCTGATCGGGTTGGTCGCCGTCAGCCCTCTCCCGGCAGCTGAAGCCATCAGGTCCTTGCGCCGGTTGTTCGACTTTGATCCGCGCATTTATTTCTCTCCCATGCCGACGACGGCGTCATCATGACGCTGCACCCTAGTGCAGGTAAAGTCGGCGCAATGTGTCCGTTTCTTTCCGGCCAATCCCGAGCTGCGATTCGAGATAGGATTCCACCCCGCCGTATCGCTGGTCCAAATAGTCGAGGAACTCAGCGAGATGGGACTTGCCCGCGGATGTGAAGAGCGGCTCCGCCTTCATACCGCCAGGCCGAGCCTGCGCGACCGCGTAGAGCTTCGCCATGGGATTGCCGGGGAATTCCTCGGGGTCCAGCTTCGGCATCTCGTTTTCAGGGCGCCTGCTCTGGGTCGACAGATGGTAATCGGCGACGATCGTAGCGCGATCGACACCGAGCGCCGAAAGGATCAGCGCCGCGGCGATGCCGGTGCGGTCCTGTCCCGCCGAGCAATGGAAGAGGATTGCCCCGTCGTTCGCGAGGAGCCGCCTAAAAATAGCCCGATATTGCGGCGCCAGGGCAATCTCCGTCCCGGCATACATCGCCTGGCCCGGCTTGGGCTGCATGGCCGTCAGCAAGGGCACTATCGAGTAATCGTTGGACACGAACAAGGCGCCCGTCCTGTCGTCAAGCGCGTCAGGCGCGATTGTCCGCTCCTCGAGCGCACGCAGGTCCACGATCGTGGTCAGATTGAGGCTGGCGAGAAGCCGATAATCCCGCTCGCTCAGCATCGGCAGCGCGCCGGAGCGGAAAATGCGGCCCCACACGACCCGCTTCCCGCCCGCACCAACATATCCGCCGAGATCACGGAAGTTGGATCCCCGCTCCAAGGGTACGACCCGCTCTGCCGCGACGACGACGGATCCGTCTCCGCCGTCCCTGAGGATGAAGTAGCGGCGCTGATCCTCGGGCGAAGCGATCACGGCTTCTCCGGCCGTGCTGCGAGTGGTTACGCGCATGCCCTTGCCTGAAGCCGTATCGTGTTCGGCGACGGAGATGCTGACGGGATCCTTGTCCGTCCAGGTAACCCGGACGTGATCGCTATCCACCCGCTCCACGCCCACGGCTTCGAGCGCGAACGCCGACGTTGGCAGGCACACCAACGTCAGCGCCAGGGCGACATTCCACCGCCTGTTCCGCATTACACCTCCTGCGATCCTGCGGACCTGCGCAGACTAGAACTTCACCGTCGCGGTCGCGCCATACGTCCGCGGTTCTGCGAAATAGCCCCCGGCATAACCAAGCGAACCGAAGTCCACCGCGCGGGCGAACTGGTGCTGGTTGGTCAGGTTGCGGCCCCACAGCTTGAACTCGGCTTCCCCGCCGGCCAGAGGAATACGGTCGACCACGATCTGCGCGTCGATCATCTTGCGCGGGTCGCCGCGCAGCACTTCGTTGAACGGTGCCGCGATGATATTGTTGAAGCTGTATTTCGGCGATTCATACGTATAGCCGACCCGCGCGAGCAGCCGCGCATCACCGAAGCCGAGCGGGAACTGGGCATTGAGCGCGATATTGCCGGTGATCTTCGAGGTGTAACCGGGCGACGCGATCGACGCGATATTCACGACCGGTGCCCCCGCGGCACCCGAAGTGGGAATCAGGAACTCCTTGTACTTCACATCGACATACCCGAACGTGCCGTCGATCGAGAAATTATCGGTCAAAACAGCCTGCCCGTCGAGTTCCACACCGGCGTAATCGACCTTACCCGCATTGATGATGCGAGATCCGAATACGCCAGGCGATGCCGTTGCAACCGGAACCGTCACCGCCAGATCGTCGAACTTGTTGTAGTAGCCGGCGATATTCAGACGCAGACGACGATCGAACAGCTCGCTCTTGAGCCCGAGCTCGTACGAAACGATTTTCTCGGAATCGAAGGGAACCAACGTGTTGGTACCTGCCTGCGTCGTGTCCGGAGCATTGAACCCGCCAGACCGGTAACCACTGGCCGCTCGCGCGTATACGCTCACGTCGGGCGTGAAGGCATACCGCACCATGGCATTCCAGGTGAGCCGCTTGAACGAAGCCGCGCCGAGATCGGGCGTGGCGGGCCGGGTGGCCCCGCTCTGTGCGCGGCTGATCTGCTTGTGGTCCCACGTATAGCGAAGACCGCCGGTCAGACTGAGATGGCCATCGCGGCCGTCAACGTAGAAGGTCGATTGACCGTAGACAGCGACCGATTCTGCCTGCGCGGTATATTCCAAAAGGCTCAGCGTCTGGACGAGCCGGTACCGCGCCGGATTCGCGGCAACGAAACTGGGGCCCAGCGCTCCGAAATTGGCCGTGTAGATCGTGTTTGTGTCGAGCACGAAACCCGAGTTCTGCCGGTTGTACTCGCTCCCCTTCTCCCAGAAGTAGAACCCGCCGACGACCCAATCAAAACGATCGGTATCTCCGGAAAATTCGATTTCCTCGCTCAGCTGCTTGTGGCGGCGGCGATTGTTGGTGTCGAACAGACCCTGCGTGGTGGTGGGAACCGGTGCCGCTGCGACGGCATCACGTGCTGCCGCCGGGATCGACGGGATGAACTGCAGCAACGATGCGGGCATGCCGTTGAACAATGTCGCGTTCGAGAACAGCGGTCCGCGAATGGTGCCGATCCCATCCAAATCGGAGCCGAGCGTGTCACTGTGCCAGAAGCGATATCCAGTCGTCGCCTTGATACGGAAACCGCCGAAGTCGTTTTCGATCTGGAAATTGTGACCCCACATCTTGTCGGTCGCATCGCCGTCGGCGCTGAGACACATACGATCGCGATAGGCGCGCGTCGGTACCGCGAGCGCGGCGCACTGGGGCTCCAGGAAAGTCGCGGCAGCGAGATATTGCTGCACCGGCGCCTGCTGGGTGAGCGTGATCGCAGGCTGTCCGTCGACCGAGAGCGGAGGACGAGCCGTGCCATTGGCGACGTTGGTCAGCTGGAACGGGAGCGGCCGGCCCCTCGTCTTGGTCCAGTCGAAGATGTAGCGGATACTGCCGGTACCGCCGATATCGGCCTTGAGCGCGACCCGGAACGCATCCGTCCGACGAGCGCCCGGATCCTTCGACTTGTCCGGCTGCAAGATGTTGTCGACGATGCCGTTGCGCTCGCTGTGCGAGTAGGAAAAGCTCGAGCTGATCCCGAAAATCTCGCCCGGATCGACGGACACCTTGCCCGTCCAGGCACCGTAATTGCCGATACCGCCGGTTGCGGTTGCGCGGAATTCCTTGGAAGGATCGCGCGAGACGAAAGCGATGGCACCGCCGGTCGTATTGCGGCCGAACAGCGTGCCCTGCGGCCCACGGAGCACCTCGACACGGGCGAGGTCCATCACGTCCAGCGCGCTCGCGCCGGAGCGAGCAATGTAAACGCCATCGACATAAACCGCGTTGGTCTGATCGAGGCCGAAGGACTCACTGCCGCCCGGCGAGAGACCACGGATGGAAATGACCGCAGCAGCAAGGCTAGTGGTGCTTTGCACCACCGTGACGTTAGGCGCGAGACCGCTGAGATCGCGCGCGTCGCGAATGCCGAGCTGGGAGATCTTGGCTTCACCGAGGGCGCTGATCGCGATCGGCACTTCCTGCAGGTTCTGCTCGCGCTTCTGCGCCGTCACGACGATCTCGGAAAGGCCGCCGCTGTCCTCCGTAGTGCTGCCTGCCTCAGTCGACCGATCAGGAGTCGCGCTTTGAGCCCAAGCCGGCGCCGACATAGCCAGCGCGAGCAAGCTTACTCCAGCCGTCCCTACAAGACTCCGCATCCGCTTGGTCAACATAAGCCGCTCCTCCCTTTTCATGAACGCATCACTCGGCGTCATTGGCGGGCTGCCTACCCAAATGCGTATGATGCGTCAATATAAAATACGCATCCTTGTGTTTTAAGCAGGATTAATGTCCATAATGCGTGCGCAATGCCCCGCCGCTCCTTCGCGATAGCGCGCTGAACCGCACCTCGGACATTTTGCAGAAACAATGGGATTGTTCGACATCGCCGTGTCGAACGTGCTGCCCGAACACTCCTCGAACTCGCTCATCAACGCCTTGCCGAGCGGTCCCAGGCAAGATTAAGAAGCCGTGTTTGCCTCCAAAACCTCAGATCTATGGCGCGGGGGTTTGTCAGAGAGGTGACATGCATCCGGAATCCTGGACCGCTTGGAGCTGAAAAATTCCAGTTATGATCGACGGGCTAGGATACGGAGTGAGCGATGAAGAGGACAAAGTTCAGCGAGGCGCAGATCGCGTTCGTGCTCAAGCAGGCTGAGGACGGCACCTCGGTTGGCGAAGTGTGCCGCAAGGCCGGGATCAGCGAGGCGACGTACTACAATTGGCGCAAGAAGTACGCCGGTCTAATGCCATCGGAGATGAAGCGGCTGCGCCAGCTCGAGGAGGAGAACGCGAAGCTGAAGCGCCTCGTCGCCGACCTGTCGCTCGACAAGGCGATGTTGCAGGATGTCGTCTCGCGAAAGCTCTGAGGCCTGATCGGCGCCGCCAGCCGGTCGATGATGTTCGCAGCACGTGGTAGGTCAGCATCCGGCGGGCTTGCCAGGTACTTCGGGCGGAACGATCGAGCTACCACTACCGAGGTTGCCGCACCGATCAGGCCTACCTCAAAAAGCGAATCCGGGAGATCGCCGAGACGCGCGTGCGCTACGGCTATCGACGCATCCACGTCCTGCTTCGACGCGCAGGCTGGGCGATCAACGGCAAGCGGGTCTATCGGCTTTACAAGGAGTTGGGTCTTCAACTGCGCAAGAAGGCGCCAAGACGAACGGTAAAAGCGAAGTTGAGGGAAGGCCGCTGTACGGCCTCCCGAGTCAATGATGTGTGGGCTATGGACTTTGTCCATGACCAACTCGCAACGGGACCAAAGCTGCGTATCCTGACGGTCGTCGACACCTACAGCCGGCGGTCGTTCCGCGGTTCCGCTTCCGCGCTCCGGACGTGATCGACGTGCTCGAACGGGTCTGCGCGACAACGGGCTATCCTGCGTCGATCAGGGTGGACCAGGGCAGCGAATTTATCTCTCGTGAGCTGGATCTATGGGCCTACATAAAGGGCGTGACGCTCGACTTCTCGCGGCCTGGCAAAAGCCCACCGATACGGATGTAGTAGAAAAGCCCTTTCAAGCAAGCGCTGGCATTTTCTTCGAGCGGGACCTGGCACGAGGCTTGGTTCGCCATCGAGAGGCGAAGTCGGCGTACGCGTTCTCTGCCTTCTCGACGCGCGCCCGCTCGGCAGCCCGCTTCTCCGGGATGTTGTAATCGTAGGCAGCGCCTCGCTTGGCGTGCTCCGGCGGCAGGCCAGCCTTGAGCTCGATGCTACGGAACTTGCGGGCGAGCAATGCGGGCCGCACCCAGATGTAGTCCTCGCCTTTGGTCAGCATATGCCAGATAATCATGGTCAGCTTTCGTGCTGTGGCAACCGCGGCGATCGGCTTGCCCCGCTTCGCTGCCACGCGCTTGGCCTCGGCCCTGCTTGGTGATCCTTCCGTGGTAGGCGGGTCCCTCGCCCGACTGGCGGGTGCTCGGATTGAGACCAAGATAACCGACCAGATTTGTGGGATCTTCGAAACAACGCACATCACCGATGGCGGCTGCAACGCCCGACGCTATCGTCATGTCGACGCCAGGCAGCGTCATCAGCCGCCGTATGACCGGGTCGGACATGGTGGCCCGCGCGATGTCGGCTTCCACGTCCTTGAGTGATCCTTCGATCAGATTGATCTGCGCCAAGTGACGCTGGAGGGCTGCACGCTCGTCGTCGGGCAGCCGCTGGGCAGAGATCCACTTTCGTCCGCTGATACCGGTTAAGTTCCCATGTGGGCACGGCGGAATGAGGTGTGCGTGAAGGATGGACTGGATGAGGTTCTTCGGGGTTCTCGTAACCGTGATGCAAAAAGTGCCGCTAAGCAACTAATTGGAATCACGTGGATCATCGCTTCAGGATTCGTGTAAATTATTGAATTACAACATAGCGAAGATTCTTTACTCGGCCTTCCGTATTTCGGTCGCCTGCGGCCCACCGCAGAGGAGCCTGCCCCGGTGTGGCGACACATTGATCGTGATGACGCCCTTCGTGTTGATATGCTCGTGCGCATTGGGGGCGATGTGTCGGAGGTGGTGATCCGGAAAGATTTCCGGCGTTTGCGCCCGAACCTCGCTAATCCGGGTTGCGTTCCAAGTCATGACGACGTTGGTCAGCAATGTCAGGCTTGAAGAAATCGCAGCCATCTGTTCGGGCGTCCGGCCATGCCTCGCGCCGATTGGGCCGGAATAGATCGCACGTTGGAAGTGTGTGAACGGACTCCCCCTGACTGAGCAAGGCGTCATTGATTCTGCGGAATGCCGGATTCCCCAGATAGGCGCCCAGGAAGCGGGTAAGGAGCAGCCGCCCAAACGCGTCCCCCGCCTGAAACGCTTCGTCGCCGCGCGCAGCACTACCAAAACGATCCAGAACAAAAGTGGCCGAGCACCATCCGGACTTGGTCGATGCCGCAATGCGAAGAAGGGAGACCCAACCCCGGGAGATCGCGCGGGTGGAGACAGTCTCGCTGACGATAGGCTTCAGGCTCGCGGGCACATCGAGCCCACGCGGAAGGTAGAGTTTGCGCTTGCTCATTCCTGCCAGCCTTGGGGTCAGATCGAACCCAACCAGATTGGCCAGCGCCATTCCGAAATGGGTATGGCCGTGCGTATCCACTGCGACACGGTGAAGATCGACGGCTTCATGGCGTAGGGCTCCTTCGATGGCGGCCCCGGCTTGGCGACGGTTTAAAACGACCGCCTGGTTGTGAAGGATCGCCCATTGGTCGAGCACATGAGTGTAGGTCCCAACCGCCGGCGTACGACGACGCGGATCATGCCGGGCTGACCAAAGTCGGCGAGTCGCGTCCAGGCTCATCATGTCGGCCGAAGCATGAAAACCACCACCCCAAAGCCGCGTAACCGATAAGGTTCTGAAATGGTCCAGTACTATCCGGTTGGCTTCCGGCAATCGATCACTAGCTTCGATGCGCCGCATCATCTCACCGACCGTGTCGGCTTCAATGTCGAGCGTCATGCGCGCCATGTCTGCGGCGGTCAGATCGGAGCCCAAGGCGATCAGAGCAGCATATAGGATGATAAGTTCTTGTTCGCTCCGCGGCACCCTTCCGAGCAGCGCCCACGAAAAACGTGTTGCTGCGTCGATCTCGACCAGCAGGTCCGGCAACTGGATCTTGCCTACGCCCGCGAACAGCGTGCGGCGAACACTCTTGAGATTTTCGTCCTCGGGCTCTGCCTTGAGCTTCGGCACGACCAACCGGCTATTCTCTATCCGGATATCACCCCTGGACAATGCCGCATCGAGGGCTTTGAGGGCGATATCGAGCTCGTCCTTGATCCACCGAATTGTCGGTTCTGGCTTGGCCGAAACGGCGAGGCTTCGCACGAACCGCGCACGCTCTTTCAGCCATTGTCCGTTGGGAATCAGCCGGTCTTTAGGCGCGCGGTGTTCAAGGCTGTGGGCGACAGATGCTTGTCCGTTGCGAAGCGATCGTTTGAGTAACATCAGCGTTGCCGCTTTGTAGCCACCAAATGCAGCTTCACGATCGGGCTGATCGACGAGGGATGCCCAAGTCTGGCCGAAGGGGTTGTTGGTGCCCTCCGGTAATTGCCGCTTCCCCGACGCGGCCACCGCCCCCAGCGTTTCAATGGCTTGGGCAAGCGGGTGTGTAGCTGGCAGATTCAGGCTGATCGTCGTAGCAGCATCCAGTAGCTCGGTCGCTCCTTTGCCAGCTGTAGCCAGTTCCCGCCGGACCCGGCCGACCATTGTGGACGGACCGTGCGCGCCAATCGGTAGGAACGGTGCCAGCAAGGCGCGCATTCGATCGCGAACGTCGGCGTCGGACGCGCTTTCATCGTCGGCAAGCACTGCCAGTTTTGATATGAGCATTTGATGGCGGCGAAGTTCGTCGGTCGCTGCCGCCTCGGCGCGGGTCCGGGCCTGTCTCCAGAGATCTGCGATCCGATGATCGATCATTCCCAAGCCGTCGTCAGTGAGACGCAACAGCTGCAATCGCAGGAAGCACGCCAGCTCGAGATTTTTGCGCTCACCACGCAAACGCTTCAGCATCGCTGGTTTGCGGTATAGCATTGATCGCGCTTGGGCCTTCAGCATCCCTGTCGACAAACCAAGTTCGAGCTTGTCGGCGCCTAGCTTCTTCAAGAATTCAATCTTCGCGATATGGTCGGCAAGGCCCTTGGTTTTGCGCGAGGCGGGGGCATCCCGGAGCCATTCCAGCCGGGTTTTTCCGTTGGCCATTGTTTCCGACAGCTCCGACAGCCATGCCTTCGCCTCCGTTTCACCGACTGCGGCCATCACTCCGGCCAACAGCCCTGCATCATAGTGGCGCCGGGCAGCTGACGCAGAACTCCTCAGGCGCCGCGAAGGCAGTTGAATATAATGATGGTCACCGAGCCAATCGCGCGCCGCGTGTTCCAAGTCGCCCACCAGGAATTTGTCGCCAGCCTCGCGTCGCAGAAAGCCGTTCAGCGCGCGCTGACCATGTTCGGTGAGGTCGCGCAAGCCCAGCGTCCGCTTGGCCGCCTCCTGATGCTCGAACAGCGTTCGACGTCGGCGATACAGTGCGCGTATCGAGGCGAGGCGGGGCGGCGCAATTCCGAGTTCAACGCCTATATGAGCCAGCACACGCGGCGGAATCATCTCAACGGAATTGAGCGGCGTTCCGGTGAGCCGCAGAAAACCGATCTGCAGCGCCACACCCAATCGGTTCAACGGCCTCCGTCTGCGATCGACAGTCCGCTGTTCCTCTTCGGCAAGCGAGAAGAAATACGCAATTTCAGGGTCGGTCAAATCGTCCGGGAACCGCTCCCAACCAAGGTATTGTTGAAGTGGAGCGTCCACGACTCGATCCTCCCAAGACTGAGCCTACACAGCGCTGGCAAAAGGTCGAGAAACCTCCGGTTCTATTTATATCAATAGGTTACGATCTACGCACGTAGGGTAAACTCGATATTTCAGTAACTTGCTTAGCGGCACTTTTTGCACCACGGTTACGAGAACCCCTATATGCTGCGCTTCATTGACGATGAGAGCTACCGCCGCCGCATCCTCGTCCAGCTCAACCGAGGAGAAGGTCGCCACCAGCTGGCGCGGATCATCTTCCACGGCAAGCGCGGGGAATTGCGACAGCGCTATCGGGAAGGACAGGAAGACCAGCTCGGCGCGCTTGGTCTCGTCGTCAACCTCGTCGTCCTGTGGAACACGATCTACATGGACGCCGCGCTCGATCGCCTCCGGGCTGATGCCTTCGACGTCTGGCCCGAGGACGTCGCCCGGCTGTCCCCTCTCGGCTTCAAGCACATCAACATGCTCGGCCGCTACGCCTTTACGCTCCCCGAGACCGTGGCGCGGGGAGAACTCAGGCCGCTGCGCGATCCGAACGCCATCGGGATCGACGATGCGTGACCCAGATCCTTGTGTAGGTTTTCTGTTCCGTTGCTACTCAGACCCCGGTTTCGGTTACCGCTGGTTTCATCCCCCGAGGCCGAGCGGGCCGTGAACACACTGCTGGAGCACTGGGCGGTGCGCCGCCCTCTCGGGCCCTGCCGCTACGGGATCGGGAGCCGGTTCATGCAGGTCGAGTTCCCGATGTTCAGCTACAACCTGTTCTTCTATGTCTACGTGCTGTCCTTTTATCCTCCCGCACGGCGGCATGCGGCATTTGGCGAAGCCCTGGGTGCGCTTCGGGACAAGCTAGTGTATGGGCAGGTGATCGTCGAACACGGCAAGCGGGAACTGAACTCACTCTCGCTCTGCCGGAAGAGTAGCCTGAACCCTTGGGCGACACGACGCTATGCCGAGATCCTCGCCAACCTGGAACAATAGGTCAGTGATCAGTCGAACACCCGGGCGGTGTCAAAGGAATTGCACCGCTAGCGATGGAGCGGCGCGACGGGTGAAGTGAGGCTATGCCCCGCCCTCGCCAACCCGCCAATCCATTCCGGTATTTCCACTCGTCGCCCGAGGTGATCCGCCTCGTGGTGATGATGTATGTCCGCTTCCCACTGTCCCTGCGGAACGTCGAGGACCTGCTGTTCGAACGCGGCATCGACCTGTGCCATGAGACAGTGCGGCTTTGGTGGAACCGGTTTGGGCCGATGTTCGCCGCCGATATCCGGCGGCAACGGGTCCACCAGATGCGGGGCTTCCGACACTGGCGCTGGCATCTTGATGAGGTCTACGTGAAGATCAACGGCGAGGTGCTGGAGAGCTACGTCACAAAAACCCGAGATAAATCCGCGGCTTTGCGATTCATGCGCAAGGCCTTGAAGCGCCATGGCAGGGCCGTGACGATCGTCACCAACGGTTTAAAATCCTACCCTGCCGCGATGCGCGAGCTGGGCAATGAGACCCGCCGCGAAGTCGCTCGGCCGCCCTGGCCGAGTGGCAAAACCTCATGGCCTGAGGTGCTGCACTGGTAAGGGGGCCTTTGACCGGCAGAGAACGTTTCGCATCAGACTGACACCTCTCTGGTGCCTGTAGCTTTTGATGCACCACAGCGCGCTTCACTCAGCCGACCAGTGCCTTGGCATCCAGCGCATACAGCAGGCCCGCCCCGGCAGTTGCCGCAGCCTTCAGCCCCCGTGCCTCAGGCACGATATGCTCCATAAAATAGCGCGCGATCACTGGTTTCGTTGCTGCCAGTGCGCCTTCCGCCACATCAACCTGGCGTAGCAGTTGCCACCCGGCCACCGCCACTGCACACATCGTACAGAACGGGACGCTGCCCGCCAGCTTGTCATCCAGGGCAGCATCGCGTGACATCCAACGCGCGACCGCGATGCAATCCTCGGCCAGCCCTCGCAACTCGGGCGCCGCTTTGTCCGCCCGCGCGACGACATCGGCCAGCAATGCAAGCAGCACATCCCCGCCTGCGTAGCCCAGCTTGCGGGTGACGAGGTCCGCCGCCTGAATCCCGTTCGTGCCTTCATAAATTGGGGCAATCCGCGCATCGCGATAATGCTGCGCCGCGCCGGTTTCTTCGACAAAGCCCATGCCACCATGGATTTGCACGCCGATACTCGCCACTTCGCAGCCAATATCGGTGCCCCAGGCCTTGATCAGAGGCACCAGCACATCAGCCCGCATCTGCGCGCCTTCAATCCCCAGTGTCGCGCGATCCACTTGTCCGGCGGTATAATACAGCAGCGCCCGAGCGCCTTCGGTCAGCGCGCGCATTCGCAGGATCATGCGCCGGACATCGGGATGTTCGATAATGGCAACCGGGTCCTTGACGGGCGAACTGGCACGGGCCGACTGAACACGCTCGCGGGCATAGTATTGTGCCTGTTGCAGCGCGCGTTCGGCAATTTGCACGCCCTGACTGCCGACGTTTATCCGCGCGGAGTTCATCATCGTGAACATCGCCTGCAGCCCGCCGTTTTCGGGGCCTACCAGTTCACCTATGCAATCATCGTTGTCACCAAAACTCATCACGCAAGTGGGCGAGGCGTTTATGCCCAGCTTGTGTTCAATCGCCACGCAGCGGACATCGTTGCGCAAGCCAAGCGCGCCATCGGCAGCGACATGGAACTTCGGAACGATGAACAACGAGATGCCCCTGCTGCCTTGCGGTGCGCCCGGGATGCGCGCTAGCACAAGGTGGATGATATTGGCCGCCAGATCATGCTCACCCCATGTAATATAGATTTTGGTGCCGTTGATCTTGTAGCGGCCTGCATGCGGCCCGGCGGTGATAGGGACCGCAGTGGTCCGCAGGGCACCGACGTCCGAACCGGCCTGCGGCTCTGTCAGGTTCATCGTGCCCGACCATTCGCCGCTAACCAGCTTGTGCAGATAAACCGCATTTTGCGCAGGGCTGCCATGATGGGCCAGTGCCTCGATGGCGCCAACCGTCAGCATCGGCAGCAGCCCGAACGCCATGTTGGCGGTACCAAGATTTTCAAGCACATTGGCCGACAGCGTAAACGGCAAGCCCTGCCCACCAAAGTCGACATCGCCGGAAACCGCGCTCCAGCCTTGTTCAACAAAACTGCGATAAGCTCGGTCAAAGCCATCAGGCAAAGCGATGGCGCCATTGGCCAGCCGAGCGCCTTCGACATCGCCAATACGATTGAGCGGCGCCCATTCACCGGCAGCGAACGCGCCGATGCCCTCGACAATCGCCTCGACCAGATCAGCGCTGGCCGCCGCAAAGCGATCATATGCGGCAATCTCGGCCATCCCCGCGTTGGCCTTGATGGCCAAAATCTGGTCTGCGGTAGGAGCGATAAACTGCATGATTTCTCTCGGAGCTTGCCGGTCATTGGCGGCGCGACATATTTAGGCGGCAGGATTGGACGATAAGAAACAGGCGCAGCTGATCGCCGCAAGCCGGGAAACCGGAACGTTATCTGCCATGAAGCGGGAGGCGGCTTCGGCAAAGATCGGGCACCGATGTGATCGCCGCGACATAGACCAGCACACAGTATGCCGAAATCAACGCCCCCCAGCGGTCCCCTGTTGAATTCCACCTGCCGGCGGCAGCAGGGGAGCGCAAACCCGCAAGTCCTAGCCCCCCCTCACTCACCGGTTTTGCAATCAGCTGTCCATCAGCTCTTCGCAGATATCTTCAATCGGCACCGCATATTCCGACAGTGCCTCAACAGCTTGCATTGGCCCCCGCATGACGCGCAGGATATACTCGCGGATCATGTCACTGCGTTCTGCTGCGGCATCGCCAACCGGAACAAATGCCTCGATATCGGCGCGCGAAACTGTGCCTTTCGCCTCAAGCACTCGCTCAACGGTATCAAGCCGCTGGCGCATGACTGACACTTCACCGATCAGAGAAAGCAGGATCGAATAGATTTCCTCGTTCTGCGGATCGGCAAAATACGCGGGCCGCTTGCCCTTTGGCTTGCGATTGGCAAGGACCATCCAGTCCAGTGTTGCGTCGGTCATTTCGCTTCGCCTTCCTTCCATGCACCATAGGCATGCCATGCCGCTGCGCGGCCGTGATCTTCGGCTTCATCGGTTGCTGCTTCGGGGAAGATCGAACGATCCGCCACTGCCTTTACAGCTGCCACAAAAAGGGCTTCGGGCCGGAAACCAGCGTCAACCATCTGCTGCTTCAGATCCAGTCCGTGCATGGCTGACCAGAATGGCTCATTGTTGTTGAACGCATCCCAATCACGGATAAACTGTTCGTACAGCGGCATTTCAGGCGAATACTGCGGCTGTTCGACGTGCAGCATCAGCCCGTGCGGTGCCAGCACGCGAAACCCTTCGCGGATGATCTGCGGCAACGCCTTGCCACTCAGTTCATGCAGGAACATGGTGGTCTGAACCCAGTCGAAATGGCCGTCGGCCCACCGCGACAAGTCTTCGCCATTGTGCTGGATGAAGGTGATATTTGTCGCGCCGAGCGCTTGGGCACGGGCATGTCCATAGCGCAGCGATGCAGCAGCAGTGTCGATCGCTATGAATTCCGCCTCCGGATAGGCCAGAGCCAGCGGCACGACGTTGTGACCGATCGTGCAGCCAATATCGAGCACGCGACGCGGTTTCCAGTCTGGGCGGTTTGTACGCAACCATTCCACCACAGCCTGTCCGCCACCGTCCGACAGACCGCCCAGCGCCCCCGCCGTTGTTGCGAAAATGCCGCAGTCGTAATTCGCACCGGCCGAAACGTCTCCTGGACGCACTTCTCCATGGTAGCAGCCCGGCATGCAATGGATGTCGACCGCCGATTGATACCGCGGCACTTCGACCGAAGGGTCAAGTTGCAGAGTCGCCTTGCCTTCGTTCAGAGCGTTCGCCCGGGCATCCAGTGTGTCCAGCTGACGCAGCACCACGGCGCGCCCGTTCTGCTGCCGCATTTCCATCGTGTTGCGCTTGGATGCAGACCACAATTGATGGAATGGATCGCGATTCATCGCATGACGGATCTCGAACCGGTCCTTGGGCTCGCGCCCCTTTTCCTTTCGGACAGCAGGCAAAACCCGTCGCTCGTATGCCATTTTATTCCCAACGCCCAGTGAAGACGAAAGAAATTTATTCATGTGCGTTAAGAAATCAAACCGAGCAGCCTCATCCAGGCTGGCTTCAGGAAAAACTTCATGCCTAGATACTGCGCGATATGGAGGAACCATCCCTCCTGAAGACTTAGTCATATGACCCCTTCCTTTATCATATACTCCAAAGAGTCCTCTTGAACTCTTTGAAAGAAATCCCTATCTGGGATTATTAATTCATTGTCCTTGATCAAACTGTTGGCCGGCTGAGGTGATTTTCCGGCATAGGCAGCCGCAAAAAGTTCTAGCCGCTGCCTTGCCAGAAAATTGGTCATCGCCGGTTTGCGGCGCGTTGCGCGCAGTGCGCCAAGATCGATTTCCGCAAAGGCCGTGAAGGTCTCCCGCGAATTGGATTCCGCCAATACCCTGCCCTTGTAATCCACCACCATGCTGTTGCCGTCACCGGACGCTACCGGCAGGCTGGACAGTTCAATCCCCGCTGTGTTCGCAGAGACGACATAGGCCATGTTTTCCTGCGCACGTGCACGCTTGGCAATCGCCTTGGGCGTATCGATCGGCGATCCGATCTCCGATGAACTGTGCACGAAAATCTCCGCGCCCCTCAGCGCCATCGCGCGCGCAATTTCTGGATACAGGATTTCTTCCGAGGCGATCGCCGCGAGGTTGCCGATCTCGGTCCGGGCAACCGGAAAAACGCCATCCAGCCCGTAGATGTCGAGATATTTCGACCAGACATCGTGCGGCGTTGGTGCGAACATGGAATTGAGGCGGCGATAGCGCAGGACCACGTCGCCCGAAGGCGCGATGATGAAGCTGGTCTGGAAATAAAGGCCGGGGAAGTGCCGGTCTGCCTCATAGGCGTTGCCGGCAATGAACAGGCCCAGGCGCTGGGCCATGGCCCCCATTGCCGCATATTCGGGACCATCCACTTCCAGTGCAGCAAGATCCGCGAAATCGGGGATGGATATCCGCCCCGGATAACTGGTCAGCACATATTCCGGCAGCACTGCCAGCTTCACCGGTGAACCGGCGTATTGCTGCACAAAAATCGCCGCTGACCTGATTTTGGGTTCAATTGAGGCGATGGTTTCCATCATCTGCTGCCGGGCAGCAGTCTTGCTGGCTGCCCGCTCGACTGAGCGGGCAGCCAGTTGCATCGCAACCGCCGCATATGTTTTCACGTCTGCCATATTCTGCTGTCTTTCCGTGCCTGCCAGTGCTGGCGAAACCCCGTCGAACATCATCGCGGAGGTGGCGCCTGCGAGGAATTGTCTGCGCACGACCTCCACCGGCCTTGTCCTACAGGCCCAGCGAGCCGGGGTTCATCAGGCCCCGGGGATCAAGCGCCGACTTCAGTGCAACCAGCAGGGCACCGGCCGCTGGATCCAGGCTGTCGCGATAACGATAGGTGCGACCGATCTGGAAATGGACCGCCTTGTGGGCAAAGAACACATCGACGATTGCAGCCTTCAATTCCTGAACGAAGGCCCATATCTCTGGATTGTGCGGATGATCGGGCAATTTTTTAAGGTGGGCCGTCTCGACCGTGCAGTCGATCAGTGGGTTGCGGGCATCGAACCAGTACAGGCACGGCTCTATCACCACACCTGCCCCGCCCACTGCGGCAATCAACGTGCCCTGATGAACGCCGAACTGCGCCATCCGGGCAGCATTGGCGGCGAACAAGCCATCCAGCGCATCATAGCACGCCTGCGCCCGGCTGTGTGGAACCAGTCCATGAATCGGTGCCCAACGCTCGCCCTGCGGCCCCAGCATCGAGTTGAGCGGGCCGAAGGGATTGGCGCGCACGATCTTGGGAATGGTGTTTTCCACCTCGGCACCGCGATGGCGTGCGACAATTTCACGCGCGCGCGCAATGTCGGCATCGGCGGCCTGCTGAATGCCGGCCTCCGCCATCACGTGCATCGAAAAGCTGGCCTGATCAATGAAGTTGCGGCCTGCAGCCACGACTCTGGCGCCTTCCTTGAGCGCCTTCAGTACCGAACCCTGTCGTTTCATCATGCCAACCAGTTGCTTGGCATCGGTGGCAAGGCTGTCACGCTGCATCCGAATGGCATTGAGGCGGGGGTCGAAGCCGAAGCATTCAGTGGCGATTCCGGCGCGTTCGATTTCTCCCATCGCGGCCAGAAAGCCATCAGCTTCAGTGAAGGTGAAGCTGGCGTAGCCATGGCAGCGAGCTTCCGGGACCAACCGCAAGGTCACGGTCGCCTTGATACCCAGTGCACCGGTGTCCGCCAGAAAGATGCCCGTCAGGTCAGGACCGTAGGGGCGCGCGTGGCTGCTACCCGTTTTCAATACGGTGCCGTCTGCCAGCACGACTTCAAGCGCCACGCAGCTTTGCGCAGCCGTGCCATAGCGCCCCGTGCCCCAGAAGATGCCGTTCTGGCTCATACCGCCACCAACGGTCGCGTGAAGGCCGGACAGCGTGCCCCAGAACGGCGTACGCAGACCGCGCGGACGCAATGCCTCATACAACGCAGCCCACCTGCAACCGGCCTCGACCGTCACGGTCATGTCGGTTTCATTGATCTCGATAATGCGGTTCATGGTGGCTGTATCGAACAACACCGCACCCGGCTGATCAGGTGTATAGCCACCTGTATAGCTCATCCCGCCACCGCGCGGAACCACGGCCAGACCGCGATCGGTCGCCACTTTAACAGCAGCGGCCAGGGACGCAGTATCGACGGGGTGGACAACCGCCGCCAGATCTGCGCCGCGCGCGAAGATATCATGTGCGAACAGATCCAGCGTAACAGCATCGGCTGCTACTCGGGCACCACCGCAAGCAAGGGCGTGGATCAGGTCGGATTCAGCAAGCGTGGCCATGTATTATCCTCAAAACGTCAGGAAACCGGTTGGGCAACTGCGCCCGGAACGACAGAGTCGTCCTTTTCAAATGAAACGGGATAGCGGCCGAGCAGAAGCAGCATCGCCCCCCCCAGAACGAAACCGAACATCGCCACAAGAAGCACCGCATCGTATGATCCGGTTGCATCGCGCACATAGGCATAGATGATCGACGAAAACGCCGAGGCAATGCCAAACGGCATATAAAGCATTCCGTAAATCTTGCCGTAGTGGGCCATGCCGTAATAGCGGCCGGCCAGATAGGCGATCAGATCCGCCTCGGCGCCGGCAGCGAAGCCAAGGAAGAATGCGGCAACAGCAGCGAGCAAGAAGGTAACGTCACCGCCCAGCAGGATCAGGCAGGTCATGGCGGGCAGGCACAGCAACGGAAACGCCACGAAACCCTGCCAGAACCGGTCCAGCAAGAGGCCGGTGATGACCCGCCCCGCGAAAATCCCGATGCCCAGTACGCCCATGATGCTGGCCGCCGTCTGCGCGCTCATGCCGGCATCCATCAGAATGGCGGGCATATTGATGAATGCGCCCGAATAGCATCCGGCGACGATGCTGATCGAAATCCACATGACATAGAACCGATAGCCGCGCAGCGCTTCGCCCAGTGTCATGCCAGCAAGACGCCCGTCGCGCAGGACCAGTGCAGGTGGTCGCTCTTCAGGGCGCGGTTCGCGGAAGTAAAGCCAGGCCACCGGCAGCGCAACCAGCAACGGCAACAGCGCCATGAGCGCAAACATCATGCGCCAGCCAAATTCGGCGATGGCCCATACCGCCAGCTTGGGGATGACCAGCGCGGCAACGCTGGTCCCCATCAACAGGATGCCAAGCGCCAGACCGCGATGGCGGAAGAACCACAGATTGACGGCGCGGCTCCACGTGACGGGAGTGGAACCAATGCCTACCAAGCCGATCACCGTCCACAGACCATAGTAGAAATAGAGCGTCGAGGTTTTGTTCGCAGTGGGCGTCAGCGCGACAGCAGCCAGTGCCAGCGCAAATGCAAACACCGACCATAAAGCCACCTTGCGCACCCCGTGCCGATCAGCCAACCAGCCAAAGACAGGTGCCATCAGCGAGGCAATCAGGCCATAGATGGTGGCCGGAAGAATAATTTCCGTGCGGCTCCAGCCGAATTCGGCAGTGAGCGGGGCTACAGTAAACCCGATCAGGTTGAACGGTATTGGCGATGCGCCGCAGGTCACACCCAGCATACCAGCCAGCAGCACCTTCCAGCCATTTGCAAATTCGCGGTCGGATTGGCCGTTCCCTGGCGGAGCTTGTGGCGTCATTTACGCAATTCCGTTCTTTGGTTCAGGCAGAGCGGGTGGATGGCATCGCCACCCACCCGCTCCGGTTCACATCAAAATCCCGTTTATCAGAACGAGAACCGGCCCTTCAGCAGCCAGGTACGCGGCGGATTGATGTACTCCAAGTTCGCGAGGGTCGATTCCACCGCTTCTTCGTCAAGGCAGTTGCGGCATTCGAGCGAAACCGACCAGCCCGCATCGCTTTTCAGCGTCAACGTACCGTTGGCGATCCACCGGGCCTCGCTAAGCGAACCCGAAACGCGCGGACCAAAGCCCAGCAGGTTGTTTGCATAGCCAGTTCCGAACGCACTGGTGGCCGGATCGTCGTAATAGGTGACGTTGCTGGTGCCAACTTCGCTATCGTCGCGCCAGCTCGCATTAACGGCTGGCGTCAGGGTCAAGCCGCCGCCGAGGTTCGCCTGATAGCTGCCACCGATCGCCAGACTGAACTTAGGTGTGCGCACCGGGCTGGCCAGCTGGCCGTTTGCCGCAACGATGCCCTGGGCGCAATCCGTTGCATCGCCGCCAGGCACCCTGCCCGCAGCCAGCTGCGCCAGGCACTTGGCCTGCTGCACGCCAACCGACTGCACACCATAGGCATCCAGCAGCGGGCTATTGGCATCAATTTTGTACCGGTCATTCTGGTAGCCGACTGACGCGAACAGGTTGAGGCCGCGCACTGGCACCGCGTTGATTTCAAGTTCGATGCCCTTGTTTTGGTAATCCGCGAAATTGCGGGTCACGAAACCGATCGAACCGTTGGCCCGCACAAAGCCCGAAGGCGTTTGCAGCCCGGCGACGTCAAGCCAGTAAGCCGCAAGGTTTACGCGCAACCGGCGGTCAAGCAGCTCCGACTTGATGCCGACTTCATAACTCCAGGCCTTTTCGGCATCAAAGGGCAAGAGTTCGGCCGGGCTGGTACCACGCGCATTCCAGCCCCCAGACTTGAACCCGCGGGTCGCCGAAGCGAACAGCAGAACATCGTCGGTCGCCTGGTAATTGATGGCAAAGCGCGGCGTCCAGATCTTGATGTTCTGCCGGCGTGGGATCACCTTGCCGTTGGGCACCACGAGGTTGATGTCTTCAAGACAGCCAGCCTCGATCGTGCCATCGTTGCAGGATGCGCGATTATCGCTGATCGAGAAACGCTTTGTCTCATCGGTATAGCGAATGCCTGCGGTCACTTTCAGCTTGTCGGTAATGTTGACGTCACCCTGCAGGTAACCTGCATAGGCCTTCGTCGAATTGGTCATGGTGCGGTCAGCAAGAACAAGGGTATTGCCTTGAGGCGGCGGCGAAGCTGCGCTGCTGACAGTGAACAGATCGGCGAAGTCGCTGTAGTTGTCTTCTTCGAAGTAATACGCGCCACCAACCAGATCGATCAGGCCATCACCCAGCGAGGCATTGACCTTGATTTCCTGTGAGAACTGGGAAAACTCACCCTCGTTCGCTACCGTGAAACCACCGCGCACGAAGCTTTGCACGGGCGTGATGGGGACGTTGATCGACGGCAAGGCACGGCCATCGGAGAAGTCGAGGGCATAATCCTGCGTGGTATAGACGTAGCCTGTGATGAAGCTGACACTGAGATCATCATTGCCCAACTTCAGGTTAGACGAGATGAAATCCATGCTGGTCTTCACAAAGTGGCCAAAATCATTCTTCTTGCCGGTAATCCGGCCACCGAAATTAGCGTCGCGACGAAAACCTGTGGAGACGAACCGTCCGTCACACTGGGCGGGGTTGGCCGGGTTGCAATCAAAGTTGGCGATATTCGCCCCATCCGCAAAGGTGTGGATGTAGGAACCTGTCCAGGTGGCGTTTTCCGACAGTTCACCACGCAGGCCAAGGCGCACACCCCATCCATCGTTTGCATTCTGACGTTCGCCGGTGACGGTGTTCTTTGCATACCCATCGCTGTTCTGGACATAACCGGAAACCTTGGCGAAAAAGGTATCAGACAGTGGCACGTTCAACGAACCGTTCAGCTGCCAAAGGTTATAGGAACCATAGCCCGCCTCAACGTAGCCAGCCGTTTCAGGTCCCGCGTCCTTGAGGAAAACAGCGACGGCGCCGCCGGTGGTGTTGCGACCGAACAGGGTTCCCTGGGGACCGCGCAGCACTTCAACCCGCTCGACATCGAACAGCGACAGATTGTTCGCGTTCTGGCGCGAAAGGTAGATGTCATCGACATAAGTGCCAATCGGCGGATCAAATGTCGGGATCGATTCCGTGTTCCCCAGTCCGCGCATGTAATACGCATTGGCCGAACCCAGGCCTGTGTTGTTGATGCCCACCAGGTTGGGCACATATTGGGTCACTTCCAATGCGTTGCTGACACCACGCGTCGCCAGTTCGGTAGAATCAAACGCGCTGATAGCAATCGGAACTGTTTGAACGCTCTCGCTGCGGCGCTGCGCGGTGACAGTGATTTCGTTGAGGCCATAGCCAGATTCGTTTTCCTGCGCGACCGGGCTAACCTTCGCAACAGGATCAACCGCCCCGCTCTGAGCGAAAGCAACGTCAACGGGCACAGCGGCAGCCAAGACTGCCAGAGCCACACCGCGATACAAACATGTCCTCATTAAAGAAACCCTTCCTGATTGACTATCGCCCATTTGTCCGGACAAGTTTGCACAGCGCCGCGGCTTATGCAAGAGAGGCGACGACAAACGTCGGAAAAACGCGGCGTCCCCGAAAAGGGCTCATGCAAATCAAAGGGATAATCGTATGCCGGAGGTATCTGTAAGCCTGTATCAAGTGCTGGTTTTCGTGCATTTATTGCTGTTCGTTCTCTGGCTTGGGGCTGACGTGGGCGTCTTCCTGCTGGGCCAGCACTTCCGCAAACGTAACAAGTGGTCACTGCCGCAGCGACTCGCTCTGCTCCAGTTGCTGGTGAACGTGGACATGGTGCCACGCTCTGCCTGGGCGCTTATGGTCCCGCTGACACTTTCGATGGTTGACGCAGGCGGCTGGTGGGACCTGCCAGCCGCAGCAGTCGCTGCCGCCTGGGCAGTCGGTGCATTCTGGCTTTGGCTGGTCTGGGACAGCCATTTTCACGACCAGACGCCACGGGCAAAACGCAACAACCGCATCGAATCCGTGCTGAAAATCGCTCTTACAGCGTTCTACCTGATCCTCGGCATCGTCTCGCTGATGAAAGGAGCACCGCTGGCACCGCTTTGGCTGGCGGGCAAAGCGGTCATGTTCGGCCTGATCTTTGCCGCTGCGATCATGATCGACGTGGCCTTCAAGCCGGTTGGGCCACAGCTTGGCCGCCTGATCACCGAAGGATCGAACGACGAGACGGAAATTCCACTTCGCCGGACCATGGACCTGACGCGCATCTGGGTTTGGGTCGTTTATGTTCTGCTGCTGGGCACCGCCTTCCTTGGTAACATCAAGCCATTCTGAACGGCAGTCACGCCGCTGCATTGGCAAATGCCCGGGCGGACGGCTCAGACCTGTGCGGTCTGCTGCTCCGCCCGGCACCGCGAACCAACCAGAAAATTATTGACTTTCGCACTTGTCCGGACAACTTGAGGGCTATGTTAGGCATTACAAATTTCCTGTTCGTGCCGGCCAACCGCCCGGACCGCATCGAAAAAGCGCTTTCCAGCGGGGCGGATCTCGTATGCATGGACCTTGAGGATTCGGTGCCGCCGTCCGAAAAGGACGCGGCCCGCGCTGTCGCGCTTGAGGCATTGGCGCGCCTCGCGTCACCTCGCCTGGCCTTGCGCATCAACAGTCTGGCGACAAGCGCCGGCCTGACCGATCTGCTGGCCCTTGCGACGGCGGATACCCGCCCCGAATTGCTGTTCCTGCCAATGGTTCAGAGTGCCGCCGAACCACAGCAGGTCGCCTCGATATTGGGCGAAGACACACCCAGCCTGATCCCGCTGATCGAAACCGTACAAGGCCTGCGCAATGCCGATGCAATCGGCGCTTGCACCGGGGTTTGCGCGCTGATGTTCGGGGGGGGCGACCTTTCCGCAGAACTTGGCGTGCAACTGGCCTGGGAGCCTTTGCTGGCAGCGCGCAGCGCGTTGTTGATGAGTTGCGCGACCAATCGCATCCCGGCAATCGACGTGCCTTTCATCCACCTTGCGGACGGACCGGGGCTGGAAGAGGAATGCCTCCGTGCGAAAAGCATCGGTTTTTCTGCAAAGGCAGCCATCCATCCAAACCAGATTGCCACCATCGCCAGCGTCATGCGCCCCACGGCGGCCGAAATCGCAGAGGCGGAGCAGGCTGTTGCAGCGTTCGATTTCGGCGGCGGGCGGGCCATCGCATTCAATGGACGGATGCTCGAAGCACCGGTGATGCAGCGATATCGCCGCATCCTGAATTTGGCCGGCAGCTGCGCAAACTGACAACGTTCAGACGAAACAGGAAAAGAGGGTACGAATATGCGTTCAGGAGTGATTGAAGTTTCGCCGGGCCGTTTCCGGGAGACCTTCGGCCGCAGTTTCGAAGATTTCGTGGTCGGCCATATCTATGAACATCGCCCCGGTCGCACCATCACCGACGCGGATAACGTGTCATTCACGCTGATGACGATGAACACGCACCCCGCGCACTTCGACTACGAATTCGCCAAGAAGACCGAATTCGGCAAGCCGCTGGTCTGTTCCCCGCTGACCGTTGCGCTGATGGTCGGCATGAGCGTGTCGGACTGCAGCCAGAAGGCGGTAGCCAACCTGGGCTGGGACAAAATCCGCCTCACCCATCCGCTGTTCCCCGGCGACACGCTCTATGCGGAAAGCGAAGTGCTGGACAAGCGCGAGTCCAATTCGCGTCCCGAACAGGGAATCGTGACTGTCCGCACCATCGGTAAGAACCAGCATGGCGACGTTGTCTGCACTTTTGAGCGCACGATGCTGATCTGGAAGCGCGGCTTCGGCCCCGTCGACGATTGATCTGCCTGATTGACACTGCGCTCGCGCGGTGGGGCGGGATGCCCAACCGTTCAATTATTGAGTTATTGGAGAATTGACATGTCGGCAAACGAGCCAAGGTTCATCGAGCCTGACGAGGAGCGGGCGTTCCTCGATACGATAGAACGCTGGGTTCAAAAAGACGTCCGCCCGGTGGTCATGGAACATGATCATGGTGACATCTGGCCTGAAAAGCTGGTCCACCAGATGGCCGAACTGGGTTTGTTTGGCGCCACGATTGGCCGCGAATATGGCGGGCTTGGCTTGCCGGCGACTACCTATGTCAAGATCATCGCCTATATCTCGTCTTACTGGATGGCGATCACCGGCATCGTCAATTCGCACCTGATCATGGCTGCTTCCGTCGAGCGTTTCGGCACCGACGAGCAGAAAGCCAAGTGGCTGCCCAGCTTCGCCACCGGCGAAATACGCGGCGGTCTGGCACTGACCGAACCAAATGCCGGCACCGATCTGCAGGCGATCCGCACAGTCGCGCGTCGCGAAGGCGACGAATACGTGATCAACGGCACCAAGACCTGGATTTCCAATGGCATCAAGGGCAGCTGTTTCGCCCTGCTCGTGAAGACCGATCCGAAGGCAGATCCCCGCTACAAGGGCATGAGCCTGATGATTGCCCCCAAGGGCGAAGGCTTCAAAGTAGGTAAGAAGTTCGACAAGCTGGGATACAAGGCAATCGACAGCGCCGAACTGGTCTTCGAAAACTATCGCATTCCAGCCGAAAACCTGATCGGCGGCGTCGAAGGCAATGGCTTTTACCAGTCGACTGGCGGGCTTGAACTGGGGCGGATCAACGTGGCCGCGCGCGGCGTTGGTTTGGCCGAAGGAGCGCTTCGCCTTGCCACCGAATATGCACAGTTGCGCGAAACGATGGGCCGCCCGATTGCGGATCATCAGGCGATCCAGCTCAAGCTGGGTGAAATGGTCACCCGCGCCCGCGCTGCCCGGCTGCTGACGTTTGACGCCGCCGAAGCCTATGACCGTGGCGACCGCTGCGACATGGAAGCGGGGATGGCCAAATATTTCGCCTCCGAAGCAGCCGTTCGCAACAGCGAGGAATCTCTGCGTATCCACGGTGGATACGGCTATTCCAAGGAATACGAAATCGAACGCTACTACCGTGACGCGATCCTGATGTGCATCGGTGAAGGCACCAACGAGATGCAGCGCATGATCATTTCCAAACAATGGATCAAGCGGAACCCCATCTGATGGCACAGAACCTTCCCCTCGCCGGCTTCCGCATTCTTTCCGCCGAACAGTATGGGGCCGGGCCATATGGCACGATGTTCCTGGCCCAGCTCGGCGCAGAAGTGATCAAGATCGAACCACCAGCCAAGGACGGTTCGGGCGGTGGCGACACGGCCCGTGCTGTCGGGCCGCATTTCCTGCGCGAGGGGGAGAGCCTGTATTTTCAGGCCTTCAACCTCAACAAGCGATCCCTGACCCTTGATCTTCGCACGGCAGAGGGGCAAAAAATCTTTCATGCCCTTGTCGCAAACTCGCATGCAGTTGCCAACAACATGCGCGGCGATCTGCCACAGGCACTTGGGCTGACGTATGACAGCCTGAAGTCCGTCAACCCGGCAATCGTTTGCGCGCACCTTTCCGCCTATGGCCGCGACAACGAGAGGGCGCGCTGGCCAGGATACGATTACCTGATGCAGGCAGAGGCCGGCTTCCTTGAGCTGACCGGCGAACCCGATGGACCGCCCACGCGGTTCGGCCTGTCGATGGTCGATTTCATGACCGGAACGATGATGGCCATCGGCCTGCTTGCAGCACTTGTCGATGCGCAGCGTTCTGGCAAGGGCCGCGATATCGACGTGGATCTTCTGGGCACGGCGCTGCATCAAACCAGCTATCCGGCCGTGTGGTATCTCAACACCGGCGACGTGACAGAGCGAACCCCGCGCTCCGCTCATCCGTCGGTTACGCCCAGCCAACTGGTCCGCTCCGCGGATGGTTGGGTGTTTGTCATGGCGCAGTTACCAAAGTTCTGGACGGTTCTTTGCGACCGCATCGGTCGCGCTGATCTGGCGGCCGACCCCAGGTTTGCGACCCCTACCGACCGTCTGGCCAACCGCGACACGCTGACAGACGTGCTGGACAATATCTTTTCGGCGCATCCGACCAGCCACTGGCTCAACCTGCTGGAAGGCCGCATGCCAATTGCACCGGTCAATCGGCTCGACGCAGCGCTCGACAACCCATTCGTCCACGCCACGGGAATGGTACAGACGATCGACCATCCCGATTTGCCGGATATGCGCGTACTGGCAAATCCGATCCGGATCGACGGCCAGCGCCTGCCCACTCAGGCAGCACCGTTGCTCGGCGCTGATACCGATGCGATCCTGCGGGAAATCGGCTATGATGCGGATGCGATTGACCGCCTGCGATCGGCAGCGGTGGTGTAATGCGTATGGGCAAGCTCTCCGGCATCCGGGTAGTCGACCTTTCGTTGTTCCTGCCCGGCCCCATGCTGACGCTTATGATGGCTGATCAGGGGGCGCAGGTTACCAAGGTCGAGCCGCCCACAGGCGACCCGGCCCGGACCATGGAGCCGATGGAAGGTGGGGAATCGGTGTGGTTCAACAACCTGAATCGCGGCAAGGACTGTCGGCGTCTGGACCTCAAGACAGATGAAGGTCAGGCCGCGCTTTGGCTGCTGATCGACGATGCCGATGTGCTGGTGGAAGGATTTCGTCCAGGAGTGATGGCACGGCTGGGCTTTGACTATTCCGCCGTTGCCGCGCGCAATCCCGGCATTGTCTATTGTTCGGTATCTGCCTTTGGCCAGACCGGGGCGATGGCCCTCCACCCCGCGCATGATCTGGCGGTGCAGGCCCACGCGGGCTTCCTGTCAGTCAACGACGGGCGCGATGGCATTCCGGTGGTACCCGGCGTCCCGTCGGCCGACATGGCCGCAGGGCTGACCGGGCTGGCGGCAGTACTGATGGCGCTGATTGGCCGGCAGGCAACCGGCAAGGGTGATTATCTGGACATTGCGATGTTCGACAGCCTGTTGCCATGGTGCGCGCACATCGCGGGTGGGGCGATTGCCAGCGGTCCAACGCCGGTATCGCAAACGCAGCGGTCGCTGGGCGGCGCGGGCTTCTATCAGGTCTATCGCACCGCCGATGACCTGCATGTGGTTCTTGGGGGGCGCGAAACCAAGTTCGCCACCAACCTGCTGACCGCACTGGAACGCCCCGACCTTATCCCGCTGGCCGAAAACCCGGCCGGCGAACAGGGCGAATTGATCGCCTTTCTGGCAGCCACCTTTGCCGCCCGTACCCGCGCGGAATGGGAATGCTGGTTTGCCGACAAGGATGTCGCCTTCGCCCCTGTACTTGATTTCCGTGAAGCGCTGGACCAGCCCTTTGTGACAGAACGCGGCCTGATCGCGCGCACGAACGGCATGCACATGGTGGCGCCCGCCATCCGCCTGTCCGACACGCCCGACTGGCGCCAGCCGGGCGAGCGCAAGCCATGACGGAAGCGTCAATCGACTTCGATGTGCATCGAATAGGTGAAGCGTTCGCCGGGGTGGTAGTTCGCCGATATCTCGAACAACTGGTCATCCCGGTCAAAGTAGCAGCGCAGGATCAGCAAAACGGGATCTTCTTCTTCCAAGCCCAGGATATCGGCAACGTCGCTGGTTGCCTTCATGGCCTGAATGTCCTGCGTCACACGGTTTACCGAGCGACCGGCATACTGTTCAATCTGGCCAAACAAGGTCGGGCTGCCATCCTCGAATCTTGCGACGGCATCGGCCAGATCGGGGTGCACCCACGCATAAGTAAGCGCGATCGGGCGACGGCGGCCCTCGGCGCTTCGGACGCCGCGGAATATAAACCACTTCCCGACAAGGTTCATCCCGGTCTTTTCGGCGATTTCAGCGTCAACTTCTTTCGGCTCAAGCTGCTCGAAGGAAATCGACGTGCCCTTGGCGTATTGGAGAATTTCGCCAACGTTGGACAGTGGCTGATGCAGCGTGCCACCGCGCGCCGAAGCGGGCTGCACCACCGTGCCGGACCCACGCCGGCGCGTGATCAGCCCTTCCTGCGTCAGTTTGCGCAACGCTTCTCGCACCGTGAACCGGCTCACCCGGTAATGCTTGCACAGCACGGATTCCGTTGGAAACGGATTTTTCGCTCCGAAGTCACCCCGCAAGACCGCAGTGCGCAATTCATCGGCAAGCTCAAGATAACGGGCCCGCTTGACCTTAGTTTCGTTCATCTCGGTGTATTGCCTTTAAGGTGGTCTTCGCAAGATAGCGAACGACTATTCTCGCATGTGCTCGTAAAGGCGCGATTCACGTGATGCAAGATAGCCTTACGCGCCGATTGGCACGTCACCTTTCACGTCCAATCGAACCGCAGGACCGCGAGCGGGCGCGCCTCCATTTGCTGGACTGGATGGGCTGTGTGGCAGGGGCGCTGCCGTCTGAGGCAGGGGCCATCGCCCACCGCATGCCGGGTACTGTTGGTGAACGCGCCGCATGGCTGGGCAATAAACTGGAAATGGATGACGTCCACCGGCAGGCGATACTGCACCCCGGGCCGATAGTCTGGGCGACGGCACTGTCTGCGGCTGCCCCTGATATGGACCGGTTTCTCGGTGCTGCGGTGCGTGGCTATGAAGCGATGATCGCGGTGGGTGCCACCTTCGATTCCCGGCATTATGCGTTTTGGCACAACACTGCGACAGCCGGTGTCTTTGGTGCGGCTGTTACCGCACTGGCCAGCACCGACCCCGATTTTGCCGAAGGCGGCGATGCCGCCGCACGCGAACACCGGCTCATGCACGTGCTGGGGCTTGCTGGTTCGGTATCTGGAGGTCTCTGGCAAATGCGCCACGAGCCGTGCGATGCGAAACAGTGGCACGTCGCTCATGCCATCAAGACGGGCCTCCATGCTGCCCTTGCGGTACAGGCCTGTGCGCGAGGCCCTTCCTATGTGCTGGAAGGGCCTCAGGGCCTCCATGCCGCCACCACGACCACGCCAAACCCACTTGTCCTGCCCCAGCATTGGCAAATTCACGGCGTCAGCTTCAAGCCGTGGGCAGCGTGCCGCCATGCGCATCCCGCCATTGATGCCGCGCTGGCACTGAAGGCACAGTTGCGGAAACTGGACGGGCCGATCACCGTGGAAACCTATGCCGACGCCTTGACGTTCTGCGATCGCCCCGATCCTGTGAACGAGATCGAAGCGAAGTTCTCGATCCAGCATTCGGTAGCATTGGTGGCGCTTTCCGGCGCTCCGCAGCTTGGCGATTTCGATACCGCCGCGATCGCGGCGACAGCGCCGATCCGCGCGCGCATCACGCTATGTGAAGGCACTGACTTTACCGGACGATATCCTGCCCATTTCGGCGCGCGCGTGCGCTGTGGGGATCATGAGGTGTCGCTGCACGATACGCTCGGCGATCCCGAACGGCCAATGACAGGTGCCGATATTCTCGCCAAAACCGGCGCACTACTTGCCCTGGGCGGTCGTGCGCGCGATCTTGACCACGTGGCGGCGGCTGCACTCGACGGTACGAACCCGGCCACAGTGGCTACCATCCTGGAAGGCTGGCTGCGATGAGTGCGATAGAAGACATCATCGCATTCGCCAGTGCGCCGCATACATTGCCATCTGCGGTCCGCGCAGATGCACTCCGTCTGCTCGCCGATACACTGGCTGTAGGCGCAGCCGGTGCCGCCTCTGGTGAGGCAATGCCCCTTGCGCGCGCAGTTGCTGGCTGGGGCAGCGGTGCGGATGCCCGCGCCCTGTGCGGTGGCACCCTGCCCGCACCGTCAGCCGCTTTCTTCAATGCCTTTTCCATTCATTGTCTGGAATGGGACGCGGTGCACGAACCGGCGGTGGTCCACGCACTGTCCGTCGTTACCGCAGCGCTGCTGGCCGCATCCGACCGGCGCGGCGGCAGCCCGCCTGAACACTTTCTTGCGGCACTGGCCGTCGGCGTCGATATCGCCAGCGGGATTGGCTGTTCGGCGCAAGGGGCAATGCGCTTTTTCCGTCCGGCCACGGCAGGGATCATCGGCGCGACGCTGGCTGTGGCCCGGCTGGAGGGACTTGATCGTAACAGCATGGCCAATGCGGCAGGGCTGGCCTACAGCTTTCTGTCTGGAACGATGCAGGCCCATGTCGAAGCCTCGACAGCATTGCCACTGCAAATCGCCAACGCTGCGCGCGGGGCGATTTGCGCCGTAGACCTTGCCTCTGCCGGGATCGACGGGCCGCACGACATTCTGAACGGTCCATTCGGATATGACGCCCTGATAGAGCCGCTGGCACTTGATTCCTATGTTGCATCGCTGGGCAACCGCTGGCGGATCAGCGAAGTCAGCATCAAGCCATATCCTTCGGGCAGGGCCAGCCACGGGGCGCTGGGCGCGCTGGCCGATATGCGAGCCGAAGGACTGGTTTCTGCCGATACGGTCGATTCGATCGAACTACTTGCTCCACCGCTGATCCAACGGCTGGTTGGCAGGCCGTTCCGGCCCGGCGCACCGCAATCCTACAACCGCCTGTGCCTTGCTTTTCTTGCGCCCCTGATGCTGCGTGACGGGCTAATCGACCCTCGGCTGGACTGCACCATCGACACGATAGCTGATCGCGTGCGCGTAACGGCGGACGAGAACCCCGATCACAACGCGTTGTCACCGCAGGTGCTGATAGTGCGGCTGCACAACGGCCAAATCCTGCGCCGTGCGGTGGCTGCCAATGCCGGCAGCCCACTGGCACCGCTGAGTACGGCGCGTGCGCGCGCGAAACTCGACTTGTGCCAGGCGCTGGCCGGTCCCGCGCCGACCAGGATCTTCACCGACCCTCTTGCCTTCGCCACGGAGCCGAAATGAGCTTTCCCACCTATTTTGAAACATTCGATGCCCGGCAATTGCTGGACGATTATCCCGTCGGCCAAGATTTCGTTGACCGTTACACCCGGATGAGCCGCGACTCACTTCACGAATTGCAGAACGAACGTTTCCTGAAGCTGATGAAGCGAGGCTGGGAGATTCCGTTCTACCAGCGGTTGTGGGGCAACAAGGGGATCGAGCCGGGCGACATTCGCGGGCTGGACGACATTACCAAACTGCCCGTTTACGACAAGTCCGACCTGATGGCCTCGGTCAATGAACATCCGCCATATGGCGATTTCGATGGACGCGGTGATACGCCGGTCGTGTTTCACACCACCAGCGGCACCACCGGGCGTCCCCAGCCGCTGATGTTCGGCCCCAAGGGCCGTGAAATCACCAACCTGATGATCGGTCGGATGTATCGGTGGATGGGGCTTGGCCGCGACGATGTGGTGCAATCGGTCTATGGCCATGGCATGATCAACGGCGGCCATTACATCCGTGAAGCTGTCACGCACTATACCAATTCGCTGTTCCTGAGTGCCGGCACCGGGATCGAAACGCGGTCCGTCAATCAGGTTAACCTGATGGCAGATTTCGGGGTGACCTGCATGGTTGGCTTCGTGGATTATATCCGCAAGCTGGCCGAAGTGGCTGACGCTGAAAAGCTGTTTGATCGCATCAACCTGCGGATGATCATTGGCCATCTGGGCACCGAAGACCGGGCTTCCACTGAAGCTGCCTGGCGCGGAGCAAAGGCGTATGACTGGTACGGTGTAGGCGATACCGGCACGATCGCAGGGGAAGGCCCCGAACGTGACGGCCTTTATGTCTGGGAGGACGCACAGTATCTGGAATTGTTGGATGTGGATTCCGGCGCCCCTGCTCCTGCGGGTCAAACCGGAGATATGGTCGTCACCTGCCTGTTCAAGGACGATATCGCCCCCTGTATCCGTTTCAACACGCACGATATTACCGAGGAACTGACCGGCACCAACCAGACCGGCATGGTATTCAAGCGGATTTCAGGCTTCAAGGGCCGCAGTGACAACATGGTCAAACTGCGCGGAATCAATATCTTTCCCCATGCGGTTGGCGCGATCATCGAAAATCGTCCGGACCTGACTGGCGAATACGTCTGCCATGTGGTGCGTGATGCCAGTGGGCGTGATGAAATGCTTGTCCGGCTGGAAAGCCGCGGCGGCAGCGATGTGGCAAATGTGGCGGCCCTGCTGCGCAAGGGTATCGGTATCGAGGTGCAGGTTGAACTCGTCGCACCCGGCGAAACCGCTGTCGAAACACAGATTGATTCGCGCCAGAAGCCTATCCGCCTGATCGACCGGAGAGCGTTGTGATCGATTTCGATCGCCTTGAAGAAACGAACCGGTCGCTTAACGCCTTTACCGATTTCGACCGCACGGCGCGCTTCGGCACCGGGCGGCTGGCCGGGGTGACGGTAGGGGTGAAAGCCAACATCGCGGTGCGCGGCCTGCCGTGGACAGCGGGCAGGGCCCTGCACCGCGACCGGCTGGCCGACCGCGATGCCGCCACTGTTGCGGCACTTCGCGAAGCTGGCGCAGCGATTCTGGGCACCCTCAACATGGAAGAAGCGGCCCTTGGCGCGAAAACGGACAATCCCTTTTTCGGGGCCACGCAAAATCCGCACCGCATCGGCTTCACGCCCGGTGGTTCCTCCGGCGGAAGCGGCGCGGCCGTTGCCGCCGGGCTGTGCGATATCGCACTGGGCACCGACACGATGGGTTCGGTGCGCATCCCGGCCAGTTACTGCGGCGTCTATGGCTTCAAACCGGCGCAAAGTGCGGTCAGCCAGGATGGACTCGAACTGGCCGAAGCCACGCTGGACGTGATCGGGCCTCTGGCTCGGTCGCTGGACATGCTCGAACTGGCCGGGCGCCTGATCGGGGACTTTGGCGAAGCCGCCCTGCCGGGGCGGCCGGTTAGCCTGGAAGGCCTGGCGGGGGTCGAATGCACCGCCGATGTGCTGGCCTGCTTTGAACGGGCCTGTGCAGTGCTGGACATGGGGCCAGCCGTTGCGCTGGAGGATGCCCCATCGCGCATCCGATATGCCGGCTTCATCGCCACCGCCCAGGCGCTGCACGCAGCACTGACCGATGCCCCCGCCGATGCCCTATCCCCCACGCTGACCCGGCTGATTGCCTATGGTCCGCGCCGCAAGCCAGACGACCGCGCCGCCGATGCCGCGGTGCTGGCCCGCACCGCCGAAAGGCTGAACGCGATCGTGACGCATAACGGGCCGATCGTGCTGCCGACCGTACCCCAGCCGGCGTTCGATCATGCCGAACCGGCACCGGCCAACCAGGCCGATTTCACCTGCCTTGCGAATGTCGCCAACCTGCCGGCCATCACGCTACCGGCTGGAACGGCGGCCAACGGCATGCCCATCGGCATCCAGTTGATCGGCCCGCGCGGGGCCGAAGCTGGCCTGTTCGCGCTGGCCCGCCAGCTTGACGCCCACTTGGCCGCCTATCGGCAGCCCAACTATTTCCACCAAGGATAAGAGGCTTATCATGCGCATCATCGTGCTGTTCAACCTGAAGGAAGGCGTCGATCCGGCGGCTTACGAAGCCTGGGCGCGCCGATCGGATATTCCCGGCGTCAACGGGCTGGGCTCAGTCAACCGGTTCACTGTACACAAGGCCACCGGCCTGTTCGGGTCCGATGCCGCCGCCCCCTATCAGTATGTCGAAGTGATCGACATTGCTGGGATGGACGGCTTCGTGGCCGATATTTCCACGCCGGAATTCCAGGCAATGGCAGCCCCTTTCCAGCAGTTTGCCGACAACCCGCAGTTCATCCTGACGGAGAACCTGTGATGGCTGGCCGCTATGCGGGCAAGACAATCGTCGTCACCGGATCGGGCAAACAGAAGGGGCTTGGTCAGGCCATCCTGCAACGCTTTGCCGATGAGGAGGCGAACTGCGTCATCTCGGACCTGACGATCGACGCCGAGGCCGAAGCTGTCGCCGCAGATCTGCGCGATCGCGGCGCCGATGTGGCCGCCATCGCCTGCGACGTCAGCCAGGCCGACCAGTGCCAGGCCCTGATCGTTCAGTCCGTCGAGCGGTTCGGTGCGGTAGACATCCTGGTCAACAACGCCGGTATCGGCTTCATGATGAAGCCGTTTCTTGAGGTCGACCCGGCCGATTGGGAGCGAGTGATCGCGGTGAACCTTTCCGGCGCGTTCTATTGCACCCAGGCTGCCGCCCGGACGATGGTCGCCGCCGGCAAGGGCGGGCGGATCATCAACATCGCGTCACAAGCAGCCAAGTCGGCCTTCCCGCACTTGCCCGCCTATGTCAGTTCAAAGCACGGCATGGTCGGCCTGACCCGCGCCAGCGCGGTCGAACTAGGTGTGCATGGCATTACCGTCAACGCGGTGTGCCCCAACCATGTGACCACCGGTCTTGGTGCGCAGCAGAACGAATACTTCTCGCGCCTGCTCGGCTTCGACACGGTCGAAGCTTATATCGCGGACATGCACCGCAAGAACCCGATGGGCCGCCCCGGCCTGTCGACAGACACGGCGGCCGCCTGTGCCTGGCTGGCCAGCGACGAAGCCTTTTACGTGACCGGCGAGGCGCTGAACGTCTCGGGCGGTGAGGAGATGCATTGATGCACGAAGAATCCATCCGCTGGCCCGACGGCAACATCATGGCCCTGTCCGTGGTGGTCAACGTCGAGGAAGGCAGCGAAATGACCGTTGCAGGCGGCGACCGCGGCATGGAACCCGTGGACGAACTGGGGATCCACATCCGCTCCCCAATCCGCAACTATGGCAACGAGAGCAATTACCGGTACGGGATCAAGGCGGGCGCCCCGCGTATCGTGCGCCTGCTGAAGGACTATGACATCATGGCCAGCTGGACAGTGGCCGCTCTCAGTCTCGAAAACCATCCCGAAATCGCCACTGCCATTGCCGAACTGGGGCATGAACCGGTCAGTCATGGCTGGCGCTGGGTCCACCAGTTCAAGATGAACGAGGAGCAGGAGCGCGAATTCATCCGCAAGGCAGTGGAATCGATCGAACGCACCGTGGGCGTGCGCCCTTATGGCTGGCTGTCGCGCTATTTCCACACAGATGCCACGCGCCGCCTGCTGATCGAGGAAGGCTTTGCCTATCACATGGATGATTATTCGGGTGACGTGCCTTTCTGGGACCGAGCAACGGTTCCCGGCAAGCCGATCGCGATCGTCCCCTATCAGCTTGACAGCAACGACATGAAGATGTGGACCGACCCGGCCCTGACCCCGCACCAGTGGCTGGATTACGCGAAGGCCAACTTCGATCAGATCTATCGCGAAGGTCAGCGCGGCCTTGGTCGGATGATGTCGCTGGGCCTGCACTTGCGGATCATCGGCCGCCCCGGCCGGATCTGGGCGCTGGAGGAATTCTTCCGCCATGTCCGCGCGCACGAAGGCGTCTGGGTGGCAAGCCGCCATCAGATCGCGCAGCACCTGGCAACGGTTGATCCGGCATGACCGTGCGACTGGAACGGCAGGGCACCATCGCCCATCTGCTGATCGACCGCGCGGCCAAGCGCAACGCCTTCAACCAGAAGATGTGGGACTTGTTCCCGCAACTTCTGGCCCAGGCTATGGCCGATCCGGCGATACATGTGCTGGTTGTGCGCGCGGCAGAAGCAGACAGCGCGTTCTGTGCCGGCGCCGATATCGGTGAATTCGCTTCCGGCGCGCGCGATCCACAGTGGCGCGCGGCCAACCAGGCCGCGATCAATCGCGTACAGCTTGAACTGGCGCGCGCGGCAAAGCCCACCGTCGCCTTCGTGGAAGGTGATTGCGTGGGCGGCGGCTGCGGCATCGCCCTGGCGTGCGATTTCCGCGTGGCCGGGCCGAAGGCACGGTTCGGCATCACGCCTGCCAAGCTGGGGCTGGTCTATCCGCTGCATGATACCAAGCTGCTGGTCGATCTGGTGGGTCCGTCACATGCCAAGCGGATACTGTTTACCGGCGCATTGCTGCCCGCCGCCGAAGCGCAGGCGATCGGCATGGTGACAATCCTGGATGCCGATCCCGCCGCCGCGCTTGATCGGCTGACATCCGATCTGGTGGCCGTTTCGGGCCACAGCCAGCGGTTGTCGAAGGTGATGGTCCAGCGCATCCTTGATGGGCAAGCCCATGATGACGATGCCACCCGCGCCGAATTCGCCGCCGCATTCGACGGCGATGACTTTGGCGAAGGGGTCAGCGCGTTCCTTGAAAAGCGGAAGCCCGTCTTCCGATGAGCGCGCCGTTCTCCGATCCGCCGCGCCACGGCCAGATCGTGGGCGGCTTGTCCGTCACGCCTGATCTTGACGCGGCCATCTGTGACTACCGCGATGTGCTGGGTCTGGAACTGGTGGAAACCGGCTTGCTGGACGGCGATCTTGCCGCCGCATGGCACGCGCCCGCCAGCGCCGGTGCGCGCATCGCCGTGCTGCGCCCGCGCAGCGGCGCACCCTGTGCGCTGCGGCTGGTCGAACAGCCCGATTGCCCCGGTTTCGTCCCTACCACCAGCCATGGCTGGGCAGCCTTCGAACTGACCGTGCAGAATGTGTTTGGCTGGCCTGACCGTTTAAAGGGTTCGGGCTTTGCGATCCAGGGACTGCCGCGCGAACTGGAAGGCATGGCCTATTTCGTACCGATGCAAGTGCTGGGCCGCGGACGGGAAATGGTCTATCTGAATGAAGTCCGGGCCGACATGCCCAACTGCGATCTGCCCCGTGCGGGATCGCCAGTGGATCACCTGTTCATCGCCATCCTGGCCACTCCGGACCGGTCGGCAACGGTCGAATGGTATGAACGGCGCCTTGGCCTGCAAGCCACCGACACTTTCACCCTGACCTACAAGATGATCAACAACGCCTTCGGCCTGCCGGATGATTACCGCACCGACCTGACCATGGTTCAGGAAGGCAGAATGACGATCTTCGAAGTGGATGGTTATCCGACGCAGGCCACAGCTCGCCCGCGTCACGAGAGAATGTTGCCGCCCGGCAACGCGCTGGTCAGTATCGCGGTGACCAATCTGGATGCGCTGGACGTTGAGTGGCTGACGCCTCCTGCCGCCCATGGCGGTTTCCTTTATCATGGTCGCCATGCAGCCACTTTGCGCGGCCCCGGCGGCGAACTGCTGGAGTGTATCGAACATGGCTGATATCACAACGTTCATGCCGCCCGCCGGATCGCACATCGCCGTGCTGGGTGCGTGCGGCGGGATCGGCGCCGACATCGTGCGGGCGCTGCTGGACGGTGGCTGCACGGTGATCGCCATGGACCTGCCCGGTTCGCTGGCCGAAGCCCCCAGCCCCGCCCCCCACGCCATCGCCTTCGATGGACGTGACCCGGCCTCGATCGAAGGGGCATTTGCCCAGTTGGCGCAAATCGCCCCCCGGCTGGACGGTCTGGTAATCGCATCGGGCTTCGCCGGCCCACGCCAGCCGATCGACCAGTGGGGGATTGACGAGATCGACGACGTTCTGGAAGGCAATCTGCGACTGATGACCCTGTGCCTACGTGCCGCCGTGCCGCTACTGCGCCACGGCGGCACGGCCAGCGTGGTAATGCTGACCAGCGACATGGCCTATATCCCGCAGGCCGGTTATGCCCCCTATGTGGCGGCCAAAGCCGGGATGGTTGCGATGGGCCAGTCAGTAGCGCGCGAACTTGCCCCCCGCGTGCGGATCAATTTCGTTTCGCCGGGCGCGGTCGACACGCCGTTCCTGCGCGGCGGCCGAGGGCGCACGCTTGACCCGGCTGCGCCGCTGCGATTCGACATGGATGCCTATCTGGCGCAAATCCCGCTGGCGCGCATGGCCACGGCCGCAGACGTGACAGGGCCGGTACTCTTCCTGCTTGGCCCGGCATCGGGATACATGACGGGCAGCGTTCTGCACATCAGCGGCGGTGCCTTCATGGCATGAACCAGCATCCGGGCAGCTGGGTTGCCGCCCTCGCCCGATCTGGTTTCAGCAAGCCCCGCCTTCCGGTGTCAGACTGTTGTCCATGTCGCGCCACACCCGCCAGCAACCATCTTCCCCACGCCGATATACCAGCAGGGTGCGCCCCGCCACACGGCGTGTATCGCCGTGGGGCGGGGTAATGGTCATCGCAAAGCGCGACACCTGATAGCCGCGCGCACCTTCGACCTCGATCGATTCAATGGTCGATTCCACTTCCACCCGGTTGCCATTGCGGACGTGGCGGGCAAAGTGATCGACCACCGCATCCACCCCCCGCAACAAAGGCGCGCCATTGGGGCTGACCACGCAATCAGGTTCGTAAAGATCGCGCATCGCCGCCAAGTCCCCGTTGGCATAACACTTCTTCCATCTTTCGCCTGCTGCAACGATGCCAGCGACATCTTCACCATCTGCCAGGGAGACGGCAGCGCTTTCCACTGCCAGCACCTGGCAACTGGCTATACCATCACGCAAGCGGCGGATGCGGGCATAGTCAGTGCTGTCCCAAAAGGCACGAAGGGCGGCCATGTCCGACCATTGCGAAACGACCACCGAAGCGCCGTCCCCGCCATCGCCCTCAAGCCCGACCGCGCCCGGTGCGCGCAGCAGGTATTTCCCGCCCATTCGTTCCACCAACTCCCCTGCCGCAGGAGCATAGCCGCGCATGAAGGCATCGCGATCATCGACGTGGGCAATAACGATCAGATAAGCAGGCATCAGCGTAGCTCCGGACAGCAGAGGAGAAAGTCAGTCAGAAATGCACCACACGGCGCGGATCATCCCCGCGGCCAGCGCGCCTTGTCCTGCAGGTACCGCCCCGCATCCAACGGATCGGTGGGCTGGTAGGCATCGAACAGGTTCGGCCCGTATTGCGAACGATATTGTTCGAAAACCGGCAGGAACAGCTCAGTGTGCACCACCGGCTGGCGATGGCGCGCACGGAACGCGCCCATCGGGATGCGCTGGCTGACCAGAGTTTCGAATGCCAGCTTGGCACTGGCCAATTCGTTGCCGTCCGGCCCGTAGATCGCGCTGCCACCGCCGCCGGTATCCGCGAAATAACGCGTATTTTCAGGCGACGCGGCGTTGTTGGCAACTGCGGTGTACACCCCGTTGTAAAGTGACGTCGCCTGCATATCGAGCGGCGTAAAACCGCCTGTGGCCGTGCGCAGGATCAGTTCAGCCCCCTTCATCGCGAGGGCGCGGAACAGTTCGGGTTCCTTCTGCGTGGAACTGGTTGCGATATTACCCAGCGGCGTGCGCGTGACCGGCAGGACCGCATCCGGCCCGTACATTTCGACATAACGATCCAGCACATCGTAAATCGTGGTGGTGAACAGCTCCTTGCGGCCGCCAAAGAAGCCCTTGAGGTTGCGGGCCTTCCAGTGCCGGTCGACGATTTCGCCCTTGTCGTTCATGATCGCCGTGATCGACAGCAGCGACTTCGGCCAGGCCGGATCGCGCACATAGGAACCAAACACCAGCCAGCAACGGTATTCGCGGGCCTTGCGGGCCAGAAGTTCGGTTTCCGGCCCCGGCAATTCGATCGCCACCTTGCGGGCATCACCCAGATTCCAGCCGTGATAATAGCCGGTTACCGGGAATTCGTGGAAGAACAGGATGTCGTGCCCGACCAAGCCATTAGCACGGTCGATCAGGTCGGCCATGTGTTGCACGTTGGCCAGCCGCGACTGCTTCAGGTTGGCCAGTTCCACCGGCACGACGCGCGACTGGACCACGCCTAGCGTGACCGCATCCTTGGCCAGCGGCACGGTTTCATATGCGCCGTCCGGGCGCATCGACAACGGCTTGGGCGCAACCCCCGGCGTCGATGCGCGCGCGCCCGTGCCCACGCCAGCCGTCGCGATAGCGGAAACTGCCGCACACGCCCCGATCACGCCCCGCCTTGATATAGTCATGCCCCGAACCTTTCGTATCGAACGCCGCGGGGTCTGGTAATTGCCCCGGCAGCATAATTTGTATGGACAACTTTTATCTATCGCCCGGACGACATGGTCAAATGGTAATTGTGCACGCAAAAAGGGGCGGTCGCATCTTGGCGACCGCCCCCTGTTTTCATTCCCGTCAGGCCCGATCAAAACGGCTTCACAGCCCCCAGGAAGCCGGCAGCGCCGATCGTGATCCAATAGATAAGCGCCGCGATCCGAGCCGAACGGATGAGATCCGCCAGACGCGCTTCGGCAGCAGCATCATGCCCCTGAGCCAGCCGGGCAAAAATGCCGGGCCATTCATGCAGGTAATATCGCAAAACCAACCCCACAATCAGGCTGAGGCCGAAGACGATCAGCTTGGCCGCATACCACTGCTGCCCGTCGCCCGCCTCGAACGGCCCCATGCCCAGCAATGATGTGGCCCCCGCGCCAATCACCGCCGGGATGGCCAGATAGCGCGACCAATCCTCCAGCGTTCCGAACAGGGTGTGCTTGCGCTGCATCTTGTCTCGGAACGCCAGCAAGGTGACGACCACCCAGGCCGCCCAGCCCAGCCACACCGCTACCAGGAAGCTGCCACCGTAGGGCTGGACACCCCACAAATGCCCCATATGCAACCCCAGCGGCAGCAGGGATACAATGCCTATGCGCGACACCACGTCGATCCGGAAAACCGTATCGAGATGGCGCACGCGCTCAGCCACGGACAATGCGGGGTCGACCACCTTGTACGAAGTCTGGAACACCGCCCATTCCCCGCCCAGCCAATAGACCATGGCCAGAATGTGTGCGAACCGCAGGATCGCCAGTTCGTACAATCCAAAGAATTCGATCATGGCGGCTATCCCTCTATTCCTCTCTGTTCGCTGAACGTCCGCCCCGGCCGGGCGCTGTCAGTCCGCCTTGGCGAAGATCGAACGCAGAACCAGGCCGATCACAGCCGGGCGCATCAGCTTTGCGGCCAGGCGGATCAGTTCCTTGCCGCCGATTTCAACAGTGCAGGGCATCGCATTGGCGACGCCGGATAGAACGAGGCGACCGTCCTCTACCCGGCTATCGCGCACTTCGACGCCCAGCTTGATTGCAGGAGTCTTGACCAGCATGTCAGGCCTGTCCCGCCAGCGTCGGAAGAACCGATGGTGCCAGGGCCAGCACGCTGCGTGCCGCACCACGACCAGTGATCATTGCTTCGGTCAGATAAGAGCCGTTCTGGTAAAGATCCGAAATGAACGAACCCAGTTCACCCGCTTCGTAAAGACGGGCGATCGGCTGATCGTCGTGCCCGAAGACCACACCGTCCATGTTGCGTCGCGCGCCGCCGCCGGTGCAAACGATCGCCGGGGTTATCGGCAGGGCATAGAATGGGCCGCTGGCCAACGGCAGCAGCGTTTCGGGATTGCGGCCATGGACTGCATCGTTGCCGGCAGCACAGCTGGCGTTGTAGCTGGCGACTTCTGCTTCCAGAACTGCGGGATCGACGCCAATCTTCCCAGCCAGTTCGGCGATGGTATCGGCCTTGTGGATCAAGCCGGAAGCTATTTCCTTGCTGTTGTCCTCGCTCCATTCCTCAGCAACAACGACTGCACTCCAGGTCATGACTTCGAGCACCAGCTTACCAGCCTGACGGGTGCTTTCATCGAAGATCATATGCACGGGATGGGCAGCATTCAACGGCACATCGACAAAGCGACCGTGCTTCTTCTCTTTATAGTGGGTCAGCTGCAACTCGTTGGCTTCATTGTAGAAACGATGCCCCTGATTGTCGATGTCGAACCAACTGAAAGCGGGCAGCATGAAGTTGCGCAGATAGCAGGTCTGCTGGTGCGGCAGGCGAATGCCCGGCCATATCCCGCCGGACTGCCCCTGGTTGCGCAGGTGCCACATATCAGCGCCAGCCTTCTGCATGATGCGGAGGCCATCGCCGGTGTTGTACGGTGTGCCAAGGGGCACCACGTTGGACAGGCCATAATAATCCCGCTGCATCTGGGGGGATGCTTCGTAGCCACCGATGGCAACGATGACACCGCGTTCGGCGCGAATTGCCTTGCGCTGGCCGTTCTGTTCAACCCATGCGCCAAATACTTCCAGCGTATCGGGATCCTGGATCAGATCGACCAGGCCTGTATCGAACCATACCGGCACGTTGCGCTTTTCAACGTTGGCCTTGAGCGCCAGCCATACGCCGGACGGGATCGGCAGGATGGTGGAGGTATAGGCCACCGCATCACGCGCGCCCAGTTCGGGGAACTCAAGTACCGCATCGCGTTCGGTAAAACCGGTGCCGCGCAGGAACTCCTGACCTGCATCGGCAGCAACCTGCTGAATCCACGGCTCAAGGTTGACCATGCGCCCAGCCCAGTCGTCGAGTAATTCTTCGCTTACGGGATTGGCCGCGCTCATCTTGCGCTGGTAGTCCTTCAGCGCCTCTTTGTTTTTGGAGATCAGCAACGACTGGCCCGACACGCGGCAGTTCCCGCCGGCAAATTCCTGCGGCGCCTTTTCCACAATCAGAACACGAGCGTCAGGAGCTGTATCGCGCGCCTCAATCGCCGCAGAGGCACCGGCGCAGCCGTAACCACAGATCAGTACGTCAACTATTTCGTCCCACTGGGACACACTGTTCAGACTGGCCATGGCTCGGAACTCCGCAAAATGGGTAAGAGAGTTCAAGCTATGGGCAGGCCCTTCGGTCAAACCAGAAACCAGTTGTCATTTTCCACAACCAATGGTTGAGTCCGTAACCATGGAACTGCGCCAACTTTCCCATTTTCTCGCCGTTGTCGATGCGGGCAGCCTGACCCTTGCTGCCGATCGGGTCGGGGTTACGCAGCAAGCCTTGTCAAAAAGCCTTGCCCGGCTTGAAACAGAACTGGGCGGCAAACTGTTTGAACGTGCCGCCCGTGGCATGACGCTGTCGCGATTGGGCGATGCGATAGCGGAACACGCTCGGCAGGTACTGGTGGATGCGACCCGCTTGCGCCATGCCGCCAGCGCCGATCTGGGCCTGCAGCGCGGGCGGCTGGTGGTCGGTCTTAGCCCGATTGCCGCCTCCAGCCGGCTGGGCGACCGGGTTATGCGCTTTGCCGAGCGATATCCTCGCGTGCGGATTGATGTGGAAAGCGGAATTGACCGCGAGTTCGTGGCCCGGCTGCATCGAGGGGAAATCGACGTCGCGATTTCATCGCAAACCGCCGAACAGACCGACAGCGTCCTTCTTGAACAACTGGCAGCGGAAAATTGGGGCGTCACCGGAAACGCCAGTAATGCCCTGCTTTCCAATGCCAGAAATCTGGCAGATCTGGCAGATGCCCGATGGATCATAGGACGCAATACCGCGCTGCTGGATGCGCAGATTGCGGAATCTTTCGGCAACGCCGGAATTGCTCCGCCACGGCCCGGCATCATGACCACGTCGGTGCTGTTCACACTTCAGGCGCTGCGTCGTTCGCACTGCCTTGCGATCCTGCCGCAATCCCTGTGCGAGGATATGCCCGATCTGCAATGGCGTGATCTTGGTCACGGCGCATGGATCACGCCAATATTCCTGATGCGGCGCAAGCGCGCCCTGATCGACGATCTGATCAGGGCGCTGCTCCAGGAGCTGGGTTGCCGGACAACCTGACGTGCCGGAGGTACCGCTGGTGGTTACCAGGGCTTGCCGCCGACCCAGCTGCCAGCCTTCACGCCGATGCGGTTGATAACAACGGTTTCCCATATACCCGCCCGGTAATAAGGGTCCGCTTCGATGAACGCCTGGGCATCAGCCTTGTCGCAGGCGCTGATGACCAGCAATGATCCCGCAAATCCACCGTCCTCATCATGCAACGGGCAAGCCAGCGAAACCCGGTCGAAGACCTCGTCCATGTGGGCCAGATGCTCTTTCAACCCAGCCATGCGGGCGGGCTTGGTATCAGCCTTGTCGCGGCAGATGATCGTGTAGAGTTCAGACATGATTACTCCTTTTGGCTGGATGCTGGTGCGGGTCGTGATATCAGGCTGACCCGGGCCGAAATCCCAGAACGCCGGGATTCATGAGGTTGCGCGGATCGACCGCTTGCTTGATCGCCCGCAACACGGCGGCGGGCTCGTCACGCAGTGCGGACAGGAAGGGGTACGTTCGGCCAATCTGGTTCGATGCCGCGCCATGATCGTGAAACAGCGCAACGGTCATTTCGCGCAATCGCTCCACCAGCGCGCGAGCCGCGGGATTGGCGGCAGGCTCTGCCAGCCGGGCGATGTGAGCGGCGTCAGGTGCGCTGTGGTGCAATGGTAGCCAACTGTCACGCCAGTGGAAAACGCCCTCGAAACTGAAGCAGGGCGTCGCCAGAGCCGACGCCAACCGCGTGACGCGCACGTCCTGGCGATCCATTTCGTCGGCCACCTGCGCGATCATCTGATCGAAAGCTGCCACCAACCGCTGTGCCTCGCCCAGGGCCACTTTGGCGTTAAGTGCTGCCCAGCGCCCGCCACCCGGCCCCAACACACCGTTCAATCCCGGAAACGGATCGGCCCGGGCGACCATGGGGATCGTGGCAGCCACTGTTTGCCCGCGATGCCCATGTGCGATCAACGCACATTCGGCCAAGGCCGCGCGCATGCCCGCATGGGTCCGTTCCGCGCAAACGAGATGCAGCGAAAAATGGCCCTTCGGGATGACACCGCGTCCGCTGCGCGCCATGTCCAGCAGCGATCGAGCAGCCGTCAGGACTCCACTTGCGTTCCGCGCCACCGCATGGACGG
>JAMHVU010000180.1:0-221870 GCA_035911355.1 Sphingobium sp.
CCCAACCCGAAGAAGGGGACCACGGCCAGACCCCTATCCACGGCCAGTTGCTGCAATGCGCCCTCATATACGGTACGGATGGCGATGTTATATTTGGGCTGAATGACCTGGAATTTCTGGAAGCCGTTGGTCTCGGCGATCCGCAGCGCTTCCGTCAGCCGCTCAGCGGTGAAATTGGACGCGCCCAGCATACGAACCTTGCCCTGCCGGACCAGCGCGTCAAAGGCCGCGAGCGATTCCTCAAGGGGCGTATCGGCATCGTCGATGTGAGCGAAGTAAATGTCGATCACGTCGACTTTCAACCGCCGCAGGGAGTCTTCGGCTGCCTCGATGATCCGTGCGGGCTTCAGCCCTTTCCCGGCGGGGCCATCCAGCAGGCCGACCTTCGTCGCGATGGTGAGTGCATCGCGGCGGCCGGTCGTCGTCAGCCAGTCGCCGATCATGCGCTCCGATTCGCCGCCGCTGTTGCCCGGCGCCCAGTTGGCATAGCAGTCCGCCGTGTCGAGCAGCGTGCCGCCCGCATCGACAAAGCGGTCAAGGACGGCGAAGCTGGCCGCGCGATCGGCTGTCCAGCCAAAGACATTCCCGCCCAGCATCAGAGGCAGGGCCGGGGTGGTGCCGATCGTCCATGGGGTGGGGCTGGTCATGCCGGATCATCTCCATTAATGTATTACAAGTGCTATTTTTATGCGATAGAGCATGAATCGCTATGGCGTGCCACATATTTTGTCGGCTATAGAGAAAGGCGGACGCGTATCTAATTTTGGTGGGAGGGTGATGTGATGGCCGGATCATGGGAGCGCGCCATGCCTGCCGTCGCGCAGTCCGCCTTCCAGCCGCGTTTTACCTGCCTTGCGGATATGATCGAGGCACAAGCACGCGCTTATGGTGGAAAGGCGGCTTTGCGGTTCAGGGATCGGGAGATCGGCTATGCCGATCTTGCCCGGAGCAGCCGCGCCGTGGCCGATGCCCTGTGCGCGGCAGGCTGCACGCCCGGTGATCGCATCGGCTATCTCGGCAAGAATAGCGACATCTTCTATGAATTGTTGCTGGGCGCGGCCCGTGCCGGGGTCACGCTAGTGCCGGTCAACTGGCGCCTTGCCGCGCAGGAAGCGGCGTGGATTCTGGAGGACGCGGGCTGCCGTCTGCTGTTCGCAACGCCCGGCCACGCGGCGGATCTGATCACGCTGGCGGACCATCTGCCACTTCGCCCCCCGGTTCTTGTGATCGATGGGGATGACCGGGCCAGCGCCTATGCTGCGTGGCGGGCGGCGCATGATCCTGCGGATGCAGGAGCGGATCGGGTGGCGGATGTGCGGGATACTGAAGCGATCGCCGTGCAGATCTACACGTCCGGGACGACCGGTCGCCCGAAAGGGGCACTCATCAGCCAGCGCGCGCTGCTGGCGTTCCGGTCCCTGCCCGAGGAGGCGCAGCCTGCGTGGAACCGCTGGACGGAGGACGATGTCAGCCTGATCGTCATGCCGCAATTCCATATTGGCGGCACGGGATTCGGTCTCCAGACGCTGTGTGCCGGCGCGACGGGTCTGGTCGCGGAGGAATTCAGCGCGGATCTGGTGCTTGATGCCATCGCGACCATGGGGCTGAGCAAACTCTTCACCGTGCCGTCCGCGCTGCAGCTCATCATGCGCCATCCACGTGCACGGCAGGTCGATTATGGCCGTATCCGCACGATTGTCTATGGCGCGTCGCCCATGCCGCTGGAGGTGCTGCGCGAGGCGATCGACATCTTCCAGTGCGGGTTCGTCCAGCAATATGGCATGACGGAGATGTGCGGGACGATCTGCGTCCTGCCGCCAGAGGACCATCAGATCGAGGGCAATGCGCGCATGACCTCGGCCGGGCGCGCGCTGGCCGGCGTCGATATCGCGATTGTCGATCCGCACGGGCAGCCTGTCGGTCCGGGGGAGAGTGGCGAGGTGGTGATCCGTTCGCCCACGGCCATGTCCGGCTACTGGAACCTGCCCGGGGCGACGGCCGAGGCCTTTGATGCCAATGGCTATTTCCGCTCGGGCGATGCCGGCTTTCTGGATGAGGACGGCTATCTCTACCTGCGCGACAGGATCAAGGACATGATCGTGAGCGGGGGCGAGAATGTCTATCCCGCGGAAGTGGAAAACGCCGTTCGCGATCATGCCGATGTCGCGGAGGTGGCGGTGATCGGCGTGCCGGACCCGCTGTGGGGCGAGGCGGTTAAGGCCGTTGTCGTCCTGCGGCCCGGCGCGGTGGCGGATGCGGAGGCGATCCGTGATTGGGCACGCCGCACGATCGCCGGCTACAAGGTGCCGAAAACCGTCGATTTCGTTCAGTCCTTGCCTCGCAATGCGACCGGCAAGGTGCTGCGCCGCACATTACGCGCGCCCTATTGGGATGAGCGTGGACCGTCGGCAGACTAGGGAGAGGGCAGGATGAACGACGACAGGCTGGGCGGCAAGACGGGGCTCATCATCGGCGCCGGCACGCGTGATAATATGGCGCAGGTGATCGCGCGGCGACTGGCTGCCGAGGGCGCGCATATGATCGTCGTGGGGCGTGATGCGCGGGAGCCGGAGCGTCTGGCGGCGGAGATCGGCGGTAGTGCCGCCACGTGCGACATCACCAGCCATGCTTCGCTGGAGGCGCTGGCCGGCACGGTGAAGGCGCGGTTCCATGCGCTCGATATCGTCGTCAATGCAACGGGCTGGGGCCTTATCAAGCCTTTCGCGCTGACCACCGATGCGGAATTGCGACGGATGACCGATCTTCAGTTCATCGGCCCGTTCCAATTTTTCCAGGCGATGCTGCCATTGATGCGGTCGGGCGCCTCGCTCGTCCAGATCAGTTCCGCAACCGCGACGATCATGCTGGAGAACCACACCGCTTATATGGCGACCAAGGCCGGCATCGATCATGTCATCCGTTGCATCGCCAATGAATATGGGTCGCTCGGCATTCGCGCCAATTCCGTGTCCCCCGGCATCACCGCGACGCCGATGGGAGCGGGCGCGAAGCAGGTTCCGGGCGTCTGGGAGGCGTATGAACAGCGCTATCCGCTCGGCCGCGCCGGCACGGCCGATGACATTGCCGATGCGGTGGCCTGGCTGGCGAGCGATGGCTGCTTCATGAGCGGGCAGAATCTTCAGGTGAACGGCGGGCTGACGCTGCGCGGCAACCCGACGAGCGCGGAAGTGGATGCGTCGGTTATTGCCGCCACAGGCAAGCCACGGCCACGGCCATGGGAAAAGCGGGAAGGCTGAGGGCGTGGCGATCTACGAAACCGACGAACCCATTCTCTATGAGCGGCGCGGGGCGACCGCGTGGATCGCGCTCAACCGGCCGGGCTTTGCCAATTCGCAAAATGGCCAGATGCTCTACGCGCTCGACGCGGCGTTCGCGCGCGCGGTCGATGATGCGGAGGTGCGTGCAATTGTCCTCACAGGCAAAGGCAAGCACTTCTCGGCCGGCCATGATATCGGCACGCCGGGTCGGGATGCGGATTTACCGGCGGCCGCGCGCCATTCTTTGTGGGGCGATCACAGCACGCTGGATGGCGCGGCATGGGCCTATGTGCGCGAGCAGGAGCTCTATCTGGGCCTTTGTCGCCGCTGGCGTGAGATCCCCAAGCCGACGATCGCGGCGGTACAGGGGGCGTGCATCGCGGGCGGGCTGATGCTGGCCTGGGTGTGTGATCTCATCGTTGCATCGCGGGATGCCTTTTTCTCCGATCCGGTGTTGCGGATGGGCATCCCCGGGGTCGAATATTTTGCCCATGCGTTCGAGATGCATCCGCGCGTGGCGCGTGAGTTTCTGTTGCTGGGCGAGCGTATGAGCGCGGAGCGCGCCCATCAACTGGGGATGGTCAATCGCATCGTGGAGGCGGATGCGCTGGAGGCTGAGGCGGGCGCTCTGGCGGAACGGCTGGCGACTCTGCCGCCCTTTGGCGTGATGCTGGCTAAGCAGGCCCTTAACCAGGCCGAGGATGCCATGGGCAAGCGGGCGGCGATGGATGCGGCATTTGGCCTCCACCATCTTGCCCATGCCCATGCGAAGATGACCACTGGCAGCGCCATTAGCGGGCAGACCGCGCGGACGATGACCGTGCCGGAGGGCGGTGGGGATGAGGATGACGCGACCGGGAGCTAGTCAGGCCCCGATGCACAGGAGCGGATATGGACATTAATGGCGTAGCGGCAAATCGTTACTGGCGGGTCCTCGGGGCTCGGCAGAGCAACGGCGGTCTGGCTGGCGGAGCACGGGGCGAAAGTCGCGATATTCGATGTCAATGAACAGGCCGGCCGGGCTGCGGCCGAGGCGACGGGTGGTATCTATACGCATGTGGACGTGGCCGACGAGGCGAGCGTCTCCGCCGGACTGGAGGTTGCCGCGGCAGCGCATGGCACAGCCCGCATCCTCGTCAACTGCGCGGGCATCGCGCCTGCGGTGAAAACGGTCGGCAAGGAGAATGCCCCGCATCCGCTCAATGTCTTCGCCCGGACGATATCGGTCAATCTGGTCGGCAGCTTCAATATGATCGCCCGCTTTGCCGCTCGCCTTGCCGCCGCCGATGCTGTGGGGGAGGAGCGCGGGGTCATCGTCAACACCGCGTCAGTCGCCGCTTATGATGGCCAGATCGGGCAGGCGGCCTATGCCGCGTCGAAAGGCGGCGTTGTCGGCATGACATTGCCGGTCGCGCGGGATCTTGCCCAGCACAGGATACGTGTGATGACCATCGCCCCGGGCATCTTCCTGACACCCATGCTGGAATCTCTCCCGCAGCATGTGCAGGATGCACTGGGCGCGATGGTGCCGCATCCAAGCCGGCTCGGCCAGCCGGAGGAATATGCCCGGCTGGTCGAGGCGATTGTCCGCAATCCGATGTTGAACGGAGAGGTTATCCGCCTCGACGGGGCCATCCGCATGGCGCCGCGTTGACGACAATGGCAACCATATATGTCGTCGATCGCGCCGGTGTCGAACACGCCGTCGACATGCGGGACGGGCTTTCGCTCATGGAGACGCTGCGGGATAACGGCTTTGACGATCTGCTGGCCCTGTGCGGAGGCTGCTGCTCCTGCGCGACGTGCCATGTGTATCTCACGCCCGCGCAAGAGGGGGCTTTGCCGCCGGCCAGCGACGATGAGAATGATCTGCTCGACAGCAGCGATCATCGCCGGGAAGACAGCCGCCTCTCCTGCCAGATTTCCCTGAATGCCAGTCTGGATGGTCTGCGCGTTACGATCGCGCCGGAGGATTGAGAGGGGGCCGGGCGCTTACTCGCCCAGCTCCTTCGCTTCCTGATATTTGAGTTCGAGATAGCGGTTGGTCGTTGCCAGCTTGTCGAGATCGCCGCTGGCGAGACTCTCCGTCATCGCGCCGATCTGCTGCTCGATGACGGAAAGCCCCTCGACGAGTTGCGCGTCGGGCACGCGGCCGTTGCGGGGCTGGGCGCGCAGGGCTTCCGGGATGGAGCGATAGCCGGTCACCAGCTCGGGCAGATGGTCCGAGAGGAGCTTGCGGACCTCCAGCGCGGCTGGGTCATTATCGCCCAGTCGCGCGAGCTGGGGCGCGAGGATCTCCAGCCGGGTGCCGATCGCATCGACGATGGGCACGGCGGGCGCGGGTAGCGCCTTGCGCTGGTTCTCCAGCCATATCTCGGTCTTGATGGGCAGGTCGGCAATGCGCGTATCGGAGAGCGTGTCGGTCCGTACATTGGGCAGGGTCGGCACGAAGAGGAGGATGAGGCAGGCCAGCAGCAGCGCCATGGCGATGAGCAGCCCCGTGGCGCCAAGCGGCGCGACCAGTCCGGCGATGAATGCGCCGACCACGACCAGCGCGGCGGCGGCCAGCGTCCGGCGCAGGCGGCGGAGCAGGTCTTGCCGATGGCGTGCCCGTGCCCGCTTGCCGACTGCGCGGTAGCGCGCGGACGTCCGCTCGATGATCTCGCGTGAGCGGACGATCAGTTCGTCGACCTCGCTGGCCACGGCGCTCCCCTCAGTCCTCGATCGCGGCAAGCGGATTGCCGGCGCCGCTCGTCACGGCGGCCTGCGCGCGGGCCTGGCCCTCCGCGCGGGCGATATAGCCCTTGGATTTCTCGACCTCGCCGGAGAGCGTGTTGACCGTGGTCTTCATATTCTCCAGCGCCTTGAGCTTGAAGGCGTCGATATTGTCCATCGTGTCATAGATATTCTGGAAGGCGCGCTGGAGCGTTTCGATCGGGATGGTGCTGCTTGCCGCCTGCTCATGGATCTGCGCGGTCTGCGTCTTGAGCAGTTCCCCGGTCGAATCGATGAGGTTCGCCGTGGTGGTGTTGAGCGCGGTGATCTGTTCCAGCACCAGCTTCTGGCCGGAGAGTGCCTGCGCCACCGTCACCGCCGTCCGCAGCGCCGCGACCGTAGTGGTGGAGGCGCGGTCCACGCCCTTCACCAGCTCGATATTGTTCTTCTTCACAAGGTCGAGGGCGAGATAGCCCTGCACTGTCACCGCCATCTGGGTGAGCAGATCCTGTGTGCGCTGGCGCACATAGAAGAGCGCGCTCTCGCGGATGGCCTTGGCTTTGGCCGGGTCCGTGCTGTCCAGTTCCAGCGCCTTGGCCTCCAGCCGCGCATCCATCGCCTTGGCAATGTGGATCATCTGTTCCAGCCGGCCCATCGTGGCCCACATATTCTGCCGCTCGACATCGATCGCGGCATTATCCTTGATGAGCACATCCTTGCCCGAGCCGAGGCTGCCGAGGATGGAGTTAATGTGCGTCTGGCTCGACTTGTAGCTGTCGAAATAGTTCCGCATCCTGTTGCCGAAGGGCAGGATGCCGAAGAGCTTCTTGGGCGCGGTCAGATTGCCGCGCTTGCCGGGGTCGAGGTCCTCGATGGTGCGGCGCAGTTCGGCAAGGTCGGCGCCCACCTTCACATCGCTGTCCATCGCGCGGACCGGCCGGTCGAGGAAGCGGTTGGAGTGGCCGGCGGCCTCCGCGATTTCCTTGCGGCCCATATTGGTGATCTGGTCGACCTTCGCGCCGAATTCGGGCGAATTGGCGTCCAGCGCGGCCAGCTCCTCGACGAAGCTGTCCACCTTTTCGTCGAGCTTGCTCTTCTTCTCGTCGCCAATGGGGACAAGGCCCGCCGCCTTTTCCGGCGCGACCACGGGCACGGGGTCGGGCGGCGCCAGATTCAGCGGGCTCGCGGTGGCGGTTGTCGTCGTCGTCGGGGCGCTGGTCGCCATCATCGTCTCCTTGCCAGTGTCATATGAGGGTATGACACCATTGGATCAAGACCAGCGTGCAGCTATATGGAGACGGCGCGGGGCTGCCAATGCCCTATAATGATATGTGGGACATGAGGGAGCATGGGCGGATGGCGAGCTGGTATGAGCGACGTGTCCTCCCCGGGGTCATCCGTCTTGCCTGCGGATCGTCGCTGGTCGCGGACTATCGGCGCAAGACCATACCGCGCGCGCATGGTGATGTGCTGGAGCTGGGCATCGGGGCTGGCGCGAACCTCCTTCATTATGACCCGGCCCATGTCACGCATCTTGTCGGCATCGAGCCGTCGGCCGAATTGCGCGCCATGGCCGCTGCGGCGCCGCGCGCGGAAGGGCTCAGGCTCGATCTGGTCGATAGCACTGCCGAGACGCTGCCCTTCGCCGCCCGCAGCTTCGATTCGGTCGTGTGCACCTTCACACTTTGCTCGGTCATGGATGTCGACGCGGTGCTGGCGGAAGCGCGGCGGGTTTTGCGCCCCGGCGGCGCACTGCTCTTTGCGGAGCATGGTCGCGCGCCCGACGCCGGGGTCGCCCGCTGGCAGCGACGCCTCGAACCACTCTGGACACCGCTGGCTGGCGGGTGCCATTTGTCACGTCCCGTGCGTGGCGCAATCGAGCGCCATTTCGCGATTGCGCAATGGGCCGGAGGCTATGCGCCGCGCAGCCCCCGTGTCCTCGGCTGGATGGAGTGGGGCGAGGCGCGCGTCTGAATGCTCAGCGTTCGCGTGAGATGAAACGCTGCACGTCCAGCCGGAGCTGGTGCATCGCAGTGGGGTTCAGATACATCATGTGGCCGCCCTCATAATAAGTGAAGCTGAGGTTCCGTAGCAGTTCAGGCGGTAGCATGAGGTGCTTGAGCGCACGTTCCGTCGCGTAAAAGGGCGTCGCCATGTCATAATAGCCATTGAGCGAAAGCACCCGCAAATGTGGGTTGATTCGCATAGCCGCACCCAGATCGACGGATGTATCGGCCAGGCCCTGCTGACGACCTTCCGGATCGCGATGGCTGAAATCCCATGTGAAATCGCCGCCCTCCCGCGCGCTGCGGCGGTAGTCCAGAGGCGTATCATAGCCGAACCGGCGGGTGAGCTGATCCATGAAGCTGGAGATATAGGCGCTCGTGATGCCGGTGCTGGACGCGTCATATTCCGGGCTCTCGCCGCCGGAATCTGCATCGGTGCCGATGTAGCGCCCGTCGAACCGGCCGACCGTCGCGCGCTGATCGCGCAGCAGCTCCTTACGGAAACGGCCAAGCGACACGCGCAGGTTCGCGCTCTTGACGAAATCGACGGAGAGGCCCGTGAAGCGGCTGAGCTGGCGGGCGACCTCTTCCGCTTCCTGCGGCGCGATATCCGATCCCTTGCCAAGGGCCGCCGCATAAGGCCCGCTGGCGAATTCTCTCGCTTGCTGGACGAAGGTGCCAAGGTCCGGCCGGTCCGCCACGCGATTATGGTACCAGGCGACCGCCGCATAGCTTGGCAGCAGGCCGATGGTGTCGCTGTCGAAGCCGGACTGGCGCACGCCATAGTTGAGAATGGTGGAGAGCAGCATCACACCATTCAGCCCCACGCCCGCGCTCTCCAGGCTATAGGCAAGAGCGCCGGCGCGCGTTGTCCCATAGCTTTCGCCGAGAATATATTTGGGGTCCGCCCAGCGCTTGTTCTTAGAGAGATAGCGTTTGATGGCGTCGGTAAAGGCCTTCACGTCCTGATCGACACCGTAGAACTGGCTGCCTTTGGCATCCCCCAGCGCGCGCGAATAGCCAGCGCCCGGCGCATCGAGGAAAACGAGGTCCGTGGTGGCGATCAGCGTGTCGTTGTTCGGCCCGACGCGATAGGGCGCGGGCGCGACGGCGACGGGATCGGACGTGAACACGCGGTCCGGTGCGAACGAGCCCATGCGTAGCCAGAGTGAGGACGATCCAGGGCCGCCGTTGAAGAGGAACGTCACCGGTCGATTGGCGCCGGGCGCGGTGTAGGCGGTATAGAAGAGGCTGTGTACTGGCTTGCCCTGCGCGTCGCGGATGGTGAGCGTGCCGGCGGTCGCCCTGTAGGCGATGGTGCGGCCATCCGCGGTCACTTTCCCGTCATAGCTCTTCGTGATTTCCTCGACCGGCGCCTTGGCCCAGTTGTCGGCGATTTGTCTGGCCTCGTCCTTCGCGCTCACCGTGGTCGCGCTGGCCTCGTCGCTCTTGCTGGCTGCCGCGTTCTGGGCGTGGGCGGGGTTGGCAAGCGCGAGCAGGGCGCTCGCGGCGAGAAGGGAGGGGGGGCGCATGAAGGCTCCTGTGGGATGCATGAGATGGATGTCGTTCCGGTCCAGATTATTACACGGAGGGTGGCAGGCAAGGGATAAAGCGGACCAGATGCGATTTGCGGTTCTTCACGCAAAATAGAGAGAATTGCCGCACAGCCTGCTTGCCTGCTCCGATAGGCTGCGCCATCGCGCGATCCGGAAGGGGTGGGTGACCTGTTGGGAGGCATGTTTTGACGATCGGGAAAGCGGTGCGTGGCGGGCTGGTGCTTCTGGCTGTTTCTGCGTCCGCTCCGATATGGGCGGCGCGGGATGAGGCGAAGGACATTCGCTACACGCCGCCGCCCGCCTGGGTCACGGCGCCACCCGCACCGACTGACGGATCGCCGCCCGAGGGCGCGCCCGTCCGCATCACCCATTATGATTTCCAGACCCGTGCGACGACCAACGGGGTGGAGACCTATACGGGCTACCGCATCAAGCTGTTGAAGCCCGAAGCGCTGCCGCTCGGCAAGGTGACATTGAGCTGGCACCCCGACGCGGGGAGCCCGCGCGTACACAGCGTTCGCCTCATCCGCGATGGCCAGACGATCGACGTGCTGAAGGAGGCGCGCTTCCGTGTCCTCAATCAGGAGGATAATATCGATGCGTCGGTGCTGAGCGGCGTGCTGACCGCAGTGTTGCAGATACCGGGGCTTGCCGTGGGGGACGAGCTGGAGTTCTCGGCGACCGTCTATCAGCGCGATCCGACATTGGGCGATCGTGTGTTCGGGTTTACCCAGCTCCCTGTGGCGGGGGTGACCGGTGCGTTCCGGGCAAGGTTGCTCTGGCCGCAGACGATGCCGCTGCGCTGGCGCGCAACGAGCGATCTTGGACTGGCGGAGCCCGGAGAGGTCGGTCGTGAGCGCCTGCTCGCTGTCGAACTGCGTGATCCCAAGGCGCCGGCCCTGGCGGAGGGCGCCCCTGCGCGGGTCAACCAGCGCCGCATGATCGAATATAGCGACTTTGCCGACTGGGCGGAGGTCTCCCATCGGGTGCTGCCGCTCTTCGAGGCGGCGGCCCGGCTCGCCCCGGCATCCCCTCTGCGCGCGGAAATCGCCAAGATCGCGGGGGCATCGAATGATCCGGTGGCGCGGACTCAGGCGGCGTTGCGGCTTGTGCAGGAGCAGGTTCGCTACGTTTATGTCGGCCTTGACGGGGGTAATTATCGTCCCGCGACAATCGACGAGACATGGCGACGGCGCTTTGGTGACTGCAAGGCCAAGACCGCGCTGCTGCTTGCCATATTGCGCGAGCTTGGCGTCGCGGCGGAGGCTGTGCTGGTGAGCTCAGGCGGTGGGGATGGGTTCGATCAGCGCCTGCCTTCGCCGGGACTGTTCGATCACGTCCTCGTCCGTGCGACCATCGGTGAAAAAAGCTATTGGCTCGATGGCACACGGATGGGCGATGTCTGGCTCGATCGACTGCCGGATGTTCCCTATCGCTGGGTTCTCCCGCTGCGCGCGGCGGCGGTCGATCTGGAAAAGGTCGCACCTGTCGCCCCGCGCGAGCCTCAGTTCATCGAGGTGACGGATATCGATGCCACAGCCGGCTTCAACGCGCCGGCCCGCGTCTCGGTTCGCCATGTCGTGCGCGGGTCGGAGGCGTTCCAGCTCCGGTCCAGTCTCGCGGCGATGTCTGGTGGCGACAGTGACCGGGCGCTCAAATCCTATTGGCGTGGTGAGGCGAACTGGGTCGATGCGGACAAGGTGGGTTGGGCCTATGACGAACGCAACATGGTGCTCACCCTCACGCTGGCCGGTAGCGGCAAGCCGGAATGGGAAGGGGATGAGCGGAACGGCCGCAGGCTGGATATTCTCGGCGCCGGCTTCTCGCCGCCCGCGCGGCTGGTCCGCCCGAAGGAGCAGGACCAGACCGCGCCCTGGGTGACCGATTTTCCGCGTTTCCGCTGTTGGGCGACGACCATTCGCCTGCCCTCGCCGCGTGCCGGCTGGACATGGGATTACTCCGCACGTCCGGTCGACCGTTCACTGGGCGGCATTGCCTACTGGCGCCGCGTATCGCTTGAAAAGGGCGTTATGCGGACGATCATGAGCCGGCGCACGCTCACGCCGGAAATCAGCGCCGTCGTGGCGGGCACGCTTAACGATGCCATTCCGGGGTTCGACAACAAGATCTCACGCGTCGAGGAAACGCGCGGTGCCGTGGCGACCAGGCAGGCCGGAGAGCCGCTGGGGGATTTCGGTGCGGTCGACTGGAGCGCGGCGCCGGCCTTGTGCGCTCCGCCGGCCGGCGGAGCGTAAGCTGGCGGTGCTCGCGCTGCGACGGCGCACCCTATCGCTACACCCGCTCCGCCTGCATCACCGGCTCGATCGCGCTCAACGCCGCGATGATCCGGGCGATATGGGCTGCGTTCTCCACTTCCACATCGATGATGTCCGTGTGGAACGGGCCGTCGCGGTTGACGAGCTGGAGGTTGAGAATATTGGCCTTGTTGACGCCGAATATGTTGGCAACGGCGGCCAGTGCACCGGGCTGGTTCTTGACGACGACGGAGAGCCGCGCCGTGCCGCCCGAGGCTTTGTCATCCCACGCGAGATCCGCCCAGTCGGCATCCTCGCCCGCTTCCAGAGCGAGACACGCGATGGTGTGAACTTCAATCGGCTCGCCGGGCCGCCGCAGGCCGACGATGCGGTCGCCGGGCACCGGATGGCAGCAGTCCGAAAGGGTGAAGGCGATGCCCGGGGTCAGACCCAGCATGGAGATGGCATGGCTCTGGGTATGGGCGCGGTCGCGCGCATATTTGCCGTCGTCGTCCTCCGGCGCGCTGCCGGGAACGAGAGCGTTGAGCACGGCGATGTCGGAAACGCTGTTGGTGGCGATGGCGATCATCAGCGCGGCGCGGTCCTGAAGCTGAAGGCGCTTGAGTGCCGCGCTCAATGCCTTGTCGCCGACCGTCTCGGCCAGTTCGCTCGGCAGGCGCGAGACTATCTCTTCGTAGAGCTTCTCGCCCAGCGCGATCATCTCGGCGCGTTGCTTCTGGCGGATGGAGCGGCGGATCGCGGCGCGCGCCTTGCCAGTGATGGCGAAGCCGAGCCAGCCGGGCTGCGGCTCCTGCGCGTCGGACTTCAATATCTCCACCTGATCGCCGTTCTCAAGCGGGGTATGAAGGGTCATCAACCGCCCGTTGATCTTCGCGCCGACCGCCTGATTGCCGAGGTTGGTGTGGACCGCATAGGCGAAGTCGATGGGCGTCGCACCTCTGGGGAGCTGGTGGACCTCGCCGCGTGGCGAGAAGGCGAAGATGCGATCCTGATACATCGCCATCTTGGTATGCTCGAGCAGCTCGTCGGCATCCTGGCTCTGTTCGAGGATTTCCACGAGGTCGCGCAGCCAGCCGGCCTGACCGTCCGGCTGGGTCTTCTCCTTATAGGCCCAGTGTGCGGCGAGGCCGAATTCGCTGTCACGGTGCATCCGCTCGGAGCGGATCTGGATCTCGATCCGCGCATCCTCATCATGGATGACGGTGGTGTGGAGTGACTGATAGCCGTTGCGCTTTGGGGTCGAGATATAATCCTTGAAACGACCCGGAACCATCTTGTAGCGCTGGTGGATGACGCCCAGCGCGCGGTAGCAGTCGTCCGTGCTGTCAGCGATGACACGGAATGCCATGATGTCCGAGAGCTGTTCGAAGCTGGTGTGGCGCTCCTCCATCTTGCGCCAGATTGAGTAGGGGTGCTTCTCCCGCCCGGAGACGGTGACGCGCATTCCCGCCGTGGATAGCATCTGCTGGAGCCCCGCGGCGATGCGGGCCACCTTGTCTCCGCCACCTTCATTGAGCTGGGCGAGCCTACGGGTAATGCTCTCATAAGCTTCCGGTTCGAGCTGCTGAAATGCGAGGAGCTGCATTTCCCGCATGAACTCATACATGCCGATGCGTTCGGCGAGCGGCGCGTAAATATCCATCGTCTCGCGGGCGATGCGTTTGCGCTTCTCCGGCTTCTTGATGAAGTGGAGTGTCCGCATATTGTGCAGGCGGTCGGCGAGCTTCACCAGCAACACGCGGATATCGTCCGACATGGCGAGCAGAAACTTGCGGAGATTTTCCGCCGCCCGCTCACTTTCGCTCTGCGCCTCGATCTTGGAGAGCTTGGTGACGCCATCGACCATGCGCAGGATATCCGCGCCGAACAGCCGTTCGATCTCCTCCGGCGTCGTGACGGTGTCCTCCAGCGTATCGTGGAGGAGCGCGGTGACGATCGTCCGGTCATCGAGCAGCAGATCGGTCAGAATGCCCGCCACCTCGATCGGGTGGCTGAAATAGGGATCGCCGCTGGCACGCTTCTGGCTCCCGTGCCGCGCGACCGAGAACACATAGGCGCGGTTGATCAGGGATTCGTCGGCCTCCGGATCATAATTGCGGACCCGCTCGACAAGTTCATATTGGCGCAACATCCCATCAAGGATGGCGTTTAGGGCGTAACGAGTGCAACAGCTTTCTCATGCCGGATGAAGAAAAAAGCACGGAACGGGAATTGGCGCGGGAAGATGCCGGGCGCGGCGTCGTCGCGTCGGGTATGCGGCGCGTGCTCGCGAAGCCCTTCATTCGGGGCCGAAAAGAGGATAAGTCGCGGCCGATGTCGGTGATCCCGCTCCACCCCCAGCCTTTCTTCCAGGACAAGAATCGTGCTTTCTGGAGCCTGCAATCACTAGGCTGGGGCGGCGCGTTCATGCTGCGCGCCCTCTCGGGCGTGGCCAATGGTCAGCCGCTCTCCTTCCTCGTGCCCATCTTCATTTCCTCGGTAACGGGCTATTCGCTGACGCTGTTGATGGCCGTGGGTTATCGCACGCTGCTGGCGCAACGGCCGATCGTCACGTGGACGGCCTCGATCGCTCTGGCGTTCATTGCCGGGGCGATCTCAGCCTTCATCGATGCCTGGGTGTTCACCACGCTCAACCCGCAGGGTGAGGCAAACAGCCTCAAGCTCTTCCTCGGTGCTTTCTATCTCAACTTCACGCTGCTCGGCGCGTGGTCGGCACTCTATTATGCCATCAACTTCTTCCTGACCGTGGAAGAGCAGGCGGATCAGCTCCAGCGACTGGAGAGCCAGGCGAGCGCCGCGCAGCTTGCCATGCTGCGCTACCAGCTCAATCCGCATTTCCTCTTCAACACGCTCAACAGCATCTCGACATTGGTGCTGCTCAAGCAGACGGAGCGGGCCAACGCCATGCTGTCCCGCCTGTCGGCATTTCTGCGCTACACCCTCATCAACGAGCCGACCGCGCAGGTCTCGCTGGAGCAGGAGGTGGAGACGCTGAAGCTCTATCTGGAGATCGAGAAGATGCGTTTCGAGGATCGGCTGCGCGCCGTGTTCGAGATCGATCCGGGCGTCGCGGAGGCGCGGTTGCCCTCCCTCCTCCTCCAGCCGCTGGTCGAAAATGCGATCAAATATGCCGTGACACCGCAGGAAGAAGGCGCGGAAATCAGGATTTCCGCACAGCCGATCGGTGAAACCGTGCGGATCGTCGTTTCAGACACCGGGCCGGGATTGCAGGACCGGGCGCCAAGCACAACGGTCAGTACCGGCGTGGGACATGTCAACATCAAGGAGCGTCTCGCGCAGGCCTATGGGGAACGACAAAGCATGGAAACGCGTTCAGTGCCCGATGGGGGCTATAGCGTCATCATCGAAATCCCCCTCCTGAGCCAGGAACAACCGAAAGCCGCCGCATGACCATTCGTACCCTCCTCGTCGATGATGAGAGCCTCGCTATCCAGGGGCTGACGCTCCGTCTTCAGCCGCACGAAGATGTCGAGATCATCGACACCTGCACCAACGGGCGGGAGGCGATCCGCGCGATCAAGACTCACAAGCCCGATCTCGTCTTCCTCGATATCCAGATGCCGGGGTTCGATGGCTTTTCGGTCGTGCAGGGCGTGATGGAGGTGGAGCCGCCGCTTTTCATCTTCGTCACCGCCTATAGCGACCATGCCATTCGTGCGTTCGAGGCGCAGGCGGTTGATTATCTGGTGAAGCCGGTGGACGAGCAGCGCCTTGCCGACGCGCTCGACCGGGTACGCCAGCGCCTTGCCGAGAAGCGCAATATCGCGGAGGTGGAGCGCCTGCGTGAAGTGCTCGCCGAGGTGGCGCCGCAAGCGATGCAGGACATGGCGAGCGAGACGGAAGCGCCGCCCTCGAGCCGCTATGAGAAGCTCATCAACATCAAGGATCGCGGGCAGATCTTCCGCATCGATGTCGATTCGATCGAGCGGATCGACGCGGCCGGTGACTATATGTGTATCTATACCGCCGATAATTCACTGATCCTGCGCGAGACGATGAAGGATCTGGAGAAGCGGCTCGACCCGCGCAATTTCCAGCGTATCCATCGCTCGACCATCGTGAACCTCAGCCATGTGCGGCAGGTGAAGCCACATACGAACGGGGAGTGCTTTCTGGTTCTCGAATCGGGCAGCCAGGTGAAGGTCAGCCGCTCCTATCGCGATGTGGTGGCGCGCTTCGTGCACTGACCCGACCCAGAAACCGGCACCGAAAGGGCCGACCCGTCGCCGGGCCGGCCCTTTTCGTTTTTGCGGAAGGTGCGACCTGCCGGGTCAGCAGCGACCATCACCCTTGTCGATCGCCCGGCCGGCGATCGCGCCGACCGCTCCACCGACAATCGTGCCAGCGGTCTTGTCCCCGCGCCGGCCAACCACCTCATGGCCGAGCAGGCCGCCGGCGACCGCGCCGATGATGGTGCCGGCCGCGCCGTCATTGCGGCAGCGGTAGCGATAGTCGTTGCCGCGATAATAAGCGCCGCGGTCCCTGCTGTAGCCGCGGTCATAGGCGCGGCTGTCGCGATAATAGTCGCCACGGCGGTAGTCGGTGCGATAGCCGTCGCGATAATAGTCACCGGCGCGATAGCTGCGGCTCTGGGCCTCGGCCGGCGCGGCGAGGGTGAGACTCGCGGCGCCCATGGCGAGAGCGGCTCCAAAATTGGCGAGCTTGGCGAATCTCATGGGTCTACTCCTTTATCCTCCCCCGGCCTGATGCCCCGCCAGAGAGGGGCCGTCGCCGAGTGAGGCCTTTATTGCCGAGTCGCCTTGAGCCGATGCTGAACATGCATGTTAGCTGCGGTTCATCGGCCTGAACGGATCGTAAGGCGGTGTTTTGACCACATTTCCGGGTGACCGGATGTTTCCTTCCGCTGGCAAACCCCGTTAAGGCATCGGCCAATGCAGCGTCTCGCAATCATCCTCCTGCTCTTCGTCCTGCTCATGAATGGTCCGCACGGAACGGAAGACCGGCCCGCCGCGGCTGCGCGCCTCTCCGTGCAGGCGCATGCGCTGATGCGGGAGCCGGGCGTTGCGAATCAGGATTATGGCCCGCTGCGCCTTGTCGGGGCCTGGCGGCTCACGGGCTCGCGGTCGGTTTTTGGCGGGATATCCTCGTTGCTCCCTTATGGGGACGGGCGCTTCCTTGGCCTTGCGGATTCGGGTGAAGCGCTGGGCTTCCGCATTGACAGGCCGTTCAACCCCGCGTTCGTCCTGCCGCTACCGCGCCGGATCGAGGAGCATGACTGGCCGCGCTACAGATGGGATTCAGAGAGCATGACAGCGGACCCCGCGACGGGGCGCATCTGGGTGGGTTTCGAGGGGCTGAACCGCATTTGTCGCTACACGGCAGGGTTCGCGGCGCTGGAGGCATGCGCCAAGCCGCCGGCCATGGCGCATTGGGACTTGGATCGGGGGCCGGAGAGCCTCGTCCGTTTTGGAGACGGACGGTTCCTCGCCATCGCGGAGGGGACATATTTGCCCGATCTTGGCAATGAAGTGCTGCTTTGGCCCGGAGACCCTACGGACCTCGCTACACCGCCGCCCGTTCGCCTCAGCTATCATGGGCCGCGCGGCTACCTGCCCACAGATGCCCTCTGGCTCGGCGGAGACAGGCTGCTGGTGCTCACGCGCCGCTTCACCGTGGCGGGCGGGTTCGTCGCGAAGTTGACGATGGTGCGCCTGCCCGCGCTCAAGCCGGGCGCGCGTCTGGTGGGAGAGGAGATTGTTGATTTCAGTCCGCCGCGCCTGCGGGAAAATCTCGAGGCGCTGGCGCTTGGGCGGGATGCGCGTGGACGGCCGCTTCTCTGGGTCGCCGCTGATAATAATCATATTCCGGTGCAGAGTAACCTGCTGCTCAGCTTTGCCCTGCCGGATGGCTGGGTAACGGATATGCCGGCGCCATGAACCGGAAAAATCCCCGAACGAAAAAGGGCGGCCCGTAGCCGCCCTTTTTCTCAATATCCGATTCGTCCGAATCAGGCAGCGACGGCAGTCGTGCCCTTCTTCGCGATTTCGCGCTTCAGGCGGCGCGCGCGCAGCGAGAGCTTGGTATCGGCGGTTTTCAGCAGCCAGTTATCAAGGCCACCAACATGCTCCACCGAGCGCAGGCCGTGCGTGGAAACACGCAGCTTCACGCTCTTTTCGAGCGTTTCGGAGATCAGCGTCACATTCTGCAGATTCGGCAGGAACACGCGCTTGGTCTTGTTATTGGCGTGGGAGACATTGTGTCCCACCTGGCGGCCCCGGCCGGTCAGTTCGCAGATGCGCGACATATCAGAAAATCCTGTTATCCAGTTTCGCTTGGAAAGCGGCGCCGATAGCGCCACCAGTGCGAATCGTCAAGTATGATAGGCGGCGGCACCTTGCCGACCGTGCTGGATTCTGTATCGCAACGCGCAGGATGATGCCAGCTTTTCCCTTGCCGGAGCCCATGCGGCTCGCGCTCGACATCGCTCGCCGCGCGGGAGATGCAGGAGAAGTGCCGATAGGTGCGGTGGTCACGCGCAGTGGAGCTGTGATCGCGACAGGCGAGAATCGCAACCGGCGCGACCATGATCCAACCGCTCATGCGGAGATCGTCGCGATCCGCGCGGCGGGCGCCGTGCTGGGTGCCGAGCGGCTTGGCGATTGCGACCTGTGGGTGACGCTGGAGCCCTGCGCCATGTGTGCGGGGGCGATTGCCCATGCCCGCATCGCGCGGCTCTACTTTGCCGCGAGCGACCCCAAGGGTGGCGGTGTGGAGCATGGCGCGCGGGTTTTTGCGCATGCGCAATGCCATCATCGGCCCGAGATTCTGGGCGGTATGGGCGAGGGCGAGGCAGCGGCGATGCTGCGCGCCTTCTTCGCCGCGCGACGCTGACGCTCAGCGTCCGCTTTGTCTCGCGCCGCCGTGCGGATGCGTCTCAGAATATGCTGCCGGATGCCGGCCGGTCTTGCGGCGCTATGCGGTACAGGGTGAACGGCAGGGGCGCCGGGAAGCTGAGTTTCACAGGCGCGAGAAAGGAGAATTTTTCTCCGCGCATCAGCCGTGCGTAAAAGCCCTTGGGGCTCCGCTGCTGGTAGATTGAGCCTTCCGGGAAGCCGGGGCAGACAAGCAGATATGTAGCGCCATGGGCGGCGGCGATGGAACGGAACATGTCCGGCGTTCCATCCATTGCATGATGAATGTCGAGGATCGCTTTGCTGTTGCGGTGATAGGGCCCGGCGATGGCGCTGTGGTGCGTCATGGCGATGAGGCGAGGGCCAAGATCCACCATCGTGAAAATAGTGGCGGGCGGCAGCTCGTCGAGCGCGGCAAGGGCCGGCTGGGCGCGGCAGCGCGCATTTGATGAGGTCTTTGGTGTATTTGTGATGTTTTTCGCGCCGTTTTGGGGTGGTGCCAGTGCCTGATTGCGCGTCTTGACGGACGTTGCCGCCGGCTTACGGACCGGAGCCGTGGCGGATGGCTGAGTCTTCAGATCGGCCGGCGCCTCATCGTCTTCGTCCGGCCAATAGGGTGACAGTAGCGGATAGAGCGGATAGGCGCAGGCGGCCGAGCCGAGCACGAGGAGGCCTGGCAGGGCTGCCATGCGCCGCCACGAACCGGGACCGGTGAAGAGCCGCGCCAGCAGTGACCAGAGCATGCACGCGAGCGGTGCGATGGCAAGAAGCTGGGCGGCCGGTCCGGCGCGGATCTGCCAGAAGCAAAGCGCGATGGAGAAGGCGATCATCAGCGCTGCCGTGCCCCACGCCCAAAGGCGCTCCCGATCCCGACGAACGAGCCAGCAGCCGATGAGCGCGCTGGCCATCCCCGCGATCGGGATCGCCATCACCGGGACCCAGACATTCGCCGGTTGCGCGGTGATAGGCTTCGCCTCGCGGATATAGACCAGCCATTTGGCCTGCAGCTCCACCGGGATCTGGTAGGCGCCGGTCAGGCAGCCCGGCCAGTTGATCCAGGCGAACCCAATAATGATGGCGCCGCCCAGCGCGCCGGCCGCCAGCCGCGCGGTCCAGTGACGCAGGGGCAGGGAGGAGAGCAAAAGCAGGATGCCGGCCGCCAGGATCAATATGCTTGTCCAGACGGGCGAGAGCGCGTCGCACATCGGCAGCCGGTTGGCGTTGCTGGCAAAGCCGGCATAGCCGATCGCGGTCGTTCCGCCCAGCGCTAGCGCATAAGGCCGCATCCGTCGCGCGGCGCCTTCCTTGAACACCCAGCGCAGCGCGATGATCCCGCCGGCACCGGCGAGATACACGAACATCTCCATGCCGATGACGACCGAGGCGGCGCTCGCGATGCCGGCGATGATGCCGCCGCGCACCCATTTGCGATCGACCAGTCCGGCGAGCGTTATCGTGGTCAGCGCAAGCTGCCAGCCATGATGGTCGACCCGCATGGGCATGAACATGGAAAGGCCCATTTCCGCGCCCAGCGGCAGCAGCATGGCGATAAACCAGCCGTGGCCACCCTCGGCGAGGCGCCGGGCAAGGAAGGCGAGCGAGAGCATAAGCGGGAGGAGCGGTAATAGTGGCGCGATGCCGAGCGCGATCTGATCGGCGCGGGCATCGCTCACGAACAGGCGGAAGAAGAGCATCAGCCCGGCAATGGGCAGGTCCACCAGACGGCTCCAATGGATGTTCGCGCCAAGCGGCGGGTCGAGCCGGTGCTGGCGCAAATCCCACCAGCTCTGCCCCGCCAGCCAGTCGCGCACCTGCAGGTAACGCATGTTATCGTCGGTATCGCCGAGCGCCATATAGTGCATGGCGCTGGAATAGTCCGCGAAATAGGCCGCGCTGATGATGAGCCAGGTGATGGCCACGATCCAGCGCCATTCGCGGTTGCACCAGCGGTCGAGCAGGCGCATTGGCCGCGCGATCATGGTTTGGACTGGGCTGTCAGACACGGGATGCATCGGCTAGGGGATTAGCCCTGTGCCAAAAAAGCGCAACGGGGAAGGAGCGCGATCTGCCGCATGGATTGGATGAGCGGGCGTTATTTCATGGGTTTTGCCAAGCGCCATAGGGCCTTGCTGGGCCAGATCATCCGCTATGGTCTCGTCGGCGGCTTTGTCACGGCGTTGCAGGCTCTGACATACTGGCTATTGGCGCAGCGTGCCGGGCTCCACCCGCAGGCAGCCAATGTCCTGGGTTATCTGGTCGCCGTGGCGAGCGGGTTCGTGTTGCATGGGCGGGTAACCTTCCGGGAGCGGGAGGCAGCACCCGCCGGCGGCGAGGGGATGGTGCGCGCGGTGCGCTTCGTACTCGTCTCGCTTGCCAGCCTCGCGCTTAATGCCTTCTGGGTGTGGCTGACGACCGGCCCGCTCGGATGGCCGCTTTGGACACCCATTCCGTTCATGGCGCTGGTGACGCCCGCGCTGGTCTTCGTCCTCAACCGGCGTTGGGTGTTCGCTTAGGTTTCGTCACCCATTTTAAGCGCGGCAATAAAGGCTTCCTGCGGGATCTGGACATTGCCATATTCGCGCATCCGGGCCTTGCCCTTCTTCTGCTTCTCCAGCAGCTTCTTCTTGCGGGTGATATCCCCGCCATAGCATTTGGCGGTCACGTCCTTACGCATCGCGGCGATGGTCTCGCGCGCGATCACCTTGCCGCCGATCGCTGCCTGAATGGGGATCTTGAAAAGATGGCGAGGGATGAGATCCTTCAGCCGCTCGCACATGTGGCGCCCGCGCTCTTCGGCGACGCTGCGGTGGACGATCATGCTCAGCGCGTCGACCGGCTCGTTATTGACGAGGATGCTCATCTTGACGAGATCGCCTTCGCGAAGGCCCGTCTGTTCATAGTCGAAGCTGGCATAGCCGCGGCTGATGCTCTTGAGGCGGTCGTAAAAGTCGAACACGACCTCGTTGAGCGGCAGTTCATAAGTGACCTGCGCCCGCCCGCCGACATAGGTGAGGTCGGACTGGATGCCGCGCCGGTCCTGACAGAGCTTGAGGATTGAACCGAGATATTCGTCCGGCGTGTAGATTACGGCCTTGATCCACGGTTCGTCGATCTGCTCGATCCGGCTGGGATCGGGATAATCGGCCGGGTTATGCAGCAGGATTTCTTTCGCGTCCTCGGTCTTCGATTTGCGAAGCTGGATGCGATAGACCACCGATGGCGCGGTCGTGATGAGGTCGAGATCATATTCGCGGGTGAGCCGTTCCTGAATAATCTCCAGATGGAGCAGACCCAGGAATCCGCAGCGAAAGCCAAAGCCGAGCGCGGCCGAACTTTCCATCTCGAAGCTGAAGCTGGCATCGTTGAGCCGCAGCTTGCCGATGCTCTCACGCAGCTTCTCAAAGTCCGCCGCGTCGACCGGGAAGAGGCCGCAGAAGACCACCGGCTGCACTTCCTTGAAGCCGTCCAGCGGGTCGGCGGCGCCGTTCTTCACCGTGGTGATGGTGTCACCCACGCGGGTCTGGGTGATGTCCTTGATCTGCGCCGTGATGAAGCCGATCTCGCCGGGGCCAAGCTCGGCGAGCTGCTCGATCTTGGGGCGCATGCAGCCCACCCGGTCGATCAGATGCTCCGTGCCGCCGATCATGAACTTGACCTGCTGGCCCTTCCTGATGGCGCCATCGATGACGCGCACGAGGATGACCACGCCGAGATAGGGATCATACCAGCTATCGACGAGCATGGCCTTGAGCGGCGCATCCCGGTCCCCCTTGGGAGGGGGGATTTTCTTGACGACGGCTTCGAGGATTTCGTCGATGCCGATGCCGGATTTGGCACTTGCGAGAACAGCCTCGCTCGCATCGATGCCTATGACTTCCTCGATTTCCGCGCGCACCTTCTCCGCATCGGCGGCGGGCAGGTCGATCTTGTTGATGACCGGCACGATCTCATGGTCATGCTCGATGGACTGATAGACATTGGCGAGGGTCTGCGCCTCTACGCCCTGAGCGGCATCCACCACCAGCAGCGCGCCCTCGCAGGCCGCGAGGCTCCGCGAAACTTCATAGGCGAAGTCGACATGGCCGGGCGTGTCCATGAGGTTGAGCTCATAGGTCTCGCCATCGCTGGCCTTGTAGTCGAGACGCACGGTTTGCGCCTTGATGGTGATGCCGCGCTCTTTCTCGATATCCATATTATCGAGCACCTGCGCGGTCATCTCCCGCTCGGAGAGGCCGCCGGTACGCTGGATCAGGCGGTCCGCGAGCGTGGACTTGCCATGGTCGATATGCGCGATGATTGAGAAATTGCGGATGCGGGCCAAGTCGGTCATCGCGCGCCGATAGCAGCGCTTTGGGGCGCTGTCAGCACTCCTGCTCGCGTGGCGTTTGCCCGTGCGCGAGGCCGGCCCGTTCGATGGCAGCCACCGCGTCGCGGAAACGCGTGTCCCCGTCGCCTGAAATCAGCACCCACGGCACGCCCCGGCGCTCCAGCTCGGCGCGGCAAAGCGCAAAAAAGCGGGCCTGGTCGGCATGGTCGGGGTAAAGCCGCAGGCCATCGTCGATCCAGGGCAGATCGATATCCATGAGGAGATAGAGCGCCCCGGTTTCGGTGAACCGGTCAAGCGCCGGATTGCGTGAGCCGAACATCATCATGCTCCACGCCGCGGTCATCAATGGATCGGTGTCCTCGATGAGGACGCCGCATGCCCGTGGCGCCAGCGCGCGCCGGGCAGCGAGATGTCCCGCCATGATCGCGACAAGCCCATCCGGGCCGATGTCCGTTCCGTGCGTCTCGCAATAGGCCCGACCATATTCGGGCAACCAGACCGTGCCGAAATGCGCCGCGAGCCGCGCCGCCAGCGTGGACTTGCCCGTGCTCTCCGGGCCGTGGAGCACCACCGAGGGGACAGGCCGTGCGTTCATACCGACGCCGGGCTCTGTCTGGCTGCCTTAGCCCAACGGCGCAGGCCGACGATGGAGAGGATGAGGAACAGGATGTAGAGCCCCGCCGTCAGATGCAGGCCTTTGACCCAATAGAGCGGGACCGCCATGAGATCGACGATGATCCAGCCGATCCAGTTGTCAACATAGCGGCGAGCGAGCAAGGCTTGTGCGGCGATGCTGGCCATGGCGACGGCTGCGTCCCAATGTGGGAAATCGGCATTGGTCCACAGCTGCATTGCCGTGCCCCAGATCATGGTGGCGGCCAGCGCGCCCAATGCCCAGACCAGCGCGGCGCGCGGCGCCAGCCAGCGCACTGCGATCTCGTTTTCGTCCCCGCTCCGGGCGCGGCGCCAGTTCACCCAGCCATAGACATTGAGGGCGAGGAAGAAGATCTGGAGCGCGGCATCGCTGTAAAGCCGGGCTTCAAAGAAGATGAAGCCGTAGATCGTCACCATGGCGATCCCGGCCGGGTAGTTCCAGATGCTGCGTTTCACCAGCAGCAGCAAATTGGCGAGGCCGAGCGCAACGGCCATCCATTCCGGAGCGGACATGCTGGCCTGCTTAGGGCCGGGCGGCGCATGAGGAAAGCGCCATCGCAACCGCTTGCTAACCGCTTGCTTGCTATTGGTTGCTCCTGCCGTGCCATGCTATGATCCATGGCAGGGCGGGTCGGGCGCGATAATCACAAGCATGGCGCGATCAACATCCTTTCAACCAGTTGGGGAATGACGATGAAAAAGATAATGGGCGGCCTGCTCGCGACGGCCGGCCTGCTGGCTACGCCGGTACCGGCGATCGCCAAGGAGAATAAGGGTTCGTCGGCGCATCAGGCGCAGCAGAAGGGCGAAGCGGAGATCCCGGTCTGCACGCGCAAGCTCGGCACGCTCGCCATTGTGGAGCCGGATAATCAGTGGTGGCGTGAGTTCAACCTCGGCAGTCCCGAAGCGATCATCAAGGTCTTCGTGCAGAAGTCAGGGTGCTTCACCATGGTCAATCGCGGTCGCGCGATGGTGAATCGCAACATGGAGCGCGCCATGGCTGATTCGGGCGAGCTTCAGGCTGGGTCCAATCTCGGCAAGGGCCAGGTTCGCGCGGCGGACTATTTCCTCCAGCCCGATATCGTGACGGCCAATCGCAATTCCGGGGGCGGGGGCGTTGGCGGCCTGCTCGGCGGCTTCATGGGCGGAACGCTCGGCGCGCTTGCTGGCGCGATCAACGTGAAGAAGGGTGAAGCCAAGACGACGCTCAGCCTCGTCAACGCGCGCACCACCGAGGAAGAGGCGATGACCGAGGGCTATGCCCGCAAGTCCGACCTGAGCTTTGGCGGTGGTGGTGGCCTGTTCGGCGGTGGCGCTTTTGGCGCGGCGGGTGCCGGCGGCTATCAGGATACCGCGATCGGCCAGATCATCGTCCTGTCCTATCTGGACGCCTACACGAAGCTTGTGACCCAGATGGGTGGCCTGCCGCAGAACGCAGCGGCCGCAGCGCCCAAGGCAAAGTAAACGGCCTTGGACCCACCCGGTGATATAACAGCGCCGGGTAGGAGCAAAAAGGGGCGGCTTGCCATCAGCTGGCAAGCCGCCCCTTTTTGTGTCCCCGGCGCATTCGCTGTTTCAGTAGGTCCAGTCTGTCTCCCGGACTTTACTGGCCGCCCTGTTGGGCAGCCACGCGCCGCGGCGTCTCTCGATAGAAATCCGGTATGTCGGAAGGGGGCAGAGGCTCTCGCTCAGCCGTCTGGGCCCGCAGGCGTTCGAGGACGATCCGCTCGGCGAATTCCACGCCCATGCGGTCATCCTGCGACCAGCGGCATACGCCTTTGACCAGATAGTCCTTGGCCAGTTCAATGACGAACTCCGTGCCGGCGGGAACCTCCAATATGCCTTCGATCATCGCGCCACCGGGCGAGATGTTGCGGATACGGCAGGCATAGCGGTTCTTGCCGTGCAGCAGCATGACGCTGCGGAGCATCGCCATGCGCGGCTCCCGACTGGCCTTGTGCCCCTGTGCGCGAATATGGCCATCGCCCGCTGCAAGCAGGGCACGGGCCGCCTCGCCCCGTTCCGGGCGTCCATAGATATAGCCCTGAACATGGCTGCACCCGAGGGAACGGATCAGCGCGAGCTCGTCCATGGTTTCGGCGCCCTCTGCTGTCGTCTCCATGTTGAGCGCTTCAGCGAGGTTGACGATGGATTTGACGATCGCGGCGTTGCGACTCCCCTTGATCGCCGCGCCGCGCACGAAGCTCTGGTCAATCTTGATTTTGTCGAACGGTGCCGTCTTGAGATAGCCAAGCGCAGAATAGCCAGTCCCGAAATCATCCAGGGCAAGGCGTACGCCGATGGCCTTGAGCGCGGTGAACTTGCTGTCCGTATCGGCCTGATCGGCGAGAAAGACGCTTTCCGTAAGCTCAAGCTCCAGCCGGCTGGCAGAAAGGCCCGCATTGGCGAGCGCGCTCAGTACGGTTGCGGGAAGATTGGCATTGGCGAACTGGATGGGCGAGACATTGACGGCGATGCGTATGCCATCCGGCCAGAGCGCCGCTTCCGCACACGCGGTCCGCAGCACCCATTCGCCGATCGGATCGATGAGGCCGGCATCCTCCGCGATCGCGATGAAGACTGCCGGCGAGATGCGGCCGCGTGTCGGGTGCTCCCAGCGGATCAGCGCTTCAAAGCCGGAGATGCGCTCGGTGCTGGCGGAGACGACCGGCTGATACTCCAGATGCAGGCCACCGGTTACGATGGCGTGGCGCAGATCATGTTCGAGCTGCCGCCGGTCTTCGGCATCCGCGTGCATGGCTGGCGCATAGAAGTGGAAAGCGCCGCGCCCGTCCCCCTTTGCCGCGTAGAGCGCCAGATCGGCGTTGCGGATGAGCTTTTCAGCCGAATTGCCATCCTCCGGCGCGAGGGCAATGCCGATCGAGACGCCGATAATGACCTGGCTGCCATCAATCATATAGGGCTGCGAAAGATCGCGGATGATCCGCGCGCCCAGTTCCGCCAGCGCCGCGCGGTCGGTCATGCCGGGCATGATGATCTGGAACTCGTCGCCGCCCAGGCGGCCGACCTTGCCGTTGTTGCCGATGATCCGCAACAGCCGCTGGGCCACCTGACGGAGGAGCGCGTCCCCGGCCGGATGGCCCATCGTGTCGTTGACTTCCTTGAACCGGTCGAGGTCCAGAATCAGGAGCGCGCTTGCCCCTCCCATGCCGCGCTGGGGATGAAGCGTCTGTTCCAGCGTCGTCATCATCTGCACGCGGTTGGCGAGGCCGGTGAGGGAATCAAACTGGGCAAGGCGGCGGATTTCCGCCTCCGAGCGCCGCATTTCGGTAAGGTCCGAGCCGCTGCCGCGGAAACCCAGAAACTGCCCGAACGGTGTCATCACCGGCTGGCCGGAGATCGACCACCAGCGCTCCCCGTCCGCGCTCTCGGCGGCGACGGATACTTCAGAAAAGCCTGTGCGCGCCGAGAAATGGAAGCCGAGCGAGCGTTGTTCGTCGGCGAGGTTGCCGGTGCCGGTCGAGCCGACAAGCGCTGTGAACGATGTCCCGACAAGTTCGGCTGTGCTGTGCCCGAACTGGCGGGCCAGCGTTTCCGAGACGTAGGTGATCGAGCCGTTGCGGTCCGTCTCCCAGAACCAGCCACGCCCTGCCGCCTCGAATTCCATGAGCAGCGCGCGCGCCTGATCGCCCGACAGATAGCCATGGTCAGGTTGTTGCCCCTTCAGGGCACCGACGCGCGCTGAAATGGCCATCTGGGCGAGGATCGCGACAATGCCGGTGCTAAGCGCGAGTGTCGCGATGCCGGCTCCGCCAAAGCACGCCATGCCGACCAGTGCTCCGGCCAGATGGATGATGCTGATGAGGCGTCGCGATCCGCACAGCGCCGTGACGACCATGCAGGGTGCGAGCACGATCGCGATCTGTGCGATCGGGTCCGTCGCCACCCAGCCCGAAAAATAGCCAAAGGTCGCCCCGGTTGCCGCGGCGAGCGGCAGAATGGCAGCGAACTGACGGTTTGGCCGGGTCTTGTCGCGCATCCACCAGGTGAGGGAGCCGGTGGCGCCATCCGCCGCGAGGCAGAAGAACAATGTGAGCCAGGCCACAGGTGCGTTCGGCAGCGTTCCCAGCAGGGTGACAAGCAGCAATCGCGCGGCGACCACCGTGGGCCAGCCGCGCGTTACCATATGCACGACCCTGGCGAGCTGATCGAGTGAACGGCCATCACGCTCGTCCGCAAAGCCGAGACGCGTAGGCCAGTTCGCCAGGGATTCCTGCTTGGTTCGTGCCTGCAGGTGCGCGAAACTCATAACGCGCCTCTTATGCTTACATCTGCTTTAGGAACGGTTACCTTCGATTTGCGGACGGCGCGCGTGGGGCATTCCCCTTGCAAGCGAAGCCTGTATGATGAGGCGGCGGAAGTCTCCGCAAGGGAGCCGGCCGCGCGAGCGAGGAGAGGATCATGCGGCACGTGGCGATCATCGGTTCCGGCCCGGCGGGCTATTACACTGCCGAGGCCTGCCTCAAGCAGTTTGGCGATGATGTTCATGTGGACATCATTGACCGGATGCCGGTGCCTTTCGGCCTCATCCGTTCAGGCGTGGCGCCCGATCATCAGGCCATCAAGGCGGTCTCGCACCGTTATGAGGCGATTGCCTTGACGAATAGCGTGCGGTTTGTCGGCAAGCTGGCCATCGGTCAGGATGTTGGCGTGCCGGAGCTGCTGTCTCTCTACGATGCCGTGGTGCTGGCAACTGGCGCGCCGTCCGATCAGCTGCTCGGCATAGAGGGGGATCGTCTGCCTGGCGTGGTCGGCAGCGCGGCTTTCGTGGGCTGGTATAATGGCCATCCCGATCATGCCGGGCTGGCGCCGGGCATTGATGGCGTGGATGCGGTGATCGTCGGCAATGGCAATGTCGCGCTTGATGTGGCCCGTATCCTTGCCAAATCACCGGGCGAACTGGCCGGGAGCGATATCGTCGCCCATGCCCGCGCGCATCTGGAGCGGAGCAAAATACGTTCGATCACCATCGTCGGCCGGCGTGGCCCGCATCAGATCACCATGACCGCCAAGGAGCTTGGTGAACTTGGCGGCCTGGAGCGTGCCGGACCGCATGTCGACCCCGCCGATCTTCCGCCGGTCGCAAGCGATGATGGTCTGGAGGCGGGCCATCGCAAGGCCGTGGCGCAGCTTCGCAAGTTCGCGCAGGCGCCATCCGGTAAGCCGATTCCAATCAGTTTCGATTTCTTCGCCCGGCCGGTCCGGCTGGAGGGAGACGGGCGCGTGGAGCGGATCGTCGTGGAACGCACCCGGCTGGAGGCCGATGGCGCGGCGACTGGCACCGGGGAGACCTATGCCATCCCCGCCGGGCTGGTCATCACCTGCATCGGCTACCGCACCCCGCCGATCCCTGACGTGCCCTATGACGAGCAGCGCGGCCGGTTCGCCAATGTGGACGGGCGGGTGTCACCAGGCCTTTATTGCGTCGGCTGGGCACGGCGTGGCCCCACCGGCACGATCGGCACCAATAAGCCCGACGGATTCATGATCGCGGAGGAGATCGCGAAGGATCTGCCGGCGGCTGGGGCGGAAAAGCAGGGCCGGGCTGGCCTTGATGCGCTGATCGCCGAGCGAGGGCTCGACATCGTGACGTTCCGCGACTGGCAAAAAATTGACCGCGCCGAGATTGACCGCGCACGTGGGGGTGCCCCGCGCGAGAAATTCGTCTCCGTCGACGAGATGGTCGCTGCCGTCAAAGGCTGAAAGGCAGCGCGGGTGATGCGGGCGGGTGCGGAGAACGGGCGGCTTGCCTTGTCTTCGCCCCCTCAGACCCGCATCGGCATCAAGACATAGAGCGCGGACGAATTGTCATTTTCGCGGATCAGTGTCGGCGCTGAGGCATCGGCGAGGTGCAGTTCCGCATTATCGCCGCTGATCTGCCCGAGAATATCGAGCAGGTAGCGCGCGTTGAAGCCGATCTCCAGCTCGCTCGCATCATAATCGCCGGGTACTTCCTCGGCGGCGGTGCCGTTTTCCGGGCTGGTAACGGAAAGGGTCACCTTGTCCCGCTCCAGCGCCATCTTGACCGCGCGGGTCTTCTCCGTCGCGATGGTCGCGACGCGATCGACGCCCTCCTCAAGGCTGCGCGGATCGATGCGGAGCAGCTTGTCGTTCCCGGTGGGGATGACGCGGCTATAATCCGGGAAGGTGCCGTCGATCAGCTTGGAGGTGAGCACTGCGCTGCCCAGATCGAACCGGATCTTGGTGGGTGACAGGTCGATATGGACACTGCCTTCCACCTCATCGAGGAGCTTGCGCAATTCCGCGATGCATTTGCGCGGTACGATGATGTCCGGCATGCCTTCGGCGCCGTCCGGCCGGGCGACCGTGACGCGCGCGAGCCGGTGGCCGTCCGTTGCCGCAGCCTTGAGGACGGGTGCCGGATCTTCTGCGACGTGGAAGAAGATGCCGTTCAGATAATAGCGTGTCTCTTCCGACGAGATGGCAAAGCGCGTCTTGTCGATGATCTGGATCAGCGTCTCGGCGGGCAGATCGAAACTGGTCGGGAGCTGACCTTCGGCGATCATCGGAAAGTCGTCGCGCGGCAGCGTCTGGAGGTTGAAGCGCGCCCGCCCGGCCTGGACGAGCATCTTGCCGTCCGCCGCCTCGATCCGCACCTGGCTCCCTTCCGGCAGCTTGCGCGCGATGTCGAACAGCGTGTGGGCGGAAACGGTGGTCGTGCCAGAGGTTTCAACGCTGGCCTGAACGCTCTCCACCACCTGAAGGTCCAGGTCGGTCGCCATCAGCTTCAGCGCGCCTTCGCTCGCCTCGATGAGCACGTTGGAGAGAATGGGGATGGTATTGCGCCGCTCCACTACCGATTGAACGTGGCTCAGGCTCTTGAGCAGCGTTGCGCGTTCGATGGTGGCCTTCATGGCGTCTGGTCCGTTTCTCTGCCCGGTTCCTGATGGAATAATCGAGTCGAAGGAAACTCGACCGATCGGAGGGACAGTCCTTAAAGCAAAAGCGCGCGTGGGCAAGGGGGGTTGCCTTGCGCGTCGCGATCGGCATTGCATGGACGCCATGATTTTGTCCTGGACGATGCGCGCTTCAATCGGGCTTGCCTGCCTGTCGGTGATGATGGTTGGCGTGCCCGCGCTTGCGCGTGATGCGCTGGGCGCGTTTGAGCGATGGGGCGCCTTTCGCGATCCACAGGCCGGGCGCTGCTACGCGATCAGCGCGCCGGTCGCGCCTTCAACCAGCAAGGGCCTCTGGAAGCCCTTTGCTGCCGTGGGTTTCTGGCCGCGGCAAGGCGTGCGTGGCCAGATCAACATCCGCCTTAGCCGTGAGCTGAAACCGGGCACGCGTGCCGCGCTGCTGATCGGCGAGCAGCGATTTGCGCTGACTGGCGGCGGCGCGGATGTCTGGGCGATCGACCGGCAGGGCGATGCCGCGATCCTTGCGGCACTGCGCTCGGGCAGTCGGATGATCGTGGGCGGCGTTTCAGTGAATGGCACGCGCTTTGCGGACCAGTATCAGTTGCGCGGCGCGGCGACGGCTATTGATGCGGCCGCCCTTGGCTGCGCGCGGATCAAATAGCAGTCGTTTCGGATCCGTTTCCCGCCCGCACTCAGTAGCTCTCTTCGGCGTAGATGCGCGACAGATCACCGTTCCATGGTCCGCGATACAGCTCAAGCAATCGCTCGGCATGGGAGCGGCCGGACGCGACCACCTCTTCGAGCGGGTTGAGAAACGCTGCTTCGCTGTTCCCCACGCCGTCCAGCCGTGCGCGGGCCACGAGGCCAGCCCGTGCGATGGCAAGCGCCTCGCCGGCGATCGCCCGGAGTGTCCGTCCGCCACCGATCGGCGCGTCGAGGCCAAGCCGGGGCACGGCTTCACGGAGCGTTTCGCGCGTTTCCATCGACCAGCTCTTGACGAGGTCCCATGCCGCGTCGAGCGCGGTGTCGTCATAGAGCAGGCCCACCCACAAGGCCGGGAGAGCGCAGATGCGATTCCAAGGGCCGCCATCCGCCCCGCGCATCTCAAGGAAGCTCTTCATCCGCACTTCCGGGAAGGCGGTGGAGAGATGGTCTTCCCAGTCGGATATGCGCGGCTTCTCGCCGGGCAGCGCGGGCAGGCGCCCCTCCAGGAAATCGCGAAAGCTCTGGCCGGCGGCGTCGATATACTTGCCGTCGCGGAAGACGAAATACATGGGCACGTCGAGCGCATAATCGGCGTAGCGCTCGTAGCCAAAGCCTTGCTCGAAGACGAAGGGGAGCATGCCGGTGCGGGCAGGGTCCGTGTCCGACCATATATGGCTGCGGAATGAGAGGTAACCGTTCGGCCGCCCTTCCGTGAACGGCGAGTTGGCGAAAAGCGCGGTGGCAAGCGGCTGCAGGGCGAGCGAGACGCGGAACATCTGCACCATCCGCGCTTCGCTCGCATAATCGAGATTGACCTGAATGGTGCAGGTTCGCAGCATCATGTCGAGCCCCAGCGAGCCGACGCGGGGCATATGGTTGAGCATGATGCCATAGCGGCCCTTGGGCATGATCGGCAGCTCGGCACGGGTCTTGTCCGGCCACATGCCAAGGCCAAGAAAGCCAAGGCCCAGCTCGTCACCCACGGCTTTCACCTGCTCCAGGTGCCGGCCCGTCTCCGCACAGGTCTGATGCAGATTTTCAAGCGGTGCGCCGGAGAGTTCGAGCTGCCCTGCCGGTTCCAGGCTGATCGTCCCATCGCTGCCGGCAAGTGCGATGACATGATCGCCCTCGATCACCGGTTCCCAGCCGAAGCGGGTCAGACCGGCGAGCAAATCGCGAATGCCGCCCGGCTCGGCATAAGCGGGCGCGCGATGGTCGCTCTTGCGATAGACGAACTTCTCATGCTCCGTGCCGATCCGCCAGCGCGACTCCGGCTTCTCGCCCTTCTCGAACACGGCAATGAGGTCGGCGCGCGATTCGATCAGCGGATCATCTCCGCCCGTATCTGTTCTGGTGCTCATGGCGCGCTCTCTTCCTTCATCGCGGGCGGGGCATAGGGGCTGGCGCGCCGGCTGGCAAACGCATTTGCTGTGGAAAATGCTGGCGTAGCACGGCGTTGCTACGCTTTTGTCACGCGGCTCAGAGCCAATCGCCGGCGAGCGCCATCCAGCAGGCCGTGGCGGCGATGGCGGCAGTTTCCGCGCGCAGAATCCGCGGGCCGAGCGAGATGGCGGCGGCGGCGGGGCAGGCACGGATTGCCGCGCGCTCCTCGTCGGTGAAGCCGCCTTCCGGGCCGATCAGCAGCGCGGCGGGGCCGGCGTGAGTGCGGCAGGCATCACGCATCGGCTGCCCACCGGTTTCGTCGGCGAAAAAAAGGGTGCGCCCAACCGGCCAGTCACGCAGCAGGCCGGGCAGATCGATCATCGGGGCGAGCGTAGGGAGGGCGGTGCGGCCGCATTGCTCGGCAGCCTCGATCATATGAGTGCGCAGCCGCTCACCATTCAGCTTGTCGACCACGCTGCGCCGGGTGAGCACCGGAACGAGTCGCGCGACCCCTAGTTCGCACGCCTTTTCGGCGATCAGGTCGATCCGGCCCTTCTTGATCGGCGCGGCGCACAGCCAGAAATCGGGCACGGGCTCGAGCGGGCGCATATGGGCGTCGCAGCGCAGGATGAGATCGCGTTTGCGGACAGCCTCGGCCTGCGCAAGCCATTCGCCGGAAGCGCCGTCGAACAGCAGCACCGGGTCGCCGTCGCGGATCCGCATGACAGAGATGAGATAATGCGCGGCATTGCCGTCGACCGACACGGCGACGCCCTTGCTCAGAGGCGTCTCGACGAAGAGGCGCGGTGTCGAGCGCGGTGGCCAGGCGGGGGTTGCGGGCATGGCGGGAGCCTTGCCTGTTCGTTTCCGGCTTGTCGAGCGGCGGCGGCGCGTTAAGCGGGGCAGGACGGCAACAAGGAGCATGTCGACAGCCATGAAAGCACCGGCCGAAGCGCAGGCGATCGTCCCTGACAGTGAGGCGCGCAGCTTCCTCGCGTTGCTGCCGCGCGCGGCTCGCCCTTTTGCGTTGCTCGCCCGGTTCGATCGGCCGATCGGCTGGTGGCTGCTCTTCTGGCCGGGCGCCTGGGCCGTCGCACTGGCGGGCGGTATACCGGAGCGCGGCGCGCTGGTGCTGTGGCTCCTGCTCGGCAGCATCGCCATGCGCGGCGCGGGCTGCGTCTATAATGATATTGTCGATCGGGATCTGGATGCGCGGGTGGTCCGCACGGCGAACCGTCCATTGGCCAGCGGCGCGACGAGCCTGCGCGCGGCGTGGCTCTGGCTGGGCGCGCTGTGTCTCGTCGGGCTGGTCGTGCTGCTCCAGCTCCGCTGGCAGGCACAGCTTGTCGCGCTGGCGAGCCTCGCCCTGGTTGCGGCCTATCCGTTCATGAAGCGCATCACCTGGTGGCCGCAGGCGTGGCTGGGCCTTGTCTTTACCTGGGCGGCGCTGGTTGCCTGGGTGGACGTTACGGGCGGGATGAACCTGGCCGGCTTGCTGCTTTATGCCGGCGCCTTCTTCTGGGTCATCGGCTATGACACCATTTATGCGATGCAGGACCGGGAGGATGACGCGCTGGTCGGCATTCGCTCCAGCGCGCGGGCGCTTGGCAGCCATGTGCGTGGCGGCGTGGGGGTTTGTTATGCGCTGGCGATCCTGCTCTGGGCCGTGGCGATCTGGCAGTTGCGTCCGCAGATGCTTGCGCTTGCCGCGCTGCTGCCCATGGCGGCACATTTTTGCTGGCAGATCGTGACATTGAAGGACGACGGCGTGGACCCGCTGGCGAAGTTTCGCTCCAATCGTTTTGCCGGCCTGCTGATGTTCGCGGCCTGCCTCGTGGTCGGGGCGGCATGATGCGGGCTTTCCAGCGATTGGACGATGCGCGTGGATGCCCGCTGGCGCGCTCGCACCAAAGCCGTTAAGGGCCGCCACCATGCTGCATCGCCTCTATGCTTGGACGCTGGCCAAGGCCGCGCACCGCCATGCCGAATGGTGGCTTATCGTCATCTCGTTCCTCGAATCGAGTATCTTCCCCATTCCGCCGCACCCGTTGCTGGGCCTCATGTGCCTTGCACGGCCGGAGAAGGCGCTGCGTTATGGCATCATCTGCACGATCGCATCGGTCGTGGGTGGTCTTGCGGGCTATGCGATTGGCCACTTCCTGTTCGAGACGGTCGGGCAATCGCTGCTCGCTATGCTCGGGCTGGAGAAGAGCTTCCCCTTTGCGGCCTGCAAGCTGCGGGAGAACGCCGCGTGGATCATCATCGGCAAGGGCGCGACACCGATACCGTTCAAACTTATCACGTTGACGGCCGGCTTCATCGGCGTTTCGCTCTTCACCTTCACCTGGGCGAGCATCCTCTCGCGCGGCTTCCAGTTCGTGCTGGTTGGCTGGCTGTTCTGGAAATTCGGCGCGTCGATCAAGCCGTTTATCGAGCGCTATCTGGCCATTCTCAGCATCACCTTCGTGGTGTTGGTGATCGGCGGGGTGTTGCTGGCCGGCGCGCTGACGGGCGGTGATAATGTGGCCGATGCCTGCGCGGGTGCCACCATGGCGACCATAGGCGGCAATTAAGGCATGGCGCGGGACGAGGCGAATATGGGCACGCGCCTATATGCCGCCTTGCTTGCCCGCCCGGGCTTGGCGATGCTCGCTACTGGCGCGGTTTCGGCCACGGGATTCGCGCCGCTGCGGCTCTGGCCACTGGCGCTGCTTGCCTGCGCCGCGCTCCTTGCCGCGATCGCCCGCGCGCCGACGATGCGGGCCGCTGCCTGGCTGGGCTATGCTTTTGGCTATGGGCAGTTCGTCATCGGGCTCAACTGGATTGCCCGCGCCTTCACCTTTCAGGACGCGATGCCGCCTTGGCTGGGCTATGGCGCGGTGCTGCTGCTGCCCATCTATCTGGCGATCTATCCCGCGCTTGCCGCGGCGCTCGCATGGCGTCTGGGGCGGGCGCGGCCGCTGGCTCTCGTGCTGCTTTTCGCGGGCCTATGGGCAATCGCGGAATATCTGCGCGCCAGCCTCTTTACGGGCTTTGCCTGGAATCCGCTCGGTGTTTTGTGGGTAGGCACCGGGGTTGATGGCGCGGCGCGGATCATTGGCACGTACGGCCTCAGTCTGCTTGTGATTCTGGTGGCTGGCATGGTGTGGCTGGCGTTCGCGCGCGCCTGGCGCGCGGCGGGTGTGCTGACGGCGGCCGTTGCCGGCATCACCGCAGCGGGCGCGCTCTATGGGCTGATGCTCGGCGTCGTGCCGCAGGGCAAGCCGGTGACGGTGCAGATCGTCCAGCCCAACATCAATCAGAACGAGAAGCAGGATAGCGCGCGGGAATGGCGGAATTTTGCACGGCTGGCGGCGCTGACCGGGCGGAGCGAGGCGGCCCGGCTCGTTTTCTGGCCGGAGGCGGCGGTGCCGGCGATCCTCGATATGGAGCCGGACTGGCGCGCCCGCATCGCCAGCGTCATCGGGCCGGACGATCTGCTGCTGCTGGGCGGCGACAAATATCATTTCGGGCCTGATCCCGCTGGCCCGGAAGGCGTGCAGAAGCTGCTCGGCGCGAACAACAGCCTGTGGGTGCTGGATGCGCGGGCGACACTGCGCGGCCGCTACGACAAGGCGCATCTTGTCCCTTATGGCGAATATCTGCCGATGCGAACGCTGCTCTCGGCCATCGGCCTCTCCCGTCTGGTGCCGGGCGATGTGGATTTCTGGCCCGGCCCCGGTCCGCGCACCCTGCCGCTGCCGGGTGATGGCGCGCGTGCGCCCATCGGCATGGCCGTGCAGATTTGCTACGAGATCATCTTTTCGGGTGAGGTGCTGGACAGGGCGAACCGGCCGGCCTTCCTCTTCAACCCGTCCAACGATGCCTGGTTTGGGCATTGGGGCCCGCCCCAGCATCTGGCGCAGGCGCGGCTGCGCGCGCTGGAAGAGGGCGTGCCGGTGATCCGCTCGACACCGACCGGCATATCCGCCCTGATCGACGCGAATGGCGCGGTGGTGGAGGCTGTGGGGCTGGATAAGGCCGGGGCCATCACGGCGGTGATGCCGCCATCACGCGCGGCAACGCTTTTTTCCCGGCTTGGTAATGTCGTTCCACTTTGTCTCGCGGCGGGATTCGTCGTGCTCGGCATTGCCTCGACTCGTGGCAGGCGCTAGAGGGAAACGCATTTAAAGCTATCCTTATATCCCTTTCTACTGGCAACCGTCCGTCCGGCGGCGCCCAATCCACCTGAAAAGCAGAGTATCTGCGGAGGCACGGAGAACATATGCGTAGCGAATATCTCTTTACGTCAGAAAGCGTGTCCGAGGGACATCCCGACAAGGTCGCGGATCAGATTTCCGACGCGATCGTCGATCTTTTCCTTTCCAAGGATCCTGAGGCGCGCATCGCCTGCGAGACGCTCACGACGACCCAGCTTGTCGTTCTGGCCGGCGAAATCCGCTGCAAGGGCATCTATGAGGATGGCGCGTGGGCGCCTGGCGCTCTCGAAGAGATCGAGAAGACCGTCCGCAAGACCGTGAAGGAAATTGGCTACGAGCAGGAGGGCTTCCATTGGGAGACGCTGCGCTTCGAGAATAATCTCCATGGCCAGTCCGCGCACATCGCGCAGGGCGTGGACGCCAGCGGCAACAAGGATGAAGGCGCGGGCGATCAGGGCATCATGTTCGGCTATGCCTGCGACGAGACGCCGGACCTTATGCCGGCGACGCTCGACTACAGCCACAAGATCCTCGAGCGTATGGCGGCGGATCGCCACGCGGGCACGGCGCCGTTTCTTGAGCCAGACACCAAGAGCCAGGTGACGCTGCGCTTCAAGGACGGAAAAGCCGTCGCCGCGACCGCGATCGTTGTCTCCACCCAGCACGCGCCGGGCTATGACAAGGGTGAAAAGGAAGCGGAACTGCATGCCTATGTGAAGGCGGTGGTGGCCGATGTGCTGCCTGCCAACCTGCTCTCCGACGAGACGGTCTATCACATCAACCCGACCGGCAGCTTCGAGATTGGCGGGCCGGATGGTGACGCGGGCCTTACCGGCCGCAAGATCATCGTGGACACCTATGGCGGTGCGGCGCCCCATGGCGGCGGTGCCTTCTCCGGCAAGGACCCGACGAAGGTGGACCGTTCGGCGGCCTATATCACGCGTTATCTTGCCAAGAATATCGTGGCGGCGGGGCTGGCGACGCGCTGCACTATCCAGCTCGCCTATGCGATCGGCGTGTCCGAACCGCTTTCGCTTTATGTGAACACGCACGGCACGGGTACGGTGGGTGACGACAGGCTGGAGGTGGCGATCAAATCGATCGGCAAGCTTGGTAATCTCACGCCGCGCGGCATTCGCACGCATCTGGGGCTGAACAAGCCGATCTATCGCAAGACGGCCGCCTATGGCCATTTCGGTCGTAAGCCGGAAGGAGAGAGCTTCCCTTGGGAGCGCACCGACCTCGTTGAAGATCTGAAGGTTGCCGTAGCTGTTTGATATCCGGGCCTGATCGACAGGACGGACAATATTGATATCCTCCCCGGCGAACCGAGTCGGGGAGGATTTTTATATGACGGGCTGGATCAGGATGACGGTGCTGGCTGGCACTGTAGGCCTGCTGGGTGGCGCAGCGCTGGCTCAGCAGACCCGTCCGTCGTCATCGTCGCAGATGAGCCGGGCGGAAGCGATGGCCCTCTACGCCGCCGGTGGCTTCCCGATCAGTGCCGATGGCAAGAGCCCGACCAATAAATGCGGCAAGCCCGCCAATCCGCGCATCAGCTTCATTGATCTGAACGGGGACAAGGTGAAGGACGCGCTCTTCACCGATGCCGACACCGGGGCCTGCTACGGCGCGGACAAGCGCTTCTTCGCCATGGCGGTGAAGGAGAAGGACGGCCGTTGGCGAGGGCTTGGCGGCTGGACGGGCACCGCGCAGGCTGTCGGTAGTGACCGCAATGGCTGGCTCAGCATCGTCTGGACGAGCAACGGGAGAAACCGGCCGCTCGCCTATAATGGCACGATCTATTCGAGTGAGGCGCCCCCGCCGGCGCCGCCCGCTCCCGGGGTCACGCGCCCCGCATCGGCCAACGCGTCGCGGGATGAGGCTATTTTCCGCGCGGCTGGCTTCAAGAAGACGAGGCGCGGCTGGGAAAGTGGTTGTGACGACCCCACTGCCGGTTCGCCTTATGATCCGGGCGCGATTGAGCGGGTGAAAGACCTGAATGGCGACGGCTACCCGGAGGCCGTGGTCACCGAGGGCGGGAGCCTGTGCTATGGCAATACGGGCATGGCCTTCTGGCTGGTCAGCCAGCAGGCGAACGGCACGTGGAAGCTTGTCTATGACAATATCGGCATCCCGGAGTTTCTGGCGACCAAAGGGGTGGGCGGCTGGCCGGACATCTCCGTGGGCGGCCCGGGCTTTTGCTTCCCGGTGATGCGCTGGAACGGTCGTGCTTATGCGCGGCAGCGCATGGAATATGACGGTAAGCCCTGCAAGGGATGAAAATCCGGCGGGCGATTGGGCCCAATGCTTCGATGAGAAAGTCGCGGCTCTTGGACGGGATGAGGCGCGCGCCGCTTGGCCGATTGCGAGGCCATGCTGTGCCCATGACAGTCGAGACCAACGACCCTTCAGGCTTGATCGTGACAATGTGATGGATCGGTGACGGGGGCATGCCGCCCCCCGCGATTCAGATTCCAGCGATGCGTTGATAGGGCATTAAACCCTAGCTCGCTAGGATCCGCGGCGAGCGTGGCATTGTCGGCCGGTTGTGCTTCTCGCTCGTGCGAGAACCCACTATCTGACTTGCCCACACCAGCTTCGAACCACTTGCGTTCGTTCTAGCCGGAGGCCTTTTCGGCAAGGACGGTGAGTCCCTTTTCGCCCACTTCGGCAAAGCCACCCTCCACGGCAATGATGCGTGGTTCGGCAGCGGCGTTGGCGTAGACCTTGATCGTTCCGTCCTTGATGGTGGACATGAATGGCGCATGGCCTTCCAGCACGCCGAACTCGCCTTCGCTACCAGGAACGATGACCATATGGACATCCTCGGAGAGAACCAGCCGCTCGGGCGTCACGAGTTCGAAATGCAGTGCCATTTTGCTCTCCCCCCTCCCATGGCGGGAGGGGCTGGGTGGTTTGCCTGGCGAAGTCCGGGCGTTGGTCTTGCCCGCCCGGACCCTGCCTCATGCCTCTCCCCGTTTTCAGGGGAGAGGTTCGTTCACGATCAGGCCGCTTCCGCTGCCAGCTTCTTGCCCTTTTCCACGGCCTCTTCGATACCGCCGACCATGTAGAAGGCAGCCTCGGGCAGATGGTCGTATTCGCCATCGACCACGGCCTTGAAGCTCTTCACCGTATCCTCGATCTGGACGAACTTGCCCGGGATGCCGGTGAAGACTTCGGCCACGTGGAACGGCTGGGAAAGGAAGCGCTGGATCTTGCGGGCGCGGGCGACGGTGAGCTTATCTTCTTCAGACAGCTCGTCCATGCCCAGAATCGCGATGATGTCCTGCAGCGACTTGTACTTCTGCAGCGTCTCCTGCACGCGACGGGCGACAGCATAATGCTCCTCGCCGACGACCGCGGGCGAAAGCACGCGGCTGGTCGAGTCGAGCGGGTCCACCGCCGGGTAGATGCCGAGCTCGGAGATGGCGCGCGACAGGGTCGTCGTCGCATCCAAGTGCGCGAAGCTGGTGGCCGGCGCCGGATCGGTAAGGTCGTCCGCCGGCACGTAGATCGCCTGCACCGAGGTAATGGACCCCTTGGTGGTGGAGGTGATGCGCTCCTGCAGGGCGCCCATATCCGTCGCGAGGGTCGGCTGATAGCCCACCGCCGAAGGAATACGGCCGAGCAGCGCGGACACTTCCGAGCCGGCCTGCGTGAAACGGAAGATGTTGTCGACGAAGAAGAGCACGTCCTGCCCTTCCTGATCGCGGAAATATTCCGCGATGGTAAGGCCTGAGAGAGCAACGCGCGCACGGGCGCCCGGCGGCTCGTTCATCTGGCCGAAGACCAGCGCCACCTTGGAGCCTTCGCTGGTCGGGTTGCCGTCGGCATCCTTGGCGATGACGCCCGCGTCGAGGAACTCATGGTAGAGATCGTTACCCTCGCGGGTCCGCTCACCCACGCCCGCGAACACGGAAGTGCCGCCATGGCCCTTGGCGATGTTGTTGATGAGCTCCTGGATGAGCACGGTCTTGCCCACGCCAGCGCCGCCGAACAGGCCGATCTTGCCGCCCTTCGCGTAAGGCGCGATGAGGTCGATCACCTTGATGCCCGTGACCAGAATGCTCGTCTCGGTCGCCTGTTCGGTGAAGTCCGGCGCCTTGGCGTGGATCGGGGCAGTCTGCTTGGCCTTGACCGGGCCGCGCTCGTCGATCGGTTCGCCGACGACGTTGAGAATGCGGCCGAGGGTCTCGGGACCGACTGGGACGGAAATCTGCGCGCCGGTATCGCGCACTTCCTGACCGCGGGTCAGACCGTCGGTCGAGTCCATGGCGATGGTGCGAACGGTGTTTTCGCCCAGATGCTGCGCGACCTCAAGGACGAGGCGCTGGCCGTTATTGTCGGTCTCGAGCGCCGAGAGGATCGCCGGCAGGCGGTCCTCGAAGACGACGTCCACGACCGCGCCGATAACCTGCGCGATGCTGCCGACATTGTTGGTGCCCGCCTTGGCTGCGGCCGGTTTCCTTGCCATGACCTTGTTCCCTGCTTTCCAAATGCTAGCCAGCACGCGTCTGGCAAATGCCTGTTCGACTGTCCCAGCGACCACCGCCGTCGAGACAAACATCGATATCCATCCATCGGCTGACCTTCAACCAGATGGCGCCCAGAATGAGGAGGAAGAGCCCTGAAAGGACAACCCTCCTGATCGTCAACTCAAAGCGCTTCCGCGCCCGCGATGATCTCGACCAGCTCTGTGGTAATCGCGGCCTGGCGGCTGCGGTTATATTCAACGGTGAGCTTGTTGATGAGGTCGCCCGCGTTGCGTGTCGCATTGTCCATCGCGGTCATCGACGCGCCCTGCTCGGAAGCCTGATTTTCCAGAACCGCCTTGAAGAGCTGAATGGCGATGTTACGCGGCAGCAGGTCGGCGAGAATGGACTCCTCGTCCGGCTCATATTCCACCGCCGCACCAGAGCTGGCCGGTGCATCAGCCGGAACCGCGACGGGGATGAGCTGCTGTTCGGTCGGGATCTGCGCCAGCGCGGATTTGAACGCCGAGTAGAACAGCGTCGCGACGTCGAACTGCCCTTCGAAGAACAGCTTGCTGATCTCCTGTGCGATGGTCTGCGCCTCGCCATAGCCCGGTTGGCGGATCTCGCTCGTGTCGAACTGCGCGACGATCATGCCGGGGAAGGTGCGCGCGATGATCGCGCGGCCCTTGCGGCCGACGAGGAAGAACTTCACCGTCTTGCCCGCCGCTATCAGCGCCTGCGCCTTTGCGACAGCCGCCTTCACGATGTTGGCGTTGAACGCGCCGGCAAGGCCCTTGTCGCCATTGGCGACGACGAGCAGATGCACAGCGTCCTTGCCCGTGCCCGCGAGAAGACGTGGGGCGGTGTCGCCCTTCACCTTGCCGGCAAGGCTCGCAACGACGCCTTCCAGCCGCTCGGCATAGGGGCGTGCAGCCTCGGCCGCCGCCTGCGCCTTACGGAGCTTGGCGGCCGCGACCATCTGCTTGGCCTTGGTGATCTTCTGGGTCGATTTGACCGAGGCGATCCGGCCCTTGAGTTCCTTAAGGCTAGCCATGCGGCGTCAGGTCCTCAGCGCGGGTTTCAGGCGAAGGTCTTGCCGAACGCACTAAGCGCGGCGACCAGCTTGGCCTTCACATCATCGGCGAAATCGCGGCTGTCGCGGATCGCGGTGAGGATGTCGGCATGTTCATGGCGGATATGCGCGAGCATCGCCGCCTCATAGCGCGTGACATCGGATACCGGGATCCCGTCCAGATAACCGTTGGTGCCGGCGAAGATGGAGACGGTCTGCTCTTCGAAGGGCAGCGGCGAGAACTGCGGCTGCTTGAGCAGCTCGGTCAGGCGCGCACCGCGGTTCAGCAGCTTCTGCGTCGACGCGTCGAGGTCCGAGCCGAACTGGGCGAAGGCCGCCATTTCGCGATACTGGGCCAGCTCCAGCTTGATCGAGCCGGACACCTTCTTCATCGCCTTGGTCTGGGCCGAGGAGCCGACGCGCGACACCGAGAGGCCCACGTTGATGGCCGGGCGGATGCCCTGATAGAAGAGGTTCGTCTCAAGGAAGATCTGGCCGTCGGTGATCGAGATCACGTTGGTCGGAATATAGGCGGACACGTCGCCAGCCTGCGTCTCGATGATCGGCAGTGCGGTGAGCGAGCCATTGCCGTTCGCGTCGTTCATCTTCGCGGCACGCTCCAGCAGGCGGCTGTGAAGATAGAACACGTCACCCGGATAGGCTTCGCGGCCCGGAGGACGACGCAGCAGGAGCGACATCTGGCGATAGGCGACCGCCTGCTTGGAAAGATCGTCATAGACGATCACGGCGTGCATGCCGTTGTCACGGAAATATTCGCCCATGGCGACGCCGGTATAGGGCGCGAGATACTGCAGCGGCGCCGGCTCAGATGCCGTCGCGGCGACAACGATGGAATATTCCATCGCGCCATTTTCTTCGAGCTGACGGACGATCTGCGCGACGGTCGAGCGCTTCTGGCCTACCGCGACGTAGATGCAGTAGAGCTTCTTGCTCTCATCCGTGCCGGCGTTCGGACCCTTCTGGTTGATGAAGGTGTCGATCGCCACGGCGGTCTTGCCGGTCTGGCGGTCGCCGATGATGAGCTCGCGCTGGCCACGGCCGATGGGCACCAGCGCGTCGATGGCCTTGAGGCCGGTCTGCACCGGCTCGTGCACCGACTTGCGGGGAATGATGCCCGGGGCCTTCACTTCGACGCGGCTGCGCTTCTCGGCAACGATCGGGCCCTTGCCGTCGATCGGATTGCCAAGGCCGTCGACCACGCGGCCGAGCAGGCCCTTGCCGACGGGCACGTCCACGATGGTGCCGGTGCGCTTGACGGTGTCGCCTTCCTTGATCTCCGCGTCCGAGCCGAAGATCACGACGCCGACATTGTCGGCCTCGAGGTTGAGCGCCATGCCCTGAACGCCGTTGGTGAAGGCGACCATCTCGCCGGCCTGGACATTGTCGAGGCCGTGGATGCGCGCGATGCCGTCACCCACGCTCAGCACGGTGCCGACTTCGCTGACCTGCGCCTCGGCGCCGAAATTGGCGATCTGGTCCTTGATGACCTTGGAGATTTCTGCGGCGTTGATATCCATTGCCTTTGCCTTCTAGCCTTTCATCGGAGCCGGATGCGGGCCTCAGCCGCGCATCGCCTGGGCGAGCGTGTTCAAACGGGTGCGAATGGAGCTGTCGATCATCTGGCTGCCAAGCTTGACGACCAGACCGCCCATGATGGCGGGATCGACCTTGAGGTCGAGAGCGACGTCGCGGCCGGCGCGCGTCTTGAGCTGCTGCCCGAGCGCGGTGGCCTGCGCGGCGGTCAGCGGGAAGGCGGAGGTCACTTCCGCGCGCGCTTCACCCTTGTGCGCGGAGAGCAGTGTCTCGAACGCGCGGATGACGTTGGCGATTTGCGAAAGGCGGCGATTCTGCGCCAGCACGCCGAGAAAGCTGGTGGTGAGCGAATCGAGGCCGAGCGACTGCGCGACGGCGGCAATTGCCTTGCCTGCGGCGGTGCGGCCGATGACAGGGCTGGTGGTCAGCGATTTGAGGTCAGCCGAATCGGCGATTGCGGATTTGAGCGTCGAAAGGCTCGCAGCGACCGAATCGAGCGCTTTTCCGTCACGGGCAAGCTCGAACAGCGCCACCGCATAACGCCCCGCAAGGCTAGCCTGAATACCGCCGCTTTTTTCCACGCGCGTCGTGCCCTTCCGCCGAAAAACTGGATGTGCCTCCCTCTGGGCGGTCACTTGAGTGCCCCCCGGCACGCGGGGCGGTTAGCAGGGGCGGGCAAGGGATGCAACCCGGCTGGGCGGGACAATCGCGGCGGCGGGGTGGTTCGTTGCGCCTTGACCCTGCCAGAGCCTAGTTCGCGACCGTCCCGGATGCGGGCGCGCTGTCGCGCGAGCAACGATAGACGAGCCGCTCATTAGGGCTGGCTGGCAGAACGGCGCGCACATCTGCCTGCATGGCCGCGAGGGCGGTAATGCGTGCTGGGTCGGCCGTGCAGCCCGACCAGTCGACGCGCGCGCGCAGCTCCCGCGCGCGATCGGCGGTTTCCGCATCCACCGAATAGCGCTCGGCCCGGTAGGTCTCGGTTGCAGGGTCGAAACTGCGGATGGAGATGGTCGGCTCGCCGTTCAGGACGAAGGTACGACTCCATCGCGTGCCATCGCGTGCCATCTGCGTCTTGCCGTTGATGCACCCCGTGGCGGTCCAGTCGATCGGGACATCGGCGACATCGGAAACAGTGATGCGGCTGCGCTCGCGGTCGATCCGGCAAAGGAAGCGGCCGTCGCCACCGCTGCTGGCGCTATTGTCCTTGCCCGGTGCCGCCGCGTTGCTGGCCGGGATCGACAAATCGATGCTGTCGAAGCTGGGGCGGAGCATGAACGCGAGGATCGCGCCGACGAGGAGCACACCCCCGCCAATGCCGAGCCATTTTGCCCGCCCGGGCCGGTTCTGGGACGAGGAGAGGACGGCGCCACCGCCGGTGAAGACGGCCAGAGCAAGGAGGACGGCGGCGATTGCCATCATGTTCTCGCGGCGGGCGATGATCTGCTGCTGCGCCGATTCGCGCGCCACAAGTGCGGCCTCGCGCGCGCGTATCGCCTCGCGCTGGGCTTTTTCCGCAGCATCGGCTTTGGCTTTCGCGTCGGCAAAAGCTTCCGCCTCCTCCATATCGGCAAGGCTGCGGCAGGGCTCGGCGCTGCGCTGGACCTGTATGCCGGCCTGGCGCAGGAAGCTGGCGATCTCCCGGTCGGAAACGGCAAAGCCATATTCCGCGTCGCTGCCGTCGGAGAGCGAACCAAAACTGTTCAGACCAAGCACACGTCCGCATGCGTCGACCAGCGGCCCGCCGCTGTTGCCGGAGGCAAGGGCTGCAGTGTGCAGCACCGTATCATATTGCTTGGAGGATCGACCCGCCGAGACGGTTCCCGTCGTGCGGACAGGGCTCATCGGCCGGATGATATCGTTCAGTTCCATGCCCTGCGCGCGGTCCACCGCACCGGGATAGCCGATGGCGGTGACAGGCTGGCCGTCCGTCGTGGCGCCCGCGAAGAAGGTGGCGACGGGTAGCGGGGCGCTGCCCTGGATCTGGATGATCGCGAGGTCGTTGCCCGGCGAGAACGCGACGACCTTGCCACCGAAGCTGCGCTTGCCCTCCGCGGGGATGACGCCAATGACGATATTGGGCTCGGTCCGCGTCAGCTCCACGACATGCGCGTTGGTGAGGATCTTGCCCGGCGCGACGACCACGCCAGAACCATGGCCGACGAAATAGCTGGCATTGCCATCCGTCGCGACCAGCGCCACACGCACCACTGAGCGGGAGGCAGCGGCGATGTCCTGCGTGTCCGCGCGGGCGAGGGCGGGCATCAGGGCGGCGAGCAGCGCCAGGGCACAGCGGATGATGAAGCGCATCTCCATGGCCGCAGGGACTTAAACGCGCCGCGCGACAGCGCAACAGAAATGCGCGGCGCTTGTCGCTTTCCTGCTTGCTGCCCCTATTTTGCTTTGATCGCAAACATCGGGACGTACGCTGCATGGTCCCTTGCCTAAAAGGCGTGGATGACAGAGGACGGACAGCGATGACCATGATTTCCACAGCGGTTCGCATCGGGCATCTCGACGAGGACGCGGCCTGGCGCGCCTTTGAGGCCCGGGATCGCGCGCATGATGACAGCTTTGTCGTGGCGGTGCGGACGACGCGCATCTATTGCAAGCCAAGCTGCCCGGCGCGGCGCCCCAGGCGGGAAAATATCAGCTTCTATATGGATGGCGCGGCGGCGCGGCTGGCGGGCTACCGGCCCTGTCTGCGCTGCCGGCCCGACGAGGCGGGGCGTGATCGGGAGGCTGTGGCGCGGGCGCTTGAGCTGCTGCGGGGCGCGGAGGAGCCGATGCCGCTTGCCACGCTGGCCGATGCTGTCGGCTATGCGCCGCATCATTTCCAACGCCTGTTCACGCGGGACGTGGGTGTTTCACCCGCCGCTTACACCAGAGCATTGCGCGCCGAGCGGCTGGCGGCTGCGCTGGCGGGCAAGGGCAGCGTTACCGGCGCCATTTACGAGGCCGGCTATTCGGGGCCGGGGCGATTTTACGAGGATGTGGCAGGGAGGCTGGGGATGACGCCGGGTGCATGGAAAAATGGCGGCGCGGGCGTCACCATCCGTTTCGAACTGGTCGAGACCTATCTGGGGACGATGCTGCTGGCCGCAACGGAGAAAGGCATCTGCCGCCTGTCGTTCGATGAGGATGAGGGCGCATTGCGCCAGCGCTTCCCGCGCGCGGTCATTGAGCGTGGCGGTGCGGCGATGCGCGATCTCGTTTCCGGCGTCATCGCTGCGCTGGAGCGTCCGGCGAGAATGCCGGACCTGCCGCTCGACGTCGCTGGCACGGCCTTTCAGGAGGCCGTCTGGCAGGAGCTGCGCCGCATTCCCCCCGGTGAGACGCGCAGCTACGCACAGATCGCCGCGGCAGTTGGCAATCCTGGCGCGGTCCGCGCGGCCGGGTCGGCAAATGGCGCCAATAATGTCGCGGTGTTGATCCCATGCCACCGGGTCATCCGCACGGACGGGTCGCTGGGTGGCTATGCCTATGGGCTGGAGCGCAAGCAGGCGTTGCTGGAAAAGGAGAAGTTGGGATGAGCACGGTGAAGACGCAGCAAGAGATCGCGGCCTTTGGCGCGCTGCACGTGCCGGGCCGGCCCCTCATCCTCTACAATATCTGGGATGCGGGGAGCGCGCAGGCGGTGGCGGGCGCAGGAGCGCGGGCGATCGCGACCGGGAGTTTCGGCGTCGCGGGCGCTCATGGCCTTAAGGATGGCGAGAATCTGTCGCTCGATTTGGCGCTTGCGACGCTCGCGGAGATCGTCGCTGTCGTCGACCTTCCCGTCAGCATTGATATGGAGGCGGGCTATGGAGCAGGGCCGGATGCGGTTGCCATATCCGTCGCGCGTGCGCGTGAAGCGGGCGCGGTCGGCATAAACATTGAGGATAAGGACCCTGCCACCCGGCAGATGTTCACGCAGAATGAGGCCGCCGCGCGCATCGGCGCGGCAGTGGGAAGCGGGCTCTGGGTCAATGCCAGAACAGACCTCTTCATCCTGACGCCCCATGCGGAGCATGACGTGGCGCTCGTCGATGCGGCGGTCGAGCGTGCTCATGCCTATGCCGATGCCGGGGCTGGCAGCCTGTTCGCGCCGTTTGCGCGTGACGAAACGCTCATCGCACGGCTGTGTGAGCGCTCGCCATTGCCGGTCAATATTCTGGTCGGCGAGGGCGTGCCGGGCATTGCCCGCCTTGCGGAACTGGGCGTGGCACGGGTCAGCCATGGCCATGGCCCATGGGTGAGCGCGATGGCGAGGCTTGCCGAGGATGCGCGGGCGGCGATGGCGGTGCTTGGCTGACAGACATTGTGCTATCTATCCGGCTCTTATATATGTATTTAATATGCATTATTTAGGAGCCGTTTATGACGATCCGTCCCTACAGCGCATCGCCGGTTTTCGACGAGATGACGCTTCCTGACGCGCTGCGAACCAACCACACGACCAAGGCGGGCGTGTGGGGTTTGCTGCGCATGCTGGAAGGCGAAGTGACGCTGGTCTTCGTCGATCCGCCCCGGGAGGTGAGAGTGACGCCGTCCGACCCCGCGCCGATTGCGCCGGGTGCGGTCCATTTCGTTCGCGCCGCCGGACCCATGAAAATGCAGGTCGAGTTTTATCGCGAACATCCGCTCGGAGCGCCGGGTGATGGATGATCTTGCCCTTGCGCGTGCGCTACATGTGCTCGCGATCGTGGGTTGGATCGGCGGCGTCGCTTTTGTGACGCTGGCCGCGATGCCGGCGATTGCCGCTGACAATCCGCCGGGTGAGCGGCTGGCGCGTTTTCACAGCCTCGAACGACGATTCGTGAGGCAGGCGCGATTTTGGGTCCTGCTTGCCGGCGCGACCGGCTTCTGGATGACCGAGCGCTTCGGGATGTGGGGCCGTTTTCTCGATCCGCGCTTCTGGTGGATGTGGGCCATGCTGATCGTCTGGGCGGCTTTTGCGATCATGCTCTTCCTTGTCGAGCCGCTCGGCCTCCATCGCCGCATGGCTGGCGCCGATCCCGACGGTGCGTTGTTCAGGCGCATGATCACCATGCACAGGCTGCTGTTGACGGCCGCCGTGGTAGCGGTGCTGGGCGCGGCCGGCGGCGCGCACGGTCTCTTCTAGGCGCCCCTCCGCCGGCCAGCCCTATCCCCTCAGGGTCGACTATCCAGTTGCACAATGCTGATGTCGACCGCGCCGGGCGTATCGAGGCCCAGCACAAGCCTTTGCGCGCCACAGCCTTGCGCCGGAATGATGAAATGCCGGCTGAAGGCAATGCTGCCATCGCCCTGCATTTTGTCCTCACCTTGTTCGGGAACGACGAGCGCGCCCGAGGGGAGGCAACGCAAGGTCCAGTTGAATGCGCGCCATGACCCTTCCGAACCCTGCCGTGCCGTGCCGTTCAGCGTCCATGGTCCTGGTTGCGCGACGATCAGCCGCGTAAGTGCCGGACCGGTCGTTGCGCGCGGGCTGCTCACTGCGATGGCGCCCTTCTCGTCCACGGTGGCGGCAATGCCGATGGTTGCCGGTGTCCGCCAGCCGAAGGGCGAGACGCCGCCCTTGCCACCGGGAAGCTGGGCCAGCGCGCGGGCGCTGAGCAGGCCGGCCTGTCCGTCATTCGCCGGAGCAAAGCTCCGATCGACGGTGATGGCCATTGCGTAATCGCCCCGCGCGATATGATAGCTGACGAGCGCGGCGATTTCTTCCGGCACGGGTGGCGCGGCTGAACGGGCGAGGCCGCGCAGCACCTCCAGATGCGCTGCGGCCTGCGCGAGGGGAAGCTGATCGAGCTGCGTGAGGAATGGCCGCCGCCAGCTCGGCTGGCGGGCGAGCGCGGCGACGAGCGGAGGGAGCGCGGCGGGATATTCCTCCAGGCTGAGCGTATAGGGCATCATGATGTCCACATAGCTGCCGGTGCGTAACAGCGCGTCGATATGGGCGATGGCGGCGGGGAACTCGTCGCGCACGGCGGCCCGTGTCGCGAGCGCGAACTGGATATGCGCCTCGCGCCAGCCCAGCTTCGTGGCGAGCGTCAGCAGGCGGTCGGCGCCAGCCTCGTCGCCCGTGGCCTGCTTTGTGCTGATGAGCAGCGCGACTCCGCGCGCATCGAGGGGCGCAATGGCCATGGCGCGCTGGGCGAACGCCAGAGCGCGGACGTTGTCCTGCGCGCCGAGCGCCTGATAGCCGGCCTTGGCGAGCGCCTCGACCGACCATGAGTTATGCGCGAGCGCGCGGTCAAACGCCTTGTCGCGCACCGCCTGATCGGAAAGGGCGAACTGCCAGACCGGCCAAAGCAGCGCCAGCGCGGCGCATGCGGCAATGGCTGACAGGACGCCGCGTGATCGCGCACCGCTTCTTTCGCGGCCTTCAGTGTCTGAAAGGAGCATGGCGAGCAGCAGGCCTGCCGTCGCCACCAGCGCCATCATTCGCAGCGGATAGTCGACGATCGAGTGCAGGAGCAAAATGAGTATGCCGGCAAGGGCTGCGGTAGCGGCGGCCTTTGTGGAGGCGTCGCTACTGGTGGAGAAGCGCCGCGCAAACCCCCAGCCGATCAGCACCAGCGTAGCCGCAAAGGCGATAAGCGCGGCCAGTCCGCCTTCCATCCACAGTTCGGCATAGTCGTTATGCGCGTTGTTCACATAAGCGAAGCTGACCTGCTCGGCCGGCTCGAAGGCGGGGTAGATGTCGACGAAAGTTCCGAGCCCGGAACCTGCCGGCCAGAAGCCGCGCGCGGCCGTGGCGGTGTTCTCCAGAAACTGCGTGCGTCCGTCCGCCTCGCCGGTGAAGCGCGCCAGAGTATCCTGCACGATGCTTGCCTGGCTGGCGAAGGCGCAGATCAGCGCGAGCGGCACCATGGCGATGAGCGCTGAGCGTGGGGAGAGCCGCTCGCGATTGAGGATGAGAAACGTGGCAACGCCAGCCAGCGCGATCAGCAGGAAACCAGTGCGTGACAGGGTCGCGATGACCCCGATGGCGAAGATGCCCGCAAGGCCCCACCCAAGCAGGAGGCGCAGCTTCTCCTGCGCGCCGGAGAGGCGGTCGGTCGTGGATGCCCATAGCGCGGCAAGTGGCATCGCGATGAGCAGAAAGCTGGCCTGATGATTGCGATTGACGAAGAAGCCGCGCGACTGGTCGGATTGGACGCCGGCAACGCTGCCGAGCGCTTCGCTGGCGCCGCCCAGCTTCTGGAAGAGGCCGAGCAGGAGCGCGATGACCGCGCTGACAAGATAGGCTTCGATGAGCGTCGCGCGCATCGTCCGCCCGCCACGGCAGGCAAGCACGAAGATCGCCACGCCCGGCAGCAGTTCCAGTGCGGTGCTGGCGGACGCTACCGGATTGAGGCTGAGGCTCGGCCAGATGCGGGTGATGCCGGCGGTGGCGAGCAGGTCACGCGCAAGGTCGCGCCCCGGCAACCCGGCGGCAAGGCTGGCCGGCAGAGGGACGAGCTGAACGAGCAGAAAAACGAGCGGGATAAGCAATGCAAGCCGGGCAAGGCCGGATAGCGGCTGCACGGCAAGGCCCAGCCGCTCCGGCGCGCACAGGCTGAGCAGGAGGATCGCGACCGCGCAGCTCTGGATGACGGCGCCGGTCAGCGGATGCTCCACGCCCGCGCCGCCGCCGATCAGCATGGCGATGAAGAGCAGCGCGATGATCGCGCGCGCGATGCGCGCCTCTGGCGCAGCCCCGGCGGGCATCTGCCGACGACGGCGCGAGCCATCGCGGTTGCTGGAGGTGGCGGGTCGTGATCGGCTCTGGGACAAGGCAATGGTCCTGCTGGAGACGGAAGTGGTAGGGCAGGCTGGTGCTTGCACGGCCGTCCCTGTCCAAAGAGGATGTGCATGCATCAGGGGCGCGCATGCAAGGCGGTTAAGCAGCCGGACTGGCGGTATTCCGGGCTGGTCGTATCACGGTGTCCGACGCGTGCGCGCGGGGCGGGGCCGTCTGCGCCTATATGCCCCGCATGGTTCAATATCTGTCAGAGCAAGCTCTTGAGAAATATCGATTGCCAGCGGCAATGGCGATCAAATGGTCCTCGCTTTTCGCGGTTCCGCGTTTTTCATCTGCCGATATGCAGGCCGGTGGCGTTGGAAAGCGCGGTAAAAAAATTGCCGGGACAATGCCCGGCAATTTCCTGTTCATTTTTGCTTAACGCGCATCAGGCGCGCCAAGTCGGGCGGCTCAGGCTGCGGCCTTGCTGCCAAAGCTGATGCGCTGGCGGCGCGAGCGCAGCGCGGCGCCCATGATGCCGAAGCCCGCGATCATCATGCCCCAGGTCGCCGGCTCGGGAACCGCGGCGAGGGGATCGCAGCCGCAATCCTCGATCGAGAAGGTGTAGGAGATCCCGGCATCGTCGAAAAGCGTGACGGGCTGCAGAGTGGACCCGAGGCTGCCATCAGTGGGCAGGAAGGACGGGGCGCTCTCGCTACCCGAGAAAAGCACCGGGCCACCGAAGTAAAGGTCGAGGCCGCTGCCATAAGGATCGATGATACTTACGCCTGCGTCATCGCCCTGATCTTCCAGCCAGAAGAAAACGTTCGCGGCGAGTGACGAGAAGCCGGTGAACGAACCCTGGACATTTGTCACATAGAAACCAAGCCCGGCGTGCGGATCAAAAGTTTCCAGATTGGGGTTCATATTGCCCTCATAGACCGTCGGGTCGAGGTCCATGTACCATTCATAGGTCTGGCCGTTGCCGGTGACCGAAAACAGATACACAGCTGCGTTTGCTGCACTGCTCATGGCCAGCGCCGACGCGGCGCAAGCGAGCAGCTTCAGGCTCGATGCAATTTTCATTTCCTAATGCTCCCACATCACATTAACGAATTCACAATCATGGCGTTTAACTGTATGGTAACATGAACTCAACCCCGCTGATACGGAAACGCCGCGCCATAATGGCACATTTTGTTGCGGAATGGGCTATTTTGATCTCTGGCAAGGTTGTAATTCTTAACCCTCTGTGGCACCAGAGCGGTGTGGGAATGAATGGAGTTTTGTAATGAAGTCGTTTGCACTTGCAGCCGCAGCGCTGGTTTTTGTGGCTTCGTCGACGGCTGCGGTAGCTGGCCGTACGCCGCCTGCGCCGAGTCCTGCGGTTCCGCCGCAGATCACGCCGCCGCCGCCAAAGAGCCCTTGCTGAGCCCATCCGCGATTCGCTCGCGCGAGGGTTTCAGTATGAATTATCGGTAGCCTGCCTTCTTCGGAAGGCGGGCTATTTCGCGTTATGTGGTCGCTCTATCTGGTCATGCGAGACGCGCTTGCCCTGGAGCCGGCGCGTCCCTAGGTTGCGGCGCGACACTAATCACTACGGGATGCCAGATGGCCTTCGCGATTTACCAGACTTTGATGATTCTGCTCGATGTCGCCAAATGGATCATCATCATCCAGGCCATATTGAGCTGGCTCGTCGCCTTCAATGTCATCAACATGAGTAGTGACCTCGTGCGGACGGTGCTCACCGCGCTCGACCGCATGACCGAGCCCATGTATCGGCCGATTCGCCGCGTCATGCCGGATTTGGGCGCGCTTGATCTCTCACCGATGGTCGTGCTGCTCGTCATCATCATTCTTCAGCGCGCGGTGCTGCCCGGCATTTTCGGCGCGTTCATCATGTGAGCACCCATGAGGGGCCGGTCCGGCTAGATGGCGCGGATCTGTTGATTGCCATTCGTTTGACGCCGCGCGCCGGCAAAGAGGGTGTAGGCGGCGTCTGGACCGATGCCCATGGCATGCGTTGGCTTCAGGCCAGCGTCAGCGCGCCGCCGGACAAGGGCCGCGCGAACATGGCGCTCATCGCGCTGCTGGCCTCCGTGATCGGGGTGCCGCGCTCGTCGATTTCGCTGGAGGCGGGGGCGACCGCGCGGCTAAAGCGCCTGCGGATCGGGCAATCGTCGCCGGCGGCCGAATCGGCTGCGCGGCGTCTGGCAGACGAGGCGTGAAGCATGGATTTGGGCAGGACCATAGATGGCAAGGCATTTGCCGCCATCGTGCAGGCAAAGGTGGCGGAGGGCGTTGCGGCGTTCACAGCGACGCAGGGCCGCAAACCGGGTCTCGCGGTCGTGCTGGTCGGCGAGGATCCGGCGAGCACGGTCTATGTGCGGTCCAAGCACCGCATGACACTCCAGCTCGGCATGGAAAGCTTCGAGTTCAAGCGTCCCGCCGGCATCGCGCAGGATGAGCTTCTGGAGCTGATCGAAGAGCTGAATGGTGATCCGCGTGTGGACGGCATTCTCGTGCAGTTGCCGCTCCCTGCCCATCTCGACGCGCAGACCGTGGTCAATGCGATCGACCCGGACAAGGATGTCGATGGGTTGACCCCGGCCAGCACAGGGCGCCTCGCTCTCGGCCTGCCCGGCCTCGTCCCCTGCACGCCGCTGGGCAGCCTGATGCTGCTCAAGGATGTTCTGGGCGATTTATCTGGCAAGAATGCGGTCGTCGTCGGCCGCTCCATCCTTGTGGGCAAGCCGATGGCGCAGTTGCTTCTGGCGGAGAATTGCACGGTGACGGTGGCGCACAGCCGCACACATGATCTCGCCAGCGTGGTGCATCAGGCGGACATTGTTGTAGCGGCGGTTGGCCGGCCGGAAATGGTGAAGGGTGACTGGATACGCCCCGGCGCGGTGGTGATCGATGTGGGGATCAACCGTGTGCCGGCGGAGGAGGAGGGCAAGAGCCGACTGGTCGGCGATGTCGCCACGGCCGAAGCGCTCACACATGCCGCTGCGATCACCCCGGTTCCCGGCGGTGTTGGCCCGATGACTATCGCCATGCTGATGCGGAACACGCTTGTCGCCGCACATATGCGCGCGGGCCTGCCCGCGCCGGAGGGGCTTTGATCGACGTGCCACGCCCGCTCGCCGTCGCGTCGCGACTGGCGCTCATGGTGATACCGCTCATCGTCTCGTCCGCGGTGGTCGCGCAGGGGCCGGGGAGACGAGGCGGGAGTGGTTTCGCCGATCCCAGCGCGGTTATTACCGCCGAACTGGCCTTTAACCGGCTGGCCCAGAGCGATGGGCAATGGACGGCGTTCCGCAAGACGGCCGCGCCGGATGCCGTCCTGTTCAAGCCACGCGCGACGAACGCGCAAGCATGGCTCAGGGGACGGGCCGATCCTGCCAGCAGCGTGCTCTGGTGGCCGTCACGCATATTCATGTCCTGCGATGGCGGCTATGCGGTCTCCACCGGGGGCTGGCAGCAGGCAGATGGCACGGTCGGTTATTTCACGACTATCTGGCGGCGTGAGAAGAAGGGCAGTTATCGCTGGATTCTGGATCATGGCGACACGCTTGGCGCGCTGCGTGCCGGGCGCGAGGAGGATCTGGAGGCGAGGGTCGCGCAGTGTGCGGGCGGCCCCGGCGGTGGCGGGACAGGCTGGGACCGTGGGCGGGGTCGGGATGAGGGTAAGGCGCAGATTGCGCGTATTCCCGTTCCGCCGCCTGCATCGGGGGAAGGCCAGTCGGCTGATGGCACGCTTGTCTGGCGCTGGGATGTTACGGAAGATGGCGCTCGCACGCTTGTCGTGCGGATGCGGCAGGAGGGTGCGATGCAGGATGTGATTTCCGATCAGGTGAAGGCGCCGGGCGCATGATGGAGATTTTCATCACGGCGTTCGTGACGCTGTTCGTCGTCATCGATCCGCCCGGCTGCGCGCCGATCTATTCCAGCCTGACGAGTGGCGCCTCGGCCGAGCAGAAGCGCGCCATGGCGTTTCGCGCGGTGGGTATCGCCGCCGCCATTCTCACGGTCTTCGGCCTTGTCGGCGAGGATATGCTCCGCACGCTCGGCATCGGGCTCGATGCCTTCCGTATTGCCGGTGGCATCATGCTCTTCTTCATCGCGATGGACATGGTGTTTGAGAAGCGGACCCAGCGCCGGGAGGATCGCGCCGAGAAGGTGAAGGCAACCGAGGTGGAAGATGTGTCCGTCTTCCCGATGGCGATGCCGATGATCGCGGGGCCGGGGTCGATCGCCACGATCATGCTGCTGATGGCGCGCGCCAAGGGGGTGGAGGCGAGCCTTGCCGTATTTGGCGCGCTCGCGGCCAATCTGCTGATTCTGCTCGTCGCGCTGCTCACGATCGGCCCGATCATGCGCTTCCTGGGGGATAAGGTGGAGGCCGTGATAACCCGCCTGCTCGGTGTCATCCTCGCGGCGCTCGCCGTACAGTTCGTGCTGGATGGGCTGCGTGGCTCCATCTTCTGAGCGGCGGGCATTGCGACCATGAAAAAGGGCTTCCGGTTCGGGTCTGAATCGGAAGCCCTTTTTGGATGTCGGGGCGGCTTATCTGGCTACGCCGCCCGCCGCGAGCACCGCCAGTGTCACAAGTTCAGAAGCGCTCGACGCCATGGTGGCCACCTGCACGGGCTTTTCCATGCCGATGAGCATCGGGCCGATCACTGAGTCGCCGCCCAGTTCCCGCAGCAGCTTGGCTGAGAGATTGGCCGACTGGAGGCCCGGCATGATCAGCACATTGGCAGGGCCGGAGAGGCGGCTGAACGGATAGTTCTTCATCACCGCCGGATTGAGCGCGACGTCCGGCGTCATCTCGCCCTCATATTCGAAGTCGACACCACGCTCGTCGAGCAGGTGGACCGCCTCGCGCAGCCCTTCCAGCCACGTTCCGGGCGGGTTACCGAAGTTGGAATAAGAGAGGAAGGCGACACGCGGTTCATGGCCCATGCGCCGGGCGACGGCAGCCGTCTCGATCGCGATGTGAGCCAGTTCCTGCGCGCTCGGCCGCTCGTTCACCGTCGTATCGGCCATGAACACGGTGTGCGTCTGGCCGACAAGAACGTGAACGCCGAACGGCGTGCGGCCGGCCACGGGGTCGAGCACGCGGCGGAGCTGCCGCATCGTCTGGGCATAAGTGCGGGTGACGCCGGAGATCATCGCGTCCGCTTCGCCCATTTTGAGGAGCAGGGCGCCGAAGATGTTGCGGTCCCGGTTGACGAGGCGCTCGCAGTCGCGCCGCAGATAGCCGCGCCGCTGAAGACGCTCGTAGAGAAGATCGACCATGCGTGGCACCAGCGGCGAGTTGACGCTGTTGTGCAACTCGATGCTGTGCGGATCGCGCACGCCCATTTCGATGAGCTTGTCGCGAACATTTTCACGGCCCACGAGCAGGGGGATGCCATAGCCGCCATCGCGGAATTGTACGGCGGCGCGTAGCACGACCTCGTCCTCCGCCTCGGCGAAGACGACGCGGCGGGGCTCGGCCTTGGCGCCTTCATAGGCGAGGGTCAGCACGGATGTCGTCGGGTTGAGCCGGGCGCGGAGCGACTGACGATAGGCCGCCATATCCTCAATGGGCTTGCCGGCCACGCCGCTCGCCATGGCGGCCTGCGCCACGGCGGCCGGCACGACCTCCATGAGGCGCGGGTCGAACGGCGCGGGGATGATATAATTGGGGCCAAAGCTGTGGCTGCGGCCGCCATAAGCCACGGCGACTTCCTCGGGCACCTGCTCACGGGCAAGGCCCGCGATTGCATGCGCTGCGGCGATCTTCATGGCCTCGTTGATCGCGGTCGCCCGCACATCCAGCGCGCCACGGAAGATGAACGGGAAGCCCAGGACGTTGTTGACCTGATTGGGATAGTCCGAGCGACCGGTGGCGATGATCGCATCGGGACGCGCGGCGCGCGCGGCGGGCGGCGAGATCTCCGGGTCGGGATTGGCCATGGCGAAGATGATCGGCTGCGGGGCCATGTCCTTCACCATTTCGGGTGCCAGCGCATCCTTGGCGGAGAGGCCGAGGAACACGTCGGCGCCGACCAGCGCCTCGGTGAGCGTGCGCCGCGTGGTGTTGGCCGCATGGGCGGACTTCCACTGGTCCATGGCCTCGGTGCGGCCTTGATAGATAACGCCCGATCGATCGCACATGATGACATTATTGGATGGTACGCCAATGGCCTTGATGAGCTCGGTGCAGGCGATGGCGGCGGCGCCGGCGCCGTTGACCACCACTTTGACGGAGCCGATGTCGCGGCCGGTAAGGTAGCAGGCGTTGATGAGCCCGGCCGCGGTGATGATGGCGGTGCCGTGCTGGTCGTCATGCATCACCGGGATGTTCATGCGTTCCTTGAGCGCGGCTTCGATGATGAAGCATTCGGGCGCCTTGATGTCCTCAAGGTTGATGCCGCCAAAGCTCGGCTCCAGCAGCGCCACCGCGTCGATGAAGGCCTGCGGGTCTTCGGTCGCGACCTCGATATCGATCGAGTCGACGTCGGCGAACCGCTTGAAGAGGACGGCCTTGCCTTCCATCACCGGCTTGGCGGCCTGTGCGCCAAGATTGCCCATGCCCAGAATTGCCGTGCCGTTGGAAATCACGGCGACCAGATTGCCCTTGGCGGTATAGTCATAGGCAGTCGCCGGATTGTCCGCGATAGCCTGCACCGGCACCGCGACGCCGGGAGAATAAGCGAGGGAGAGGTCTCGCTGCGTGGTCAGCGGCTTGGAGGCGACGACCTCGATCTTGCCGGGGCGACCCTCGGAGTGGAAAAGCAGCGCTTCGCGCTCGGAAAACTGGACGTTGGATTCCTCTGTCATCGGCGCCGACCTGCTCCTCATCTGATGTCTATGTGCTAACCTAGTGCTTCTAGGAGGCTTGCGCCGCCAAGGGAACCTCCCCAGAGGGAAAAGTGCCGTTACTCGGCTTTTTCTGCGTCGCCTTTGCGATAGCGCGGTGTCGGACGAAAAACGCTCTCCCTCCCGCGCATAAAAGCCATTAGGTCGGCGCCATGGCCGATGCCCCGCAGTCTCCACCGCCCGCCCGCCCGCAGGCCCCGTCGCAACCCACGCCCATGATGGCGCAATATCTTGCGCTCAAGGCACAGGCGGAAGGTTCGCTGCTCTTCTACCGCATGGGTGATTTCTTCGAGCTGTTTTTCGACGATGCGAAGATCGCGGCGGAGGTGCTCGATATCGCGCTCACGAGCCGGGGCGAGCATGATGGTGTGCCAATACCGATGTGTGGCGTGCCTGCCCATAGCGCAGAAGGCTATCTGGCGCGGTTGATCCGTGCCGGCCAGCGTGTTGCCATCGCCGAGCAGACGGAAACGCCGGCTCAGGCCAAGGCGCGCGGGTCCAAGGCGCTGGTTGACCGCGCGATCGTCCGCTTCGTGACAGCGGGCACGCTGACCGAGGAGGCGCTGCTGGATAGCCGCCGGGCCAATGTGCTGGCGGCCATTGGTGAGGCGGGGGGTGCTCTCGCGCTCGCCGCCGCCGATATCTCGACCGGGCGGCTGGAGGTGGTCGCGCTGGGTGGCGGTGAGGATATCGGCCGTATCGAGAGCGAGTTGGCGCGGATCGGCGCCAGCGAAGTGATTGCCCGTCCGCCACTCGCGGCACGGCTCGCGGGCACGATTGCGTTTGAGAGCCGGGGGTTTGACAGCGCCCGTGGCGAAGCGGAGTTGAAGCGGGTCTTTGCCGTCGCAACGCTGGATGGCTTTGGCGATTTCTCCCGCCCGGAGCTTTCCGCGCTCGGGGGCCTCGTGGCGTATCTGGATCATGTCGGGCAGGGCGCGCTGCCTTTTCTCGCGCCGCCGATCCGGGGTGGGGTGGACGCGTATCTCGCTATTGATCCGGCCACCCGCGAAAGTCTGGAGATCACCCAGACGACGAGCGGTGGGCGGGCAGGGAGCCTGCTCGCCGCGATCGATCGGACGGTGACGGGCGCCGGCGCGCGGCAGCTCGCCGCCGATCTTGCCGCGCCGCTCACGGACCGGAGCGCGATCGAGGCCCGGCTCGATCTCGTCGACTGGCTCCATGGCGATGCGCCCCTGCGCGGCGACCTTCGCGCCCGCTTGCGCGCTCTGCCGGATATTGGCCGCGCGCTCGGCCGTCTCGCCATCGGGCGTGGCTCCCCGCGTGATCTGGGCGCCATTCGCGACGGGCTCGATCAGGCGGGGCGCCTTGGTGAGCAGCTTGGCGGGCGTGATGACCTGCCGGCGTTGCTCACAGATCTTCTGCCCGCGTTTCACGGCCATGGCGCGCTGGTGGACGAGTTGCATCAGGCGCTCATTCCCGCGCCGCCGACAGACGCCGCCAATGGGGGCTATATCGCGCAGGGCTATGACGCCGCGCTCGACGATCTGCGCGCGACGGCGAGTGACGGACGGCGCGCCGTGGCGGCGCTGGAGGCGCGCTACCGTGAGGAAACGGGCATCGCCGCGCTCAAGATCCGCCACAATGGCGTGCTCGGCTATCATGTCGAGGTGGCGGCTCGTCATGCCGATGCCCTGATGGCGCCGGAGAGCGGCTTCACACACCGGCAGACGCTGGCCGGAGTCGTGCGGTTCAACTCCGTGGATCTGCACGAGCAGGCAACGCGGATCGCGCAGGCGGGCGGCCATGCCCTTGCGGCGGAGGCGGCACATCTGGAAAGCCTGATCGCGCTGGCGCTTACCCGCAAGATGGAGATCGCCCGCGCGGCCGATGCGCTCGCCCGGCTGGACGTCGCGGCCAGCCAGGCCGAGCGCGCGACGGAAGGCGGCTGGTGCCGTCCGACCCTCGCGTCGCAACCATGCCTTGTCATCGAGGGTGGACGGCATCCGGTGGTCGAGGAGGCGCTGGGCAAGGCCGGCGCGTCCTTTGTGGCGAATGAGTGCCGGCTTGCGCCGGAAGATCGGCTTTGGCTTGTCACGGGCCCTAATATGGGTGGCAAGTCGACCTTCCTGCGACAGAACGCACTGATCGTCATCCTCGCACAGGCCGGTGGCTTCGTCCCGGCACGCAGCGCCACGCTGGGCCTTGTCGACCGCTTGTTCAGCCGGGTCGGCGCGTCGGACAATCTGGCGCGCGGCCGCTCGACCTTCATGGTCGAGATGGTGGAGACCGCCGCGATCCTCGCGCAGGCGACCGAACACAGCTTCGTCATCCTCGATGAGGTCGGGCGCGGCACCTCCACTTATGACGGGCTGGCGATCGCCTGGGCCGTGGTGGAGGCCATCCATGAGCGCAATCGCTGCCGCTGTCTCTTCGCCACGCATTATCATGAGCTGACGCGTCTGGCCGAGACGCTGGACGCGCTTTCCCTCCACCATGTCCGCGCACGGGAGTGGCAGGGCGATCTGGTGCTGTTGCATGAAGTCGCCCCGGGCCCGGCCGATCGCAGCTATGGTCTTGCCGTGGCGCGGCTTGCCGGCCTGTCCCCGCCCGTCGTCGCGCGGGCCAGGGCGGTGCTGGAGCGGCTGGAAGCGGGCAAGGCGAAGACCGGCGGTATTGCGGCGGGGCTGGATGACCTCCCGCTCTTTGCCGCCACGCTTGCGACACCGGAGCTGCCGCGCGATGCGCTGCGGGCGGCGCTGGACGCCGCCGATGCGGACGCGCTTTCGCCGCGCGAGGCGCTGGACCTTGTCTATCGCCTCAAGCAATTGGCGAGCGACGGGCCGGCCTAGCCCTTATATAGGAGGGACCATGGTCAACGCCTTTTCCTTGCTGCCGCGCCGCCGCGCGATCATCGATCGCCGGACGGTCGCTGATGCGATCGAGCGGGAGATGGTGAATATGCGCGACCCGCGCACCGGGCGCGGCATATTGGTCGCGCATCTGCGCGAGGCGCTGAAGGACGGACGCGCGGAGGTCTCTCACAGGCTAGCGGCCAATCCCACGCGCGGGCGGGAGGCCGTGGCGGCGCAAGCCTTCCTCATGGATCAGATCGTCCGCATCCTCTACGATGTGACAACGCATCACCTTTACCCGAACAATAATCCCACGACCGCCGAGCGCATGGCGGTGATCGCGGTGGGCGGCTACGGGCGCGGTGAGATGGCGCCGCACAGCGATGTCGATATCGGCTTCATCACGCCCTACAAGGCGACCGGCTGGACCGAGCAGGTGATCGAGGCGATACTCTATTCGCTGTGGGATCTGGGGCTCAAGGTCGGCCATTCCAGTCGCTCGGTGGATGAGACGATCCGCATGGCGAAGGCGGACCTCACCATCCGTACCGCGCTTCTTGAGGCGCGTTTCATCTGGGGCGAGCGCGCGGTCTACGAAGATGTGAGCCGCCGGTTCGATACCGAGGTGATGAAGGATACCGCGCGAACCTTCGTGGCGGAGAAGCTTGCCGAGCGGGAGGAGCGCCATCAGCGCATGGGCGACAGCCGCTATGTGGTCGAGCCCAATGTGAAGGAAGGGAAGGGGAGCCTGCGGGATCTCCATGCGCTCTTCTGGATCGGTAAATATGTCTATCGCGTGCGGACCGTGGCGGAGCTGGTTGGGGTCGGCCTCCTCACGCCCACGGAACTGAGCCAGTTCCAGAAAGCGGAGAATTTCCTGTGGGCGGTGCGTTGCCACATGCACGAGATCGCCGGGCGCGCCGAGGATCGGCTGACCTTCGATCTCCAGCTCGAAGTGGCGCAGCGCATGGGCTTTACCGAGCGGCGCGGCCGCTCCGCGGTTGAGCGTTTCATGCGGTTCTATTTTCTGAACGCGAAGACGGTGGGAGATCTCACCGGGGTGTTTCTCGCGCATCTGGATGAGGCTTTCGCGACCAAGGGGCGGCGTTATATCGGCTTGCCATCCTTCTTCCGCCGCCGCCGGCGGCTGGAGGGGTTCGTGCTCGATCGCGGGCGGATCACGCTGCCGGACGACGACTTTCTCAAGGCCGATCCGGTTCGGATGATTCAGATCTTCGCATTGGCGGACAAGCATGATCTCGCGATCCACCCCAATGCCATGCGCGTGCTCAATCGTGATTCCGGGCTTATCGACGCGCGCGTTCGCAATGATCCGCGCGCCAATGCCCTGTTTCTCGACGTCCTGACCTCTCCGCGCGACCCGGAGAAGGTGCTGCGCTGGATGAACGAGGCCGGCGTTTTCGGCCGGTTCGTGCCGGACTTTGGCCGCGTCGTCGCGCAGATGCAATTCGACATGTACCATCATTATACGGTCGATGAGCACACGATCCGTGCCATCGGCCTGCTCTCCCGCATCGAGCGAGGCGAGTTTTATGATGATCATCCGCGCGCCAGTGTGGTCGTCAGCAAGATAAATTCGCGCCGCGTATTATATATTGCCGTGTTGCTGCATGATATCGCCAAGGGTCGTGGCGGCGATCATAGCGTGCTTGGCGCCGAGATCGCGGAGTCGCTGTGTCCGCGCCTTGGCCTGACGCCGGCCGAGACGGAGACGGTCGCCTGGCTGGTGCGCTACCACCTGCTTATGGCTGCAACAGCCTTCAAGCGCGATCTTGCCGACTACAAGACGATTCTCGACTTTGTGGAGGCAGTGCAGAGCCCGGAGCGGCTGCGGCTGCTCCTCATTCTGACCATCGTGGATATTCGGGCGGTGGGGCCGGGCGTCTGGAACGGGTGGAAGCGTCAGCTCATCGCGGATCTCTACGATGCGGCGGAGGAGCTGATCCGTCCCGGCCACAAGCAGCGCGGCCGCACGGAGCGCATCGCCGAGAAGCGCGAGAAGCTGCGGGTGGCGCTTGGGGTCGAGGAGAAGCCATTCGAGAAGCTCGCCGGCCGCTTTCCCGACGCGTACTGGATTGCCGAACCGGACGACATATTGGAGCATAACGCCCGTCATCTGCTGGAGGCCGGAGCGGATAATCTCTCGATCTCGGCGGAGGTCTATCCGCAGCGCGGCGCGACGTTGGTGACTGTCTACGCGGCGGATCATCCAGGCCTGTTCTATCGGATTGCCGGGGCCATCCATCTCGCGGGCGGCAGCATTATCGATGCGCGCATCCACACGCTCAAGGACGGCACGGCGCTGGACAATTTTCTGGTGCAGAACCCGCTGGGCGGTGCGTTTGACCGGCCGGACCAGCTTGAGCGCATCACGCGCACCATTCGCGAGGCGCTGGATAACCGGCACAAGCTCATGGCCCGGCTGGACAAGCGGCCGCTTGTCCGCACGCGCGCCGAAGCTTTCGAGGTGGGGCCGAGCGTGCTGATCGACAACAAGGCATCGAATCGCTTCACGGTTGTCGAGGTGATGGCGCGCGATCGTCCGGCGCTGCTCCTGAGCCTCGCTTACGCGCTGTTCCAGTCCAAGGTCATGATCCACTCCGCCCATGTCGCGACCTTCGGCGAGCGGGCCGTCGACATATTCTACCTGACAGACCTGTTCGGCGGTAAGATCGAGAGCAAATCCCGGCTTGCCACGCTTGAGAAGCGCCTGATCGAGGCGGCGAGCGGGCAGGCGGAAGATGTCGTGGAGGCGGCGTCGCGTTACGCGTGACGCGTGGGCGGAAGATAGCCCCGAGCGGGTTGACCGTTCTTGCCATTCCGGCTAAAGGCCCGGCCTTCGCGAGACAGGCGGCGCGCTTCATGTGCGGATTCGCCCGCGTTATATGCAGACAGGATAACCGAGGAAGTTCATGGCCAATACGCCGCAAGCCCGTAAGCGCATCCGCCGCAATGCCCGCCGTGCCGAAATTAACGGCGCTCGCATCAGCCGTATCCGTACGCTGGTGAAGAAGGTGGAAGCCGCTGTGGAGGCGGGCGACAAGCCGGCGGCGCAGGCTGCACTGCTGGCCGCGCAGCCGGAGATGGCGCGCGGCGTGGCACGCGGCGTGCTTCACAAGAACACCGCCTCGCGCAAGTTCGGCCGCCTGACCAAGAGCGTCGCCGGTCTTGCCTGAATAGAATGCCTGACTCCTGCCGCCGATGCTCGTGCATCGGCGTAGGGGATCGGTTCTAGACAAAAAGCGCCAGTCCTCGTGGAGGCTGGCGCTTTTGTCGTTTTCCTGTCCGGGACATTGCCTGTGCTGCATTGAGCCAGGAGTGTCCGGGGCCTGATCCGGGTAAAAAAAACCAGCCGGACAGCGGGGGAGTGCCGCCCGGCTGGAGACTGTCGCCTTAGAAGCGCGCGGAGGCGGTTATGCCGTAGCTGCGCGGATCGCCCGGCTGGCCGACAATGAGGCCAGTGCTGCCGGACTGCACCGAGAGCAGCTCGAAATAGCGCTTCTTGAAGGCGTTGCGGACCCATCCGAAGACATTGAAGGCATCCTTGCGGTAGCCGATGCGGAAGTTGGAGAGGCTATATCCGTCAATCCACGTATAGGCAGAGGGTGACGGGTTGGACGAGAAGCGCGAGCGGTAGCTCCCGTCATAGCCCAGATAGGCCTGCCCGTCCGAGACCGGCACATTCACCTCGCCGCCAAAGCCCAGCGAGAATTTGGAGACGCCGGGCAGGCGCTGCCCGGAGATATCACAATAAGGCGGGCTGTTGGTGCCCGGTGCGCCCGGTGCGCCGATTACCGCACCCGAGCCGCCGCCGGCGAGTTCCGGTGGGCAGGGTGCATCGGGGAAATCGAGATATTTGGCGTCGGTGTAGGCGCCGTTGATGTAGAATGTCAGCCGTTCACTCGGATTGAAGCGCGAGTCCCACTCGAAGCCACGCGAGCGCACCTTGTTCGCATTGGCAAGGTAGCCGCGGATGACCCCGAGCTGGCCGTTCGTCACCGTCGCCTGATAATCGCTGATCTCGGTCCAGAAACCCGCGAGATTGAGCGTCACGCGACGGTCCAGGAACTGGGTCTTGAGGCCCAGCTCATAGTGATTGACCTTTTCCGGCTTCACCGTCTCGACCGCGAGGATCGGGTTGCTCGATGCGTCGAGCGGCAGGCCGGAGAGATTGATACCACCCGATTTGAAGCTGCGGGCATAGGTCGCATAGGCATGGACATCTCGCGTGAGATCGTAGGAGACGGTGAAGTCGCCCGAGATGTTCCAGTCGGAGAAGCGCGGGCTGTAGCTTTGCGGGGCGAGCACGCCGCGCTGATCGCTGTTGAGTGTGGTGCTGCCCGTCCCCGTCGTCACCGTGGCGATATAGTGGCCGCTCTTCTTGTCATAGTTCAGCCGCACGCCCGGCTGCACGCGCAGGCCCGGCAGAGCTTCCCAGTTGAGCTTGCCGAACAGGGCGAAGCTCTGGTTGGAGAAGCCGATGTCGTTGGTCGATGTGAGGCCATCGAGCACGGACGGTATCGATGCGTTGGCGCTGGAGGGGTTCAGCAGCCAGCGGCTCGCGGCGGGCCCCTGTACCTGTGATCCCTGCGTTTTGATGGTCTGGTGGAAGAAGAAGGCGCCGAGCGTATAATCGAGGCGGTTGCTGCCATTGGAGGCCAGCCGCAACTCCTGCGTAAACTGCCGCTGCTTCGAGGGGTTCTGCGAAACGGTGGTGATCGGCAGACCAATGAAGTCGCGGTCGTTGGCAGGCAGCCAGTCCCAGTAGCGCCAGGCCGTGACGGACGTGAGCGTCGCCGGACCCACGTCCCAGTTGCCGAGCAGCGAGACGCCGCCAATTTCCTGGCGGGAGTTGATCCGCGCGTCGAGGTCGGTCACGCGGTCGAACGGATCAGTGCTGGGCGGCGCATAGCCAAATGCGGCGGCGAGTGCGGCATATTGGCGGCTGAGTGGCCGCTGGGTCGATCCGACACGCGCATAATATTGCACGCAGCATAGCGGGTTCTGCACGTTGAAGTCGCCAAACAGCGTGAAGTCGAGGCTGTCGGTTGGCTTCCAGAGGAGCTGGCCGCGCACGCCGAGGGTCCGCAGGCGATGAAGGTCCTGCCCGGAGGTGACGTTGTGGATGAGGCCATCGCGGCGTGTCGCCGAGGTGGACAGGCGCAGGGCGACCGTGTCGCCGAGCGGGCCGGAAAGCGATGCCTTGGCCTGCACGAAATTGTCGCGGCCGAGCGAGACTTCCGCCCTGCCTTCCGGGGTGAAGCTGGGCGCCGAAGTGGTGATGTTGATTGCGCCGGCTGTCGTGTTCTTGCCGTAGAGCGTGCCTTGCGGGCCGCGCAGCACCTCCACCCGCTCGACATCGATGAAATCGAAGGTCGAGGCGCCGACACGGCCGATATAGACACCGTCAACATAGAAGCCGACGCCTTGTTCGATGCCGTCATTGGTGAGGCCGAACGGCGCGCCGAGGCCGCGAATGTTGATCGCGGTGTTTCGCGGGTTGGACGAGTAGAATTGCAACGCGGGCTGCGACTGCTGGAGGCGGCTGACGTTGAACGTGCCCTGGCTTGCCAGCGTATCGCCACTGATGACCGATATGGCGAGGGGCACTTGCTGCACATTTTCCGCGCGGCGGCGAGCAGTGACGACGATTGCGCCGGGCTCGTGCTCGCTGGCGGCTTCAGGCGCGCGGTCGGCGTTGGCGCTTTCCTGGGCGAGCGCGGGCGCGGCGGGCAGGGCAATGAGTGCGGGCAGGCTGGCGAGCAGGGCCGGCACAAGACGTTTCTGGAAAGACATATGGATACAACCCCCTTGTGTCGCGGCATCCGGTGGTCCGGTCAGCGGCGCGTGATGTGTAAGAGGTTGTCCGCCGCTGCGGTCCGGCAGGTCCGGTCTCGCAGCGGGGTGGAGCCGGCCGGCGGTCAGGCGCCGGCGCGGGCTATCGGATCAGGAGAAGCGCTGCCGTTCCGTCACGTCGATCTGCACAACGCGGCCTTCATGCAGGACAAGCTGGATCGTGCCGAAGCGCAGCCCCGCAAGGGCGCGCTCCACGGCCTTGAGCGGTTCGGCATGGGTCTCGGCATCGGGTCGGGCGCGAAGCGGTTGCGTATCGAGCGTGAGGGCCATCGGCGTGTCTCCTTGTTGCCCGATTGCTATTATCAACCTCTTAAGTTGACAATAGCAATTCGCGCGTAGTTTTCTCGACTCTGTCAGTAGAAAAACTAAAGCGGCGCGGAAGTGCCCCTCGCATTGGTCCGATCCGGCCGCCGCGATTAACCAATCCTTATTCGTTCCCGTTCACTTCTGGTGGCGCTTGAACACCTTCGGGGGACGTATGACGTCGAAATCTCCTGCTGGCGCCGTGGATGTAGTCATTATCGGCGCGGGTCCGGCCGGCTTGACCGCCGCCTATCTGCTGACCAAGGCCGGCCACAGCGTCACCGTGATTGAGAAGGACCCGCACTATGTAGGCGGGATCAGTCGCACGGTGGAGCATGAGGGGTTTCGTTTCGATATCGGCGGGCACCGCTTCTTCTCCAAGTCGCAGGATGTCGTGGATCTCTGGAACGAGATCCTGCCGCATGATTTCATCGACCGGCCGCGCATGAGCCGCATCTTCTATGGCGGGCGCTTCTATTCCTATCCGCTGCGGGCCTTCGAGGCGCTGCGAAATCTCGGCCTCGTCCGCTCCACGCTCTGCATGGCAAGCTATGCCAAGGCGAAACTGATGCCGATCCGCGCGGTGAGGAGCTTTGAGGACTGGGTGGTCAATCAGTTTGGCCGCAAACTCTACGAAACCTTCTTCAAAACCTATACCGAGAAGGTGTGGGGAATGCCGTGTGACAGCATGTCAGCGGACTGGGCGGCGCAGCGCATCAAGGGACTGAGTCTTGGCGCGGCGGTGATGGACGGCCTGAAGCGCAGCCTTGGCCTCAACAAGAAGCCCAATGACGGCATGGGCGCCAAGACGCTGCTTGAACATTTCCGTTACCCGCGTCTTGGCCCCGGCATGATGTGGGAGGCCGCGCGCGATCATGTCGTCGCGGGGGGAAACAGCGTGCTGATGGGTCATGCGCTCAAGCAGCTCAGCCTCGATCAGGTGACGGGCCGGTGGCGCGTCGCCGCGACGGATGGATCTGGCGAGACGGTCACGATCAACGCTGCCCATGTCATCAGTTCCGCGCCGATGCGGGAGCTGGCTGGCCGGTTGCATCCGGTGCCGGAGACGCTGGGCAATGCGCTGGCGCTCAAATATCGCGATTTCCTGACCGTCGCACTGAAGATCCGCTCGGAAGACCTTTTCCCGGATAACTGGATCTATATTCACGATCCCAATGTTCAGGTCGGCCGCGTGCAGAATTTCCGCAGCTGGTCGCCTGAGATGGTGCCGGACCCGGCGATCGCCTGTGTCGGCCTTGAGTATTTCTGCTTCGAGGGAGACGGGCTTTGGGCCAGTTCCGATGACGATCTGATCGCGCTTGCGACGCGTGAACTGACCCAGATCGGCCTTGCCAGACCCGATCAGGTGGTCGGCGGTGCCGTGGTGCGGCAGGAAAAGGCCTATCCCGTCTATGACGAGACGTACGCCGATCATGTGGCGGCAATGCGGGCGGAGCTGGAAGAGCGTTTCCCGACGCTCCATCTGGTCGGCCGGAACGGCATGCATCGCTACAATAATCAGGATCATGCCATGATGACGGCGATGCTGACCGTGCGAAACATCGCGGCTGGCGCGCGCATTTACGATATTTGGGCGGTCAACGAGGATGCCGAATATCACGAGGCCGGGCAGGACGGCATGGCGACGCAAACGCAGGCAACGAGGGTGCCGCTGCGCGATGGTGAGCGCGCCGCGCTGACCAGCGTGCGCGACGTACCCCAGCCCATTGCGGAGCCCGTCCATGGTGCCACGGCGCCGAAGCGGGCTGCCTGACGCGATGTTCGCCCACGCAATCGCCCTGACCTATAGCCGCTATGCGATGGTGAGCGTCATTGCGCTGGCTGTGGACATGCTCGTGTTCTTCACGCTGCTTCATGTCGGCATGGTCGCGATGGCGGCATCCGCGCTGGGCTATCTGGTCGGCGTGGCCGTGCATTGGATTTTATCTTCCCGGCTGGTGTTCCGGTCGGCTGCGGCGTCCCGCGGTGTGGCGCGGCTGCGCCAGAAGAGCCTGTTCCTCGGTTCAGCGCTGATTGGTCTCGCGCTCACCGCGGCGGTCGTGGGGCTGGGCGAGGCTGCCGGGCTTATGCCTCTTGTCGCCAAATGTGCGGCTGTGGTGGTGAGCTTCCAGGCAACATATATCGCGCGTAAGGCGCTCGTCTTCGCGTCATGATGCGGTGGGGCGGGCGTGCCGCGTGTCTTGCGGTTGGACTGGTGTGGCTGGCCGTCTGCGTCACGCTGATCATCACCTATCGCCACGCCATCGCCACGCTGCAATTCCTTGATCCCGACGATGCCCTCCGGCTCGTTCAGGTGCGCGATCTGTTGGCTGGGCAGGGGTGGTTCGATCTGGTCCAGCATCGCTTCATCGTGCCAGAGCCGGTGGTGATGCACTGGTCCCGCTTCGTCGATCTGCCCATCGCTGGCCTCATTGCCTTGCTTGGGCCGCTTGTTGGCGCCCCACTCGCGGAGCGCATCACGCTGGTTGCGGTGCCGCTTGGCCTGCTGCTTGGCTTGTTCGTCATTTTATATCGTTTGCGCCTGCCCCTCGGGCTGTCACGTGCCACTGGCGTGCTCATGTGTGCCTTGCTCGCGACGTCGATTCCCATTCTCAATCAGTTCACGCCCTTGCGTATCGATCATCATGGCTGGCAGATTCTGCTGGGGGCGGTTGCGCTTCTTGGCCTGCTCCATCCCGATCAGAGCGGACGGAAAGGAGCTGCCATCGCTGGTCTCGCCATGGCAGGCTGGTTGCAGGTTTCTATGGAGGGGTTGCCCTACGCCGTAGCCTTTGGTGCCATCCTCGCCTTGCGGGATGTGATGGGGCCGTTCCGGTCACGGCAGCTCGTAACCTATCTTCTGTGCCTTTGCGCGGCGTCCTGGATCATGCTGCCGCTAGGCCGTGGAGGGTGGGGAGCGCTGCTATCGGTATGTGACGCCGTGTCCCCCGCGTTGCTTGTACCATTGACGCTGAGCACGGCGGTATTGCTCGTCGCCCGTTCTGTGCCTCTCCGGCAGGACCGGCTGTGGTTTAAGGCGCTGCCCATCGGCCTTGCCGGACTGGCGGGCGCATTGTCATTTGCTGCCTATGCGCCGGCATGCCTTGCCGGCCCCTTCGAGACGCTGAGCCCGACCGTCTATCGCCTCTGGTATCTCGGCGTGCAGGAAGGGCTGCCTATCACCGTGCAGAATCCGGAGATGCGCGGCGTTGTGATCGTGCCGGCACTGCTCGGGTTTATCGGCGCTGTCCTTGCCGCGCGTGATGCCGATATGCCGCAGCGGCGACGAGCGTGGTTCTGCCTGCTCGCGGTTCAGATCGCCGCGTTTCTCGTCTCGCTCGATGTGCTGCGCGCCATGTCGTTCTCACATTTTGTGGCGTTGCCCGGCAATGCCGCGCTGTTGGTGCGTCTGGGCCGCGCCGTGCAGCAGCACCTGCGCCTGATGCCGCTACGGGTGATTGTGACGGCCGCCATGACGGTGTTGACACCGATTGGAACCGCCTCCGCGACGATTGCGGTGATGGGCTTGAGTGATGCTGAGGGAGAGCAGGGCGCGAGCGATGGACCGGGGCTGTCATGCCTGTCTCCCGTCATGATGCAGCGCCTCGGCAAGCGCGCGCCGATGCGCGTGTTCGCACCGCTGGACATCGGTCCCGCGATCCTTGCGAACAGTCACCACGGTGTCGTGGCGACTGCGCACCACCGCAACGTATACGGCATGGAGGAAGTCCTGCGTGCATTCACCACGGCGCCGGCCGCCGCCGGACGGATCGTGCGTGGTTCGGGCGCGGATTACCTGTTCTATTGCGCGGGGAAGGAGGAGATGGATCGCTATGTCCGGCTCGCACCCGGTGGCCTGGCCGCCGCGTTGGAGCGCGGGGATGTTCCGCCCTGGTTGGTGCCCGTGCGGTTTGGTGGCACGCGGGACATGCATCTCTATCATATTGTAGAGGCTTCGGTCTCCGCCTCGGTTCCAGCGTCGCGTTGACCAACGCCCTGCGCTGCCATTGCATGGCTCTAGGCGAGAATCGCAACGTCAATCCTGTAGCTGCCGCTTTCCCTGTCCCAGTGCGACGTGCTGCGGAGCTGGCGGGAAAGACCGCCCAACACGCGCTCGAACCCTTCCTGAAGCAATGCCGTAAGCGCGGGTGAGGCGCGCAAGGCTGCTGACTCGACAGCCAGCCTTGCTCGGGGGGGCTGATCCGTTTCGGCGGGGCATCTCTTGAGAGAAAAGCTGACCGGTGCCGCCGGATCGACCCGGACGGCCAGTTCGAAGACTTCTGCGAGGATGAAGGCGACCGGCATCGCGACATCCTGATCAAGCATCACCTGATCGCAATCGACACGAAGCGCAAAACCCCGGCCGAAATCCAGTCCGCCGCCCCGCAGGCTGGAGGCGAGCTCGCTTAGCAGCGCGCTGCCATTAATGCCCTCATTCTGCTCGATTTCCGCAAAATGATTGCGGTGGACGACGGCGAGCGCGTCCACCCGCCGCTGAATGGAGGCATAGGCCTGGGCCGCCGCATCGCTCGTCGCCGCGCGGCTGTGGAGGCTTACGAGGCTGGCGATGATCTGGAGGTTGTTCTTGACCCGATGATGGACCTCCCGCGTGAGCCGGCGCTGCCGGTCCAGACTGTCGACCATCTGCTGCTCATGGGTCGAGACATCGCAGGCCATGCTGCGGAAGGTCTCACTAAGCACGTTGAGTTCGTTCAAGAGCGCGCTGCGCGGGCGAATCGGCGCGGGGTCGTCGCCCGGCCGATAGGTGGCGACCGCCCGCTGCATGGCGACCAGCGGCAGCACCAGCAGGCGATGCACGCTGTACCATGCGATTGCGGCGGCAAAGAGCCAGAGGATGATCGGCAACAGGAGGATGACGAGCGCGCGCAATGTCGTAGGTGGCCGCGCGATGCTTTCGTTGATGGAGGCCTGTTCGTCCATCGGCGTGGCGGCGGACAACAGCGTCTCACGGGCATGGACCACGCCGCCCTCATTGAGCGTCAACTGTCTCTCACCCACCGTCAGCGTTATGAAATGGGCGGGGGCCTGCGGGTTTGGCGTCGCGGACAGGCCGATGATCCCGGCGAGCGCGTCGCGTGAATAGGTCCCGATGGCGAAATATCCATCGTCGCCGCGTGCCAGCCGAATGAGCAGGCGCTGCCCCGCAGTGTCCAGCAGCAGACCGCGCGGTGTAAAGCGTTCAGCCGTATAAGCGGGGAGTTGGGCACCGCCCGGGCTGGAGCAGACACGCCGGCCGGCATAGTCGAACATTGCAAAGTCGAGCGGCGCCGCAGTTCGCGCGGCAAGTGCGGTGACTGCCCGCGCGCACTGGTTTGCACTGCCTTGCGGCAGTGTGTCGACGAGCAGGCGCAGGGTACGGCGATCGTTCGAGATGGTCCGCGCGAGATGGCTCGCCCGCTGTTCGGCGGAGAGTTGCAGACGGACCACGCGTTCCTGCTCGGTCGTACGGATGGCCTGGATCACGCCCACCAGCGCAATGACGCCCAGCGGCAGGAAGGCGAAGAAGAAGAGCAGGAAGATGCGTGTTGCCGAGCCGGGACTGAAGCCGCCGCTCAGCAGGGCGATGGGCCTGCGGACGAGCCGGCTGCTGCGACTCGCAACCGGGCTCGCCACGGCGCTCAATCCAGCCGGTTGAGGAGGTTCATCAGCTCGGCGGGGACCCCTTCGTCCACCGTTTCCTGATATGCGGAACGCAACGCGCTGCCGACATAGGTATCGGCTGCCGTATCAGCCGCATCGGGGACTGGCCGCGTATGCGAATCGGCCTGTCCACCCCGTTTCTCTGAAGCCTTGTCGTCGTTCACCTCTGTCCGCCCGGTCCCGTTTCCTGCCCTCGATCCCGCCGGCTTACGCGCGCCAAGCCAGCCAGCGATGCCCGCCAAGATGATCCGGCACCGTAATGGCCGGCCTTCTCTGCTGCACCGACAGGCGTTCCTGATAGGGGAAAACGCACGCCGAATGCGACATAGTTTGTGTGTGAGGAAACAAATTCCTTTCTGGTTGGTTCCATGGACACGCGGGAATTTGCAAGAATGGAAGGTCAGCTTGTCGCCGGCGTCACGTTCTGGCACCCACGGAGTGCCACCCCCGCGATTTGAGCGGGACACGGTCAAGGAGTGCGCGAATGGGTCTGGGTTCCAAGCTGCAACCACATCTGCCGTTTCTGCGCCGCTATGCACGGGCTCTGACTGGCAGTCAGCAGGCGGGTGATGCCTATGTGCGCGCGACGCTGGAAGCGATAGTGGCCGCGCCGCATGAGTTTCCGGACGATGTGGCGCCGCGCCTGGGGTTGTATGGCGCGTTTCAGAAGATTTGGGCGGCGTCATCTGCGGGCGGCGCGCGTGATACGGGCGGCGGCGATTCCCTGGAGGCTATTGCCAATGCGCGGTTGGCGCGCATCACGCCGGTCTCGCGTCAGGCGCTGCTTCTCGCGGCGATGGAGGGCTTTTCCACCGGAGATACGGCGTGGCTCCTGGGCATTGGCGAGGATGAGGCGGAGCGGCTGGTCGAGGAGGCGCTGGGTGAGATCGAGGCGCAGACCCGGACCGATGTACTCATCATCGAGGACGAACCGATCATCGCCATGGATATCGAGACGATCGTGCGTGATCTCGGCCATGATGTAACCGCCATAGCGGTCACGCGCGATGAGGCCGTGCGCGAGGCGCGGGCGAACCGGCCCGGCCTCGTTCTGGCCGATATCCAGCTTGCCGACAATTCGAGCGGGATTGACGCGGTGAAGGATATTCTGGCGGACTTCGAGGTGCCGGTGATCTTCATCACCGCTTTCCCCGAGCGGTTGCTGACCGGTGATCGGCCAGAGCCAGCCTTCCTCATCACCAAGCCCTTCCAGCGCGCGACGGTCAAGACCGCTATTTCGCAGGCGCTCTTCTTCAACAGCGCCACGGCATCTGCCGCGTGAACGCATCGGTCCGGCCCGCCGGGTGAAATAATCGGAACGCCTCCGTCAGCAATGCGTTGATGGTGATGACGTGTGGAGAGACGGGGCGGATCAGCGAATGGATCTGAGTTTGGCAGCCGACGATAGCGACGCCGCAGGACAGGGTGATATGCCCGCCCCGCTTTCGGACCCGGAGTTCAAGGCGGCATTGGCGGCGATCATCCCGCATCTGCGCGCCTTCGCCCGTTCGCTCTCAGGGAATCGCGACACGGCGGACGATCTGGTGCAGGAGACGCTGCTCAAGGCGTGGGCTGCGCGCCAGCGCTTTATCGCGGGCACCAATATGCGTGCCTGGACCTTCATCATTCTACGCAATCATTATCTTTCCCAGCTTCGCCGAAACCGTTTCCGTGGCGAGTGGGATGATCTGGTGGCTGATTCCATCCTCGCCGCGCCTGCGGGGCAGGACAAGCAGATCGAGTTGACCGATGTGTCGCGCGCGCTCCAGCAGCTTCCCGCCGCGCAGCGTGAGGCGCTGATTCTGGTTGGCGCGGGTGGGTTTTCATACGAGGAAGCCGCTGAGATCTGCGGCGTGGCGGTTGGCACGATCAAGAGCCGTGTTGCGCGCGGCCGGGTGGCGCTGGAGGATGTGCTTGCCTCGGGCGCGCTCCCGGCACGGGCGAGCGAACCGGCCGTGGGTGGTAATGCGCTGGCCAATATCATGAGCGAGGTGGACCGGCTGAGCGAGGGCCATGGGCCCGGGAGCCGTGACCCGGATGAGGATGCCGGCGACTGAGGGCGTTGCCGTCGCCCTCTATGACAAGGCCATGGGGTCAGCGCCGCGTGCGATTGTTCAGCATGTCGAGCAAATCCAGCATGTCCTCGGGCAAAGCGGCGTTTTCAGGCGTGGCGGTAAAGCTGGACCGCAAGGCATGGCCCAGCGCGTCATGCCGCGCCGGGCATGGAATGTCGATATAGCCATCCCCTTGCGGGTTGTCCCGTTCGCGCGGCTGATTGTTGTTCATCCCGGCCATAGCTGCAATAACCGCGATGTGCGCAAAAGTTTCCCTGACGCCGGGCTTTCTCTTCGTTGCGATCGCTGCAAAAGCATGAAGCGATGACAGCCGAGGCACACCATATCGCCCGCTTTGCTGACGCGCTTGCGCGCGCGCAGGCTCATAGCCCGTTTCTGGCACGCCAGATGGAGATGCTTCCAGGCATTGAGGGGCTGCTCCGTGCCGGCGATGCGGCCGCTGCGTGGGCGGCATCGCTTGTGGACAATGGAGACGAGGAGACGGTCAGCTCGCGCCTGCGGCGGCAGCGTGGCGGGGTAGCGCTGACAGCGGCCATTGCCGACCTTGCTGGTGGCTGGGATCTGGACATGGTGACGCGGAACCTGTCCGATTTCGCCGATCGCGCCATTGACGACGCGCTCGCCGCCGCCTTTGCCGATCGTTACCCGGACGAGCCGGTGCGCGGTATCGCCGTGATCGCGCTTGGCAAACATGGCAGTCGTGAGCTGAACTACAGCTCGGATATCGACCCTATCCTGCTTTTCGATCCGCAAACGATTCCCCGTCGCGCGCGCGAGGAGCCGCAGGAGGCGGCGTTGCGCCTCGCGCAGAAAATGGTGGCGACGCTCACCGAGCGGACCGGTGAGGGCTATGTGTTCCGCGTGGATCTGCGCCTGCGGCCCAATCCGGAGGCCACGCCGATGATCCTGCCGGTCGAGGCGGCGATCGGCTATTATGAGTCCGCCGCGCTCGGCTGGGAGCAGGCCGCCTTCATTCGCGCGCGCGCGGCAGCGGGGGACCGGGTACTGGGCGACATGTTTCTGCGCGCCATTCGCCCTTTTGTGTGGCGGCGCAGCCTTGATTTCGGAGCGGTGGAAGCCATCGGTGATGTCAGCCGCCGCATTCGCGCCCATTATGCGAGCGGGCAGCGCTTCGGGCCGGGCTATGATCTGAAGCGTGGGCGCGGCGGAATCCGCGAGGTGGAGTTTTTCGCGCAGGCCCATCAGCTCATCCATGGCGGGCGCAATCCGGCGCTGCGTGCGGCAGCCACGCGGGAGGCGCTGGCCGCGCTCGCCGGACATGGCGTGATCGATGCTGAGACGGCGGCTGTTCTCGATGCGGCCTATGTGGCGCTGCGTGAGGCCGAGCATCGTCTTCAGATGGTCGATGACCGGCAGACGCACGCTATCCCGGAAAATGCCGAGGCGACGGATAATGTCGCGCGGCTGGCGGGATTGCCGGATGGCGCCGCATTCATTGCGGGGCTGGCACCGCATGTCGATGCCGTCGGTCGGCAGTTCGATGCGTTGCTCGGTGAAGAGGAGGACCCGGAGGGGCTGCTCCCAAAGAGCGGCGAGGCGCTGGAAGCGCGCGTGCGCGAAATGGGCGTCGCCGATAATGATGCGGAGGCTTTTGCCGCGCGTATCCGCCACTGGCGCGGGGGCGATCTGCGTGCGCTCCGCAGTGGGCCGGCGCGTGCCGCACTGGAGGAGCTGCTGCCCCGTCTGATCCCGGCCATGGCGCGCGCGCCCGCGCCGGTCGCCGCGCTCAATCGGCTCGACCAGCTTCTTTCCGGCCTGCCCAGCGCGATTAATTTCCTGCGCTTGCTCGTCGCGCGGCCGGGCCTGGCCGAGACGCTGGTGCTTGTGCTCGCCCATGCGCCGACCCTTGCCGAGGCGTTGGGTCGGCGGCCGGCATTGTTTGACGGGCTGATCGACGCAAGCGCGCTCGATCCCGCGCCTGATCTTGCGATGCTCGTGCGCGAGATGCGGGCCGGCGATGGTGAGGATTTTCAGGCGCTGCTCGATCATGTGCGCCATGCCGTTGGCGAGCGGCGCTTCGCGCTCGGTGTGCAACTCATCCGGGGAGAGACGGATCCACTGGTGGTCGGGCGCGGCTATGGGCGCGTGGCCGATGCTGCCGTCGAGGTGCTGGCCAGCGCCGCGATCGCCGAGTTTGAGGAAGCGCATGGCCGTGTGCCGGGTGGCGAGCTGGTGATTCTCGCCATGGGCCGATACGGCGGCGGGCTCCTGACGCACGCATCGGATCTTGACCTCATTCTGCTCTTTACCGGGGATTTCGCGACGGAATCCATTGGCCGCCGGCCGCTCGGCGCCACGCAATATTTCAATCGACTGGCGCAGCGCGTCGTGAATGCCCTCTCTGTGCCAACGGCGGCCGGCGCGCTCTATGAGGTCGATACGCGGCTGCGCCCGTCCGGCGCGCAGGGATTGCTTGCGGTCAGCCTGGAGAGTTTCGCGCGCTATCAGGCGGAGGCGGCGTGGACATGGGAGCATCTGGCGCTCACCCGCGCCCGTCCGGTCTTCGGTTCGCCGCAGGGCCGCGCCGCGCTGGAGCAGGTGGTGCGCGCCACGCTGGAAACCCCGCGTGACGGCACGGCGTTGCTTGCCGCCGCCGCAAAGATGCGCGCCGATATAGCCAAGCACAAGCCGCCCAGTGGTGAGCTTGACGTCAAGCTGGTGCCGGGCGGGCTCGTCGATCTCGAATTTCTCGTGCATGTGACGCAGCTTAGCCATCGAACAGCGTTTACACCGGATGTCGACGCCGCGATCACGGCGTTGACCGGCGCGGGCCTGCTTCCCGATGGGCTTGCCCCCGCGCATGATCTGCTGACGCGCTATCTCGTCGTCTCGCGTCTGGTTATGCCGGATGCTGCGGAGCCGCCTGTCGAGAGCCGCTGGCTGGTCGCGCGGGCCTGTGGCGCTGCGGACTGGCCGGAGCTGCTTGCCCGAATCGAGGCGGCGCGGCAGAGCATCGGGGCTGCCTGGCGCGCGTTGATCGCGCCGGCGGGACTGGAAGATCAAGCCGAGGAGCGTTGACCCATGCTGGCCGAAGGCGACCGCCTGCCCGATGTAGCCCTGACGAGCGCCGATGGCGTGCCCATCCGTCTCGGCGATTATCGGGGCAAACCACTGATCGTGTATTTCTACCCCAAGGCGGACACGCCCGGCTGCACGACCGAGGCGAAGGATTTTTCCGCATTGATCGGTGCGTTTGGCGCGCTCGGCATTCCGGTCATTGCCATCTCGAAGGATAATCCGGCCAAGCTCACCCGTTTCGCGGACAAGCATGGCCTGTCCGTCACGCTCGCCTCGGATGAGGACGGGAGCGTGTGCGAGGCGTTCGGCACCTGGGTCGAGAAAAGCCTTTATGGCCGCAAATATATGGGGATAGCGCGTGCGACATTCCTCGTGGCGGCAGATGGTGTGATCGCCCGCGTTTGGCCCAAGGTGAAGGTGAAAGGCCACGCCGATGAAGTGCTGGCCGCCGCGCGCGACCTCGACTGAGGTGGCGCCTCTCGCGTGACGGACATCGTCATCATCGGCGCGGCTTTCGTCACGGCGTTCATCTCGGGCATATTGGGCATGGCCGGTGGCCTGCTGCTCATGGGGGTGCTGGCGCTGGCCCTGCCGGTCTCGGCTGCGTTCGTGACGCATGGCATCCTCCAGCTCGTCGCCAATGGGTGGCGTGCGGTGCTGCATCGTCAGCATATCGACTGGGCGGTGCTGCGCCACTATGCGCTTGCCGCCGTTGCGGCGGCGGCGCTCATGGGGCTGGTCGGTTTCATGCCGTCGCGGCCGCTGCTTTTCCTGCTGCTCGGTCTCGTGCCGTTGCTTGTCTGGCTTCCGCGTCGCTGGATCGCGCTTGATGCCGCGCGGCCGGCCCATGCCGCGATCTGCGGTTTTCTGGTGACCGCGCTTAATCTCACCGCCGGGGTCGCCGGGCCGCTGCTCGACATCTTCTTCGTGCGCACCATGCTCGGCCGTCACCATATCGTCGCGACCAAGGCAGCGACACAGGTGCTGAGCCATCTCGCCAAAATCCTCGTCTTTGGCGCGCCGCTGCTGGGGGCCGGAACGGCGGCGATGCCACCCTGGTGGGCCTTCGCGCTGGGTATCCCGCTCTCGATGGTCGGCACGATGCTGGGTGGCCGGGTGCTTGATCGGATCAGCGACGTCGATTTCAGGCGCTGGACAGCGTGGATCGTATCGGCAATCGGCTTGGTCTATCTTTGGAAGGCGGCGATGGCATGGTGACGAGTCTGGGTGCGGCCTGTACGCACGTGCTACTCACGGCTGAGCCACGCGCAAAGCTGATGGCCGCGCGCAAGGTCGCGCGGGACTGGCGGCTGGGCCGGCTGGACCATCGTTTTGACGTGCCGCCGCCAGATCGCCCGGCGCGGCCCGCCGCGCCGATGCTGTTGCAGCCCGGTGCCATGCCCAGGCGGGGGCGCGGCGGTTCGGTACGGGCGCGTGTCGCGATGATCCACGCGCTCGCTCATATCGAGTTCGTCGCGATCGACCTCGCCTTTGATCTTGTGGCGCGCTTCGGCACGGAATTTCCACGTGATTTCGTGGACGACTGGTTGCGTGTCGGCGCGGACGAGGCGATGCACTTCGCCCTGCTCGACCGGCGATTGCATGAGCTGGGTAGCCATTATGGGGCGCTGCCCGCGCATGACGGGCTTTGGGAGGCAGCGGAGGAAACCGCGCACAGTGCGCCGGCGCGGCTCGCGATCGTGCCGATGGTGCTGGAGGCGCGCGCGCTCGACATCACGCCGCAGACCGTCGCGCGGTTCGAGGGGGCGGGCGACCTGCATACCGCACGCATGCTGCGGCGAATCGTTTCCGATGAGATCCGGCATGTTTCCGCGGGGACGAAATGGTTCGTCTGGACGATGAATCGGGCAGGTGTTAACCCACAGAAATCCTACCAAATCCTTGTCGAGCGGCATTTCCGTGGGAGCCTCAAACCACCGTTCAACGACTCAGCGCGGAGTCAGGCCGGTTTAACGCGGGATTATTATGAGCCCCTTGCTCGTTAGCGCTTTATTGGGTGGATAGCGTCAAGCCGATCAGGTGATGACGGCATAAGATAATAGGCCTGCCGACAGGAATGGGCCAAATAGCGGGGTTCGCATGCCTTTTCTGTCGAGTGTTAATGGCCATCTGGCGCTTTGGTTCCGCCGTGGCAAGCAGATCGCGATGGCCGCTTGCAGCGTTGCACTGGTTGCCAATGTTGCACCGGCCCATGCCGAATCTTCCAACGATGCGCAGTTCGCCTCGCTCTATCAGGCGTGGGTGAAGATGGATGCGACCACCGCGACCGAGCAGCAGCCGGGCAAGTCCCGTTCGGCTATTCCTTCACGCCAGCCGGTCGACGATGTGTCGCTGACCTCCAGCTTCGGCGTGCGGAACGACCCGTTTAACGGCAGCCGGCGCATGCATCAGGGCATTGATATCCCCGGTCCCGTCGGCACGCCCATCTATGCGACGGCTGATGGCGTCGTGGAGCGGTCGACCTGGGTGAACGGCTATGGCAATCTCGTCGAGCTGAACCATGGCAATGGTCTTCAGACCCGCTACGGCCATCTTTCCAAGCTCATCGCCCAGCCCAATGAGCGCGTCCGTCGCGGCCAGCTCATCGGCCTCATGGGTTCGACCGGCCGCTCGACGGGTAGCCATCTTCACTATGAAGTGCGGATTGCCGGCGCGGCGGTAAATCCGATGCCCTATATCGAGGGCACCAACTATGAGATCGCACTGGCTGATGCCCGTGCCGCGCAGAGCGCACCGCAGGTCGCCATGGGTGGTCCTGAGGCGCGCAAGAGCACCGATAACGGCAAGTGAGCCGGATCGCTGCGGTCGGGTGATTGCCCGGCACAGCTGAATTTCCACACTGGGGGCCGGGGCGGAAACGCTCCGGCCTTTGTGTATCAGGCATGGGCAGATCCGTGCCGGGCCGGACATGCGGAACGGATGGCCGCGCTTGCCGCCGGGCGCCCGGGACCCTATCTTGAGGACATGACTGATCTTGCCGTTGCCCCCGCTATCGCGTTGACGCCATCTGCCGCCGCCCGTGTCGCCATGATCGCGCGCAAGCAGGGCAAGCCTGCAATCCTGCGCCTGTCTGTTGAAGGGGGCGGTTGCTCGGGCTTCCAATATCGCTTCGGTCTTTCCGATGCGGTCGAGGCGGAAGATCTGGCGGTCGAGACGGACGGCGTGACGCTGGTGGTGGATGATCTCAGCCTTGATCTGGTGCGGGGCGGCACCGTCGATTTTGTGGACAATCTTGGTGGTGCGGCGTTCAAGGTCGAAAATCCGAACGCAACGGCTGGCTGCGGCTGCGGCACAAGTTTCTCGGTCTGAGCGGGCGGCAAGCCCCGCCAGCCGCCCATATCGTCACCGCGCGACTTGACTTGCGCGCCGTTCGCCCCGAGCGAGGGGGGATGGTCCGGCAAGATGCGCCGGCAAGACGGGGCCGCCATGCGTATCGCGACGTTCAACATCAACGGTATCAAGGCACGGCTGCCGCGCCTGCTTGAATGGCTGGCCGAGACGCAGCCGGATGTTGCCTGCCTTCAGGAGATCAAGACCGCTGACGAGGGTTTTCCCGCCGCCGCGTTCGAGGAGGCGGGCTATGGCGCGCTCTGGCACGGCCAGAAGGGCTTTAACGGCGTTGCCATCCTCGCCAGAGGTGCCGTTCCGACGGAGGTGGCGCGCGGGCTTGAGGGTGAGGCGGAGGACGAGCAGAGCCGCTATCTGGAGGCGGATGTCGGCGGTGTGCGCGTCGCCTCTATCTATTTGCCGAACGGCAATCCGCAGCCCGGCCCCAAATTTGATTATAAACTGCGCTGGATGCGGCGGCTGCGCGCGCGCGCCGCGCGGATCTGGGCGGAGGAAGTGCCGGCCGTTCTGGCGGGTGATTATAATGTCATTCCGTTCGATCAGGATGTGTGGAAGCCGGCCGCCATGGCCGATGATGCGCTGATGCAGCCGGAGAGTCGCGCCGCCTATCGCACGCTGCTGGCCGACGGCTGGACGGATGCGCTGGCAACCCGGCATCCGGCCGGTGGCGTGTGGACCTATTGGGATTATCAAATGAACGCTTGGCCGCGCGACGCGGGTTTTCGCATCGATCATCTGTTACTCTCGCCGGTGGCGGCTGATCGCTTGGTGGACGCTCAGGTCGACCGTGACCATCGCGGTCGGGAGAAGGCGAGCGATCATGCGCCGGTATGGGTGGAGCTGCGCTGACCGGCAGCCCACTCCGACATTTGTGGCACAGAACAGGAGGAGGTTCAGCGATGGCGATGATGAGGGCGATGGTTGCGATGCTGGGGCTGATTGTCGCCGGCATGGTTGCGATGCCGGCGGGGGCAGCCGTCATTATCAGCTTTTCTGGCACGCTGACGACCGAGATGGTGGTCCCCGGGCCGCCTCCCGTCATTCCGACCGTTTCGGGACCGACCTTCGTCAGTGGTACAATGACCGGGGAATGGGACACCGGGTTTAACGCCTTTGGCCCGGCCTTCTGCGTCGATTGCATAAAGGCAAGCTTCTCCGGCAATATGCTGACATTCACCAGCGACGGTACTTTGCCATGCTATTGCACCGAGACCATCAGCATCATGTTCGATCGGGATATCAGTGCGGGCGTACCGGCATTGGCCGAGGCCAATTTTGTGTCGGGACAATATAATTTCGCCAGTTCGCACGCAGGCTATGGGCATTGGGTCTATGGCCCTCTGAGTTCCTTCTCCGTTCCTGAGCCGACAAGCTGGGCGTTGATGATTGCCGGCTTTGGTATCGTGGGCGCTGCCATGCGTCGCCGCGCCGCCGCGTTCAGCTTTGCCTGACGGTCATTCGGCGGGGTTCCAGCCCCGCCGTCTGTCTTCCCGGCACCAGAGCTTTCAGGCCGTTACCCGCACCCGGTTCGCCACCAGATCGTCCACCACGGCGGGGTCGGCGAGGGTGGAGGTATCGCCCAGCGCATCGATCTGATCCTCGGCGATCTTCCGCAGGATACGCCGCATGATCTTGCCGCTGCGCGTCTTGGGCAGGCCCGGTGCGAACTGCACCACGTCCGGTGTCGCTATGGGGCCGATCTCCGTGCGGACCCATTTCACCAGATCGGCGCGCAACGCATCGTCGCCGGTCTCGCCGGCATTCAGCGTCACATAGGCGTAAATCCCCTGGCCCTTGATGTCGTGCGGCATGCCGACCACTGCGGCTTCGGCGATCAGCGGATGCGCGACGAGCGCGCTCTCGATCTCGGCCGTGCCCATGCGGTGGCCCGATACGTTGATGACGTCGTCGACCCGGCCGGTGATCCAGTAGTAGCCGTCCTCATCCCGCCGGCAGCCGTCGCCGGTGAAATATTTGCCGGGATAGGTGGTGAAATAGGTCTGGAAGAAGCGGGCATGATCGCCATAGACGGTTCGCATCTGGCCCGGCCAGCTCCGCGCGATGCACAGATTGCCCTCCGTCGCGCCGTCGAGCACCGTGCCCTCGGCATCCACGATGACCGGCTCGACACCGAACAACGGTTTGCTCGCGGCGCCCGGCTTCAGGTCGGTCGCACCGGGCAGGGGGGATATCATGGCGCCGCCGGTCTCGGTCTGCCACCATGTATCGACGATCGGGCAGCGCCCCCCGCCGACGACCCGGTGATACCATTCCCAGGCTTCGGGATTAATTGGTTCGCCGACCGATCCGAGCAGGCGCAGCGTGGCGCGGCTGGTCTTTTCCACCCAGGCGTCGCCCTCGCGCATCAGCGCGCGGATCGCGGTGGGGGCGCCATAGAAGATATTGACCGCGTGCCGGTCGACGATCTGCCAGAAGCGGCTGAAGTCCGGCCAGTTGGGTACGCCCTCGAACATGACCGTGGTGGCACCGTTGGCGAGCGGGCCATAGACCACATAGCTGTGCCCGGTGACCCAGCCGATGTCCGCGGCGCACCAGTAGATTTCGCCGGGTCGGTAATCGAACACATAATGATGGGTCATCGCCGCCCACAGCAGATAGCCGCCGCTGGTGTGCAGCACGCCCTTGGGCTTGCCGGTTGAGCCGGACGTGTAGAGGAGGAACAACGGGTCTTCCGCGTTCATGGGTTCGGGCGGGCAGTCGGCGCTGGCGGCCTCGCGCAGGTCATGATGCCAGTGATCGCGCCCGGCCTGCATGGTGACATTGCCGCCCGTGCGCCGTACCACGAGGACGGCGCGCACCGAGGGACAGTCCGCGATCGCCGCGTCGACATTGGCTTTTAGCGGCACCTTCCGGCCGCCGCGCATCCCCTCATCGGCGGTAATGACGAGGGTGGAGTCACAGTCCTGGATGCGGCCGGAGAGGCTCTCGGGCGAGAAGCCGCCAAAGACGATCGAATGGATCGCGCCGATCCGCGCGCAAGCCAGCATCGCCATCGCCGCTTCCGGGATCATCGGCATGTAGATGGTGATCCGGTCGCCTTTCCGGGCGCCAAGATCCTTCAGAATATTGGCGAAGCGGCAGACCTCCGCATGGAGTTCGGCATAAGTGATGGTGCGCGTTTCGGAGGGGTCGTCCCCTTCCCAGATGATCGCGGGTGTGTCGCCACGCGTGGCAAGGTGTCGGTCAAGGCAGTTGGCGGCGATGTTGAGGGCCCCGTCCTCGAACCACTTGATGCCGAAATCCGCTTCATGGAACGAGCTGTTCTGAACGACGGAGAAGGGTTTGATCCAGTTGAGCCGCTGGGCCTCTTCGCGCCAGAAGCCGTCCGGGTCGGTGAGTGAGCGGGCATATTTCTCGGCATAGCCCGTGGCATCGACATAGGCGCGCGTGCGCCAGGCGGGCGGCACGGGGTAAATCGCATCAGCCATAAGGGCCCTCTCCATCACTCGAGTCTAACAGCGTCGCTCTCGTGCCGATCCTAGCGCGTCGTCGGGGTATTTGCACTGTCTGTGCGGGGCGGCGGCACTGAAAAATCAGGCGACAAAGCGATGCAGTCCCGCCCCTTCGCGCCGCAGCCAGGCGCGGGCCGCATCCGGATCGCTCGGGCTGATGTCCCGCACCAGTGCGTGGAAGGCTGGGCCGTGATGCATGTGGACGAGGTGAGCAACCTCATGCGCGACGGTGGCGAGGCGCACATCGGCGGGCGCAAGTATCAGCCGCCAGCTATAGCGGATCGCGCCGCTGCTCGCGCAGCTCCCCCAGCGGCTGCGTGGATCCCCGATGCCGACGCTGCTGAGCGGGAGGCCATGGCGCGCGGCGAGTGCCTCCGTCTCCTGCGTGAGAAGCGTGACTGCCCGTGTTCTTAGCCAGCGGACGACGCGCCGCCCGACCTGTTCCGCTGGCCCGCCGACGATGAGCATATCCCCGTCCCGCACGGGTGCCCGCGCGGCGTCGGGCCGCCAGACGACGCGCACGGGAATGCCTTCAACCGGGATGGTCGCGCCATCGGTGATTGGCACGCAGGGCAATTGCTTTGCGCGCTGCGCGACGATCCAGTCCTGCTGTGCGCGGGCCCAGTCCAGCGCGGTTCGCAGGCTGGCGCGCGGCGGGATGGTGAGCCGCAGCGCTCCGGCCGTGCCGTCATAGCGCAGCCGCATCCGCCGCGCGCGCGCATGGCGCAGAACAGTAAGCGGCAGGCGTTCCCCGCCGATTTCCAGCGCGTGTTCAGACTGGCCGGTCGACAATGTGATGCTCCAGATCATCTCCGGCGATCGTCTCCGACACGGTCCAGCCCCGCACGGACTGGCCAGCGCGATGAACCGCTTCCCGATCGCCGCAGACGAGATAATGCCATGCCGGCAGCGGCATCCCTTCGCTGCGAAGCCGATAGGCGCAGGTCATCGGCAACCAGGCAATCCCCTCCACATTATCGGTGGAGAGCTGCACGCAGTCCGGCACGAAGCGGCGGCGGTGGCGATAGTCGGCACAACGTCCGCTTTCCCGGTCAAGTAGCCGGCAGGCAACATTCGTCGGGTAGATGCGCCCTGTGTCGGCATCTTCCACCTTGTGCAGGCAGCATTTGCCGCAGCCGTCGCACAATGCTTCCCACTGCGCGCGGTCAAGCGTCGCGAGCGGGGCTTCCCAGAAGTTTACTTCACCCATTGCGCCAGAAAGCTTGCGACCGCCTGCGCTGATCCGTCGCCGCCCGGCCCCTGACCGTCCGACACAGGCACGAGCGCAATGGGCGCACCGTCCGGACCGAACAGGAATGGGGTGCGGGTGTGGCTGACGAGGTAGTTCTTGGTCGCCTTCTCGTCCCCCTCCTTGCCGGCGACGACGGCGAAGGCGCGTTTCACTGCTTCGATCGCCTCGGGTGAGCCGGTAAGGCCGATGAGGCGCGGGTGGAACGCCGAGACATAGGTCTTGAGCACGGCCGGCGTATCCCGCTCCGGGTCGACGGTGATGAGCATCGGTGCCAGCTTGGCGGCCTGCTGGGGGTGAGCCTTCTCGAACAGTCTGAAGCCGGCCATGATGTTCTGGAGGTCCATCGGGCATACGTCCGGGCAATAGGTGTAGCCGAAATAGACGAGGCGGTACTGGCCGGAGAAATCCGCCCACTTCCGTGCCTTGCCGTCCTGATCGGTGAGGGTGAAGTCGGCGCCGATCCGCGCTCCGGCGAGCGGCGCTTTGGCGCCCTGAGCGTCGGCCTCATTGCTGGTGCCGCCGGGCTGGCAGGCAGCGAGCAGGCACGTGGTGAGCAGGCCGGAGAAGGCCATCTGCAGGGCGCGCGGAGCGCGCGATAGAAGCATGATGTTCATGGCGCCGCCAGCCATGCCCTGCTAAAGCGCTGCTGACAACTGATTGGCGCTCATCCCGCCGCTGATGGAGGCATTGACAGTGCGCGTTCGACTTCTGGCTGCTGTGGCGGCCCTGCTGGCTCTTCCGGTCATGACGATGATCGCCGCCCCGGCCCACGCGCAATTTTCCGAGAGCTACAAGTTTCTCGAAGCTGTTCGCAAGGGTGATGGCGACGCGGTGGTGAAGGCCGTCGAGCAGCCGGGTGTAACGCCGGTCAATACCAAGGACCGCTCGACCGGGGAGACGGCGCTGCTCATCGTTGTCGGCCGCAAGGACATGACGTGGACGCGCTATTTGCTCGCCCGTGGCGCTCGTGTCGACCTTGCCGATAATGACGGACGCACGCCCTTGATGCTGGCGGTGGAGCGCCGTTTTCCGGAAGGCGCGGAAATGCTGCTCAGTGCCAAGGCAAGCCCGAATCAGCCGAACAGCCGGGGCGAGACACCGCTCATCCGTGCCGTGCAGATGCAGGATATCGCCATGGTACGGCTCCTCATGGGTAAGGGTGGGGACCCCAAGAAGCGCGATACGCTCGCCGGTATGTCCGCGCTGGATTATGCCGAGCGGGATGGGCGTGTGCCCGGCCTGATCGAGGCGTTGAGCGCAACCACCCAGCCGGAGGCCAGTGCCAAGCCGGTGCAGGGACCGAAATTCTGATTTAACTGCCCAGCGCGAGGCAAAGCTGCGTCGCACGGGGCTCCTCCGCGGCCTGCTTCCCATCCGGGTCGCCGGGCAGGTTGGAGAAGCCGAGGCCAAGCAGGCGCGCGCCCATAGGGAGCGGCATCTGGGCGTCGAGTAGCGCGCGACCGACCGCCATGAGCTGATCCTCACTGTCTGGCGCGGTGGTCAGGGTGCGGGCGCGCGTCAGGATACGAAAGTCGCCAAGCTTGATCTTGAGCGTCACCGTCCGCCCGATCGAATGGCTGGCGAGTGCCCGGTTCCACAGGCGCGCGGCGATTTTGTCCAGTTCGCTCGCCAGCGCCCGGTTCTCGGCAATGTCGGTCGGGAAGGTGTCCTCGACGCTGATTGAGCGGCGCTCCCAGTGTTCGCGGACCGGTCGCTCGTCGATGCCGTGCGCGGCATCATGGAAAAAGCCGGCCGATTTGCGGAAATGGCGCTCCAGCGCCGGAACTGGCCAGGCCGCGAGGTCGGCACCGGTCTCGATGCCGAGCGCGGCCATGCGCCGCGCGGTCACCGGCCCCACGCCGGGGATGCGCTTGACCGGCATGGCCGCCATGAACCGCGCGGCATCCTCGGGGCGGACGACGCACAGCCCGTCGGGCTTGTTCTGGTCCGAGGCGAGTTTGGCGAGCAGCTTGTTGCAGGACACGCCGGCGGATGCGGTAAGTCCCGTCTCCTCGCGAATCAGCCGGCGGATTTCCTGCGCGATATAGGTCGCCGATTCGATGCCGAGCCGGTTGCGCGTGACATCCAGATAGGCCTCGTCCAGCGAGAGTGGCTGGATCACGTCGGTAAATCGCGCGAAGATGGCGTGGATCTGGCGGGAGACCGCCCGATAGGCATCGAACCGGCCGGGCACGAAAATGAGGTCCGGGCAGAGTCGCCGGGCCTGCCCGCCCGGCATGGCCGAGCGCACGCCAAAGACCCGCGCCTCATAGCTCGCCGCCGCGACCACGCCACGCGGGCCGCCACCGCCCACCGCCACGGGCTTGCCGCGCAGCTCAGGATCATCGCGCTGTTCGACCGACGCGAAAAAGGCATCCATGTCGACATGGATGATCTTGCGCGGCGGGGGGGCGATGCCGTCCATGGTCATGACTATGCCACGGCTCGATGGCGAACGAAAGAGGAACGCTCTGGCATTGCGCCTCTCGCCATCCTATGCGCGGCGCTTCTCCCGCCCGTCCGTGGGTTCATTCAGGAAGGCGCATAGTCCCGATCATGCCACGCCGAACGGATATCTGGCGGCCGGCCATCGCGCGGCGCCCCATTGCGCAGGTGGTCGCATCCGGCAGTCTGGGTGAAGACATTATCTGGCTGCCGGAGGATGGCCCGTTCCGCTTTCTGGCCGACCCTTTCGGGTGGCATGACACGGCCGGGCATCTGCATGTTTTTGCCGAGCGCTATGATTATCGGACGCGGCACGGCACCATAGACATGCTGGTGCTGGACAAAGACTTTTCCGTGCTGGAGCGGCGCCCCTGCCTCACCGAGCCCTGGCATCTTTCCTATCCGCAGGTTTTTGCCGGGGAGGGGGAGACGTGGATGCTGCCGGAAGCGCATCGCTCGGGCGGGCTCACGCTTTATCGCGCTCAGGGCGGCCTTGCCGATTGGCGGGCGGAATGCAGGCTGGAGCTGGATTGCGTGCCGGTGGATGCCACCATCCTCCATCATGACGGGCGCTGGTGGCTCTTTTATTCGCCCGGCACGACGAAACTCGCCAAGATTTCCGAGTTGCATGTCGCCTGGGCGGAGCGGTTGTGCGGGCCATGGACGGCGCATCCCGGCAATCCGGTACGGATCGACCGAAGCTCGGCCCGGCCGGGGGGCACGCCCATGGTGATTGACGGGCGGATCATGCTGCCGGTGCAGGATTGCGCGGCAACTTATGGTGGCGGCCTGCGCCCGCTCTGGATCGACCGGCTGGATGAGAGCGGATTCGGCGCGACGGCGGGGGCATCGCTGCCCATTCCCGCGACCGCCGGACCTTATCGGGACGGCCTCCACACGCTCTCCGCCTGTGGCGATCTTACCTTGTTCGATGTCAAGCGGATCGACCGCACGCTGGGCGGCCTGATGATTGATGTCAGGCGGAAGCTTGGCGGATACGGTTGACGATTGCCGTGCCCGTGGCGGCAAAGCGTGCCTCGGAGAAGTGCTCCAGCATGTCGCGTCGCGCGTTGAGGCCCATGGCGTTCAGGCGTGCTGGATCGGCGAGCAGTTTTGCCAGCGCATTCGCCAGCGCGGCAGGGTCTGCCGGTGGCACAATGAGGCCGGTCTCGTCAGGGCGAATGGAGAAGGGCATTTCTCCCACCGCTGATCCGATGACTGGCAGCCCTGCTGTAAATGCTTCATGCGCCGCGATGCAGAAGCCTTCCGAGCGCGAGGGTTGCACATAAAGGTGCAGGCCTGCCAGAAAGGCGCGGGGATCGTCGGTATAGCCTGCAAGCTCCAGTCCGCTGACGCCCGTCTCCCGTGCCATTCCCAGCAGTCGTTCCCGCTCGGCGCCATCTCCGGCGATCGCGATGGTGAAGGGTGCGGGTGGCGTGAAGCCCTGAGCCTTCAGCCGGGCCAGCGCGTCGATCAGCACATCATAGCCCTTGACCGGATGAAGCCGCCCGAGCGAACCGATGCGGATCGTTTCTCCCGGCTGCCATGGCGTGGCCTGTGGCATGGCAGGATCGGCCGCGAAGATCGGCCAGCAGGTGAGCCTGTCGGCCGGTATGCGCAGCCGCTCCGCCGTCATCGCGGTAACCGATTGCGAATCGCCGACCCAGAGCAGCGCGCGCGGAGCGAGCAGCCGCATCAGGCGGCGGTTCCACGGCTTGAGGAAGGCGGCATGCTGCCAGCATGTCACCGGCAGGCCAAGCTTTGGCCCGAGGATGAGGCTCAGAATCGTCGCCCGGCTGAGTGAGCTCCAGATGTGCGTCGGGCGCCAGTCCAGCAGTTGGGCGCGTAGCCAGCGCGCGGCGGCGATATGGTCGCCCTTGCCGCCCTCGCGCACTGCCGGGTCCAGCCCGGCCGCCACCATGGCCGGGAGGGCTCGCCGGTCGCGCGGGGTGAGTGCAAAGACGCGGACTTCGGCGCCCGCATCCCGCAGCACGCGGGCAATGGCAGGCACGGGCTGCGCCGCGCCGCCGCCTTCAACGGAATTGATGACATAGGCGATCCGCATCGCGGCCATCCGTCAGGCTATCCGCGCATCGCCCGCCGGCCGGTTCAGACGAGTGCCCCGCAGGCTTCCTGGATGCGGGTGCAGGCCTTTTTCAGCATGTCCTCGGAGGTCGCATAAGAAATGCGGAAGGCCGGTGAGAGGCCGAAGGCGCCGCCATGGACGGCCGCCACGCCGCGCGTTTCGAGGAAATAGCCGATCAGGTCTTCATCGGTCTCGATGATCTTGCCTTCAGGGGTCTTCCTGCCGATGCAGCCGCTCGCGTCCGGGTAGACGTAAAATGCGCCCTCCGGGGTCGGGCACTGGAGGCCGGGCGCGTCGTTCAGCATGGCGACGACGAGGTTACGGCGCCCCTTGAACGCGGCGTTGCGCTCGATGAGAAAGTCCTGATCGCCGTTCAGCGCCGCCGCCGCCGCCGCCTGACTGATCGAGCAGGGGTTGGATGTGGACTGGGACTGGAGCTTGGCCATGGCCTTGATGATCCACTGCGGGCCGCCGGCATAGCCGATGCGCCAGCCGGTCATCGAATAGGCCTTGGAAACGCCGTTCACCGTCAGCGTGCGGTCGTAGAGATCGGGGCAGACCTGCGCGATCGTTTTGAACGGCGTGGGCGCGTACCAGACATGCTCATACATATCGTCGGTAAGGATGAGCACATGCGGATGGCGGCGCAGCACTTCGCCCAGCGCGATCAGCTCCTCGCCGGAATAGGCGGCGCCCGTGGGGTTGGACGGTGAGTTGAGCAATACCCAGCGCGTGCGGGGCGTGATCGCCGCGTCGAGCTGCGTGGGTGTGATCTTGTAGAGCTGGTCGGCGCCCGCCGCCACGATGACCGGTGTGCCGCCGGCGAAGTTCACAATATCCGGGTAGCTCACCCAATAGGGCGCGGGGATGATGACCTCGTCGCCGGCTTCGACCGTGGCGACCAGCGCGTTGAAGAGCGTATGCTTGCCGCCCGCGTTCACGCTGATCTGGTTCGCGGCATAATCGAGGCCGTTGTCGCGCCGGAACTTGGCGATGATCGCGTCCTTGACCTCCGCGGTGCCGTCAACGGCGGTATATTTGGTCTGTCCGGCACGGATGGCGGCGATGGCGGCATCCTTGATGAAATCGGGCGTGTCGAAGTCCGGCTCGCCCGCGGAAAGGCCGATAATGTCCTTGCCCTCGCGTTTCATCGCGATCACCCGGTCGGTCATCGCCAGCGTGGCGCTGGGCTGGATGCGGCCAAGGGCGGCGGACGTGCGGGACATGGGCTTCTCCGTCTTGTATCGGTCACGGGCTGGCGAGCCCGAATGCATCCGGGCGGGGCGCTCATAGAGCATTTTGGGCGATTGTGGAGCCTTTTATGTGCCAGAAAATTACGTGGAGGGCACGCCCCGCCTTGTGGAGGCCAGTGTCGCGGCGACAAGGCCGCGCGCTGAATTGCCGATGAAGAAGCCCCGTTCCAGATCGCGCGGGCGCAGCTCACCCTCGACCGCCTCGCCCATGTCGATGAGGTTTTGCCGCAGGACGCCGGGCAGGATGCCGCGTGTGAGCGGCGGGGTCACCAGACGTTCGCCGCGTTCGATGAAGATGGTGGAGAAGCTGCCTTCGGTCAAAAAGCCCTCCTCATCCGTCATCAGCACCTCGAATGTGCTGCCGGCGGCAAGCGCTGCACGGTGGATGCGGCGATCGGTCGTTTTGTGATGCAGGCGGATGTCCTCGCGTCGCGCCGGGCGAGGAACGATGCTCACGGGCATGACGGCCTGGGGCCAGTCATGGTGCGCGCGAATTTCGATCGAGACAGCCCCTCCACGAGAGAGCAGGGCACGCACCCGCGCGGGGTCTGCCTGGCTGAAGGTCGCGGCCTGCAGTTCGTTCCGCAGCGCGTGGCGGTCGAACCGGAAGCCGAGTTCCCGTGCGCTTTTTTCGAGGCGCGCGATGTGAAGGGAGAGCATGACGACACCCTCCACCGGATCGAAGGCCATGGTCTCGATCAAGTCAAACTGCCAGTCCGCCCCGTTCACCCCAGTCCTTTCAGCTCAGCTCGTCTTCTCCGACAGCCGCGGCGAGAAAGCGCCCCTTGGCGAGGCATTCCAGCCACTCGGCATCCGCTACGGAATCGGCGACAATGCCGGATCCGAGGCTCAAAATGCCCTTGCCATCCTTTTCGACGCAAATCGTCCGGATCGCAACATTGAAGCGTGCGGTTCCGGCCGGAGAAATGGTTCCAATGCTACCGGTATAGACGCCGCGCGCCGCCGGCTCGACCATGGCGATCACCTCGCAGGCGCGCAGCTTGGGCGCGCCGGTGATCGATCCGCAGGGGAAGAGCGCGCGTAGCGCATCCACGGCGCCGAGCGTGCCGCGAAGGCGCCCTTCGACGCTGGAAATCATCTGGTGGACGGTCGGATAGCATTCGGTGGCGAACAACTGCGGCACGCGGACCGATCCGGCCTCCGCGACCCGGGCGATGTCGTTGCGGAGCAGATCCACGATCATCAGGTTTTCCGCGCGCTGCTTGGGGTCTGTCGCGAGCGCGTGCGCGCGGGCGCGGTCCTCCTCGGGGGTGGCGCCGCGCGTCGCGGTTCCCTTCATCGGCCGGGCGTGGATGCGGCGGTCTGCATCCAGCGCGAAGAACAGTTCGGGCGAGAAGGAGAGGATGTGCCGCCCGTCATGCCGTATGATGCCGCCATAGCCGGCCGCCGCGCGTGGCCGTATCGCGGCATAGGCGGCCAGCGGATTGCCATGCAGGCGGACGTCGCAGGGAAAGGTCAGGTTTGCCTGATAAATGTCCCCGGAGCGGATATAGTCGAGCACCGTCGCGATCGCCCGGTCATAGTCGGCACGGTTTATCAGCGGTCGGGGCGGGCTGAGTGCGCGGTGGTCCGGTTCCGGGAGAAGCGCCGGCACGGCATCCGGCGCAAGGCTGTGCGCTTGCTCGAAAAGGCCGAACCATAGCAGCGGAGCGCCGGGAGGAGTTGCCGGTCTGTCCAGCACCGCGAGCCGCGGCTCCAGCGCAAAGCCGGCTTCGTAGCTCAGATAGCCGGCGGCGTGCAGGCCCTGCCGGCTGGCAGCGTCAAGCGCGGCGAGCGCGCCATCCACATCCTCGAGTCGATCCGCGCGAATGATCGCCACCGGATCGCGGTAGAGCATCGCGTTGCCGGCGCCGTCGACTCGGGCATCGTCGAGCAGGACGAAGGGCGCGGCCGGATCATCGGGAAGAGCGGCGGTGTGCATATGCGGGCTTCATGGCATCACGCTATCGCAGGCGCCAGCGCAATGGCCGGCAGGCCGCCTTTCTCGCGCGGGAACCCTGTTTTCAGTCGAACAGCGAACTGACCGAGCTTTCGTCCGCGATCCGCTTGATCGCTTCGCCGAGCAGCGGCGCGATCGGCAGGTGGCGGATGCGCTGGCTGGCGGCTACGGCCTCGGGCGCGAGGATCGAGTCGGTGATGACCAGCTCCTTGAGCTGTGATCCGTCGACACGCGCCACCGCGCCGCCCGAGAGCACGCCATGGGTCACATAGGCGATCACATCCACCGCGCCCGCTTGCTTGAGGGCGCCCGCCGCATTGCACAGCGTACCGGCTGAATCGACGATATCGTCGATAAGGATGCAGAAGCGGCCGGAGACATCGCCGATGATGTTCATCACTTCGGATTCGCCGGCGCGTTCGCGCCGCTTGTCGACGATGGCGAGCGGTGCGTTGTCGAGGCGCTTGGCAAGGGCGCGGGCGCGCACCACGCCGCCCACGTCCGGCGAGACGACCATGATGTTTTCGCGCGGGAAGCGTGCCTGAATATCGGCGGACATGACCGGCGCACCGAACAGATTGTCGGTCGGTATGTCGAAAAAGCCCTGAATCTGACCGGCATGGAGATCGACCGAGAGGACGCGATTGGCACCCGCCACGGTGATGAGGTTGGCGACGAGCTTGGCGGAGATGGGCGTGCGCGGGCCGGGCTTGCGGTCCTGCCGGGCATAGCCAAAATAAGGGACAACGGCGGTGATCCGCCGCGCCGATGCGCGCTTGAGCGCATCGATCATGATGAGCAGTTCCATGAGGTTGTCGTTGGCCGGATAGCTGGTCGACTGGACAACGAACACATCTTCGCCGCGCACATTCTCCTGGATTTCGACGAACACCTCCTCATCGGCGAAGCGGCGCACGCTGGCCTTGGTCAGCGGCAGCTCGACATAGTCCGCGATGGCCTTGGCCAGCGGCAGGTTTCCGTTGCCGGAGATGATTTTCATGAGGGGGTGCCTTCCTTCTGCCTGCGCGGCCCCTCTAGCGGCGGGAAGCGCCGGAGAAAAGGCGCTTAACGCGCTTGGGCATGTGTCGTCCGCCGCCCCGGGGTTTCCCGCGATTGTATTCGCGCGGGCAACCGCTAAAGCCGTGGTCATGACGACCAGCCTGCGTATCGCCATGGCCCAGACGAATCAGACGATGGGCGATATCTCCGCGAATGCGGAGGCGATGCTGGCATGGCGGGAGAGGGCGCGCTCAGGCGGCGCGGATCTTGTCGTTTTTCCGGAGTTGCAGCTTATCGGCTATCCGCCCGAGGATCTGGTGCTCAAACCCGCGCTTGTTGCCCGCGCGATGACGGCGCTGCAGCATCTGGCGGAGGCAACGGCGGATGGCGGCCCGGCCATGCTGGTCGGCACGGTCATCGCCAATGAGGGCGCGCTGTTCAATTGCGTCTGCCTGCTGGACGGCGGTGAAGTCCGTGCGATCCGCCAGAAGCGCGAACTGCCCAATTATGGGACGTTCGATGAGAAGCGCCTGTTCGCCCCGGGCCCGCTGCCGGACCCGGTGGATTTTCGCGGCGTGAAGCTAGGCCTCCCGATTTGCGAGGATGTGTGGTTTCCCTTCGTGAGCGAGCATCTCGCCGGGCTGGGCGCGGAAATCCTCATCAACGTGAATGGCAGCCCTTATGAGGTCGATAAGGATGACCGGCGCATTCAGGGCGTTTGCGCCGCGCGCGTGCGTGAGACCGGGCTGCCGATCCTCTATCTGAACCGTGTTGGCGGTCAGGATGAGCTGGTGTTTGACGGCGCCTCCTTCGTGCTCGCGGCGGATGGCACTGTCGCCCTCATGCTGCCGGACTGGGAGGAGGCGCTGGTCGTCACGGACTGGCGGCGCGGCGCGGATGGCCGCTGGGAGTGCCAGCCCGGCGAGGTCCATGCGCTCGACGAGCATCCGGCCGATATCTATCATGCCATGCTGGTCGGCCTGCGCGATTATGTGGACCGTAATCGCTTTCCCGGTGTGGTGCTTGGTCTTTCGGGCGGGATAGACAGCGCGCTTTCCGCTGCCGTCGCGGTGGATGCGCTGGGCGCGGACCGTGTCTGGTGCGTCATGCTCCCCTCGCGCTTCACAAGTCAGGAAAGCCTCGACGATGCGGCGGAATGCGCGCGCCTGCTGGGGTGCCGGCTTGATACCGTGCCGATCACGCCGGCGGTTGCGGCATTTGATGCGATGCTTGCTCCCAGTTTCGCTGGGCGCGCGGCGGATCTGACCGAGGAGAATATCCAGTCCCGCGCCCGCGCGGTGACGCTGATGGCGCTGTCCAACAAATTCGGCCACATGCTGCTCACCACCGGCAACAAGAGCGAGATGAGCGTCGGCTATGCGACCATCTATGGCGATATGGCCGGTGGCTATTCGGTCCTGAAAGACGCTTATAAGACGACGGTGTTCGATCTTTCCCGTTGGCGCAATGCCACGCCGCCGCAGGCCGGGCTCGCGCTGGGGCCAAATGGTCCGGTCATGCCCGAGCGCGTCATTACCAAGCCACCGACGGCGGAGCTGCGCGACAATCAGAAGGATTCGGACAGCCTGCCGCCCTATGAGGTGCTCGATCCCATTCTCTATGGTCTTGTCGAACAGGAACTGGCGGTCGATCAGCTTGTTGCGCGCGGCTTCGAGCGGGAGGTGGTCGCGCGGATCGAGCGGCTGCTCTATGCGGCCGAGTATAAGCGTCGCCAGTCGCCTCCGGGCGTGAAGCTTGGCGGGCGCAATTTCGGCCGGGACCGGCGCTATCCCATCACCAATGCCTTTCGTACGGCATGAGCCACCGTTACCTCCCCGTCCTGTCTGACTCCGGCTCGGGTCGCGGCGTCTTCGCGGTTGGGCGGCGCTGGTTGATGCTGGCGCTCGCGGTGGCGCACGCCGTACTGGCCCTGCTGCTCTTCAGGAGCGGCCTGCCCGGATCGGAAAGCTGGGGTCTTGCCGCCCGGGTTGCGCCGTCGGGCTGGGCCTGTTTCATCGTCGCGCCTGTCGCGCTCGGTTATCTCGGCCTTGGGCTCATAGGGCTCCATCCGCGCTACCGGGGTGATATGTTGCTGCGTCGCATCCGCTGGCTTTCCATGCTTGGCCTCGCGGTGGTCTGCGCGCGGCAGATGGGCGCGCTGATCGGTATGGACTGGCTGTCCGTCCCGCTCGATCTTGCCGGGCTGGTGTTGCTCGGTCGCGCGACCATGGTGCTGGGCTGGTGGCAGCGGCCGATATCAATGGCGCGACGGATGGTGGTGAATCTGCCCATCGGGCTCCACGCTGGCGCGCTCACAGTGCTGGTCCCGCTTGATATTCTCTCGGCCTTGCCCCTGGAGCTGGATGCGCCGCCGCCTTCGGACACCGGTGGTTTTCTCGCTCTCGTTGCCGTTCTGGCGCTGGCCGTGGCGGGTGTGCGTCTGTTCCGGGCCGAGCCTGCCTATGTCTGTGGTGTCGTCTGGATGCTGGTCGCCATCGCGCTGCGCGGCGGGGTAGCGACGGTAGCGCAGCCGCTCACTCTGATGGCGCTGCTCGCGGCGCTTGTCGTCGTCATTCTCGCGGTCTGGACGAGGCGACAGCGCGGATCGTCTTATCTCGGCTGAGGAATAGCGTCAGCCACCGTTGCCTGATTGCCCCGCATAATAGCGTACGGCATCTTCGCCGGTCAGTTCGCGGCCGTCCGCCGGCTAATCCCTTTCATAACGGTGCCCTTCCCGGGGGATCGAAGACGCGCATGGTCTTCAATTCCGCTCTTGAACCTCTCGCCTTGAGGTCTAACGGGAATAGCCATGACAGTCATTACGCGTTTTGCGCCGTCGCCCACGGGCCGGCTCCATATGGGCAATGTCCGCACGGCGCTTGTCGCCTGGCTTGCCGCCGCTCATGCGGGGGGCACCTGCCGGCTGCGTATCGATGATACCGATGGCGCGCGTTCGGAGGAGCGCTTTATCGAGGCGATCCGCGCCGATCTCGCCTGGCTCGGTCTCACGATGACGGGGGAGGTCCGGCAGTCGTCGCGCAGCGCGCTGTATGAAGAGCGCTTTGCTGCGCTACGCGCGGCCGGCCGGGTCTATCCATGCTATGAAACCGCGCAGGAGCTGGATCTGAAACGCAAGATCCTGCTCGGGCGGGGCCTCCCGCCGGTTTATGATCGCGCCGCGCTGGCGCTCACGGCGGGGGAGATCGCCCGCTATGAGGCGGAGGGCCGCGCGCCGCACTGGCGCTTCCAGCTCGATCATGCGCGGCCGATCACATGGGAAGATGCGGTACGCGGGGGCCAGCGGTTCGATCCGCATCTGCTGAGCGATCCCGTCATTCGCCGCGCGGATGGAAGCTGGCTCTACATGCTGCCGTCGGTCATCGACGATGCCGATATGGGCGTCACGCTCGTCGTGCGTGGCGAGGATCATGTGACCAACACCGCCACGCAGATCCAGATGTTCGAAGCGCTGGATGCGGCGGTGCCGGGCTTTGCCCATCTTGCGCTGCTGACCGGCAGCGAGGGCAAGCTCTCCAAGCGGCTCGGCTCGCTCGATCTCGATATGCTGCGCGATGCGGGGCTGGAGCCGATTGCATTGTGCGCGCTGCTCGCCCGGATCGGCACCAGCGATCCGGTGGAGCCGATGACGGCGCTTTCCCCGCTTGTCGAGCGCTTCGATTTCGCACGCTTTGGCCGCGCGCCTGCCCGTTTTGACGAGGCGGAGCTGGCCACGCTCAACCAGAAGATCGTGCATCTGCTGGATTATGATGCGGTGAAGGGCCGGGTGCCGGCGGAAATCGGGCCGGAGGCATGGGAGGTGATCCGCCCCAATCTCGCGACCGTGGGTGAAGCGGCGGCATGGTTGCCTGTGCTCACCGGAGAAATTGCCCTGCCCGCGCTGGATGCGGAGGATCGCCCCTTCCTCGATGCCGCCGCCGCCGCGGTGGAGCCGATGTCGTGGGACGAGGATATTTGGCGGGCGCTTACCAGCGCGCTCAAGGCATCGACCGGGCGGAGCGGCAAGGCGCTGTTCCTGCCACTTCGTCGGGCGCTTACCGGGCATGATCATGGGCCGGACATGGCCCGGCTGCTGCCGCTTATCGGCCGTGATCGTGCATTGGAACGACTGCGCGCGGCTGCACGCGGATAATTTCAGCGGATCAGCAGTTCGTCGATCACATGGAGCGTGACGCCCACGAGCCCGCCGACCAATGTACCATTGATGCGGATATACTGGAGGTCGCGGCCCACCGCCTGCTCCAGACGATCAGTGATCGTCCCGGCATCCCAACTGCGTACGGTGTCGCTGACGAGGGTGACGATGCCGTCGCCATAGCGCGCCGCGGTGCCGACGACGACGCGACGGGAGAAGCGATTGACGAGGGTGCGGAGGCGTACATCGTCCTGTAGCGTCTGGCCAAGCTGACGGACGAGCTCGCCCACGCGGCCGGCAAGCGCTGCATCAGGATCGCGTGCGGCCTTGAGGAGGCCCTTGCGGAGCTGCTGCCAGAGCCCGTCCATCCAGCGCTGCATCGCCGCATTGGCGATCAGCTCGTCGCGCAGGCGCGCGACCCGTGCCTGCATTTCCGGATCATCCTGCAGGTCACGGGCGAGTTTGGCCAGGCCCTCCTCGGCCTTGTGGCGCAGGGCGTGATCCGGGTCTTCGGCCGCTTCCTGGAGCATCTTGTCCAGCCCGTTGATGATCGCGCTGGCGAGCTTCTCGTCAAGGCCGGTCCAGCGCATGATCGTGCCGGCGCGTTCATGGACCATGTTGTGGATGAGTGCGCTGTTCGCTTCCAGCGTGCGTGCCGCCCATTTGATGAAGGCGTCCAGCACCGGGGCATGGCGCCGGTCGCGCATGGCCGCGTCCAGCGCCTGTCCGAGCATCGGCGCAAGGTTGAGCTGGCTAATGCGCTGTACGAGCGCGCCTTTTATCATGCCGCCCAGCCGTTCGTCGTCGAGCGCGTCCAGCACATCGGCGAACATGCGGGAGACGCCCGCCCGCACCCGCGCATCGCCCACGGATGGCGCGGCGAGCAGCTTGCCGGCCGCGCCCGCCACGTCCAGCCGCCCCATGCGGCGCGCGACCACGGCCGGCGTGAGGAAGTTATCGCGCAGAAACAGCGCCAGCGCGTCGCCGATGCGGTCCTTGTTGCGCGGGATGATTGCGGTGTGAGGAATGGGCAGGCCCAGAGGATGGCGGAAGAGCGCTGTGACCGCGAACCAGTCGGCAAGGCCGCCGACCATCGCCGCCTCCGCGAAAGCCCGCACGAAGCCGATGGCGGGGTGGATCGGCTCTGCCCAGCGCGTCACGACATAGAGGCAGGCCATGGCGACGAGCAGCCCGGTGGCGACCATACGCATCTGCCGTGCGCCGCCCGATATGGGGCCGATGCTGGCCATTCAGGTACGCCTTGCTCTCATCTGTTCAGAAATGACGACGGCCAGCGTGATTGGCAAGAGCGCTTGCATCCTCTCCACCGCAATGGAGAGGATGGACGCCTGGCGGTGTCGCGCGATTATTCTGCCGGATGCTGCACGGGGCCATGATCCTTCTCGCCCTGATAGGTGAGCAGGCGGGTCCGCAGCCATGGGCCGAGCCGCTTTTCCAGACCGTCGGCGAGGCTGAAGCCGGCGGGCACGATGAGCAGCGTCAGCAAGGTGGAGAGCAGCAGGCCGCCGATGACGACGGTGCCCATTGGCGCGCGCCATGCACCGTCTCCCGAGAGGGAAATGGCGGTAGGGACCATGCCTGCCGTCATCGCCACGGTCGTCATGACGATGGGCTGGGCGCGCTTGTGTCCGGCTTCCATGATCGCCTCGAACTTGGGCACGCCACGATCCATTTCCTCCAGCGCGAAGTCGACGAGCAGGATGGAGTTTTTGGCGACGATTCCGAAGAGCATGAGAATGCCGATGAACACCGGGAGCGAGAGCGGCTGGCCGAGCAGCAGCAGGGCGAGCAAGCCGCCGAGCGGCGCGAGCAACAACGAGCCCATGTTGACCAGAGGCGACATGAAGCGCTTGTAGAGCAACACCAGCACCGCGAAGACCAGCAGAATGCCCGCGCACAGCGCGATCATGAAGTTCTGCATCATCTCGGCCTGCCACTCGTCGTCGCCCACCGGCGCGTTGGAAACGCCCATAGGCAGATTCCGCATGACCGGCAGTGCCTTGATCTCGGCATCCGCCGTACTCTTGACCACATCCTTGGCGAGGTCGGCACCCACGAACACGCGGCGGCTTTGATTATAGCGCTGGATGGTGGTGGGGCCGGCGCCGAAGCTGATTTCGGCGACACGGCTGAGTGGCACCGATCCGCCGGACACGGTGGGCACGGGGAGGTTCTGAATGGTCGAGAGGTCGCGGCGCGAGGTCTCGGGCAGCATGACGCGAATCGGGATCTGACGGTCGGAGAGCGAGAACTTCGCTGTGTTCTGCGTGATCTCGCCCTGCGTCGCGATGCGGATCGCCTGACTGAGCGCGGCGGTGGTGACCCCCATCTGCGCGGCGAGGTCCAGCCGCGGCTTGATGATGAGTTCGGGCCGTTGCATGTCCGCGGCGATGCGGGGCGCGACCACGGTCTTGAGGCCCTTCATCTGCTGGACGAGCGTGTTTGCCGTTTTTTCAAGCAGCGCCGGGTCGGAGCCGGAGAGCATCACCGAGATGTCGCGACCAGTGCCGCCGCCGCCGCTCTGCGACGCGAAGGAAACGCGTGCGTCTGGAATGGCGGCGAGCCGGGGCGCAAGGTCGCGTTCGAAATCGATCGAGGTCCGCTTGCGGTCTTCGCGCAGCGTGATGAACAGGCGGCCGGTTCCCTCGCGCGCCGTGGTGAGGACCGTGAGCGGCTCCTGCTCGGCAGCGACGATTGCGCCGACGCGCTGCGTCACGATGTCGGTTTGCCCGATGGTGGTACCAGGCACCATCTCGATGTTGACGCGACTGAAATCCTGGTTGGTCGTCGGGAAGAACTGCTTGGGAATGGTGACGAACAACGCAATGGTGATGACAAAGGACACCGCGCCGAGCGCCATCATCCAGCGGCGATGGCCGAGCGACCAGCGCAATATCTTCATGTAGTTGTTCATGAGCGGACCGTTGCCATGGTCCGCCTCGCCATGCGCCTTGAGGAAATAGGCGGCGATCATCGGTGTCACCATGCGGGCCACGGCAAGGCTCATGAGCACGGAAATGACGACCGTCATACCGAAATTCTTGAAGAACTGGCCGGCGATGCCCGGCATCAGCGCGACCGGGAAGAAGACCGCGACGATCGAGAAGGTGGTGGCAAGCACGGCGAGGCCGATTTCGTCGGCCGCGTCGATCGCAGCCTGATAGGCGCTTTTGCCCATCCGCATGTGGCGCACGATATTCTCGATTTCCACGATCGCATCGTCGACCAGCACGCCGGCGACAAGGCCGAGGGCGAGCAGCGACATGGAATTGAGCGTGAAGCCCATCAGCTCCATCACCCAGAAGGTCGGGATGGCCGAGAGCGGAATGGCAAGGGCCGAGATGATGGTGGCGCGCCAGTCGCGCAGGAAGATGAAGACCACGACGACGGCCAGCACCGCGCCCTCGATCATCGCGGCGATGGAGCTGTGATATTGGTCTTTGGTATATTGCACGCTGTTAAACAGCGTGACGAAGTGAACGCCGGGGTTTTCCTTCTCGATTACCGCCATCTTCTCCATTGCCTCGTCGAACACGGAGACGTCTGAGGCGCCGCGCGCGCGGGAGATGGCGAAGTTGACGACCTGCTTGCCCTTGATGCGGGAAATGCGGGTCTGCTCGCCATAGCCATCCCTCACTGTGGCGACATCGGCGAGCTTTACCGCCCGGCCGTCGCCCAGCGATATCTGCGTTTGCGAGAGCTCATAGGCGTCGCGGGCGTTGCCCAGCACGCGCACGGACTGGCGGCTGGAGCCCAGTTCGGCACGTCCGCCCGCAGCGTTGATATTTGTCTGCCGCAGCGTGGTGTTGATCTGGCTGGCGGTGACGCCGAGCGCCTGCATCCGCGCCGGATCGAGGATCACGCGGATTTCGCGGTCAACACCGCCGTTACGCTCCACCTTGGCCATGCCGGGGACTGAGAGCAGCCGCTTGGCAACGGTATCGTCCGTGAACCAGCTCAATTGCTCGATCGTCATGTCGCTGGCCGTCACCGCGAAATAGGCGATCGGCTGCGTGGAGGTCGCTTCCTTGATGACCTGGGGTTCGAGAATGCCGTCGGGAAGATCGCTGCGGATCTGGTCGATCGCGTTCTTGACCTCATTGACCGCGTTGTTGATGTCCTCGCCGATCTGGAACATCACGACGACGGTGCTCGATCCCTCCTGCGTGGTGGACTCGATGGTCCGCACGCCGTTGATGGAGCGGACGGCGGATTCCACCTTGTTGGTGATCTGCGTCTCGATCTCGGTCGGCGCGGCGCCCGGCTGGGCAATGGTGGCGATAACCACCGGAAACTCGATGTCCGGGTCGTTCTGCACCTGCAGTCGCGCAAAGGAGATGAGGCCGGCCAGCGTCAGGCCGATGAACAGCACGATGGGAACCACCGGGTTCTGGATCGACCAGGCGGAGATGTTGCGAAAGTTCATGACGGCATCTTCCTGTGCGGCTGGCTCAGCGTCCGGTGCCCGGCTGCTGGACCTTGGGCTTCACCACTTCGCCCGGATTGAGGAAGCCGGCGGCGTAGAGCACTACCTTCTCCCCGCCAGACAGGCCGGCGGTGATCGGCACGCCCTGCGCTGTCACCGTGCCGGTCTTGATGGCGCGGCGCTCGATCTTGTTGTCCTTGCCGACGAGGAGGACATAGCTGCCCGTCATATCGGACTGGATCGCGCTCTCGGGCATCAGCGGCGCCTGAGCGCTGCCTGCCGCGACCTCCACATTGGCAAAGCCGCCCGGGCGCAGCGCCTTGTCATAGGGCAGGGCGATGCGTGCGATGCCGAGGCGGGATTGCGGGTCGATCACTGGCGAAATTTGCCAGACATTGCCGGTGAAGCGCTGTGTCGCCCCGGTGGGAATGACTGTCGCGCTGGTGCCCACATGGATGTTGGCGAGCGCGCTTTCGTCGAGGCGGGCCTGCACTTCCAGTCGGCCACCCTCGGCGATGCGGAACAGCGCGCCGCTGCCGCCCTGAACGATCTGGCCGGGTTCGACGCTGCGGGTGAGGATGAGGCCGGAGGCCGGGGCGCGCAGATCCAGCCGGCCGACGCGGGCGCGGGCCTGATTGAGCGTGGCGATGGCGACATTGACGCGTGCGGCCGCCGCATCGCGCGTCGCGGTGAGCTGGTCGATCTGCGCCTTGGACACGAAGCCATTGGCGACGAGCTGCTTGGAGCGGTCAAGATTGGTCTGGGCCAGCTTCGCGTCGGCGCGTGCCACGTCGACCTGGGCGGCAAGGCTCGCGACCTCCTGAGTCTGGACGGAGCGTTCGATGACGAGCAGCGGCTGGCCCTTCTCGACCCATGCACCTGGCTCGACCAGCACGCGCTGTACCTGACCGCCCTCACCGACGACGCCGACAGGCATGTCACGCACGGCGCCGACCGTGCCTGTCGCGTTGATAAGCGTGGTCACGGACTGTGAGCGGGCGACAGCCACGGTGACGGTCTGGGCCTGCTCGGCATTGGCCGCCGCTGCGTCGTCTCCACCCTTGCCCCAGAAGAGCTTGAATGCGACGAAGGCGATGATGAGCAAGGCGACGATCGCAGCGATGATGATCGTCCTGCGGCGTTTGGCAAGGCTGGCTTCGTCCGTCCCGAAGTCGCTGGCGGGCAGTACGCCGCCGGTCACATGCGTTTCATAGTTCATCGTCTGTCGCCTTAGCGCGCCATGCCGGTTCATCCTGGCCGGGCTGAAAGTTGGGCTGTGTTATATGAATAAATCACTTGCGGCAAGACAGAATGGCGCCGCCGACATTGCTCGTCGGGCCAAATCCGGGCCAGAAGCGGCCCGCGCTTTCTACCGGACTATGCCCGTGTTGAAAAGTGGCTCAGTCAGAGGCAGGCGGACATGGAAAAGCCCGGCGCTTGGGACGCCGGGCCTGCCATGTTTCAGTCGTGAAACCGCGCCTTACCGGACGGAACCGCGCCGGATGAGGTTGACGATGGCGAGCAGGATGACCGCGCCGACCAGCGAGACGAGGAAGGTGGTCAGCGTGAGGGGCGCGTTGTTGATCGAACCGCCGGAGAATACCAGCCCACCCAGGAATGCACCGACGACGCCGACGACGATGTTGAGCAGAATGCCCTGCTGCGCGTCAGTACGCATGATGAGGCTGGCCAGCCAGCCGATGACGCCACCGACGATAAGCCACATGATGAGACCCATATCCCCATTCCTTTCCTAAAGCACCGATCACCCGGAACCGCGCGGACTCACACCGCGCATCGTCGCTCCGGCGGCCGGTAATGCTTAACGTAAAACGCATCGGATCGGAAATTTGTTCCGTTCCGGAAACAGGTTCGGTGCCCACATGTGCCAAAGAGAGAGGCGGCGGCGGGCGCGAACGTGACTTGTCCGGGGCTTGTACCCTTCATCAGGGCTGGGGGCGTTCCGCTGGCTTTTCCCGGCCGTTTCGGGGCGGATCGCGTGTCTCGCGGCCGAGCACCTGGTCGATCCAGCGCTGGTCGATCCGCTGCGGCGCTTCGCCATCCGTGGTGCCGCTGTCCTCCGTGGGGGAGGCATCGCCGCCGTCATCGCGCCGCGGGCGTTCGAGCGGCATACCATCGGCATCCACCTGCATCTGGTCGATGGCGGCGGGCTGGCCATAGGCTTCCTCGTCGGGTTCGAGCTGCCATTCGGGGAGCGTTACCTCCGTCTCGAACTGTTCGACCGGGCGATCGGCCACCGCGATCTTCATATATTGGGCAAAGGCGCGGGCCGGGGCGCGGCCGCCCTGCAGCACGCCGACGGCCTTGTTGTCGTCTCGGCCCATCCAGACGCCGGTGGTGAGCCCGCTGGAGAAGCCGATGAACCAGCCATCCTTGTTGCTGCTCGTCGTCCCGGTCTTGCCGGCTACGGGGCGGCCAATCTGCGCGGCCTTGCCGGTGCCGGTGTTGACGGCGGTCTGCATGAGATCGGTCATCCCGGCGGCGACCCATGGTGCCACGAGCACGCGGCTGGTGTCGTCCTCATGCTCGTAGAGCAGTTCGCCATCGGCGGTCGTCACCTTGGTGATGCCATAGGGTGTCACCGCCACGCCCTTGCGCGCCACGCTGGCGAAGGCGCGGGTCATATCAATGAGGCGCACTTCGGAGGAGCCCAGCACCATCGAAGGATGGGTGTTGATGGTGGTGGAGATGCCGAACCGGCGCGCCATGTCGGCAATCGCTGGAAAGCCCACTTCCATGCCGAGCTTCGCGGCCACGGTATTCACGGAATAGGCAAAAGCGGTGCGGATATCGATGTCGCCGGAATAGCGGCCGGTGCTGTTGCGCGGGCTCCATCCGTTGATCGTCACCGCGCTGTCGCGGACGGCGGTGTCCGGCGTGTAGCCGGATTCAAGCGCGGTCAGATAGACGAAGATCTTGAAGGCGGAACCGGGCTGGCGTTCGGCGGTCACCGCGCGGTTGTAGTTGGAGCTGACATAGTCGAGCCCGCCCACCATCGCGCGTACCGCGCCGTCACGATCGAGGCTGACGAGCGCGCCCTGCACCCCGGATGGCGCATTGGCGCTGACCGCCGCGGTTGCGGCGCGCTGGAGCTTGAGGTCCAGCGTCGTGTAGACGTCGAGCGGTTGGGTGCGCTCTTCGACCAGATCGTCGAGTTGGGGGAGCACCCAGTCGGTGAAGTAGCGCACGCTGTCCTGCGGCTTTTCCGGCGCCATCTTCACGTCTTCGAGTCGCACGGCGGCGCGCTCTGCGGCGGAGATGTCGCCATTTGCCTCCATCACATCCAGCACCACGCCGGCGCGGCCAATGGTCGCTTCCGCGTCGGCGGTCGGCGAATAGCGGGACGGGGCCTTGACGAGACCGGCGATCACCGCCGCTTCTCCCACGCTCAGCGTGGTGGCGGGGTGGCCGAAGAATTTCCGGCTCGCCGCGTCGATGCCATAGGCGCCACCGCCGAAATAGACCTTGTTGAGATAGAGCTCGAGGATCTGCTGCTTGGAGAATTTGCGCTCTATTGCCAGCGCGAGAATTGCTTCCTTCACCTTTCGGCCGAAGGAATAGCTGTTGTTGAGGAAGACGTTGCGCGCGACCTGCTGGGTGATGGTGGACGCGCCCTGAAGGCGGCGCCCCTCGCCGCGCCGTACGAAAGCGACCCACGCCGCGCGCGTCAAGCCGATCGGGTCGACGCCCGGATGCATGAAGAAGCGCTTGTCTTCCACCGAGACCATGGCGCGGGACATCGTCTGCGGGATCTGGTCATGGGAAAGCCAGCGGCCATAGCTCGGCCCGAGCGAGACGATGATCGATCCGTCCGCCGCATGAACGCGGATCATTTGTCCGTTCGGCGAACTTTTGAGCGATTCGAAGCTCGGCAGCGACTGCATGGCGATGACCACCGCCACCGCCAGCGCGATGAACGCGGCGACCACAGCGCCAATGCCGATCTTGAGAAAACGCATCGTCCAGCGGCGCAGCCGGCCCGGCGACTTTTTCCTAGCCATGTCCGCTCGTCATCGCCTCCCGCGCGCAAATCTCGCGGACGGTGCATTCAGCCTTGCTGCTTTACAAGCGCTGAATGCACCGGCGCGGTGCGGCCGGCTAATCCTTTTCGCGCTCGAAATCCAGCGCCGCGCTGTTCATGCAGTAGCGCAGGCCCTCGGGGCCGGGCCCGTCCGGGAAAACATGCCCCAGATGCCCCGCGCAGCGCGCGCAGCGCACTTCCACGCGGCGCATCCCGTGGCTCGCGTCGCTATGTTCTGAGACGGCCGCTTCGTCGACCGGCTGGGTGAAGCTCGGCCAGCCCGAGCCGCTGTCATATTTCGCGGTCGAGGTGAAGAGCGGCGCGCCGCAGCCCGCGCAATGATAGAGCCCGGCCTCTTTCATCGCATTATATGCGCCCGTGAAGGCCCGTTCGGTGCCGGCCTCGCGGAGCACATGATATTGCTCAGGGGTCAGCTTCTCACGCCATTCGGCGTCGGTGGTCGGCAGCGTGTCCATGGCGCGAATATGGGCTTTGATTCACGCGCGGGCAAGGGCCATCGGCGGATGGTCCGGGCGGGATGCGACTGTTCTAGCGCTGCCGCGCCGCCAGTTGCGCCACGCCGATCAGCGCTTGTGCCATCACCGCTTCCGCGACAGCCCGGTCCGTGCGGCTTGCCCGCTCGGCTTCGGCAAGGCGGTGAATGACGCGCTGGAGCGCGGCCGGGCCCCAGTTGACGGCGGCATCGCCGCGCCGTCCCATGCCGTGGCGTGCCTGATCGATGGCGACGGCCTGCATCAGTGTGAGCCGCGTCAGCCCGGCGAGCGAGGCGCCGCCCTCGCGGGCACGGGCGATTTCGTGTCGCGCGCCGCCGATCCGGCCGGAGAGGATGATGGCGGCGGATTTATAAAGCGCGTCCTCGCCGCCCTCGGCGGCCAGTGCGTCCATGGCGTCGCCCGTGGTCGTTGCGGGATGGTCCTCGCCTGCGTCGAGATAGAGGGCCAGCTTGTCCACCTCGCTGAGGATGAGACCGCGTTCGCCATGGCACAGCGCCACGAGGCGGCGGGCGAGGTCGGCGGGAAGGCTGAGACCAAGCGTGCGGGCATGGTCGATCGCGATCTGTTCGGCATCACGGCCGACAGGCGGCGTGCTTTCGATGGCCAGCGCCAGCCCATGCCCCTCGCATAAGGTGAGCAGGCGGGAGTTTTTGGCAAGCTTTCCCGCGATGAGCACGGCCAGATCGCCGCCCGTGTCCGCGTTCAGCAAGCGCTCGGCGGCAGGGTGGGTGGTGTCGGACGCGCCGCGCACGCGGAGCCAGCGCCGGCCGCCAAACATGCCAAAGCTCGCCGCCTCGCCCAGCAGCAACGCTGGGTCATCCACCAGCGCGCCCGGTTCTATGTCGATGCGCTCGGCATCGGTGCCCATCTCCTGTGCGATCGCGCCGGTCAGCGCATCGCTGCCGGCTGCATCGGCGCCGTGCAGGAGGATGAGGCGCAGCGCCGGATCGCGTCTCGCGATCGCCTGCCGGGCCGCCGCTCCTCCGGGGGCCTTCACTGCCCGTCGATGGTGGCGATCCGGGCGATCACCCGGTCCGCGATGATCGATGCGAGGCGCTCCAGCGCGGTATTTTCCGCCGCCACGGTCGCATAGTCGCTGCTGGCGACATCGATGCCCGCGTCCCAGCCGGCGGTATCGTCGAGTATGGTCCGGTCGGCGGCGGTGTCCGTCAGCGTATAGCGCGCGCGCAGCGTCCGCCGCTCGCGCGTTACCGTTTCGTCGGGGCGCACGCCGAGCCCTTCGATCTTGTCGTCCAGAACGATGTCGAGCCGATAGCGCGCTTCGCCGGCGCCCATGGCGGAGAGGCGGTCGTTCAGTGCGTTGCGCATCAGCCAGCCCGCCTTGCCGGCAATCGGGGCAACGCGCACGCCCGCAAGCCGCTGGGCCGTCTCGCTCGCCGTACCGCCGCCATAGAGCGGCCGCAGTCCGCAACCGGAGAGTGCGGCGAGAATCATCAGCGGGGCAAGGGCGCGGCGCATCATCTCAGATCACCAGATTGACCAGCCGGTCGGGGACGACGATCACCTTTTTGGGCGCCGCGCCATCGAGCAGGCGCGCGGCATTGGGTGCGGCCAGCGCAAGCTGCTCCAGTGTCGCCTTGTCCGTCCCCTTGGGCACGGTCAGCGTATCGCGCAGCTTACCCTGAACCTGAACAGCGATGGTCACTTCATCGTCGACGAGCAGTGCCGGGTCGACCGGGGGCCATAGCGCATCGGCGATCAGTCCCTGCTCGCCAAATTCCGCCCATGCCTCCTCGGCCAGATGAGGGGTCATCGGCGCGATGAGCAGCGCCATGGTGCGGATCGCGGCGGCGCGGCTGGCCGATGGCTTTGCCTTCTCGATGGCATTGGCCAGTTCGTATATCTTCGCCACCGCCTTGTTGAAGGCGAGGCTCTCGATATCCTTTGCGATGCCGGCGATGCTCTGGTGCAGCTTGCGGTCGAGCGCGGCGTCGTTCCCGCCATCGCCTGTCTCGCCGGCGCTGCCGAACAGTCGATAGAGCCGGTTGACGAAGCGCCATGCGCCCTCGATGCCGCTTTCCGTCCACGGCAGATCGCGCTCTGGCGGGCTGTCCGACAGCATGAACCAGCGCACCGCATCCGCGCCATAGCGCTCGATGATCTCGTCCGGGTCCACGACATTTTTCTTGGACTTGGACATTTTCTCGACACGGCCGACGGTGATCGGCGCGCCATCCGCGATGCGCTGCCAGTCGTCGCCGTTGCGACGCACCTCCTGCGGGGAGAGCCAACTCCCGTCCCCTGCCTTATAGGTCTCGTGCGTGACCATGCCCTGCGTGAACAGGCCGGTGAACGGCTCCCTCACGCTGATCTTGCCAATGCGCTCCAGCGCGCGCGTCCAGAAGCGGGCGTAAAGCAGGTGGAGGATCGCATGTTCCACTCCGCCGATATATTGCCCCACCGGCAGCCAGCTCTCGGCCTCCGCGCGGTCGAACGGCTGGTCGTCGGGCTGGCTGGCGAAGCGGATGAAATACCAGCTTGAATCGACGAAGGTGTCGAGCGTGTCGGTCTCGCGCCGGGCGGGCTTGCCGCAGCCCGGGCAGTCGACATGCTTCCATGTCGGGTGACGGTCCAGCGGATTGCCCGGCACGTCGAAGCTCACATCCTCGGGCAGCGTCACGGGGAGCTGGTCCTTGGGCACGGGCACCACGCCACAGCTCTCGCAGTGGATGAAGGGGATCGGCGTGCCCCAGTAGCGCTGGCGCGAAACGCCCCAGTCGCGCAGCCGCCAGACGGTCGTGCCGCTGCCCCATTTGCCGTCCTCGGCCCGCGTGATCACATCCCGTTTGGCGGTATCCACGTCCATGCCGTCGAGGAAGCGGCTGTTCACCAGCTTGCCGGGGCCGGTATAGGCTTCGGTGCCGATCGGCATTGCCTCGTCGCCCGCCGGGGCAACGACACGCTCGACCGAGAGCCCATATTTCCGCGCGAAATCAAGGTCGCGCTGGTCATGTCCCGGGACGCCCATCACGGCGCCCGTGCCATAGTCCATCAGCACGAAATTGGCGATGAAGACAGGCAGTGTCCATCCGCTGTCAAATGGATGCAGCACTTCAAAGCCGGTATCGAAACCTAGCTTTTCCGCTGTTTCCAGTTCGGCGGCGGTGGTGCCGCCTGCCTTGCATGTTTCGATGAAGGCGGCAGCTTCAGGATTATGCGCGGCCAGCGCCTGCGCGACCGGATGATCGGCGGCGATCGCGACGAAGCTGGCGCCGAAAATCGTGTCCGGTCGGGTCGAGAAGACCTCGATCGGCGTATCGAACGGGGCGAGCGGCGCGAAGGAAAAGCGCAGGCCCTGGGACTTGCCGATCCAGTTCTCCTGCATCAGCCGCACCTTCTCGGGCCACTGGTCGAGCGTTTTGAGCCCGTCCAGAAGATCCTCGGCAAAGTCGGTGATCTTGAGGAACCACTGGGAAAGCTTCTTCTTCTCGACCAGCGCGCCCGAGCGCCAGCCGCGCCCGTCGATCACCTGCTCGTTGGCGAGCACCGTCATGTCCACCGGGTCCCAGTTCACCGCGCTTTCCTTGCGGTAGACGAGGCCGGCGGCGTAGAGGTCGAGGAAGAGTGCCTGTTCCTGCCCGTAATAGTCCGGTTCGCAGGTGGCGAGTTCGCGTGACCAGTCGAGCGCGAAGCCCAGCTTCTTCAATTGCGCGCGCATCGCGGCGATATTGTCGCGGGTCCAGGCGCCGGGGTGGACCTTCTTCTCCATGGCGGCATTTTCCGCCGGCATGCCAAAGGCGTCCCAGCCCATGGGGTGCAGCACATCCATGCCCTGCATCCGCCGATAGCGGGCCAGCACGTCACCCATGGAGTAGTTGCGGACATGGCCGATATGGATGCGCCCGGAAGGATAAGGGAACATCTCCAGCACATAGCTTTTGGGCGCGTCGGGGCGGTTGCCCGCGCGGAAGCTCTGCCGCTCGTCCCATGCCTGCTGCCAGCGGGAGTCTGCCGCCAGCGGATTGAAACGCCTGTCATTCATCGGACGAAATCCGTGTCATCGCGCGCCGTTTCTGGGGTGCGGCGCGCGCCTTCCTGTTTTGGTTCAGTTCTTGCCGGCAATCGCCATGCGGCGCAGGTCGCGTGCGCGGGTGAGGATGATCTCCTCCAGCTTCTGCGTGGTGGCGGCCTGCACCGGCGCGTCGATCCACTGCGCGCCCTGCATCACCTGCCGGCTTGCCGCGACGCGCAGCGCATCCGCGCGAAGATCCTGATCGAGGATGGAGACGGTCAGCTTCATCCGCTCCGTAGGCGATTTTGGATTAATATACCAATCCGTCACGATCACGCCGCCATTGGAGTCGGTCTGGAGCAGCGGCATGAAGCTGACTGTCTCCAGCGTCGCGCGCCAGAGATAGCTGTTGACGCCAATGGTCGTCACCCGGGAGGCGGCGAGATCGGCCTTGGGGCGCTCCTTGCCGCCGCCGCAGGCGGCGAGCAGGCCGATGGCAACGACCGGGAGAAGGCGGAGAGAAGCACGAAAGGAGCTGGAAAACGGCATGGATGGCTCTGCTGCTGTCGCCGCGCGGGCGGCGGGGTTCCGATGCGCTTCTATAGTGCAGGGGGCGCCCGCCGCAAGCCGCAAGCGTGCGCTGGTCCTCAGGGGGCATCGCTGCCCGGGTGGGGTGGGATCGGATCATTGTGGACAATTGGCCACAATATCGACGAATCTTGCCGGACGCTGGCGCGATGCAGGCAAATAATGCTATGAAAATTAATGGCTGGAGTCGTAAGGCGAAAGCACAGACGTTTTTTTGGGGGTTTGCTGTGAAGGCTCGGGCGGGACGCGTAGCGATGGTGGTGGCAGGCCTTGCGGCCGGCGCACTCGCCTTGTCGCCCGCGATCAGCGCTGTTCGCCTGGCGCTTGCGCCGCTTGGTACGTCCAAGGTTTCCCTGAAGGCGCTTGGCAGCATCGGCTCGTTCACCCCCGTTACCACGGATGAGCGTCTGGCCCGTGCCTATGCTCAGGCCGCCACAAATTCTCGCAGCCATGGCTTCAAGTTCACGCCCACGAGCGGCCTTGCGAGTGGCGAGCGCTCGATCACGGTCGTCGTCCGCGCGCCCAGCGGTGTCAAGCTGCCAAGCCAGCCTGTTGCCAATCTGGGTCTTGCGCCGGTTTCCTATAATCTGGGTGTCGCGCGCGGTCTCCAGCGCTTTACCGCGCCGGATACGGTCGGCACGCGTGAGCTGGATCCGGTGGTGACGGATCTTTCCGCGCCGGAAACACGCAGCTTCTCGGTCGAGCACAAGCCGCGGCGGTTCACCACCAATATGCAGGTGGCAAGCAAGGCACTGACTGGCTCCGCGCCGCAGACATTGGCTGGCGAGCGGAGCTATGCTGTTGATGTCGCGAGCAGCTATGCGCTCACGCGTAATCTCGATGTGCGGGCTGGCGTGCGCTATACCGGTCCCAGCAATCGTCTGGTCCCGATTACCGATGACGCGCAGGACAGCCAGGCTGTCTATGTGGGCACGGCTTTCAAATTCTGAGCTGACGGGCGGCACGCTCGCCGCTCGCTTCCTTAAATCCTGACTAACCCGTCAATCGCGCCATAGCCTGACGCGCCGAGTCGGATGACCAGTCCGGCATGGCGCCGATGCACGCCGCCCAATGCCATCACGGGGGCATGGGCTTGCCGGGCCAGCGCAGCGAAACGGCAACTCCCCAGCGCCGGCGCCCCGGCATGGGACTGTGTCGGCCAAAGTGGCGAGAGAAAAAGCATGTCCGCGCCCGCGCGGGCAGCGCCGCGCAGTTCCCGCAGGTCATGGGCCGACGCGCTGTGAATCAGCCGGGGCCGGATTGGCTGTCCGGCCATAGCGTGCGGCGGCGCGTGCGATCCATCATGCCAGCCATCTGCCCCCCAACGAGCCGCGTCCCTCGCCGTACCGGCAATAAGGATGATGAGCGCCCTGCCGCGCGTCGCGCGAATCTGCCGGAAAAGCGCATATCGCCGTGCATCGGTCCAGCTTCTGTGCCGCAGGACCACGCCCGCGCCGCGCGGCAGGCGGCGCACAGCCTTCAGCAATGCGGTCTCGGGAATGCGCTCGTCGGTCATCAGCCAGAGGCGAGGGAGCCGCGTTGGTGGCGCAGGCGAAGCCGAGCGGGATTTTCCATGGCCGTGGCGCATCGCCTTGCCTATAGCGCCCGGCCATGACCAGCGAAACCGTCCTGACCGGCTATGCCCCGCTCGATGCTGTCCGCGCGCAGATCGCCCATGCCGCGGGCCTTGCCCAGCGCGATCCCGCCACGATCAGCCTGATCGCCATTTCCAAGACACGTTCTGCGGAGGAGATCGCGCCGCTCATCACCGCTGGCCATCGCGTCTTTGGCGAGAACCGCGTGCAGGAAGCGCAAGCGAAGTGGCCCGCGCTCAGGGACGCGACGCCCGGCCTTGCCCTGCATCTTGTTGGCCAGCTCCAGTCCAACAAGGCTGTGGACGCGGTGGCGCTGTTTGATGCGATCCACGCCGTGGATCGGCCCTCGCTCGTTACCGCGCTGGTCCGTGCCATGGACGAGCAGGGTCGTCGGCCGGATTGCTTCGTGCAGGTCAATATCGGGGCCGAGTCGCAAAAGGGCGGCTGCGCCATTGCCGATCTGCCGGCGCTGCTGGAGGCTGCTCATCATGCCGATCTGCCGGTGGTGGGGTTGATGGCCGTGCCGCCAGCCGCCGTTGAGCCCGCGCCTTATTTCGCGCTGCTGCACAAGCTGGCGCGGCGTCATGGCCTGCCGGCGCTGTCAATGGGGATGAGCGGTGACGTGGAGACGGCGGTCATGCTTGGCGCCACACATGTCCGTGTCGGTACGGCGCTGTTTGGCGCTCGCCCGGCATGAGCGGCCGGGGGCGGCCCGTACAGGCGATCCTCTTCGATTTTGATGGCGTGATCGTCGACAGTGAGATCGTCTCTTCGCGCATCATCAGCGCCGCGTTGACTCATGCGGGATGCCCGACGAGCCCGGCGGAAGCCATTGCGCAGTTTACCGGCCTTTCGCGCGTGGACACGCTGGCGCGGATAGCGGCGCTTTGGGGCAAGGCGATGCCCGCGGATATGGACCGGCTGCTCGATGAGGCCAGCGAACGGCATATGCGGGTTGAGGCTGTTCCGGCGGTTCCGGGGGCGGTGGATTTCATCACTGGTCCGGCCGCGCATCTGCCCAAGGCAATCGGCTCTTCAAGCGGACCGGACTGGCTGGCCCGTCATCTGGAAAGCACGGGTCTGAGCGCTGCCTTTGGCCGTCATGTCTATAGCGGCCGCGTGCATGTGGCGCGCGGCAAGCCCTATCCGGATATTTATCTTCATGCCGCCGCCGCATTGGGCGTGGCGGCGCACGATGCTGTGGTGATCGAGGATTCGCCAGTTGGCGCCCGCGCCGCGCTGGCGTCGGGCGCCCGCGTCATCGGGCTTGCCGCCGCAAGCCACAGTCATGCCGGGATCAGCGAGGCGTTGCGTGCGGAAGGCGTCGAAATCGTGCTGGGAAGCTACGCGGCCGTCCGCGCTCATCTGGGGATTTGAGCGAGAATAAGGGGCATCCGAACTGTGCCGGACGCCCCTTCAAGACTTCGGGCATTTGAGGAGGGTTTCCCCGCCGAGGCTGGCGGGGCACATGACCCCGCCAGACCCCCGCTAGGAACCCGTCAGAACTTCCCGCGCAGCGTGATGCCGTAGGTGCGCGGTTCGGCGAGATAGGCGGAGAAGAGTTGGTTCGACATCGTGCCGAACGTCCCAAGCTGCGCCACGGACTGGTTGTTGGGGCTGGAGCTTTGCAGCGGGCTGTTGAACGCCACCTGCATATATTTTTCGTTGAAGATGTTCTGGCCCCAGAACTCGATCGCCCAGCGCTGGTCAGGCCCGCGCAGGCCGATACGGGCATTCACCACCATATAGCCGTCCTGCACCTTCTCGGGGTAGAGATCCGATCCGGTGTTGAAATCGCTGGTGAGGCGCGTGTCGACATAGAACAGCGCGGAGAGGCCGCTGCTGCCCACATCCGGGGTCCAGGCGGCGCTTGCCGTCGTCACCCAGTGCGGTGCGTTGCTGTTGGTGCTGCCGGGCAACAGGAACAGCGCGGTATCCAGCGGCACCGTGCCATCCTCGGAGCCGACAAGGCGCTTGGCGAACTTCGCGCGCGAGTATGTGAGGCCGGCGTTCACGCGGAAGTTGCGCGCCGGATTGACGTTGAACTCGATTTCCACACCTTCGCTGATGAGCCCCGCCTTGGTATCTGCGCAGGTCCTTGTCGCGCTCAGCTCGTCCTTGCAGCCATTGATATTCTGTACGACGAAGCCGGTGCCGTTGAAGGTGTTAAGCTGGAAGTTCGTGAACTCCTGCCGGAATGCGGCGAGGTTGAACCCCCAGTGCCGTTGATTGATCTTGAAGCCCAGCTCATAGGCATCGACCTTCTCCGGCTCGAAGGCGAGCGTCGCGGCATCCGCGTTGGTGCGCGGAGAGAAATAGGTGATCGGCGAGATGCCGGGGGTAATGCCGGTGCTGCCCAGCTCGAACCGATCGAGATTATAGCCGCCCGCCTTGTACCCGCGGGAGAAGCTCGCATAGACGAGCGTGCTCTGCGTGGGCTTGTAGGAGAGGACGGCGGTGCCGGTGAACTCGCCCTTGCTGATCTTGTCGTGCAGGTCCAGCGCATTGAGCGATGTGCTGCCATTGCCGAGGCAGCCCAGCGTCAATATGCCCTGCGCGAGCGTGGCGGCGGAGCCGAGCTGGGTGTTGGTTGCGATACCAGGGAGGCCGGCGGCGGCGCCCGACTGCAAGGCCGCGCAGGTGGCGTTGGTGTTGTTGATATCGGCGCTGAACTTCTTGGTCTCGTGCGTGTAGCGCGCGCCCAGCGTCAGATCGAGGCCGTCTGCGATGTGGATGATATTATGGGTGAAGACCGCCCAGTTCTGGCTGTTCTGGAAATAGCGCGTGTCGACGTCGCCGGCGCCGGACGGGATTGCGGTGAGCGCGCGCAGACCGTTGCCAAGGCCAGTCGAGATTGCGCCAGCCTGCGCGGTGGCGGTTGCCTGCGCGACGGCGGCGGAGGCGCCCGCGGCGATCAGACGCGCATAGATTGCGCTATACAGGCCTGTGTTGAGATTGGCCTGGGTGCCGGCGATAAGTTGTGGCGTCACCGTAGAATTGCCGCATGCCTGGAGCTGGGCAACCGTCAGGTTGGAGGTATTGCCCGCGCCCGCCATCAGGCGGCAGGCCGCGAACCGGCCATAATCGGCGCCAAAACGCAGATTGTCCCGCAGGGTCAGCTTCTCGTTCGCGTAATAGCCACCGACCAGCCAGTCGAGCTTGTCGGCAAAGGCTGAGCCTTGCAGGCGCAGCTCCTGCGTGAACGTGCGGAACTGGCGGTACGTGCCGGGATCGCGGTAAAGCAGGTCGGCGGTATTATAGTCGTAATCGCCGAAGTCGGACGATTTATAATCGCGATAGGCGGTGATGGACGTGAGCTTTGCTCCGCCCATGTCGTAGTTCAGTTCGCCTGAAATGCCCCAGTCATTGAGGTTGCTGCCGTAATCCCGGCCGGGCGTGATGGAGACGTTCCGTTCATAGGGATTCTGCGCATAGGGGCTGGCGCCGTTGGGGAACTTGCCGCCCAAACCCTGCAAAATGGCGACGATGCGGTTCGACGGGCTGATCGAGTAGCTGCCCGGCGCGGAGCCGATTTCTTCACCGGTGTTGAAATAGGATGCGCTGCAGCAGCTCTCCCGGCGGCGCGTATAGTCGCCGATCAGGCGGAAGGAGATGGCATCGGTCGGCTCGAAGAGCAGCTGACCACGCAGGAACCAGCGGTTGCGGTCATTGGTGTCGCCGGTCTTGGCACCGCTGGCATCGACGATCTTTTGGAAACCGTTGCGCTTCACATAGACGCCATCAAGGCTGGCCGCGAGCGTGTCGGTAATCGGTCCGGTCACGCGGCCAGAGGCCCGCCAGTAATCATAATTGCCGTAGGTGATCTCACCATTGGCGTGGAAATCGAACTCCGGCGCCTTGCTCACGATGTTGAGCAGGCCGGCGGAGGCATTGCGGCCAAAGAGCGTGCCCTGCGGGCCGCGCAGAACCTCGACCCGTTCGATCTCGCCCAGTTCGCTGAGGCCAGCGCCGGTGCGCGAGCGATAGACGCCGTCGATGAACACCGCGACCGAGCTTTCAAGGCCCGGATTGTCACCCACCGTGCCCACGCCGCGAATACGGGCCGATCCGTTCGCTTCAGATCCCGTGGAGGACACAAGCAGGGAGGGCGCAAGCTGGTTGAGCTGGCGGATATCGCTCGCACCGCTGTTCTGAAGGGACTGGGCGGTCACCGCGGAGACCGCGATCGGCACGTCGGAGAGCGGGCTTGCGCGCCGCGTTGCCGTCACGATGATCTCACCCTGGCCGAGCTCTTCCGCCTGCGGCTGTTCTGTCCCGGCATCCTGGGCGTACAGCGGTGTTGCGATAAAGGCACTTGCGAGAGTGAGCAGACTCACGGTGGTCCCGCGACGCAGCCAGCTTGTGGACATGAGCTCTCCTGTTTTTTATCGTTGCGTATTCAGACGCACTTCCCCGGCAATCATAGGCCATGCCATCTCGCGCTGGCAATCGTGGTAACTTTGTCCGTTGCAGGGCGAGGCCATGCTGTTGCGAATATGAGACACCTCCCTGTGGCCCGTTTTACCGCGCATCCCCGTGCTTTTTGCAGGTGCCGCTACGGCATGCTTAGCTTGAAGCGTAGCAGCCGGTCATCCAGCGGGACGAGGGCAAGCGCGTCAGGGCCGGTGAGGCGGGCAATAGGGGCTGCCCTCGCGTCGAGCCCGCCGGCCAGCGCGCCGAAGGCGGGCAGGATGAGGCGGTTGCCGCCCATGACGAAGCAGCGGCGTGAGACCGAGCGGCCGCGCAGCCGCACGCGCCATTTGGGGTGAAAATGGCCGGAGAGTTCCGGGCGTATCTCGCCGGGTACGGCTTCATGGCGCAGGATCAGCCCGTCGACGGTCGCCTCGGTCATCACCGTTCCGATGGAAAGGCCGGACGGCGCGGGATCATGATTGCCGGTGATCCATGTCCAGCGGCGGCCGGTGGCCATATGTTCCAGTGCCATATGGGCGCTGGGATCGAGGCGGGCTGGCCCTCCGCCGTCATGGAAGCTGTCGCCAAGGCACCAGATTTCAGCCGGGTCGCAGCGCGCGATCAGCCGGGCGATGCGCTCCAGCGTCGCCGCGCTGTCATAGGGCGGCAGCATCTGGCCGAAGCGGGCATACCAGCTCGCCTTTTCGAAATGCAGGTCGGCAAGGATGAGCGCGCGCCGGGCCGGCCAGAAGAGCGCATCCGGACCGATGCTGCTGAGCACATGGCCGTGAAAGGTGAAATCGCACGAGGGGGGCGGCCCGGTTTCGGTCATGGCTGATCGCGCTATGGCGTGCCGCGCAGCCCCTTTCAACCTGGCCCGTTTCCGGCGTAGAGGCACGGCATGACTCATGCCCATGACGATCAGCCGATCGCCGTTGCCGCCTTCTATCGCTTCGTAAGCCTCGCTACGCCCGCGGCCCTTGCCGGGGCCCTTCGCGCCATGCCCGGAGTGCGGGGCACGATCATTGTGGCGGAGGAGGGCTTTAACGGGACGATTGCGGGCGCGCGGGCAGATGTCGATGCGGTGCTGGGCCTGCTCCGCGCGGAGCCCGGCGCCGGCGATTTTCCCGTCACGCGCCATGTTACGGATGCGCAGCCCTTCCGGCGCTGGAAGGTCAAGGTGAAGCCGGAGATCGTGACCATGGGCGAGCCGGGGCTTGATCCGGCGCATAATGCCGGGCGGCATGTCGATCCGGCGGCGTGGAACGCGCTGATTGCGGATGATGATGTCATCCTCATCGACACGCGCAACGCCTATGAAGTCGGTATTGGCAGCTTTGCCGGAGCGCTCGATCCGGAAACGCGCAGCTTTGGCGCCTTCCCGGCCTGGTTTGACGCGCAGGCGGAGCGCTGGCGGGCGGAGGGGCGGCAGCCTCGCCTCGCGATGTTCTGTACCGGTGGCATACGCTGTGAAAAGTCGACGGCCTATGCGCGGTCGCGCGGCTTTGAGGAGGTCTATCACCTCAAAGGCGGCATCCTTGCCTATCTCGCGCAAATCCCGGAGCATGACAGTCAATGGCGCGGCGATTGCTTCGTCTTCGACGAGCGGGTGTCGATCGGCCATGGGCTCGATGCCGGGACTCAGGCGCTTTGCAAGCCATGCGGCCAGCCGATGCCGGCCGGCGCGGTGCGCTGCCCCGGCTGCGGATCAGTTGCTGGCGAGTAGCCGGTCGGCGCTGTCATATCGGCTGCGGGGCGTGATGAAGTTCACTTCCCGTCGGCCGAAGTCGATGGCGATGCGGTTGAACATCTGGAGCATCTCCATGCCCAGAAGCATGGCCGGCCGCTCTGTATAGCCCAGCTCCGCGAACGGCGGTGCGTCCACGAACACCATTGGCACATTCTGGAGCGTTACCGTGCCGATGCTGATCCGTTTGACGATGCTGAACTGCGCGGTCACCGCCTCGCCGGTTACGCTGGTCAGCGTGATGGGACGGGGCGGGATGACGAGCCGGCGCGCCTTCATCTTGCTGAACAGCGCCAGATTGCCGATGCTCATTTCCGCGCCGGTATCGAGGATGACGTTGACGCGCTGGCCGTCCACCCGCGAGTCGACGAGGATGAGCTGGCCGAGGCGCGATCGCGCGCGCACGACGATCACGTCGCCATCCTCGTGTGTGCGGCGCTTCTCCGGGCCGGCGCTGTCCGTCACATCGAGCGCGCGGGCGCGGAAATCGATGGTCACTTTCTTGTCCCGCAGGCCATCGAGCCCGATGATGCCGACGCCGCCCAGATTGGCGCGGGCGATGCTGAGCGCGTCGAAGCGGGCCACCTCCTCCGTGCCGTAGCGCAGGTGCGGCACCTGCACGCTGTCCACGGTCGCCCGCCCGGACATGGAGACGATGGCGACCTTGCCAGCCGGGGTGAGGGAGAGCTGGCGGGCCAGCTCGGTCGAGACGATGCTGCGTTGGGAGCCCGTGTCGATGATGAAGGGATAGGGGCCTTGTCCGGCGATATGCACCGGGAGGGTCATACGGTCGCCGATGTCGAGGCCAAGGTCGATGGAGCGCGCGGCGGATTCAGCGGAGGCAGCGTCAGTACCGGCCGATGCCGCATTAGCTGTGGCGGGCTCATCGGGCCGTTGCGCGTTTGCCGGCGCGGCCATGATGATGAGCGCCGCAGCGCTCGGCAGGGCATGCATTCCCCATGGTCGGCGCATCATCTCTCTCCCTCTGTCGCGCATTTTACCATGGCTCCGGCCGTCCGCCAATCGTGGTCAGTCGTCTGTCATGGCGATCTGTGCCAGCGCTTCCGCCTCCATGAGCAGCCGGTCATCGGTGTCGCTCTGCGCCACCATCTCGCGGCCGATCATGATGAGAACGGGGACAGCGAGCGGGCTCACCTTGTCCAGCGCCTTGTGGACCATGGTGCGCGCCGCGCGATCGATGAGGTCACCCAGTCGCCCGACATCGGTCATGCGCGCACGGGCATCCGCCCATGCGGCCCGGAGCAGCAGATGGTCCGGCTCGTAACGGCGCAGCACGTCGTAGATCAGGTCGGTCGAGAAGCTCACCTGCCGCCCGGTCTTGCGTTTGCCCGGCTGCTGCCGCTCGATCAAACCGGATATCACGGCGACATCGCGGAACGCGCGCTTGAGGAGGCTCGATTCCTCCACCCAGGCGATGAACTCGGCGTCCAGTATATCGGCGGAGAAGAGCGGAAATGGATCATGCACCGGCTCCAGCCCATATATCGCGAGCGCATAATCGTTGGAGACGAAGCCAACCGGCCGGAGGCCCCGCTCCTCCATTCGTCGCGTCAGCAGCATGCCGAGCGACTGGTGCGCGTTCCACCCCTCGAAGCTGTAGACGACCATGTGGTGCATCCCGTCATGAGGGAATGTCTCGACAAGGAGCTGGTCGGGCCTGGGCAGGAGCGAGCGGCGCTGCTGCATCGCCAGCCATTCGCGCACATCCGCGGGGAAGCGGCGCCAGCTTTCCGGCGTTGCGAGAAAGGCGCGAACCTTGCCGGCGAGATGGGTGGACATCGCCATGCGGGTGCCGCCCCAGCTCGGGATGCGCGCGGGCCGGGATGACGCGCGCACGAGCAGGGCGCCTTCATCCTGCCGGCGCACCTCCAGAGACATGCCGGCGAAGAAAAATGTGTCGCCGGGCGCGAGGGAGGCGGCAAAATCCTCCTCCACCGTGCCGAGCTTGCGGCCATTGCCGAATCGCACGTCGATTGCGGGCTGGTCCACGATGATGCCGGCGTTCAGCCGGTGCTGCTGCGCGAAGCGCGGATGGGCGAGGCGCCACAGGCCGTCCCGCCCCGCCACCAGACGCTGGAAGCGATCATAGGCGCGCAGCGCGTAGCCGCCATTGGCGATAAAGCCGAGAATCGCCTCCAGCGCGGCGCGGTCCATGTCGGCATAAGGCGTCGCGCTCCGGATTTCGGCGAGCAGGCTCTCGGGTTCCAGCGGGCCTGCACAGGCAAGCGCCATGACATGCTGGGCCAGCACGTCCCGCGCGCCGGGGCGAAAGGCTTCCATGTCCCGCTCGCCGGCCATCACCGCGTCATGGGCGGCTTGCGCTTCCAGATATTCGAAACGGTTGCCGGGAATGAGCACGGCGCGGCTGGGCTCATCCAGCCGGTGATTGGCGCGGCCGATGCGCTGGATGAGGCGCGAGCTGCCCTTGGGCGCCCCCATCTGGACGACGCAATCGACGTTGCCCCAGTCAATGCCGAGGTCGAGGCTGGCGGTGGCGACGAGACCACGCAGGCGCCCGTCCGCCATTGCGCTCTCCACCTTGCGCCGGGCTTCCCTGCTGAGCGATCCGTGGTGGATGCCGATCGGCAGATTGGCGTCATTCTGCGCCCACAGTTTCTGGAAGATCAGCTCGGCAAGGCCGCGCGTGTTGCAGAAAATGAGCGTCATGCGGTTGGCGGCGACAAGGTCGATCACCTGCCGCGCCGCATAGAGCCCGCTATGCCCGGACCAGGGCACGCGATCCTCCGGCACGAGGATGGAGATATGCGGCGGTGGCCCCGGCTCGCCCTCGATCAGCCGCACGCGCCCGGCGTCGCCGCCCGGCGCCAGCCAGTGGCGGAAACGGTCCGGTTCCGCGACGGTGGCGGAGAGGGCGACGCGGCGCAGAACAGGGCTGATCGTCTGAAGGCGTGCAAGGGAAAGGTTCAGCAGGTCGCCGCGCTTGCCGGCAGCAAACGCATGAACCTCGTCGATGATGATCGTCCGCAGATCCGCGAAGAGCAGCGCGCTGTCCGGGTAGGAGAGTAGCAGCGAAAGTGATTCCGGTGTTGTCAGGAGAATATGGGGCGGGCGGGCGCGTTGCCGTGCCTTACGGTCGGAGGGCGTGTCGCCGCTGCGGGTCTCCACGCGAATCGGCAAGCCCATGTCCGCAATCGGCCCGAGCAGATTACGCTGCACGTCGATCGCGAGCGCCTTGAGCGGTGAGACATAGAGTGTGTGCAGCCGTTCAGCGGCGGGATTGACGGTGAGGTCGGCGAGGGACGGGAGGAAGCCGGCCAGCGTCTTGCCCGCGCCGGTCGGCGCGACGAGCAGGGCATGGTCGCCTGCCCGGGCGGCATCCAGCATGGCCTGCTGATGCCGGCGGATCGTCCAGCCGCGCCGCGTGAACCAGTCCCGGATCGGTGCGGGCAGGGTTGTCGGGATTGTCTCGGAGCGCGCCTTGGCCATGGAGCGCCGATAGTGGGCGCCGGCATTCACGCTTTCAAGAACGAGGTTCCGACAGCCGTCCATCGCCGTCGGAGCGGGCAAAAAAAAGGCCGCCCGGAGGCGACCCTTGAAAGTTTTTAGGAGAGGATGCCTGAAAGGCCTGCTCTATGTGCGCTGCGGGATGTGATTCCGCAAATGCGAAAGACGCCTTTACAGTTGCATTTTATGCAACTGGTAGAGAATGCGGCTTCCTGTCCGCCGCTCAGTGCCCGGCCTGCTCGCCACGCGCGATGCCGGATGCAGCGAGCTGGGCGTCGATCTGCTCCATGAGGCGGGCGAGGCCAGCCTCGTCCTTCGCCTCGGCGCGGGCCACCAGCACGTCCTGCGTGTTGGATGCGCGCAGCAACCACCAGCCATCCGCCGTGGAAACGCGTGCGCCGTCCGTGTCGTTCACCTGGGCGCCTTGCGCCTGAAGCCGGTGCTTCACTTCATCGATCGCGGCGAACTTGCGGCTCTCATCGACCTGAAAGCGCAGTTCGGGCGTGTTGACCATGGCGGGCATCTCGCCGCGCAATTGCGTCAGGCTCTTCCCTGATGCTGTTGCCGCGCGGATCAGCCGCACCGCAGCATAAAGCGCGTCGTCAAAGCCATAATAGTCGTGCGCGAAGAAGATATGGCCGCTCATCTCTCCGGCGAGCGGACTGCCCGTTTCCTTCATCTTGCTTTTGACGAGGCTATGCCCGGTTTTCCACATCAGCGGCGTGCCGCCCAGCTCTGTCACCCGGTCGAACAGCGCCTGGCTGGCTTTCACATCGGCGATGATCGTTGCGCCGGGCTCGGCTTTTAGCACCGGTTCGGCGAGAATCGCGAGAAGCTGGTCGCCCCACACGACCCGGCCTTCGCCGTCGATGGCGCCGATCCGGTCCCCGTCGCCATCAAAAGCCAGTCCGAAATCGAGCGACTTCTCCGCGACGAGCGCGCGCAGGTCGGCCAGATTCTTCTCTTCCGTGGGGTCTGGATGATGATTGGGAAAATCGCCGTCGACATCGGTGAACAGCGTATAATGCTCGCCGGGGAGCAGCTTCACGAGCTTCTCGACGACGGGGCCGGCCGCGCCGTTGCCGGCGTCCCAGCCGATGCGGTAGCCCTTGCCGTCGAAGCCGTCCATCAGCCGCGCGACATAGCGATCGATAATGTCCTCATGCTCGCTGCCGGCCGAGCCCGTGGCCCAGTCGCCGGCCGCCGCCATGGTGCCCAGCGTCTGGATATCCGCGCCGAAAAACGGGCGGTGCTGGAATACCATCTTGAAGCCATTGTAATTGGCGGGATTATGGCTGCCGGTTATCTGTATGCCGCCATCCACATCTAGCACCGCCTCGGCATAATAGAGCATGGGCGTGGGGCCGAGGCCGACGCGAACGGCATGAATGCCGCTTTCATTCAGGCCTTTTATCAGCGCGGCTTCCAGCACTGGCGAGCTGATCCGTCCGTCATAACCCACAGCGACGCTGCGCCCGCCTGCCCGCGCGATCAGCGTGCCGAAGCCACGGCCGATGGCATAGGCATCCGCATCGCCCAGCGTCTCGCCGATAATGCCGCGAATATCATATTCGCGCAGAGTGGTGGGGTGGAACTGGTGGGTCAAGGGAAGGGCCTCCTCGCCGGACAGGGCGTTGGCAATAGACGGGATACAGGAAAGGCGCAGGTGGCGCGATCCTGTTCGAAAGGCAATGGGATCACGCGCCGGAATGATCGATAAGCAGGTCGCGTGCCGCATTGAGGCGACTGGCGGCGAGGTCGTTGCCGCCGATATCGGGATGGGCATCCAGCATCAGCCGGCGATGTGCGGCGATGATGCGCGCGCGGTCCGCGCCGCGCGGTACGCCCAGCAGCGCGCGCGCCGCGTCCAGCTGTGCATCGAGCGCTGCGTCCGGGGCATGGGAGAGCGGGCGGCGGGCGGCCACCGTCCGTCCGGCCCAGAGCAGAGCGGCTAGTATCAGGCCGCTGCCGACGAGCGGCTGGCCCTTAAGCGCAAGCAGGCCGCCCAGCGCCATAATCAGCGCGGGTGTCGTCAGCCGCGTGGCGCGGATGCGCCGGGCAAGCATCCGTCCTTTGCGCGTGAAAAGCACGAGGCCAGCCAGCCCGGCTGTGAGCAGGAAGAGCATCATGCTACGCCTCTATCCTGCGGCGCCTTCCTGTCCTTGCCGGCGCTCAGGCGGCGTTGACGGCTTCGGCCGGCGCCGGCACGGCGCGCTGCTGCGGATAGGGGAGGGAGAGACCCGCGATCATCTCGCGCAGTTCCTGCCGTGCCGCGACATGGCTGACGCCGAGATCGCCCAGATGACCCCGATCGAGCAGGGTGAGGCCGGAGGGGAATAGTTCACGATAGACCACGCGCTCGGAAAGGCCGGGAATGACCCGGAAGCCGACCCGGCGGGAAAGCTCGATCAGCGCTTCGCCCACGCGCTTCTGGTTGCGCGCCTCCATGTGGTGCAGGCGGTTCCTCAGGACGACCCAGTCGATGGAGACGCCGTCCGCCATGGCGCGCGTCTTGCGGGTCTCGAAGATCAGCTCGGAATAGAAGCTGAGCTTCTTCACCTTGAAATTCTCCGGGTCGACCTGACCGATGAGATCGAAGTCGACAAAGCTGTCGTTCATCGGCGTTACCAGCGTATTGGCGCGTGTGGCGGCATAGCGGGCGAGCGGATCGTCGCGGCCGGGCGTGTCGATGACGATCACGTCCATCGTTTCGGTCAGCGAATCGATCAGATCCTTGAAGCCGGAGGTCGATTCGTTGGCATAAACCTGGTGCGTGGGCGTGGGCAGGTCGATCTCGCGGCGCAGCGCGGTTTCACGCCGGTTTTCCAGATAGCGCGCGACCGTGCGCTGACGATGATCGAGGTCGACCACCGCGACCTTCACGCCCTGCGCGGCAAGCGCCACGGCGGTATGAACGCAACTCGTCGACTTGCCCGTGCCGCCCTTCTCATTGGCGAAGACGATGACGTGCGGCGATGGACTGGCCATGAGGTGCGATATTCCCTTTGTGGTGACGCGCGCTTGACCGCGCACGAGGGCATGACCATGTGCGTGATCCCTCGCCCTTCCACCAGCCTTATCGGAGCGCCGTCGGCCGTGCAAATCTTCCGTGACCTTGAAACGCTGCGTAGCGGCATGGCCGCATTGCGGGCGGATGGCGGCCGTGTCGCCTTTGTGCCGACCATGGGCGCGCTCCATGCCGGGCATATGGCACTGGTGGAGGAGGCGCAGCGTCGCGCGGCGCATGTCGTGGTGTCGATCTTCGTCAATCCCACCCAGTTCGGGCCGAATGAGGATCTTGCCGCCTATCCGCGCCGCGAGGCGAGCGACGCGGCCATGCTGCGTGAGGCGGGCGTCGCCGCGCTCTGGGCGCCGGACGTCACGGCGATGTATCCGGAAGGCTTTGCCAGCAGCATCCATGTGAGCGGGGTCACCGAGGGGCTGGATGGCGCTGCCCGGCCCGGCCATTTCGACGGTGTGGCGACGGTCGTCGCCAAGCTGTTCGGGCAGGTACGGCCGGATGTCGCCTGCTTTGGCGAGAAGGACTATCAGCAACTCGCCGTCATTCGCCGCATGGTGGCGGATCTCGATCTGGGTATCGAGATTGTCGGCGTGCCGACCGAACGGGATGAGGATGGTCTCGCGCTGTCGTCGCGCAATCAGTATCTGTCGCCGGAGGAGCGCGCGCGGGCTGTGGCACTGCCGCGCGCTCTGGGGCAGGCGGCAAGGGACATCGCCGGCGATATGCCGGTGGCCGACGCGCTGGCCCGCGCGCGGACCCAGCTCGTTCAGGCGGGTTTCGATCCCATTGATTATATTACACTTTGTGATGCGATGTCGCTGGCTCCACTCGATCGTCTGGATCGTCCGGCGCGCTTGCTCGCTGCCGCGCGGCTCGGGGCAACACGCCTTATCGACAATGTCGCGGTGCCCTTCGCGGGCAGCGAGTAGCTGTCAAAACGGGCCTATTTCCTCGCCTGCCGGCGATCCGAAACGGTCCTGTTCGCCCGTCTGTTAACCGATTTTCAAAGCCCGCATGGTTGGTTCCACTTCAACACATGGAACGACTTTTCGGGGGTAAAACTTGGCTAACAGTATCGAGAGCGCGCGCTTCCTTATCGAGAGCAGATTGCGCGACGCGGCCCATGGCAGCGCGCAGGCCCGTTATGATCTGGGGGTTGCCTATAGCTGCGGGACAAGCGGCGTGGATGTCGACCTTATCGAGGCGCATAAATGGTTTAATCTCGCCGCTCTTGCCGGCAGCGAGGAAGGGCAGGCATGCCGGGCCGAGATCGCCGAGGAGATGACCGCGCGGGAGATTGCCGAGGCGCAGCGTCTCGCCCGCGCATGGCTGTCCGCGACGGGTCGCCGCGCTGCCGCATAATGCCCGGTCGCTGATCCTGTTGCCGTTCAGGCCCGTCTGAAGGGCGTACGCGTGGCGAGCCAGGCGCGGTCATGCTCCACCTGAGCGGTTTCCTGCGCGAGAAACTGCGCGACCGCACGGCGGAAGCCGGCATTGGGGATGTAATGGGCCGACCATGTCGGCTCCGGGCGATAGCCGCGGGCAAGCTTGTGCCCGCCCTGCGCGCCGGCTTCCACGCGCCGGAGGCCCTGCGCGATTGCCGCGTCGATCGCCTGATAATAGCAGAGTTCGAAATGGAGAAAGGGCACGTCCTCCACGCAGCCCCAATAGCGGCCGTAGAGCGTGTCCTCGCCGATGAGATTAAGCGCGCCGGCGATTGGCTGTCCGTCGCGCAGCGCGAGAATCAGGAGTATCTTTTCGCCCAGACGCGCACCCAGTAACGGGAAGAAGGCATGGGTGAGATAGGGCTGGCCCCATTTGCGATTGCCGGTGTCCTGATAAAAGGCCCAGAACGCATCCCAGTGCGCCGGGGTGATCGCCGCGCCGCGCAGATGAAGAATGTCCAGCCCATCCTGTGCCCGCGCCCGTTCCTTGCGGATGTCCTTGCGGTGGCGGCTGGACAGGGCGGAGAGGAACTGCGCGAAATCGGCATAGCCTTCATTCGTCCAGTGGAACTGGCTGTCCTGCCGGATCAGCCAGCCAGCGTCGCGCAACGGGTCGACCTGCGCCTCCTCCACAAAGGTCATGTGAGCGGAGGAAAGATGATTCTGGTCCACCACCGCTTCCAGCCCGGCAATGAGCGGTGCCGCGGCGCGCGCATCGCGCAGCAGCAGGCGCGGGCCGGGCACGGGCGAAAAGGGTACCGCGATCTGGAGTTTGGGATAATAGTTCCCGCCCGCCCGCTGCCAGGCTTCCGCCCAGCTATGGTCGAACACATATTCGCCCTGGCTATGCTCCTTGAGCCAGGCCGGAGCGATGCCGGCGGGCGCGCCGTCCGTCCCGTCGACGATGATCGGCGCGGCCTGCCAGCCGGTGCCGGGACCAACGCTGCCGGAGTCCTCCAGCGCGGTCAGGAAATCATATGAAACGAACGGGTTCGCCTGACCGGCGCAGGCATCCCACGCAGCCTTGCCGATCACGCCGATGGATGGCGCGATCCGCACCGTCACGGCGCCTTCGTCATCAGACGGCATGAGACTGCCCGTCGCGCTCGCGCGTGCGCTCAGCCGCGCAGGCTGACGATGGCATCCACTTCGACACAGGCGCCAAGCGGGAGCGAGGGCACGCCGACGGCGCTGCGTGCATGGCGTCCGGCCTCGCCAAAGACCTTCACCATCAGTTCGGAGGCGCCATTCACCACTTTGGGCTGGTCGGTGAAGTCTGGCGTGCAGGCCACGAAACCACCCAGCTTCACGATCTGCCCGATCCGGTCCAGATCGCCAAGGGCGGCCTTCATCTGCGCGATGATCATCAGCGCGCAGCGCTCGGCAGCGGCTGCGCCGGCGGCCACATCCACCGTATCGCCAAGGCGGCCGGTGATCAGTGCGCCGTCCGGTGCGAAGGGGAGCTGGCCACTCACATGGATGAAGCCCCCCGCGATGACGGTCGGCACATAGGCGGCGACAGGGGCGGCGGGCTGCGGCAGGGTGAGGCCGAGCGTGGCGAGGTGATGTTCTATCTGACTCATGTTCATATCCTCATCATTCGCAGCGTCTCGCGTCAAGGGCCTGCTCTGCGGTGGGCGGATCAGGCGCTGGCCGCGACCCGGCTTGTCTCGTCGATACGCGCCATGATCCAGCGCTCGGCGGTTGCCCAGTCGTCGATGCGGGCATGGGCATCGGGCGCTGGTGGATAATGTCCGGCCATTTCTTGCTCGCCGATCATGTGGATGCGCCAGGTTTCCGGCGCATCGCGCGCCACGGACCGGTGGTTGCTGGCCAGATCGTCGATGAAGAAGGTGATGAGCGGATCATATTCGGCAACGAGGCGGACGAGCGGCGGCCCCTTGCTGCCCTGATTGCCGATCACGCGATAGGGCAGGTCGCAAGCCAGCAATTGCGCGGCGCGGGCCGGCGCGAGCGTGGCGCCGATATTGGTGAGGATGACGATATCGGCATGGGCGGAAAGCCGCGCCATGCTCTCTACCGCGCCCGCGATCGGCGTCTGCCGGTCCATCTCGGTCTCGAAAAAAGCAACGAGGAGCGGCCAGATTTCTGCGCGTTCGATGAGATCGCCGCTATCCTTGTGGCGCAGCGCATCCTCGAACGCGATGGAGATATCGAGATGGATGCCGCGCACCGTGTCCAGCCAGGCCCGGAACGGCACGATCATGTGCAGCAGCACCTCATCGCAATCGCTGATGACGAGCGGACGTCGCGCGCTCATGCGGCAAGCCTTTCACGCGTTCGCACAATGGCTTGCGGCGGCAGGCCCAGCGCTTCCGCGCAGGCCACAAGGTCCGGCTCATGGTCGAGCAGGAAGTCGAGAATCGCGCCGAGCCGGTGGCGATCCGCCACCGCATCCCGCAGGCCGTCGGCGGAAAGGCCGGTCACCGCCAGCATCCGTTCGGCTCGCCGCTGTTCGCCGACGATCCAGCCCACAACCTGCAACGCAACGGTTTCATCCTGTTCATCCATGTGCGACAATTGCGTGGCGCTTGCCGCCCCGCCATGGCGCGACGCGTTCCGACCGGCTATAGGCCGGGCCGGAAGGGTCGGGGATGGAAGCCGGTTCGGTCATGGAGTAGCAGTGACAACACACGTCCTGATTGTCGAGGACAACGAGCTTAACCTCAAGCTCTTTTGCGACCTGCTGCGCGCGCACGGGTTCACGCCGCATCCTGTGCGGGATGCGCGTGAGGCGATGGGGCAGGCAAGGGCGTGCCAGCCGGGCCTCATCATTACCGATATCCAGCTCCCTTATATTACCGGGCTGGAGCTGATCGGGAATTTCCGTGCCGATCCCGCCTTTGCGACGGTGCCGATCATGGCCGTCACGGCTTATGCCGGCATCGGGGACGAGGAGCGTATCCGGGCTGCCGGCGCCAATGCCTATGTCTCCAAGCCGATTTCCGTGCTGCGCTTTCTGGAGGTGGTGCGGGGCCTGCTGTGATGCGGATCGCGGTGGGGTCGGGCCTCTCCATCCGGTCTTGCTGTATGCGTTACCGATGGCCTGTTGCGGTGTTTTAATCCCATGTCCTGCGCTTTCCCGGGCGCCTGCGGCAAAGTTGGTCAATGGGCTGGACAGGATGCGTGGCACCCGCCTATAGGGCTCGCTCTCCACGGCGCCGGCCTTGCCCGCGCCATGCCCGTGCCCGGGTAGCTCAGTTGGTAGAGCATGCGACTGAAAATCGCAGTGTCGGCGGTTCGATCCCGTCCCCGGGCACCACTCATTCTGATCTGGCCGAAAGCCGCGCCGATCAACATCGTCAACCAGGCGATCTTCCACGCCATGTTAACGGTGGCTCGGCCATGACCTTGGGCATGGTCAGTCTTGCACAATCCGACCCGGCGCGTTTGGCGCGGCTGGAACTCTTTCTTTTCGACGTGGTTGGTCCGGAATTCAGAAGAACGGGCAAGATTTCGCCAGAAGATTTCTGGCTGATTCTCATCTGGAAAGCCAACCGGGCTAAAACCAAGGCGCGCAATCGCATCGAGCAACGGTCTGGCTTGTGCTGGAATGATGCAGTCAAAAAAATGGCGCAGGACATTTTCGAGGCGGGATCAGGTGAAGAGCGTCTCAAAATCCTGATGAGCGATCCATGGCTGTTTCGGTTGCCGACGGCCAGCGCCATCCTCAGCGTCTGCTACCCGGATGATTTCACCGTCTACGATATCAGGGCTTGCGACACTCTGGAGCAGGACGATCTGGGGCGTCATCATGGGCTGGGCTGGCCTTATACCCGTGATAGCTGGAGGAAATATCAGGCGTTCGTCAGCGCGGTGAGGGCGGCTGGCCCGCCCGGCGATGACTTGCGCGTGAAGGATCATTATCTCTGGGGGCGATCCTTGCTGAAGGATGTGAACAAGGAACTGGCCGGGGCTCCGAAAAGGCCGCGCAGAGAAAGGCAGCATGATTGATGGAAAAGCCGACTATTGTAGCGATTGCGGGGAGCATACGCCGCGGATCGTTCAACCGCGCGATACTGGAGGCGCTGGCATCCCGGGTCAGTGACCGCGCCAACGTCCAGCTCCATTCCATTGCCGATCTGCCGCTTTACAGCGAGGATCTCGAAGGAGGGGATCTGCCCGCGCCGGTGCATGCGTTGCGCACGGCGATCGGGAGCGCGCGCGGGGTCGTCATCGCCTCGCCGGAGTATAATCATGGCATGAGCGGCGTTCTCAAGAACGCGCTCGACTGGGCGTCGCGCCCGCATGGCCAGTCTGTGATGATTGGCAAACCGGTTCTGACGCTGACCGCGTCACCGGCCGGAACGGGCGGGGTGCGCGCCCACGCACAGCTGAACGAGACGCTGCTGGCGATGACCGCCCGGCTGGTGTCCGGTCCGCAGGTTGTGGTCACCGCCGCGCACACCAAGATGAAGGACGGCGCCTTCGTCAATGCCGATACGCTGAGCTTCCTGGAGCAGGGCTTCGACAAGCTGCTGGAGCTATGCCGGTAATGGAGGCACGGCCCGCCCGGTAGCGGACGGCGGCTTCTCATAATGGCCGGGTGGGCAATGCGCCACCCGGCCATTTTTGCGTCGGTCGGGATTTACACGAAGCTATATGGATCGATGTCGACGGTCACGCGGGTCGAGGCCTTCCAGTCGATGCCGTTCAGCCATTTGCGGATGATCGCCTGCACGTCGAGCGTGCGCGGCGCGTGGATCAGCAGGCGGTGGCGGTGGCGGCCGCGCAGCATGGCGAGCGGGGCGGCCGCCGGGCCATAGATCTTCAGATCGTCGATGCGTGGCGCGGCGTGGCCGATCCGCTCGGCCGTGGCCTTGGCGAGCGCGGCGTCGACATCGGATATGATGATCGCGGCGAACCGGCCGAACGGGGGCGCATGGGCGCTGCGCCGCGCCTGCGTCTCGGCGCGGTAGAAGCCTTCGGTGTCCCCTTCGAGCAGCGCACGGATGACCGGCGCGCCCGGCACGCGGGTCTGAATGAAGACGCGCCCTGGCTTTTCGCCCCGCCCCGCCCGTCCGGCAACCTGCATGATCTGCTGGAAGGTCCGCTCGCCCGCGCGCAGGTCTCCGCCCTCCAGCCCGAGGTCCGCGTCGATCACGCCCACGGTGGTCAGCTCGGGGAAATGATAGCCTTTGGTGACGAGCTGCGTGCCGATCACCACATCGATCGCGCCTCCGCCCATCGCGGCGACGAACTCGGCGGCCCGCGCTGGCGACCAGAGCGTGTCCGATGTGACGATGGCGGTGCGGGCCTCGGGCAGCAGCGCCGCCACCTCGTCGGCTATGCGTTCCACCCCCGGCCCGCACGCGACAAGCGCATCGTCCGCCTGGCATTCCGGGCATTCCTCCGGCGTCGGCACGCTGTGTCCGCAATGATGGCAGGCAAGCCGGCGGGTGAGGCGATGTTCCACCATCCACGCCGTGCAATTGGGGCACTGGAAGCGGTGCCCGCAATGGCGGCAGAGAGTGAGCGGCGCATAGCCCCGCCGGTTGAGGAAGAGCAGCGACTGTTCGCCCCGCTTCAGTGTCTCGCGCAGCGCGCCGAGCAGCGGCGGCGCGATCCACCGGCCACGGTCGGGCGGGTCATGCGTCATGTCTATGCCGATGATCTCCGGCATTTCCGCGCCGCCAAAGCGTGCGGGCAGACGAATTTCCTCATAGCGACCGATCTCGACCTGATGGCGCGTTTCGATCGCGGGCGTGGCGGAGGCGAGGATGACGGGGAATTCCTCGAACATCGCACGCATTACCGCCACGTCGCGGGCATGGTAGCGCACGCCGTCTTCCTGCTTGAAGCTCGTCTCATGCGCTTCATCGACGACGATGAGGCCCAGCCGCGCATAAGGGAGGAAGAGCGCCGAGCGGGCGCCCACCACCACGCGTGCCTCGCCGCTCGCGATCGCCTGCCACGCCCGGCGGCGCTCACTCTGCCGCAGCCCGGAATGCCACGCGACCGGCGTGCAGCCAAAGCGCGCGGCAAAGCGCGCGAGGAAGGGCTCGGTCAGCGCGATCTCGGGCAGCAGCACCAGTGTCTGCCGGTCCATGCGGAGCGCCTGCGCCACGGCCTCGAAATAGGTCTCGGTCTTGCCCGATCCGGTCACGCCGTCGAGCAGCACGGGGGCAAAGTTGCCCGCCGCCACCGCCGCGACGAGCCGGCCGGCCGCGCTTGCCTGCTCCGGCGTGAGGGTGACCTGGGTGAAGTCCGCGTCCGGCACCGGAAACGGCGCGTCCACAGGCACTTCGATCGCCTCCAGAGCGCCCTGCTTCACAAGGCCGCGCACCACCGCGTCGGATACCTCGGCGATCGTCGCCAGTTCGCGGACCAGCCCCTGCCGGTCGCCGATCCGCTCCAGCGCCTGCGCGCGCTGCGGGGTCATGCGCTCGGGCAGGAGTCCGGTCGGCCGGTATTCGATGAGCGTGCGGCCGCTCTCCAGCGTGGAGACGGAGGTAAGCGCCATGCGCAGCACGGCGGCGATCGGCGCCATATAATAGTCCGCCGCCCATTCGATGAGGCGGCGCAGCGGTGCGGCAATGGGGGGTGCGTCGACCGTGCCGATGATGGGGCGCAGGCGATTATCGCCGACTTCCGGCACGTCCGGGAAGCTGCCCTCGTCCCACACCACGCCGGTTAGCGGGCGCGGGCCCAGCGGCGCGATGACGATCTGCCCGGGCATGATCGTCCCGTCGCGCGGCGCGCGATAGTCGAGCGGCCCAAGGGCGGCGTTGAGCAGGATGACGCGCAGACGGGCCATGTCGCCCATGTAGCGATACCGCGCGCGGAGACAAAGCCATGCGATGTTCAAGCGCGCTGACTTGCGCGCGCAATCCCGCTAGAGCTGCCGCCGAATCAAGGAAAAGAGGCGCGCGCCATGAAATTCTTCGTCGATACAGCGGACACCAACGATATTCGGGATCTGGCGGCGACTGGCCTGCTCGATGGCGTCACCACCAATCCCAGTCTCATCCACAAGTCTGGCCGCAAGTTTCTGGATGTGGTGGCGGAGATCTGCGCGATCGTGCCGGGGCCGGTCTCGGCGGAGGTCGTCGCGCTCGATCATGAGACGATGCTGAAGGAAGCGGCGGTGCTGCGGAAGATCGCGGACAATGTCTGCATCAAGGTGCCGCTGACTGTCGACGGGCTGAAGACCTGCAAGGTGCTCACGCAGGATGGCTGCATGGTCAATGTGACATTGTGCTTCTCGGCCAACCAGGCGCTGCTCGCGGCAAAGGCCGGCGCGACCTTCATTTCGCCCTTCGTCGGCCGGCATGACGATAATGGCTGGGACGGTATCGATCTCATTGCCGACATCCGCCAGATCTACGACAATTATGGCTATGAGACGGAGATTCTCGCGGCCTCGCTGCGCCATGCCATCCATGTGCTGGATTGCGCGAAGATCGGCGCGGATGTCATCACCGCGCCGCCCGCCGTCATCCGCTCACTCTTCAACCATGTGCTGACCGACAAGGGCCTTGCCCAGTTCGAGGCGGACTGGGCCAAGACCGGCCAGTCCATCCTGTAACGGCACCTCCGCTCCGGCAAGTCATCAAAGGGCGCCGTCCGGTCGACGGCGCCCTTTCTCGTATCGCTTACTTGCCGAAGCCGCGCGGCGCGGCGTCGACCACGCTCGTTCCGGTCGGCGTCACTTCCTGCACCTCGAGCGCGCGTTCGGCGACTCCATCGCGGCTGAAGCGGAAGGCGCCATCGATCCCCGAGAAACCCTCAGGGTCGGAGAGTCGCGCCACGGGGAAGGGGGCGCCGACTTTCCAGTCCTGCGCGACGCGCACGGTGAGCAGCACCGAATCATAGCCAAGCGATGCGAGCCGATAGGGCGCGCTGCCATAGCTTGTGCGGTACTTGCCGGAGAGCGTGCGGTAGAGCCCGTCGGAGACGCTGGCGTACCAGGCGCCGCGCAGTGCCGGCGTGGCGCCAAGGGTCGATTCGGTGTTCCACAACTCGGTGCCGAGCAGCCGCGCATTTGTGCCGCCATTGGCGCGCACCAGTGGCGCGGCCTGCACGGCGATGCGGCCGACATCGGCAATCAGCAGCGCGTCATAGCTGGAGCTGGCGGCCAGCTTCCTGACTGCCGCCGCCACCGATCCCGGCGCGCGGTCGAATGTTTCCATGGCGACCAGCGTGCCGCCGCTGGCCTGCACCTCGCGCAGGAAGGCGCCGCCCGCCCGTTCGCCATAGACACCCTTGGGCACGAGCGCGGCGAAGTTGACGAGGCCCTTGCCCCGCGCGAACCGCACGACCCGCGCGACCGACTGATTGGGCGAATAACCCAGCAGATACACGCCGTTGCCCGAGACGCTGGCATCGTTGGAATAGCTGACCACGGGCACGCCCGCTGCCCGCGCGATGGGGGCGACGGCGCGCACCTCGTCGGCGGTGAGCGGGCCGAGGATCAGCCGGCTGCCATCCCGTATGGCGCGCTGGGCCGCCGCCGCCGCGCCCGCGCCGGTATCATAGCTGGTGATCCGCACGCGCTCGGTCCTGGTGTCGAGCATGGCCATGGTCGTTGCGTTGGCGATGGATTTGCCGACATTGGCGTTCGCGCCGGTCAGCGGCACCAGCAGCGCGACACGGTGGCGCGCGGCATCCTGCGGCAGGCCGGGTTCCACGGTTGGTGGCGCGGTCTGCGGTGGCGGTGCCTTGGGGGCCTCCTGCCGGGGAACGACCGTCTGGCAGGCGGCGAGAAACGCCAGCGTGACAAGGCCGCCAATGCGACGGGCCGCGCGCAGATGATTGCCCCGGCTGATGCACTCTGCCATTTCATTTCCCCATGACGTCAAAACTTGAGCCGGGGCTATATATCGTCGCGGGGCCGATCGGCAACTTGTCCGATCTGACCCCGCGCGCCGCCGCGATATTATGTGCAGCGGACGTGGTGGCCGTGGAGGATAGCCGGGTCAGCGCCCGGCTGTTGCGTCATGCCGGGTCGGACCGGCCGATGATCCCTTATCATGACCATAGTGATGAGACAGTGCGTGCGCGCCTTGTCGAGCGGATGGCGGGGGAGGCGGTGGCGCTCCTCTCGGACGCGGGGACGCCGCTCATCTCCGACCCCGGATACAAGCTGGTGCGCGATGCGCGCGCCGCCGGGCGGATGGTGACGACGGCGCCGGGACCGTGCGCGGCGATCGCGGCGCTCACCCTTTCGGGCCTGCCGAGCGATCGTTTCCTCTTCATGGGCTTCCTCCCGTCCAAAACGAAGGCGCGCGGCGATGCTCTGGCGGAGATCGCAGGGGTGCGCGCAACGCTCATTTTCTACGAGAGTGGCCCGCGCTGCGCCGCTTCCCTTGCCGATATGGCGGATGCGCTGGGTGATCGGCCGGCCGCCCTCACGCGGGAGATCAGCAAACTGCACGAGACGGTGCTGGACGGGAGCCTTTCCACGCTCGCCGCGCGCTGTGCCGCGCAGGAGCCACGCGGGGAGATCGTCATCATCGTCGGCCCGCCGGGCGAGGCGCCGCCGCCCTCGGAGGATGTGGTGGAGGATGCCCTCAAGGCCGCACTTGCCGAAATGCCGGTCTCAAAGGCCGCTGGCGAGGTAGCGCGTCGCTTTGGACTGGATCGCAAGGCGCTTTACACGCGGGCGCTGGCAATACGCGGCGCGGACGAGGAATAGCGCGCCCACGTATATCGTGCTCGTAGGTGGTTAATAGCCGTGGTTAACGCGAAGCGGCATTCCGCACCAAAAGCAGACTGTCAGGACACGACCCGTTTGTTGCCATTCCGAACTACTCGGCTCATGACCAATTGCGGACGTTGCCGGGTATGATAATCAACTGTCATGCAATCTCGCCGATGGCTCAGATACGTTCATTGGTTCGGCTATGTGTCGAGCTTCATCATCATCCTCCAACTAATCGCCCTAAGTTATGTGGGGGGGCGCCAGTGGATTAGGGACCAGTCTAGGCGGGATGACACGCGTATGCACTCTGGCCCAGCTATCGCCCGGCTCAACAGCAAATTCGACGATGATGCTAAGGCTCTATTGGGCATGCTTCCCGCTCTTTCAACGCTCAAACCAGAGGGCGTGCGCTTCGTGGCAATGCCTTCATTTGGTCACACTCATTTTGCGCTTTCACTTCGGAAGACCACTGCAGGCGGCGAAGGCGAAATGTTCATGATTGAACTTCACGGCACGAGTGTGCCAAGACGAGTGCCGATACACATGGAAGCAGCGAAATTTGCGAAAATGTTAGCTCAACTGGATGCCCTTAGTGCGTCATGGGACGGCGAAGCAAGCTGGTGGACGGATGGAACCGGTGTCGTTTTCGAGCGTGTCCAGGGAACGCAGGTGACCTCGGGTGGGGGTAACTCGCCAAATTTCTACGGCAAGATAGGTGAGATCATCTTCAAAGCTGTTCGGCCAACAATCCCTCAATTAGCCCCCTTCGCGCCAGATTGGCATCCGCTTGATTTTTCAACACCTAAAGACAACGGCAGCTAACCATCATATGGCTTTGTGAGCAGTCAGTCCGTTTCCCACCTCATAGCTGACCCGCTGAGACGCCTAAAAGCTGACATTCGCAGTTTTCTGCGGGTTATCGGGCGTTGACTCCTATAACGCACTGATGGGCAATAAAGCCCCGTTCTTCTCGGGAGAGCGGGGCTTTATTGGAATGAGGTGCTTCCGGTCAGGCGAAGGCGATGGTCGTCCTGCGGCGGCGCATCGCCAGACCGACGATGCCGAAGCCGGCGATCATCATCGCCCAGGTCGCCGGTTCGGGCACCGCGCCCGTCGTTTCGTTGAAACCCGTCACGAGGCCTTGGTTCCAGTTATAGGGATAGGCCGAGAAGCGGCTGTTCGTCACGCTCGCGCCGGTCGTCACGTCGAAATAGGTAGCGCCGTTGGCAAGGCCGAACTCGCGCACGGTCAGGAGCAGGTCGCCAGCGCCCGGATCATAAGCGAAATTCTGCGAAAGAGTGAGGACGAGCTTGTTGTCGACGAGCGAGGGCAGAGCGCTGTTGAACACCTCGACGAACGACCCGTCGAGCCACGCCTGGCTGACGTTGGTGTCAAACGCGGCGATATCGGTGTTGGATGCGATCGTGGACAGATAGACCACGAACGTCCCGCCGCGGGCAGCGCTGGACGGGCTGAGCGACGTATAGAATGTCAGCGATGAGATATCGATGGCCCCGCCGAAGGCCGTGCCGTCATAGACCTGCTGATAATAATAGCCGCCGGTATTGCCGCCAAAGGGGATGCTGTTGCTCGTATCGGCCGTGCCGATGACAAGCGCGTGCGCCGGGGCCAGCGCGGTGGCCGCGCTGAGGGTGGCGAGGGCGATCCGGGTCAGACGCTTCATGCTCATTCTCCCACGTTCATGATGATCGCCCGCCACACGGCGGACGACATGCGATTTTGAGCGCCGGGCGGAACCAGAATATCAGCCAGAGTAACGGGCAGTGCGATGCGACCGGCGCCCGGAAGGGCGCTGTCCATGGCATTTGCACAGTTTTGTGGCAGGCAATGTTCGCTTTTGTGACGGTTCCGCGAAACGGCGGCTATGATGCGCGCCGGACGGGAAAAGAGGATGGCCGGGATTTGCCGATGGTGATGGCAGGCTCATATCGACGGGGAGCGGTGACGCCATGACCACGCCTGCGCGCCGGGCCGCCGAGCAGCGCGGCCGCCGGGGGGAGCGTATCGCGGCATGGTGGCTGCGGCTCAAGGGCTGGACGATCCTGGCCCGGCGGGCGCGCTCCCGCGCGGGTGAGGTGGATCTGATCGCGCGGCGCGGCGCGATCGTCGCTTTCGTGGAGGTGAAGGCGCGGGCGAGTGAAGCCGCGCTCGATCTGGCTGTCGATGAGCGGCGGCTGGCGCGTGTCGCGGCGGCAGCGGAAAGTCTCGCGCCGGATTATGTGCGGCCGGGCGAGGATATGCGGATCGACGTCATCCTGCTTGCGCGCGGCCGTCCGCCTCGCCATCTGGAGAATGTCTGGCACGGCTGAGCCGTCGCTGGCCGTTTCCTGCCCGGCTGTCCGGTCCTTCAAGCGAAAGGCTTTTCTCCCATGTCCCTTACCGTCGCCTTCCAGATGGACCCGATGGAAAGCCTCAAGATCGGTGGCGACTCGACCTTCGCGATCATGCTCGCGGCGCAGGCGCGCGGGCACCGGCTGCTCCACTACCGGCCAGATGATCTCACATGGACGGGGGATCGGCTCATCGCGCAGGCGCGCGGCGTGCGGGTGCAGCGCGTGGCTGGCGATCATTTCGCCTGGGAAGGGGATGTGGCGCGCGTCGATCTTGGCAGCGATGTCGACGTGGTGTGGATGCGTCAGGACCCGCCTTTCGACCTTAACTACATCACCGCCACGCATCTCCTGGAGCGGATCGCGGGGGAGACGCTGGTGGTGAATGATCCCGCCGCCGTGCGGAACGCGCCAGAGAAGCTCTTCGTGCTCGATTATGCGCGCTTCATGCCGCCCACCATCATCACCCGCAGCCTTGCCGAGACGCGCGCCTTCCTCGCCACCCATGGCGAGATCGTGGTGAAGCCGCTTTATGGCAATGCCGGCTCGGCGGTGTTTCGGATCGGCGCGGATGGCGGCAATCTGGCGGCCCTTGTGGAACTCTTTGGCGAGATGTGGGTCGAGCCATTCATGGTTCAGGCTTTTCTCAAGGATGTGACGCAGGGCGACAAGCGCATCGTGCTGGTGGATGGCGATGTTGCCGGCGCGATCAACCGCATTCCCGGCAAGGGGGAGATACGCTCCAATCTCGCGGCGGGAGGCTCTGCCGCCAAGACGGAACTGACGCCGACCGAGCGGGAGATTTGCGCGGCGCTGGGTCCGGCGCTCAAGGCGCGCGGCCTGCTCTTCGTCGGCATAGACGTGATCGGCGGGCGGTGGCTGACCGAGATCAACGTCACCTCGCCCACCGGCATCGTCGCCATGGATGCCTTCAACGGCACGGACAGCGGCGCGATGATCTGGGATGCGATTGATGCGCGCCTGGCTGCCCGGGCGACTGCGAGCGTGCGATCGTCATGACCGAATGGGTGGTCCGCCTGATCGATGGCGGCGGTTACTGGGGCATTGCCCTGCTGATGGTGCTGGAAAATGTCTTTCCGCCCATTCCGTCGGAGCTCATCATGGGCATTGGCGGCATCCGCGTGGCGCAGGGCCGCATGGAGTGGATGCCGCTGCTGCTTGCCGGCACGGTGGGCACGACTATCGGCAATCTCTTCTGGTATCTGATCGGGCGCGTGCTTGGCTATGAGCGGCTGCGTCCGCTGGTCGATCGCTTCGGCCGCTGGCTCACGATGGAGTGGCGCGATGTGCTGAACCTCAACCGGCTGTTTGAGCGCTATGGTCAATATGCGGTGTTCGTCTTCCGCTTCATGCCGGTATTCCGCACCATGATATCGCTGCCCGCAGGTCTGTTCCGCATGGGCGCCATAGCCTTCATAGGCTGGACCTTCGCCGGCGCGCTCATCTGGAACATCCTGCTGGTCGGCGGAGGCTGGGTGCTGGGGAATGCGATCACGGAGATTGATCGTTATCTGGGGCCGGTGACGACAGCCTGCGTCATCCTCGCGATCATCGCCTATGTCTGGCGGCTGGTCGTCTGGAAGCCCAGGGGCGAATAGGGCTCAGGCGCGTGGATGCGCGTTGCGGTAGACATCCAGCAGATGCGCCGCGTCGACCCGTGTGTAGATCTGTGTGGAGCTGAGGCTCGCATGGCCGAGCAGCTCCTGGAGCGAACGCAGGTCCGCGCCGCGTCCGAGCAGATGCGTCGCGAAGCTATGGCGCAGCGCATGCGGCGTTGTGCGCTCCGGCAGGCCGAGCCGATGGCGCGCGCCCTGCACCGCGCGGCGGATCAGCGCGGGAGAGAGCGGCCCGCCGCGCGCGCCCCGGAACAGCGGTTCCGCCCGATCAGCGGGATAGGGGCAAAGCGCGAGATAGTCGCTGATCGCGGCGCTCACCTGCGGGAGCAGCGGCACGATGCGGGTCTTGCCGCGCTTGCCGGTCACGCGGATCGTCTCGCCAAGCGGCAGCACCTCTCCGGTGAGGCCCAGCGCCTCGCTGATGCGCAGGCCCGCGCCATAGAGCAGCAGCAGCACCGCCCAGTCCCGCGCGCCGATCCAGCCGTCGCGCGCGGTCTCGGCAATATCCTGCGCGAGCGCGATCACCTCGTCCGGGTTGATCGGCCGCGGCACGCCGGGCTTTACACGGGGGCCCCTGATGGGCGGCACGGCATAGCCCTCCCCGCCGGTGAACTGGAGGAAGCCCCGGAGCGCGGAAAGCTCCCGCGCGGCCGAACTATTGCCGATGCCCTCACTCCGCCGCGCAGCGAGGAAAGCGCGCAGGTCGCTGGCGGCAAGGCGGATGATCGCGGCGCGGTCCGGCGCGCGGCCGTCCATCTCCGTCATCCAGTCGATCAGCCGTTCGGCCGTTGCCATATAGGCGCGCACGGTGTGGAGCGAGCGCCGCCGGTCCTGCGCGAGATAGGCGCGCCATGGCTCGATAAGGGGCTCGATAACGGGTTCGATCACGGCGGGCATGGGGCCGGTCTAGCGCGCCTGCCCGCGCGCGTCACCCATGGTCATGCAACCACGATTTCCGGCAGGATCGCGTCCAGCAGCAACATGCCCTCGCCCGTCACGCGCAGATGCGCGCCGGTCCGCGCGAGCAGGCCATGGCCGGCAAGGCGCGTGATCGCGGCCTCGTCGACCAGCGCGGGGATCGGCAGGCCCGTGGCGCGGGAGATGCGGGCAAGGTCCAGTCCTTCGGCCAGACGCAGGCCCATCATCAGGGCTTCGGCGGCGCATTCAGCCCCGTCGAGTGCGCGCTCTTCCTGCAGGCCGTGGCTGTTGCGCGCCACCGCGCCCATCCAGTTCTCGGGCTTTTTGTGCCGGGTCGTCGCCATTGCGCCGCGTCGGCCGTGCGCGCCGGGGCCGATACCGACATAATCGCCGTAGCGCCAATAGGCGAGGTTGTGCCGGCTCTCCGCTCCCGGCCGGGCGTGGTTGGAGATTTCATAAGCGGGCAGCCCGGCCGCCCCGGCCATGGCCTGCGTCAGCTCGTAGAGCGTGGCGGCATGGTCCGGGTCGGCGGGGGTGAAGCTGCCTTGCCGGACATCCGTGGCGAAGCGGGTGCCCTGCTCGATGGTGAGCTGGTAGAGCGAGAGATGCTCGGTGCCGAAGGACAGGGCGCGGCCCAGCTCCGCCGCCCAGTCCCCCGCGCTCTGCTCCGGCCGGGCATAGATGAGGTCGCATGAGACGCGGGGCACGGCGGCCTGCGCCGCATCCAGCGCCGCCAGCCCCTCGCGCGCGTCGTGCGCGCGGCCAAGGAAGCGCAGCGCCGCATCGTCCAGCGCCTGCAGGCCGAGCGAGATGCGGTTGATCCCGGCGCGCGCGGCATCGGCGAAGCGGGCGGCCTCCGCGCTGTTGGGGTTGGCCTCCATGCTGATCTCGATGCCGGGCGCGGGCGTCCAGTGCCGCGTGGCGGCCTCGATCAGTGCGGCCATTGTGGCGGGCGGCATGAGCGAGGGGGTGCCGCCGCCAAAGAAGATGGAGCCAAGCGTGCGGCCCGGCGTCAGCGCGGTTTCATGGGCAAGGTCGGCGAGCAGCGCGTCGCGCCATGCCGGCTGGTCGACCTGCGCGCGCACATGGCTGTTGAAGTCGCAATAGGGGCATTTGGAAACGCAGAACGGCCAGTGGATATAGAGCGCGAGCGGGTCCGTCGCGGTAGCAGACTGGCTCAGAAGACGGATCCGACGAGGCTGGCGAAGGCACGGGCGCGGTGGCTGATCGTGTGCTTTTCCGCCGGGTCCATTTCCGCGAAGGTCTGGCTGTGGCCATGCGGCACGAACATCGGGTCGTAGCCAAAGCCCCGGTCGCCGCGCGGCGGCCAGACCAGCGAGCCCTCGATCCGGCCCTCGAATGTCAGGGTCAGGCCATCCGGCCAGGCAAGGCAGAGCGTGCAGACGAAGAAAGCGGTGCGGTCGACGCCCGGCCCGTGTTCGGCGAGCAGGCCTTCCACCTTGCCCATCGCCATGAACCAGTCGCGCCCCTTCTCCCCCTCGAACCACTGCCGCTCGGCCCAGTCCGCCGTGTAGACGCCCGGCCGGCCGCCTAGCGCGGGCACTTCCAGTCCGCTGTCGTCGGCCAGTGCGGGCAGGCCGCTCATATCCGCCGCGCTCACCGCTTTCAGGAGCGCGTTGGCCTCAAAGCTCGTGCCCGTCTCCTCGGGCTCGGGCAGGTCCAGCGCTTTCGCGGAGACCGGCGCCATGCCGTGCGGCCCGAGCAGCGCGGTGATCTCGCGCAGCTTGCCGTCATTATGCGTCGCGATGACGATACGGCCGGGTTCCAGCTTTCGGCTCACCGCCCGGTTGCCTTGTTCTGCGCCGCGAAGATCTGCGTGCAGCCGATGCGGGCGAGGCGCAGCAGGCGCAGCAGCGCTTCCTCGTCATAGGTCGCGCCCTCCGCCGTTGCCTGCACCTCGGCGATGTTGCCATCGGAGAGCAGCACGAAATTGGCATCGGCATGGGCGTTGCTGTCCTCGATATAGTCGAGGTCGAGAACAGGCGTGCCCTGATAGATGCCGCAGGAGACCGCCGCGACATTGGCCTTGATGGGGTCGGCGACGAGCAGGCCCTTGGCGATCAGCCCGTCAATGGCGAGCCGCAACGCAACGAATGCGCCGGAGATGCTGGCGGTGCGGGTGCCGCCATCCGCCTGGATGACGTCGCAGTCGAGCGTGATCTGCCGTTCGCCCAGCGCCTTGAGGTCGACCACGGCGCGCAGCGAGCGGCCGATCAGCCGCTGGATTTCCTGCGTGCGGCCCGATTGCTTGCCCTTGGCCGCCTCGCGGCTGCCGCGCGTGTGGGTGGCGCGGGGCAGCATGCCATATTCGGCCGTTACCCAGCCCTCGCCCTTGCCGCGCAGGAACGGCGGCACGCGCTCCTCGACGCTGGCCGTGCACAGCACCCGCGTCTCGCCGAACGAGACGAGGCACGATCCCTCCGCATGGCGGGTGAAGCCCGGCTCCATCGTGAGGGTCCGCATTTCGTCTGGGGTCCGGCCGGATGGGCGCATGGGGTAGGAACTTTCAATCGGGGAAGGATGCGCCGCTTTAGGTCAGTGCCCCGGATGCTGGCAAGGCGGCTTTGCGCTTTCTGCGGCATGGGTTTGCGCTATCGGAACGGGATTGCTTGGCCATGGCGATGCTTGCCCCTACATAGCATATTATGGCCGGCCAACCCATCGACCTCCTTTCCGATCGCGCGCGGGATGTATTCCGTGTCGTGGTGGAGTCCTATCTGGGGACCGGGGCGCCGGTGGGCTCGCGCACGATCAGCCGACTTTCCGGTCTCAATCTCTCGCCCGCCTCGATCCGCAATGTCATGCAGGATCTGGAGGAGGCGGGGCTGCTGGCCGCGCCGCACACCTCGGCCGGGCGGATGCCGACCGACACCGGGCTGCGCCTGTTCGTCGACGCGATGATGCAGGTTGCCGAGCCGACCGATGACGAACGCCGCGCGATCGAGCGGGAGTTATCGGGCGAGGGCGGACCGATAGAAGATGCGCTGGCGACGGCGTCCACGCTGCTTTCCGGTCTGTCCTCCTGCGCCGGGCTGGTGATGGTGCCGCGCCGCGAGACGGTGCTGCGGCAGTTCGGCTTCGCCTGGCTTTCGGAAGGGCAGGCGCTGGCCGTGCTGGTCGGCATGGACGGATCGGTGGAGAATCGCGTGGTCGAGCTTCTACCGGGGACGACGCCCGCCATGCTGGTGGAAGCCGCCAATTATCTCACGGCCAATCTTGCCGGGCGTACGCTGGCCGAGGCGCATGTCGCGCTCGTGCGGGATATTGAGGCGGGGGAGACGGCGCTGGACGAGGCGGCGCGCGGCCTGATCGCGCGCGGTCTTGCGGCGTGGAGCCGGGACGGGGCGGACCGGCCGGTGCTCATCGTGCGCGGGCAGGCCAATCTCATCGATGAGACGGCGGCGAGCGATCTTGACCGGGTGCGTCAGCTCCTCGACGAGCTGGAGGGAAAGAGCGAAATTGCCCGCCTGCTGGACGGCGCGCGCACGGGCGCTGCCACGCGCATCTTCATCGGGGCGGAAAACAAGCTCTTTTCGCTCAGCGGGTCTTCGGTCATAGCCGCGCCCTATCGCGGTCAGGGTGGCCGGGTGCTCGGCGTGGTCGGTGTCATCGGCCCCACCCGGTTGAACTATGCCCGTATCGTCCCCATGGTGGACTTTACGGCGCAAACCCTTTCGAGACTCATGCAATGACGGATGTGATGGAAGACGTGGATAATCATACGAACGACGAGATTCAGAACGATGTGACCGATGCCGGAACGGCGCAGGCGCAGCAACCCGAGGATGGTGCCGCCGCGCGCGTCGCCGAGCTGGAGGGCGCGCTGGAGGCCGCCAAGCAGGAGACGCTCTATGCCATGGCGGACACGCAGAATGTCCGCCGCCGGCTCGAGAAGGAGCTTGCCGATGCGCGTGCCTATGCGAGCACGGCCTTCGCGCGGGATATGTTGTCCATCGCGGACAATCTCGCCCGTGCGCTCGATGCCATCCCGGCGGAGCTGCGTGACGATGAGAAGCTGAAGGGCCTCGTCACCGGTCTCGACGCCACGGCACGTGAGCTGGAGAGCGTGTTCCGCAAGAACGGCGTGGAGAAATTCGTTTCGGTGGGCGAGGCGCTCGACCCCAATCGTCATCAGGCGATGATGGAGTTGCCCTCAGCCGAGGCCGCGCCGGGGACGATCGTCCAGGAGATGCAGGCCGGCTACACCATTCAGGACCGCTTGCTGCGGCCCGCGCTGGTGGGGGTTGCGCGCACGCCGGATTGAGGGTGGCGTCCGCGTGTAAAGGCCAAGGCCTTCATTGATTCTCCAGCGTCGCGGGATTATAGCGGCGCAGCGAAGGTGGCGGCCGACAGGCCGCCATTTTCCGTTTTTGGATATTTCCGCTCGAAATCAAGGAAGGAGCAGTTCGATGTCGATCACCCCGCTCATGCCCGTCTACCCGCGGTGTGATGTGCGTCCGGTGCGAGGCGAGGGCTGCTATCTGATTGGCGAGCGCGGTGAGCGCTATCTGGATTTCGCGAGCGGCATTGCTGTCAACGCGCTGGGCCATGGCCACCCCCGGCTGGTCAAGGCGATCGCGGATCAGGCCGCGACGCTGATGCACGTCTCGAACCTCTATGGGTCGCCGCAGGGAGAGGCCTTTGCACGCCGCCTCGTCGACATCAGCTTTGCGGACACGATGTTCTTCACGAACAGTGGCGCGGAAGCGGTGGAATGCGCGATCAAGACGGCGCGGCGTTTCCATTATGCCAATGGCGCGCCGGAGCGGAACACGCTCATCACGTTCAACAATGCCTTTCACGGGCGGACGCTCGGCACCATTTCCGCGACGAACCAGCCGAAGATGCGAGATGGCTTCGCGCCGCTGCTGCCGGGCTTTGCCTATGCTCCGTTCAACGATCTGGACGCTGCGCTGGCGCTCATCGATGAGCATACGGCCGGCTTCCTCGTCGAGACGGTGCAGGGTGAAGGCGGCGTGACGGCCGGCAGCGCGGCGTTCATTCAGGGGCTCCGCAAGGCGTGTGACGCGCATGGCCTGCTGCTCGTGCTGGACGAGGTGCAGTGCGGCTATGGGCGCACCGGCAAGATGTGGGCCTATGAGCATTATGGCATCACGCCGGATGTCATGGCGGTGGCCAAGGGCATTGGCGGCGGTTTCCCGCTGGGTGCCTGCCTCGCCACGGAAGAGGCGGCCAAGGGCATGGTCATCGGCACCCATGGCTCCACTTATGGCGGCAACCCGCTGGCCATGGCCGCCGGCGAAGCGGTGCTGGACGTGTTGCTGGAGCCGGGCTTTCTCGATCATGTCACGGCGATGGGGGAGCGGCTGCGCGGCGCGCTGGAGCAGCTCATTCCCAATCACGATCATCTCTTCTCCGATATTCGCGGCAAGGGGTTGATGCTTGGCGTCAAGCTGAAGGACACGGTGGAGGCGCGCGCTTTTGTCGGCCATCTGCGGGACAATCACGGCCTGCTCACTGTCGCGGCGGGGGAAAACGTCGTGCGCGTGCTGCCGCCGCTGGTGATTGACGAGAGCCATATCGCCGAGGCGATCGAGCGGCTGAGCGCGGGGGCGGCGAGCTATGCGCCGCCTGCATCGGCATGACCCGACATTTCCTCAACCTCGCGGATGCGGGTGGGGATGGCGTCGCGGCGATTCTCGCCGAGGCGATTGATCGCAAGGCGGCGCGGGCGGATCTGCCGCGCGGCACGCGGGATCGGGATGCGCCGCTCGCCGGGCATACGCTCGCCATGATCTTCGAGAAGAACTCGACGCGTACGCGCGTGTCCTTCGATATGGCGATCCGGCAGCTTGGCGGCACGGCGTTGCTGCTCGAAGGGGGCACCTCCCAGCTCGGGCGCGGAGAGACGATCGCCGATACCGCGCGCGTTCTCTCCCGGATGGTCGATGCGATCATGATCCGAACCGACGATCATGCCAAGATCGAGGAACTGGCCCGCCATGCCACCGTGCCGGTCATCAATGGCCTGACGGATCTTTCGCATCCCTGCCAGATCGTCGCTGATCTCCAGACGGTGCTGGAAAGCGGCCTTGCCTTGCCGGGGTCGCAATGGGCGTGGCTGGGTGATGGCAATAATGTGCTGCACTCGATCATCGAGGCGGCCGGCCTCTTCAAGTTCGCGGTGCGGGTCGCCGTGCCGGAGGGCTATGAGCCCGATCCGCGCTTTGGCGCGGAGGCGCAGGCCCGCGGTGGCACGGTCAGCCTCGGGCGTGATCCTTTCGCGGCGGTCGCCGGCGCGGACGTGATCGTCACCGATACGTGGATCAGCATGGGGCAGGCGGACAGCGCGGCGAAGCTGGCGGCGATGATGCCCTATCAGGTCACCGAGGCGCTGATGGCCGCCGCGAAGCCGGACGCGCGCTTCCTCCACTGCCTGCCCGCGCATCGCGGGGAGGAAGTGACGGCGGCGGTGATCGACGGGCCGCGCTCGCTCGTCTGGGAGGAGGCGGAGAACCGCCTCCATGCCCAGAAGGCGGTGCTGCGCTGGTGCTTTGGTCAGATCGGCTGAACATATCGTGGCGATAGCGAATGAGATGAGTGGCGCCGCCGTGGATACGGCGCTTGGTTTTACGGTCGGCGGCCGCGATGTGCGCGGCCGTCTCGTCCGTCTCTCGACCACGCTGGACGATGTGCTCGCTGCCCATGCCTATCCCCCGCCGGTCGAGCGGCTGGTGGCGGAAGCGCTGGTGCTGGCGACGCTGCTCGGCTCGACGCTGAAGGACGAAGGCGGGCAGCTTACGCTTCAGGCGCAGACCGATCATGGGGCGGTCTCGCTGCTCGTTGCGGATTATCAGTCGGACGAGCAGGGCGGGGCGGTGCGCGGCTATGCGAAGTTCGATGCGGACCGGCTGGCCGAGCTGGGCGAATCTCCCTCGCTCTTCGGCCTGTTTGGCAAGGGCTTTCTCGCCATCACGTTCGACATGGCGACGACGGGCGAGCGCTATCAGGGCATCGTGCCGCTGGAAGGGGATTCGCTGGGGCAGGCGGCGGAATATTATTTCTGCCAGTCCGAGCAGATACAGAGCCTCATTCAGATCGCGACACGGCATGGAGAGGGCGAGGGGAGCGGCGCGGGCTGCATCGCGGGCGGTTTCCTCCTCCAGCATCTGCCGGAAGGGGAGGTTGGCCGTGAGCGGCTGCATGCGCGTGAGGATGATGATCCTGCATGGGAGGATGCGCGCGTCCTTGCCCGCACGCTCTCGGATGAGGAACTGGCCGATACCGGCTTGCCCCTTGCCGACATCGCCTGGCGTCTCTTCCATGATGAAGGTGAGATCCGGGTGATGAACCCGCAGCCGATCCGCAAGGGCTGCCGCTGCGATGTCGCGCATATCCGGGATGTTCTGGGCCGTTTCGGTCCTGAGGAGCGTGCGGAGATGGCGGACGAGGCAGGCGTCATCTCCGTCGATTGCGCCTTTTGCTCGCGGATCTTCCCGATCGAGGCGGCGGCGCTGCCTTAACGTTCGTTTCCGTGCCTGTCGTATTGCGGGGCAGGCCGACCATGGCGCGAATATTCGTGGTGAACGCCCTTCTTTCGTCACGAATCGTCCATATGTATTCACTTATGAATGTCTGGCGCTCCCTTTGTGCTTCGGTCCTGGCCCTGATGGCCGCACCCGCCCTCCATGCGGCGGGAGCGGAGCATTTTACCGCGCTCGACAGTCTGGAGCCGGGCGAGTGGGAGCTGCGCTCGCGTGATCCGTCCGATGCGCCGATTCGGCTATGCGCGGCCGATCTCCGTCAGCTTCTCCAGCCGCGCCATCCGGGGGCATCCTGTTCGCGTCTGGTGCTTGAGGACGGCGCGAAGCGCACCGTCGTCACCTATGATTGTGTGGGCAGCGGGCGCGGGCGCACGAGCCTGCGTGTCGAGACAGCGCGGCTCGCGCAGATCGACACGCAAGGTGTTGCCGATGGCAGCCCGTTCGCGCTCGTGGCGGAAGCGCGCCGGGTCGGTGTGTGCGGGCGGCAGACGTCCAGCCGTTGAAATGTCGTTCGCTCCCGCGCGGCTGATCGTATAGGGCGCCGCGCATGACAGAGAAAACTTCCAGTTCGTCCGGGCCGGCTGTGGTCCTCCTGTCCGGTGGACTCGATTCGATGGTGGCAGGCGGTCTCGCGCGGGAGGCGGGGCACAGCCTCGTCGCGCTCAGCATCGATTATGGCCAGCGTCACCGGCGGGAGCTGGATGCCGCGCGTGCGGTCGGCGCCATGCTGGGCGTCACGCGGCATGTCGTTCTCCCGCTCGATCTCACGCTTTTCGGTGGCTCCGCGCTGACGGACGATATCGCCGTGCCCAAGGACGGGGTGGAGGAAGGGGTCATTCCGGTCACCTATGTTCCGGCCCGTAACACGATCTTCCTGTCCCTGACGCTTGGCCTCGCCGAAGTGGTGGACGCGCGGCACATCTATATTGGCGTCAATGCGCTTGATTATTCCGGCTATCCCGATTGCCGGCCGGCGTTCATCGCGGCCTTTGAGGCGATGGCGAACCTCGCCACCAGGGCGGGCGTGGAAGGGCGTGGGGTCACGATCGAGGCGCCGCTTCAGCATATGAGCAAGGCGGATATCGCCCGGGAGGCGGCGCGCCTTGGCCTCGACGCGGGGCTGAGCTGGTCCTGCTACGACCCGACGCCGGACGGGCTGCATTGCGGCCTGTGCGACAGTTGCCGGCTGCGCGCGCGCGGCTATGTCGAGGCCGGCATAGCGGACCCGACGCGCTACGCCACCACGCCCTGAGTGGCGCGCGGACGATGAGCTATGCCGTCAAGGAGATGTTCCTGACCCTTCAGGGCGAGGGCGCGCAGGCTGGCCGCAGGGCGGTGTTCCTGCGCTTTGCCGGCTGCAACCTGTGGACCGGGCGGGAAGCGGATCGCGCCGGGGCGATCTGCCGGTTCTGCGATACGGATTTCGTGGGCATGGACGGGGAGAATGGCGGCCGCTTCATGGATGCGCCGTCGCTGGCGGCGGCCGTGGGCAGATTGTGGGGTGATGCGCCGGCATCCGAGCGCTTTGTCGTCGTCACGGGTGGGGAGCCGATGCTCCAGCTCGACACCGCGCTTGTCGACGCGCTGCATGGCGCCGGTTTCTTCATCGCGGTGGAGAGCAATGGCACGTTGCCCGCGACACCGGGGGTCGACTGGCTGTGCATCAGCCCCAAGGCCGGGAGCGACGTCATCCAGACGGCGGGAGACGAGCTCAAGCTGGTGTGGCCGCAGCACGGCATTGATCCGGCGGTGCTGGAACGCTGGGATTTTCCCCATCGCCTCATCCAGCCAATGGACATGGGCGATGCACAGGCAAACGCGCGGGCGCAGGCTGCCGCTATCGATCTGGTGATGGCGCGGCCGCTCTGGCGCCTTTCGCTCCAGACCCACAAGCTGTTGGGTCTGAAATAAACCATCCGGTGCCGGCGGCGCCTATCCCTGCGGCGGCCACTGATTGGCGCAGCGCTTCTGGATCACGCCCTTTTTCCAGCAGGCCTTGCCGAGCGGGGGCAGTGTCGCGACATAGCCGTGCAGCGGATTAGTGAAATACTGTTCGCCTGCGGGCTGGAGCGCTTTCTTGAGTTCGCCCATGCGGCGGGCCGCGACCGTATGAAGCGAGCCGCGCGGCGCGAAGATCGCGTCCCGGCCGACCGAGCCGGCGACCTGACAGAATGTGAGCTGGGCGCGGACTGTGGAGAAGCCGGAATAGGTCTTCGTGCCATATTGGTCGAACTGCTTCTGCCCGGCAACCTTGCCCTGCGTGCGGCCGAAATAGTCCGCAACCGTCTTGAATGCGCCATCCAGCTCGGCGCGATGCTGGGCGAGCATGGCGTTATAATTGCCGGTGGTGAGCAGGGTCGGCTCGAAATCGCATTGCAACGCCGCGACGTTCAGCGCTGAGCGGAGCTGCCAGACAAGCCCGGCCTGCAGTTCGCTGGCACTGGCGCCGGGCATATTGACGCCGACATCGGGCTCCGCGCCGGTGATTGGCGGGGTGCTGAGATCGGCGGGCTTCCAGAAGAGCTGGGCGGAGGCAGGCGCGTGCGCCAGCATGGTCGCTCCAGCCAGCATGCCGGCGGTCATGATCGCGCGCGCGCGCGCAGCCCTTGAGAAAAGCGTCATGCGATAATCCTCTTGATACCCGTCGTTCAGTCTTCGGCGACCGTTTCGGCGTTTGCCTCAGCCTCGTCAACCGCGTCGCGTGCCTCACGCTGGCCCGCCCGGCTTGCGGGACGATCCGCAGTGTCGGTGCCGCTGCTATTGGCGAGTGCGGTGCCGTCGCCGCGAACGGCGTCGAGATTGGTCATGGAATCGTTGATGGTGCCGTCCACCACATCCATGTCGCGCATCTCGACCTGCTTCTGGTCGCTTTCCTTCGCGCCGCCGCATGCCGCCAGGGCAAAAAGCAGTGGAACAACGGCCATGGTCAGGCCGGGACGAGATAAACAAGCCATTGCGCTTGGGCGCATCATGCTCTCCGCAGGGCGCTGTGATCGCCTGGCTGGCGTTCTCTCGCGGCTGACCCAAGCGGGCAGTGTAACGCATGTTCGGCTATGGTGGGAAACGCTTTTTGGGTCAGACTGATGGCAACATGCTGAATCTATACCGTGATTCAACGCTCCGGCTCGTCCGCCTCGCCGAGCGCGGAAAGGAAAGCCGGTGCGCGGGCAAGGAGCGCGGCATCCAGATCCGCCATGGTTGCTGGATTGCCGAGTGCGGCAAGGCTGGTGACGCCATAGTCGCGAATACCGCACGGTATGATCCCGCCGAAATGGGCAAGGTCCGGCGCCACGTTGATCGAGAGGCCATGGAGTGTCACCCAGCGCTTTAGCCGGATGCCGATCGCGCCGATCTTCGCTTCCGCGCCTGTGGGCGTATCGGTCCAGATGCCGATGCGGCCCTCCGCGCGCCGGCTCGCCACGCCCAGATCGCCCAGCGCGGCGATCATCCAGCCTTCCATCGCCTGAACGAGCCGGCGCACGTCCCGCCCGCGCCGCGCGATGTCGAGGTTCAGATAGACGATGCGCTGGTCGGGCCCATGATAGGTATATTGGCCGCCGCGTCCCGCCACATGGACGGGAAAGCGCGCGTCGAGCACATCTTCGGCGCGCGCGCTGGTGCCCGCCGTGTAGAGCGGCGGGTGTTCGAGGAGCCAGATGCGCTCGCCCGCGCCGCTATCGCGGATCGCGCCAGCACGATCCACCATGTCGGCCAGCGCGGCGACATAGTCCTGCGGTTCGCGGCTGACGTGCCATTCGACAGGCGCGAGAGGATCGGCAATGTGCGAGGAGAAGGAGTAGGATATTGCCATGGCCAGACGGGTCCATGCGCTTCCGCGTCATTCCGGGCAAGTCTTACGGCTGGCTCGAAAGGACGAAGGGGGTGGCCCGGCCGGCAGAATTTGCTAGTGCGCCGCGGATGAGGATGAGCCAGAAATGATGAAGACGGACCTTTCGGCCATTTGGGCCGACGCGGTAGCGATGGGCAAGGCGAATCGGCAGCTGATCGCGCCGCTTGCCGGGCTTTTCCTGTTTCTCCCGTCGATGATCGCGGATCAGTTTCTGGTCGGCCCGCCGTCTGTCGATCCGGCGGCGACCGGGGTGTTGCTGGATCGCCTTGCCACGTTCGCGCAGGACAATTGGCTGGTTCTCCTGCTGCGCGGCATCGTTACGAGCTTTGGGTCCCTGGCCATATTGGTGCTGCTGCTGCGCGGGGAGCGGCCGACTGTCGCCGAGGCGATGCGGATCGCAGCGGGCGTCCTGCCAATCTACATCGTGGCAAACCTCATGCAGTCGCTGGTGATTGTGAGCGGCATGATGCTGTTCATCGTGCCGGGTCTCTATCTGATCGGCCGGCTGGTGCTGGTGTCGCCGGTCGCGGCGGCTGAGGGCGCGTCCAACCCGCTGACGCCGCTCACGCGCAGCGCGTTGTTGACCAATGGGCGCGGCTGGATCTCGCTGCTGCTCGTCGCGGTGATCTTCTGTGTCGCCATGGTCGTCAGCATCATCGTGACGGCGGTTACGGGCACGGTCTTCGCTTTGCTGCTGCCGGTGGAGGTCGCGCGAATCGGGCAGATGCTGATCGCCGGGCTGGTCGAGGCGGCGATGGCGGTGGCGCTTATCCTGGCGACGGCGGCGCTTTACCGCGCGCTGGTCAGCCCTGAGGGGTTTCGCTAAGCGCGATAATGGGGACGTGCGGTGCCGCGCCAGGCGGCAGGGTGCCGTCCAGCCGGGGGTCCGGCACGATTTCCACCGCGCGCGAAAAGGGCTGAAATCCGCAGGATATCAGGAAACGCAGGGCGGCCGGATGGTCGAGCGTGGAGCTGTGCGTCCACAGGCGCCGGATATCGGGCCGCCAGACGACCATCATGGCCTGTGCCATCAGCCAGTGGCCGTGGCGCTGCCCGGTCCATTCCGGCGTGAGGGCGAAATGGACGATTTCGCAGTTGCCCGGCTCGGCAAAGTCGAATTCGAGCAGGCCGATCTCGGTGCCGCGCACGTCCACCACGGCATGGATCTGTGTGGTGGGGGCGTGGATTCGGCTTTTGAGCGCGGTATCGTCCATCTGGAGTCGTTCGTACCAGAGCCATGGCTCGCCGACTCGCTTGTAGAGGTCGCGATAGGCAGAAAGCGCGGGGCGCGGCCAGCGGATGAGCCGAAGCGGCGCGAAGGGCATTTGTCGCTGCCGCGGGCGCTCGCGCATTTCGAGCGAGGTAATCACGGTCGCGACATGTCCGGCGGGAACGAGGTCGAGCAGCATTCTGCGCCCTGTCTAGACGAAGTCGTGCCGATCGCGAAAGGATAGATCAGTCCCGATACGGGGCGCCCCCTGTCAGACCTTTGTCAGGCCTGAATAGGGAGCGCTCCTTTTCGCCTCGATTTCAGTCCCAGCGCACCTCGGGCGGCAGACTCATCAGGATCGCGTCGACATTGCCGCCGGTCTTGAGGCCAAAGAGCGTGCCACGGTCGTAGACGAGATTGAACTCGGCGTAGCGTCCGCGCCAGGTGAGCTGCCGGGCCTTGTCCTCCGCCGTGAAGGGCATGTTCATGCGCCGCCGCACGATACGCGGGAAAATGTCGAGAAACGCCTCGCCCACCGCGCGGGTGAAGGCGAAGTTCGCGTCCCAGTCGCCTTCCAGATGATCGTAGAAAATGCCGCCCACGCCCCGGTGGACACCACGATGAGGGATGAAGAAATAATCGTCCGCCCATGCCTTGAAGCGCGGGTAATGTCCGGGATCATGCGCGTCGCACGCCGCCTGCATGGCCGCATGAAAGTCCGCCGTATCCTCTTCATAGGGAATCGGCGGGTTGAGGTCAGCGCCGCCGCCGAACCAGCGCTTGGTGGTGGCGAGCATCCGCGTGTTCATATGGACGGCGGGCACATGTGGATTGGCCATGTGCGCGACGAGGCTGATGCCGGTCGCGAAAAACCCCGGATTATGATCGTCCGCGCCATGGATGGTCTGGGCGAATCCGGGGGAGAAGCGGCCGCCCACGGTCGAGACGTTGACGCCGACCTTCTCGAACACCGCGCCTTTCATCAGGCCGCGTGTGCCACCGCCAGCGCCGCCCTGTTCCAGCGGTCCGGCGGCGAGGCCGGCTTCCTCGCGCCACCAGGGCGCATAGTCGAAGCATGCGTCGCTGCCTGCCTCGCGCTCTATTGCCTCGAACGCGGCGCAGATCCGGTCACGCAGGCTGACAAACCAGTCACGCGCGGTGATCTGCTGCGCGTCGAGCGCCTGCTCTTCCTGTGTATCGTCGTTCACGCGCTTCATTGCGGCACCTGTCCTGTCTGCCTCAGGGATTCGCCGAGCGCGATGCCAGTTGCGAGGGCAAGGTTCAAGGAGCGGTATCCCGGTGCCATGGGAATTCTGAGGCGAAGGTCCGCCTGTGCGTGAACCTCGGGCGGGAGGCCGGCGCTTTCCCGGCCCATGAGCAGCACGTCGTCGGCGCGGAAGCTGGCGTTGTAAAGCGAGCGGTCCCCCGCGCTGGTGAGCGCGATCAGCCGCGCGGCGCCGAGAGAATCGCGGAAGGCGGCGAAATCGGCATGGCGCGTGACGCTCGCCGTCTCGCCATAATCCATCGTGGCGCGGCGAAAATCCCTGTCACCGGCCGGAAATCCGCAGGGCATGATGATGTCGACGGGCACGGCCCAGCAGGCGGCGAGCCGCAGGATCGTGCCAACATTGCCGGCGATGTCGGGCTGAAACAGCGCAATCCGCATCCCCGCCGGATAGGGGCGGGTGGCCCCACAGGGCAAGCGCCAACAGCCTTTTGAGGCGTCTGTTGGGAAAAATGCGCTTCACCCTGCCAAATTCGCAGTTGGCAAATGCCGATCAAGGGCGCTATCAGGCCCGCGAACGTGCCGGGGGGCTCCTGGCGCGCGGACCATTGTATCGGCAATGGCATGAGCGAAGCCAGCAACAGCCTGGCGGCCATGTCGCCATGGGTTCGCGCACCGGAGCTTGGCACGAGGTAGGGACGCTGCTTGGACGGGGCTACTCGAAAAGGGGGTGTCCGTGCGGGTGAAACGCGGGAACAGGCGCGGGAAACAAGGGCGAACGCATGGCGAGCGAACAACAGCTTACAAATGAGACGGGAGTCGACGGCGTTCGCCGCCGGGACTTCATCAACATCGCGGCGGTGTCCTTTGCCGGCGTTGGCGCGGTGGCGGTGGCCATTCCGCTCATCAACCAGATGAACCCGTCCGCAGACGTGCTTGCACAGGCGACGACCGAGGTGGATCTCTCCGCCATCGCCGAGGGTCAGGCGATCAAGGCGGTGTTCCGCTCGCAGCCGCTGTTCGTGCGCCACCTGACCGCCAAGGAAATCAAGGAAGCAGACGATGTGCCGATGAGCGCGCTGCGGGATCCGCAGACGCTTGAAGAGCGCACGGTGGACGGCAAGACGCAATGGCTCGTGACCATGGGCGTCTGCACACATCTTGGCTGCGTGCCGCTTGGCGCGGGCGAAGGTGAGAACAAGGGGGAATATGGGGGCTATTTCTGCCCCTGCCACGGCTCGTCCTATGATACGGCCGCGCGCATCCGCAAGGGTCCTGCCCCGACGAACCTGGAGGTGCCAACGTACGCGTTCACTTCCGATACCGCCATTCTCGTGGGCTGAGGACGCAGACGATGAGCTTTCCCTGGGCAGAGCAATACCAGCCGAAGCACCCGCTGATGAAGTGGGTCGACGAGAGGCTTCCGCTTCCGCGTCTGGTTTATAATGCTGTTGGCGCGGGCTATCCCGTGCCGCGCAATCTCAATTATTTCTGGAACTTCGGCGTTCTCGCCGGGGTGGCGCTGACCATCCAGCTGATCACCGGCATCGTGCTCGCCATGCATTATGCGGCGAACGGGCTGGTGGCATTCGATTCGGTTGAGCACATCATGCGTGATGTGAACGCCGGCTGGCTGCTGCGTTATGCCCATGCCAATGGCGCCAGCTTCTTCTTCATCGTGGTCTATCTCCACATTTTCCGCGGCCTTTATTATTCGAGCTACAAGGCCCCGCGTGAAATGGTGTGGCTACTTGGCATCGTCATCTTCCTGCTGATGATGGCGACGGCGTTCATGGGCTATGTGCTTCCCTGGGGGCAGATGAGCTACTGGGGCGCCAAGGTCATCACCGGCCTGTTCGGCGCGCTTCCGGTCGTCGGAGAGCCGATCCAGACCTGGCTGCTCGGCGGTTTCGCGCCTGGCAATGCCGCGCTTAATCGCTTCTTCTCGCTGCACTATCTGCTGCCCTTCGTGATTGCGGGTGTCATCATCCTGCACATCTGGGCGCTGCACATCCCCGGTTCCTCGAATCCGACCGGTGTGGAAGTGAAGGGGCCGCAGGATACTGTGCCCTTCCACCCTTATTATACCGCCAAGGATGGCTTCGGGCTGGGCGTTTTCCTCGTCATCTTCGCGACGGTGCTGTTCTTCGCGCCCAATTATATGGGCCATCCGGACAACTATATCCCCGCGAACCCGATGAGCACGCCGGCGCACATCGTTCCGGAATGGTATTTCTGGCCGTTCTACGCGATCCTGCGCGCCTTCACCTATGACCTCACCATTCCGTTCACGGGTCTGGTGCTGGTTCCGGCCAAGCTGCTCGGCGTGCTGGCGATGTTCGCCTCCATCCTGCTGCTCTTCTTCCTGCCGTGGATCGACAATTCGCCGGTTCGTTCGGGCAATTATCGTCCGCTGTTCAGGAAGTTCTTCTGGCTGCTGTGCATCGATGTGCTGATCCTGGGCTATTGCGGCGGCGCGCCGGCGGCAGAGCCCTATGTGATGATCAGCCAGCTCGCCTCAGCCTATTATTTCGCGCACTTCCTCATCATCCTGCCGATCATCGCGGCAATTGAGCGGCCCGATCCGCTGCCTGGATCGATTACTGAGGCGGTGCTCGCGAAGCACGGCAAGACGCTGGGTACGGCAAGCGACGCGAACGACGTCGCGCCGGCCGCCACGGCAGCCGAATAAGGGGGACGACAAAAAATGGTTCGGTTCTTCGCTGGCCTTGTCGGCCTCTTCTTCTCCGGCATGCTCCTGCTGAGCTTCGTGCTGGGCGCCATCGCTTATGTGAGCGAGCCGCCGGCCGAAACGGCGGAGCACGCCTTTCACAAGCATCCTGAAAAGGTCGCATGGAGCTTCAGCGGCCCCTTCGGCCATTATGACAAGGCGCAGCTCCAGCGCGGTTTTCAGGTGTATTCGGAAGTCTGTTCCGCCTGTCATTCGCTGCGTCTCGTCTCGTTCCGCGATCTTCAGGATCTCGGCTATAACGAGGCCGAGGTGAAGGCGATCGCCAAGGCGCATCAGGTGCCGGATATCAACCCGACCACGGGTGAGCCGGCGACCCGCGCGGGCATCGCGGCCGATCGCTTCCCGCTCGTCTATCCCAATGATGTGGCGGCGCGCGCGGCGAACAATAATGCGGTTCCGCCCGATCTCTCGCTCATCACCAAGGCGCGGCATGACGGCAGCAACTATGTGCATGCGCTGCTGACGGGTTATGCCAACCAGCCGGCGGAACTGCTCAAGCATTTCCCCGACGCGAAGACGCCTGAGGGGCTGCACTACAACCCCTATTTCGCGAACCTTAATCTCGCCATGGCGCCACCGCTGACGGCTGAAGGTCAGGTGACCTATTCGGATGGCACCAAGCCGACGGTGGATCAGATGGCGCAGGACGTCGCCGCCTTCCTGACCTGGACGGCGGAGCCGAAGATGGAGTCGCGCAAGGTCGCGGGTCGCGCGGCGGTCTTCTTCCTGCTCATCGCGACGGTGCTTGCCTATATGGCCTACCAGAATATCTGGGCCGGCAAGGAGCATTGATGGCGGTTGCGGCAGCGCAGGCTGTCGCAGAGTAACTGCTGACAAAGATAGAAAGGGCGGATCGGGAACGGTCCGCCCTTTTGCTATTCCGCTCCAGAGTCCGTCAGTTCATCGGAATGGGGCGCCCTTCCACCATCACATAATGGACATGGGTAACGGCCGCCGGGTCAGTAAGGGGGTCTCCGGTGACGGCAATGAGGTCGGCGGATTTGCCCTGTTCGAGCGTGCCTGTCTCACTGGCGAGGCCCAGCAGGTCGGCGCCGCCCTTCGTCGCGGCGATCAGGGCATCGCGCGGGGTCATGCCGCCCTTGGAGACCATGAGGCCCAGTTCCTCGGCATTGCGTCCATGTGGGAAGACGGCAGCGTCCGTGCCAAGCGCGATGGGCACGCCGGCGCGATAGGCCCGGCCAAGCGCCTTGCCCCAGGCGTCCAGCGTCTGACGCGCCTTGGCCTCGCTGTTGGCCGTGTAGATGCCTTTGCCGAGATAAAGCTGGAGGCCGCTGAAGGCCATGAGGGTGGCGTCGAAATAGGTGCCGCGCGCCTTCATTTCCTTGATGCCATTGTCATCGGCGAATGTGCCGTGCTCGACGGAATCCACGCCCGCCCTCACCACGGCGGCGATGCCCGTCGCGCCATGGGCATGAGCCGCGACCCTGAGGTGCATCTGGTGCGCCGTGTCGATGATCGCCTTCATCTCCTCGTTGGAGAAATGCTGTTCAAGGCCCATCGCGCCGGGGTCGAGAACGCCGCCGGTTGCGTGCATCTTGATGGCATCCACCCCAAGCGCCGCGATCTTTCGAACCGCTTCAGCGCATTGCTGTGCACCGGTGCATACCCAATATTGGTCGCCATGCAGTTCGATCAGTTTGGCCAGTTCCGGCGAAAGGCCGACGGCATCGTCACCATGCCCACCGATGATCGACAGGCCGGGGCCGGCGACCTGAATGCGTGGACCGGGGAACGCGCCTTCGCGGATCGCGTCCCGCATGGCGAGCGCGGCGAGCGGCGCGCCGCCCAGATCGCGCACCGTGGTAAAGCCTGCGCGCGCGGTAATGAGCGCGTTTTTAAGGCCGACGGTGGCGGCATAGGGCTCGGAATATTTGGGCGTCATATGTTGATACCAGGGTTGCCCGGCATCGAAGGTGAGGTGGACATGCACGTCGATCAGCCCGGGCATCACCGTCTTGTCCCTCAGGTCGACGATGGTGGCGCCGTCCGGTGCGCTGGCCCCGTCCTCGATCCGCAGGATACGGCCACCCTGTACAATCACCGTCGATGGCCCACGCGCCGGTTTGGCGGCATCGGTAATGAGATACCCGGCCTGAATGGCATAGACGGGTGCGGCCGGCACAGCTTCCGAAGCATGCACCGGTAACGCCACTGAAGCCGTGAGTGCGGTAGCGGCGAGCAATCCCGCAATGGTCAGACGGTGTAGCATTTGTAGAACTCCTGCCCCTCCAATATCCCCGACCTTGTCCTGCTGATCGGGGGAAGGGTCAAGCCGCTCGGTCGATCATCCCTCCGCCAGCCACCCCACCAGTCCATAAGCAACAAGGGCCAAAGGGCCGAAGGCAAAAAGGCTCAGGACAGCGGCGACACGAATCAGCGTGACGTCCCAGCCATAACGACGGGCGAGTCCCGAGCAGACGCCCATCACACGGGCATTCGTGCGATCGAGACGAAAAGACTGTTCCATGAAAATGTGACTCCAATGATGTATGATTGAGTGCCAGAATTGCGGTTAATTCCGGCGAACCCGGATCGCGACGGATTAGACGCTGAGACCGATCTGAGTTGCTGGCGCGATCGCGCTACCGACCATGATGACCGCAACAAACAATGCAGACACGAACGATGCGGCAAGGGCGTTTAATTTGATACGCATGATGTTCTCCTCAAAACACTGCCTGCAGGATCGTCCTGCGGGCTATGTCTTGGAGAGAGCATTATTGATGCCAGTTTCCGAAAACTGCAGAAATCTGCGGCGTTTCAAGAGTGGTTTATTTCTCTCAATAGGGGAAGTCCCCATCATATGGGGAAAATTTCCTCTAATCGGTTATTTTCTCATTCTTCTTTGGATGCCAGGCATGAGCGTCCCGCCAGATTTGCGGATTCTGAAAATCTCCCCGCCAGATTCCGCGCCCTTCGCGCTTTGCTTCTGCCTCCTCAGCCAAATAGGGGTCGCCACTGCGTTTGGCTTCACTAATTGCCCAGCCTTGCCGAACCAGAGAGGCGCCTATGTCTGCAATGCCATCTACACGGCAATTTGCGATATCACGCCGATACTGATCTTGTGCCTGGGTGGTGCACGAGAGGTTGCCTTTGCCAACCAATGCGGTGAGCGCATCGCGCGCACCCATGCCGCAACTCCACGCGGTGCCATCCTTATCGCGGCAGAACTGCTTCAACTCCACAGCGTCAATGCCCTGTATGCGGATAGTTCGAGCACCGATGCGCAGTGTGTCGCCATCGGCTACATGAACGCGTGCGCCATCAGCTGTCAGTGTTCCTCGTTCTACTCGGTCATGCGCTGCGAAGCGTAGCCAAAGGACGACAAGCAATAGCAATAGTCCGGCAAACATGAGCTGTCTTAGTAAGCGGCGAACATAGAGGAGCGGGATAACACGTGCCATGGCAGGGCTTTAGACCAGCGAGATGCATATGGGAATCGCTGGCCGAGCCGAGGTTTGTGCGGACTTCTATTCTCTAGGCACCTGCATGGCGCGCACGGCGGACAGAGCATTTTTTACATGATCTCTATAATCCATCGCAGTATACGCATAAGCAATCCGTCCGGTGCGGGAAATGACGTAAGTTGTGCGATCCGTTAGTCCGGCACGGGCAGCGAGCGGCACCTGATAACCGAGAATGACGCGCGGTCCAGCGGAGGCAACCGCAAACTTATCCTGACAATGTTCGGTGGAGAATTTGGCGAGCTTGTCCACCGGATCGGCGCTCATGCCGATTACCGTGGCGCCGGCTTTGATGAAATCGTCCGCCGCTTCGGCGAACTCATGCGCCTCCGCTGTGCAACCGGGTGTGAAGGCAGCCGGAAAAAAATAGAGAACGACCGGGCCTTTTTTTAGCGCATCGGACAGACGCAGATTGAAAATTTTGCCGGCTTTGGCGCCCCGTGTCACGAAGTCTGGAGCATGGGCACCTACGGGGAGCGCGGCCTGAGCGACGCTGCTCCATGCAAACAAGCTTCCGACAATCACGGATACGCCCATCTGCGTGAATGGCCGACGCAAAATTCTGCTAGTGATGGTCCTCATATTTGACCCTCTTCTCATATGCTGAGCCGCACAGAGGCCGTTGCTCCTGGATCTGTTACGACGATTTCAGGCGATCAACATGCAAAAAAGCCATCTGGTATCGCTTGCTCTTGATGTCATTTGCCATCCCACTCTTCTAGCATGGCTCTTCCCTACGCGCTATCGAGGCTGCGCATGGGTATCTCCCGTCTCGATCTTACCGATTTTCGTAATCATGCGGTGGCGCGGCTTGCGCCAGCGCATTCAATGATTGTGCTCACGGGAGAAAATGGCTCGGGCAAGACAAACATATTGGAGGCTGTCTCGTTGCTTGCGCCCGGGCGGGGGCTTCGCAGCGCAGCGCTGCGTGACATGGCGCGCCAGGATGGCACGGGTGGGTTTGCTATTGCGGCTGTGGCGGCTTCAGGCAGCGTCCTTGGGATAGGGACGGATTCGACAGCACCCGAGCGGAGGCAAGTGCGGGTGAACGGGCGGGCGAGCACTGCCAATTCACTCGGGGAACATCTGGCAATCAGCTGGCTTACGCCGGCCATGGATCGACTGTTTATGGAGGGCGCGGGTGGACGGCGGCGTTTTCTCGATCGGCTGGTGTTGGCGCTGGAGCCTGGCCATGCCGTTCATAGCGCGCGATATGATGCTGCGATGCGAGCGCGAAATACATTGCTCGCTGGTGAACTCCCGGCTGACCCTGACTGGCTATCCGCGCTGGAAGCGCAGATGACCGAGCATGGTTGCGCGGTCCATTCAGCGCGTGCAAACCTCGTTATCGCGCTTGGTAATCTATTCGCCGAAGTGGGGGCAGGGCCGTTTGCCCGGCCAAGTCTTGCACTTGAGTGCTTTGCCACACAACATGGCGATCTCACCGCCGCCTTGCATGCCGGCCGCACACGTGATGCCGCAGCGGGACGAGCACTTGCCGGACCGCATCGCGCTGACCTTGTCGTCGCTCATGCGGCCAACGGGCAAGCAGCGGCTTTATGCTCTACGGGCGAGCAGAAGGCGTTGCTCCTTTCGCTCATTCTTGCCCATGCATCATTGGTACGAGCGCGAACGCGCCGACCTTTGGTGCTGCTACTTGATGAATTGGCGGCGCATTTGGACGCGCGTCGCCGCATCGCTCTGTTTGAGCGCCTTCAGGCGCTGGGTGGACAGGTTTGGATGACCGGAACGGAGCCGTCATTGTTCGATGGGTTAGGGGAGGCGAGCAGGTTCGATGTAAGAAGCGGTCGGGTAGTACCGGAATAGGCGTTACGCGTCTTTGTAAGAGGCATCCCTATGGTCTTCGAACCAAACTTCGACTGGACCGGACAACTTCACGGTCATCGGCTGGCCGAAACGGTCGCGACTTTTGCCGGCGGCTACACGAATCCAGCCTTCCGAAACACAATACTCCTCGACATCATTACGTTCGCGCTCTTTAAAGCGGACCCCAATGCCCCGCTGCAGTACGTCCATATCAAAATGGGCACTGCGCGGATTAGTTGAGAGGCGGTCGGGAGGTGTATCGCTCATAAGATCGCCTAGCGAAGGAAGGCAAGGCCCGTCAACCAGCTATAATGAAAGCTCAAAACGAGCCTCTGCGCGATTACCTGCTTTAGTACAGCCTCGCCGAGGCGAAAATGCTCATCGAAGCGTGGCGCCGACATTGTCGACTACCGCTCCGGAAAATGCCTTCACCGTCCCATATCCGGCTTCCGGTTTCGCGTCGCTCTACCTTCGCCCGGATATGGCAGCGGTGAGTATAACCCACCAACAATCAGCATGGTCCTGCTCGGTGGGAGCAGATCATTCGCTTATGCCGCTTCGGCTACCCGCTTGGCGCGCTTCCTCTCGTGCGGATCAAGATGGCGTTTGCGCAGGCGAATGGACTTAGGCGTTACCTCGACCATCTCGTCATCGTCGATATAAGCGATGGCCTGTTCCAGCGTCATCTTCCATGGCGGAGTGAGGCGGATGGCATCATCCTTCCCGGAGGCGCGGAAGTTGGTGAGCTGTTTGGACTTCATCGGGTTGACTTCGAGGTCTTCGGGCTTGGCGTTCTCGCCGATAATCATCCCCTCATAAAGCGCTTCGCCAACGCCGACCATGAGTACACCGCGCTCTTCCAGCGGGCCAAGCGCATAGGCGTTGGCATCGCCGGCGCCGTTGGAGATGAGCACGCCGTTCTTGCGGCCCTCGATGCTGCCCTTGTACGGTCCGTATTTCTCGAACAAGCGGTTCATAATACCGGTGCCGCGCGTATCCGAGAGGAACTCGCCGTGATAGCCGATGAGGCCGCGTGAGGGTGCTGAGAAGGTGATGCGGGTCTTGCCTCCGCCGGAGGGGCGCATGTCCGTCATCTCGGCCTTACGAATGTTCATCTTCTCTACGACGGTGCCGGAATACTCGTCGTCGACATCGATGACGACCGTTTCATAGGGCTCTTCACGGCCGTCCTCGCCATCGCGGAACAGCACGCGCGGCCGTGAGATGCCAAGCTCGAATCCTTCGCGGCGCATCGTCTCGATGAGTACGCCAAGCTGAAGCTCACCACGACCCGCAACCTCGAAACTGTCCTTGTCTGCGCTTTCGGTCACCTTGATGGCGACATTGCTCTCCGCTTCACGAAACAGGCGGTCGCGGATCATGCGGCTTGTCACCTTGTCGCCTTCGCGGCCGGCCATGGGCGAATCATTCACGGCAAAGCGCATGGAGAGCGTCGGCGGGTCGATCGGCTGGGCTTTGATTGGTACCGTGACGGAGGTGTCGGCAATGGTGTTGGCCACCGTCGCCACGGTCAGCCCGGCAAGACTGATGATGTCACCGGCCCTTGCTTCGTCTACCGGCACCCGATCCAGGCCACGGAAGGACATGATTTTGGAAGCGCGACCGCTCTCGATGACTTTGCCATCAGCATCCAGTGCATGGATCGGCTGATTGATCTTGACGGTACCGGACGTCACGCGACCAGTCAGAATGCGACCGAGAAAATTATCTCGATCAAGCAGCGTCACCAGAAAGGTGAAGGGCGCGTCAGCGTCCAGCGCGGGTGGCGGCACATGGTCGACGATGGTCTGGAAGAGCGGCAGCAGCGTGCCTTCCCGCATCGAAGGGTCGGGGTTGGCATAACCGTTGCGGCCCGAGGCGAACAGCACGGGAAAGTCGAGCTGCTCGTCGGTCGCATCAAGGCTCACGAACAGATCGAACACTTCGTCGAGCACTTCCTGGATACGCTCGTCCGGGCGGTCCACCTTGTTGACGACCACGATCGGGCGGAGGCCCAGGGCCAGCGCCTTGCCGGTGACGAATTTCGTCTGTGGCATGGCGCCTTCCGAACTGTCGACCAGCAGCACAACGCCATCGACCATCGAGAGGATGCGCTCCACCTCGCCGCCGAAGTCGGCGTGGCCGGGCGTATCGACGATGTTGATGCGGACACTCTCGCTGGCGCCCGGCGGTGTCCAGTCGACGGAGGTGGGCTTGGCGAGGATGGTGATACCGCGTTCGCGCTCCAGATCATTGGAGTCCATCGCGCGCTCTTCAACGCGTTGATTGTCACGGAATGTGCCGGATTGGCGGAAAAGTTGATCGACAAGGGTGGTTTTGCCATGATCGACGTGCGCGATGATGGCCACGTTGCGGAGGCTCATGAAGTTCTCTCGGGCTTGTGCTGGTGGCTCCCCGCGCGCCCCATGCCCGCCGGTGCAGCGCGCGCCCTTAGCGGAAAATATCGATTCATGCAATGGTAACGGAAGTGGTTCGGGCTTAGTGGATATATCTCCCCAACCTGCCATTTCCAATTGAGGTATTCTGCACTACATTCCAGAAATAGATGGCAATGCGATATCTACGAACCCTCTCCCTTCCACTCTGTGGTGCTCGCTGGCATTTCGGCGCGCTGATGCTCGTGCTGGTGAGTGCTCTTGTCGCAGCATTGGTTCCTTCCGGCCCGCCGGCTTCACGCACGCAAGGCTCAGCCTTCGATCCGTCGACCAGCGCAGTCGCGTTGCGTGTCCGGGCGCAGAGCGCTGAATCGAAGATTGAAGCGCGGGCAACGCCGCCTCAGCCGCTTGTTCGGCAGCAGGGTGCGAATGCCGGTCTTGACGGCGCTTTAGCCGTCGTTGCAGGCGCTGCTTTTATCATCATCTGCCGAACGCAGCCGATAGTGCTGTTCGGGCTTGAGAGACGCCTGCCCTTTAGCCGTCCACCTGTTTTGGAACTGGGGCCACGAGGCCCTCCTAGCTCTTTCGTCTGAGCTGGCGCGCCAAGTGTTGCGCGCGCCCGACCCTTGCTCGAAGTGAGAGGGACGTGCGATGAGACGAAAATTCATCAAACCGCCTTGGTGGTTTCGTCCGGCTATTTTGGCCGGTGTTGCCGCCACTATTCTTGCGATGACTGGCATTGTCGCCTTGTCGTCGAAATAATATCATAACGATGGGCCGCTTTCGGTTGGAAGTGGCCCCACCATAAGCACTTTGCAGCTGATCGGAACATTCTGCCTATGCCCCATGTGACTCCGCTTATCGCCATTCTCGTAGTTGGTTTCGTCCTGTCCTTCATCCTCGGGGCAATCGCATTACGCCTGCGAGTATCTCCAATTGCGGGTTATTTGCTTGCTGGTGTCATCATGGGGCCTTTTACGCCGGGCTTCGTGGGAGACATGAAGCTGGCGCATGAATTGGCGGAAATCGGGGTCATTCTGCTCATGTTCGGCGTGGGCCTTCATTTTTCGCTGAAGGACCTCATGGATGTACGGCGGATCGCCGTGCCGGGCGCTGTCGTCCAGATCGCTGCCGCGACGCTTATGGGCATGGGGCTTGCGGCGGCGATGGGTTGGCCGGTTCTGGCCGGCTTTGTTTTCGGTCTGGCGCTTTCAACTGCGAGCACGGTCGTTCTATTGCGCGCGCTTCAGTCACTGGATCTTGTTGAGACCGACAAAGGACGTATCGCGGTTGGCTGGCTCATCGTGGAAGACATCGCGATGGTGCTCGCCTTGGTGTTGTTGCCGGTTCTGGCTGGCATGGACATGAGCGGCGGTGGTGGCTTGTCGAAGCTGTTCTGGTCGCTTGGCGTCACGTTGTTCATGGTTGGCGCGTTCATTGCTTTTATGTTGGTGATTGGTCGACGGGTGATTCCAGTGCTGTTGCATTGGGTGGTCCACACTGGCTCGCGTGAACTGTTCCGTTTGGCGGTGCTGGCAATTGCGCTCGGCGTTGCTGCGTTCGCAGCGCAGGTGTTCCACGTTTCCTTCGCGCTCGGTGCTTTCTTTGCTGGTATGATTCTCGGCGAGACGGAACTCAGCCGCCGCGCGACTGAAGAGACACTCCCATTACGAGATGCTTTTGCCGTTCTGTTCTTCGTGTCCGTTGGGATGCTCTTTGATCCAAAAGTTGTAGTCGAACAACCACTCCCTTTGCTCGCCACGGTACTGATTATCGTTTTTGGCAAATCGATTGCCGCTTATGCGATTGTACGGTTGTTCCGCCATTCGCATAATACGGCACTCATTATTGCTGCGAGTCTGGCGCAGATCGGTGAGTTCTCGTTCATTCTGGCGACACTTGGTACCAAGCTTGATATTGTGCCCGAAGCTGCACGCGACCTCATCCTTGCCGGTGCAATATTCTCCATCTTCTTGAATCCGTTTGTTTTCGCCTTCGTGAAGCGTGGGGCGCGCAATGAAGAAACGGAGGGCGAACCTGAACTCACCAGTCCGGGCTCACCAGTTGTCACCCAAACGGTGTTACTGGTTGGTTTTGGTCGAGTCGGAAGCCTTCTTGGGCCGGAGTTGAAGACAGTCGGTCGAGAGGTTGTTGTCATTGAGGATGACCGCGATACGGCGGCCCAAGCAGAGAAGATGGGTCTTTCAGTGGTAAAAGGTAGCGCACTGGAAGAGCGCACGCTTCTCGCCGCCGGCATCCAGAAGGCAGATACTTTACTCGTCGCCATTGCCCATGGTTTTGAGGCTGGTGCAATTGTGGAAAAGGCGCGGGGACTCCGCCCGGACCTCCCAATAATTGCGCGTGCACATTCGGATGAGGAAGTCGCGCACCTTAAGCGTAAGGGAGCTGGTCAAGTCGTCATGGGCGAGCAAGAATTGGCGCGGCGAATGTTGGAGCTGGCACGTGGGTCAGCCTAAATTGGCCTCGCATGTCGGATATACAAAAAAGGGGTCGCCTGAAATCGGCGACCCCTTTTCCATTATGCTGCGCGTGAAGCGCGAATTAAATCTTGTTTGCGACGTTGCTTGCCGTCGCGTTCACAGCGTCTGCAGCGTTGTTCACGGCGTTGCCGGCGGCATCCACGGCGTTACCGGCCGCGTCAATGGCGTTGTCGGCAGCAGCGGTGGCATCATTCGCGGCGTTCAGCGCGCTGTTGGCAGCGTCGGTAGCCGGGTTGCCGCCACCACAGGCAGCAAGACCAAGCGACGCAGCGGCGGCAAGCGAAATGACAATCGACTTCTTCATGGGCAAACCCTTTCTGGATGATCCGGGCAGGCCGGTCGGGAAAAAGGGTCCCCCCCGTTAAGCCTGCGTGGCGAATCGTATCGGCTTGTTAATGGTAATTCAACCCCGCTAGTGATCCGCACAGGAGTCCGATCGAGTGGGAGTCGACCAAAAAGGGGCGCGGCACCCGGTAGTTTCGCGGTTGTGGGAGAATGTTGTAGGGGGAGGCGATGCAGGGACAAATCGAGCTTTTTCGCGCTCTTGGCGATCCTACCCGGCTCCGCATCGTGCAACTTCTGCGAGAGATGGAGCTTGCCGTTGGTGAGATTGCGCTGGTTGTCGGCCAGAGCCAGCCGCGCGTCTCACGCCATATCCGGATCCTTGTGGACAGCGGACTAGTGGTGCGCCGGCGGGAAGGAAGCTGGGTGTTCCTCACGCTGGCGCGGGGGGAGGCGGAGCGTGCCCTTGGCAGACTGCTGGATATCGCTGCGCGCGATTCGAGCGAGGTGCTCTGGCATGAGGCGGACCGTGCCCGACTCGCGGCGGTCCGGGCTGAACGCGCGCGCGCGGCAGAAAATTATTTCGCGACCCATGCCGAGCAATGGGATGCAATCCGCTCGCTCCACGTGCCAGAGGCGAAGGTGGAGGCCGCGATGGCCCTGCTGCTGGGGGGGAAGCCGCTCGGCGTCTTGCTGGATATCGGCACGGGGACAGGTCGGATGGCGCGGCTGTTTGCCGACGCCGCGACCGGCATCACCGCGATCGACCGTAGCCCGGATATGCTCCGACTGGCGCGTACTCAGACCCCACCCGCTCTGGCGGAGCGTATCCGTTTCCTCATTGGCGATTTCTATAATCTGCCGCTGGAAAGCGCCTCGGTTGATACCGCGATCATCCATCAGGTGCTGCATTATGCACAAGAGCCCGAGCGCGTGATCGATGAGGTGGCGCGAGTGCTCCATCACGGCGGGCTGCTTCTGGTCGCCGATTTCGACGCGCATGAGCGGGAGGAACTGCGGCGGCATGATGCCCATGCCCGTCTCGGCTTTTCCGATGCACAGATGGCGGGCTGGTATGGCGCGGCTGGGATCGATCTGATGGAGACGCGCGCTCTTGAAGGCGGGGAACTGACCGTCAAGCTCTGGCTCGGGCGGCGGCGCGGCGCGGGCTGATCCGTTTCGTCGCGGTGTCATGTTGTCCTGTCCCGGCCCGAGATAGGCATAGTGTGCCGGCTCTCGCCTGATCGCAACCGCCACCCTATAGACGGGTCATGCTCATATCCCCGCGCCGTATCGCCCTTTTCCTGTCTTGTCTGCCCATGGTCCTGGCGGGGGCCGGGCCGCTGCTCGCGCAGCAGGCCGGCGGAGGGGCTTTCGCGGTCGCGGGTGGGCAGCGCTATGATCGTCTTGCCGATGCGGTAAAGGCAATCGGGGCCGGCACTGGCATCGTCACCATCGCGCCGGGGCGCTATCGGCAATGCGCTGTGCAGGAGGCGGGCGATATCAGCTATCGGGCGGTGACGCCGGGCAGTGTCATCCTCGAAGGTCAGGCCTGCGAGGGGAAGGCTGGTCTTGTGCTGCGCGGGCGCGCCGCCAGTGTCCATGGTATCGTTTTCCAGGGCTATAGCGTGCCGGATGGCAACGGCGCCGGCATCCGGCTGGAGCGGGGTGATCTTAGCGTATCGCAGAGCTGGTTTCGTGACAGCGAGGAAGGCATATTGACTGCGGACGATAGCGGCGGCACGCTGGCTGTCGACCGGTCGACCTTTTCGCGGTTGGGTCGCTGTGATCGTGATCTGGCCTGTGCCCATAGCATTTATGCCGGCCATTACGGGATGGTGCGCGTGACGCGCTCACGGTTCGAGGCCGGGCGTGGCGGTCATTATCTCAAGAGCCGCGCTGCCCGCGTCGACATCAGCGAGAACAGCTTTGACGACAGTCAGGGCAAGCTCACCAATTATATGATCGATCTGCCGGCCGGCAGTGTCGGCCGCATTGAGAATAATGTGATGGTGCAGGGACGCGACAAGGATAATTACAGCGCCTTTGTCGCGCTGGGTGCGGAAGGGGCGAGTAATCCCTCAGATGGGCTGGCGATCACACATAATGTCGCGCGCTTCGTGCCCGGCCTTGCCCGGCGCAGCACCTTCATCGCGGACTGGACGCGCGCGCGGCTCGTGATCGGCGAAAATGTGATCGCAAGCGGTATCGCGCAGCGCGACCAGCGCTGATTCCAGCTCCGTTATTTCGCCTTGGCCGGGCAGCTTGTGCCCGCGCCCGCCATAAGGTCCAGGCACTTGCCATCATAGCCGGAGGCAGGGAGGGTGAGGCCGATTTGCGCGGCGAGTGTCGGCATGATGTCGACCGTCTCGACACCGAGCGGCTGCTCGAAGGGTGTCAGCCCCTTGCGCCAGAAGAGGATCGGGACACGGCGGTCATAATCCCACGGACTGCCATGTGTCGCCACATAGCCCCGGCCGGGGTCGATGATGGGTGTGACGCGGGGCCTGAGCAGCACCACGAAATCGCCCGAACGCTGCGGGTCGAAACTGGCTTTCACTTCCTGAAGCAGGGTCCAGCTTTCCGGTGGGCCGGCAGGCTCCGGCGCGGCAGCGATTTCCGCGTGGGTAAAGACGGCAGCCACCTGCCGGTTCGCCTTGTAGGCGGGGATCGCGGCGGCGAGCAGCCGCGCCTTGTCTTTGGCGGAGAGGCGCTGGTTCACCCACATGTCGCCAAAGGGGCCATCGCCAAGGATCAGATCGTCGCCGGAAAGCCCGGTTTGCTTGGCAAGAGCGAGGCTCATTTGCTTGGGCAGCAGGCTGGCATCCACCCGCTCGGCGTCCGCTGCGGCATTTTCCCGGTTGCGCTCAGGCAGGTCATGGCCACCATGGTCGGCCGTCAGCGTGACCAGATAGTCGAGCCCCATCGCATCCAGCCGATCAAAGAATCCGGCGAGGCTCGCGTCGAGATTGCTCATCTGGATGCACATTTCCGCGCCGCTCGTGCCGTAGCTATGGCCAATGTAGTCAGTCGCCGAAAGGCCGATGGAGATAAGATCGGTCACCGGGCCGGTGCCCAGCTTCTGATCTTCGATCAGGCTGGTGGCGAGCGCAAGCACGGCCGCGTCGAATTCCGGTGAGGCGCGGAAGGCGCGGGCATTGCCCGCCTCGCGGGCAAAATGCCCGGTGCCGACGCTGGCGTCATTGCCGATGGCAACGGCATGATTGCGCGCGGCGCAGTGTGCGGGCACCTCAAAGGCCGGGCGCGCGGCGTTGAAACCAATAGCAATACCGGCATTCACCCGGTCGACCAGCGGGGTCGTTGGCACATTACGATAGCTGGTGAAACCCTTGCCGCCCCACCACCAGATCTGGTCGAGCGTGGGGCCGCCCATCATCACCGCGGCGCGGTCCTTCCCCGCAACGGAGATGATCTTCGCGGCGGGGGTGGCGGCTTTCATCCGTCCGCCCAAGGTGGGCACCCGCAGCATGTTTGGAGAGACGATGTAGTTGTCCGAGGATGTGCCAGCGATGTCCGGGTCTTCCGAGCAGTAGACGGTCTTGTCTGTGCGGGTGATCGACTGGTCGATCCAATTGTTGGCGATAATGCCGGTATGGCCGGGCCGGTTGCCGGTGAGAATCGTCGAGTGACCGGGGCAGGTCTCGGTGGCGGCGTGGCTCTGATAGCCCTTGGGGAAGACTACGCCGCCAGCCAGCCGCGCAAGGCCGCCGGTGAAGGTGGGGCGATATTCGTTGAAGAGGTCGGCCGAGAACTGGTCCACTGAGATGACGACCAGCAGCCGGGGCGGGGTAGTGGGCGCGGGTGCCTGCGTGCCGGTGACTGGTGCCGGGGTCTGGGCGAGCAAGGGGGTGGCCATGCCTGTGGTCATGGCCATGGCTATGATCGTGGAACGCGCGAGCGTGGCGGCGAGGCGGCGGTTGCCGGAACGGATCATCAGTTTCCCCTTTGTCATGGCGCGGGCAACGCCTAGATCGTGGCGCGATAGTCTGTAGGACGGAGCCATGCGCCCCCTCAATGGCATTTTGAAGACGATTCTTGCCCTGCTGCTCCTGCTGGCGGACGCGGCGGCATCCGCACAGTCGCCTTTCGGCGCGGGTGGCGCCCGTCACATGCGCGCGAGCCTCGTGGCGGAGACGGCGCGACCGCTGCCGGGGAGCCGGGTCAGCATCGCCATCGTCATGCAGCCGGAGCAGGGCTGGCACGGCTACTGGAGCAATCCGGGGGATGCCGGCGCGGGGATGACGCTGGACTGGGCGCTGCCCGCCGGGGTGCGGGTCGGCCCGCTGCGTTATCCGGTGCCCGGGCGGCTGCTCATCGCGGGCCTCATGAACCATGTGCATGAGGGTGCTTATGCGGTGCTGACGGAGATTGCCGTGCCTGCGGATGCCAGGCCCGGCACGCGTTTACCGATCAGCGCGCAAGGGCGTTGGCTGGTCTGCACCAACAGCTTGTGCGTACCGGAGGAAGGCCGTGTTGCGGCGGAGCTGATCGTTGGCGATGGCGTGATTGCGTCGGCCGATCGTGCCCGCTTTGACACCTGGCGCGCTGCTTTGCCGCGCCCGCTCGATCAGCCCGCGGGCTATGCGCTGACGGGGGATCGTCTGGCCATCGCCGTGCCCTATCCTGACAGTGCGCCGGTTGCAGATCCGTGGTTTTATGCGCTGACGCGTGAACGCGTGGCTTATGCTGAGCCGCAGCGCGCGCGCCGCGTGGGCGATCAGCTCGTCATCGAGACGAAGCTGGCGCCGGATGCCGCGCGGGAGGGCGTGATAGAGGGGGTGCTGGCGGTTTCGCCTGGCGTTGCACTCAGCCTGCGCGCGACGCCCGGCGCGGTCCCGGCGGGCGGGGTCTCCATTGGCGGCGGGGGCGTGGCGGACGCTGCATCCGGTGGGCTCACGGCACAGGCCCTGCTGCTTACGCTGGCGGCGGCGTTTCTGGGCGGTGTCATCCTCAATGTCATGCCCTGCGTCTTCCCCATACTGAGCCTCAAGGCGCTAAGCCTCGCGCGGGCCGGCGGGGACGAGCGGCGGGCGCGGGCGGAGGCGCTGGCCTATACCGCCGGTATCCTCGTCACCTGCCTTGCACTGGGCGCGGTGATGCTGGCGATCCGGGCCGGCGGTGCGGAGATTGGCTGGGCCTTCCAGCTCCAGCACCCCGGTGTCATCGCACTGCTGTTGCTGCTAATGATTGCCATCACGCTCAATCTGGCCGGCCTGTTCGATCTCGCGGCGATCGACGCGGGGCAGGGCATGGCGGCGCGTGGCGGCACAGGCGGCGCCTTCTGGACGGGCATGCTCGCGGCTTTTGTCGCCACGCCTTGCACGGGGCCTTTCATGGGTGCGGCAATGGGGGCAGCGCTGGTGCTGCCATGGCCGCTCGCGCTGCTCGTCTTCATGGGGCTCGGGCTCGGACTCGCGGCGCCCTTCCTTGCGATTGCGTTCTTGCCGGCGCTGCGCGCGCGGTTACCTCGTCCGGGGCCGTGGATGGCGCGGCTGAAGGCGGTCCTCGCCATTCCCATGGGGCTTACGGCGGTTGGCCTGCTCTGGCTGCTCTGGCGGCAGACGGGTACAGGTGGGCTCGCCCTTGGACTGGGACTGGCGATGCTCGCGGGCACTCTGCTTGCGCTGCTCGGGCGGCGACAGCGACGGGGGCTGGCAACGGGTAAGCGCGTCATCGGCGCTCTCGGGCTGGCGCTCGCTGGCGTGGCAATGATCGGCCCGGCCGTGCTGGGGAACCGGACGAGCGGCGCGGTGATCGCGAGCGGGCACGTCCCGTTCAGCGAGGCGAAGCTGGCGGAGCTGCGCCAGTCCGGTAAGCCGGTCTTCCTCTACTTCACGGCGGACTGGTGCCTGACCTGCAAGGTGAACGAGGCGGGCGCGCTTTCCGATAAGGCGGTCGGCGATGCGTTCGCCAAGGCGGGAATCGTCATGATGGTGGGCGACTGGACTCGGGCCGACCCGGCGATCACGCGCTTCCTGGAGCGGCATGGACGATCGGGCGTGCCGTTCTACATTTACTACGCCCCCGGGGCATCGGAGCCGCGAATCCTACAGCAGATATTGACCCCGGCGATGCTGACCGGGCTTGCAGACGGCTGATGGGAGGCAAGCGCCGCCTTGACCAGTTGCTCGTGGAGCGCGGCCTTGCCGAGAGCCGGACCCGCGCGCAGGCGCTGGTCATGGCCGGCCATGTGCTGGTCGATGGACGACCGGGCGCGAAGGCCGGGCAGATGCTTGCCCCGGAGGTGGCGATTATCGTCAAGGGGCGCGACCATCCCTGGGTCTCGCGCGGGGGCATAAAGCTGGACCATGCGCTTGGCGAATTCGCCATCGACGTGACCGGCCTCGTGGCCATGGATGTCGGCAGCTCGACCGGCGGCTTTACCGATGTGCTGCTGACGCGGGGGGCCGCGCGCGTCTATGCCGTGGACAGCGGCACCAACCAGCTCGCCTGGAAACTCCGCAGTGACGAACGGGTGATCGTGCACGAGCAGACCAGCGCGCGCATCCTGACAGAGACGCATATTCCCGAACCTGTCGACATCATCGTGTGCGACGCAAGCTTCATCAGCCTCGCCAAAGTGCTGGAGCGCCCGTTCGATTTCGCCGCGCCCGGTGCCTGGCTGGTCGCGCTGGTGAAGCCGCAGTTCGAGGCGGGGCGGGGCGAAGTGGGCAAAGGCGGCGTGGTGCGCGATCCCGCCATCCATGCGCGCGTCTGCGCCGAGGCGGCCGACTGGGCGCAATCGCGCGGCTGGACGGTCGCCGGCATCACGCGCAGCCCGATCACCGGACCGGAAGGCAATGTGGAGTTTCTGCTCGTCGCCCGGTCAGGCGACGGGGATGGAGGCGCGCGGGACGCGGACGGAAAAATGATGCCGGTGGAAAACCGCGCGTGATTGAGGGTTGCGCGGCGGAGAAAATCCCAGCACATCTGAGCCCTCTCATGAGATTTCCCGGGGGATTCGAAAGAATGAGGCTGTCCACGCGAGGAGCGGCATGAACGAGATCGCCTCCAAAGGGCAGCTTCGCATGTCCTATCTGCGCCGCGCGCTGTTCACCGTGCCGGCTCTTGAGTTCCTGGGAATCGTGTCGGCACGCGCCGCCAATTCCGGCTTTGGCAACCATTGGTTCGCGGCGCTGGAAAAGCCGGCCATCATGCCGTCCGGCCTTGTCTTCTCGATCGTCTGGCCGCTGCTTTACCTGCTGATGGGCCTTGCCCTCGCGGTCATCCTGCATGCGCGCGGCGCGCGCGGGCGCGGCATCGCCATCATGCTCTTCATCGTGCAGCTGTTGTGCAACCTCGCATGGTCGCCGCTGTTCTTCGCGGCGCACGAGATCGTGCTGTCCTTCTATCTGCTGCTCGCGCTTGTGCTGCTGGCCGTGCTGACGACGATCGCTTTTGCCCGCATCCGGCTGAGCGCTGCATTGCTCATGCTGCCCTATGTCGCCTGGCTGGCCTTCGCCGCATTGCTCATGTACCAGATCATGACGCTGAACCCGGATGCCGGGGCTTCCCTTGTCACGCCGGTCGTCCGTACCCAGATATAGGCTGTTATCATCACTGGCCGGCCTGATTGGCCGCCGGCCCACTCAAGGATGCACGTGACCGCCATGCAGAGCGAAAACCGCTTTTTCGACGATCTCTCCCGCCTCATCAACGGCGCGGCCGGCACCCTTGCCGGCATGGGCCGTGAAGTGGAGAGCAACACGCGCGAGCGCGCCCGTGAGTGGATCGGCGGGCTCGACTTTGTGAGCCGCGAGGAGTTTGAGGCCGTCAAGGCGCTGGCCGCGAAAGCCCGTGCCGACGTGGAGCGGCTCGAGGCGCGGCTCGCGGTGCTGGAAGGCGGCGAAGCGCCCACGGAAAAGCCCGCACCGGCGGCAAAGAAGCCCCGCGCGGCGCGCAAGCCCAAGACGGCGGGCTGATCGGCAACCGGCCGGGACCGGGCGGCGGCTGGCGAGGCCACAAGCCGTAGCGTCCTTTCCGGTTCGATTATCCACAACTTATTGACCATATCCTGCCGGGTGCGTCCCAAATGCGGGCCTCTGGCGGGCTCGGTTCGCTAGGCGAAGGCGCCCGGCCGTGCTAGAGGGCGGGCGAGACGGCCCAAGGGGCGTTGATGCACGGGACTGAATGATCGACCACGACACATATATGGAAGCCGAGCAGGAAGCCGAACCGATCGACATGCTCGCGGCCTATTTCGAAGCGCATGAATGGCCCTTCGAACATGTGAGCGACGAGGAGATCGTCGCCCGTCATCGCGGAAGCTGGACTGAATATGAAGTGCGCGCCATCTGGCGCGATGAGGATCAGGTGCTCCAGCTCCTCGTGCTGCCGGACATCCGCGTGGCCGAAGACAAGCGCGGCGCCATTTGCGAAACCATCGCGCTCATCAACGAACAGCTCTGGCTCGGCCATTTCGAGCTGTGGTCGGCGAGCGGCGCCCTGCTCTTCCGCCATGGCGCGCTGCTGGGGCCGAGCGCGGCGCTGACGATCGATCAGGCGCAGCTTCTGGTGGAAAGCGCGATCGACGAGAGCGAACGCTTCTACCCCGTGTTCCAGTTCGTGCTGTGGGGCGGGAAAAGCCCCAGCGACGCGCTGGCGGCCAGCCTGATCGAGACGCAGGGCGAAGCCTGAGCGGCGGCGCGGGCATAAGCGAGCATAAGCAGCCATAAGGATGTTGCCATGACGAGGGCGGGAGACTGGCCAGAGGCGCTGCTGCTGATGGGGTGCGGCAATATGGCCGGTGCCATGCTCGGCCGCTGGCTTGAAACGGGCCTTCCCGCCGCGCGGGTCAGCGTGGTGCGGCCAAGCGGTCGCCCGGTGGCGCCGGGCGTCACCGTGATGACCGCGCTGCCCGACGCGATCGCGCCGGGCACGCTCGTCCTGCTCGGGCACAAGCCGCAGCAACTACCCGATGTCGCCCCGATCCTCGCCGCGCGACTGGGCGCGGGCACCACGATCCTCTCGATTCTCGCCGGGGTGAGCGCGGCGCGGCTGGCCGAGGCCTTTCCACAGGCGGCAGCGCATGTGCGCGCCATGCCCAATATGCCGGTCCGCGCGGGCAAGGGCGTGGTCAGCCTGTTTGCCGATGCGGGAACGCCGGCGGATATCCGCGCGGCGACGGACGCGCTGTGTCAACCGCTGGGGCTGGTGGCATGGCTGGACAACGAGGATCTGTTTGACGCGGCGACAGCGCTGGCGGGCTGCGGCCCGGCCTATCTCTACCGGGTCATAGACGCGCTGGCGCAGGCCGGCGCGGAGATGGGGCTGGAGCCTGCCCTTGCCGCGCGTATGGCGCTGGCGACCGTGGAAGGCGCGGCGCTGAGCGCGGCCGGCGCACAGGACGCCCCCGGCGCGCTGGCCGATGCGGTGGCGAGCAAGGGTGGCATGACGCGCGCCGGGCTCGACGTGCTGGACCGGCCCGACGGCCTTGCCCCGCTCATTGCCGAGACGCTGCGCGCCGCGCGCGACCGGGGGGCGGAGCTGGCGCGGCTTGCGGCGGGCTGATCCGCCGTCCTGACCGGTTGCGCTGTTCTGCGCGCAGGCGGCTTGCTCCCGCGCCCCGCGCCTGTTAGCGGCGCCCACGCATTCGTTCCGCCTCGACAAGAGAGAGTCCCGTCATGTCCGATCAGATCAAACGCGTCGTCCTTGCCTATTCGGGCGGCCTCGATACCAGCGTGATCCTGAAGTGGCTCCAGCAGGAATATCAATGCGAGGTGGTGACCTTCACCGCCGATCTCGGGCAGGGCGAGGAACTGGAACCGGCGCGCCAGAAGGCGCTCAACGCCGGGGTGAAGCCCGAGCACATCTTCATCGACGATCTGCGCGAGGAGTTCGTGCGCGACTTCGTCTTCCCGATGATGCGCGCCAATGCGCTTTATGAGGGGCTTTATCTGCTCGGCACCTCGATCGCGCGGCCGCTCATCTCCAAGCGCCTCATCGAGATCGCGCGGGAGGTCGATGCGGATGCGGTGGCCCATGGCGCGACCGGCAAGGGCAATGATCAGGTCCGCTTCGAGCTGAGCGCCTATGCGCTGAACCCGGATATCAAGGTGATCGCCCCCTGGCGTGAATGGGACCTCACCAGCCGCACCAAGCTCATCGAATATGCCGAGGCGCACCAGATCATGGTTGCCAAGGACAAGCGCGGCGAGGCGCCCTTCTCCACGGATGCGAACCTGCTCCACACCTCGTCCGAGGGCAAGGTGCTGGAAGACCCGTGGGAGGAAGTGCCCGACTATGTCTACTCGCGCACGGTGAACCCGGAGGACGCGCCCGATCAGCCCGAATATATCACCATCGATTTCGAGAAGGGCGATGGCGTGGCGCTGAACGGCGAGGCGATGAGCCCGGCGACGCTGCTCGCCGCGCTCAACGCGCTTGGCCGCAAGCATGGCATTGGCCGGCTCGATCTGGTCGAGAACCGGTTCGTCGGCATGAAGTCGCGCGGCATGTACGAGACGCCGGGCGGCACCATCTATCATATCGCGCACCGCGGCATCGAGTCGATCACGCTGGATCGGGGGGCCGCGCACCTCAAGGACGAGCTGGCGCCGCGCTATGCCGAGCTGGTCTATAACGGCTTCTGGTTCGCGCCCGAGCGCGAGATGCTCCAGGCCGCGATCGACCAGAGCCAGCAGACCGTGAGCGGCACGGTGCGGGTGAAGCTCTACAAGGGCAGCGCTCATGTCGTCGGCCGCAAGTCGCCCGTGTCGCTCTACAGCGAGAAGGTCGTCACCTTCGAGGATGATGCCGGCGCCTACGACCAGCGCGACGCGGCCGGCTTCATCAAGCTCAACGCCCTGAGGCTGCGGCTGCTCGGTCGGCGGGAGCACTGAACTCCCGCCGCCGCTTGCGCGAGAGGAAGCGCTTCTCGACCAGGAACCAGCTGACGATCCCGGCGAGGAGAGAACAGACCATCGCCGCCGCCATATAGGCGGGGAAGGGCAGGCGCGCCTCGACCAGCATCTGCTGGATCGGGAAGCCGTAGAGATAGGTGCCGTAGGAGAAGTCGCCGAAACGGGCCGCATCGGGCATCGCGCGCCGGCTCATGCCGACATAAAAGGTCGCATAGGCGGTCACGAACGGGAACAGCGCGTCGCACAGCAGGCGCGAGACGTGCGCCGACGCGATGAACGCGAGCACGAGGCCGATGGCGAGGGCACGGCTGCGGGGAATATGTTCGCGGTAGAGATAGACGAGCATGCCGACGAGGAAGCAGGGCGCGATCGAGAACCAGAGATAGGGCCAGCCGATAATGTCCCCGATGATGCCGCCGCCCGGCTTCTTGTCCAGAATATCGAGCACGGCCTTGCCCGCGACGATGCCGAGCGTGACGGCGAGGATGAGCGCGCGCCGTGCGTGCCGGGGAGGCAGGAGGCGCGCCGCGCCCAGGGCCATGACCGCCAGATAGCACCAGAACTCGAAGGGAATGCTCCAGAGGGCGCCGTTGATAGCGGAGACGGGGTGCGTCTCGAAAATATTCGGCAGGCCGTTTCGCAGCAGCAGCGCGAGCCCGAGGGTCCTCACTATCTCGGGCGCGTTCAGCGTGTAATGCCGCGCGAAAAGCGGCACGACGACGAACAGGCAGAACGCGACCGCGACCAGAAAGCCGGGATAGATACGCGCGACGCGATTGCGCAGAAAGTCGAGCATCGACTTGCGGCGAATGAAGCTGACGGTGATGAGGAAGCCGCTGATGACGAAGAACACACGCACGGCGACATTGCCGGCATTATAGGCCCCGTTGAGCAGGAGCGAGATCGGCTCGAACGCTTCCGTGCCGTAATAGATCGCGAAGCTGTGCGACCAGATCACCAGCAGCGCCATGGCGAGGCGCAACGTGTTGAGGTGATTGGCGCGATTATCCGCCGGGATCAGCAGCGGCCTGCCTGCCGCCTCGCCGTCCTGACCAGATACCATTGTATGCCCCCTCCCCCGCCGGCCGGAAGCGGCCATCTCCGTGCGGGGCGGCGCGGTTTATCCGGGGCGATCCACGGAAAGTCAACGCCGCGCCGGGACGCGGTGATGCCCGGATGGGACAAAAGCCCTGGACTTACCGCACAGGATGCGCGCTGCCCGCCGGAGCGGCGGTGCCGCCGGTGACGGTGACGCCGGGGCCGGTCTGGTAGGAGAAGACGGCGATCAGCGTCAGGGCGATGACGGTGAGGGCCAGCGATATGCCGAGCACATAGCGCATGATGCCCGGCGTCGCGCCGGCGCGCGCATCGTCGGTCTTGAGATGTTGCTCCTTGGCCATGAGAAAAGTCCTTTCCGCACGGGTTTTATTCTGCTGGAGGGAACGAACGGGTGAAACGACCGTTCCATCGCTCGCCCGGATGCGCGGATAAAAAGCAGGGGATATCGGCATGAGGGCAAGGCGACAGGGACCGCGTGGCCCGCTCCTCCCATGGCGTTACGGCCTCTTCCTCGGCGCGCTGCTGAGCGCCTTTCCGGCCATGGGGATGCTGGGCACGCTGCGTGGCCTGATGGTCGGCTTCGATATCGCCGCGCTCGCCTTTCTCGTCAGCCTTGGCCCGCTCTTCGCCCATGATAGCGCCCGCATCCGTGCCCATGTGCGGGAGATTGATGCGAACAGGATGCTGATTCTTCTCCTCTCCGCCATCGTTTCGCTGGTGGTGCTCGTCTCTGTCGCGCTGGAGATTGGCGGCGGCGCGAAGCCGGACGGCTTTTCAATCGCGATCGTGCTGGTGACGCTCGCGCTGGCCTGGCTCTTCTCCAACATCGTCTATGCGCTGCAATATGCCTATCTCTTCTATGCCGAGGAGCGGAGCGGCGGCGCGCGCGGGGATGGCGACGGGGATCGGGGCGGCATCATCTTCCCCGGCACGGACGCACCGGACTACTGGGACTTCGCCTATTTCTCGCTCACCCTCGGCATGACCTTCCAGACCAGCGACGTCTCGATCTCCAGCCGGGAGATCCGCCGCGTGGTGCTGGCGCACAGCCTTGCCGCCTTCGTTTTCAACCTCGGCATCCTAGCCTTCACGATCAATATTCTGGGCGGAGGCAGTATTTGAGGAGAGGTGCCCCAGCTTGACGCATTGGTCATTGACGGGCCGGTGGCGGGCACGCATCATGGTTAAAACATTGGGTCGCATCGCAACTGTGGGAGTTGAAACGATGCACGGACGGTTCATGCTATCGCTGCTGGCTACGGCCGGCTGCTTGTTTTCGACGGGCGCGCAGGCGGCCCTTGATACCCATGTCGTGACCTATACGAGTTCGGCCATCAGCATACCGGTGTTCAACACCGCGCTGGGGACGCTGAACTCGGCCAAAATCTCCATCGTGGGTCATCTCGATTACCCCTTTCTGGACACGACATCCACGCCGACGCCGGGGACGCTGGACTATTCGGCCTTCTATTCCTTTTATTATTTTGACCGGTTCCTCGATGTTGGCGTGACGGGGAGTACGCCTGTCACCTTTGGCGCGGCGTCGGTACTCTATGCCGGAGCGGATGGGGCGGCATCGCACTTCATCACCGCCGATCGGCTTGCCTTTGTGCAGGGCACGAGTGGCACATGGGGCGGGAGCATCCATGTCGATCCGCCGTGGCGGATCAATGCGGGTGGCGCATCGGTCGTGCCCGATGGCGTTCCCATCGGTAGCCAGCCCTATTTCGTGAGCGGCACGCTGACGGTGGAATATGATTATGTGGCCGCGGCAGGGGCCGTGCCCGAGCCGGCAAGCTGGGCGATGATGATCGCCGGCTTCGCGATGCTGGGCGGCGCGCTGCGCCGTCGACCGGCGCGGCGGCACGCCCTCGCCTGAGGCGTGGCCCCCCGGGGTGTGAGGATGCGCTTTACGGCTTGCTTACCATAGCGGGCTAGGACGGCGGGCATGAGCGAGGATCATGCCCGCCGTCCTGCCGTGGGACCAGCGCCCGCCGACCTGCCGCCGGCTGATCCACCCCCTGCCTGCCCGCCTTCGGCGGTGAGCCATGCGGTGGGGATTGCCGGGCTGATCGGCTTTGGCGGCTGGACGCTGATCGCGCGGCATTACGGCATGGACGGCCCTCATGCGGGGCTCGCCGCCGTGCTGGCCTGCGCGGTCGCGATGGTCGGCTGGTCGTTGCTTATGGACAAGGTGCATCGCCGCGCGGGCACGGGAATCGACTGGACCACGCCGCGACCGCTGGCCGAAACCCTCGACATCAGCATCGTCAAGCTCACGGGGCTGTGGACGAGCTGGGCGCTGGTCGCGCTTTTCTACATGGCGGGCGGCTGGTACTGGCAGGGCGGGGGCTATGCCTATGCCATGGACCTGCTGACGATGGCGGCGCCCGTGCTGGTGGCGCTCTCTATCCCCTATGTGCTCTGGCTGGACCGCCGCCTTGCCGATCCGCGCGACGAGGCTCATGCCTTCGGCCAGTGGCTGATCGGCGGCGCAGCCGGTGCGCCGCCGCCGGGCGCGGTGGCCGCCCATGCGCGCGCCTGGGCGGTGAAGGCCTTCTTCCTCGCCTTCATGCTCTCCATCGTGCCGGGCAATTTCGCGGTGGTGGTCAACTGGCGGGCGGACGGGATCATGGCCGATCCGGCATCGCTCGCGGGTTTCCTCATCGCCTTGATGTTCGCCGTGGATGTCGCCTTCGCGACGGCGGGCTACGCGCTTACCCTGCGTCCGCTTGACGCGCATATCCGCTCCGCCGATCCGACGGTGAGCGGCTGGGTCGCCGCGCTCATCTGCTACCCGCCATTCGTGCTGATGGGGCCGGGCGGGCCGCTCCATTATGCCGTGGATACGCAGGGGTGGGACCGGTGGCTGGCAAGCTACCCATCGTTGCTCTGGTTGTGGGGGGCGCTGCTGGTGATGCTCACAGCCATCTACGCCTGGGCAACGGTGGCATTCGGCCCGCGCTTCTCCAATCTCACCCATCGCGGCATCCTGACCCACGGCCCCTATCGCTTCACCCGGCACCCCGCCTATCTTGCCAAGACGCTGTTCTGGTGGCTTTCCGTCCTGCCGTTCCTGACGGTCAGCGGTGATCCGCTGACGGCGGCGCGCAATACCGCGCTGCTGGCGGCGACCAGCGCGGTCTATTTCTGGCGGGCGCGGACGGAGGAAGCGCATCTCGCGCGCGATCCGGCCTATCGGGCCTATGCGGCGTGGATGGACCGGCACGGACTGATCGCCCGCCTGACCCGGCGCGCGAACCGGCCAGCCATGCGCCCGGCATAGCTGCGATCATCGGGCGGGGGTTACCCGCGCTTGCGGAAATATTGCTGCGTGCTGCGCTCGCCACGGCCCAGAACATAGCCCGCGCAGGCGCGCACGATCGCCTTTGGCCCCGCCGCGCAAAGCGCGATCGGCCGCCTGATCCGGGTAAAGCCGGCTTGCTCGACGATCCTGGTGAGCGTGGCTGGCGTGAAGCCGTTGATATGCTCGATCGGATCGACAAGGGCATGATCGTGCGTGGTGCGAATGGCGCTGACCCCGGTGCAATCCGGCACTTCGACGACCAGTATTCCATCCGCCACCAGCCTGCCGGCGACGGCACCCAGAATATCGCGCGGCCGCTCGACATGCTCCAGCACCTCGAACAGCGTGATGGCGTGGAAATCCCCCGAGACGTCATCGAGCGACGGGACGATGGGGACGCGCGCACTCTCCTGCCGCGCGGTGGAGAAATCGACGCCGACGGCATCGAAATCATGGGCGAGGCAGGTTTCGACGAACTCGCCCTTGCCGCAGCCGAAATCGAGCAGGCGGACGGCCGCGTCGCCCCGGAGCGACTGCGTCAGCCGCTCGATCTGGAGCACGTGCCGGTCCCGCGCGCGGGCGGCGTGGAACAGATTGTCGAAGCTCGCGCCGCCCGCCCGCCGGACGAACTCTTCCATCGCCTCGGCCGTGGACCAGCGCGAATAGGCGACGGCCATCCAGTCCGGATCCAGAACCTCGCGATGGAAAATCTGCGCGCAGGCGCCGCATTTCGCCAGCGTCCACCGGGCGCCGCGCAGCGCGGGCAAAGGGTCTTCCCCATGGGGCGATGTCGATATCACCTGATGGACAATGCCCTCCTCGAAGGTGCCAGTGTCCAGCACGGCAAGATCGGCAGAGCCGCAACTTACACAGGCAGTCCGTGAAACAAAGCGGGCGGAAGACATCGAATGACTCATTGCCGTAGAAATATTACGGTCAGCGTATCACGCAATGGCGCGGTGGCAAAAAGCACGGCATCGACCTGGTTCATAACGGGTTACATCGCGTAAGCGTGTCGCCCGCTGGTTTTTCCACGCCGGCTCCCTTATATGCGCGGCCATGTCTGCCGCCGCGACGCCTCTCATGCCCATTGCCGGCCATATCGACCCCGTGCCGGTGCCGCGCGCCATCACGCCGCGCGAGGATGGCCGGGCCGACCTCATCGGCCTGAAGCGCGAGGAGATCCGTGCGCTGTTCGAGGCCGCGGGACTGGACCCCAAGGCCGCCAGGCTGCGCGCCAAGCAGGTGTTCCACTGGCTCTACCATCGCGGCGAGACCGACTTTGAGAAGATGACCGACCTTGCCCGGCCGATGCGCGGCTGGATGGCCGAGCGCTTCGTCGTTGGCCGGCCGGACGTGGTGGAGGCGCAGGTCTCCCAGGATGGCACGCGCAAATGGCTGCTCCGCTCGGACGACGGGCAGGATTATGAGATGGTCTTCATCCCGGATGCGGACCGGGGGACTCTCTGCGTTTCCAGCCAGGTGGGCTGCACGCTCAACTGCCGCTTCTGCCACACCGGCACCATGCGCCTCGTCCGCAATCTGACCCCCGGCGAAATCGTGGGTCAGGTGATGCTGGCGCGCGACGCGCTGGGCGAATGGCCACGGGGCGGCGTGGGCGGCAACATGGCCGGCGGCACGGACGACGAGGATATCGACGCCCCGCATTATACGACAGACGGCCGGATGCTCACCAACATCGTGATGATGGGCATGGGCGAACCGCTCTATAATTTCGACAATGTGCGCGACGCGCTCAAGGTGGTGATGGATGGCGACGGGCTTGCCCTCTCGCGCCGGCGCATCACGCTCTCGACCAGCGGCGTGGTGCCGATGATGGCGCGCGCGGGCGCGGAAATCGGCGTCAACCTCGCCGTCTCGCTCCATGCCGTGACGAAGGATGTGCGCGACGAAATCGTGCCGCTCAACAAGAAATACGGGCTGGAGGCGCTGCTTCAGGCCTGCGCCGACTATCCCGGTGCGACCAATGCCCGGCGCATCACCTTCGAATATGTGATGCTGAAGGATCGCAACGACAGCGATGAGGATGCGCACGAACTGGTGCGCCTGCTGCGCGCCTACCAGCTCCCCGCGAAGGTGAACCTCATCCCGTTCAATCCCTGGCCCGGCGCGCCCTATGAATGCTCGACGCCCGAGCGGATCAGGCGTTTTTCCGACATCGTCTTCAAGGCGGGCATTTCCGCGCCGGTCCGCACGCCAAGGGGGCGCGACATCATGGCCGCCTGCGGCCAGCTGAAATCCGCCAGCGAAAAGAAGAGCCGCGCCGAGCTGGACCGCCTCGCCGCCGAGAAGCAGGCCGCGCTTGGCTGATTTTGGCGCGGTCGCGCTGGCGGCGGGCGCAGGCATGGTGGGTGGCGTGATGAACGCGCTCGCCGGTGGCGGCACATTCGCCACGCTCCCCGCGCTCATCGCCCTTGGCCTGCCGGCCAACATCGCCAACGCGACCTCCAATGTTTCGCTGCTGCCCGGCGCGGCGGCGAGCGCATGGACCTATCGTGATGAGATCGCCCCGGTCGGCGGGGTGGACTGGCGGGTGCTGCTCACCATCACCTTCTTCGCCAGCGTGGTTGGCAGCCTGCTGCTGGTGGTGACGCCGGGCCGGGCCTTCGATGTCATCATCCCCTGGCTGCTGCTCATCGCGCTGCTCGCCATGCTGTTCGCGCGGCAGGCTGGCGCATGGCTCCATGCCCGCATGGCGATCGGCCGGCGCACGCTCCTCGTCGCGCAGGCGCTGCTCGGCGTTTATGGCGGCTATTTCGGCGGTGGCGTGGGGCTGATGGCGACGGCGACCTATGGTTTGCTTGCCTCCATCCACCCGCGTGAGGTCTTCGCGATGCGGACCGCGATGCTGGCGGTCGCCAATTTCGCCGCTGCCCTGCTCTTCATTGGATTCGGCCTTGTGACATGGTGGGCGGCGGTGCCGATGATCGCCGGCGCGATTCTGGGCGGATGGCTCGGCGCGCATCTCGGCAAGCGCCTGCCGCCCCGCTTTGTGCGCTGGTGGACGCTGCTGGTGACCGCCGCCACGACGGTCGTTTTCTTTCACCGCGCCTACGGGTGAACGCGACTGGTCCCGCCGGGCCTTGATCCGCGCGCCGGGCAAGCCTAGCTCCTTGTTCCATGAAGATGTTGAGCCGACTTCTCGCGACGGCAATCAAGCGAGGCACGCTGGAACTGCGCTACCCCGGTGGCGCCACGGATGTGATCGGCAGTCCGGCGGAGGGCTATCCGCAGGTCGCTGTACGGTTCACGGACAATGCCGCGGCCGCCGCGATCGTGCGTGATCCCGCGCTTGGCGCGGGCGAGGGCTATATGGACGGGCGCCTTCTCGTGGAGGAAGGCACGATCTGGGATCTCGTCATGCTCGTCGCGATCAACACGCGGATGGAGGATGGCGAATTCATCACCGAGCTGGGCACCGTCGGGCGAATCCGCGAGCATCTGCGCCACTGGCGCGATGGCCGCAACCGGCGGGCGCGGTCCAAGGAGAATGTCGCGCATCATTATGATCTGTCGGACCGGCTCTACGATCTCTTTCTGGACAAGGACCGGCAATATAGCTGCGCCTATTTCACCGATCCCGCTACGGTCGGCCTGGAGCAGGCGCAAGTCGACAAGAAGGCGCATATCGCCGCCAAGCTCGCGCTCGCGCCGGGCCAGCGCGTGCTGGACATTGGCTGCGGCTGGGGCGGCATGGCGCTCTACCTCAACCGGGTGGCGGATGTGGATGTGCTGGGCATCACGCTCTCCGAGGAACAGCTCAAGGTCGCGCGCCGCCGCGCGCAGGAGGCCGGCGTTGCCGACCGGGTGCGGTTCGAGCTGATCGACTATCGCGATGTCGCGGGGCCGTTTGACCGGATCGTTTCGGTCGGCATGTTCGAGCATGTCGGTCAGCCGCAATACCGGGATTTTTTCCGCGTTTGCCACAATCTGCTGACGCCCGAGGGGGTGATGCTGCTCCACACCATCGGCCGGCTGGATGGCCCGGCCAGCACCGACGCCTTCACCCGCAAATATATCTTCCCCGGCGGCTATGCGCCCGCCCTCTCAGAGATCATGGCCGCCAGCGAGCCGAACAAGCTGCTGCCCACGGATATCGAGGTGCTGCGCCTCCATTATTTCCACACGCTCCAGCGCTGGTACGCGCGCACCGTGGCGGCGAAGGACGAGATCGTGGCGCTGTATGACGAGCGCTTCTACCGCATGTGGACCTTCTATCTCGCGGCGTCGGCATCTGGCTTCCGCTATGGGAGCCAGACGATCTATCAGCTCCAATATGCCCGTAACCGCGACACGCTGCCGATCACCCGCGATTATATGGCGCAGGCCGAGGCGCGTTACCGGGCGCTGAGCTAGGGGCGGCAGGCGGGAGCGGCACGCCGGAGCGGGCGGGCCGGCCAGATTCGGGACAATCGCACAGGCTTGCGCGGGCGCGGCACTGGCGCTAAGCGCGACCACGACATCCACGGGGAGTAGTCACCCACGCTGATTCGGCCCTTTCCGGGTCAGTCCGCGCGGGCCGCATGTCAACAGGATTGGCGGAGACGCCATGGCATGCGGAGCGGAGAAATCCGCCCGGCGAGACCAATGTCACAGCGTTTCTGCCTGCCGGGCTAGAGACGCGGTGCATTGCGTTTTGCAAAAGGTTCGCCCGGCCGGAGTCATGTTCATGGATGCGCTGCTCACCTCCACGCTGCTCGTCGCTTTGGCTGAAATGGGTGACAAGACCCAGCTTCTCGCCATGCTGCTCGCCACGCGCTTTCGCCGGCCGCTACCGATCATCGCGGGCATTTTCGCGGCGACGCTGGCCAATCATTTCCTCGCCGCGCTGGTCGGCCATGAGGCGGCCGGCCTGCTGGACGCGCCGTGGTTCCGCATTGCCGTGGCGCTCGGCTTCATCGGCATGGGGCTCTGGATGCTGGTGCCCGACAAGCTGGATGAGGACGAGCCGCTGCGGGCGCCGCGCAACGCCGGCGTGTTTCTGACGACCCTCATCGTCTTCTTCCTCGTCGAGATGGGCGACAAGACGCAGATCGCCACCATCGCGCTTGGCGCGCGGTTCCAGAGCGTGCTTGCGGTGACGGCGGGGACGACGCTGGGCATGATGATCGCCAATGTGCCGGCCGTGCTCTTTGGCGAGGTGCTCGCAAAGCGGGTGCCGATGCGCGCGCTCCAGATCGGCGCGGCCTTGCTGTTCGTGGCGCTCGGCCTCTGGGCGCTGGCGGTGGCGCTCGGCTGGGCCTGACGCGGAAAGCGCCGGGGCAGGCGTTCAGCGCGGCTCCAGCCCCTCGGGCAGCAGCCAGCGGCGGCGGAGGGCGAGCCGGAAGAGGCGGTTGACGAGCGGATTGGACCAGCCGTTGTTGGTGGCAAAGTCCCTATCCAGCGTGGCATGGTGGATGGCGTGCGCGGCGGGCGTCATCAACAGCCCGGCGCGCCGCATCCACAGGATGATCGGCGGATTGTCTGCCCGGTGCAGCGTCCCGTGGAAATATTGCGCGAAGGTCGCCCCAAGGATGAAGACGATCCCGCCCGCGATCAGCCAGTCGGGCAGGGGCAGCGCCAGGGCCGTAAGGTTGAGCAGCAGCGAGGCGGGCAGGGTGGTGAACAGGATCGTCGCGCCGATCTGCACCATCATCGACCGGCGGCCGAGCGAATCCGGCCGGGGATGATGGTTCTTGAAATCATAGACCAGCTTTTCGAACGGGCCGATCCGCTGCCATACCGCCGCGCGCAGGGCCAGATACTCCGGGGACTCGCGTGAGCCCTCGTAGAAATAGAGCCGGTCCAGCCCGATGCCGGGCGTGCAGGCCTTATAGTCCATCACCATATGCGTGACGCCGGAGACGAAATCGGCAAGATACCAGCCGACCAGAGCCGCCGGCACCCAGAGCCAGCCCGGCATGCCCGCCAGCCACAGGTTGAGCGCGAGCGAGGCAAGCATCGCCAGCAGGATCGGCCAGGGGGCGGCTTTCTGCATGGCGTGTCTTTTCGTCTCGTTCCTTGCGCGCCGGGATCGCTTCCCCGGATAATCAGGGGATTAGTCCTTGCGGCGATCGGGAGCAAGCGGGGGGCACATGCTTCGACTTGCCTTGGTCTCGCACAGGCTCCACCATGCCGGCTTCTTCAGGCAGGCAAAGGACTATCATGCGCCGTATCGTCATGCTCATCGGGTCGTTGCGGGCCGACTCGATCAACCGCAAGCTGGGGCGGGCCGTGGCGGCGCGGACCGCCGGGCGGTTCGACCTCATCGTGCCGGATCTGGACCTGCCGCTCTACAATGAGGATCTCTGGGCGGATCCGCCCGCGGGCGTGACCGCGCTCAAAAACGCGGTGGAGAGCGCCGATGCCGTGCTCGTCGTCACGCCGGAATATAATCGCATGACCACGCCGATCATTCTCAACGCGGTCGACTGGGCGAACCGGCCTATGGGCAAGAACAGCTGGGCCGGCAAACCCGTGGCGATCATCGGCGCGTCACCCGGCCGGCAGGGAACCGCCGTGGCGCAGAGCGCGCTGCGCCATTTCCTTACGGTGGCCGGCATGCATGTGCTCGCCGCGCCGGAGGTCTATCTGACGGTGACGAAAGATTTCTTCGACCCGGCCGGTGGCTTTACCGAAGAGCGGACAGGCGCATTCATCGACGGCTGGATCGAGGCCTTCGATGACTGGATCGCGCGGATCGGCGCGTCCTAAGCCGGAGAACGCTCCTGTATCTTCGCGAGCAAGGCTGCCAGCCGTCTCCGTTGATAGGGATCGGCCCTGTCTCTTTCGAAATAGGGCCGGGCGGCCGTTAGCAGGCTCTGCGCCTGCCGGTGATCATTTCGCGCCAGCGCTGCTTCGGCGAGCGCGAGATCCGCTTCTGGTCCCCAGTCAGCGTTCCCTAAAAGCGCGCGGACCTTGCTCCGGTCAATGCGCGTCAGATACCCGACGGCCTCTTCATTGCGCCCGTTGGCCAGCAGGCATTCCGCCGTCACGAACCGGCCCATCGACGTCAATGGATAGTCTTGCCCGAACGTTACAGTCAGTCGCTGCATCGCGTCCCGCATGGAGGATAGGCCAGCGGCGGGATCACTGGAACGACATTGCACGGCGGCAAGATCGAGCTGGCCCACGAGGGACTGGTGACTGTCCGGCCCTTCGCGCGCGGAGGCCGCGCGCCACACGCGCTCTGCGTCTCTTGCCGCTTCGTCATACCGATCCAGCAGGGCCAGACCCTCGTAACGCGTGGAGAGCAATGCCAGAGTGTAGCGATGATCCGGGCCGAACCGCACGTCGAAACGGGGCAATAATCCATTGGCCTGCTTGACCGCTTCATCGGCACGGCCCTGCATGACGCTGGCGGTGATGAGGTTCTGCCGCGCGAGCAAAGTATCGGGATCGTCCGCGCCGCGCAGCGCCTCCATGTCCGCCGTTACGCGCGTCAATATCGGTTCGGCCTCGTCCGGGCGCCCGAGGCGCATCAGGACAATGGCATGCTGCTGGCGTGCTTTAATGGCATCCTGAGGAGAGATGTCCGCGTTGTCGATCGCGATCGTCGCGGCTGTGCGGAAGGCCTGTTCCGCAGTCTTGATATCGCTGAAGAACCCGACCGTGCCTTCGGCTTGCGCGAAGTAGAAGGCATTGGCGCTCCGTGGCTGTGCGACGATGGCCGGCTTTTCCTTGAGGAGGATTGCGCGCGCACGATCAAGCCCATCTTTCTGACCGGAAAAGGCTTCCATTTGCGCGAGGCGAAGACGATTTTGGACCGCCGCAGGGCTGTTTTCCGCTTTCGCCCGGCGAAAAGCGGCCTCCGCCTTTCCATAGGAAGCGCGAGCGGTGTCCCATTCCGATCGAAAATGGAAAGCGCGCGCGAGCGTGCCGTGCAAGCGGGCGGCGAGTAGCGGGTCAGCGGCAAAGCGCCTGTCTATCTCTCCGGATGCGCGCTGCGCGGCGCTGGCCAGAGTTTCGGCCGCCTGATCCGCTTGCCGGGGATCGGTGCGCGCAAGGAGATCATCTGCCAGAAATCTATAGCTGGCCTCCGTCATCGCGCTTTGGTGCAGGGCATCATTGCGCTGATGCCAGGCCACGCCCGCCGCGACACTCGTGCCGATCAGCCCGGCAATGCCTGATGCCGCCGCGATCACCACCCAGGGCTTGCGCGCCGCGCGGCGATTTTCCGCGGCCTGCAGTGCAACCAGTCGTGCGCTTTCGGCGATACGCTGCTCCGCCTCTATCCTGCGCTCGGGACGCCGGATGAGGCGTTGCTCAAGCTCCGCCGCAGAGGAAAGGCGACTGGCCGGATCGCCGGCGCAGGCCGCAGCGATATCCTCGCAAAGCAGGGGGTCGGCAATAGTCTCTTCCCAACCGGGCGCGAGGCCACGGCGAAAATCGCCCGTGACCAACTGGAAAAGAACGAGGCCGGCTGCCCAGATGTCTGATTTTGCCGTGGGCGCGCCACCGGCCAGAAGCTCCGGAGCGCGATAGCCGAAGGTGCCGCCGTCGGCCGAGCCGGACAGTGCGACCTCTTCGAAGGGGAGCGCGGTGATGCCATAGGCATCAAACTTGGCGATATCGAGCAGCTCGCCGCTGCCGAAATCGGCGAGCCGGATGCGAAAGGTTCCGGCACCGGCCCCGGTCGTATCGGCGCATTCCTCGATGAGGATGTTGGCAGGCTTGAGGTCCTTGTGCAGCACGCCGACGCCATGAATCTGCGCCAGCGCCCGCACGATGGCGAGGCCGATGGCGAGCCGTCGCTCCAGTGGGATGGCAGCGACGCCGCCGGCAGCGTCGCACCAGTCGGCCAGGCTGCTGCCTCCATCGACAAACTCGATGAAATATGGCGGCTCGGAGAAGTTCCACTCACGGACGGGGGCATGGCAACCTTCTGGTCCGATCGTTGAGATCAGAAATCTTGAAAGCGCGACTTCCCGCTTGAGATCTCTCAGCCGATCCGGCGCGTCGGCGAACTTGAATATCCTCGTCTCGCCCGTCTTGAGGTGCCGTGCGCGCCAGACATCGGCAGCGCCCGATCCACCGAGCGCGGATTGCAGGAGCCATTGCGGCCGACCGGGAACCGGGTCTCCCGGTGCGAAGGCAAAGCGCGGCGCCAGCGGCGTATCAAGGCTCTCGACGGACACTGCTACGCCAAGCCGGTAGCCGATGCGTGGCACGGTCTCGACGATCTTTCCATCCGCGTCACGGAGCGACTTGCGCAGCTTCGATATGGCGACGGTCAGCGATGCCTCGACGACCGTGAGGCCGGGCCAGACGGCGTCCAGCAGCTCATCCTTGGACAGCGTCTCGCCTGGCCGGAGAAGAAGTTCCAGCAGGAGTTCGGCAGGCTTGGCTTCTATCGGTACGGGCCTCCCGTCGACGAGCAGCGCCCATGCGCCCTCGTCGAAGGTCGCATTGGCAAAGCTCCACCGCCGCCGGCGGCGGCGCCAAGCGCCCGAACTCCTCTCGCCCTTCATATCGCCCTTCCCCGACAAGGATTTCGGAACTCCTTTGGAACTTCATCAGGACATCGCGGAGCATCGTCAAGCAACAAGGAGGGCATCCAAACCGGCAAAGCAAGGATGGTCAGGGCAAGATGACAAGCGCAAAAAGAATCTCGCAAGCCTATGTGCTGTTCCTGGCCGTCACATGTCCGGTCGCCGCGGACGCCAGCATCCGTGGCACCGGGCGGGTCATTCTCGACAAGATCATATCGTCGAACCTGCCCGGCCGGGCGCCGTTATCAGGGACCGCGCCGGCGGGTGACGTGGCAAACGCCGGCCGGCCTTCGGCAGCGGAAGCGATTGCCGTAACCGGGACGGACTATCCCGCGCTCGGCGCCGCGCCCTCCGGGGCATCGGACGGCTGCACCACCTACCGGCTCGTCAGCGCGCTTCAGGCCACAGACGGAGGCGGAAACGCCACCTTCGAGGTGACCAATGCCTGCGGCGCGCCGCGCTTCTGGATGATCCATACGCAATCGGATGGTCCGGAGCCGTTCGGCGGCACGGGAGGAACCCTGCGGCACGGGCAGAAGGCCACCGAGTCGATCAGCTGGACGGGCTTCAAGCCGCTGCTGCGCTTCTGGGTCACTTCGGTCCCCGGTGACTCGCGCGGGGGACCGATCCGGCCATCGGTGGCCTGCGCTCAACCCAGGCCCCGTGGCGCGCCGCCCTGCCCACCCGCGATGGTGCTGGCACCCTCCCGAACAGGCGCGGCGCGGCCGGCAGCGGTGAGCGGCCCGCCCTTCGCGGAGCCATGGGGCGCGCGGGGCGTGATGCTGGGTATGACGATTGCCCAGGCGCGCAGCGCGGCGGCCGGGGCGGGCTTCATTCTGGTGAAAGACAATCATTACCGTTCCCGGTCGGGCGATATGACCCTGAATTTCGGCGCGCCGCATAATTTCGACCGGGTGACGATGATTACTTTCCAGCAGAACCTCGCGCAAGGCGGACACCGGTGGGATGAAGGCGCCACGCGCAGCGAGATCCTCAGGCGTTTCGGCACGCCCTATAGCAATATGAAAACGGACCTCTCGTTCAGTGCCAGTCCCGACCGGGCGATGGACACGCGTGCCGTGCGCCAGCGCTGCGCCGCGGAGATCATGCGTAAACAGCACGGGCGCACTCAGGCGGCGGCCTATCAGGATACTCACCTCCTGCTGTTCGACACGCAGCAGCGCGTCGAGCGCGCGCGCATCCTCTGTCCCGGCACCGCGCCGCAGATCGCGCGCTATGTCGCGGCCGACGAAGCGCCTTCGGCTCATGTCAAGATCGGGCCGAGCGTGACGATCAGCCTGCGATGGAACGGCGGCAACTACGCGGCGACGGCCGCCATCCAGCGCGCGCTCGAAACGCAGAGCAATGCCAATCCGGCAAGGAAGGTCGCTTTCTGAACCTTGACCGCAACCATCGATCAACCGGGGAGAATATCCATGCGCAAGCCATATATGATCGTGGCGCTGCTGACGGGAGTGGTGCTGATCGCCGGCTACTCCAGCTGCCGCGACAAGTGCAGTGATCTGAATGAGGAGTTCAAGAAGATCGTCGCTCAGGGGGCCGAGCTGGGTCAGGACGACCTGTTTCAACCCGATGGCCTCAATCGCGTTCAGAACCTCGCTCAGCGGATGAGCGAACTGCAGGTCAAATATGTCCAGACCGAATGTCCGATACCCGAAGCCATGAAGCATCTGTGATGTGTGCGGCCACCGGACAGGCGGATCCACTCCAAAAGATCGGGCGGCGTCCAATGTCGCGGATGTCAGGGACGGGAACCGGGCGGAAGGCGCTGCTCATGCTCGCTGCCTGCACCATGATGAGCGGGTGCCAGTCCGCGCCGGATGGTTCGGCCGCGCGCCCTTATCTGCTGGAGATGGGCCAGCTGACCGAGGAGCCGCCCGGCCATCGTGCGGACGCGACGCACTGGATGCTGGACGGTCTCCGCATCGAGCATCCACCGCGTGATCGGGCGGGACGCCGGCCGTCGAACCCCCGCCTGATTCTCCGGCAGGGGGAGGGGAAACCTGCCGTGCTTGAAAATGCAGTCGATAACGGGCTGACGTTTCGCTTCGTCCCGTTACAACATGAACGGCGCGCGGGTCGTCCGGCTATTTTCATGATGACGCTTGATATGGCCGGCACACATTGCTGCATCATGCAAAGCATCGCCATCCCGACGGGAGCGAGCGACTTCACGATCGTCGAATTGCCGCCGCGCGGTGGTGACTTTCCCGATCGCCTGCCCGGCGACGTTTCGGGCGATGGCCGGATAGACTTCATCCAGCCCGACCGCTCGTTCGAATATGCATTTGGCAGCCATGCCTCGCATCAGGCCCCGTCGATGATCTTCAATATCGTCGACGGAGCGCTGAAGGATGTGAGCGGAGACTCCGCCTTCCGCCCCTACTTTGCCCGGGAGGCGGCCGTGCTGGGCGAGCGCTGCGTCCCTCGCCGCCAACGCTCCGCGGCCTGGCAAGAGGGGGACACGGCAATCAATCAGGCCTGCGCCGCCTATGTCGCGGCCGCGATCAGGGGTGGCGCGCGCGACGCTGCATGGTCGCGCATGCTCTCGGCCTATCGACCCATGCCGGATGGCGGCAACTTCGTCCCCAAATTGACGCAGTTCCTTAAAGAAACAGGATATCTTGCCCGCGATGAACTGCCCGCCGCCAAATGAACCCGGCATCGGGCATGCGGGAACATTGCGCCTTATGTCGGAGCCGCAGCCCCGCTCGACACAGCCGGAACGGGATGGCGATCCGGCCTGACGCGCCACAATCTAACAATCGCACCCCGCGTTCCAGGGGTTTTTGTCACAATTCAGCCAGATGCGCCTGGCATTGCATGCCCCGATATCCAGATTCTCCTGAATTCTCTCCCGCTCGGCTTCAGTCAGTTTGATGGTGGACCTTTCCGTCACCCATTCACCCCGGGCATTTCGGACCAGCACGTCCTCCATATCATTCTCCCCGTCGCCCAGCCATGCGGCGCGGGGTATCACTGCATCGCCTTTCATAAAGTCTTCCCGCGCGCGATAGGAGCAGGTGAAGCGGTTAGCCGATTGCCGAAGGCAGCCGTAAAACCGGATGATCCGGGTTCGCATGCGGAGTTCGCCATATGACCGTGATCCGTCAATGTGCAGGGTGACGCCGGCGGGGGACTGATGCATCATGTTGGCGAGCCAGATTTCCGCTGCGCGCGGGGCGCCGGCTGGCAAGGGCCGGGCCGGCACGGCCGCTGCCAGTCTTGCGACCGTTTCCGCGCTGGGACGGCCGACGGGCGGGGTATCCTTTGGCGGTGAGGCACCGGCGGGGCCGGGCGTCAAAGCGTCACTGCGCCGGCGCAATTCCGCTATTTTCTCGTCATGGCGCTGCGCCACATCCTGTTCGGCCGTCTTCGCGACGACATCGTTCACCGCGACGGTGGGATAAGGCAGAAGGGCCGGGCAGTGGCCCTTGCCGCGCGATCCGCAACCGGTCACGCTGGTGGCCATGGCGCTGCGCCGCCGGTCCAGAGCATGGACCGCATAGCCTTTGAAGCGCTGGCCGTTATTGCCCGCATGGTCGAGCGAAAGCATCGACGTTGCGCCGGCTGGGAGTTCATCACCAACGAAGAAATGGCTATTGTCGAAATAGCTGATCTCCCATCCCCCCGGTTGCGTGGTGATGCCCATCAACACGACCTGCATCGGTACGTCGCAGCGGTTGCGGGCCTCGATCCTCAACACCTCGCTCCCCGCGCTGCTCTGCGTCGATTCCCGGACACGATGCTCGACACAGGTGGGCTGATCGCCCCGCGGCCCTGTGGTCGCCGCGATCCATTGGCCGCCCGCGGACGGTTGCGCCCAGACAGGCAGGATGGCGACACCCAGTGCCATCAGCGCGCAGGCATATCGTAGCGGTCTCATGACGAAAATCCTTCCATAGGGGTGGCCCGTCGGCCGATCATTCCGCTGCGTTGCCGGCCGGTTCCGGATCGCGGGCCGCAGGCTTGCGCGGCAGTTCGTGCGTGATGCGGCAATCGCTCTTGTCCACAAGGCCGATACCGTTTTTGGTCTGCGTGATGAACGTGCGCTCGTATCGGCCAACGATGTAGCTGAGACCGTCATCATGCACGCTCACATCCGTCGCCTTCACGGGGGAAAGGCACACGCCCTCACAGACAATCACGTCGATCTGCGGGCTGTTTCGATCGTTGGAAATGCGAATTTCCTGGCCGCCTTCGTCGCCGCTGGCCGTCGAATACCAGATGTCCGAATAAACGCCCGCGCGCACAGGACGCGGAGCCCCGCTCCCGGTCTGGCGAAACGCGGGACACGCCGTCTCCGAAGCGGCGTTCACGATATTCTCGACAGGCTGGACCGGCTCAGCGGGGATGTGCGCGGCGTTCTCATCGACCTGCGGTTCGGGCGCGCGTTGCTCGCCACCATCCCCGCAGGCTGCGAGCGAGGCCATGGGTGCCAGCCAGAGCAACCGTGCCCATATCGCTGCTCGCCGCCTCATGGCAGCACATCCACCGCCGGCGGACACACCGGCCCTCTTATCCTGCTGTTTGTGTCGCAGGCACGCAGATCGAGCGCTTTCGTGCGATCTGCGTGTTGCACCAGCCAGTAACGCATCCGGGTGATCTTCGACGGTTCGTAGACGATATCGAGCTGAGGATGCCTGACGGTTTCTCCCGGCCTGATCGGGATGAACTGCGGCGCTATGCCAATGCCGGTGGTCCGAAAATCCTGAACCCTCGTCATCAGATACACGGTTGCGTTGCAGCGGCTGACGAATGTGAATTCCAGCTTTATCCAACGTCCGCCTGGCTGACTCGTCCGTGTGGCGGTGACGCAACCCTGCTCCCGGCCGCCGCTTTCGGCAGTACTGGTCGTGCTGCTTACTGTCGGCGGAAGAAGCTGGGCGGCGGCGGGCTCCACGAGCGGCGCCTGAAGCGCGAGTCCAAATGGCAGCCCAACCGCCAGACAATGCCGGCGCAGCGCATATAAGGATTTCATATCGTCCCTCCTTTCGTAGCCTCTCAACGGCGCGAAGGCCGCCGGTTGCGAACGGAAGCTGGCACTGTATGAAAATGAAATCCTATTCCCGACCTTAAGATTTTCCAAAGACTGCGCCGGGGGCACGACTCATAGCCAGAGCGGGACTGTGGCGGCGAGCGCGGCGGCGGAGAGGAAGACGGTTGGGCAACTGCCGTAGCGTGTTGCGACGCGCCTCCGGTTCTTGAAGCGACCGAGCATGATTTCGATCCTGTTGCGGGATGTCCGGCCCGGGATGCAGCCAGCCGGAACCGCCCGGCTGGCTGGCGCGAAGTTCTATAAGCTGGCGCGAAGGGTCACGATGATGCTCCTCGGCTCGCCATACCAGTTGCTGCCGCTGTTCGTCCCCATGGTCTGGTAATAGGTCTTGTCGAAGATGTTGTTCAGATTGGCGCTGATCTTCCAGCGTTGGCTGAAGCTGTATTCCGCAAAGCCATTGGCAATCGCATATGCTTTTTGCGTGTACCGAAAGGACGACGACGGCCCGTCAAATTGACCCGATGCGGCATTATAGTCGTTGACGGTCCCGCTTACATAGTTGGCGCTCTGCGCCTGAATGCCGCCGCCAAGCGCCAGGCCGGACAGCGAGCCGGCGAATTGATACCGGCCCCAGAGCTTCAGAAGATGCCTGGGTGTTCGAGAATTGTACCGGGCATTGCCGCCCCGCTTGTTCTTGTTGTCGTTGAACGTATAGCCGGCGGAGATTTCAAGATTTCTGGCGATCCGGCCGGAAATCTCACCGTCAAACCCCTGGCTTACGACTTTGCCACGGGGCGCGTAGCAGCACCATCCGCCAGTGCCGGTGGCGACATATTCGACATAGACCGCCTCGCCCTTTCGCTCCGATCGATACAGGGCGAAGGATGCGGTCAGCGCCTCATCGAACAATTGCCCCTTCAACCCGACTTCCAGATTCCGGCCGGTCAGCGGATCAAGTGGCTGCCCCGGTACGCCGGTAAGATAATTGGCCTGCGACAGATAGATTTCCGACAGGCTGAAATAGGCATTCCAGCTGTTGCTGATGTCGTAGGCCACGCCGCCATAAGGGATAAGGACGCCAGTGTCCTGAAAGCTGGACCCGTCCGTATAAGCGCCGTGATTTTGATATATATTCTTGTACGAGGCATAACGCGCCCCGCCGATCAATGACAAACGATCCGTCGCACGCAGGCGCAACCGGCCATAAATGCTCTGCTGTTTTGAGTGGGACGAGCGCCCCCAGCCATGGACATCGACATTGCTGAGCACCGGATAAACGATGTTGAACATGTCAACGGGCGTACCCAGCCATGGCGAGGTGATGGAGCCGTTCAACGTGAACGTCTCGCGCTGGAGATCCGCGCCCACCACAATATCATGATCCTGTCCGAACAGATGGACGCTGCCGCTGACATAGGCATCTACCCCGGTGCGGCGCGTATGCTGGTTGCCGCCGCCGCCAAACCACACGGGGCCGGCGCGTGTGGCGGGGTCGACCGCCCCCCATATCGAGGCGTTGATGTCGTCCCGATCAAGATCGCTGTAGGTCGCATCGACGCGCACCTGCCATCTCTCGCTGACCTGATGCTCAAGACGGCCGAAGGCCTGCCAGCTTTTATTGTCGTATCGCGCCCATGGCGTGCCGCTGCTCGTGCTGCGGGGTAGCCCCAGATCGCCCCCGTCGCGATAGCGGGGGAGGCCTTCGCCGGGCTTGACGCCCTTGCGGTTTTCTAGACTGGCGCCCAGCGTGACAAGCGTAACGGGGGACGCATCCGCCTCGATCACGCCGTAGAGCACCCGGCGCTTTTCCCTGGCGAAATCATAGAAGAAATCGCGGTTCTGATAGGCGGCGACGAGCCGGGCGCGCACCGCGCCTGCTGCCGCTATGGGACCGGTCACGTCCACATCACCGCGGAAATTGTTCCAGCTGCCGCCTGACACGGCAGCGGTGACGGCCGCCTCGCTTCCGGGGCGTTTGCGTACGAGGTTGATGGTTCCGCCCGGCTCCCCCGCGCCGGAAAACAGGCCGTCAGCCCCCCGCAGAACTTCGACATGGTCATAAAGGGCCATGTCCATGAGGCCACTGTTTGCGCCATAGCCGTTTGTGCCCCGATAGCCCTGGGCGGTGCCACCGTCGAAGCGAACGCTGGTGATGATATAGCCTCGGGCATAAAAGCTGTTCTCGCCGCCATCGGTCTGTACGCGCGTGAGGCCGGGGGTCTGGTCCAGAACATCGGTCAGATTGACCAGATGCTGATCGTCCATCCGCTGCTTCGTGATGATCGAAATCGACTGGGGTATGTCTTTCAGCGCTTCAGCGCCTTTGGCCATGCTGGCCGTCCGGGCGGAATAGGATGATGTCCCCTCCGTCACGAGCGATTCCCGCCGTTCAGCGGCGCTGAACGACCCGTCTCCCGTGGCGTTCGATCCCTCGACACGCACCGGCCCCAGTTCAATCGAGCCGTCGCTCATCTGCGGCGCGCGCTCCAGCGTGAAGCTGCGCGGGCCGGTCTGCCGATAGGTCAGGCCGGTCCCCGCAAGCATGCGCGACAGCGCTTCGGCCGGGCCGAACGCTCCCGAAACGGCGGAGGATTGTTTGCCCGCCGAGATGTCGGCCGGATATGTGATCGAAACACCGCGAGAGCGCATCAAGGCGCGCAGCGCGGCATCAAGGGACTGAACCGGAATATCCACGCGGCCGGAGACATCAGCCTGGGCCCATGCGGCGGATGCAAATGCGCCGCCCAATGTGGTGGAGCCCAGCAGCAGCGCGACCGTCAGCGCGCGGATGGTACGCCGATTATAAGTCCCCATGATAATCCCCGTTCAAGCAACCGTGCGAACCCGGCGTTCGCGCTATTGAGAGTCACTTTCAGAGTATGTGACGGGCAAGGGGTGGCGCGCTCATAATGCGCGCATGAAAAAATTTATCGCAGCACGAGCAGCCGGTCGGACACGCGCGTCAGGGTCGCGCCGCTCAACCGCGCCAGATCCTCGATCGCGGCCGGCACATCCTGCGTGTCGTAGCCGCCGCTGACCTGCATCGCGGCGAGGCGCGCATTGCCGATGACGATCCACCCGCGATGATAGCGGCGAAGCGCGCCCACCACCTCGCCAAGCGTGGCCTGCTCGAAGAACAGCCGGTGCTCCAGCCATGCGAAGCTGATATCGGCCGGCACCGTGCGGACCGGCAGAAATTTGCCCGCAAATCCACCTGTCTGGCCGGCCCGCAGCATCTGCTCCGTGGAACGCTCGCTACCCGGTTGCACGGCCACTTCGCCATCCCACACGGCGACACGCACGGCATCCCCATCCCGCTCGACCGAGAAGCGCGTGCCGATATCCCGGATGGAAACGCCATTGGCGACGATCCGAAACGGCCGCTTGTCGGCTCCCACATCAAAGAAGGCGCGACCTGCCCGTATGTCGATGCGGCGCTCTTCCGGGGAGAAGACGAGATCGACGGCACTGTCACTATCGAGAACCAGCCTTGTGCCGTCCGTCAGGCGCGCTGCCTGCTGCACGCCGACGCGCGTTGCATAGTCCGCAGGCAGGCGAGGCGAAATGCCCACCAGTTGCAGCGCGCCGGCACCCAATATGACGCACAGCACGACAGAGGCTGCGATGCGCATCATGTCATGTCCTGACCAGCGCGGGCGGCGATGCGCCTTCAGGCTTTCGACGAAGGCCGGCGCGCCCCAGACCGCGACGACCCGCGCATAGGCCCGATCATGCTCTGGGTCGGCGGCGCGCCACGCCTGAAATTTTTCCTCCAGAAGAGAATCCTGTCCGGCATTCTGACGCCGCACGAACCACTCGACTGCAGCATCATGGACGGCCGTGGACGCGGGCGGCGCCTGTGGTTTAAAATCGGTCATCGGCATATCGTCACGTGGCGATCCAAACCATTATCATTGCTATGACGGACGGCCCTCCCCCTCTCATGGTCACAGATCCAAATCGCTGGTCTGCGCCATGACGAACCGCATCGCCATCTTCACGTCGTTGAACACCGTGGCAGCCGAACAGCCTAGATGATCGGCGATCCGCGCATATGGCCAGCCTTCGATACGGCTCAGCACCAGCGCCTGCCGTTGCCGATCCGGAAGCTTGGCCAGCGCTGCGTCGAAAGCGGCCTTGCGCTGGCGCTCCATCATCATCTGCTCGGCGGAGGGCTCCGCGCTCGCGATCGCCAGTGCCTCAGGGCAGTCCAGCGTATGCCCGCTGATGCGCTCCCGCACCCCGCGATGACGGATGCCATCGATCGAAAGATTGCCGGCAATGCGGTAAAGATAAGCGCGGAAATTGCCGATGGGTTCGCCCTTCCGGGCGGTCTGCAACGCACGCAGGACGGCTTCCTGGACGACATCGTCCGCATCATTTGCCGGCGAGCCGCGCCGTTGGACAAAGGACCGCAAAGCTCCCTGGAGCAATGACAGGTCATTTTTCCACGTGTCGGACACTCAAATCACCCTGCGGCTATGTCTCGGGATGATGTCTGCGCTGACATCGCAAGATGGCCCGTAAAACAATTGCGAACAACTCGCAATAATCCACGTGGAATGGATTGACTGCGGCGGTGACGGAGGATTTTCGGCATTTGGGCACCGACCGCTTCCCAACGCGCATCGCGCATGGCCGTCCGCTCCGTCATTGGGTCGTGACCCTCAGCAAGGCTTCAAGCCAGTCGGCAAAGACTTGGAGCCGGCGGGACAGATGCTGCCTGTGCGGATAGAGCAGGGCGATCGGCATGGGTTCGGCGCGGTGATCGGGCATGACCTGCACCAGCTCGCCGGCGGCCAGATGGGCGCGCACGTCATAGGCCGGTATCTGGATGAGGCCCAGACCAGCGAGGCAGCAGGCGATGTAAGCCTCCGCACTGTTCACCGCCACGCGACCCCGCACGGCCATGGTGCGGAGGCTGCCATGTTCCATCCATTCCCAATCCTCGACCCGCCCGTTGGACGGAGACGCATAGTTGACCGCCCAATGACGATCGAGGTCGCCGGGCGTCCGGGGCGTGCCATGGCGCTCCAGATAGGCCGGGCTGGCGACATTGATGAGCTGCAGCTTGCCGATCGGCCGCGCGATCAGCGTGGAATCGCTGAGGGGACCGACACGCACGACGCAATCGATGCTGTCCTCGACCAGATTGACGGCGCGATCGGTGACGCCAAGATCGATGTCGACCTGCGGATAGAGATCGAGAAAGGCGGGTAGGGCCGGCGCGACGATCAGCCGCCCGATCCGCCCCGGCACATCGACCCGCAACCTGCCTGACGGCTGCGCCGCCGTTTGCCGGAACAGATTTTCCGTGCTTTCGACATCGGCGATCACGCTCAGGCAACGCGCATAGAAGGCCGAGCCATCCTGTGTCGGCGCGACCTTGCGCGTGGTGCGATGCAATAGCCGGGCGCCCACGCGCCGCTCCAGCTCCTGCACGGCGGCCGAGACGGACGAGCGCGGCATGTCCAGCGTATCGGCCGCACGCGTGAAGTTGGAGCATTCGACGACGCGAGCGAAAATGCGGAACAGATCGATGCGATCCAAAGGGCGGCCTCTTCATTAGACGTGATTTCTGACAGGTGATGTCAGAATGGTCGTCTTTATCGTGCAATAACAAACGATATGATCCTTTGCTACAGTGACCGGCGCGCGTGGTGCGAACCGGCAAAGGAGGCCGCTTTCATGACCGACCACAGCATCAAGGGAAAAACCGTCATCATCGCCGGCGGTGGCAAGAATCTCGGCGGGTTGATCGCCCGCGATCTTGCCGCTCATGGCGCAAGGGCGATCGCCGTCCACTATAACAGCCCCGCATCGAAGGCAGAAGCCGACGAGACTGTCGCGGCGGTGAAAGCGGCGGGCGCGGAGGCTATCGCGCTTCAGGCCGATCTGACCACGGCGGGCGCGGTCGAAAAGCTGTTTGCCGATGCGGTCGCCGCCATTGGGCGGCCAGACATCGCCATCAACACCGTCGGCAAGGTGCTGAAGAAGCCGATCCTCGACATCTCCGAGGCCGAGTATGACGAGATGAGTGCCGTCAACGCCAAGAGCGCCTTCTTCTTCATCAAGGAAGCAGGGCGGCACCTCAATGACAATGGCAAGCTGGTCACGCTCGTGACCTCGCTGCTGGGCGCCTATACACCTTTCTATGCGAGCTATGCCGGGACGAAGGCGCCCGTCGAGCATTTCACGCGGGCCGCCTCCAAGGAGTTTGGTGAACGCGGAATTTCAGTCACCGCGATCGGGCCGGGTCCGATGGACACGCCGTTCTTCTATCCGGCGGAAGGCGAGGATGCGGTCGCTTATCACAAGACCGCCGCCGCCTTGTCCGCCTTCTCCAAGACGGGCCTGACCGACATTGAGGATATTGTCCCCTATATCCGCTTCATGGTGACGGACGGCTGGTGGATGACGGGCCAGACCATTCTCGTCAACGGCGGCTACACCACGAAATAACAGTGTGGCGGGTGGCCTGCCGGCGCGGTGGGCCACCCTCGTTTTGCAATCAGGGGCGCTGTGTCCGGCCGCGCCTGCTCATAATGTGCGCAGAACCCGCACCAGCGCGTCGATATCCTCCAGACTGTTATAGATGCCGAAGGACGGGCGCACCGTCGCTTCCACGCTCATCCGGCGCAGGATCGGCTGGGCGCAATGATGCCCGGCGCGCACAGCGATGCCTTCTCTGCTCAGCGCTTGGCCGACCTCCGGCACCGTGCGGCCCTCCATCACGAAGGAGACGACGCCGGCGCGCTGCACCGGATCGCCGATGATCTTCACGCGGGGGATCTGGCGGAGCTGATGCTCGGTATAGCCGATCAGACTATGCTCATGCGCGCAGATCGCCTCCCGTCCGAGCGCGAGAACATAATCGAGGGCGGCGCCAAGGCCGACGGCATCGGCAATATTGCCCGTGCCTGCCTCGAACTTCATCGGTGCACCATGATAGCGGATATGCTCGAAGGTCACGTCCTCGATCATATTGCCGCCACCCTGCCATGGCGGCATCGCTTCGAGCAGCTCCTTGCGGCCGTACAGCGCGCCGATACCCGTCGGGCCGTAAATCTTATGGCCGGAAAAGACGAAGAAATCGGGATTGAGGGCGAGCACGTCGACGGGCATGTGCGAGACGCTCTGCGCGCCATCCAGAAGCACCCGCGCTCCGGCGGCATGGGCCAGCTCGACCATGGTCTTGGCCGGCGTGACGGTGCCCAGCGCATTGGAGACCTGGGTGAACGAAACGAGCCGGACGCTGCCATCGAGCAGCCGGGCATAGTCTTCCAATAGGATATCTCCACGGTCGTCCACCGGCGTCACGCGGATGGAGAAGCCAAGCTCTTCGGAGAGACGCACCCAGGGAACGATATTGGCGTGATGCTCAAGCTGGGAAACGATGATCGCGTCGCCCGGGCCGAGGGTCTGTCGCCCCCAGGTCTGCGCGACGAGGTTGATCGCCTCGGTCGTGCCGCGCGTGAACACGATCGTGTCCGATGACGGCGCGTTGAGGAAGCGGGCGACCGTGGACCGCGCGCCCTCATAGGCGTCCGTCGCGCGGGCGGCCAGCTCATGCGCGGCGCGATGAATGTTCGAATTCTCATGCGCGTAGAAATAGGAGATGCGGTCGATCACGCTCTGCGGCTTTTGCGTGGTCGCGCCGTTGTCCAGCCAGATGAGGGGCTTGCCGCCGACCCGCTCGCGCAGAATGGGGAAATCGCCGCGGATGCGCTGAACATCGTAGGCCCCGCCGGATGGCGCGGTCTCGGGCTTTGCGGCAGGGGCCGGAGGTGACGCAAAGGGCGCCGGACTGGCGGGCGCTGGCGCCGGCGCGCGCGCGGTGGCCGTATCGAGAAAGTAGAACTGGTCGACACCCTGAACCGGCGCGGCGGAAATACCTTTGCCGGCCGTGAGCGAGGGATGCGCGGGAAGCGACAAAGGCACGGGCGACTGGTCCAGCCCGCCATCGACGCCATAGGGGTCGGCAAGCGGCAGGCTGGCATAGTCGGGCGCCGCCACACGGCCAAACCCGCCAAGCGCCGGCGGCGAGGGGAGGATGGGCGCGTCGGCGAGCGGCATCCTGGCATAGAGGGGCAGCGCCTGATCCACATCGCGCAGATCCGCGCCGCTCAGCGAGGCAGGCGGTACCGCGACCGGCAGAGGGCCGGGCGCGGGCGGCGCGGCATCCGGCCAGCCCGTCCCGGCGGGCGTCTCCCCACCCGGCAAGGCGGAGAAGAGCGCGCTCGCCAGCCGGGTCAGCGCCAACTCATCCTGACCGGGCGCGATGCCGGCTATCCCGCCTGCGCTGTCCGGGCCGGGGCTGGGGGCGGGACCGGGGATGGGGGCGGGGAGGCCCGCCCCTGCGGCATCAGGCGTAAACATAGTCATGATACTGCCCCACATCCACATCATCGAGCACCGCGACGGCATCCTCGGTGAGGACGGCGAGCGAGCAGTAGAGCGAGATCAGATAGGACGAGATCGCCTTGCTGTTGACGCCCATGAAGCGGACGGACAAGCCGATGCTCTGCTCTCCGGGGAGGTTGGGCTGATACAGGCCGATGACGCCCTGCTTCGCCTGCCCGGTGCGGAGCAGCAATATCTTCGTCTTGCCGTTCTCGACCCTGATCTTGTCCGACGGGACGAGCGGGATGCCGCGCCAGGTGATGAAGGGCGATCCGAAGATATTGACCGTTGGCGGGGGTACGCCACGGCGCGTGCATTCGCGCCCAAAGGCGGCGATGGCGAGCGGGTGGGCAAGGAAGAAGGCGGGCTGCTTCCAGATGCGGGCAAGCAGCTCATCAAGATCATCCGGCGTTGGCCGCCCCGCGCGCGTCCTGATGCGATAGGCCTTGTCGGTATTGGCGATCAGCCCATATTCGGCATTGTTGATCAGCTCGGATTCCTGCCGCTCCTTGATCGTCTCGATCGTCAGGCGAAGCTGCTCGGCCACCTGATTATAGGGCACGCTATAGAGGTCCGAAACGCGGGTATGTACCTCGACCACCGCATTGACGGCGCTCAGCAGGATCTCGCGCGGATTCTCCTCGTAGTCGACGAAGGTCTTGGGCAGTATCCGTTCGTCACGCGCCGAGCATTCGACCTCGATGGCGCTGTCTTCCTTCACCTTGTTCAGGCGGAATATGCCGGCCTCGACCGGAACCCATTCAAGAAAATGAACAAGCCAGCGCGGCGTGATCGTCGAGAGCTGTGCCGTTGTCTTGGTTGCATTGGCTAATTGGCGCGCGGCGACATCGCCTAGCGCAGTCGGTAAGGTGCTATCTTCAGTCATTAAAAGGACCCCCAAGTCACTTATACTGGACGAGGGCCTACCCGCGTGGGTTCAGCAATTACGATGTGGATTGCGGTGTCTACGGCTAGTTCGATAGCAGTGGCCCGTCAACGGGAAAAATCCTCGAATCTAAAGTCTATCCATTTGGAAGATAGATCAGGTTTGTCGCCTTATACTTAACTGATCCGATAGAGTTTGCCGCATCTGGCGGCTTGCGTCAGACCTCATTATCTACCATATTAGTAGATAATAAAGCTTTCCGACAGCGGATGCGCCTCTCCCAAATCGTACGCTGGAGCCGATATGTCGGGTTTCGAACGTCTCAGGCCGGAAGCGGCCGGTTTTTCATCGCTCTATCCATCGATCGATGGCCGGGCATTCGACATTGCGCGGGCAATGCTGCGAAGCCCCGGCGCCATGACCATTGAGCAATTTCGCGAACTTGACGAGCTGCTGCGCGCCGTCACGCTTGAGCAGTTCCGTGCCCTCACGGACGACCCCCTGCATCAGCAGCAACTGCGTCGCTATGAATCGCTGGCCTGGCGTCTGTTTCGCCCGACATCGGCGCGGGCCTGGCTGACGATCGGAACGGGTGTGGCGACCATCGTGACGCTCGCCTTGCTGCTTGGCGGCGGCAGATTCTAGGCCGATGCGGCGCGCGGCAGCCGAATGTCGAGCCGCCTTTTCCCATGCTTTCCGCCACGATAGAATATCTTTCTCCGTGCCTCCCGGCGTCGGAAAAAATCACTAAATATCTGAAATAACATAAATATATTCCGGATTTCGGCTGGTTTTCAAAAAATGCCGCTGCTTGACAGAAATAGTCTATCAAATGAATAGAGATAGACAGATGGCCCGTTCCGCTTTGCCGGATCTGGCCCGCGGGTTTGGCGAGCGCTTTTCGTCCCGCGTTATAAATGACACTCGCGCCAGTCTCACCGGACGCCCGGATGGCTTCGTAATTCCATTGAACGGGGGAACGACGATGCACCACAAGATGCAACTCTGATCGCGCGTTGACGCGATGCGTCCGGCCCGATGCGGCAGGGCGATCAAGCCGATCACATATTGATTCACGACGCGCGGGCGCGGCCTCGATAGGCGCGCCTCGTGCATCCTATTTGAGAATGCGCGCCCCGATGGCCCGCGCCTCATCGTCAGGACGTTTGCGTCCTGCGCTGGGAGCGGCTGACCCTGTGCGTGCATGAGGGGTCTTCTCCATGACGAATGAAACTGATCGCATCGTGCCGGCACCGGACGATCGTGCACGGCGCGCGCTTCGCCGGTCTGCTCTTGCCCTGTTGCTGGCGGGTGTCGCGACATCGGTGGCTATCCCGGCATCCGCGCAGACGCTGGACGAACTGAAAGCCGCGAATGAGCGTTTGCAGGCGGAAAACAGCCGGCTGCGCGCCATATTGGGCGATGCGGGCGAGCGCGCCACGACCCCGGCGACGGCGGGTGGAAACGCGCCGCGCCAGACCGCGGGGAGCGCGACGGCGCATGCGTCCACGGTGCAGCGTGAACGGGGCGTGGGCGACGAAGAGCTGATCGAGGCGATCACCGTGACGGCAGAGCGCATCAAGGAGCTGCCCAAATCCGTCTCCGCCGTGACCGGTGAGGAGCTGGAGAAATTCCAGGTCAATAACTTCCGCGATATCGCCAACCGCATCGGCAATGTGCGGACCTCATGGAACAACCCGAACACCGCCTCCATCTTCGTGCGCGGGGTAGGCTGGGCAGCGGGCGCGGGCGTGCTGGACCCGAGCGTTGGCGTCGCGGTCGATGATGTGAGCCACGGCATCAGCTCCATCTCGGCGCTGAGCAATTATCTCGATGTCGAGACGGTGGAGGTGGAGCGCGGGCCGGTCGGCGCGGACGGGCTCAAAGCCGCCAATCTCGGGCGCATCTCCATCCAGACGAAGCGCCCCAGCTTCACGCCGTCGGCCAGCGCGGCGCTGACCTATGGCGAGCTGAATACCGTCATCGCGACAGCGGCGCTCACCGGCCCGATCATCGACGATGTGCTGGCGGTGCGCGTGTCGATCAATCGCGAGACCGGCGATGGTCCGTTCGCCAACAAGAACGACACCCATTATACCTGGCGCAACACGGACCGGACCAACGTCCGCGCGCAACTACTCTTCAAACCGACGAGCCGTTTTGAGGCTCTGGTGAGCTTCGATTACACGCCGACAGGCCGGGAAATCTGCGAAAACTGCTTTGCATTCCCGACCAAGACACCGGCCAATTATGACTGGATCAATCCGGCCACGGGCCTGCCCGGCGCGGTGGACTATACGAACGATGCCTTTGGCCGCATCCAGCGGCGCTGGTTCACCCAGAAGGGCGACTATACCGTCAATGATTATTACGCCCATGAAGTGAACACGGCGGGCGAATATCCCAATACCTATGCGACCAAGGGCGCGACCGCCAATCTGCGTTTCGATCTCGGCAAGGGGCTGATCCTGCGGTCGATCACCGGCTGGCGTGACTATTCCTTCTCGCAAGGGGCAGGCTCACACACACCGTTCGAGTGGCTGCGCGCGCCGCGCGGCACACAGACCAGCTTCGAGCAATGGAGCCAGGAGCTGCGCCTCGACGCGGCGATCGATCCGACGCTGCGTTTTCGTGGCGGGCTCTATTACTTCCGCGGCAAATTCCCCAACTACAGCCAGACCGAGCGCTATGGGGCAGATGGCGGCGCCTGGTATGCCACGGCCGCGCAATATGCCCTGCTCGACCCCGTCAACCCGAGCCTTCCCGACGCATCCGACCCTGCCGGGCGTGGCCTCCTGCTGAACTCGGTCGACGGGTTGATCACCCAGCGCAAGGAGCGCTTCGATAATGAATCGCTCGCCGCCTATTCCAGCCTGATCTGGGACCCGACCGACCGCCTCACGCTCAGTGCCGGCGCGCGCCTCACGCGGGAAAACCGGCAGAGCTGGTCGCAGGCGGGCATATTGTCCAACGGCTTTGGCGCCGAGCTGAACCCCGCCTCGGTCAACAATGTCTCGCTCAACGGGTTCAGCAGCAACACGGCGGGCGTGCTGACGGGCACGAACAGCGCGGCGCAACTGGCATTGGCGGATTTCGTCGCGCAGAAATATTTCAACGTCGCGACCTATGCCGGGCTGACGGCGGCACAGCGCGCGCAGGTGGGAGCGGCAAAGGCGATCCGCGCGGCGCGCATCGGCACGCTTTATCAGGAGACGGCGGCTGAAAAATACAAGGCCACGCTGCTCACCGCCGAATTCGGCGTCACCTACCGGCTGACCGATGCGAATACGCTGCACGCCACCTTCAAGCATGGCGAGAAGCCGGGCATTTCGCAGATCGTGGGGGCGACCATATTGGGCGGCAAATCCGTTCCCGCCGATACCGAGAAGACCAATGCCTATGAGCTGGGCTTCCGCTCGCTCCTGTTCGACCGCGCGCTGTCGATCAGCGCCACGGCATTTCTGCAGGACATAAACAACTATATCCAGCCGACCTTCGTCTATGACGAGGTGCAAACCCAGCTCAACAATAACGGCCAGCCCGCCTATCTCTCCGCGCTGGGCAATGTGCCCAAGGTCCGCACGAAAGGCGTGGAGCTGGATGTCGCCTATTTCGGCATCCCCTACACCACCCTGCGCTTTGCGGGCGCCTATACCGACGCGCGCTATCGCAGCTTCCCCCGGGCGGCCAATCCCGGCGAACTGGGCGGCAGCAATCCGGCCGGCCCCTATTATGACGCCAGCGGCAAGACGCTTGCCGGGGCGCCGAAATGGAGCGGCAACCTGTTTGGCGATTTTTCCTACCCCTTCTCGGACGGGTTCATCGCGCACGCCAATCTCAACTATAATTTCCAGAGCGGCTATTATGCCGACACGTCCCTCTCGCGGTACACCAAGACCGGATTCTGGGGCGTGACCGATGTGTCGGTTGGCCTGACTTTGCCCAAGAGCCGCTTTGACGTGAGCCTGGTGGCGAAGAATCTCTTCAACGTCGACACCGGGCTGAACCCTGCATGGAACCAGTACAAGCCCGGCGTGCCGCGCTGGTTCGGTGTGATCGTCCGCGCGCAGATCGACTGATCGGCGGCCTGTTTCTCATCTCCATCCCCATCCCCATCCATTCAAGGAGAAGTCATATGATCAGTTTGTCACGAGGCTATGGACGTGCCGCGCTTGTCGGCTCCGCGCTTGCCGGCGTTCTCATGTCTACCTTCGCGCTGGCCCAGCCAGCCCCGTCATCGCTGCGTGAGCAGCTGACGCGACGGCAGGCCTTGCAGGAAAAGCAGGCGACCACCGCGCCGCAAACCGAGACCCTGCGGGCGCGGATCACGGCCGAGAGCCGATCAGGCGTGCGGCGCCTGCGGATCCGCGACTTCCAGTATCTGAGCGACAGCGGGCGCGACTTTGGCGGCTATAATTTCGGCGCGGGGTCATGGGATACGGAGGTGGCCGTGCTGGCGAGCGCGATCGCCGACGAATTCGCCATTCAGGCGGCCGCGCAGAAAATCCCGGTCGATGGTATCGACGTTCTCTTCACCAGCCACCCCGACGATCCATCCGTGGAGCAGGCGCACAAGGTCGCCTATCCACGCAACCTGTCCTATGTCGCCTATATCGACTCCCCGGCAAGCGATGCCCAGTTGCAGGCGCTGAAGCAGGCGGTGGAGCGCACATCGCCCGTGCTGAACCTCATTACCAAAGGCTACCCGATCCCGCACGGCAAGATCGAGCTGACCGCCAGCCCGGCCAGGCGCGACCCCAATCTGCCACCGGGCCTGCGCGATTTCCTCATCGAAAAGCGACAGGCGATCCTGCGCCGGGCCGAGGAAGCGAAGACCAAGGCGCGGACGCCCTATGCCCTGCGCGCGGTGGCCACGGTCGAGCCGGCCACTGGCATCCGCACGACACGCACCGGGGAGGGCAACTTCCAGATCATCCATGACAGCCGCAAGGAATTTGGCGGATATGGTCTGGCGCCGACGGTGGAGGAGCATCAGATCGGCGTGCTCGGCACCTGTCTCACGCATATTTTCGAGATACAGGCCGCGACCCGGCAGGTGGTGCTGGATTCGCTGGAAGTGCGGACGCAGGGCGACCTGACGCCGCGTATCGGATCGGGCGTGAACCAGCCCCCCCGCTATACGAACATCAGCTACACCGTGCATATCGAATCCCCCGCGGGCGCTCAGGCGATCGATGGGCTGCGCGAGGCGGTGGAAGCGAGTTGCCCCGTCTACAACCTGCTCAAGGACGGGCAGGCCGTGCGGGGCAGCATCGAGCGCGGGCGCTATCGCGCTGCCTCATAGACCCTGAAACCGGATCGTGCCCGGGCAGCGGGGTGCAGGCTGTGCTGCGCCCTCCGTCCCGGGCACGGCTCTGACCTGACGCATTCCCTTCCATCCAGATGAAGCCCGGCCGCATCCCGCCGGGAAGGAGCGCTTATGCCCCGATTTGCCGAATACGGGCTTCCGTTCGCCGCCATCGCGATTGCATTGTCCGCCGCCTCGCCACTGCACGCGCAGGGGGAGCCCGTCGCGGCGCCGGGAGCGGCAGAGGTGGCGAGCGTCCACCGCAAGGCGACGGTGATCGACGGCCATGCCGACATTCTGCTGCCGTCCACCCCGCGCCGTTACTATCTGCCCGATGGCGGGTCGCGGACGGACCTGGCCCGCCTGACCCAGGGCGGGGTCGATGCCATTGTCTATTCGCTCGCCGTGGGACCGGGGCCGCGCGATCCGGCCGGTGTCCGTGCCGCCCGCGATATCGTGAACCAGAAGCTGACATGGGTGCGCGCGCTGATCGCCCACAACCCCCGGCGTGTCGCGCTGGCGCTCAGCGCGGATGACGTGCTGCGCTTCAATAGCGAGGGGAAGATCGCCATTTTACTGGGCTTTCTCAATGCGCGATCGCTGGGCACGGACATCGCGCAGCTCGACGCGCTCTACCGTGACGGAGTGCGGATCTTCGGCTTCAACCATTCGGGGCATAATGCGTGGTCGGACTCGTCCCGGCCCTCGAACGAGCCAGCCAGCGAACATGGCGGCCTTTCCGATCTGGGGCGTCGCGCCGTGGCGCGCCTCAACGATCTTGGCATCGTGATTGACGTGTCCCAGCAGTCGCAGGCGGCGACGCTGGAAACCATCCGCCTCTCCCGCGCGCCGGTGGCGGCAACGCATTCGGCGGCGCGCGCGCTGGTCGACAATGTCCGTAATCTCTCCGATGCCGAACTCGACGCGATCGGGCGGAATGGCGGTGTCGTTCAGGTGACGCCATTCACCAGCTATCTGGTTGCCGAAACAGCCACGGGTCGCGACCGCATTACCGAGATTCGCCGCAGCTATGGCCTGTCCGCCGAATGGGTGTCGCATTATGATGGCACGGAGGGCCTGTCGGAGAGCAGGCGTACGGCCTATCTGGATGACGTCACCGCCGCGCGGGATCGTGCTTCGCTGGCGGACTATGTCGACCATATCGACTATATCGCGCGCCGCATCGGCTGGCAGCATGTGGGCGTGGGCACCGATTTCGACCATGGCGCGGGCGTTGACGGCTTCAACAGCGAAGCAGAGGCGCCAAATGTCACGGCCGAGCTGCTGCGGCGCGGCTATTCGCCAGAGCAGATCGAGGCGATCTGGGGTGGAAATTTCCTGCGCGTGCTGCGCGCGGCGCAGGCCGCGAAGCGCTGACTCGCCATGGCCGCCTGATGGCCCACGCCGGTCCCGCCTGCGGGAACCATCAGTTTCGGTAGTGCGGGAGCCGGCTATGCTCGCACCAGAAGCTGCGCCACGCAAGCAGCGCACCACTGGCGAGGATGACCATGAACCCCGATGCGTTGGCGCCCGGCGACTTTTCACCATTCCAGATTGCCGGCGTGGTGGCGCTTGGCGTGGGGGCCGGGTGCATCCCGACCCTGCAACCGCTCCTGCTTGGCAGCCTGCAGGCCGCCGGCCGGATTTCGGCCGCGCAGATAGGGCAGGCCGCCATGGCCGAAGCTATGGGCATGGCGGTGGCGACGACATTTGCGGCGATAAGGCTGAAGCCCGCGCGGCTTAGGGCGATCGCGGCAATCGCGATCATTGTGTCGCTGCTGGCCAGCCTTGCCACGGCCTATTCCGCTGGCGGGGCGATCATCGGCCTGCGCGCGATCTGCGGCTTGTGCTCGGGCATGTTGCTCTGGATACTGGTCGGGCTCCTCACCCGATCGGCCGCGCCGGGGCGGTTGTTCGCCATCTATGTCACGGTGCAGGCCATGGTCGCGCTGGCCCTCTCGGCATTGCTTTCCCAGATTGTTCTGCCTCGGCTCGGCATGACGGCGGGCTATATGGCGATCGCGCTGTTCGATCTTGCGCTGCTCGCCGCGGTGCTGACCATACCCGACCGCTATCGTGTCGTGTCCGGTGGCCGCCAGACCGTGCCGCCGATGCGCGGTATCATCGCGCTCATCGGTGTCGGCATGCTGCTCAGCGGCATCATGGGGCTGTGGGTTTACATCGTGCCGATCGGGCGGGAACGGGGCCTGTCCGAAAGCGTCACGGCCAATGCGGTGCTGATCGCCGTCGCATGTCAGATCGCCGGCGGCATCGCGGCATCGCTGCTGGCCGGCCGCCTGTCGGCGCGGACCATATGCATTGGTGGCGCTGTCGTCGCGGGGCTTTGTGCCGCGGTCATTCTGACGGCCGGTAGCAGCGTCATCATCGCGGTCGCGCTGGCGATCTTCGCCTTTGTCTGGATGTTCGTGCCGCCGTTCCAGATGCCGTTGCTCATCGAAATCGACGCGACATTGCAGACGGCCATGCTGATCGGCAGCGCGCAACTGCTGGGCTCTGCGGCCGGCCCCTTCATTGCCTCGGCGGTTGTGACGGATGAGACCGTGCTGGCTGCCGGCTGGGCTGCGATCGGGTGCATGGCGCTTTCGATCGTCTGCGTCATCGGCGCTCTGGCGCTGCACAGGCGCCAACAGGGCGCAGCCGGGGCATAGGGGGTTTCTTCTTCGCTTGGCTTTTGACCCGGGGCGGGGCATTCCGCCGCCATGCCGGACCGCGCCCCAGACCTACCCCCCGCATCACTTCACGCATCGGCGACACGGCTGACCGAACGCCAGAAGCAACGGCGCCAACGCATCCTGCACGCAGCGCAGGACCTGACCGGCCAGCGCGGGTATGACGGAACGTCCATGCGCGCGATCGCGGCGGCCAGCCATGTTACGGAAAAGACGCTCTATAATATTTTCGGCAGCAAGGACCGGCTGATCGCCACGGCCGCGCAGCATCGCAGCGCGGAAGTGTTTGAAGCGGCGGCGCACGCGCTGTCCGCCGGTGGCGTTGCCTATCTGCTCGAATTCGCCCGGCGTGTGGCGGACGTGACGCTGGAAGCGCCGGAAATGGCCCGCGTGCTGGCGCAGGTGCTGCTGGATTATTCTGAGCTTGTCGGGCTGCAGGATGTCTATGCCATCCATGTTGGCAATGCATTCGACCGGATGCGTGAGGACGGCATTGTGGCCGATGGCGCCAGCCGGGAAAGCTTCATCCGCCTCATGCGGCTGGGGATCGTGTCGACCGTGCTGTTCTGGGCGCATAACGAGGTGGCGGATGAGGAGCTGGCGGCCCATCTGGAATTGCAGGTCTGCCGGTGCCTGCTCTCCATTCTGCGCGCGCGGAGCATGAACCCGATCCTGCGGCGGATCGGCGCAATCTCCCAGACATTGTAGCTGCCCGGCCGCCTATTAGTTATTATAGCGTGCTGTAAAAATATTTGACCGGCGACCCGTTGCTATGGTTGCCTCCTTTCCGTGCTGAACAACAACAACGGCAGCATGATATTGGAGACAGGATGTCGACGGCCTCCTTGCCGAGGACTGGCGTCACATGCAGCATGACCGGTCATCGACGATCCCGCATGGGCTCGCGATCCCCCGCTGATGCCTGCTTCCCCTCCGATATGCCGCATCTTTTGATGAATGCTGAGGAGGGATGGTCATGACAAAGGGTTTGACGACAGTGCTGGTGCTTCGCGCGGCATTATTGGGCGGCACGATGCTGCTGCCGGTGTCCGGATTGCAGGCGCTGACGCAGAGCGAGACCGCCCCCCAGCACGACGAAGGCGCGGCGCAGCAGGGCGGCTTGCAGGATATCGTCGTCACCGCGCGGCGGCGCGAGGAAAGCCTGCAGGACGTGCCCGTCTCGGTCACGGCGCTCTCCGCCGAGCAGATCCAGAAATATGACATGACCAGCCTGGAGAAGATCTCCACGCAGACGCCGCAGTTCACCATCGGCCGCGCCTCCAACGGATCGGGCGCGCAACTGACGCTGCGTGGCATCGGGTCGTCCTCCACCTCCATCGGCATCGAGCAATCCGTCGCGGTGGTGCTGGACGGCGTCTATTACGGGCAGGGCCGTGTCATCAACGAAGGCTTTCTCGATCTTGCCGGGGTCGAGATGCTGAAAGGCCCGCAGGCGCTGTTCTTCGGCAAGAACGCGACCGCCGGCGTGGTGTCGATCCGCAGTGCCGACCCCACCAGCAGGCCCGAATTCATGGGGCGGCTGGGCTATGAATTCAAAGGCAAGAATCTGGTTGGGGAGGCGATGGCATCCGGCCCGCTCTCCGACACGCTGGGCATTCGCGTCGCGGTGCGCGCATCCAATATGAGCGGGGGCTATTTCAACAATCGCGGGATCGACAAGACATACAGCACGTTCGATGTCGCGACGGGCATTACCACGCCCCATTTCGCGCCGGCATCCACGCGCAACAACCCCGGAGAGAAGGAACTGCTCGGCCGGGTGACGCTGAAATGGCAGCCGGACGACCGCTTCACCATGACGCTGAAGGCGAATGCATCCGCGAATGATACCGACAATAACAGCTGGAACTATGTGCCATTTTCCTGCGCGAGCGGGGTCTATGCGCTCAATCCCAACATCAAGTGCGAGCGCGAGTTCAATATCTACCAGAACAACGTGCCTGCCGACATTGCCGGCAGCCAGCCTTTCTCGCGCAGCGATGGCGCGCTCTACAATCGTTACCGGAGCTGGGCGATCACCGGCACGGCGGAATATGCGCTGGACGATGTGACGCTGACCTGGATCAACAATTATAACGCCAATGCCAATCGCTGGTCGTGTGACTGTACCTTCGTCTCATCCGATCTGGCCGCCGCGCCGTCATCCGAACGGTCCCGCTACCATGCCTTTTCGTCGGAATTTCGGGCGCAGACGAGCTATGACGGACCGGTCAACCTGCTGGTCGGCGCCTATTATCAGTCGACCAAGCGCAATCACACGCAAAGCGGGGCCTTCGGCAACGTAGAGGATAGCGCGGCCACGCCTGCCTTCCGCTATCTTGGCTATTACAAGCGATCGGAAACTGATGGTGAGACGCTGTCCGGCTATGGTCAGGTGACATGGAAGGTCGTGCCCAAGGTCGAGGTCGCGGCGGGCATGCGCTACACGCATGAGACCAAGAAGAGCTATCTGGTCCAGCCCTATGTCAACACATTGCTGCAGGGCATCTTCCTGCAGAACAGCATCATCAATGGCGATCAGACCTTCAGTAACTGGTCGCCCGAGGCGACGATCACCTGGCAGCCGACGTCAAACATCACCGTCTATGGCGCCTATAAGACGGCGTATAAGTCCGGCGGATTCTCGAACAGCGGCTTTGTGAGCGCCACGACTCTGCCCAGCGATGTGGCCTTTAATCCGGAAAAAGCGCGCGGATTTGAAGGCGGGATCAAGACAACCCTGTTCGACCGGCAATTGCGCCTGAATCTGGGTGCCTACAGCTATAAATATCTCGATCTTCAGGTTGACTATTTCAACTCCGCGACCTTTGCGTTCATCACCACCAATGCGGGCTCGGCGCGGACAAAGGGCTTCGAGCTGGAGTTCCAATATGCTCCGCGCGCGGTTGCCGGTTTTGATCTGCACGGCTCGCTCAACTATAACAAGGCGCGCTACGGCAGCTACATCGCGCCTTGCTATGGCGGCCAGTCGATCGCGGCCGGGTGCGACACCACCTTCCAGGGCGCGCTGGGGCAGGACCTCTCGGGCAAGGCCACCGCGGTGGCACCCAAATGGACCGGATCGCTGGGGGCATCCTATGAAGCTCCGGTTTCAGCGGGGGCCACGCTCGGCGCCTCGATCGATACCCGCTATTCCAGCAGCTATCTGGCATCCAGCTTCGCCCATCCGCTGTCGGGCCAGCCCAAATATCTGAGCGTCGATGGCTCGGTGCGGCTGCGGCTGAACGATGATCGCTATGAAATCGCGCTGATCGGCAAGAACCTCACCAACCGCTTCATCGTTGGCGGTGTGGTCGATGCGCCGAACACCGGCACGGGAACGGGCACCGCGGTTGCCACCCCGGCCGATCAGGTTGGCTTCATTTCGCTGCCGCGCACCATCCAACTGCAGGCGACCGTGCGCTTCTGACCTCTCTCCCCCTGACGCCCGGTCCTGAATGAAGCGGGACCGGGCGTGATTTTCGGAAGGATATCGAGATGAGCGAAATGTCCGATCAGATCGTCCGGTGCCGCGCGCGGCCTGTCCAGCCAGCATGATCGACGTGGCGCTGCCCGCCCCCTCTCAATCGCAACGCAAGGAAGCATGATGTTCACACTTGAAGGCAAGGTTGCGCTGGTCACCGGTGGCGCATCCGCGATGGGGCTGGGCTTTGCCAGCGCGCGCATGATGGCGCGGGCCGGCGCGCAGGTGATGGTGACCGATCTTGCGGAAGAGGCGGTGCGCGAGCGCGCCGGGGAGCTTCACGCCGAAGGGCTTGCCGTCGCGGCAGCCCGGCATGACGTCACCTCCGCCGAGGACTGGGATGCCGTCGTTGCCGCCACGATCGAGCGGTTCGGCCGGATCGACGTGCTGGTCAACAATGCCGGCATCGCGGTGCTCAAGGCGATGGACATATTGGAGCCGGCCGACTGGCAGCGCCAGATCGACGTCAACCTGACCAGCATCTATCTGGGCTGCCGCGCTGGCCTCAGGCAAATGCGCGCTCAGGGCCATGGCGGATCGATCATAAACTTCTCTTCGGTCGCCGGTCTGGTCGGCATTCCCGGCGCGGCGGCCTATGCCGCCTCGAAAGGCGGCGTTCGCATCATGAGCAAAGCCATTGCCATGGAATGCGCGAAGGAAAATATCCGCGTCAACTCCATCCAGCCCGGCGTGATCTGGACCGAGATGCAGCAGGTGGCGATCCGCGACAACCCCGAGCAATATGACATCATCAATGCCAGCATTCCGATGGGGCGCATGGGCGAGCCGGACGACATCGCCGCGATGGTGGCGTTCCTCGCTTCGGATGCCGCCAAATATATCACCGCCGGCCAGTTCACCGTCGATGGCGGACTGACCGGACAATGACCCGCACACACTCAACCCCTTTTTCAGGAGCCATGGCATGACGCAGCCGCTTGAGCATCCATTGACGATTGACGGGCGCGATCCGTCGATATTGCGTGGAGATCCGATCACGGGGGATCGCTACACGTCGCGCGCGTTCATGCGGCGCGAGTGGGATCATATGTGGACGCGGATCTGGCATGTGGCGGGCCGGACGGCGGAGCTGGAGGAGCCGGGCGACTATATCGTGCATGACTTC
>JAMHVU010000181.1:0-7537 GCA_035911355.1 Sphingobium sp.
TTCGCGGTACGCATCGACCAAGCCCTGCGGCAAGTCGCTGCCCTTCATGCTCGTGTGCTGCGCCATAACCCGGCGCACGAACCCATCCGATAGCGTCTCTGCGTCGCGCTTGTTTCGCGCCTTCTGCCATTCCTTGCGCGCTGGACGCGCCGCAGCCTTGGCACGCACTTCCGGCTTCGCTGCGTGCCGGTTCGCCTGCTCGCGGCGGCGCTCCGGGTCGCGTTCCACGTATGCGCGCTTGTTGGCGTTGGCGCGCTCTCGGTTGTCTCGCTGCCACGCTCCAACAGCGGCAATCTGGCGCTCGCGGTTCTTGGCGTACCACTCGCGCAGGTAGGCTTTCTTTTGCTCTCTCTGCTCGTCTGTCATCGCGTTCCTCCACCAAGCAACCTAACGGCAACGTTAGGCGTCAGCATCCCAAGCAGCAACAACTGCCGCAACTTGAGTCTTTGCGTTAATGCCAGCCTTGAATCCGCGCCTGTATGCTTCATTTACCAGCGCCTCGCAATCGCGGCGGTTCTGTTCACCGTCAATGCTCTTAGCGTCGTCCCACGCCCATCCAGCCGCTTCGAGCACATCTTTCACTTGTTGCCTCGTGAGCTTCCGAATGTCTACGAACATTCCATCTGCTCCTTGATAAATTGCGCAACCTGCCGCTCTTGCTCGTCGTTTAGCGCTCGTAGCTCGGCGAGCGCGGCGCTCGCGTGGCCGTGTTCCGCGAAATGGCCAATGCTCATAAACGGGTCTTTGTCCGCCTGCGCAATCAGCGCAAACACGATCTTGCGCAGCATTACATTTTCGGCTCGTATGCGCACATTCTCATTCATCAGTTCTGAGTACATTTCATCCTCCAAAATCGCCTAACAACCGCATCAAGCCGACTCCGCTACGCTGCGCGGCTTAACCCTGCGCTGCGGAACCGATGCCAGCAGCGCCGCACACATAGCCTCGCCCCGGTATTCGTGATCGTTGTACCAGCACCCGCCATAGTGGCGCGCGATGCTCAACTGGCTGTCGAGCCAGTGGTATATGCGCTCGGGGGCGTCAGTCATCGTCACGACAGCAGCGGCCCCGCGCTGTGCGTCGCGTAGGCGAGCATGCCGGCCAGCGGTGCGAGCATCCAAACGAACGGGATGTCGTCATCCGCAAAACTATCCGCCACCGCCACCACAGGCGCGCGCGGCGTGTGGCGCGGCTCGTCCGGCGCGACGGCTTGTGGCGCGACTTCCGATTCCCGCCTGCCGTCAAGCATCTGCATCTCGCTGGCGACGATCTCGGTGGTGTACTGGTCGCGACCTTCCTTGTCCTGCCACTTGCGGGTACGGATCGAGCCTTCGACGTATACCTTGCTGCCCTTGCGCAGGTACTCGGCCGCGATCTCGGCCAGCTTGCTGAAGGTCACAATTCGCAGCCACTCGGTGCGCTCCTGCTTCTGCCCGGTGCTCTTGTCTTTCCACGACTCGTTGACGGCGATACTGAAATTCGTGACGGCGCCGCCGGATGGCAGGTACTTGGTAGTCGGGTCTGAACCCAAGGTGCCGACGGCGATAACTTTGTTGATGCCTTTCACGCGGATTTCCTCTCTGTGATGTTCTTGTGGAGCCCGGTCATGTGTCAGATCGCCTTCAGCATGCGGTTGCTGGCGGCGTCGAGGTCCATGTCTAGCAGCCACTCGATGACCTTCGATTCATGCACGCGGAAGTGCAGCGCCAGAACCTCGATGATCTGGTCGTCGGTGGGGCGGCTCTGTGCGGCCGGCGTGGTGATCGGCGTCGGCGCCGCGGTCGTTACCTGCGTCGCCACCGCGCTGATAGCCTGCGGGGCTGGCGTGCTGACGGTGGCCGGCCGCTTGCTGCGGGCGTCGGACTCAGCCTTGGCCCAAGCTTCGCGCTCGGCCTTCTCGCGCTCCGCACGTTCCGCCGCTTCTCGTGCCTTCGCTTCGGCCTCCGCCTTGGCCCGCTCCTCGGCGCGGATCTTCTCGCGCTCACGCTCTGCGGCCTCCTCGGCCTGCCGCTTCCGGGCGGCCTCGTGCTGGGCGATCCGATGACCAACGATGGCGGCAACGGCCTCCGGGTCTTTGAGCACGAGCGCATGCTTGTCGTTGAACAGGAAGTGGTGCTCGGGGTTCGCGTCCAGCGTTTCGAGGTTCTTCTCGATGATGCCGGCAACGCGGTCGGCCTCGATCTTCCATGCGGCCACGGCACATGCTGCGGCGTCGCGCAGTGAAGCAATCGTCTTTTTGCCTTTCATTGAACCGGCGATGTCGTGCGGGATGGCCGGCAGGTAGGTGCCGCCAAGGCGGGCGTCGGTGGCCTTGATGTGCTCCTGGATCTGCGCGACGGCGTTCGACTGGATCTGCGCCCGGACGACCTCCTTGCGGTCCTTCACCAGCTTCTCGCGGGCGAGGCGGGTGTCTCGGGCCAGCTTGTGCAGCATGGCTTTCATCTTGCGCATCTCATCGACGACCGAGATTTGCGCGAGGGCACGGTCCTCGGCGGCCTGAAGCTCGTCCTCCGCCCGCTTGAGTACCTTCACCTCGTTCTCTGCGTCGGCAAAGTCCTGGTCAGATTCCGGCGCAGGATTCAGCCCGTCAATGAACGCGCGCAGGCGGCCGCCAAACTCGGGCAGGTTTGACAGGACTTGCAGCGCGCCCTCGATATTCACGTTGACGGCCGGCAGATCCATGATCGGGGAGGCGACCACGACGGGCGCCTGTTCCTCGTGGACGTAGACGTCGAGATCCGCGAGGAATTGCCGCCAGCCTGCGATCAGCGCCGCACGCCGCGCGGGTATGGACGTGTACCACATGTGCCTGCACTGATCTGTGGTTCCGTCGCTGGTGACGAACAGGGTGCGATCGGCGCCGGAGACGAGCAGTTGGTGCTCGAGCTGCCAAGTCCAGTTCGGCCCGGGATCGCCTCGCTCGATCATTCTGGCCAGATCCGCCGACCACAGCTTGTGCTCGAACAGGATGTCGCCGGCCATCGTCACGCCGTCGAAGCTCGCGAGGAACGTCATGCCGTCGATGTCTTCCGTGCCCGTCACCGGATACAGGTCGTCGCCGACGATCGTTTCTGCATGGAGGCGGAACGCGGCCTCTGCGCGGTGCCCGGCATCGAATCGAGCCTGCGTTCCGCTGTCGACCTCCGGGCGGACGCCGGTCGACTTCTCGCGCAGCAGGGCCGTGCGCGTCGTGTACTTGCTATCGCCCATCATGGCGGGCGCCTCGCTGGCGGTGCATACACGCGGGTCGGCGCGTAGCGCGAGCCAATCTTGCCCACCTTGTTGTACGTTGTGGATTCTCATGCGGCTTCTCCTTGGATCACGTTGTCGTCGCGCCGGATGGCGCACTTTTGCTGCGCCGTCAGCCGACCTTTCGTTTCGATCGTGGCGATGATCTCGTCAGCGCTTCGGCCCTTGTCGATGAGCGCGTGCCACTTGGGCAGGTTCGCGGCGAATGCTTCTGCGGGATAGGCAGGAGGCGCCTCCACTACGCGCGGCTCGGCTCGCTCCGACGACACAACCTCCGCGGCGCCCCCATCAATGACCTTGCCCTCCATCTCCTCGGCGGTCGGCGCGGCACCAAGTTCGGGGAACGCCTTGCGCAACGCCTGGGCCTCTGCGCACTTCGCCAACTGCCCGTAGGGCCGCTTCGTCCACATCGCGTTGGGCGCGATGGATTTTTCCCTGCCACCCTTCACGGCGTAGTTCTCCCGCCAGAACTCGCGGGCCGTGAACTGCGCGGTTGCCCCGTTCGGCAGCAGGCGAAAAACGGTAACGCGGCACCACGCCGGGAACGTGATCTCCTGTCCGCCGATGACCTCTGTAACGTCCGGGCCAAATTCCGGTTCGGATACGCCGGCCGCCTCGCCGGTGCGGCTGGCCTGCGTGCGGTACAGGCCGATGCCGGGCATCACGACATCACGGTATGCCGCTGCCTTCGAGTCCCACATGGGGACGATGTGGACGGGTTTCTGGAGCGGATCGAGCCCCGCGGCGCGGCAGTAGGACAGCGCCATGCGGATGCTTTCATCCTTGGCGCCGGGGTAGAGGGACGATCGCAGGACGGCGACAAGTTCATCCTGCGACACAATGGCTACATCATTCATGGCTTGCTCCCACCAAGTAAGTAAGGGTCCACGGGCCTGACTCCGCGATTGCGCACCAGATTTCGTCGCTCGTGAGTCCGAGCGACAACAGGTAGTTGATGTCGGTCGCGCTCATGCCGCGACCCGCTTCGATCCGTCAGCCATCCAATACACGCCGACCGCGCGGCTCAACTCGCGGCCGAGCGAGGAGAGCTTCGGCAGCATGCGGTAAGCGACTTCAATGTCCTTGTCGATCGCGGCCAAAAACGCGGCCTGCGCTTCGTCCAGAGCGCGCTTGCGCTCGAGCATTTCCAGAGCTTCGGGTGTCATGCGATTACCCTCCGGTGAGCGCGGCAAAGAGGATCATCCCGATGCCGACACCGGTGATGAGCAGGTGCCAGCGCAGCGGGTGCGGGCGGGGCTCGTGGTGGATCGGCCCGTTCGGCAGGCCGGCGTCGGATTGGCAGCGGAATACAGGCCAGCAGTCCGCGTAGTGCGTGATCATCCGAAGTCCCTCCCGCTGAACCGCTCCGCCTGCATCAGCACGCGGTACTCCCGGGCGCACAGCACCTCTTCGACGTGGCGCAGGAACGCCTCGCCGATCGCCTCCAGCAACTTCGGGCGCACAGTGAGATTGCCGGCCGGGATCGCGTTGGCGAGGCGCAATAGGTCGGCCAGGTTGGCGGGTAGGTGGACCGCAGAACCGCCGTCGTCGGCGTACTCGGCAATGGCTTCCGCGCTTTCCATCAGCTCGGCTGCTCTCTCTGCTGCTTCGTCCCAGCAGGATTCCTCCTGCTCCCATCGGGGGTCATACTGCTCGCAGGGGTTGTTGGCGAGGCCGATGCGGTAGTCGTTGGTGGCGAACAGGCTGGTCATGCTGGCTCTCCCGTGAATCGCCGTGTGGCGACGTTGGGGAGGATATTACGCCAAGTTATGCCGCACGTCAATACGGCCGTAATATTTTTTATTCGTGCGTCATCTCCCAGGTCTGCCTGTCGTGACAGTCAATCACGAAGCAGGCTCTACAGTCGCGGCAGGAGCAGAGGTTGGCGCCGCGACATAAGGGGCTTGACAAAAGCATTACGCTGCGTAATGCTTGGTGTTATGGATATCATAGCTCAATACCGGATCGCTCAGGGACTTACCCAGCAACAACTCGCTGACCGGCTGGGGGTGTCACAACCGCTCATTTGCCTGCTCGAGAGCGGGATGCGCAGGCCCAGCCCGCTACTCGCCATCCAGATCGAGCGCAAGACGGGCGGCGTGATCAATCGCCAGATTCTGCGCCCTGACCTGTTCGGGGTCGCCGAAATCGTGGCCGCATAAAAGCGGAACAGGGGCGGAAACAAGGGGGAAGAATGCAACTGACGTTCCTCGATCCTCCGAGGGCGCGCCTACGCGACCCGGACACCAGCAAGGAGGCTGCCGCGGCCATCAAGGCCAAAGCCGGAACCCATGTGTTTGCCATTGTCAGTTCGCTGCGCCATGCCGGCCCGGCGACGATTGACGAACTTGCAAAGCGCCTCCCGCTCGATTCCGTCGAGTGCGCACGGCGGCTGTCCGATGCCGAGCAAATGGGCATCGCGCAGCCGACGGGGCTGTCGCGGTGCGGGCTGTCGGGCAGGCGGCAGCGGGTGTGGAGGGCCAGCCGGTGAGCTTGGACGCCACACGCTGGGCATGGTTGCAGCAGATCGCAGGACCGCCCGGGGTGAAGCTGGTGCTGCTCTCGCTGGCGGATCGCGCCGACGAATATCACCGCTGCTACCCGTCGATTGCCCGGCTGGTGAAGGACACCGGCATGCATCGTGACACCGTTTTCGCATCCATCGAGAGGCTGGAAAAGGCGGGGTTGTTGACCGTTGATCGGCGCAACGGAGCCGGCAACGTGTACACGCTCGTCGGTGTCGATTCGCGCGAAAACCAGTCGGAAAAATCCTACCGGTCAAGCACGCGAAAACCAGTCGGAAAAATCCGACCCGTAGGAAAATCCGACCCGTCGGAAATTTCGGCAAACCAGTCGGAAAAATCCGACCTGAACCAGTCGGAAAAATCCGACCCAGAACCTACCAATGAACCTATCAAGAACCTAAAGACCCCCCATACCCCCCATCCGGGGTTCGACGACTTCTGGGCGGTCTACCCCCACAAGGTCCGCAAACAGGACGCCGCGAAAGCCTGGCAGCGACACCGGCCTGACGCCGACACACTGATCGCCGACATCGCCGCACGACTTCGTGCCGGCGCGTGGTTGGCCGACGAAGTCCAGTTCATCCCCCACCCGGCGACCTACCTGAACGGCCACCGGTGGACCGACGCAATCATCCCGAGGAGAACAAGCCATGCAACCGATCGACCTGACCGAAATTCAGGCGAGGATCGAAGCGCGGCAGGGCGTGTCCGCGCCAACGTCGCCAGAGACCGGGCGGCACGCGCTGCCGCAGTCGCTGGTGGAAACGGTCTGGCAGCTGATGGGCTCGATGTACGGCCACCGCTGGACGTCGAGTTTCGGAGACTCGGTTGATCCTGATCGCGTATGGGCTGCGACTCTCGCGGGGCTGGACGAGGCGCAGGTTCGCCACGGCATGCGGCAGTGCGTCGCGCAAGGCCACGAATGGCCACCGTCGGCGCCTGAGTTCCGCAAGCTCTGCACCGGGACATCCGACGTGAGTTGGGAGCACAAGCGCGTCGAGGCCGCCGATCGCGAGCGCGCAGCGCGGACGCTGACGCACCAGGGGACCGAGGACCGGCGCCGGGAGGTTGCGAGGCTCCACCTGGCCGAGATTCGCCGCACGCTGGGAATGGGGGTTCGCACATGAACGCATGGACGCCAGAACGTCGGGCCGCGTTTTCCGCAAAGGTGCGCAACTGCGAACGAGCAGAGCCAAACCCGTTGTGCGACGACGACCGCCGGCTTATCCGCCGGCTGTGGGACGAGCGACAACGGCTTGCGACTGAAATCGACATCATCCGGCAGCACGCGGACGAGCAAATATCAGTGCTACGCCGCGAGGCGAAGCAGCTCACGATGGAATCGCTCGCGCGGAAGTTCGAGTGCTCAATCACTCAGATCCACGCCATCACGAGGCACAAATGAGCCAGGGCATTTCGACTCTGATTCGCGCCCCCGCCGAGGTTGGCGGCCGGTTGGCTGTGGTGAGCACGGACGTACTGGCGCTGATCGACCGGGGTCCGGTTTTGGTGACTGTGGCGCAGGCGCTCGGGAAGCGGAGCCTCGACCAGAACGCGATGTTCCGTGGCCTGTGCCGGGACGTTGCCGATTGGTGGAACGCGAACCGCGAGGAACCGACCACTGCCGAGGCGGTCGCGCGTGACCTCAAGGTTCAATACGGGGTGATTACGACCGAGTATTCCCCGGTCACTGGCAAGCGGTCGGCGCGGCTGAAATCGACTGCGGAGTACAGCAAGGCCGAAATGGCGTCGCTGATCACCGC
>JAMHVU010000182.1:0-1005 GCA_035911355.1 Sphingobium sp.
GACGGGATAGACACCCGCTTCATGGAGGATGCGCGACAAGAGCTCTGGCGGCACGCGGCCCGCCAGCAGGTCGCCGTACAGCGAATAGATGAAGGCATCGCTCTCGGCATCGTCGCCAAAGCAGATCTCGCGGGTGGTCGGAGCCACACCAGCCCGGCCTGCGAGCAGCGCCGGCAGCTTATAGCCCACCTGCTCACGCATTGCGCGGAAGCGCCCGGTCAGCATGTTCTGCAGGTTGGGCTTCAAGATGAACTCGTCGTACTCGACACCGTCTAGGCGCAGCTTCTCGGTCAGGACTTTGCGCATCTGCCTGGGCGAGCCTGAGATAAAGCAGATCCGCGCCGTCGCCGTGGTCCCGGTCAGTGGTCGCCTGATCTCGCGCAGCAGCGTGGCGGCACCGGGCACCGTGCGCTTCTCTTGCGCGCCCTCAAACGCCGTCCGCAGCAGCGCCCGAAACGAGTCAAAATCCGTCTGCAGATAGGTCTTGTCCAGGTCCCAGCGATAGATCACAGGCGGCGCCTCAGCGGCAGGCGGCGTCGGCGGTGCCAGCGGCTCCGAGGCCATTAGATTGCGCCTCCGCTAACCGGCGGTGCCGAGCCGCTGTTGTCGGGGCTGACCAAGGTGCTGGCCTGCTTGATGCCGGCCTCGATGTCGGCCTGCAGCCCGGTGGAGACGCCCTTGGCCGCGACCTTGATGGCGTTCATGATGGCGGGCGCTTGGCTGCGTCCGTGCGCCTTGATCATCAGGTGGTTAAAGCCGAGGAGCGGCGCGCCGCCATACTGCTTCCAGTCGGTCAGGTCCTTCAGCTTATCGATGCCGCCCGAGAGCATGGCCAGCCCCGCGCGCCACATCAGCTTCTCTTTGTAGGCGTAGCTGGCGATGCGGATCACTGTCTCACTGATGCCTTCCAGCATCTTGAGTACGACGTTGCCCACAAAGCCCGAGCACACCACCACGTCGGCGCTGCCGCGTGGGATGTCGACGCCCTCGATGTTGCCGACAAAG
>JAMHVU010000183.1:0-45000 GCA_035911355.1 Sphingobium sp.
CCCGCTCCCATGGCGGCATCCGCCGCCACGGCCCGGCAAAGGCGGCCCGGGCCGCCGCAACCGCCCGATCAATATCCCGCTGCCCGCCATAGGCAACATCACCCCAGGGCTCACCGGTCGCCGGATCAATGCTCGGCCGCACACCACCATCAAGCGGGGCAACCCACACACCGCCTATAAACAACCCATCAAAACGGAAGCACGTCATATCCCGGCTTTCAATCTCTATATATGTACTATATTGTCTCTGTATAGAAATTAATGTCAAACGCTTTTTCTATGGCTGACGCACGGAAAAGCGAAGGAGGCCGGAAATGCTGCGACTGTTGCAGGGCATTCGAATCATCGAGGTTGGCGCTGTGGTGCTCGGCCCATATGCGGGGCAATTGCTGGCGGACCTTGGCGCGGACGTTATCAAGGTTGAGCCTCTGGGCGGTGATATTGCCCGAGATGCCTATCCTCGGGGCGAAGCCGGTGGGGCGCTGTTCGTGAACAACAACCGAAACAAGAAAATGCTCGCGATCGACCTCAAGCGCGTTGAAGGGCGCGCAGCATTCGCCCGGCTCGTCAAAGGCGCCGATGTGCTGTTCCACAATATGCGAAACGACGCGGCGGAACGACTGGGGCTCGGATTCGAAGCGACTGCGGCAGTAAATCCAACCATAGTTCATTGCGCGGCGATTGGGTTCGGTCAGCGCGGATGCTATCGTGATCGGCCAGCCTTCGACGACATCATACAGGCGGCCAGCGGTATTGCCGGGCTTGGCATTGCTACGGGCGACGGTCCATGTTTCGTACCGACAGTACTCGCGGACAAGGTTGCCGCGTTACATGCGGTGTACGCTATTCTGTCCGCGTTGCTTGCCCGAGCGAATGGACGGAAAGGGCCAATTAAAGTCGAAGTACCGATGTTTGAGGCGCTTGCAGCCTTTTTGCTGAATGAGCATCTTGCCGAAGCGACCTTCACCGAAGACGGCGCCATGGGCTATCCGCGTATCCTGTCAGCCAATCGACGCCCGTTCCGAACGGCTGATGGCTGGATCGCGGTGCTTCCCTATACTGACCGGCAATGGCGCGCGTTTTTGGCCGAAATCGGCAGAGAGGATCTGACGGAGTGCGAATGGTTTCAGGACCAGCAGCAACGGTCAGCGCATATCGACACCCTTTATTCTTTGATCGTCCGAACTCTACCGGAACGAACGACCAAGTCATGGATGCAGGCACTGGCGACACGCGACATTCCCTGTTCGGAAATCACCAGTCTTTCCGGCTTGCTGAGCGATCCGCATCTGGAAGAGATCGACTTCTTCGCTGTCCCGCAGAATTATCCGCCGGGCATCACCCGTAAGCTGCCTCAGCCAGTGCTGTTCGATGGAGTCGAGGTGACCGAAGACACGCCTCCGCGGGCGCTCGGGCAGGATAGCCGATCGGTGCTTAGTGGTTGTGGCCTAACTGACGAAGAAATCGATGCACTCGTCGCGGCTAGAGTCGTCAAAAACCTAGGGTAGTTCGTACAGGCCGCCGTACGTATCTGGTTGCCTCCCTCTCGATGCCAGCAGCCTCATGCCGATGCTCATCAAACCGCTACCGTGAATCTGCGCCCGAATTTATGATGGCCGTCATGAAACTGCCCTATCGCGATACGAGCCGATTTGTTCTTCTGTCCGGGTGTTGCTGGCTGCTGGACCTGATCCTGCTCCTTTTCCTGACACAGGCGCTGGGATGGCCTCTGGTCGTGGCCAATCTGACAAGTTCGCTGGTTACCGCCGCCATTGTCTACAATGTCGCGCATGACCGCATCCATCGCGGGATGCGGCACCGGAGGGGGGTGCGTCTGGCTGTCTATCTTTGCTATACGCTGACCGTCATCGTGCTGGCCTCTTTCCTTCTGGGGAAAATCGGCGCTTTATACGGCCAATATCTTGCCTCGGCCTGGCTGGTCGCGCTGCTGGCCAAGGTCAGTATCACGCCGCCCCAGCTTGTCTGCAATTATCTGGTTTCGCGATTTATCGCGCGCTTTTAATGGGATGCCTTGCCGCCCGCCCCACAGGGCAGGCTTTGGATCAGTATAAGAGAAGGCTTGTTTAGCGAAGGCTCTTTGAAAGAGGCACGCGCGGCAAGCCATGCGGGCATGATGTCCGACCCATCACCCGGCTCGGTCAGGAGAAGAAAGCGTGGCGTGGCGCAGATGAAGCTCTGCGCATCAACGACCGGCAGCCTTCTATCGATCTTGCTCCATCGCTCCACCTGATGCCGGTTGGTCGGGTCTGGCGGCGGGACGTCCGGCAAGTCGAGATAAATCACCCGCCGGGCTACGGACGGCGGCAGATTGGCCAGCAGCTCGAAAAAACGAAGGCCGCTGCCCGTGGCGATCGGCAGGTCGCCCGGCGCGGCATTGGCGAGTGCAAGGGCATCGAGCCTGTCTGGCTTTTCAAGTTCCCCACCATAGCGATCAAACATCGAAAGCATGAGCAGAATGGCCAGGATCGCGGCAGCAAGGAAATGCGCCCGATCACCGGCCTGGCGGATCATGCAGACCGTCAGCAGCGCAAAGCCGAATGTGCCAGCAACCGCATAACGAGGTGCGAAGCTGTGTGTCCCGACGTGCGCAAAAGCGAATATCAGGATGGGAATGGACAGCAGCAGCAGGGCGACGGCAATATCCCGCCTGCCTGACAGGTGAGAGCCGCGTGTTACGATCAAGACAAGGCAGCAGGCTGCCATGGCAAGCCCCGTGGAACCGCCGAGGAGCACATAGGTAGCCAGCAGCACGATCCAACGCGGTCGCCCATAATAGTCCGGCGCGATCACATCCTGGCTGCTGAAAGCAGAGGCGGCCTCCATGATCGGCAACCAGAGAAAAATGGAAGCCCCTGCGACGCCAATACAGATGATGACGGAAAGACGGGGCGCCCGTCCTTCCATCCCCCGCCAAACGACCTCCATCAGGCCAAGCGTCATCACAAGCAGGACCGCATAGAAATGCAGCGCCACCATGGCGATCAGCAACAGGGCCATCGGGAGTAGCAGGCGAAGTGAAGCAGGCCCGTTCGACGGCAGGCGATCCCACAGCACCAGCGTCCACCCGAAGGCGGCGATCACGCAGGCATAGGGCCGTGCCTGAACGGCAAATTCGAACATACCGCCAGAAAGGACCACGCCCGCCGCGACGGCCGCAAGCGTTGTGCCCAGCCGCCGCCGGACCAGGACACCCATTGCGAGGGCTGCCAGATATCCCGCCATGATCGATGGAAGCCGTATCATGATCGGTGACGTCAGCCCCATGCCCATCATCATGTGGAGCAGGCTGTCGTAGAGTGGTGGTGTGAATTCCGCGCCATTTTCAAGCGCTTGCCATATCGCTCCGAAGCTCGGCAGCCGGGCCGTCCACACCGCCAGCACTTCGTCCATCCACAAAGGAGCGTTCGCCGCCAGCGAGAAGGCCTGAAAAAAATAGCAGGCGCTGAGCAGGCCAAAGAGGCTGGGCGCCAACCATCCCGGCGCAGACAGAGGCGCTCGTGCGATCCGGGCCGATCCCTGTTGTTCAGGGCGCATAGGTGGCGATCCTGGCGCGGTTTGTCATTCGTTGTGCCAGCCGTTGCCCGATCCGGCTGGCATTGGCCATGATCGTCAGGGTGGGATGGCGGGCGGAGAGGAGCGGCAGGCTTGCGCCATCCGCTACGTATAGGCCGGGCAGGCTGACAAGCTCGCCCTGGAGGTCGGTCGCCGCTGGTCCGTTTCCTCCCATGGGAAGTGTAGCGGCCGGATGCGCGTCCGACCCCGGCTCCAGCAGATGGGTCGCCCCCGGGAGTTGCCACCCACCCAGTTTCCGCACGCGACCGGCAAGCATTTTGAAGGTGCGCCTTAGCAGCCTGTCGCTCTCTGTTATACGGTTGCCCTCGATGACGATGCGTCCCTCGGCGCCGTCTTCCTCGACCGTGAGGCGGTTGTCGCTGAAGCGACCCGGTAGATAGCCGGTTGCCAGCACAATCGCGGGCATGAGCGCCCGGGCGATGCGCAAGGCTGCCGGCCGGGTGCTGGGCAAGCGGTCCGCAATGGACGAGAGGGGGAGAGTATCCGCGCCATAGAACACGCCAGCTGCCTCCGCCTCGGCCCCGGGATGCAACGTATAGAAAAGCTGGCCAAGCCCGAAAGAGCGCTCCGGCAGGGCGCGGCCGATCAATCGGGGAACCACAAAGGCCGTACCGCCGACCGGATTGCTTTCGAGCCGCACCGGACAACGCGTCAGGCCGAGGCGACGCAGGACGAGCTTGGTCGTCATGAGTGTGCCCGCCGCCAGCACGATGGCATCAGCGGAAAAGCGGACGGCCTCGCCATCTCGCCACCCTTCCACGACATGTGCGCCGTCGCCGCCGGAAAGGCGCGTGACGCGGACGCCCGTGCAATAGGTGAAATTCCTGTGCCGGGAGAGTTCCAGCACCTCCTGCGCGCCATGATAAATGCTGCCGCGCCCGCAGCCCAGAAGGCACAGGCCGCAGGCATTGCAGGCCTCCCGGTCACCGCTGCGGCTTGAGAGCACTGCGTTACTGGCCCGCTTCAGGGTGAAGGCTGCGTCATCGCCGCACTTCTCATGAGCGCGCAGCATCTGCGCGATCGGAGTGGTGAGAACAGGCGGAGCGCTCACCCCGGCCTGCGCTTTGACGCGGGCATAGGCGGCAGCCATATCGGCACGCGCCTCGCCCCATGGAGTGAGGTCATCGGCCGAATATTCCGCAGCGAGGGCGCCCCAGATGCGCGAGAGGCCACCCGAAGCGAGCGAGCCGACAGCGAAATAATTCTGCGTGGACAGACCCGCCGCGTCGGCGAAACCGGACAGCGCGGCCTGGGCGAGCGGTGTCGCGAATTTGGGGGAGCGCACGGCACTGGCAAGGGGGCCATCAGTGCCCAGTTCATGACGCCAGCGGTCAGGATTGCGCCGCCATTCGGCGTTCATGTTTTGCGGCGGGGGTACGGGTAGAGTGCGGTTATCCGATGCATCGAGCATCAGGACGCGCACGCCGGCTTCGACAAGTGGCCATGCGGCGCTGACACCTGCCGGGCCGCTGCCGATGATGATGACACCGGTACCCCCCATCCCGATCAGCCCCTATGGAGGCTGAAGATCAATCGGGACGGTAGCTTGAGGCCTTCGAGCAGCATTGTCGCCGCGAGGCTGGCCAGTGGTCGCTTTTTCGACAGGCGGGCTTCTGCCGCGACACCCGTTTCCGCCACGCGAGCGGCTGCTCGCATGCGGATGGCTAATGGCGACCCGTTGCCCAGCGGCTCCCGCCAACCAAGCAACATACGAGGACGAGCGATCGCACCCTCCGGAAAGGCGCGGGCATAGCGTTTCAGCAATCGAGGCTCCGGCTCGACGTTGATCGCATGCCGCATGAACGCGCGCGCCTCCGCAATCAAGGCGCGGCGTCCGCTCGGCTCCAGTGCGAGGCCAAGCGCCAGCGGTTTGACGCAGATGCCAAGTCGCGCAAGGTCGCCTGCGGCCTCCATGGGCTGGGTGCCCGCAAGGCCCAGGACCCGCTCCCGGTCCACAGTCGGGATGAGCGGCAGGCGCGCTGACAGATCGCATCCCCACAGGACGAGGCGCAGCGGAACGGGAAGGATGCAAAGTCGCCGGGCACCATAGACGCGCGCAAAAGTGCGTAATACGTCGCCAAACGGCATGGGTTCGGGCCCGGCCAGTGCAAATATGCCCGTCAGTGATCGATCGATTGCTCCGAAAATACCTTGCACGACTTCATCGCGGTGGATGGGCTGAACGCAGCGATGCGGATCGACCATGGGAAGAAGCCGAAGACCGGCAATACGGCACAGGAGGCTGTACATGGCCATGATCGGGCCGCCATAGACCAATCCCACCCGCAAGGAGGTGGCGCCACCGAGGCATTGCTCCAGCGCGAACTTGGTCCGGCCATAGCGATTGAGAGCGCTTTTCCGGGCTGACTGGGAGGAAATGAAGATGCGCTTGTCCAGCCTCGCCGCCTGAGCGCCATCGAACAGGGATTTCGTACCGTCGATATTAACGCTTTCGTCGCCCTGCCAGTCATGGGCGAGATGGACCATTGCCTGCTGCCCGGGCGCAAGAGCAGGATCGAGTGCCTGGGGGGGAAGGGGCTGCCCCAGCGTCCAGGATATATGGCGTGTGGATGCGGGGCCACGCTGACGGCCCAGCAGCGTAACGCTCCGTCCTTCGGCAAGCGCCATCTCGACAAGGCGCTGCCCGATATAGCCGCTGCCGCCGGTAATGATGATATGCTGGCAGCGACTGTCATTCATCAGGGAATATCTCGCGCAACAGCTGCTGTTGGCCCCGGGCATATCGGGGACGCATTTCAAGCATGCCGAGGAGAAAGGCGGACATAACAAACTGAACCGCGATGACGACGGCGCTGACCGACAACATGGTACAGCGCAGCAGATTGCCGTGCATGATTGCGCCAAAGCCGCCTGCCGCCCAGGCGGAAATGGAATAGGCGAGGCCGGCAATTCCGCCCGCCCCGAGGACGGCGCCGATTTGCAACAGCCGTTCCAGCCCGATGGTATCGAAGAGCCTCTGTGCATCCGGGAAGCCCGGCAGCAAACCGTGGATCTTGGTGTAGCGGCGGGCGATCAGGCCAAAGGTGATGGACTGCACCCCCAATATCAGGAACAGGCAACCAAACAGAAGCGCGCGGACGTCAAAGGAGATATGGGCGCCGAGCCAGAGCGGGCCGGAGAAAAGGGCGAGGATCAGGGCCAGTCCCGCCGCTACCATGGCAGCACCGGGATAGCCGAACATCCAGCGCGGGCTGTGCAACAGCATGAAGCGCAAGTGCCGCCAGCCATCGCGCCATGTGTTGAGATGGGGCGGGCGGCTGCGGCCATCCTTTGCCAGACCGGTTGGAACCTCCGCGATGCTCAGACGGTGCAGGGAGGCGAAGACGACCATCTCGCTGGCGAACTCCATGCCCGTGGTCTGAAGGCCCAATCCGTTGATAGCTTCGCGGTCGAAGCCGCGCAGGCCGCAGTGGAAGTCGCCGACGGGCGTTCTGAAGAACAGCCGGCCAATCGCCGAAAGCACCGGATTGCCCAGATAGCGGTGCAGAAGCGGCATGGCCTTGGGTGCGATCCCGCCCTTGAAGCGATTGCCCATCACCAGTTGTTTGTTGTTGCGCAACTCCGTCATGAAGGCGGACAGATCGCTGAAATCATAGCTGTCATCGGCATCGCCCATGATGACGTATCGGCCATGGGCCACATTGATGCCATGGCTCAACGCGCCGCCATAGCCGCGTACGGGCGCGCGCTCTACGCGCGCACCAAGCGCCTGCGCGATCTCGATCGAGCCGTCCGTGCTGCCATTGTCAGATATCAGAATTTCGCCGGCGATTCCGGAGCGCTCCAGAAATCCCTGAGCTTTGCGGATGCAAATGGCGAGCGTTTCCGCCTCATTGAGGCATGGGATCAATATGGTCAGCTCAAGATCGGGCTGGCCTGTCTGGGGAGCATCCGCCTGGGCGATGGCTGCATTCTGGTTGGTGGACTGCATAGCATCTCCAAGAAATCCGCCAAATGCTAGCAAGTCTTGGTAAATCGAACGTAAACCCGCGGACGAGAACTCCCTTATGAGCTGTGCGGGGACGCTAGGGAAATCACTCGCCAGGGCCCGCCAACCACCACGACCCGGCCGAGTGTCGCGAGATCCTTTTGAAGGGCGGGCGGCGTTTCATGAGTCAGATAGACCACATGTGTCGCGCCCCATCGCGCGGCGATTGCTCGGCGTTCCTGTGCCGACGTGCCGAGGGAGAAGAAGCGGTGATAATCCGCCTGCCGGGCATCGCCTGTCGGGCTGAACGGCATCGGTCGAGGGAAGACGACGACCTTGATGCCGAAGCTGGGCAGGACAAGCGCCGCATTTTCATAGCCGATAGGCCGTGCATCCGCAGGCAGATAATCGCGCATCCTGCTCGTTTCACGGGCCACTTGGTGCAACGGATAAGCATAATGGGAATGGGCCCAGGGATGGATCAGCTGTTCTATAGCCATGCAGACCTGCCAGACGACGAGAAACCCCGACCCCGCCCAGCCCAGTTTTCGGAGCACCCGGGTCCGGCGAGGGGCAGGCTTCGATTTCTCGCTGTTCATGATGTCGAGCAGGCCCCGTGTCAGGATCAGATGCATCGACAGGATGACATAGGCAAGAAGCCGATGCGTGACCGAGATATTGGCGATCCAGCCAACGACATAGAGAATGACGGTCGCTGCAAGGGCTATGACGGCGATGCGCGTTCGATGATCTGCAGCCTGCGCGCGGATAAACAGCAAAGCGAAAAAAGCCGGCCAAGCCTGCACGATGATGAAGAGGGGAATGAAGAAGAAGTCAAAATTATTATAGATCGCCTTGCCGCGTGCCAGCCCCTCCTGACCCATCGTCAAGGGATTGAAATATGGCCATAACGCGGTGACGCCTACCCCAATCACCAGAACGGCCAGAACGCTGCCTCTCCGCGTGTGCGGGACATCTGGCTCGAACAGGATGAGACCCAGTGCGCCTGCGATGAGGAGGCCGGCATTGAGCGGATGCGTGATGAACGCGAAAGCGACGATCGCCATCAACACGATCAGATTGCCCGGGCTGGCGCGTTTCGCACGGAGCAGTTGGATGCATTTTGCCCAGCCGATCAGGGTGAGCGCGAACACGACAGAGGCCGGGTAATAGTTACCATGCAATTGTGAGCGAAGGCTGTAGAAACCGGTCCACATTAAGGCGGGCAGGCCCCAGCAGCAGCATAACACCAGCAGGAAAATTGCTGGCGCCCAGGGGTCTTCGAAATAAGCAGAGGCAAAGGCTCGGACGCCCAGCAGGAACAGAAGAGACACGAGCAGCGCGCCGATCGTCAGCGCATTATCGGGGCCCATCCCCGTTATGCGCGCAAGATAGCCTAAGCCAAGTGACCAGGGGGTGAACTGACGCGACGTCGCCGCTTCACCGTAAATCGGATCCTGCAAGGCGCTGCCATGTGCGACCACCTCCCCAATAATGGCGCGATGTTCCCAATAGTCCGAGAAATAGAGCAGCGTTGTCGGTTTGACGATGCAGAAAGCCGTTACGCACATTGCAAGGTACAGCGCTGCGGCAGCCCAGAAGACATAGCCTGCCAACGGGTTCGAGACAGGCGCTGTAGTCAATTCTTCGGAGGCTTTCTGGCTAGAGATATCCACGCTGCGCCGCCTTTACATTCTCTATCCGTCGAAAGCCGCCGATAGCCCGGAGGTCGGTTCTGTCAAGGATCAGTTGGTCGTGCGATACTGCCGATGTGACCGTAGGCTGGATATCGAATTCGGTCCGCTAAATGCTGCCGCATAGCAGTCAGTGGCGCGGTCGCGCCTAATCTCTATGTCCGTACCGCCTGTGAAGCGTCGTGCATATTACCCGTCGTTGCGGGTGTGGGGCCGCATCATCCATGCGGCCCCCGTCATCCGGGTTACGACGAGGCCTTGCGCCGCGCGAGGAGCCTGGCTGGCAAGGCGGCGAACTGTCTGGCGTTGACGGCTTTGAACCACTGCCCGAAACGCACTGGCGCGGAGAGCGAGAGCCCGGTGTCGCGCAGCATCTCATCGATATGATGCAGCGAGAAGGGGACGATGTTGGTCCCCTTGCAATGGCTGCCGCCGGTGCGGGCATCCATCCAGCTCAGGCGCTGGTCGATCCAGGCATTTTGCGTGTGTGCATCGGGCATGGCGATGCGGCCGGCCATATAGTCGGCGATCCAGAAAGAGCCGACTTCCGCGCTGAGCTGACTGAAGAACGAGGAGTTATACCCGTTAAAGGCCAGTCTGGGGACGTCGACCGGCACGGTCGAGCGATAGAGCCGGAAATTCCCTTGCCGGTCGGTCACGCGGGACAGAATGGCATCGGGCAGGAAGGCGGCGCGTTGCTGCCAGCCGGTTCCGCACAGGATGATGTCCACCGGAATGGCAGCGCCGCTCTTCAGGCGGATGCGGCCCGGCTCCAGCGTCGCGATCTCATCCTCCAGCAGTGTCAGCGCGCCCGCTTCGATCTTCTGATAGAAACCATCGCTGACGAGGCTGACGGTGCTGCGCGCGATCGTTTCCAGAGGCGTCCGTGGTTCGAGGCCGATACGCCCGAGATTGAGCTGCCGCGAGATGATGCGTTGAACGCTATTGAGCGCGGTGTCGCGCAAGCGGCGCCCCGGTCCGTGGAGAAAGCGCTCAAACCCGCGAAGCTCGATATAGGGGAAGAGCGCCTCACCCATACGGGTCAGGAACAGATGCTTGAAGTTGACGACATTGCCGAGCCGCTTGGGAATTTTCCAGATCAGATGGCGCGCGAGCAATGTCGTGTGCGCGGAAACGCCGACCGTTGCGTTGGCGACATCGCATGACGACTTGCCGTAGCCGATGACGACAACCTGCTTGTCCCGCGCGTCCTCCAGTCGGGTAAACTGGCTGGTGTGGACGATGGTCCCGCCGGCGGCGCGGAAGGCATCGATCCCGGGATAGGCCGGAATCGCGGGAATCGAGAAAATGCCGTTGCAAATGATGAGCCAGTCAAAATCACGCGTGACGGATGGGCCATCGGCCTGCCCGACAGGGGCGAATGTCAGCCGCCAGCCATCCCTTTCCGGTAACGGCTCGGCCGACAGAACTTCGGTTGCGAGTGAAAGCCGGGGCGTGACCCCGAAATGGTCGGCATAAGCCCGCAGATAGGCTTGCATCTGGCTGCCGCTCGGCCACTCCGGATAGTCGGTTGGCATGGGGAAATCGGAAAACGCATAGGTTTCCTTGGGATTTTGCGTGGCAAGCCCGGGATAGCGGCGTGACCCCGCCCAAACGCCACCGACCTCGGCATCCTTTTCGAACAGGTGAACGTCATAGTTGAGCGCCAGCAGCAATTTGGCTGTGCACAGGCCGGAAATTCCAGCGCCGATAATGGCTACGCGCTCCGTCATACGCATCTCCCTCCCGATGTGTCGCTAACGGACTTAGAATGCGGGCGGCGCGGCGGCCTATGCCGGAACTGCCGACGCTGTTCGCGGATCGCAGGATTCAATCGAGAGGCGTGCGCCAGCCAGGTCACCGCCCGGCTAGAAAACCGCAATCCCCGCACAGTGACTGCGGTCAGCGAATATCGCGCGGCGCGCCTTCATCGGACAGTCCGGCATCAACGCACCGGCCAGAACGGGCGGGTACAGGGTACTGGGGAGATATTCATGGCAAGTTCGCGCGCGTATTGCCGGTCTGGCGCTACCATGTCGGCAGTTCTGGCCATTGCGGCCTTTTCGGTGCCGGCATCGGCACAGCAGCAGGATGGCGAGGCGGATATGCGCTCCCGTGCGGAGGCGATGTCCGGCGATATCCTTGTCACCGCTCGCAAGCGCGAAGAACGCGCGCAGGACATTCCAATCGCCATTTCAGCGTTCAGCGGGGAGTCGATCGCCGCGCGCGGGATCGAAAAGGTCGACGGCATCGCGACGATCACGCCGAACATGACCTTTCAGAACAACCCGAGTTTCGGCGGGGCGGGGTCGTCCGCGGCGATCTACATCCGGGGCATCGGCCAGAAGGAGTTTCTGCCGACGACTGAACCGGGTGTCGGCGTTTATGTCGATGGCGTTTATGTGGCCCGTTCGGTTGGCGCGCTGCTCGATCTCGTCGATGTGGAGCGCGTCGAGATATTGAGGGGGCCACAGGGCACGTTGTTTGGCCGCAATACTATCGGCGGTGCGCTGAGCATCACGACGCGCAAGCCAGATGACCATCTGGGCATGACTGGCCAGATCACCGCTGGGCGATACAATCGGATCGACGCCAAGATATCGGCCAATCTGCCGCTGGCCGACACAGTGTTCGCGAAGATTTCCGCGGCGAGCTTCAATCGTGACGGCTATGTCACGCATCTTGCGGACGGCCGGAAGCTGGGCAATGTCAAAACCCTGACGGGACGGCTGGATGTGCGCTGGGAGGCCAGCCCGACCTTTGAGGTCAATCTGTCGCTGGAAGGGACGCGGGACCGGTCCAATGGCCCCGCGCTGGTCCTCACGGGCGTCAACTACCATTCGGCGATCTTCAACCCGGACAATCTGCCAATCCTGCCGCCCGGTAGCCCCGCAACACCCGGCGCCTATGTGTTGAACCCACCGTTCGATGCGCCGGTCGACAACTTCACACTCCTGGCGAACTATTTCTCGGCTTTTCTGGGCGGGCAGCCGTGCATCGGCTTCAGCCCCTATAATCCTCAGGCCAGCAATAGTCCGGCGTGCTTCTCCAATCGTTTCCTCGTGGGCGACAAGGCGGACGCGGGCACAGCCCCGCAATATTCACGGAACGACACCTGGGGCGCGTCCGGCACGATCGACTGGGACCTTGGGCCTCTGACGCTCAAATCCATCACCGCCTATCGGAAGATTGACGGCAATTATGCCCGCGATGGAGACCATAGCTCGCTCACAATACTGCACTTGCAGGACTATCTTAAGCAAAGTCAGTTCAGCCAGGAGCTGCAACTTCTTGGTAGCGCGCTTAACAACAGTCTCAAATATGTTGGCGGGCTTTATTATTTTAACGAAACCGGGAACAACATCAACAATCTCGATTTCACGCCGGTTACCTTCCGCTCGGGCGGGCGCTTCCAGACAAAAAGCTATGCCGCCTTTGCACAGGCGACATGGACCTTCGTGCCGACTTTGGACCTGACACTCGGCTTGCGTTACACGGACGATCGCAAGTCATTCCTGCCCGATCAGGAAATCCTCGTGGACAAGACCGGTGGCGCGCTGATCGCGGCCAGCCCCAACACGCCACCTGTCCGTGTGCTGCCATATGTGCGGGTCCGGCAGAGTGAGGATGCATTCACACCGATGGCGAACCTTGCCTGGCACGCCACGCCGGATGTGATGGTCTATGGCTCCTTCTCTCAGGGGTTTAAGAGCGGTGGTTTCGTTCAGCGCGTCTTCCCGCCCCTCGCCGCGACACCGCAATTCTCATCGGAGAAGGCAACCGCCTATGAGCTTGGATTCAAATCGACGCTGCTCGACCGGAAGCTGACGCTGAATGGCGCGCTGTTCTACACCAAATATAACAATCTCCAGGTCCAGGTGTTCACGGGTATCGCGCCGGTGACCAAGAATGCAGCGCAAGCGGAAATCAGAGGCGGAGAGCTGGAAGCACGCCTGTCTCCGGGCGGCGGCTGGTTTGTGGAGGGAAGCCTTGGCTATCTTGACCCTAAGTTCACCCGGATTGATCCCGCCGCCACCGAGATCCAGCGCGATTCCCGGTTCGAGCGCATCTCGAAATGGACGCTAAGCGCCTCGCTCGCCAAGAGCTTCGTGATCGGTAAGGGTGAGCTGACCGCGCGGGGCGATTGGTCCTATCGTTCGGGGATGTTCATGGACGCGCTGAACTCGCCGGAACTCTATCAGCCCGGCTACAGCCTGTTCAACGCCAACCTTACCTATGATTTCCCGGGTCAGGCGCTGAGTGTGCTTCTGGGCGTCACCAACATTGCGGGCAAAAAATATAGCGTGACAGGCGTCTATGGCAGTTCATTTGGTCTTTACGAGCAGATGTTTGCCAGGTCGCGTGAATGGAGCCTCGCGCTTCGGTGGACGCTGTGAGCGTGGCGGCGGGGGCCTTCGCTGGCCGGACCGCGATTCTCGCGGGCGGCGCGACGTTGATCGGGCGAGCGACAGCAGCGGCGTTCGTTGCGGCCGGGGCCAAAATCGTGATTGCCGATATCGACGCTGCTGGCGGTGCGAAAGCGGCAAGTGAGTTGGGCGACACCGCCCGGTTCATCAAGACCGACGTCACCGTCGATACAGATATCGAGGCATGTATCGCGGCGAGCATCGAGTCCTTCGGCGGTGTCGACTATCTCATCAACGTCACGACATCCTATCTCGACAATGGGTTGGAGACGACGCGGGCCGACTGGTTGCGCGCACTCGACATCTCGCTTGTTGGCGGGGCGATGTTTGCGCAGAAGCTGGCGCCGCATCTGATCTCCCGCAAGGGTGCGATCGTCAACTTCTCCAGCATCAGCGCGCATCGGGCGCAGGCCGGACGGTTTGTCTATCCGGCAGCGAAGGCGGCGGTCGCGCAGCTTACCCGGTCGCAGGCGCTTGCGTTCGCGCCACATGGTGTGCGCGTTAACGCAGTGACACCGGGATGGACATGGTCCAATGTCATGGACGGGTTGAGCGGCGGGGATCGGGCGAAGGCCGACCGCGTTGGCGGCCCTTTCCATATTGCCGGCCGGATCGCGGATGCCGATGAGGTTGCGCGTGCGGTGCTCTTCCTTTGCTCGGATGCCGCAACATTTATCAACGGGGTCGAGCTGCCTGTCGACGGCGGCTATCTCGCGCTCGGGCCGGAAGGTGTCGGCAATGCCATCGCGGCTCTGCTGGGTTGAAGCGCGCTGGCACCACAGCGCACACATTACCCTCTGGCAGAAGCAAAATCTGTACGGGGCGTTTGCCTCGTTGACTTTGCCGTGTCGTCGGGAAACCATCAGCCCCTTTAGGAGAAGTCTCGATCAAGGGAGGCTCGAAGGGATATGCAAGGGGACAGCATCATCCTTCGAGACGGGGGCGAAGCGGCGGCAGGCACCCGTCTGATGGATAATCACCGGATATTTCAGTCCGATGACCTCGACCAGACGCGTGACCATATTGCGCGCACTTATTGTCCGCATCGGCTTTGTCTTGATGGCCGGTCCGGCAGTCTGGGCGCCTGGCTCAACCACAAGCGCCTGACGCAGATCGGGGTCGGCGCCATGGCATACGGCACGGAAGTCCAGATTTCGAAAGTGGAGGATCAGGACTTTGTGCTGTTAATGCTGCCCTTGCTGGGCGCGGCCGAGATCGGACTTGGTGGCCGATCGGTTGAGGCTCATCCCGGTCAGGCTGCGGTTACAAGCGCGGCGGATCTCGATCGGATGCGATGGTCCGCAGACTGTTCCCAGCTTGTCGTTCAGATCAGTAATGCCGCGCTTAACCGACATGTATCCTTGATGACGGCTCAGGGGCTGCGCGAACCGCTGCGATTTGTGCCGGAGATGGAGGTCATGCCGGGGCCCGTCTCCTGGTGGCGCTATGTCGCGATGCTGATCGAGGAACTGTCCGTCATGGAGCAATGCGGTGCGCAAGCGAGCATCGCCCATCTTGAAACCATGCTCATCGTCAAGCTGCTCGAAACCCAGAACAGCAATTATGCCGAGGGGCTCAGGCCGCAGTCGAGCCGTATTGCGCCACAGCATGTCAGTCGCGTGGAGCGCTTCATCATCGATAATGTCGGCCGGTCCATCGCCCTTGAGGAATTGGTGGATATTGGCGGCGTGAGTGCGCGCGCGCTGTTCGACGGATTCCGGCGGTTTCGCGGCTGTTCACCCATGGCCTATCAGCGATCCGTGCGGCTCGACCGGGTGCGTCAAGATCTGCTTCGCGCGCATGAGGGTGAAACGGTGACGAGCATCGCGTGCCGATGGGGCTTTTACCAGTTCGGGCGATTTGCAGGCCAGTATCGGCAGGCCTATGGTGAGCTTCCTTCCGAAACGCTGCGCTCTGCGCGTTGAACCACCGGTAGGCCGGACACCGTGCGGTGGGAGTGCGAGGGCATAGATGGAGCTGAGGCATTTACGCTATTTCGTTGCGGTGGCGCAGGAGCGCAATTTCTCGCGCGCGGCTGAACGGCTGAACATCTCCCAGCCGCCGCTCAGCCGCCAGATCAGGGAATTGGAGCTGGAGATCGGCGCGGACCTCTTCGACCGCAGGATGCGGCCGCTGCGCCTGACGGATGCTGGCCGGCTCCTTTACGAACATGCCGTGCAGGCATTGTCCGGGTTCGATCAGGTGCGCGGCACCATGGCGCGTTATTTCGCGACGGGGAGCCGGCACTATATGGTTGGTTTCGTCGGGTCGATCCTGTGCGGGCGCCTGCCTCAGGTCATCCGGGAGTTCCGGGCGCGCATGGGCGATGCCGTGGCAGTGTCGTTGATTGAAATGGGCAGTCTTGAGCAGGCCACTGCCTTGCGCGAGGGACGCATCGACGTTGGTTTCGGGCGCCTGCGCGTCAATGACGAAGGGTTGCGCCGTATCGTCCTGACCGAGGAAAGGCTGGTTGCCGCACTGCCGGCGGGCCATGACTTCGCGCAACAGCAAGCCGCGCTCACGCTTGAGCAACTCGCGCGGGAACCGGTCATTCTCTATCCGCGCCCTTTTCGCCCGAGCTATGCCGATCAGGTTCTGTCGTTGTTCGAGGACCATGGTCTCTCGCTCCATCGCCGGCAGGAGGTCCGGGAGTTGCAGGCCGCGCTGGGCATGGTCGCCGCCGGTGCCGGCATATCGCTTGTACCCGCGTCCGCGCAGATCATGGATCGACCCGACCTCGTCTTCCGGTCAATCGCGGCGGACGACGCGGTTTCCCCTATCATTCTAAGCCATCGTCCCGGTGAGAGTTCCGTAGCGCTGGACTGCATGATCGAAATCAGCCGCGCCGTTTATCAGACCGATCGGGCGGCGGCGGGCATCACGGATTGAGGAGTTGTTTGGCGATCTGCCGAACGGGGATGCTCGTATCGGCGAGAAGTTCCGGCGGCGCGCGCAGGCGCCCTTGGACCAGAGCGCGGCCGCCCATGAAGTCCTTGGGGCTGTTGACGGCATCCAGAGCGACGACGATGCCATCCTGAAGGTAGAAGATCGAAAATTGACCCTCGGCGATGTCACCCCGGATCACCGCGTCGCTCTCGCCGCGTAGAATGCCAGCGGACTGGATGCGTAGATCATATTGGTCTGACCAGAAGGTCGGCAAAGCATCATAGCTCTGGAGTTTGCCCATGATGTTGTCCGCGGCGACTTCCGCTGATGCTGTGGCATGCTGGACGGACTCGAGGCGCCATAGCCCTCCGGCATAGACGTTCGGGTGACGCGCGCAGTCGCCGATGGCGAGAATGGCCGGCGCGCAGGTGCGACCGGAATCGTCGACGAGAACGCCACCGTCACAGTCCAGCCCGGCCTGCTGGGCGAGGTCGACGCGAGGCGTGATGCCAATGCCGACGATCGTGATATCCGCTGCCAGCCGCTCGCCCGAGGTGAGAAGAACGGCCTCCGCCCGTTGCTGCCCCTCAATGGCGACGACTTGCTCTCCCAACCGGAATGCGACCCCATGAGCCCTGTGCGTGCGTTCGACAAAATCGGCAAGAATGGGGCCGGTCACCCGTGCCAGCACGCGATCCTGCGCTTCAACGACGGTAACGTCATGGCCAAGTTCGCGCAGCACGGCTGCCGCTTCCAGTCCGACATAGCCGGCGCCGACGATCACCACGTTTCTTTTCTCGGCCAACCTCGTGCAGATAGCGTCCACGTCGGCGATGGATCTTACGCTGTATATGCCTGGCAGATCAGCACCCGGGCAGGTCAACGTGCGGACGTCACCGCCGGTGGCCAATACGCATTGCCCAAAGGCGATGATCCGCCCGTCATCGAGAGTCAGCGTCGCGGTGCGGGCGCATAGCCGTGTGACGGTCGTGCCGAGGGCCAGTGCGATATTATTCTGTGTCCAGTAGTCGGCATCGCGGAGCAGCATACGCTCGATGCCGATAGACCCCAGCATATAGGCTTTTGAGAGCGAGGGGCGATCATAGGGCGGTACGGTCTCCGCGCCGATCATGATTACAGACCCGGTAAACCCGCGATCCCGCAAGCTGCTGGCGGTGTGGGCGCCCGCATGGCTGGCTCCGATGATCGCGACGTCAAAATATTCTGTCATGATAGCCCATATCTGCCGGTGGGGACGGGATGGCGGGATGGAGCATCCGTTCATCGCCGCATGTGCGACTGTTCCGAAGATGACGGCCGTCCGCTAGCCCGACGCTGCAGTCATTGCCGTGAAAGGGCTGGATTCGCGCGTTGATAGCGCCGCCGACAAGTGCGGGCGAAAAAATATACTTCCAGAGTATGATCGGCGGCGGAATGGGTATTTGACGTCATCAGGACAGTGGCGGAAGATGATAGTGCGCCCGTGTTTTGATCGATCCTGAGGATCGTCCGGTCCGCGGTACTTGTTCTTCTGGAGTATCGAATTGGCCAAACGGATCAAAATGATCGTTCCCGTTCCGGTGCCGCCGCCGGCGCTTGAGGCATTTGCGGCGCAATTTCCCGCGCATCTCCGGCGGCCGGGCCTGGCCATCACGTTTTGCTGTGCGGCGCGTGGCGGAACCGCGCTCGACTCCCTTTATGAGGGCACCATCGCGGATGCCTTCTGCCTCGATGCGGGCCTGAGTGCCGAGGATGAGGGCTTTTCGGCGGTCTGCGTCAACTCGATGAGCGATTCGGGCGTTTCCGCGCTGCGATCGCGCCTGACGATCCCCGTGCTCGGCACGGCCGCGCCCACCTATCATCTGGCGAGTCAGCTTGGGCGGCGCTTCTCCATCATCAGCATGTGGGATCGGTGGGCATGGCTCTATGACAAGGTGCTGACCGAAACCGGCCTGTCTTCTCGCCTTGCCTCGATCCGGTCGATCGGCGTTGCGCCGGATACGGCCGAGCTGCTCTCTGGCAAGGAGGACACGGTGTTCCCGCTACTTCTGGACGCCGCGAGGCGCGCGATCGAGGAGGATGGCGCGGATGTGCTGGTACTTGGCTCGACGACCATGCACCAGTCCCATGCCTTCTTGCAGGAGCGGGTCGGCGTGCCCGTTCTTAATCCGGGACTGGTCGCCTTCAAGACCTGTGAGACCCTGCTGGACCTGGGCCTCACGCACAGTAAGACTATGTACCAGTCACCAAGGGGGCTGACCGATACAGTATTTCGCGCCGAATAAGCATGAGACCGCGTCCTGACAAAAAGGAGCTGGGTATGTTGGATAACGGGGCCGAGGCGATCGCTCAGGCGGCAGTCTGGAACGGCAGTGCATTGCCGCTAGGCGCATTTTCGAGGCTGCAGAGCCACAATCTGGATGAGGTGCACACGCATATGAGCGCAATGCTTTGCGATCATGATTTGCGTGTCGAAGGCGGCGTTCCGCCAATCGCGTTCCGTCATAACCAGGCGGCGCTGCGGTCGCTGACATTCAACGCCACCGATTATGGCAATCCCTATGGACAGGTGATCGTCGCCATCCCGCCAGTGGAGCAGCTTTATCTGGTGCAGTTCTTACTCGCCGGGCGCGCGCAGATTAGCCAGGATGGCGAGACCTTCACGCTCGAGCCGGGGCAGCTCTGCGTGCTGGGTTCCAATGCCCGCACGCGTCAGACCTTCGATGCCGGGTACAAGCATTTTACCGTCAAGATCCCTAAGGGCGATTTGGATGCGGTTCTGCTTCAGGAGCTTGGTTTCCGGCCCGGAGAACTGCACTTTCTCCCGCGCCCTGTCCGTCTGGAGGGTGCGGCGGCGTCCTTCGCACATATGATCCGCATGATTTGCGATGATCTCGACATGGGGTTGCCGGGCTACAGCCACCCCCGCACCTGCGGTGCCATTGAGGAGACGCTCAAGCGCCTTCTTCTCGTTGCCGTGCCCCATAATCATAGCGATTTGTTCAACGGATCCGTTGCCGGCCCCGCACCGTTCTACGTGCGGCGTGTGGAGGAATATGTCCGCGCTCATGCCGAGGAACCGATCAGCCTTGCGGAAATGGTCGACATATCGGGAGTGAGCGCGCGTTCGCTCCATGCCGGGTTCCGGCGGTTCCGGGATACGACCCCGATGGGCTATCTGAAAAACTATCGCCTGACCATGGCGCGGACCATGCTCAAATCCGGTGTCGAAGCCGGTATTTCGGTGACGAATATCGCCCTTGCTTGCGGCTTTACCCACCTCAGCAAGTTCGCGCGGGATTATTTCGAGCGCTATGGTGAAAAGCCGTCCGAGACGTTGCGCGCCAACTGATTAGGAGAGCGACGAGCTCCCCTCAGGCGATCAGCAGGATATCTCCGGCCAGCTCGGTGACCTGGTAGGTGCGGATCGGCACGGAGCAGGGCGCGCCGGTTGGCTCCCCCGTTCGGATGCAGAATGATCCAAGATGATAGGGGCAGACGATCTTGCCGTCTTCGATCTCGCCATCGGCAAGTGAGGCGTCTCCGTGCGAGCACAGATCATCGGTGGCATAGACCGCGCTGTCGACCCGGTAGACGGCCAGGACGCGCCCATCGCCAAGGTCCACCTGAAATACCTCGCCCTCGGGCACATCCGTTGATGAGCACAGGCGCTCCATCAGGCTGCAGCCGCCTTTTTGAGGGAGAGAGGCGGGGCGATGTCCCCCTGTGTCCTTATGTCCAGAACCACTGTTTGGAATCTCCATCCTTCATCTGTGCAGGTGACGGTCGAGTCATACCAGCCGCCCAGCCATTGGTCTGTTGGGCCCTGATCGGTCTGCATCGTGCAGAGTTCCCAGAGATACCATCCGCATGTGCCATGGCGGGCATCGCCGGCGAGCGTGATAACCGGCGCAACCATGAAATGGATCGACCAAAGAATCTTCTCCGCTGCGATCGCGGCAAGCCCGGCGGTGATCGCAGCGCGGCCTTCGAGCGCGGCGAAGCCTTCGGATGACCAGCGCGCGTCGATCGCGAACAACGGGCCCATGAGCGCCGGGTCATTGAGGCGGTCGGCGCCCTGGGCGTAGCGGGCGACCAGATCGGTGATCGCCGCGCGGGCCTCCAGCACGGCCAGCCTGTGTTCGAGGGTCATGGTCTGCGATGGCCCGCCAGGCTACGGCCGCCGAGGGCGGTAAACCCAGCGCGGTATCCTGATTGCCATGCGCCGCGAGGAAGCGGGTTTCATCGAACGCATATGGGACGCCCGGTGACCCACCGTATAGCTCGATATGTGGCGCAATTTCAGCGAGCGACAGCGCCATATGATAGATCGGGTGCAGCTCGTCGGGCAGTTGGCCGAGAGGATACGCGTCCGTCAGCGTCAGGATCGCCTCGATCCGGGGTGACATGGCGTCATAAAATGCCCTGAGTTCCGCCCGGGACGCAGTTCTGCGGTGGTTGTAGCGTTCGTCCGTCGTTGGCAGCGCCCATTTGAGGAACGGGCTCAGATCCGCGAACGCGGCTGGCAAAGTCTTCTCCGTCATTATCCTGTCTGCCCCTTATGCGTTGACGAACTGGTCGACGATCACTGCGCCGTGGCGGATGAGAATCTCGTCGTCCTGGAGGTGCTGTTCCAGCTTCGCGCGGGACTGCATGGCCCGCTGGGTATCTTCCATCGTCGCTGTGTCTTCGAGCCAGGCGTTGCGTTGCAGCGTCATGGCATGTTCGATGGCCCAGCGCTGTGCGTGCGTGGTCGGCGCTTTCACATAATAGCGCCCTTCCCACAGCGTCTTGTTGTGCGCCGTCGGCCAGAACTGGTGGGTGAACCATATCCCTTCCGAAATATGGATCAGCGTATTGGGGAACAGCACGCTCAGCTCGAACGCGAAATCATCGCGCTTGTCGGGGTTGATCGTGGCCGGGAGCATCGATTCTCCCCGCTGCGAGACAAGGGACGCGCCTGCCAGATTATTGGCGATCCCCGCGACGGGAGTTGGCTTCGCGCCAAGAGTGAGGCACACCGCACAGGTACGATGCGGCCCCATCAGCTTCACATTCTGTAATCCTGTCGAGAACACGTTCGGGAACGAACCGGCGTGGATGGTATCGACATGATAAGCCTCGGCAAAGGCATCATGGGCAACCTTCCAGTTGCAGTCCAGATGCGTGTAGTAGGTGAAGCCATAGTCAAGCTCGTCGAACGGGAAGCCCTCGAAATGCGTGGCATATTCGCCAAGAAATTCCCTGAGGCCGACGTCGGGCTTTTCCGCCACGTTGACGAAGAGAAAACCTTCCCATGTGTCGAGATGGACCGGGGTTAGCCCGTTCTTTTCCTTTGAAAAGCAGTCATAGAAGCGTTGTTCGCTCGGCACCTGCTTGAGCGTGCCTTCGGCGTCATAGACCCAGCCATGAAAGCGGCACGTCATGATCGCGGCCTTGGATCGCCCAAAGGTTTCTTCGCCGGTTTCGGAGATGACCGTGTTGCCGCGATGGGCGCAGGCATTGTGAAAGGCACGGATCTTGCCGTCCTTGCCGCGCACGATGATGACGGATGTGTCGGCTGCGGCCAGCCGCTTCACCTTATAGTCGCCAACCTTGGGCAACTCGCTCTCGCGCCCAACGCACAGCCAGACCTTGTGGAAGATCTTTTCCTTTTCCCGTTCATACCATTCCGGCGAAATATATGGCTCGGTGGAGATGGGGCCCGAGCCAAGTTCCGGATATTGCTCCATCCAGCGATGTACCGTCTCCGACATAATCCACTCCCATTCAGGCGATAGGCTTCGACGAGGTCTCCCACCGTCGATTCTCGATGGAGGCATAGTGCAGGTCGCTGGTCGCCAGCCGCTAGCCCGGACCCGTGCCCGTTAGCCTGCGCCCGCAGGAAAGCGTGTGGGCGCTCTGGCGCGGGTTTCCGGCCTCTGCATTTTCCGCACAGTCGATAGCAGCGACGGGATGGTCACAGCGGGATCAGGATAGTCGGGCGGGGCCTTCTACGATCTTTTACACCGCGACGGCCTCCGGGTTCGATGATCGCCTTTACGAGACAATATGAGCGGCGAGCACCGGCAAGTCATGAACTCAGCGCGGACATGATGCTGCAAATTAAGGGGAAATGATATGTGCGATAGCAAAACCAAGGCCGCGTTCAGGAGCGGTGGCTGGTGGCGGGCGGGGCTGCTGGCAGGTGCATCCACGGCCAGCCTGCTTGTCATGACGCCTGGTGCTCTGGCGCAGGATGAGGCTGTGGCAGCGGCCGAAAGCGGCGGCGGCATCGAGAACATCGTCGTGACGGCCCGGCGCCGGCAGGAGTCGCTGCAGGATACGCCGATTGCAATCTCCGCGGTATCCGGCGAAGGCATTGCGGCGCGCGGCCTCGACAACGTCACGCAGATCGGCGATTTCACGCCGAACGTCAAATTCAACAGCTCGGTTCCTGTGTCGGCGAGCAATGCCACCGCGGCGATCTTCATTCGCGGCATCGGCCAGAATGACTATCAGCTCTCAGCCGATCCGGGCGTCGGCCTCTATCTTGACGGCGTCTATATCTCGCGCGGCGTGGGCAATGTCCTTGACGTGCTGAACGTCGAGCGGATTGAGGTGCTGCGCGGCCCGCAGGGGACGCTTTTTGGCCGCAACACGATCGGTGGAGCCGTCAGCGTCACGACGAAGAAGCCCGGAGACGTGCTGGCTGGCAGCCTCGACGCAACCACGGGCAGCTTCAGCCGGGTCCAGCTGAAAGGATCGATCGATATCCCGTTGGCTGAAGGCGTCTACACCAGCTTCTCGGCATTTTATCATCATCGCGATGGCTATGTGAAAGGCGTTGTCCCCGCCGCGCCGGATCTTGGTGATACCAATCAGCTTGCCGGCCGGTTCGCGCTGCGCCTTGAACCGTCCAGCGACGTGACGATCGATGTCGCGGTGGACGGGACGCGCGCGCGTGAGGAATCCGCGCCCAATGTGCTCATCAGCGCGAACGAGAATGCGCCGGCAGCGGCGACCTGGAATGCCGTCTATTCCGGTGCCGCGGCGATTTGTACGGACCTGACCAACGCCGCCCGGCTGAGCGATCAGCGCTGCTACAATAGTCAGTGGGCGCTTGCACCCTATCGTCATGGCGGCACGTTCACCTCGATTTCCGCGCCGTTCAACAACAGCAGCCGGCGGCGCTACCAGTCGGCATCCGATCTCAACATCTGGGGTGTCTCGGGCGTGCTGGAATGGAAGCTTTCCGACTTGGTGACGTTCAAGTCGATTACCGCCTATCGCAAGGTGACAGGCTTCTGGACGCGCGATTCCGACCACAGCCCCGCTTCGATCGTGCAGACGAACAGCGACTGGAAGCAGGATCAGTTCAGTCAGGAAATCCAGCTTGGGGGCGAAGCGCTCGACAAGCGCCTAAACTGGCTCATCGGTGCTTATTATTCCAGCGAAAGCGGCAACCACAAGGATCTGGTCAACATCGTCGACGCGGTGTTCATGAGTGGCGCCGTTCTGAAGGGCAAGAGCTATGCGGTCTTCGGGCAGGCGACCTACGAGATCGTCCACAACCTCAATCTGACGGCGGGCATAAGGTGGACGCAAGACCAGAAGTCCTTCGGCAATGCCAATCAGTATGTCGTTGAAGCCGGCTTCCTTACAGGGCAGCCGTTCAACCCCGACGGGTCCGGTCTCGAAAACGGGGATCCATTGATGGGGCCGCTCGGTCAGACCGCGACGATCAAGGACCGCGCCTGGACTCCCATGGCCAGCCTCTCTTATCGCTGGAGCCCTGAAGTCCTCACCTATCTCTCCTATTCCAAGGGATTCAAAGGCGGCGGCTTCACACAGCGCGTCTTCCCGCCATTTGCATTCATCCCGTCCTTCAAGCCGGAAACAAGCGAAACGTTCGAGGCGGGTATCAAGACCGATCTTCTCGATCGCAAGCTGCGGTTGAACGGGGCGATCTTCCAGAACAACTACGATAATCTGCAGATCACCGTGAACGACCCGACGCTCGGTTTCGCGCCGATCATTCAGAACGCCGCGAAAGCCCGGATACGGGGGGTCGAGCTTGAATTGCAACTGCGCCCGACCGATGCGCTCCGCATTGAAGCGGGGCTGGGCTATCTCGACGCCAAATACCGGTCAGTCGATATTCGCGCGCTCAACGCGGGTGTCACGACGGCGACTCATCTCCAGAATGCGCCGGAGTGGACGCTGAGCGCGGGCGTCTCCTACGGGTTCGATCTTGGCAATGCCGGTACGCTGACGCCGCGGGTCGATTGGTCCTATCGTTCGCGCGTTTACAACGATGCCATCAACACGCCTGAACTGGTGCAGGGTGGCTATTCGCTCGTGAACGCGTCGATCGGCTATAATGATGTGGGCACGCGCTGGTCCGCAAATCTGGGCGTCAAGAACCTCACCAAGAAGCGGTATCTCGGCTCGGGCTATGCAGACTCCTTCGGTGGCCTCATCGAGGGTGTCTATGGCCGCCCGCGCGAATGGTATCTGAGCGCCGGTTTCAAGTTCTGAGCAGGGCGGCGCGGGCCGGCTCGCGGGAGCTTGCCCGCCCCGCAAGGGGAGGCTCCGGTCATGAATGACTCCAGCGATCTTGCACAGCGTATCGTCCGCCTGGAAGCGGAGAGGGACATCGGCCGGCTGATCGCCGACCTTGGCCACGCATTCGATAGCGGCCCATCGGCCAGCGCCCTGCGGGGTCTCTTCACGCCCGATGCGCTGTTCGAGATCGACCGCTACGGTGTGCTGCGCGGCGCGGACGGCATTGCCGATGGCGTGGCGGGCAATGCCGAAAGCGGGTTTCGCTGGACGCTGCATTATCTGGTGTCGCCGCGCATCGTCTTGTTTGACGATGCCTGTGAAGCCGATCTGTCCTTCATGCTCTGGGAGCCGGCGACCGCCGCGAGCGGCCGCGCCTACTGGATCGGCGGGCGCTACGCGGCGCGCGCCGTCGCCAGCCCCGACCGCTGGCGCTTCAGCCGTCTGACGCTGAACGCCGAACTGATCTCCCATTACCCCGAGGGCTGGCACGACAAGCCGGATGCGCTCGATCAGGCCTGATCGCCGCACACCCTCACCTCAATCTGGAGTGGATGCCATGCACGACGATGTCATGACCTTGGATCATATACAGCGGACAGTGCCGCAGATCCGCGCTGAGCTGGGGGTCGAACCGATCCCGGTGCGCGCAATCCGCGATGCTGCCGTCTACGACCTTGAGCGGACGCACATATTCAAGAAGATGTGGCTGAAGGTGGCGACCGCATGGGAGCTCCCCAATCCGGGCGACTATAAGGTCAAGGAGTTGCCTGTCGCCGATACGTCTTTGCTCATCGTGCGCGGCAAGGACGGCCACATTCGCGCCTATCACAATGTCTGCACGCATCGTGGCAACAAGGTGGTGCCGAGCAAGGGTTTCGAGACATTCGGCAGGGCGCGCGCCAACGTCGTTACCTGCCGTTTCCATGGCTGGGTCTTCGGCACGGACGGTGCGCTGAAATCGGTCCCGATGGAAGAGGCGTTCGGTCACCTGGACAAGAGCTGTCTCGGCCTGCGTGAAGTCGCCTGCGATGAGTGGGAGGGCTTTGTCTTCATCAATTTCGACCCGGCGCCGGCCCAGTCCCTCAGGGAGTATCTGGGTGATTTCGCGACGCTGTTCGGCGGCTACCCCTATTCGGAATCAACCACGGCCTTCCGGTATTCGACGGTTCTCAAATGTAACTGGAAGGTCGCGCATTACGCCTTTTCAGAGGGGTATCACGTACCAACGATCCACGCTGGCTCGCTGCCGGGGTTCAAGGGAATCGAACATAGCGACTTCAAGCTGATCGGCCCGCACGCATCGTCGACCATTTATGGCGCGGGCATGGAAACGGCGCCATCGACCGGGGTCTTCGCGGGCACCTTGCACGGCAGCGACAGGCACCGGCCACGCGCCGATTTGCTGCCGGAAAACATCAATCCGGAGCGACGGGATGATTTCCAGTTCGAACTCCCCAATATCTTCCCTAATCTTCTGATCCACCTTGCCTCAGGCTGCGGCTATCCCGGCTTGACCTACTTCACGCACCAGTTCTGGCCACTCGACCATGGCACGACGCTTTGGGAAGGCATCAACTATTTCCGCCCTGCCGCGAATGCGGCGGAATATGCGGCCCAGGTCCATATCAACGCGCTCCATCGCAATGCCTGGCTGGAGGATACGGCAACCATGGAGGACACATTCACGGGGATCATGTCCGGCGCCATCGACGACATGCAACTGATGGATCAGGAATTTCTGATCCGCCACGCCGCCCGCACGCTCGACAGCTATCTTGCCGGAGACCAGAAATGACCGCAGTCGACTATTCGATCCTGCCAGAGGCGTTTGCCGACCTTGAGCCCTATGCGGTTCATTGGGCCCGGCCGACGGAGAATGAGCGCAATGTCGTGCGCTATGGTGCCACTGCGGCGGACTTTGAGGCTTTTTCCAAAGCCTTGTTGCCCCGCCTTGGCGCGTTGCTGGACTATCTGGCGGGTTGCCCGGTGCAGCCGGACGCTCCCGCGGAGCGCAATGCGCTGATGCTGGCCTGTGCCTACGCCGAGGCGGCGCCTCATCATGAGCTTTACAAGGGTAGCAGCCAGGTTCCGTTCAGCTTCGATGCGCGGCGGTTCGTGGCGGATCATGGCGATATCTCCCTGTAAGGGGAGAGATCGCCATGGCGGCGATCATCTCGTGAGAAAGTCGAGCACGGCCTGTGTGAATGCGTCAGGCTGCTCCACATTGGAGAGATGAGCGGCCTCGAGCATGACGAGTATCGCGCCGGTGATGGCATCGGCCAGCGCTTCGCTATGCGGCGGCGGTGTCGCGGGATCGAGTGCGCCGCCGATGACGAGTGTTGGCGTTTCGATCAGGCGTGCGGTGCGGCGCATATCCATGTCGCGGATCGCGGCGCAACAGCCGGCATAGCCCGCCGGACTGGTGGCGCCGAGCACCGCCGCGATTGGGGCGAGGGCGGCGGGCGCGGCGGCGGCGAAGCGGCTGGTGAACCAGCGCTCGATGGATGCCTCTGCCAGCGGCGCGACGCCGTCCCGATGGACGGTCGCAATGCGCGCATCCCAATTGGCGGGCGGCCCCATGAAGGACGATGTATTGGCGAGGATCAGCCGGCGTAGCCGTCGTGGTTCGCGAATACCCAGCCATTGCCCGGTCATGCCGCCGAGCGACAGTCCGCAGAAATCAACGTTTTCCAGCTCAAGCGCGTCGAGCAATTCGACAACGTCCCGCCCCAGCCGATCGAGCGAATAAGCGCCGGCGGGGGCATCGGATGCGCCGTGGCCGCGCTGATCATAGCGCAACACGCGATACGACGCGGTCCACGCGGCCATCTGCGGCTCCCACATGGACATGTCTGTGCCCAGCGAATTTGAGAGCAGCAGCACCGGCGCGTCGGCCGGGCCGTCATAGCGCCAGGCGATCCGGCAGCCATCACCCGTCACGATATGTCGCAAATCCATCAAACGCGCTCCACCGCCACCGCCAACCCCTGCCCGACCCCGATGCAGAGCGTCGCGAGGCCCAGTCGTCCGCCAGAGCGCTCAAGCTGATGCACAAGCGTCATCAGAATGCGCGCGCCGGACATGCCGAGCGGATGGCCAAGCGCGATAGCGCCGCCATTGGGGTTCACGCGCGGATCGTCATCACTCAGCCCCAGTCCGCGCAGCACGGCAAGGCTCTGCGAGGCAAAGGCTTCGTTGAGTTCGATGGCGTCCAGCTGATCCAACGATAGGCCAAGGCGATCCATCAGTTTCCGTGTGGCCGGCACGGGGCCGATGCCCATGATCCGCGGCGGCACGCCGGCGCTCGCCATGCCCAGAATGCGGGCGCGCGGAACTAGACCATGAGTGCGGGCCGCCGCTTCGCTCGCGATAATCATCGCGGCTGCACCATCATTGACGCCGGATGCATTGCCGGCGGTCACGGTGCCGTCCGGCCGGACGACAGGCTTGAGTTTCGCGAGCATCTCGGGCGATGTGTCCGGGCGCAGATGCTCATCCGTGGCGCATATGGTCTCGCGGCCTTTTCGGTCCGTCAGGGTGACGGGCACGATCTCTTGGGCGAAATAGCCCGCAGCCTGCGCCGTAGCGGCCTTGCGCTGGCTAGTGAGCGCGAAGCGATCCTGATCGTCGCGCGTGATGCCGAAGTCCTGCGCTACATTTTCGCCCGTTTCAGGCATGGAATCGACGCCATAAAGGGTTTTCATGCGCGGGTTGACAAAACGCCACCCGATTGTGGTGTCATAAATGGATGCACTGCGGGCATAGGGGGTTTCCGCCTTGGGCATAACAAAGGGCGCCCGCGACATGCTCTCCACGCCGCCCGCAACCATGAGATCAGCGTCGCCCGCGCGGATTGCACGGGCGGCGGTGCCGACCGCGTCCAATCCGGAGGCGCACAGCCGGTTGACGGTTGACCCGCCCACGCTGTCAGGCAGGCCTGCAAGCAGCGCGGCCATACGCGCGACATTGCGATTATCCTCCCCGGCCTGATTGGCGCAACCAAGGATCACATCGTCGATAGCGGCGGGGTCGAGCCCGGTTCTCGCCACAAGCGCCGCGATGGGCATGGCCGCCAGATCATCCGGGCGCACACTGGCAAGGCTGCCACCATAACGACCGATCGGCGTACGGACCGTATCGCACAGGAAGGCGGCGCTCACGCAGTGGCCTCACGCGGGCGTGTGGTCAGCTTCTCGATGCGCTTCTCGTTGATCGTCGAAAGGACGATGCGGTCGACATAGATGCCCGGAGTATGGATGCAATCAGGGTCAAACGTGCCGGCCGGGACAATCTCTTCGACTTCCACCACGGTCACTTTGCCGGCTGTCGCCATATTGGGGTTGAAGTTGCGCGCGGTCTTGCGGAACATGAGATTGCCGGCGGGGTCGGCCCGCCATGCCTTGATGATGGCGAGATCGGCACGCAGCCAGGTCTCGCGCACATATTCCTCACCATCAAACCACTCGGTCGGCTTGCCGTCCGCCACCAGAGTGCCAACTCCCGTACGCGTGTAAAAGGCAGGGATGCCGGCACCGCCCGCGCGAATGCGCTCGGCCAGCGTCCCCTGCGGATTAAGCTCCAGCTCCAGCTCGCCGGAGAGATACTGGCTTTCAAAGAGCTTGTTCTCCCCCACATAGGAGGAAATCATCTTCTTTATCTGCCCGCTCTCCAGAAGCATCCAGAGGCCGAATCCGTCCGCGCCGGCATTGTTTGATATGACTGTGAGGTCTTTAACGGCCGATGCCCGGATTTCCGGGATCAGGCTTTCCGGGTTCCCGGAAAGCCCGAACCCGCCAGACATGATGGTCATGCCATCATGAAGCACGCCGGCGAGCGCGGCAGCGGGCGATGGGAAGATTTTCTGCATGGGTGCTTCTGGCTCAGGCTTCGGCGCGTGTGCGTGTCGAGAAGCCTTGACCGTGCTTGGCCTCGGCCTGCTGGAGGTGGAAATCAAACGCGATATAGGCGCTTTCCCCCTGGCGATTGGGCATGGGCAGCAAGCCTTCCCGCGTGGCGAAGGCGAAATCGTCTGCGGCGAACGGATCGTCCCCGAAGTTAATCTGCGTCGTGAGCGTCCTGTAACCGGGCGCTTCGACGAAGAAGTGGACGTGCGCCGGTCTGTTGCCGTGCCGGCCAAGGCTGCTCATCAGACGATCCGCTGCGCCGCCGGGCGGAACGCTGTAGCCACTCGGCATGCGGGAATGAAAAGCATAGCGGCCATCGGCTCCTACCTTGATTCGCCGACGGTTGTTGAAGGGTGTTTGCTCGCCGGTCGGATCGAAATAGGAGTAGAAGCCCTTGGAGTTGGCATGCCACACATGGACGATGGCATTATCGACCACTTCGCCGTCCGGGCCGGTGATCCGACCGTTCATGTAGAGCGTGTCAGTATCGTCCGCATCGTCGGTCAGGTTGACGTCGCCCTCGACCAGCGGCGCGCCCGCGACATAAAGCGGCCCTTCGATGGTGCGCGGCGTTCCGCCAGTCCGACCGGCTTCGGCGTCGCGCTCGTCCATGACGAGATCAAGGAAATGTTCGAGGCCCAAGCCGGGGACGATCAGGCCGAACTCGTTCCCGCCATCCTGAAAAAATTTGATCGCGGACCAGAACTCATCTTCCGTCACGTCATATCTGACGATGACCTTCATGATCGCCTCGACGAGATCGCGCGTGATGCCCTTGAGGCGCACATTGCCATCGTCACTCTGGAGGCCGCTGGCCCGATCCAGCAGCGCCTGTACGGTGGGCGTGCCTACGAAATCCTCTGTCATTTTTCTCTCCTGACGCGTGAATGACGGAAACTGGGTGACGGCGCGCCGCTAGCGGTCGTCCTCATGAAGGGAGGAGGGGTGACGGCAGAGCGCGGTCACGCGAATGTCCATGAAGGGGTAGAGCGGCAGCCCGATCAAAATGTCGTGCAACTCGGCATTGCTCGCGACATCGAAGATGCTGACATTGCTGTATTGGCCGACGACACGCCAGATATGTCGCCAGGTGCCGGCGCGCTGCAGATCCTGAAAACGGGCTTTCTCAGCCGCCTTCAGCGCATCGAACTGCACCGGGTCGTAGCCGGGCGGTGGGGTCACATCCATTTCGACTTTGAAGAGCATCGGTCAGGCCATCTGTGCTGAGGGAAGGGATATGGTCCGGCGGGGATTGTCCCGCCGCAGAAAGGCTACGCGGTCGTCGTCAAGCGCGATGCCGAGGCCGGGCCCATCGGGCACCTTCAGCCCGAAGTCGGCATAGTCGAGCGGCTCGGCCAGAATCTCTTCGGTCAGCAGCAGCGGCCCGAACAACTCGGTGCCGAAAGCCAGCTTGTCGAAGGTCGCAAAAACATGGGCGGACGCTGCCGTTCCGACGCCCGCCTCCAGCATGGTGCCGCCATAGAGGCTGACGCCAGCCGCTTCGGCAATGGCCTGGACCTGGCGCGCGGCGATCAATCCGCCGGATTGCTCGATCTTGACGGAAAAGACCCGGGCAGCGCCACGGCTGGCCAGAGCATAAGCGGATGCCGGACCATTCAGCGCTTCATCGGCCATGATAGGTATGCGGGCACGCGCGGAAAGGCGCGCCATGCCCGCGCTATTGCTCCGCTCGATCGGCTGTTCGACGAGATCGCAGCCAGCGTCAGCCAGCATATCGATCCCGCGGCTTGCCGTGGGTTCATCCCACGCCATGTTGACATCGACACGCACGGATGCGCGCTTGCCAAGCGCGGCTTTGATCGTCGCGACATGGGCGACGTCGTCCTCCAGGCGGCGTTTGCCGATCTTGAGCTTGAATGCATTGTGGCGTCCACGGGCGATCAGATCCTCGGCTTCCTCGATATCGAGTGCGGTATTGCCGCTTGCGAGTGTCCACAGGACCGGCAAGCGGTCACGCCGCCGGCCGCCAATCAACTCACTCACCGGCAGGCCCGCACGTTTGCCCTGTGCATCGAGCAGCGCGGTCTCGATCGCGCATTTCGCGAAGTGATTGTCGACGATCTGGGAGGAAAGCCGGGCCATCGCGTGCGCGGGGCGGGTGGCATCCAGGCCCTCCAGCAGCGGCGCGATGTACGTGTCGATTGTAAGCTTGATGCTCTCCGGGCTCTCCGGGCCATAAGACAGGCCGCCGATTGTCGTGGCTTCCCCGATGCCGACGATACCATCCGAACTATATATACAGACGAGGCATAGGGTCTGGCTATTCATGGTCGCCATTGCGAGGACATGCGACCGAATGGTCGGGACGTCGACCAGATATGCCTCGATCCTCTCAATTCTCGTCATTTTCCACCTCTTGCTCGGGTATCGGAGATAGCCACGCGACACTCGAACCGGAAAGATTCAATAAGTCCGCTTTCATACCCACAAGGTATGAAGGCAGAGATAGCCTCTGGATGTTGTCTTGATGCTAATGGCGGCTGCGCCCATGCGGCTAGCCGCATTCCGCGACGCCTAGCTTGATTCCGCGAGTAAAATGCCAGTGCAGTTAGCGGCTAAACAGCGCGTGATCCGGATAGCGCCGGATCGTTGAATTGCTCGATATCCCGTCGTGCAGGACCGCTTGGAATCTCCATCCGGCCGGCGATCGTCGCCTGAAAGCGATCGGTAATGTGAGGGGAGCCCAAAGATGACGACCGTGAATTCTCTTCGCAAGGCGGATCATTTCAAGCTTGGGACGTTCTCGTCCAACTGTTCGAGCGGCATGTCGATTACCAACGTGCCCGAACGCTGGGATGCGAGCTGGGACAAGAATCTGACGCTGGCTAAAATGCTCGACGCGGCGGGGATCGACTTCATGCTCCCGGTCGCGCGCTGGATTGGCTATGCCAATGCCGGCGATAGCAATTTTCAGGGCCATGTGCTGGAAACGCTGACATGGGCTGCGGGACTGCTCGCGGCGACCCGGCGCATCAGCGTTATCTCAACGGTGCATGTGATGGCGTTCAATCCGGTGGTCGCCGCCAAGCAACTCGCCACCATCGACCAGATCGGGCATGGCCGCTCCGGGCTCAACATCGTTGCCGGCTGGAATGCACCGGAGATGGCCGCGCTCGGGCTGCAACTGCCGGCCGGACATGATGTGCGCTATGCCTATGCCGACGAATGGTTCGAGATCGTCCGGCGGCTATGGACATCCAAGGATCGCTTCGATTTCGATGGTGAGTTCTTCAGGCTGAGGGATGTGCATGCCGACCCGCTGCCATATGCGGGCATTCCGCCGGTCATCAACGCGGCAGGCTCGAAGGAGGGCCGGGATTTCGCGGTGAAGAACGCCGAGTTTCTGTTCACGCCCGCGATCGACCTCAAGCGCTCGGCTGATGAAACTGCCGAGCTTAAGGCACTGGCCGAAAGCCGCGGCAAACCGATCGAGCTTTTGACCTTCTCACACGTCGTTTGCCGACCGACCACGAAGGAGGCGGAGGACTATGTGCAGTATTTCGGGTTCGAGCATCGCGACACGAAAACGCTCGATCGCGTGATCGAGCTGCAATTCGCCCATGCCCAGTCCTTCCCCCACGACCTTCTGACTCTGATTCGGGACCGTTTCGCCGTCGGCCATGGCGGCTACCCGCTGGTGGGGACGCCCGAGCAGGTGGCGGATGGCATTTGCGCGATTCGTGAAGCGGGCTTTAGCGGCACAACGCTCTCGTTCGTCGACTATGTCGCCGAATTTCCGTACTTCCGAGACGAGGTTCTACCGCTCCTTGAAGCGCGTGGTCTCCGGGCCAGCGGTGGTGGGGAGGGGCACGATCTCACAATAGCGTCAGCGGCGAACTGATTCGCCGTGAGCGCCTCCCGTCTACCGACTACACATCCAGATTAGCGACGTTCAGCGCGTTGTCCTGAATGAACTCGCGGCGTGGCTCCACCACGTCGCCCATCAGGCGCGTGAAGATCTCGTCGGCGAGATCCGCCTGCTCGATGGTGACGCGCAGCATGGAGCGATTGGTCGGGTCCAGCGTCGTTTCCCAGAGCTGCTCCGCGTTCATCTCGCCCAAGCCTTTGTAGCGCTGGATAGAAAGGCCCTTGCGTCCGGTCGCGAGGATCGCGTCCAGCAACTCGCTGGGCCGGTTGATCGCAACGCTGCCTTTAGCGCTGACGCTGGTCGTCTCGCCTTCATTCTCGCCGCCGGTTTCGTCATCACGGGCTTCGACCGCCGCAGCGGCAGCTTTCAGCGAGACGAGATGGCTGGTATTTGCGTAAAGCATCGCCTGCTCGCGGGCGAGCGCATCGAGCTTGCGGGCTTCGGCAGAGCCGATGAATGCGGCTTCCACAATATGATGATCGGTGACGCCGCGCTCCAGCCGCTCCAGATGGAAGCCGCCTTCGCCCGTTATCTTCCCGGACCAGCGCCCTTCATTGTCGGCCGCGTCGAGCCAGCGGATCGCATGCTCCAGTGCGCCGGCACGGCTGTCTGCGGCCTCGGGGTTCAGTGCGCCGGCAAGCGCCAGCGCTTCAATGATAGCGGCATCGTAGCGACGCGGGACGTAGCCCATCAGAATCCGCATTCGCCGGGCATGCTCCACCAGATCGCGCAGGTCTGCGCCAGAACGGGCACCGTTCGCGGTCTCAAATATCATCGCGTCGACGCCGGCATTGACCAGATACTGGTCGAGCGCCGCTTCGTCCTTCAGATAGACCTCGCTGCGCCCGCGTGACGCCTTATAGAGCGGCGGCTGGGCGATGTAGAGATGGCCGGCCTCGATGATCTGCGGCATTTGCCGATAGAAGAATGTGAGCAGCAGCGTGCGGATATGAGCGCCGTCCACGTCCGCGTCGGTCATGATGACGACCTTGTGGTAGCGCAGTTTCTCGAGGTTGAAGTCGTCGCGGATGCCCGTGCCCATGGACTGGATGAGCGCGCCAATCTCCTTGGAGGACAGCATACGGTCAAAGCGGGCGCGCTCGACATTGAGAATCTTGCCGCGCAGAGGCAGGATCGCCTGATAATGGCGATTGCGGCCCTGCTTGGCCGATCCGCCGGCCGAATCACCCTCGACCAGATAAAGCTCGCACTTGGACGGGTCCTTCTCCGCGCAATCGGCGAGTTTGCCAGGCAAGCCGCCGCCTGCGGACATGGCGCTCTTGCGCGACATTTCGCGCGCCTTCTTGGCGGCCTCGCGCGCCGCTGCGGCGTCGATCACCTTCTGCACGATCGCGCGGGCGTGGCCGGGGTTTTCCTCCAGCCATTCCGCCATCTTGTCCGCCATCAGGCTTTCAAGCGGCTGGCGCACCTCGGATGAAACCAGCTTGTCCTTGGTCTGACTGCTGAACTTGGGGTCCGGCAGCTTGACCGAGACGATGGCGGTCAGTCCCTCGCGCATGTCATCGCCGGTAAGGCTGATCTTCTCCTTCTTGAGCTGGCCGGACTTGTCCGCATAGCCATTGAGGGTACGGGTCAGTGCCGCGCGGAACGCGGCGAGATGTGTGCCGCCGTCGCGTTGCGGGATATTATTGGTGAAGCAGAGGACGTTTTCATAATAGCTGTCGTTCCACTCCAGCGCGACATCGATGCCGATGTCCTCCCGCTGGCCCGAAACGGCGATGGGTTCAGGGATGAGTGGCTGCTTGTTACGGTCCAGCCACGTCACGAAGGCGCCGATGCCGCCTTCATAGAATAGCTCGATCTGCTTCCGCTCCTCATGACGCTCATCGATGAGGAAGAGGCGCACGCCCGAGTTGAGGAAGGCAAGCTCGCGGTAGCGATGCTCCAGCTTGGCAAAGTCGAACTCGGTCTGGTTCTTGAACGTGCCGCCGTCGCCCCGCACTTTTTCAATGGAGGGGAGGAAGGTGACGCGCGTGCCTTTCTTGCCGGGAGGGGCGTCGCCGATCACCTTGAGCGGTGCCACAGCGTCGCCATAAGCAAAGCGCATGTAATGCTCCTTGCCGTCCCGCCAGATGTTGAGGTCGAGATACTCGCTGAGCGCGTTCACCACCGAGACGCCGACGCCGTGCAGGCCGCCCGACACCTTGTAAGCATTATCGTCCGACGTGTTCTCGAACTTGCCGCCGGCGTGGAGCTGGGTCATGATGACCTCGGCTGCGGACACGCCCTCTTCCTTGTGAATGCCGGTGGGGATGCCGCGCCCGTTGTCCTCGACGCTGATTGACCCGTTGGCGTTCAGCGTGATCTCGATCCGGTCGCAATGGCCGGCGAGCGCTTCGTCGATCGCGTTGTCCGACACCTCGAAGACCATATGGTGGAAGCCCGAGCCGTCATCGGTGTCGCCGATGTACATGCCGGGGCGCTTGCGGACAGCATCAAGGCCTTTGAGCACCTTGATGCTGTCGGCGCCATAGTCATTGTTCTGGGGGAGCTTTTCGGGGGTATCCGTCATGCATGATTCTATAGGGAATCATGGCGCAAAGTCCAAGGGCAAAGCGCATGTGGCAGGGCGTCAACGTAGCGCCTGAGGGAGCGGAAAAGCAAGCGGGGCGGTGCGCGCATCTGGCGCCCCGCCCCGTTTCGCGCCGAGCAGGCCGTCCGGCCTGCTCGGGCACTTGTGGGCGTCAAGCGTCCTGCTTGGCGGCCTCGTAGCGGGCGATGGCCTCCAGAGTGATCTGCTTGGCTTCCTGCGCTCCGCCCCAGGTGCCGACGCGCACCCACTTTTCGGCTTCGAGATCCTTATAGTGGGTGAAGAAATGCTCGATCTGCTTCAGGACGATCTCCGGCAGATCGTCCTTCTCGGCGACGTCGGTGTAATAAGGGAAGGTCGAGTCGACCGGCACGCACACCAGCTTCTCGTCGCCGCCATGCTCGTCCTCAAGGTTGAGCACCGCGATCGGCCGTGCGCGGATGACGCAGCCCGGCACGAAGGGCGAGCGCGCAATGACGAGCGCGTCGAGCGGATCACCATCGGGCGAGAGGGTGTGCGGCACGAAGCCATAATTGGCCGGGTAGCGCATCGGCGTGTGGAGAATACGATCCACGAACAGGGCACCGCTGGCCTTGTCGAACTCATATTTCACGGGTTCGCCGCCAATGGGCACTTCGATGACGACGTTGAGGCTGTTCGGCGGATCATCGCCGACCGGGATAAGCTCGATGTTCATTGAGGTTCTTGACCTGTCCTGCTGGGTTGATCTTCTTTGGCGACGTTATTTCTGCCCCGTTCCCGTGCGCGCGCGCAGCAGGCGATCGAGACTGCCTTCCCCCTCTCCCGGCTTTTGGCCCTGTTTCTGGAGGTGCGGATAGCGGATGCCGCCGGAATAATCGAGAGTGATCGTGCGGTAGCGCTTGTCCTGCTTCAGGATGAGCGAGACGGGTTGCTTTTTGTCCTTCGCGGCGACGAGCGCGGCCTTGAAGATATCCGCCGAATATTCGTCGCCGTTGACCGCCAGGATACGGTTGCCGACGGCCATCCCGGCCTTGAACGCCGGGCTGTTCCAGATGACGTTCGTCACCTCGCCGCCATCATTCTTCACCATGAGGCCGGGGCCAAAGCTCATGTCGAGCATCTTGTTCAGAGCCTCGCCGTCCTTCACCGTGCTGTTGGGCTGGTCGGTGAAAACGAGCGTATAGCCGCCCATGGTGAAACCCGCCTTGGTGACCTCGCGCGTGGGCTGGTCGACGCGCGTGGCGAAGAAGCCGGCCCAGTCATAAGGGGTGATGGCCGCGAGCGTATCGATCACATCCTTGCGGGTGTAGGTGATCTCGCCCCAGTCGCCATCCGTCTTGCCGAAGAAGGCCTTGGCGAAATCGTCCAGCCCTTTCGCGCCATTGGTCTGCTTCTGGATGATGGCATCCGCCTCCAGCCAGATCATCAGCCCTTCATTATAATAGTCCTCGCTGCGCTGCCAGCTCGTCCAGGCCTTGGGCCGGCGGGCGGAGATGATGGGGTCATTGGTGGTGTCGACCATCGCGCGCCATTCCCGCCCGCGCGTCAGGTCCAGCCGCGCGGCGATGGCGGCGAGCGCGTCGAGCGTCTGCTCATTGGAATAGAGGCCCGAGCGATTGCCGAGCACATAGCCCCAGAACTGGGTCTGCCCTTCATACACCCAGAGCGATTCGCCCTGCATGGGGGTCCTGAAATCGGGGGTCCACAGGCCCTCGCCGCGGCGGAACTTGCCATCCCAGCTATGGGTCAGCTCGTGCGGCAGCAGGTTGCGCCGCCCCGGCCCGTCGTTCCAACGGGTGAAATAGCCAAGGCCGACGCCATTTTCCGAGCTGCGATGATGCTCAAGGCCGATCCCGCCCATCTCATCGCTGATCGCGAAGAGAAAGTCATAATGGTCGAACGGGCGCGTGCCGAAGAGGGCGACGCTCTCGTCCACCAGCCGCTTGTGATAGCCGATCTGCTCGGGCGTGGCGGCCAGCTCCTCGGGCCGGTCCGCCATGATGTTCAGCGTCACATTATTGCCGAGGTCGTGGCGCCGCATATGAGGTCCGGCGAAAATGGGCGAGTCGATCAGCGTTTCATAGTCGGTCGGCTGATAGTCGATCCGCGCGCCTGTGCGGGTGCCGCGCATCGCTGTCGCCGCTTCCCAGCCCTGCGGATAGGTGACGCTCGCCTGCACCGGGATGCGCCGCGTGTACCAGCCGGCGGGATACAAAGAGAGCGCCTCGAACTGGAGGTTCATCATCTTGTCGGTGATGGACACACGGCCCTGATCGCGCGCGGTCGGCGCGAGAAACTGGAAATGCGCGACAAGCGTGCGGGAATTGTCCGGCAGGGCAAGGTGAAAGGCATAGACATTGAGCGTGTCCCGCACCCACGAGACGGGCTTGCCATCCACCTCGAAGCGCAGGCCGGCGATCTTGTCTATGGGGCCGCGCGGGGCATGATTGCCCGGCAGCCATTCCGGGAAAAGCAGGGTGAGCGGGCCGCCGCCGCCGAGCGGGATGGTCTGCGTCACGTTGATGATCCGCCGGTCGAGGTCCGTTGCGTCCACGTCCACCTTCATCGTGCCGCCCGGCCATGCGATGTCGCGCGCGGGCGGCACCGTGTCCACAATGGGGGAGGCCGTGGGCGCCGAGCGATTGACGCGCTCGATCTGCGCGGCGGCGGGCGCGGCCAGCGTGGCGGTGGCAAGGGCCGCAATGGCGCCGTGGCGAATGAAGGGGGAACGGGGCATCGGGTCTCTCTCCGGTGTCGGTCATGCTGTCATGCGAATATGCGAAACGCCGCTCCGGCAAGGGAGCGGCGGCGTATGACTGCCAGCATGGCGGCTTGGCGCGCCCCCGTCCAGCCCATGCCGGTGCGATTCGGACATGCGCTGTGTGTGGGCACGGCCACGTCAGGCCATGTCACGGGCGGTTTCCGTTTGGGCAAAGTCGCGCTAAAGGCGCGCGATCATGGCGAAGATTGCAACACCAAAGCCCGTACGCGGCACGCAGGACATGCTGGGCGGCACGCCCGATAGCCTCGCGGATCGTTTCACCCATGTCGTCGAGACGTTTGAGCGGGTCCGTCGGCTCTACGGCTTTCGCCGGGTGGAAGTGCCGATGTTCGAGCCGACCGCGGTTTTCTCCCGCTCGCTGGGTGAGACGACGGATGTGGTCTCCAAGGAGATGTACACGTTCGATGATCGCGGCGGCGATTCGATCACGCTGCGGCCGGAGTTCACGGCGGGCATCTCACGCGCTTATATTACCGAGGGCTGGCAGCAATATGCGCCGCTCAAGGTCGCCACGCATGGCGCGCTGTTCCGTTATGAGCGCCCGCAAAAGGGGCGCTACCGCCAGTTCCACCAGCTTGATGCGGAGATCATTGGCGCGGCTGAGCCACTGGCCGATGCGGAGCTGCTCATCTTTGCCGATCAGCTCCTCAAGGAACTGGGCATCAGCGAGGGTGTCACCCTCACGCTCAATACGCTGGGGGATGCGGCGAGCCGGGACGCATGGCGCGCCGCGCTCATCGCTTATTTTGACGGGCACCGCGATGCGCTCTCGGAAGAGAGTCGCGCGCGGCTGGAGAAGAACCCGCTACGCATCCTCGATAGCAAGGACGCGGGCGATCAGGCGATCGTCGCCAATGCGCCGGATATCGACGCCTATCTGACGGACGAAGCGAGCAGCTTCTTTGCCAAGGTGACGGAAGGTCTCGCGACGGCAGGCGTCGCCTGGCAGCGCAATGCGCGGCTGGTGCGCGGGCTGGATTATTATCGCCACACCGCGTTCGAGTTCGTGACGGATCGTCTCGGCGCGCAGGGTACCGTGCTGGGCGGTGGACGCTATGATGGCCTCATCGAGACACTTGGCGGCCCCGCGACCCCGGCGGTCGGCTGGGCAGCAGGCATCGAGCGGCTGGCCATGCTGGTGGATGGCGTGCCGGACGACCGGATAACGGTGTCCGTCGTGGCCGATAATCTTGAGGTTGAGGACGAGGCGCGTTCAATCACCAGTCGGTTGCGGGCAGCGAGAATCTCTGTCGACAATGCCTATCGTGGTAATGCGAAGCGTCAGATTGAGATCGCCAAGAAACGTGGAGTTCACGCGATTGTCATCGTGCGTGCGACGTCAACGGAAACCGACAAAGTGTACATTCAGCACCTCATGGAGAGCGAAGGCGACCGACAGGCAGTGGGTGGCAAAATTCTGGCGGCGTTGATCGACGATAGGAAGGCATGACCACCATTTCCCCTGACCGGATCGCTGCGATTTTGCGGCGGCAGGATGAGGTGCAGGCCGCCATGGCCCGGCCCGATCTGCCGCCCGATCAGTTCGTGCAACTCTCCAAGGATTATGCCGAGTTGGAGCCTGTCGTGCAGGCCGCGCGCACGGTGGAAGAGCTGCGCGCCGAGCAGGCAGACCTTGAGAATATGCTGGCCGACCCGGAAATGAAGGCCATGGCGCAGGAGGAGCTGGAGGGCGTGCGTGCCCGCCTCCCGCAGGCCGAGCACGATCTTGCCATCGCGCTCCTTCCGCGTGACGCGGCCGATAGCCGCGCTGCCATGCTGGAAATTCGCGCGGGCACCGGCGGGGATGAAGCCGCGCTCTTCGCGGGTGATCTCTTCCGCATGTATCAGCGTTATGCGGAATCGCGTGGCTGGCGGGTGGAACTCATCTCCGCCAATGCATCGGAAGCGGGTGGCTTCAAGGAGGTCATCGCCTCCATTGCCGGCGCGGGTGTTTTTGCGCGCATGAAGTTCGAGAGCGGCGTGCATCGCGTACAGCGCGTGCCCGTGACCGAGAGCGGCGGGCGCATCCATACCTCCGCCGCCACCGTCGCCGTGCTGCCGGAAGCCGAAGAGGTGGACGTGCAGATCAATGAGGCGACGGACCTGCGGATAGACGTTTATCGCTCGTCGGGCGCGGGCGGGCAGCATGTGAACACGACTGATTCGGCCGTGCGGATCACCCACTTGCCCAGCGGCATCGTCGTTACCCAGCAGGATGAGAAGAGCCAGCACAAGAACAAGGCCAAGGCACTGAAGGTTCTGCGCGCGCGGCTTTATGAGGCAGAGCGTGAGCGCACGCAGAGCGAGCAGGCAGGCGCGCGCAAGGCAATGGTCGGCTCGGGGGATCGGTCTGAGCGCATCCGCACCTATAATTTCCCGCAGGGCCGCGTGACGGACCATCGCATCAACCTGACGCTCCATCGCCTGCCGGAAATTCTGGAAGGGCCGGGCCTTGATGACGTGATCGCGGCGCTGATCGCGGAGGATGAAGCCGCGCGCCTTGCCCGGCTGGACGAGGCCGTGTGACCGGCGGGCGATGAGCGGATCTCTCTCGGCCTGGCTGCGCGCAGCGGCCGCGCGGCTCGCTCCGGTTTCCGATACGCCGCGTCTTGATGCGGAGCTGCTGGCCGCCCATGCGCTGGGGCTCGACCGGGCGGCGATGTTGCTGCGACTGCGTGATATGGTGGAGCCGGCGGGCACGGAGGCCCTGCTTGCCCGCCGCCTCGCGCATGAACCGCTGGCGCATATCCTCGGCACGCGTGATTTCTGGACGCTGACGCTGAAGGTTGGCCCGGACGTGCTCATTCCACGGCCTGATAGCGAGACGCTCATCGAGGCGGCGATTGACCATTTTCGCGACCGTCCGCCGCCGCGGCATATCCTCGATCTTGGCACCGGTTCGGGCGCTCTGCTGCTTGCCGCACTCGATGTCTGGCCACAGGCGCGCGGTCTCGGCATTGATCTCTCTCCCGCCGCGCTTGCGATCGCGCGCGACAATGCGGTCGCATGTGGCATGGCGGCGCGGACGGATTTTCGGGAGGGGATCTGGTGTACAGGGCTTGGTGAGGATGAGCGCTTCGACCTCATCCTTTCCAACCCGCCCTATATAAAGACGTGTGCCGTGCTTGACCGGCAGGTGCTGCGGGAGCCTGCCATGGCGTTGTTCAGCGGGGTGGACGGGCTCGATGCCTGCCGGGTGCTGGCGCGGCAACTGCCCGGCGTGCTGGGCACGGGCGCGCCGGCAATCATCGAGATCGGCTTCGATCAGGAGGAGAGCGCGGGCGCGCTGTTTCGCGCGGCGGGCTTTATCGTTGCCAGTCGAATCGACCTTGGCGGCCGGCCGCGCTGCCTCATCCTGACCCATGACGGGGCGCATTGACCTCTTTTTTAACGATGTGGTGCGAATTTCGCTTGGTTTGGGGGGCGTGACACATTATCCCGGTGTCAAGGACGGACTTCAAGGTGAGCGCGCATGGCGCGCGGGAGACCGGACTTGCTCCCACAGGCTTGGTGACGCTTTGCAAAACGGCGGCGTTACTGATCGGGGCGCGAGTGGCGCGTTGCGCTCTCCGCTGTCTTGCTGTGGTGTTTGGATCGGGAACGCAGACCAGTCGCAACAGACGTATCGAGTCGAAGCACAAGGACGACACGTTGATCAACAATCGTCAAACGAACCGCCGTCGCGGTCGTAACAACCCGCGGCAGAACGGTGGGGGTAATCGCGGTAACGGGGATTCCGGAAACCGGATCGACAGCCGTGCGCGGGGCAACGCCACACAGCTTTTGGAAAAATACCGCAACCTCGCGCGTGATGCCCAGCTCTCTGGCGATCGTGTGAACGTGGAATATTATCTTCAGTTCGCGGACCATTATTTCCGTGTGCTTGCTGATAATCGTGCCCGGCAGGAAGAGCAGCAGCAGCGCTTTCGTCGCAATGATGAAGGGGAGTCCTACGCCTACGATGGCGCCGATGACGGCGATGAGGGTTTCGATGATGGCGACGATGGCTTCGGGCCGCCGCCAGTTCAGCAGCAGCAGGAGCGTTCCGAGCGGCGCCCGCGTGGTGAGGACCAGCAGCAGCCGCGCGAACGCCGCAATGAGCGGGCTGAGCGGAGCGAGCGTCCGGAACGGAACGAGCGCCCGGAGCGGACCAGTCGCCGCCGGAACGAGGATGCCGCCGCCCCGCGTCGTGAGCCGCGTGTCGCCAATGATGATGCCGTCGACGAGGATCTGCATGGCGGTGGACTGAACCTGGCGGCGTTGCCGCCTTCCATCGCGCGGAGCGAGCCGGCGGATGAGCATATGCCTGCCGAAACGCCGACGGGTGCAGATGAAACGCCGGTCGAGGATGCGGCACCGCCCAAGCCCCGGCGCGGCCGCCCGCGTAAGACACCCGCTGCGGCGGAATAAACGCGATTGATGCTCGGATGAAGGAAGGGTCGGCTTAGTCCGGCCCTTTTTCCCAGTCATCGGCATGGGGCATGATGTCCTCATGCATATTGCTTACCGCCGCGTCATGGCCTGTCCCGTTCGAGAGGAAGACGAGGCCCATCAGCGCGGCGGCCATCATCACCGTCGCGAAGACGCCCGCAAAGAGCATGCCGGCGAAGAGCCAGGGCAGCGGCCCGCTCGACCATTCCACGATGCCGAGGCAGGCAAGGGCTGTTGCCAGCGAGGCAAGCGCCATCCACTTCAGAATGCGACGATAGCGCCCCCATGCAAAGGCGGCATAGTCTTGATCGTCAAGGCTGCTCGGTTGAATCATTGCTGCGCGCCCTAACGCATTTTCGAGCGACATGCGCGCTCTTTGCGTGGTTGAGCCTCTCCCATGCAAGAGGCTTTGACCGCCTGCGGGCCTTGCGCTTATGCTCCCGCCTGCTTCCCCGCAAAACGACCGCCAGGCGGAGGTGAGCGGCGCGTGCGCGTACAGCGCGTTCGCCATGGAATGACAGTCTGGGGCGGGCAGGGAGAGGTGTGATGACCGTCGCTCAGTTTATCAATGACAGCCGTGGCCCCGTTGTTGCCGCTGCCCCCGGCGACAATGTCGGCGCAGTCGTGGCGCTGCTTGCGGAACGCCGCATTGGCTGCGTGCCCGTGATCGACGATGGCAAGGTGGTCGGTATCTTTTCCGAGCGCGATGTCGTGGGCGCTCTCGCCAGTGCAGGCGCGGCGTTGCTGGACCGGCCGGTGGCGGAGGTCATGACCACAACGGCGGTCACCATTCCGCCGGACATGCCGATACTCCATGCCCTGTCGCTGATGACCCGGAGGCGCGTGCGCCACCTGCCGATCGTGGACGGCGACAGGATGGTCGGCTTCGTTTCGATCGGCGATCTCGTCAAATCGCGAATCGACCGGATCGAGGCCGAAGCGGAAGCCATGCGGGCCTATATCCAGAGCGCCTGATTCGGCTTCGCGCCTCTTTGAGCAGGAAGGCGCGCGTTGCGTCTAGCGCGCGCCATCGATGACGCTGTCGCCGGCGCTTTCCTCCTCATTGGCCGATGGCGCCTTGCGCCGGACGACGAGGTTGACGAGTTCGCGAATCGTCGCGGGCGAGACGAGCGCGAGCATCGCCGTGAAGCTCGCCGCTCCAACCGCGACCAGTATGGCCAGGCGCAGCGGCGCGGCGAGCGGCGGCAGGGCCATGTCGGCGGCCAGCACGATGCCGTGCATGATGAGCGCCGAGATGGCGCCGGGCAGAATCGCCTTGGCCAGCGCGATTAGGCTGAGATTGATGAGTCGTCCGGCGATGACCGCGGTGAGCAGCGCAAAGACGGGGTAAGCGCAGACCCATG
>JAMHVU010000184.1:0-1868 GCA_035911355.1 Sphingobium sp.
CGGGTGCTGGCGATGGCCTTCTGCGCCACCGCGATCACCTCGTCGAGCGTGCCGCCCATCGCGGCCTTGGCGCCGCCCACCTTCCACATCAGGATCTCGCCGGCCACACCGCGGCGCTTGGCCTCATCGCCCTTTGGCGCGGAGGGCACGTCGTCGTTGGCCACCACGGTCCGGACGACGATGCCTTCGCGCGCGGCCATCTGCATCGCCATCTTCACGTTCATGTTGTCGCCGGCGTAGTTGCCGTACAGGCAGGCCACGCCCGCGCCGCCGTCGGCGCTGCGCATCGCGTCCAGGAAGCTCCTGGCGGTGGGCGACGAAAAGATCTCGCCCACGGCCACCGCGTCGCACAGCCCGTCGCCCACGTAGCCCAGGAAGGCCGGCTCGTGCCCGGAGCCGCCGCCGGTGACGATGCCCACCTTGCCGCGCTCCGGCGAGCGCACCCGCTGCACCACGCGCGGGTTGTCCTCGCGCGCCTTCACGGTGTCGGCGTGGGCCATCAGCCAGCCGGTGAGCATGTCCTCGACCACCCGGTCGGGGTTGTTGATGACGCGGTTCATGGACATGAAGTGTCTCCTGCGGGCGCAACGGACGAGAACGACGCGCTCGATCAGCGGCGCGCATCGGTTCAGTGGATGAGCAACTGTATTGCATGGTGAACGAATGCGCAATGCCGGAACCCCCGATCTGCCGGGGGCTCTGCCCGCCGCTCTCCGTCTCTACTGAGACAGTTTGCCTCCGTTGCCAAAGGATTCGCACGGGATCAGACAGCAGAAAACCCGGGTTGATCGGGTGAGCGAATGCGCACAATGTTGACATTGGTTCATGGCTTGTGCGCTAATTCGCTCATCCATTGCGCATTCGCTCAAGTCGAGCGACCCGGAGATCCCCCATGAAAATCGCCATCGGCTGCGACGAAGCCGCCTACGAGATGAAGGAAGCCATCAAGGCCCAGTTGACCCAGCAGGGGCATGAACTGGTGGACTTCGGCACCCACGACGGCCTGCCGGTGCTCTACCCGGACGTCGGCGTGGCGCTGGCCGAGGGCGTGGCCCGCGGCGAGGCCGAGCGCGGCCTGCTCTTCTGCGGCACCGGCATCGGCATGGCGATCTCGGCCAACAAGGTGCCCGGCATCCGCGCCGCGCAGGCGCACGACACCTACTCCGCCGAGCGCGCCAGCAAGAGCAACGACGCGCAGATCATCACCATCGGTGCGCGCGTGGTCGGCATCGAGCTGGCCAAGTCCATCGTGCAGAGCTTCCTGAACAGCGCCTTCGAGCCGCGCTCCCTGCCCAAGATCGAGGCGCTCTCGGCGCACGAGAAGCGCCTGATCGCGGCGGCGCGCTGAAACGGCAGCCGGGTCTCGCAGAGCGTCCGCCACAATCGGTGTCCATGAGACCTGCTCTGCAAACCCCAGCGACCGGGCCGAGCGCCGGGCCGCTACCAAGCCGGCCCGGGATCCCCTCGGGGGATCGACTGGCGTACCCGTCGGGCGAGGGGCAGACATGAGCACCGCCCGACCTCGCAACGCCGCTGCCGCCCCTTCGGCGACGTCTTCCCCGATGCCACTGGAGGAGCTCACCCGCCTGGCCACGCTCTACTACGTGGACGGGCAGACTCAGGACGAGCTCTCGCAGCGCTTCGGCATCAGCCGCGCCACCGTCGGGCGCATGCTCAAGCGCGCGCAGGAGCTGGGCATCGTCGAGATCCGCGTGCAGCACCACCCGACGCTGACGGTGGACCTGGAGCGCGAGCTGGTGCGCCGCTTCGGCATCACCCGCGCACTGCTGTCGGTGGACCACGCCGATGCGGACAAGCAGCGCGCCATCCTCGCCGGCCTGGTCGCCACCTGGCTGGACCGCAACCTG
>JAMHVU010000185.1:0-200689 GCA_035911355.1 Sphingobium sp.
TCCCGCCCTACAGCCCAGACTTCAACCCGATCGAGAAAGCGTTCTCCCGCCTGAAGGCCATGCTCCGTAAAGCGGGCGAGCGAACGGTCAGCGGCCTGTGGAGCTTGATCGGCAAACTCGTCGATATCTTCCAGCCTCAGGAATGCGCCAACTACTTCAGATCGTGCGGCTATGAACCAGAATGATCGAAAACTGCTCTAATGCTGTTCTGCGTGGCCCGGCTGGCGGGCCCGAATGATGCGACAATAGCGCCCTGTCCGCACAGGCGGAAGGCTGCACCTATGTAGTTCGTCGAATGCCGGGCGCTGCCCACGGGCGCGGCGGCAGAGTCTAGTCCGTTTCGGCGGGTACGCCGAACAGGTCGTGCTCGTCGGCATCCTCGATGGTCGCGTCGATGATGTCGCCCGGGGCGAGAGTGGCAGCGACGTCGCGCAGATAGACATGGCCGTCAATCTCCGGGGCATCGGCCTGACTCCGGCCAGTGGCGCCGATGCTGCCGTCCTCATCCGGCTCGCCCACCTCGTCGATGATGATGGGGATGGTCCGGCCGATCTTCGCCGCAAGCCGCGCCGCGCTGATCTCCGCGCAATGCTGCATCAGCCGCTGGAAGCGCTCCTCTTTGATCTCTTCAGGCACGGCGCCGGGCAGATCATTTGCGGGCGCGCCTTCCACCGGTTCGAAGCGGAAGCCGCCCACCCGGTCAAGCTGCGCTTCGCCGAGCCAGTCGAGCAGGTACTGGAAGTCCGCCTCGGTCTCACCGGGAAAGCCGACGACGAAGGAAGAGCGGATGGCGATGTCCGGGCACATCGCGCGCCAGCCCTGGATGCGCTCCAGCACCTTGGCTTCATTGGCGGGGCGTTTCATGGCCTTGAGCACACCAGGCGCCGCGTGCTGGAAGGGGATGTCGAGATAGGGGGTCAACTTCCCTTCCGCCATCAGCGGGATCACCCGGTCGACATGCGGATAGGGGTAGACATAGTGCAGCCGCACCCAGGGCCGCCCATGCGGCCCCTCGATCTCGCCAAGCGCGCGGGCAAGATCGGTCATATGGGTGCGGACCTGCCCGTCCTTCCATGTCCGCTCCTCATGGCGCACATCCACGCCATAAGCGGACGTGTCCTGACTGATGACGAGCAGCTCGCGCGTGCCGGCCTGAACCAGCTTCTCCGCCTCGCGCAGCACCGCGTCGATCCGCCGGCTGACGAGATCGCCGCGCAGCGAAGGGATGATGCAGAACGAGCAGCGGTGGTTGCAGCCCTCGCTGATCTTCAGATAGCTGTAGTGGCGCGGCGTGAGCTTCAGCCCGCCCTCCGGCACCAGATCGACAAAGGCGTTGGGCACGGGCGGCGCGGCATCATGCACCGCGTTGACCACCGCTTCATATTGATGCGCGCCGGTGACGGCCAGAACATCGGGGAAGCGGGCACGGATCAGCTCCGCCTCATTGCCCATGCAGCCGGTGACGATCACCCGGCCATTTTCGGCGATCGCTTCGCCGATCGCCTCAAGGCTCTCCTCCTTGGCGGAGTCGAGGAAGCCGCAGGTGTTGACCAGCACAACGTCCGCACCGGCATAATCCGGGGACAGCGCGTAGCCGTCGCTCCTGAGCTTGGTCAGGATGCGCTCGCTATCGACCAGCGCCTTCGGGCAGCCGAGCGAAACCATGCCGACTTTCGGCGCTTCGGGGATTTTCAATGCCATGATCGCGCGCGCATATAAGGCGAGCGGGGCGAAAAGTCATCCCCGCCCCGCGTCATTGCGCGGGCCGTCATTGCGTGGGCCCTCACTGCGCGGGCCCTCACTGCGCGGGCATAGTGCCGGGCCGCAGATAAGCGAACATATGCGCGACATAATCGGCCTTGCCGATCGCGACCCCCTGATTGCGCAGAATCGCATAGGCGGTCATCACGTGAAAATAGAACTGCGGCAGCGCCCAGTCGCGCGCATATTGTTCTGCCGTCAGATCAAAGATCATGCCCATTGGCAGCGCATGGGCGATCGGCCGCGCCGGGTCCGCGTCCAGCGCATCGGGGGCGAGGCTGTCGAGCAGGGCAATCGTCTCGGCTATCCGTGCCTGTGCCTCCGCGATCGAGCCGGGGCTGTCGCCCGCATTGCGTCCTTCGTCGAGCAGGACGTTGATCGTCGCGGGAAAATCCTTTCCTTTGAGGCGGAATACGCCTTCCCAGGCCTGCACACAGGCAAAGCGGATTTGCGTGGCGAGCGGAAACATGTCTGGCGCAATGCGTGCGGACATCAGGGCCTCGCCCTTGGCGCCCGGCATCTGCGCTTCGGCCTTGCCGAGCAAGCCGGAGAGGGTTTGCAGCATTTGCCGGTAGGTCGGGACCAGGAGAGCCGTCAGGAGCATGGAATTGCCTTAACTCGTCGAAGGGGTGGATGCAGGTCGGAGGCGGGCTGGATACTACCAGCCCGCGCCTTTGGCGATCGCTTCCGCCTCGCCGGGCCGGTTCTCCCGGCCGAGTACGGCGTTGCGATGGGGGAAGCGGCCGAAGTGGGCGATGATCTCCCGGTGTTCGCGCGCAAAGCCGAGATTGAAGGCAAGATCCGGCTGCCCCTCGAACAGTCGCACGCACAAATCCTGATCGGCGAGGTCCTCGCTATGCATGAAGGGGATGTAGAAGAAGGCGCGGGCCGGCCCGCCAATCTCCGCGTCATAGCCCTGCGCCAGTGCGCCCCGCGCGATCTCGCGGGCGAGCGGATCGGTCTCGAACGCCCGGGCATCGCCGCGAAACATATTGCGCGAGAACTGGTCGAAGAGGAGGATCGCCGCCAGCGCCGTATCCGCCTTGTCGAGAAAATCGCGTGCTGGCTTACTCTTCTCCTCAGCCCAGACCGGGCCGAAGCGGGTAGTGATCGCCGCATCCGTGGCGGCGGATTTAGTCCACCAGCCGTCCGGTCCAATTTCCGTGAGCCAGAACGCGATAATGGCATCGGTAAAGCCACCGCCGGGCGTGTTTGCAGTCATATGGTCCTCTCCTTGCGGTCGGTCACGGCTATTCCGATGGTGCCTGTTACCGGCGCGCCGAGCCGGGTCTGCCTTCCCTCCGCGCGATCAAGCTATGCCGCCGTGCCGCCCACGGTCAGCCCCTCGAGCAGCAGGCTGGGCTGGCCGACGCCGGCCGGCACGCTCTGCCCGCCCTTGCCGCATACGCCAATACCCTCGTCGAGCGCCATGTCGTTGCCGATGCCGATGACGCGGGTAAGCGCGCTCGGCCCGTCGCCGATCAGCGTCGCGCCCTTGATCGGGTCGCCGAGCTTGCCATTCTTCACCCTGTAGGCCTCGGTGCACGAAAAGACGAACTTGCCCGAGACGATGTCTACCTGACCGCCACCGAAGCTCTTGGCATAAATGCCGTCCTTCACGCGGGAGAGGAGTTCGGCCGGATCATCATGGCCGCCCTTCATGAACGTGTTGGTCATGCGGGGCATGGGTGCGAAGGCATAGCTTTCGCGCCGGCCATTGCCGGTGGGCGCAACGCCCATCAGGCGGGCATTGAGCCGGTCCTGCATATAGCCCTTGAGGATGCCGTCCTCGATCAGCGCCGTTTCCTGTGTCGGCGTGCCTTCGTCATCGATGGTGAGCGAGCCGCGCCGGTCCGCGATAGACCCGTCGTCGACCACGGTGACGCCCGCCGCCGCCACGCGCTCGCCGATCCGGCCGGAAAAGGCTGACGTGCCCTTACGGTTGAAATCACCCTCAAGGCCGTGGCCGATCGCCTCGTGCAGAAGCACGCCCGGCCAGCCGGGGCCAAGCAGCACCGTCATTTCGCCGGCAGGCGCATCGACGGAGCGGAGGTTGACCTCGGCCTGTGCGATCGCCTCGTCGATCGCGCGGTTCCAGGTCGCCGGGTCAAAGAGCGAATCGTAGAGATAGCGCCCGCCAATGCCGAACACGCCGGTTTCACGCCGGCCATTTTCCTCCATGATGATGGAGACGTTGAGGCGGACGAGCGGGCGGATATCCGTCGCGATGAAGCCGTCCGGGCGGATGATTTCCACGACGGACCAGCTTCCCGCGAGACTCGCGGAAACCTGCACGACCCGGGGGTCGCGCGCCCGCGCCGCAGCATCAATCGTGGCGCACAGATCCACCTTGCGGGCGAAGGGAACGAGGTCGAGCGGGTTGGCCTCCGTATAGAGGTGGCGGTTGGTGCGGGCCGGCGGAGCGGCAAGGCCCTGCGTGGCCGGGTCGAGCAGTTGCAGGGTTTGCGCGGCTTTGCGGATTGCCCGTTCGGAAATGTCATTGGCATGGGAGAAGCCTGTCATCTCCCCCGAGACGCCGCGCAGGCCAAAGCCGGCGTCGGTCGAGTAATCGGCGGTCTTGAGGCGCCCATCGTCGAAGCCGAAGCTCTCGCTCGCGCGATACTGGAGGAAAAGCTCGCCATCCTCGCAGGTCTTCAGCGCCTCGGCGGTCAGACGGCGGGCACCGTCCGGGTCGAGCGCGCCGCTGTGGTAGAGGAAGGAGCGAACATCGGTGATCTGGGCTGCATCGGTCATGGATGCGGATATAGGGGCGGATGGCGCAAAGCCCAATCGCATTTGCGAAGGGGGCGGTGTGTTATTTCATGTCAAGGTAGAGGAAGAGCGCGTCGCTGTTCGGGCGCTCGCCGGCCAATGCCGGGCCAGGCAGGAAGCCATGGGCGCTGTAGAAGGCCAGCATCGGCGCAAAGACCGGGCCCTGACCGACCTTCGTCACGAGCCGTGTATAGCCCGTCGCGCGCGCGCTATCGCGCAGATGGGTAAGAAGCGCCCGGCCCACGCCCCGCCGGAACTGCTCGGGATGGGTGATCAGTGCGCGGATTTCGCCCAGTGAACCGTCAACGGAGCACAGGGCCGCGAGGCCGGCAAGGCGACGCGCCCGCCAGCCGCCCCAGAGCACCAGATCCGGTTCGAGATAGGCGCTGAGTTCGCTGGAGAAGGCGCGCTCGCGCGGCACCGCCGCCGTTAGCCGGGCGAGATGCAGGGCGATCAGCGTTCTGACCTCGGCATTGTCGACCGAGGTACGGCGAATGGTCAGTGTCGATGGCATGGGGTGTCGCTAAATTTAGTGCTGTTCACCATAGCGCGCTGTGAACTTGGCGATATCCCCCGCGGCAAGAAGCCGCGCCTGATCGACCCATTCATCCCGCAGGATGCGTCCCCGGAAGACCCCGAGATGCGCGTCGACACGGGCGATATCAGACTCCGTCCAGCCGGCGATCTGCTCAAAGCGGCGTACGCCGAGACTGCGGAGCAGCGTGTTGAGCTGCGGTCCGATGCCCTTGATGACGGTGAGATCGTCGTCCGGACGCGGCACCGGCGGCGGTGTTGGTGTGGCGGGCGGCGGGGGAGCCGGCGGCGGCGGAGGCGCAACCGGGGGCTGCACCGGCGTGGGATCGGGCGCAGCCGTGCGCGCCGGAGTCTCCGGCACGGGGGGCGCGGGCGGCGACGTGTCCCGTACTGGTGCGGGCGCTGCTGGCGGAGCGCCGTTGGTGCGCACCGTTGGGTCCGACCATGTGAAGGGTTGTTCCTGCGAATCAGTGTGGCCGGTGCCGTCCGCGGCATAGCCTGCCATGCGGTCAACGCCGGGGCTCCCCCCCCATATCCACAGAGCCGTGAGCAGGCCAATGAGGAACGCGGCGAGCAGCCAGATCCAGTAATAGGCGATGAGCGCCAGCATGTTCAGCCTCCCTCGGCCGGTCCGGTCTTGGCGACCGACGTCAATTGAATCCGCGCTTCTTCCAGATGGCCGCGCCGACGAGCAGCCCAAGACCAAAAGCGAGCAGGTGAATGATGAGTGTCTCGACGATGAGCGGCATTAATTGCCTCCCTTGGTCACGGTGAAGGCGATGCGCCGGTTGGCGGGAGCGAGCGGATTGTTCCGCTGGAGCGGCACGGCCGATCCATAGCCGCGCGCGGTGACGGCATTGGCGGACACGCCCTGGGCGATCAGTTCATCACGCACGCGCCGGGCACGCTCGTCGGACATTGCCTTGTTGACCGCTTCGCTGCCGCGACTGTCGGTATGGCCGCCGATTTCGAGCATCAGGGCCGGGCATGCCTTGAGCGTGGCGGCAACGTCCGCGATGATTCGGCGGGATGTCGGATTGAGCCAGGCGCTGCCGGAGCGGAAGAGCAGTGCCCGGCCCGCTACGGCTTTGTCTATGCCATCCTGGCACCGCGCCACCTCCGGCGATTGCTCCGCCTCGGCGGGTGCATGCGGGGCGCTGTCATTGTCCACCTCCGCGGCGACCGGTGCGGAGAAGCGGGGCTCTGGCCCGGCGTCCTCTGTTTCGGAAATCGGTGCGCCGGCTGTCGCCATGGTGCCGTCGCCCCAGCGCGTAAAGGCTACGCCGGGGACCGCATTCACGATGGCCGCGGCTTCACTGCGACGGGCATCGGGCAGCGTATCACCAAGAATGGCGGCGCGGGACAGCGGACTGGTCTGGAAATGCAGACCCTGTGCCGAGAGGCCATGTGCCACAAGGGCGTCGCCAGCGCGATGCTGAAGCATCGCGACAAAAGCAGCGCCCTTGCCGAGCGGACCATGGGCCAGCAACGCCAAAGCGGCGGTCGCACCTGCCCCGATCGCGATCTTGATCGCGTCATGCATAAGTTCTTGGTCGTCCCACACAACAGAAGTTTGAAATTGTTAACAGCGCATTCACCACCGCAAAAGTGCCGGAAATCCGGGTCGTTTCGTTTCGGGACTGAATGGGTTGCAGGGAGTGCGACGGTTATCAGAATGGGACAAATGGCACTCATGACGGGGACTTGCGATCGGAGGGTTGACCCGTCCCGGGACGAAACGAGCAGGGCGACGCGCGCTGAAAATTAGGTGGTTGCAGCCTGTCCGGTGGTCGGCGTGTCGGCTGGGCATGAGAATTATCCGGGCCGACATGCACATGCTTGTTGGCCGGTGCGCGTTATGGCATTCTTCCAAGTCGACAGGCCGTGTGTTCCGGCGCTGCTAAGGATGATGTGGAATGCGCTTTCTTCTTCCCGTTGCGTTGCTTGCGGTGCCTTTTCTGGTCGCGCCCGCACATGCCGAGTCGCAGCAACAGGCACCGGCCGCCAAGCTCGACCCGCGTGATCCCAACGCGGTGAAGTGCCGCCGTCTGGAGGTGACAGGCTCGCTCGTCCGCAGGGAACGGGTTTGCCGGACCAATGCGGAATGGCGGGCAGTTAGCGAGCAGCAAAATCGCGATGCGGATGATCTCATCACGCGCTCGCGCTCGGGCATGAATCCAAGCGGCGATTGAGGATCAGCGCGGCCCCCGCTCCGGCTTCTCTCAGGCGGGTCGGGGGGTGGCGCCTTCCAATATATAGCCGCAGCCGAGTGCGCGCGGATCGTCCTGCTCATCGAGCGCGGCGATGGTGACCCAGCCTTCCGCACGCAGGCTTGCTGCGCGCGCGCCGTCATGGCCGAGCGGCAGGAAACAGCGCCGGGGCTCGGGCGCCGCGAACCCGGCGTCGATCAGCGGATCGACATAGAGCGAGAAGCCGATCGCCGGCTCGCTGCCGCCATCGGGCCGCGCGACATCATAGGTGCCGCCCCGGCCGATTTCGCCGATAAAACCTTCCGCGAAGATCGAGAAGCCAAACCAGTTCTGATAATCAAAGCCATGCCGCTCGGTCGGGTCGAGCGTCAGCGTCAGATCCCAGCCGATCGGCTGGGCAATGGCGCGCAGGGCGGCGATGCGCTCGGTCAGTGCGCCGCGTGCGCGGTCGGCGTTGAACGCCTCCAGCCTATCCATCGCGGCATGGAAAGGACCGGTCGCCTCGATCAGCGCGAGATAGGGGAGGGCATCCGGCCCCAGTTCGGCCACCGCGCCGGCATCCTTGGCGTCGAGCCGGGCGCGTAGCGCCTCGACCTGTCCCTGGGGCACTGGCATCGGCCCCGCGGCGAGCATCGTCACGAGGTCGGGCAGCGTGAAGTCGATGCTGATGCCTGCGATCCCCGCGCGTTGCAGCGCCTCGATCGCGACGCTGACGATTTCCACCGCGGCTGCGAGGCCCTGTGTGCCGATAATCTCCGCGCCCACTTGCATCCGCTCGCGCTCGGGGTGGAGCTGGTCGGCGCGCAGGCGCAGCACCGTTCCGCCATAGCACAGGCGCAGCGGCCGGGGTGCACCGGCAAGGCGGGTGGCGGCGATGCGACCGATCTGTGCCGTCATGTCCGGGCGGAGCGCGAGGGTCCGGCCGGATGCCGGATCGAGCGCGCGGACAAGGTCTTCGGGCGGGGTGAGCTTGAGCCGCTGGGTCAGCGTCTCCTCATATTCGGCGATGGCCGGCATGACCCGCGCATAGCCGTGCCGCGCGACGGTATCGAGCACGTCACGCACCAGCCGCGCGCTTGCTTCCGCCTGAGGCGGCAGGCGGTCGGCAAGCCCCTCGGGCAGCAGGCCGGATGTGATGGTGTCGCTCATGGCCGAGCGCCTTAGAGCATTTTCAGGCCGGGTGGGAACTCCCGATCGTGAGGAAAATGCGCGGGGCATGCGCGCCGTCGCCTCACACAGGGTCGTCGGCGATCGGGCGCGCGCTGAGCAGCTCGATCGCGTCTTCCCGGCCGCCAAAGGCAATAGTCTCACCCGGCTCAGCGCTCATCAGCGCCTGACTGAGCGGCGCTGAAAAGGCGATGAGCCCGGCCGCCGGATCGGCCTCGTCTGTGCCAACGATGGTCAGCATACGTGTCTTGCCGTTCATGCGAATCGTGACGACGGTGCCAAACTCGACTGTCGCCCCGGAAGGCACGGGCGCCAGCTCGGCGGTGATCTGCCGCGTGCGCCAGTAGCGCAGGTCGCGCTGGATCGTGGCTATGGCGTCCTCGCCGTCCGCCCCGGCCAGCGCGCTCTCCAGGCTGGCGATCTTCTCGTCGATCAGTCGTTTGCCGCGCGCCGTCACGCGGTTGGGGCCGGGTGGCAGCGGAATCTCGAATTTTGGTTCGAGATGCTCCTCGTCGCTCTCCCGCCGGAATGCCACGCTCATCGCACAGGCTCCCTCATCTTGGCGCGTTCATATCGTCGCGGCGTCGAGCGCTTCGCTCGCTTCCAGCCATGTGCTTTCGGCCGTCTCGATGCGGCTTTCCAGATCGGCGCGGCGCTTCATCAGCTCGGTCATCGTCAGCGCTGCCAGAGCGCCCTGCGCGGATTTGGGATCGAACATCGCCTGATCGATCGCGCTGCGCTGCGCGGTCAGCTTTTCCAGCTCGGTCTCGGCGCTTCTCGCGCGTTTGCGGAGTTCCTGATTCTTCTCGCGCGCTTCGGCGGCGGCCCGGCGCTGATCCTTCTTGTTGAGGGCCCGGCCACCCTCGTCCCGGCGTGATGTCGCCGGCTCCCTGGCGAGTACGAAGGCGATATAATCGTCGATCGACCCGTCAAACTCCCGCGCGGTGCCGGCGTCGACCAGCACCAGCCGGTCCGCTGTCATCTCCAGCATATGCCGGTCATGGCTGACGATGACGACGGCTCCTGAATAATCGTTCAGGGCTTGAATCAATGCCTCGCGCGCGTCCACGTCGAGGTGGTTGGTCGGCTCGTCGAGGATCAGCATATGCGGCGCGTCGCGGGTGATGAGCGCCAGCGCCAGCCGTGCCCGCTCACCGCCGGAGAGCTTGCCGACCATCGTGGTCGCCTTGTCGCCCGAAAAGCCGAACCGGCCAAGCTGGGCGCGCACCGCCCCCGGGGATGCGCCGCGCATCTGCGCGGTCATGTGCTGGAGCGGGGTTTCATCGCGGTCCAGCTCTTCCACCTGATATTGGGTGAAATAGCCCACGCGCATCCGGTTGCTGGCGTTCATCGCGCCGTCCATCGGCGTGAGCTGGGCGGCGAGCAGGCGGGCGAGCGTGGTCTTGCCGTTGCCGTTGCGGCCGAGCAGGGCGATGCGGTCGTCCGGGTCGAGCCGCAGATTGAGCCGGCTCAGAATCGGCGTCTCGCCATAGCCGACCGCCGCGAGATCGAGCGTGATGAGTGGCGGCCGCAGCGCATCGGGATCAGGGAACGCGAAGCTCAGCGACGGATCGTCGATCATCTCCGCGATGGGCTGGAGCCGGGCCAGCGCCTTGGCGCGCGATTGTGCCTGTTTGGCGGTCGACGCGCGGGCGGAGTTCTTGGCGATATAGGCCTGCAGATGGTCGCGCTGTGCCTGCTGCTTGGCGCGCGCAGAGGCAATCTGCGCCTGCCGCTCGGCGCGCTGCCGCTCGAAGGCGTCATAGCCGCCGGGATACAGGGTCAGCTTGCCGCCGGTCAGATGGAGGATATGATCGACGACATTGTTGAGGAAATCGCGCTCATGGCTGACCAGCAATATGGTCGCCGGGTAGGAACGCAGGAAATCCTCCAGCCACAGCACCGCTTCGAGGTCGAGGTGGTTGGAGGGCTCGTCGAGCAACAGCAGATCCGGCTGGGAAAAGAGTAGCGCCGCCAGCGCGACGCGCATCCGCCAGCCACCCGAGAAGCTCTCCAGCGGTCGCTGCTGCGCATCCTCGTCGAACCCGAGGCCTACCAGAATGCGCGCGGCGCGGGCGGGTGCGGAGTGAGCCTCGATCGCGATCAGCCGCTCGTGAATCTCCGCGAGGCGATGGGCATCGTCGCAATCCTCGCTTTCCGCCATCAGTGCCGCCCGTTCGGTATCGGCGGCGAGCACCGTCTCGAACGGGGTGGCGTCGCCGCCGGGCGCTTCCTGCGCGATATAGCCAAGCCGGCTGCCGCGCGGCATCGCGACGGCGCCGTCATCAGGTTCGAGCATCCCGGCGATCACGCGGACCAGCGTGGACTTGCCCGCGCCGTTGCGGCCGATGAGGCCGATGCGGCCGCCCGGCGGCAGCTTCGCGGTCGCGTCGTCGATGATCGTCCGCCCGCCAAGGCGAACCGTTATACCGGTAAGGTTGAGCATTCGCCACGCCTAGAGCGGATATGCGGTGGAAGGCAACAGCCTCCAGCCGCTCTGCATCATTCGTGGCGCAGAGCGTCGATGGGATTGAGGCTCGCGGCACGCCGCGCGGGGAAATAGCCGAAGATCACGCCGATCACGGCCGAAATGGCGAAGGCGATGATGTTGATCTGCGGATCGAACATCCATTGCACCTGCATGAGCGGCGACAGCAGGGCGATGGCGAGCTGCGCGATCACCAGACCAGCGAGGCCGCCAAGGCAAGAGAGCACGACCGCCTCCACCAGGAATTGCAACAGCACCTCGCGCGCCACGGCGCCGATGGCGAGGCGGATGCCGATCTCGCGTGTCCGCTCGGTGACGGAGACGAGCATGATGTTCATGATGCCGATCCCCCCGACAAGCAGCGAGATCGCCGCGACGGCCGCGACGATGCGGGTGAGCAGCGTCGTCGTCCCGGTCAGCGTGTCGGAGATTTGCTTGGTGTCGAAGATGTTGAAATTATCTTCCTTCCCCGTGCCGATCTTGCGGCGTTCGCGCAGCAGATCGGTAATCGACGCCTGCACCTGGCTCGTCGCATAGCTCTGGTCCACGCCGACCAGCATGACGGAGACATCCTGCGTGCCGGTGAAGCGCCGCTGCACCGCCTTGATCGGCATGATGACGACATCGTCCTGATCGCCGCCGAACCCGCTCTGTCCACGCGTGGACAGCACGCCAATCACGTCGCAGCTCACGCCCTTGATGCGGAAACGCTGGCCGACCGCGTCCCCGCCGCGAAACAGATTTTGCCGCACCGTGTTGCCGATGATGCACACGGCCTTGCCCGCTTCCTGTTCGGCGGACGTGAAGCTGCGCCCCTCGGCCAGCGGCCATGGCTGCACGGTGAAATAGGCATCGGTGGTGCCGTTGACGGTGGTCGACCAGTTGGACCCTTCATAAATGGCGGTGCCGCTCGTCTGCGCCTGCGGCGCGACGGCCGTCACTCCTGCGATCTGCTGCCCGATCGCGTCGAGATCGGCCATGTCGAAATTGGGCGGGCGCGGCCCGCCGCCGCCGCGACCAAAGCCCTGGCCGGGGCGGATCTGGAGGATATTGGTGCCGAGCGCGGAGATCTGGCTCTGCACCGCTGCCGTCGTGGCGTTGCCCAGCGTCACCATCGTCACCACCGCCGCGACGCCGATGACGATACCGAGCACGGTGAGGAAGGAGCGCAACACATGCCGGCGGATGGAGCGCAGCGCGAGGAGGAAGGTGGTGCCGATCATGCGCGCGCCTCTCGCAGGCCGCGGGGCGACGCGTTCGTCTCCATGCGCTCGACCAGCCCGTCCTTGAAGTGGACGAGCGTGTGCGCGAATTCCGCCATGTCCGGTTCATGCGTGACCATCAGCACGGTGATGCCGCTGTCGCGGTTGAGTTCCGTCAGCAGCCGCATGATCTCGACCGAGCGTTCCGAGTCGAGATTGCCGGTCGGCTCGTCGGCGAGCAGGACCTGCGGGTGCGTGACAATGGCGCGCGCAATGGCGACGCGCTGCTGCTGTCCGCCGGAAAGCTCGGCGGGTGTGTGGTCCCACCAGTCCTTGAGGCCCACCTTGTCGAGCGCGGCCATCGCCGCTTCCCGCCGTTCCGCCTTGGCATCGCCGCGATAGAGAAGCGGCAGTTCGACATTCTCCAGCGCGTTGGTCCGCGCCAGCAGATTGAAGCCCTGAAAGACGAACCCGAAATAGCGCCGCCGCAGCAGCGCGCGCTGGTCTCGCGTCAGCACCTCGACATGATGGCCGCGAAACAGATATTCCCCGCGCGTCGGCACGTCGAGGCAGCCCAATATGTTCATCGTGGTCGATTTGCCCGATCCCGATGCGCCCATCACCGCGATGAAATCGCCGGCCATGATGTCGAGGTCCACGCCTTTCAGGGCCTGAAAGGCGGTTGGCCCCTCACCATAGGTCTTGGTGATGCCGCGCAGACGGATGATGGGGTCGGCCATGTGCTCAGCCGCCCTTCCGCGCTCCGGATTGACCGCCACCCGCGCTGTCGGATGCCGGCGCGCTGCCTGTGAGCTGCCCGGTGATGACCTTCATGCCCGCCCGCAAATTGCCCGATGTCACCTCGGTCACGGAGCCATTCGTGTCTCCGGTCGTCACCTGCATGGCCTGTGGCTGGCCATCATCGCCGAGTATGTAGAGGCTCTGCTGCGCGCCGCGTCCGGTCGTTACGCTCCGCTCAGTCTGATTGCTGCGCCGTGGCCCGCGCGGGACGAGCGCGCTCGTGATTCCGCTGCTGGCATTGGCTGACGTGGCGCCACTGGCCGGACGATAGCGCAACGCGGCATTGGGAATGAGCAGCGCGCCCTCTTTATGCGTGGTGACGATGTCGGCGGTCGCGGTCATGCCGGGGCGCAGGTTTTGGGCGGCGTTATCGACCGAGAGGATCGCCGTATAGGCGACGACGGTGCCCGTGCTGCTCGTTGTCGTGGACGAGGAGGAAGAGGACGAGCTGCTGTTGGACCCGACATTGACGCGGGTGATCTTCGCGGGGAAGCGCTGACCCGGGAAGGCATCGACGGTGAAGCTCGCCTCCTGCCCTTCCTTCACCTGTCCGACATCGGCCTCGTCGATCGAGACCTCCAGTTCCATCTGGCTCAGATCCTCCGCGATGGTGAAGAGCACCGGCGCGTTGAATGATGCGGCGACGGTCTGTCCCGGCTCGATATCGCGCGAGAGCACCACGCCGGTCACCGGCGAATAGATGCGCGCCTTGGAGAGGTTGGTCCGCGCCGTGCCAATGGCGGCGTTCTGCTGAGCGACCTGCGCGCGCGCGGCGGCGAGCGACGCGACGGCGCGCTTGCGGTCGGCGCGGGCGGCATCCAGCTCCGTCTTGGAGGGCACGCGACCGCCGGAGAGGCGATGAACCTCTTCCTGTCTGGCGAGCGTGGCGCTCGACTGGGCAAGCGTGGCTTCCGCTTCACCCACCTGCGCCTGCGCGGCGGCTACGCTCGCCTGCGCCTGCACAACCGAATCCTGCAGCCGTGCGGTGTCGAGTGTCGCGAGCAACTGCCCCTTGGTCACCCGGTCGTTCACATCGACATAGACATGCGTGATGAGGCCGGATTGTTCAGAGCCGACATCGACCTGATTGATCGGCTTCACATTGCCGGTGGCGGATACGGTGACGGTCAGCGCGCCCTTTTCCACGTCCTGGGTTGCGTAGCGTACCGTCTCGCTCTGGCCGAAGACGCGGTAGAGAATGAAGAGCAGCAACAGGACGGCCAGCGCGATGCCGATCCATTTGGCGCGTCGCGCCCATGGGCTCGCCGTTGTCACGCCCAGAAACGTGTCGAGGCTCTCGTTCGCCTGTCCTTGGGTCATTCGCCGCTTCCATTCGTGCTCTTGGCCCTGTTCTTGGCCATGCCTGTAGCCATATCCATTGTCTGCCATCCGCCGCCCAGCGCATTGTAGAGTTGCACGACGGCGAGGGCCTGCGCTGCCTCGGAGCTTGCAAGGCTGTTGCTTGCCGAAAGCAGCGCGGTTTCGACGCTGGAGAGCGTCTGGAAATCGGTCAGGCCGGATTGATATTGCAGACGCGCCAACAGCGCGCTGTTGTTTGCCGCCTCGCGCGCGATCGCGAGCTGGCCCCTGCGTTCATCCGCCGAGGTGACCGATGCCAGCGCGTTCTCCACATCCTCAAGAGAGGTGAGGATGGTCTGGCGGTAGGCGGCATAGGCACCGTCCACCGCTGCCCTCTGGGCGCGAACCTGCGAGGCCCGCGTGCCCCCGTCGAACAGAATCTGGGAAAGGCCCGTGAACAGCGAACCGGTTATCGCGTCGAACAGACTGCCGGGCCGGAGCGCGCTCGTCCCCACAGATCCGCTGAGAGTGAGGGCAGGGAGCAACTGCGCCTGCGCCACCCCGACGCGGGCGGTGGCGGAGGCCAGGCTGCGCTCGGCTGCGCGGACATCCGGCCGCTGGCGCAGCGTATCGGCCGGGAGCCCGGCGGCAATGCCGGCCGGCGGCGCGGGAATGGGGGCTGCGGCTTCCAGCGCCGCCGTCGCGCGGCCGGGCGGTTGCGCGGTCAGCACCGCGATGCGGTTGAGCGCGCCGCGAATGGTGGTGCGAAGCTCCGGCACGCTCGCTTCGGTCTGGGCGAGCTGAGTGCGCGCCTGTTCCTCGTCAAGAGACGAGGCAAGGCCGGCCTGCACCCGCCAGCGCGCGATATCATAATTGTCGCGTTGGTAGCGGAGCGTGTCCTGCGCGATGGCGAACTGTTGCTGCGCCAGCCGAAGTTGCACATAATTGGTCGCCAGCTCGGCGATGATCGCGATGCGGACGGAGGCGAGGCTATAGCCGCTCGCGGCCGCATCGGCCCGCGCGGCCTCCAGCGCCCGTCTCCCGCCGCCGAACAGGTCGACCTGCCAGTCAGCGTCGAGGCCCAGCGAATAGCTGCTGCTGTCCGCCGCGTTGGAGACGATGTTGCGCCCCGCCCGTCCACTTGCGCTGGCGGACGGGAGCAGGCTGGCACCGGCCTGTATCGCTGCCTCGCGCGCTTGCCGCAGCCGCGCCTCGGCCTGCGCGATGTCGAGATTGGCGGCGATGGCCTGTGTGACTAGCCCGTTCAGCGCGGGATCGTTGAAGCGCGTCCACCAGTCGGCAAGCGCGGAATTGTCGGATGATGCGGTTGGCGCGCCGTCATAAGCTGCGGGCAGGCCCAGATCGCCAGAGGTCGCGGGCCGATAGTCCGGGCCGGCGCTGCAAGCGGAAAGTGCGGCTGATACGGCCAATGCGGCAGGACGCCGCCAGCGATCGATCACGCGAAAACCTCCATGCCTGCCTCGCGGTTGGCCGGCGGTCAGTGGGACCCGCGCAGCAAGCTGAGGTCTATCGTTCCACGTCGCGTGCGGCACCGCAACGAAAACTTCGTTACTGCGCGCGGGTGAACCGCCGATTTACGGTTTTGCGCGTGCGTTGATGGCGCGGCGTCCCGTCCGGCATTTTCCGCGTACAGGCGCCGGGCTGCGATAGGCTTGGGGGCGCCGGCTTGTCGCCCTGTTCCGCTGTCCGGCGGGCGTTACGTCAACCTGTCGCTTCTCCAGTCTCTTCGCCCGGGCGATCCCGCCCTGCCGCGCAGGTGACGGAAACGTCCATCATCGCATTGCCGAGTGTCCGCATGATATCCGGCAGATTCTCCACTGCGAGCAGCAGCGCGAGTGCTTCGACAGGCGCGCCGAGGATGATGCAGAGCGGCGCGATGGAGGTGAGAAAGCTCACCTGCCCCGGCAGGCTGACCGCGCTCATGGAGGTGAGCATGGCAACGATGATCGCCATTGCCATCTGTTGTGGCGCGGGGTGGATGCCAAAAATATGGGCGACGTAGATGGCCACGCCGAGGTTCATGGCAGGGCCGGTCGCGCGCATCAGCGCCACCGCCATCGGCAGCACCACGCCGGCTTTTTCCTCGCGCACACCCAGGGCCATGGCTTTGTCCAGCATCACCGGCAGGCAGGCGAGCGAGGACTGGGTGCTGATCGCGACGGCCTGCACCGGCAAAACCGCGCGGGCATAGTCGATAAGGCGCTGGCGGCCGGCTAGCACGGCGACAGGATAGGCCGCCAGCGTCATGATGCCGCCCACGGCCGAGATCAGGACGATGTAGTGGACCAGCGCGCTGAACGCGGCGCCGCCAGCCCGCGCGCCGAGCACGAAGGCAAGCGCGAAGACCCCCACGGGCGCGGCCTTCAGCACCCAGCCGATGATGATGATCAGCGTGTCCGCAAAGGCGGAGAACACACCGACCAGAAGGTCGCGCCGCGCCGTGTCCAGCCGGGTGAGCGCAAAGCCGAAGAACAGCGAGAAAACGAGCAGGGGCAGCACCGCGTCATTGGCGGCGGCGGCAAGCGGATTGACCGGCACGATGCCCACGATGAACTCGGCAAAGGGCGGCACGGGGACGGGCTCATGCGCGGCGCCTAGCGTCGCCTTCAATGCGGCGGCACTGTCTCCGGCCAGTGGCCAGATGTCGAGGAAAAGGGTGGTTGCCAGCCATCCCACGATTGAGGACGCGATCATCACCGCCACGATCCAGATGATCGCCCGCCCGGCGACAGCGCCAGCGCGCGTCGCCTGCGCGGCCTGCGCGATGCCGGTGATGAGCAGCGAGACCACGAGCGGGATGACCGTCATCCTCAGTGCATTGAGCCAGAGCGCACCAACGGGTCCAGCGACCTCCATCATGGCGGCGGCCGCGCCGGGCAGATGCGCGTTGCCGATCAGGCCGAGCAGCAGCCCCCCGACAAGCGCCAACAGGATGAAGCCGGCATTGGACATAAAGGCGTTTTCCTTGCGCGGTCGTGAGGGACCATGTCTGCGTTGTGGACCGATCCCGCGGGTGTTGCAACGCGACAGGCAGGGAACGACTTGGCTTGCGGTGAATCCCCGATTATAGGGCGCAGCTCTGCGGCTATGGCGAAATTGGTAGACGCGACGGTTTTAGGTACCGTTGGGCAACCGTGGGGGTTCGAGTCCCTCTAGCCGCACCATTCCCGGTCAGAACTGGGCGCTGTCGCGACTATCGTATTGTGCAAAGGCGACGACTGACGTCCTATCAAGCAAGCGCTGATAGGAATGCAGGCAGATAAAGGTTTTGTTGCGTAATAGGGTGATGGATTCCCTTGGGGAATCGAATGACATCGATGGGCCTGATATCCGGGCCGACGTCCCACGATATCGCACGACCGACGGCATTGGTGATGAGCCGAGCCTGCCCGGCTTACTGTCGCAGACCCCGGAGAACGAGGCCATTCTCAGGGTCGGTGGCGCCGAAGGCAGCCACGCAGCCATTGCCATGCGAAATACAGACCCCGTCATCGCCGTTCGCCGCAATAGCAAGACCTGGATCAGAGATAGCTCTGGCTTTGGTGCTCGCCACGAAACGCTGCGCACGATAAAATGCCTGGGCAGGGGGATTTGGCAAAAGTAGAGTTGCGGCCACAAGCGCAGCCTCGTCGAGGCCAGGATGCACTGCTTCAAGCTTCGCAGCGACCGTTTCTCCGCGCGCACTCTTGATCGTCAGATCATCGAGTGCAACCGCTCGTGTTGCTATTCTCAGGTGAGAATTCAGCGCCTCCGGCCGACGGAAAGCTCATGTTGAATTTCATGCAGCTTGCTCTCTGTCAGGCGGTATTTTCTGAGAGCCAGGATGGCAAGGGACACCCCTGCGAACGGGATCGCGCAAAATAAAACGCGCATGACCAGAAGAGTATTGTCACTCTGGGTTGGCTGTGCCGCATCAAATCCGGACAAATTGAGGATTAATGCTGCAAATATGTAGGATGACGACATTCCCAGCTTGGTTAGCCATTGATTGGCTGCTGCCAGAAGGGCCTCATTGCGTTGACCCGACCGGAGTTCATCTTCATCTGTGAGGTCTGCGGTCATGGAGCTCATGAGCACATAGAAGGCGGACAGGCTGGGGGGCATGCAGGATAGCAATAAGCGCCCCGCCACCTGCAAAGCCAGCACTGCCGTCGCCGCCGCCCAGGCCGCAGATCATATATATGCAGCCTTCTCAACAAATGACAGCGACCGTAAGTCCACCGCCTTCGCGGGATCAGGTGTCGGGTGATCCGGCGCTTGTTTTTGATATTGGCGTTGAGGAGAATTCGGGCCGCTACGGGGAATCCTCAAAAGTCGAGAGCGGTAGAAGTGGTAACCAAAGCGCACGCGCAACCATGCTACGAAACCGTGCCACCCTGGTCGTCGAGGGCACGTTGATTTCGGCGGCACTGGAATCCGCGCTGGATTCTACCCGTCCCGGTCCGGCACGGGCGCTCGTTACGCACGACGTCGTGGGTTTTGACGGAACAAGGGTGCTCATTCCTCGTGGCAGCAGGCTCGTGGGCGAATATGAGGCGGGCTTGCAGCGGGGGCAGAACCGCGCTCTGGTCATTTGGACGCGGCTTATTCGGCCCGATGGCGCCGTCATTGCGCTTGGCTCTCCCGCAGTCGACCCACTTGGCCGTGTTGGGGTCAAAGGTAGCGTAAACAGCCACTTTTTGGAGAGGTTTGGCGCAGCGCTTCTTCAAACGTCGTTAAAAATCGGAACGGCCTATGCTGCGAGAGGATTAGGCGGCAATTCCATTGCCGTGCTTACATTGCCCGGCGGATCAGGCACCACAACGGCTGCTCAGGGCGGAGGTGTGCAACCGACTTTGCATGTCAAGCAGGGTGCCTCGATCAGTGTTTTCGTTGCTCGTGACCTCGATTTCACCTCTGTAGAGCACAGAAAATAAGCACATTTTATCTTCAGGCCTATCTGGCTCCGCTGGGGGAGGCGCTCTCGCGACCAGATGTCACGGATATCTATGTGAATCGTCCGGGCGAGATATGGCTCGAAACGCTCGGCGGCTCGCTGGAATGCCTGGCCGCCCCAACGCTCGATGACGTGATGTTAAGCGGGCTGGGGCGGCAGATTGCATCTTTTTCCAACCAAGGGATCAGCCGCGAACATCCGCTGTTATCCGCTAGTCTGCCGGATGGCTCGCGCGTTCAGATTGTTGCTCCGCCAGCTACACGCGGCCCAATGGCGCTGGCAATTCGCAAAAATGTGTCGCCCAATCTGACACTGGGCGACTATGTGAAGACAGGCGCTTTCGTGCTTACGCAACGAGGCTGCATAGGTAAGCGTTCGGACCTTGACATACAGCTTGAGCAACTTCTCGAGGCGCGTGACTTTGCCACGCTTCTTCGAACAGCAGTATGCGGGCGGAAGAATGTTTTGATTTCTGGTGGCACGTCGACCGGGAAAACGACTTTTCTCAATGCGCTGATTCAGGAAATTCCTGCTGAAGAGCGGTTGATCTTCATCGAGGACACTCCTGAGCTGAGGTTGGTTCACGCAAATGCGTTAGGTCTGATTGCGACCAGAAATGCACTGGGTGAAGCTCGTGTTTCAACTGACGATCTTCTAGCCGCGTCGTTACGCATGTGGCCGGATCGTATCATCGTAGGCGAATTGCGCGGTTCCGAAGCCTATGCCTTCTTACGCACTGTAAATACCGGACATCCCGGATCAATGACGACGGTGCATGCCGACAGCCCCGAGCGAGCGATTGAGCAGATTGCGCTACTAGTGCTGCAAACCGGTACGAATCTTAGTCGAGAGGATGTGCACTATTATGTGCGTAGTAGCATCGATGTATTTGTTCAGATCAATAGGGTATCCGGTGAGCGTCGCATAACCGAGATAATGCTTGGCCCGATGTCCGGGGCTTCGCAGAAGCTGAGCGTGGACGTGTTCCAGAGTCAGGACCCGTGGACATGAGTGGCCTGCATTGATTGCCGGATGTGCAGATGATGGGCTTTGGACCTGTGCGCGGCTGGGTGTAGAGTGTTGGTTTTGAGGATTACCGGCAACGGCTTTGGCCGGCTTGTAGTGATTGTGCACCGGCTAGGTGTCGTTTACCGTCGTGTTGCCACTTCGGTGAGATGAACTTGGACGGATGCTTTCGCGATGCCTTGCCGCGAGCCATCGCCTTTGGCAGCCGAATAAAGCGGGGAAGCCGCGACTATCCCCGTTCACGGTCCTGTTCGGATTGTTTGAGCAGGGGTTGAGCGGGACGTGCTGCCTGACATCGAAAGGGGTGAGGTACGCGTGCATGATTGAGAGTGTCGCCTGTCTACGCCGGTGGGAGCAGCAAGGTGGGGCATGGGGCAGGCATATGCATGCCGTTTCGATAACGCCCAAGACCGGCGTTCAGTCGAACGTGCTTAGTGTAACGAACTGGGCTTAGGCGCCCATTCGGACGGCGCTACGCGCCAGCCCCAAACGCACAAGCCAAGCATAAACAGATTGGCGCCGAAATCGAGCGCCATCCAGCGGCTCAGCACCGGTATCTCGAAGACGAAATAATAGTTGAACCAGAAGAAGGGTAGCAACGCGACAGCGTAGATGGCGAACGTCCGCCGCGTCCAGCGGCTGAAGGCGATGAACAGGCCGCCGAGTTCCGCTTGCGCGCCGAAGCAGCCGATCAGCAGCGCGCTGGTCGTGCTGAGATGCTGATATTCAGGATTGATACTCAGGCGCTCGACCATGTGCGGCGTAAACAGGCACCAGCCGCCAAGGATCAAAAATGGCAGGGCGAGAAGGCGCTGTGGCCAAATGCTGGATAACATGGTGATAATTCTAACATGATGCCCCTGACCCCGCTAGCACGACATCACCGAGGAAATGTGTCTGACCCGATACAAGGAGATTGCGGAGAAGGGTCTGCATGGGGAGCGCGAGGGCGGGATACGACTTGCAGGGCACGGCTGCGGATTTCGCCATATTTCTGATTCTGGCCGGCGCGCATCTCGCTCTGCTGGGACGGCCTGCATATCGAGGACAAGCCATCCTAATACCGTTGGGATATCACCAACCATGGGCCGGGCTGCGGTGAGTGGATGCTGCTGTCATTGCCAGCCACTATCTCGAACTCAACAATCTCATAGCGCTATCGCATGGTATTGGCATCATTATGCGTAGCAGGCTGGGCCGGTCGTGAGCGCTATTCTGTCGCGCGCCGATCATAGCGCTGTGTCGATCCCCGTCGTCGCCCCTGTGGGTAGCCCGACGCCTGAGCTTGCCGCACCCACGCCGGTCGTTGTCGTGCGGCAAGCTCCTGACGAGCTGGGTCAGCAGTCTCAGACTGCAATATCCACAATGTCACTCCGCGCCTTGCAGAAGCGGTTGGCGAAACTGGAGGACGCGGAGAAGCCGAAGCCGTCCCCGTTCACCTTGCTCTATGGCTCGTTTGACGCATGGGTTGAACAAGGGGTGCTGCCCGGTATCGAAAGCGGGGCGTTGGCGCGTGACGACATGGTGGCAGTCGCCGCCAGCCTCCGGGCTTGGGAGCATGACGGGACATGGAACGCGGCATATGCTCGCTGACGGTGCGCCAGCATGGCTCCTAGCGTGGCGGGAGTGCGAGCGTCAGAGCACTTTAAACACAATCACCGAAGCTAGGCGGGCCATCATGCGCTAGAAGCTTATCGACAGCGCTATCAAGCTTATCAACGCCCTGAGCCTTGAATTGATTGTAGCTTTCGGCGACATCACCTTTGCAGATATAGTCCGGATCTTCGCTAGTCAGGTTTTGACTTTTCTTGAATTTCGCAAGGACGGCCGGGTCTCCGCCGGTGTTTCGAACTATATATTCATCGAATCTGTGAGCATAGCTGGCAATTCTCGCTTGGAACTCAGGATCGTCTCCCGTGTGACACTGCTTTCCGGCCTTCTCGACGAAATAAATGAATGTCCCGAGACAGAGAACGCCGCTTCCGGGGGGCTCTGGAGGTGGAGCCGCGGAGATTATCGCAGTGCTAAGGGCAATTAGGATCGCTGACTTCACATAGGGTGCATTGTCGAACATCGCTTGGACATACTAGTTCTATCGCGCCATTGCTAGGATCGTCGGACTTTCAGGCATCGCTCACGCTGCCAAGCACCCTGCGCCTTCGGGCGTGAGGTGCTACTATGAGTGCGGCGATTCACCCCCGCCCTCTTACACTGCATTTACACGACCATTTTTTAGACGCGAGCGGGCATAAGGGGTGCTGCAAGAGCGACCCCCGTAAGCGGCTGTATTTCCAAGGAAATTGGCGGAGACGCCGGGATTCGAACCCGGGGAGCCCCATTCAGGGCTCGACGGTTTAGCAAACCGCTGGTTTCAGCCACTCACCCACGTCTCCGATCCGCTCGCCCTAGGGAAGGGCGCGGAGCCTGTCAACGCGCGAACGGCGCGCGCCGGATTGCCGCTTGCGTCCTGCCCGTCCCACATCGGTCGTCATTTCGCGGCGGTGGCCTCGATCTCGACGAGATAGGCCGGATGAACGAGCGCGGCCACCTGTATGGTCGATCGCGCTACCGTGGCAGGATTGTCCGCCGAACCAAAATACTGGCGGAACCCTTCGTTCATGCCGGCGAAATCCATCCTGCCATTGAGTTTCGGATCGCCGGCGAGGAACACGGTAAGCTTGATGACGTCTGACATGGCGAAGCCCTGCTCGGCGAGCAAAGCCTTGATCTTCTCCAGCGTACTCACCGTCTGGGTGCGCGTATCGCCATAGTCCGCGACGGTCCGTTCAGCGGAGGGCTTGTCGGCGCTTGCGGGCAGCGGGTTTGCGAGCTGGCCGGAGAGAAACAGCAGCGTCGCGCCCGGTCTCATGGTAACGCCTTTAAGGATGAGGCCGGCGGGCGATGCCGCGTGCCGCTCAATGCGTGCTGTCGTTTCCGCATGAAGAGGCGCGCTGGCGGATAGCGACGCTGCAACGGACAAAATACTGATAAACCATCTATTTTTCATGATATGCGCCCCTCCTGCAGGCGCGCGGAATCGAGCGCCAGCATGATCCTAACATGATCGGGCAGGGAAGGCAGGGTAGCCTGCTACTTCCCGAGTCGCGCCCGTCAGGCAGGAAGCAGGGGTTCATATCAGGAACATTGAGGGGGGCATGGCCGGTCTATTGTCGCTCTTTGCTCGGTTCATCGCTCCTGCTTTTCGATTCATCGTTGAGTCACCGTGAATCGATTCGCGCCAGCCTTCGCGGATTGCTAGCCCGACCTCAATATTCACAAATAGTTAACGAGCGAGCGGGTGGCCACAGGCAAATGGACCGCAGCCCGGCTTTCTGCACGCATGCAGGAGCTGGTGCCAGCGCGGGAGATCTTTCTGCGTACCGATGGAAAGGTCCGCTTTTTGCGGGTGTCCAGTCGCGCGCAGTGGGTCGTGCTCGGCATGATCGGCTCAGCGCTTGCCGGCTGGGCGGGCTTCACCGGCGTGATGCTCTGGTCGCAGGCGGGCGTCGCGATCGAGCGGTCGGTGCTCGATCAGGATCGGACCAAGGTCCAGCGTCAGCAGGCGCAGGTCAACGCCTATCGCAAGTCGGTGAGCGATGTCGCGCAGGAGATCGAGGCGCGCCAGGACGCGCTCGATCATATCGTGCGGACGCATCTGGGCGGCGATGGCAAGGCGGTGCGCGGTCTGGTTGGCGAAAAGGCCGCGCCATCCAGCGGCACGGCCGCGCCCGGGACGATCAGCGCGGCAACGCCGGGCACCGCTCCGCTTGAAAAGATGCGCGCGCGTCAGGACGCATTCGAGAGTCGGCTGCTTGCGGCCGCTGAGCGACGCATCGTGCGGCTTGAAGGCGCGATCCGCCGCTTCGGGGTGAATCCCGCGCAGATCGCGGCGCAGGGCGCGATGGGCGGCCCTTTCATTCCCGCCATGGCCGGCGACGCTCAGGATATTGCCGATCTGCGCGATCTGGCCGCCACGCTCGCCCGGATGCGCGCGCTGGAGACGGGTCTTGCCAGCATGCCCTCGGGCCGGCCGACGCAGGCGCCGATGGAGACCAGCTCCTATGGCTATCGACGCGATCCGTTCAATGGTCTGGCAGCCTTCCACGCGGGCATCGATTTCCGCGGTACTTATGGGCAACCGATTCTCTCCGCCGCCGACGGGCGCGTCAGCTATGTCGGCGTCCGCAACGGCTATGGCAATGTCGTCGAGATTGAGCATGGCCGCGGCTTCATGACCCGCTATGCCCATCTTTCCGGTTTCCGGACGCGGGTGGGAGAGAGCGTGGCCCGTGGACAGGAGGTCGGCCGGATGGGGTCGACAGGGCGGTCGACCGGTACGCATCTGCATTTCGAGGTGCGCGTCAATGGCGCCGCCGTTGACCCACGACCCTTTTTGGAGGCCCGACAGGATGTTCTCGAAATCCAGCAGCTTGCGAGGCAAAAACGCGCCATCGGCGGGAACGGGCGCTAGAGGCGCGTCGTTTTCCATCATCGGCTCGGATGTAACCATCCGGGGCGACATCGAGGCGAGTGTCGACCTGCATGTCGATGGGCGGATTGAGGGCGATATCCAGTGCGCCGCGCTGGTACAGGGACCGGAAAGCCATATCAAGGGTCTGATCCGCGCGAAGAGCGCGCGGATCGGCGGGCATGTGGAGGGCGGCATCACCGCCGATGAACTCATCATCGAGGCGAGCGCGCGCATCACCGGCGATGTCGCTTATGAGAGTATCAGCATCGCGCCTGGCGGCCAGATCGACGGCCGCTTCACCCATGCCGGCAATGCCGCGCCGGCTGCGGGCGACCTTAAGCTGGTGAAGACCGACGCCGGCTGAGCAGCCGGCATCAGGCGTGTCAGGGCATCATATCGGCAGCGAACTGGGCGAGCCGATGCAGGCGGGAAACTGCACGATCAGTCAGTCGCACATGGGTTCGCCGTGCATCCGTCTGGTCGGCATCCCGCGCGACCAGCCCCTCATGCTCCAGCCGGCGGAGCCAGCGCAGCGCGGTCGTCAGCGGTACGCCGGAGGCGAGGCAGGCGCTGCTCACACTCACATTCCGTCCGGTTTGCTGGGCGACGTATAGATCGAGCAGCATGTCCCATGCGGGGTCGCTGAACAGATGGGCGCCGAAGAGCTGCTCGCGGCGGCGGCGCAGCTTCAGATAGTGGCTGAGCGCCGTGATGACGTCGTGGCTCGGCCAAGCTGCTTCGCTGATGCTGCTGTCCCCGGTGCGGACGCGGAGGGGTTCGTTGCTCATAGCATCTCGCCCGCGCACTGTGCGGGGCATGATCGGTGTCTCGGCGGCATCGTCAGGGCAGGGTGAATGAGATGGATTTTGCGTGGCAGGTCCACACGCTCATGCTGCATTGCGTCCCCTTTTTCCCAACCGTGCGTGGGGCGTCGGTTAGCGCCTGCCACTTTGTTATCATAACTACAGGCTATGAAACTGGCTATCCGTTCATTCAAAAGCGATGGAAAATTGACCCAAATCGGATGGTAAATGCGCGCGGCTCAGGCCGCTGGTGTGCGCCGACGGTAGCTGAGGGCCTCAGCGACATGGATTCTGCCGATAATTTCGTGCCCGTCCAGATCGGCAATGGTGCGTGCGACGCGTTGAACGCGCGTATAGCCACGGGCGGAAAGTCGGGTGGCCGCCGCCGCATCGGCGAGCAGGGCGCGGCCGGGCGGGTCCGGCATGGCGAGAGACTCGAGCGCTGCGCCTTCCAGCTCGGCATTTGTGCGCGCGCCGCCGGCGGCCTCACGCCGGGCGTTCTGGATCGCGCGGGCGGCTGCGACCCGCGCCGCGACCTCGGCTGACCCTTCGACCGATGGCGGCAGCATGAGGTCGGCGGCACTGACTGCCGGCACCTCGACATGGAGGTCGATCCGATCGAACAGCGGACCGGAAACCTTGGCCTGATAGTCCGCCGCGCAGCGTGGCGCGCGGGCGCAGGCCAATGCCGGATCGGCAAGATGGCCGCAGCGGCACGGGTTCATCGCAGCGATGAGCTGTACGCGCGCGGGGAATGTCACATGGGCATTCGCCCGTGCGACGCTTACGGTGCCGCTTTCGAGCGGCTGGCGCAGGCTGTCCAGCACCGCGCGCTGAAACTCGGGAAGTTCGTCGAGGAAGAGGACGCCCATATGGGCGAGGCTCACCTCGCCGGGCTTTACGCGCGCGCCGCCACCGACCAGCGCCGCCATGGATGCGCTGTGATGGGGTGCGCGAAAGGGGCGCGTCTGGCTGATCAGCCCGGCACCGAGCGCGCCAGCGACTGACGCGACCATCGAGACTTCCAGCGCCTCGGCCGGGCTGAGCGGCGGCAGGATGCCCGGGAGGCAGCTCGCCATGAGAGATTTGCCGGACCCGGGCGGGCCGACCATCAGCAGATTATGGCCGCCGGCCGCCGCGATCTCCAGCGCGCGCCGCGCTGTCTCCTGCCCGCGTACCTGCCGCAGGTCCGGGCCGGTTACGGGCGGGTCGGCCTCACCCGGTTCAGGGAGCGGCAGGCGGCCATTGCCTTTCAGGTGGTTGAGCAGCGCGAGCAGATCCGGCGCGGCCGTCACCGCGCCTTGTCCGGCCCATGCCGCCTCTGTGCCCTGCGCTGCCGGGCAGATCAGGGCGAGGCCTTGTTCGGCGGCGGCGATGGCGGCGAGCAGCACGCCGGGTACGGGCGCAATCCGTCCGTCCAGCGCCAGTTCGCCGACGACGAGATGCTCGGTGAGCAGTTCCGTATCGACAACGCCCATTGCCGCCAGCAGCGCGAGCGCGATCGGCAGGTCGTAATGGGAGCCTTCCTTGGGGAGGTCGGCGGGCGAGAGATTGACGGTGATGCGCTTGGGCGGCAGCGAGAGGCCAATGGCCGCGATCGCGTTGCGCACGCGCTCCTTGCTCTCCGCGACCGCCTTGTCCGCGAGGCCCACGACAATGAAATTAGGCAGTCCAGAGACGAGCTGGCACTGCACCTCCACGGCGCGCGCCTCCAGCCCCAGAAAGGCCACTGTTCGCACGGTCGCGATCACCGGATGCCCCCTTTTTGTTCTTGTCTGCTATGCGGCTTCAGCCGGCCGGAGTCGAGCTTTTTTCCGGCGGTTCGTAGCGGGGGGGTAGTGCGAAGAGCGCGGCGAAGCGGGTTTCCAGCGCCGGATCACCGCTGAAGTGCAGCACATCCGCCGCCGCGAGATCGGCCGGCGGCGCCTTGCCATAGATGCGTGCGGCAAGGCCGCGTGCCGTGCCGCGATAGGCGAGATCGGGTGCGGACGCGCTGTCCGCCCGCGCGCCTGCTTTCGGGCTCAACTGTCCGTCGGCCAGCGTGGCGTGATACGGCGTGCCATCGATCTCGAACGCGAGATTGAGCGCCATGGCGCCGGCCTTGCCCCTGTCGAGGTTGATCCTGAGCGAAAGCAGCATGGCCACGCCGGTCAGCGGGAGCATCCGGTCATGGTCAGGAGAGCGATAGGCCCATTTCGCCATGGCGAGCACCATTGGCTCTGCCTCAAGACCCCATGGCGTTAGTCCATAAAGCCGGGCGCTGGCGGGCGGCGGGAGGCGTATCCGCTCGATAATATGCCGCGCTTCCAGTTCCGTGAGGCGCTGGGTGAGCACATTCGCGCTGATCCCCGGCAGTGCAGTCCGTATGTCCGAGAAACGACGGGGCCCAAGCAGCAGTTCCCGAATGACAAGCAGCGCCCAGCGCTCGCCGACCAGGTCCAGTCCATGAGCAAGGCCGCAGGCATCGGCAAAGCGGCGCCTCGGCGCTTGCGTGACGCACTGAGTTATATTTTCTAACTTCATAGTTGTAAAAACTAACGCATTGCGTCAGGTTCCGCAACATCGAGTCGGGACGAGAGAGGATGGGACTTGAGCAAGATGATTTTCATCAATCTGCCCGTGCGCGATCTGGAGGCAGCGAAACGCTTCTATGCGGCGTTGGGCTTTATCAACGAGCCGCGCTTCACCGATGAGACGGCCGCGTGCATGGTCTGGTCCGAGGCGATTTTCGTGATGCTGCTGACCCATGCAAAATGGGCGACGTTCACCAGCCGCCCGATCCCGGATGTGGGGTCCAGTGAAGTTGCGCTCGCTCTTGCTCTGGACAGTCGCGCTGCGGTGGATGCCATGTCGCAGGCGGCTGGCGCCCATGGCGGCACGGTCGATATCAATCCGCCCCTCGACCATGGCTTCATGATGAGCCGCAGCTTTACTGATCTGGACGGTCATGTCTGGGAGCCGTTGTGGATGGACCCGGTTGCCGCGGAGGGCGGTCCGCCGCCGCAGGGCTAAGCAGGGGAGAGGCTGGACTATGGCGCAGGCGCCGATCGAGATTGTCGCGTTCGAATGGGTGCCGCGCTTTGCGCGGGGCCATGTGCGGGATTTGCGCGCGCGGTGGGCGCTGGAAGAGATCGGCCTTGCCTATCGCACCCGGCTCATCAGCGCGATGGATCGTCCGGCCGCTTATTTTTCCGAGCAGCCCTTCGGGCAGGTGCCCGCCTATCGCGAGGGGGAGATCGACCTGTTCGAGAGCGGGGCGATCGTTCTCCACATCGCGGAGAAGGATGAGCGGCTGATGCCGCGCGATCCGGCAGAGCGCGCACGCGCCTGTTCCTGGCTTGTCGCGGCGGTTGGCAGTGTGGAGCCGCCGATCATGGAGCTTATGACCATAGATCGCTTCAGTGCCGCCGAAGCCTGGGCGCCGCTGCGTCGACCGGGGCTGGTTGCTTTCATTGAGCAGAGACTCGGCCGGCTTGCCACCGCGCTTGGCGATGCTCCCTGGCTTGCCGGGCGGTTCACGGCCGCGGACATCATGATGGTGGATGTACTGCGCAATCTCCCCGCCGAGGGGCTGCAGATCCCGCAGTCGCTCCGCGACTATATCGCGCGGGCAGAAGCGCGCCCCGCATTTCAGGCGGCGCTCGCCGCTCAGCTCGCCGATTTTACGCCCGACCGTGTTTCCAGAAAGGAAGGAATGCAGGCATGACCTATATGGATGGCTTCATGTGTCCGGTGCTGCCGGGGCGCAAGCAGGACTATATCGACATGGCCAGAAAGGCCGCGCCGCTATACATCGAATATGGCGCGTTGCGCGTTGTCGAGGGGTGGAACGACCAGATCATGTCGGGAAAGCTCAACGACATGCGTACGGCCGTACTCGCCGAGGAGGGGGAGGATGTCGTCTTCTCCTGGATCGAATGGCCGGATCGGGCCACGCGGGATGCGGCCTGGGAGAAGCTGATGGAGGACGAGCGCATGCAGCCCCCTGCGGACAATCCCATGGGCAGTTCGCGCGTGATCTATGGCGGATTTTCAATCATCGTCGACACGAAGGCGTGATCCTGTCCGGTCACTGATCGGACGTGCGGATGCTTGCCGTTTCCGCCACATCCGATTGACACAAGGCGCGCTTTTCCCTATCGCGCGGGCCAGACAAGTGGCCGCCCCTCACGAGGCGGCCCTTTTTGTCGCTTTCGACAGCGATTCGCGTTTTTTGAGGAATGATCGATGAAGCGGACTTTCCAGCCGAGCAATATTGTTCGCAAGCGCCGTCACGGTTTCCGTGCCCGCATGGCGACGGCGGCCGGTCGCAAGGTGCTGCGCGCCCGCCGCGCGCGTGGCCGCAAGAGCTTGACGGCCTGAGCGAAAACATCCCGGCGCGCGCTGTGGGTCGCATGACCCGGCGCGCCGATTATCTCGCCGCCAACCGCGGCCAGCGCCAGCCCATGCCCGGCTTTGTACTGCTGGTGCGGGATCGTCGCGATGGCGACGATACAGCGCGTCTCGGCATCACCGTCACCAAGAAGATCGGCGGCGCGGTCATCCGCAATCGGATGAAGCGCCGCTTCCGCGCGCTTGCGCGCGATCTGCTGCCATCCTGCGGTATCGCGGGCGCCGATCATGTGCTGATCGGGCGGGCCGGCGGTGTTGAGCGGGATTATGCCGCGCTTCGTGCCGAGCTGGAGAAGGCCCTGCGCCGTATCGCCGGACGAGGCGGGAGCGGCACGGGCGGACGGACGGAGGCGAGGAACAGCGCATGATTGCGCGGTTTCTCATCCTCATTGCGCGCGGCTGGCAAGTCGGCCCAAGTCGGGTTTTGCCGCCCAGTTGTCGCTACCAGCCGAGCTGTTCGGCCTATGCCATCGGTGCATTGCGAAAATATGGCGCGGTTAAGGGTGGCTGGCTGACGCTCAAACGGCTATTGCGCTGCCACCCATGGGGCGGGTCGGGTTTCGACCCGGTTCCCTGATCCCCTGACAAGATGATTCAAGCGGGAAGCGAAGGGCGTTAAGTGAACGACAAGCGTAACCTCGTGATGGCGGCTCTTCTGACGGTCGCCATCCTGTTCGGCTGGCCTTATATCGCCAACCACTTCTTTCCTGCGGCCAGCAATCCCCCGGTGACAAGCACCACGGCCGGCACCACGGCTGGGACCACCGCCGCTCCGGGGCAGGCGGGGGTTGCCACGCCGGTCACCGCACCGGCCGCCGATGCGCCGACGGTGATTCGTGACCGGGCGCTGGTGCTGAAGGAGAGCCCCCGTGTCACGATCGATACGCCGCGGCTCAAGGGCTCGATCGCGCTCAAGGGCGCGCGCATCGATGATGTCGTGCTGCCCACCTACAAGGAGACGATGGCGAAGGATTCGCCGCCTATCCGTCTGTTCTCCCCCTCCGGCACGGGCGATGCTTATTTCGCGAGCTTCGGCTGGTCGGGCGAGGGCGTGAAGGCGCCGGACGCAAACAGCCTTTGGGTCGCCGATCGTACTGTGCTGAAGCCGGGCGAGCCCGTTACCCTGCGGTGGGATAATGGCGCGGGCCAGCGCTTTGCCATGCGCCTCTCGATCGATGAGAATTATATGCTGACCGTCGACCAGACGGTTGAGAATGTCGGTGCCGGTGCCATCGCGGTGCGGCCCTTCGGCCTGCTCTCGAAGACGGGTGTTTCACGCGATCCCTCGACCTGGACGATCCACACCGGGCCGATCGGCGTGTTCGATGGCAAGGCGAACTATTCCATCAACTTCAAGGATCTGGACGACGCCGCGCCGCAGCGCTTCGCCACCACCGGTGGCTGGCTGGGCTTTACGGACCATTATTGGCACGCCGCGCTCATTCCCGCGCAGGATCGGCCGGTGGATGCACAGTTCCGGGCTGGCGCCGGTCAGCGCTATCAGGCGGATATCAGCTATGCGCCCGTGATGCTCGCGTCGGGCAAGTCTGTCACCACCTCCAGCCGGCTGTTCGTCGGCGCCAAGGAGGCGAAGGTGCTGGAAAGCTACGCCGACAAGGGTGGCGTGCAGCTCTTCGATCGCGCGATTGACTGGGGCTGGTTCCGCTGGTTCGAGAAGCCGATCTTCTATCTGCTGGACTGGCTGTTCCGCATGATCGGCAATTTCGGCGTGGCGATCATCTGCCTCACCTTTGTCGTGCGGGCGATCATGTTCCCCATCGCGCAGCGCCAGTTCGCGTCCATGGCGGCGATGCGCGCCGTGCAGCCGAAGATGAAGGCGATTCAGGAGCGTCACAAGGACGACAAGCTGAAGCAGCAGCAGGAGATCATGGAACTGTACAAGAAGGAGAAGATCAATCCGCTTGCCGGCTGCCTTCCCATCTTCCTCCAGATCCCGATCTTCTTCGCGCTCTACAAGGTGCTGATGCTCGTGGTGGATATGCGCCACCAGCCGTTCATTCTGTGGATCAAGGATCTTTCCGCGCCGGATCCGCTGCACGTGCTCAATCTCTTCGGCCTGCTGCCGTTCACGCCGCCCGCCTTCCTTGGCATCGGCGTACTGGCGATCCTGCTTGGCATCACCATGTGGGGCCAGTTCAAGCTGAACCCGGCGCCGATGGACGACATGCAAAAGCAGATTTTCGCGATCATGCCGTGGATGATGATGTTCGTCATGGCGCCGTTTGCGGCGGGTCTGCTGATCTACTGGATCACCTCGAACGTGCTGACCATCGCGCAGCAATGGTGGCTCTACCGGCAGCATCCGGTGCTGAGCCAGCAGGCCGCGGCGAAGTGATGTGAGCGAAGCGGGGCCAGACGCAACGGTTGATGGCGCTGGCGGAGCGGATGAGGATGCGCGGGCTGCGGCGATCGAGGACGCGCGGCGCATCTTCGCTGGGCCGATCAGCTTCCTCAAGTCCGCGCCGGGGCTCAAGTTCCTGCCTGATCCGATCGCGCCGGAAGTGACCTTCGCGGGGCGCTCCAATGTCGGCAAATCCTCGCTCATCAACGCGCTGACGAATCGCAACGGGCTGGCGCGGACATCCAATACGCCGGGCCGCACGCAGGAGCTGAACTTCTTCGATGTCGGCGCGGAGAGCCCGCCGCTCTTCCGCCTCGTCGACATGCCGGGCTATGGCTATGCCAAGGCGCCCAAGGATCTGGTGCGGCAGTGGCGCTATCTCGTGAACGACTATCTGCGTGGCCGTGCGGTGCTCAAGCGCGCGATGGTGCTGATCGATAGCCGCCACGGCATCAAGGATGTGGACCGGACCCTGCTCGACATGCTGGACGAGGCGGCAGTCGGCTACCGGCTGGTGCTCACCAAGGCGGACAAGGTGAAAGCAAGCGATCTTGCCGCCATCCATGAGGCGACCGCGCGTGAAGCGCGTGGCCGCCCGGCCGCTCACCCGGACATCATCGCCACGTCGAGCGAGAAGGGCATGGGCCTGCCGGAGCTGCGCGCGGCCGTGATCGAGGCTCTCGCCTGACGCCATGGCTCGTGGCGCGGCATAGGGGCTGCGCTACACTGCCCTTTCGCGACGGTTTTGGCCGCTCTCATGCTGCGGCGAGCGACGATAATCCGGCTTGGTCGGCATAAATCGTTCCGCAATGGGACGTTTTGACGCCATGCTGTCACCTACGCACCGCAAAGGCGCCTTCGGATCAACCATGAACCCGAAGGGGCGCTTCCATGTCATTTACCGGACTATTTTCCTCTGGCGTGCGCGTTGTCGTGGCGGGTGGGCTGGCGCTTGCCACGCTTCCGTCCGCCGGTCAGGCCACCACCATCGATTTCAACGAACTGAAGAATTCGGGCGGCGGCACCTATTATGTCTATGGTCCCTATGTCGATCCGACGGGCGACTATCAGCTCAGCGCGAGCACGTGCCCGTCCACCCGTAACGGGCCGAACTGCTTCGTCACGACACCCACGGCGGGCATCGGCAGCCTCGATCGTGTCGGCGCCGCGCTCACCAACTATGCCGGCTCATCGACCATCACGCTGGGCCGCGTGGATGGCGCCGCGTTCTTCGTGGAGAGCATCGATTTCGCTCCGCTCTACGGCAATTCCAGCGGCTTTGGCCCGACGACGCTGGACCTTGCCTTCACCTTCACCTTCGCGGACGGGCGCTCCCCGCTGTCCCGCACGACGACCATTGCCAACACAGCCGGGCAGGCGCTGACCGTGACGACGCTGGATTTCAGCGATCTGGGCGGCCTGACGGGTCTGAGCTTCCGCCCGATGGCCGGTTCGAGCGGGTTCGTGCAGTTCGATAACATCATGCTCTCGACAGGCGCTGTGCCCGAGCCGGCGACCTGGGCGATGATGATTGCCGGTTTCGGCATTGCTGGCGGGGCCATGCGCCGCCGCAAGGCCGCGACGCTCGCCACGGCCTGATCCGGTTTCCACACAAAAGGAATTTTCGACATGCAGACCAAAATGATTGTCGCCGCGCTTCTGTTCGCAGCCAGCCCGTCGGCCGTTCTTGCCGCGGAAAGCTCACCGCTGACGCCGCTTGCTATCACCGGCACGAGCTACACGCAGAATTTCGACACGCTCAGCAGCACGTCCACCAGCAATGTCCTGCCGACCGGCTGGCAGATTGTGGAGAACGGGACGAGCAGCGCTGTCGACGGGAGCTATGCTGTCAGCAACGGATCGAACAATGCGGGCGGCGCCTACAGCTTTGGCGCTATCGGCTCGACGGATCGCGCGCTTGGCAGCATCGGCAGCGGGACCAATGCCCCGGTCCTGTTCGGCGGCCTGTTCATCAATGATCTGGGCGCCACCATCACGGAAATCGCCTTTTCCTATATTGGCGAGCAGTGGCGCGTGGGTACGTCCGGTCTCAGCGATGGCCTGACCTTTTCCTACGCGCTCAACGCCACGTCGATCGGCGATGATGCCGCCAGCTGGGTCAATCTGAACCTGCTGGACTTCATGCCCCTCATCGGCACGGGTAACCGCGCGCTGGACGGGAATGTGGAAAGCACCGCCATCAGCGCGATCATCAACGGGCTGACCATCGCCAATGGGGACAGCTTCGCCTTCCGCTGGACGGATCGTGACGCGATCGGCAGCGACCATGGCCTGGGTGTCGACAATGTCGCGCTGAGCTTTACGACGGCGACGACGGGCGCCGTGCCGGAGCCGGCCACATGGGCGATGATGATTGCGGGTTTCGGCCTTGCCGGCGCTGCGATGCGCCGCCGCAGATCGGCCATTTCCTTCGCCTGAGGCGAGGGCTTTAATCCCCCCGACGCCGCCGGGCCTGATGGTCATCGGGCGCGGCGGTGAACGGGTGCGGGGCGGGGAGATGACCTCGCCCCGCCCTTGTTCGCGAGAGGTTTACTCGGCGGCGATGCCCGCCTTGGCAAACATATCCTCGCCGGCAGCGTCTTCCGCCTCGTCGCTGTCATTGGCTTTGAGGTTGCGGCGGCGGTCGAAGCTTTCCCACACATCGCTCCACTGCCCGCGGGTTGCGCCCTTGCTATATTCGGTTGCGCGCGTCTCGAAGAAATTGGCGTGCTCGACCCCGTTGAGCAGCGGCGTCAGCCAGGGGAGCGGGTGCTCCTCGATCATGTAGATCGGCTTGAGGCCGAGTTGGCCGAGCCGCCAGTCGGCGATGTAGCGCACATAGCGCTTGATGTCCTTGGGCGTCATGCCGGGCACCGGCCCCATCTCGAAGACGAGATCGATGAAGGCATCCTCGATGCGGACGGTCTTCTGGCACATATCCATAATGTCTTCGCGGACGCTCGTGGTCAGGCAGTCGCGCTCCGCGCAGAAGGCGTGGAAGAGCTTGATGATGCCTTCGCAGTGCAGCGTCTCGTCACGTACCGACCAGCTCACGATCTGACCCATGCCCTTCATCTTGTTGAAGCGGGGGAAGTTCATCAGCATGGCGAAGCTGGCGAAGAGCTGGAGCCCCTCGGTAAACCCGCCGAACATCGCCAGTGTCTTGGCGATATCCTCATCGGTATCGACCCCGAACTGGGCGAGATAGTCGTGCTTGTCCTTCATCTCCTTATACTGGAGGAAGGCGCTATACTCGGTTTCCGGCATGCCGATTGTGTCGAGCAGGTGGGAATAGGCCGCGATATGCACCGTCTCCATGTTGGAGAAGGCGGTGAGCATCATCTTGATCTCGGTCGGCTTGAACACCCGGCCATATTTCTCGTGGTAGCAGTCCTGCACCTCGACATCCGCCTGGGTGAAGAAGCGGAAGATCTGCGTCAGGAGGTTGCGCTCATGGTCGGAGAGCTTCTGCGCCCAGTCGCGGCAATCCTCGCCGAGGGGGATCTCCTCGGGCAGCCAGTGGAGCTGTTGCTGCCGCTTCCAGAATTCATAAGCCCATGGATATTCGAAAGGCTTGTAGACCTTGCTGGCATGTAGAAGGGACATGGGTGTTACTCCGGGGCGGGTTTGAAGATGTAGGGTGGAGGATTGCGTCATCAAGGAGGGAGCCGGGCCAGAGCCCGCCTCATCCAGGCGCGGCGTCCTTGCGGGTCAGGCGCCGGGCAAGGTTGATCCAGTAGCGCTCGTAATGGAATGTCGAGAGGTGGGCGAGGGCGAAGGTGACTGCCAGAAACAGCGGCCTCTTGGCATATTTGATGAGCTTTGTGTCGCCGTTGCCAAGCCAGGTGCTGCCGAGAACGCCGTGTATGACGTAAAGGGCGTAGGATGTCTGCGCGACATAGATGATTGGCTTGCTGCGGCTGAGCATGCTGAGCCATGCCGGAACATGGTAGAGCGACGCGCCGATCATCAATGCGGCCACATAGGGGCGCGCATAATTGAGCGGGCCGCCCCAGGGTGCGCCACAGGCCAGCAACAACGGAAAGAGGAAGAGCGCGCCGCGCCACCGGATCAGCCGGCGGGCGCCCTCGCCGAGCCGGCCCTCATACATGAGCGCCAGCGTGGCGCCGGCCAGTATCTCGTCGATGCGGAACCAGGTGGTGATGTTGATATACTGCCCGTCACCGATCCGGGCGGCTGTGACGGCGAGGCAAAGGACTGGCAGCAGCAGCAGCGCGCGTTGCCCGCCCAGCGCGACCAGCAAGGCCACGCCGAAATAAAACTGCACTTCAAGGCACAGGCTCCAGAAATGCCCGCCCGCCGGCAGCAGGAAAAAGGGTGGAATATTGGCATAGAACAGCATGGAGCCGAGATATTCGGCGCCTGTTCCCCCCGCGACGAGCAGCGCGGCGGTCATGCCAAGCCAGGCCAATGGCGCGATCCGCAGGATGCGGCGAATGAGGAACCGGCGCAGATTTCCGTCCTCGATCAAAAAGCGCGTGATGAGGAAGCCCGAGAGCGTGAAGAACATGACCATGCCCGTCGCGCCCGCGGCGGCATTCATCTCCCAGCGCGCGAGACCAAGCGGGAGAAGATGCGCGGCAAGGACCAGCAGAATGCTGAGCGCCCGCCAGAAATCGAGCATGCCGATGTGGCGCAGCTCCGTGCCCTGGTTCCCGGCGGCGGGGGATGCGGCGGCGCTCATCCTGCTGCCGCGATCCGTGTGAGTCCCCAGGAGAAGACGGTGAGGATGAGAGCGGCGGCAAACAGCATCGCGCTGACGATGCGGCGGATATAGACGGTCTGCGGGTTCGGCGCGGGCCGCGTCACCGCGACTGTTCCCGCCAGCGCGAGAAAGCCCGCGATGCAGGCCATGACAACCGCGCCCCGTGTCATGCGCGCGCGCCTGCCGTTACCGATGGCCGGACTCCCGGCGACAATGGCGCAACCGCATGTGTCACTGCCCGGTGCCGATATGCGCGATCGAGCGTCCGCAGGCCTTTGAAGAAGGCGTCACGTCAGATGCCGTCCGGGCGTGAATTGCCGCCCATCGATCCGCATTCATTCCCGGTCTCCAGTGTGCGATGCCGCCCCCGTACCGGCGCGTCAGTCGCGATCCCCGGCAGGGCGTGCATGATAGTCCCAAAGTGAGGCGGAGCGCCACCGGGAATTGCACCAATGTCATAGAATTTTACGACATGAGCCACCAGATATCGTGTCTCGCCCTGATATTCCGGGCATATCTTGTAGTTATCCACAACCTCGCGCGCCATCGGCCGATGCCGTCGAGGCGCCAGTCTTCAGCCGTTCAGCCTGTCCGCGATCCGGGCGACGAGGCGGGCCGCGACGCTCTCCTTGGGCATGTCGTCCCAGCTCTCCACGCCGGTATCCGTCACCAGATGCACGGCATTGCGCGCGCCGCCCATCACTGTGCCGGACACGTCATTGGCGACGATCCAGTCCGCCCGCTTCCGCTCGCGCTTGGCTATGGCGTGGTCGATCACATCGTTCGTCTCGGCGGCGAAGCCGATGAGCAGCGTCGGCCGGTCGGGCGATGCGCCAAGGCTGGCGAGAATGTCCGGATTTTCGGTGAGGGCAAGCGGCGCCGGGGCTCCGGAGCCATCCTTCTTGAGCTTGAGGGGGGCGGTGTCCGCCGTCCGCCAGTCCGCCACGGCGGCGACCATGATCGCGACATCGGCGGGCAGCGCCGCCGCAACCGTGGCCAGCATTTCCCGCGCGGTCTCTACGTCGATCCGCGTGACGCCGGCCGGGGTGGGGAGATGGACTGGCCCGGCGACCAGCGTCACCCGCGCGCCGGCTGCGGCTGCGGCTGCGGCGATGGCAAAGCCCTGTTTGCCCGACGAGCGGTTGGCGATGTAGCGCACCGGGTCGATCGGCTCATGCGTCGGCCCCGCCGTTACCAGCACATGGCGTCCGGCAAGCGCGCCATGATGTGCGCCGGCCCTCTCCTCCATCCCGAAATCGGGCTGGCCAACGAGTGGATCGGCGGCGCGCGGCGCGGCCAGCAGTTCCTTGATCTCGGCGAAGATCGCAGCCGGCTCGGGCAGGCGGCCCTTGCCCGTCTCATTGCACGCCATCACGCCTTCATCCGGCTCCAATATATGGATGCCATCCGCGCGCAGCCGCTCCACATTGCGCCGGGTCGCCTTATGGTGCCACATTCGCACGTTCATCGCGGGCGCAACCAGCACCGGCTTGTCGGTCGCCAGCAGCAATGTGGTGGCGAGATCGTCTGCGATGCCGGCGGCCATTTTCGCGAGGATATTGGCCGTTGCCGGCGCCACCACGATAAGGTCCGCTTCCCGGCTGAGCTGGATATGGCCGATCTCGCGCTCCGCCTTCAGATCGAACAGCTCCTCATAGACATGATCCTCGGTCAGCACGCCGAGCGAAAGCGGCGTGACGAACTGCCGGGCGCTTTGCGTCAGTACGGCGCGCACCGCGATGCCGTCCCGCCTGAGCAGGCGAATGAGTTCGAGGGCTTTATAGGCGGCGATCCCGCCCGAGATGATGAGGAGAATGCGCTTGGTCACCCGCTATTTTTAGGCGGGGTAGAGCGGCAAGGCCAGAACCATATTCATCGCGGGCGGGACGGCGCCCCGCCGCGCGATCAGCGCAGGCGCGCGGTCCAGATGTCGGGCTTGAAGCCCACCAGCACGCCACCGGGCACGCCGGTCACGACCGGGCGCTTGATGGTGGAGGGGTGAGCCAGCATGATGGCGATGGCGCGGTCCTTCGCTTCCGGCCCGTCCAGCCCGGCGCGCTCGGCGTCCGGCAGCTTGCGGTATGTCGTCCCCGCGCGGTTCAGCAGGACCTCCCAGCCCGCCTCGTCTACCCACGCAGCAAGCTCCTGCCGGGTGGGCGGCACCTTCTTGTAATCGCGAAAATCATAGCTGATGCCTTCGCCAGTCAGCCATGCGCGCGCCTTTTTCACCGTGTCGCAGTTTGGAATGCCGTGGAGAGTGATGGTCATGGGGTCTCCTGCGGCGGCCAGAGCGCCGTGTCGTGGTCGGGGTGCTGGCGGTTACTCGCGCGGATGCGCGGGGCTTCCTCCACCATGTCCGTCTCGGTCGCGCCGTCATCGGCCAGGGTGGCGAGGGCGTCGATTACCGGCCAGCGGCCTTCCATGCCGACCTGCCTGATCGGCGGTGCCAGCCCCGGATCGTCGAGCGAGCCGATCGTGAGGCCCAGATGCGCGCTGCCCTCGCCGCGATAATAAAGCGGGGTGCCGCAGGCGGCGCAGAAGCCCCGCGCGGCGAGCGCTGAACTGGCAAATTCGGCGGGCGTTCCGCGCGTCCATTCAAAAGCGTCGAGCGGCGCGGCGACCAGTGCGGCGAATGGTCCGCCCACGGACTTTTGGCACATGCGGCAATGGCAGACATGGGCATTGTCGAGCAGCGCATGGGCGCGATAGCGCACCGCCCCGCACTGGCAACCACCGCTCGCCGTTATTTCAAAGCGCCGCAACGTGCACGTCCCCGGTTTCGTCCGGTCCCGGATCGAACCGATCGGCCAGGGTCAGCCGGTCAAGAATCGCGGAGGTTTCGTCCCGCACCCGGATCATGATGAGGCGGAGCTCGCATTTGTCTTCCGGCAGGCAATTCTTGCAGGTTTCATGCGCGAATCGGCTGGCGCAGGGCACCAATGCCAGCGCGCCGTTGGTAAGGCGCAATATATCTCCATAGCGAATGTCGACCGGCGGCAGCGCCAGCCAATAGCCGCCGTCGCGCCCGCGCAGCGTGGCGACGAGCCCCGCGCGCGACAGCTCGGACAAAATGACCGTCAGGAACTTCGCGGGGATATTCTGTGCCGTGGCGATATCCGTCAGGTGAATCGGCCCCTCCCCATAATGGCGGGCAAGGTGCTGGAGGGCCCGGATCGTGTACCGCGTGCGTTGCGAAAGCATGACTACCCTATTGGCAGAGAATGTGGCCAAAGCAAGGGCAGCGGCGCGTCCGCGGCGAACGGGTTAGCGGGCTATTTGAAAATTGATCGTTCGCTGGTTGGCCGCGCATCCCAGTTTGGTTTCCGGCCTGTAGCTTATCTCGTAGCGCGTGGACTGGACGACGTCGACGGCGGCCTTGTTGAACACGAAGGGCGGGTAGGCGATGATTGCGCGCTGTGTCTGCGTCTTGCCGTCCGCGCCGATGTCGAATTCGGTCTTGACCCAGCCATCAAAGCCCCAGGCCATTGCGTCCCTGGGGAAGGATTCTGAATTGATGCCCGTTTTTTGGAGCGCTGGCGGGGGACCGATGATCGCGCATTGCTGCTCGGTCAGGCCTGTTCTGGCAAAGCTCGCCTGTGCCGTTTGAAGGTCGCCCCGGCGGACCGCGAACGACGCCTTTTGCAGCAGGGCGGAAATCTTGAGGGGATCATTGGCCGGCAGGCGGTCGTCCTGGATCACGGCGTCGATCAGTGCATCGGCATCGGGCGGCGCCGGGTAGCGATAGGCGGGGCTGGCGATGGAGAGGCGCGCCGTCGCCGCGCTCAGCGGGTCCGCGAGGATCTCCGGCCGTGCCAGCAGCGCCCGCACCGGCGCGGGGTTGAAATAGCTTTTGCTTGATGCTTTACTAAGGGTGACTGCCAGATATGTCTTCACCGGTGCCGGCGCATCCAGCCTCTCGGCCAGTTGCACGGCCTGCTCGAGATCGCGTTCACGTTCTTCATAAGCGGTAAATCTGTTGGTGTTCATCCAGGCGATGGCCGCCAGACGATCCCGGCCGTCCTTGCCAGCCGCGAGCGCACGCGCGGCTGGCAGAGCGCGCACATCTCCACCCTCCAGTTCGGCTGGCACGCCCGTCCATTGCCAGAACGCCGCCGAAACCGGTGAGAGGATGCCTTCACGCGGGCCGCCCCGGTTGCTGCATCGCAACTCGATACGTGTAGCAACCCTGTAGAAGGCGGGAATGGCCTTGGCATCTTCTGGCGTCCACGCCCAGTCTCTGACCGCGCGGGCAAAGGCGAGCGCGACATCGCGGCCCTTGCGGGAATAGATGGGCGTTACGCGCTTAACCGCGCCATCCTCGCCAAGGCTGAATTCGATGACGGCCATGTCCTCCGGCATCAGCCCCTCGGCCGCGCCGCAATCGGGCGTGTCCATCTGTCGTGCCGATGCGAACGGGGCGTCCTTCATGCGGCCGGCCCCGGTATAGGCGAGATATTGGCGGGCGAGATCCGGCTTGTTATCGAGCAACGCGGCGATGGCGAGGTCGGAGCGTGCGGTCACGTCCGACAGGCTGATCCGCGTCGTGAGTCCGCCGCCGAGCAGCGACACGGATTGCTGAAGCTCGGCAAAAGCCGGCGAGACCTGACCCTGATTGAGCAGGATGCGCGCATGGATCGTCATGGCCAGCGCGATCTGCTCCTTGCCCTCCTTCGTTGTGGCATCCTCGCGGGCGCGCAGCAGATCGATCGCCTCCTGTGCGTAAGCGAGCGGCTGCGGTCCGCCGTCGAACGCCGTGACGCGGGCGAGATCGACCAGAGGGCGGACACGGGCCTGCCCTTCGGATAAGGCGAGGGCAGCGCGCAAATCATGCTCGGCTATGGCATAGTCGAGCCGGGCCATGGCGACCGCGCCCAGCGCGAGATGCGCCATGCGAACATCCCCCCGGAAATTGGCGCCCTGTGTGATCAGTGTTGGCAGACCCGCGCGAATCGCGGTCTCACCCTGGTCGATCTGGCCGAGCGGGAGCAGGCACTGGCCCTTGCGAACGGCGATGGCGGCTTTCACCAGCGGAGCGGCCGGCGCCGTGAGGGTGCGCTCAATGGCCTCGAACTGTGCGACGGCCTCCTGGCACCGGCCTTGCTCTCCGGCCCGGGTCGCCCAGTCGAAGCGCTGCTGAAGCGGGGCTTCGGGCGGCGGTGGCGCGTCAACGGGCATCGCCTCCGCGCTCGTCGCCGTGGACGCGGTACTTGCCAGCAACATGCTGGCGAGAATAAAGCTCATGAATGCCCCCGGAGGCTTTTTGACAGGTTCCCCATCATGACCGTGACCGTCACGCGTGTGAAGCGATATTGCTGCCGATTAGGGAGCATTGCGCTGATGCTTGGCGCGTCTCCCGCGATGGCGGGGGAAGACGGGCTGCCGGCCGATACGCTGATCCTTTTCGTGGCGAGCTGGTGCGCGCCCTGCCGTGCGGAGCTGGCGCAGGTGGAGGCGATCGCGCGGGCCGCCGCGCCGCGCGCCACGCGGGTCGTTCCGCTCGACGGCGGCGCGGCGACGGCGGCCATGCTCCGCACCGTGCCTGCGCGGTTCATCTGGCATCCAGTCCCGGCGGAAAGCGCATTTTTGCGCCGGCGCGTGCTCTCGCAAACGGCGGGGCTGCCGTTCAGCGCCATGACCGACGCGGCGGGCGAGCCTTGCGCGCTTCACCGTGCCGTCCTCACGCCGGTGGCGGTCGCGACGATGCGGAGCGCTTGTGCGCGCGCGCCGGCGTCGGGCGCCTAGCGGGATCTATTCCGCCGATCCCCGCTTGACAGCGCGCCGTTGCTCGCCCAGCCCGCAGACATGGCAGAGCGTTCTCCCATTGATGCCTTCAAGGATGTATTGGCCGGCGCGGCGCGTGCCGTTGCGCGTGACGGCGAGGTAGAGCTGGGCTTTACCGGCGATACGCCGCACGCAAGCGGCAAGTCGCTCAAGGTGCCGACGCCCGCCCGCGCTCTGCCGCCCGGCCAGGTGGCGCTGGCGCGCGGCTATGCGGATGCCTTCGCGCTCAAGCTGCGCCATCATGATACGCGATTGCACGATGTGGCGGCGCCTGCCGAGCCGGTCGCCCGTGCCGCCTATGATGCGATCGAGCAGGCCCGCGTCGAGGCGATCGGTGCGCGCGCAATGGCGGGCATGCGCGCGAACCTCGCCGCCGCGCTCGATCTGCGGCTCAATACCGACCCCATTCTTCATGCCCGCAGCGCGGCTGAGGTGCCACTGGCGACGGCCCTTTCCCTCCTCGTGCGGGAACGGCTGACCGGCACGCCGCCGCCGGAGGCCGCGCGCCCCGGCATCGAGCTGGTGCGTCAGTGGATCGAGGATAAGGCGGGCGGCGATCTCGACGCGCTCGGCCTCGCGCTGGACGATCAGCGCGCCTTCCAGCAGCTCAGCCGTACCTTGCTCCAGCATCTCGATCTCGCTCCTGCTGATCCGCAGCATGAGCAGCCGGAGACGGATGACAGCGAGAGCGAGGAGCCCGACGAGCAGGAGGATGGCGAGGGGGAGGATGACAGCCCGCCGCCGGAGAGCGATGCCCGGGCCGAGGCGCAATCGCGCGAAGAGGGCGAAGACCAGCAGGGCGACGACGAGCAAAGCATCGACGAGGAAATCGAGAGCGATGGCGAGGGCGATCCGGGGGACGAGGGTGACGAGGGCATGCTGCCCGTCCGCCCGAACCGCCCCTTCTCCGACCTGCCGCCCGACTTTGCCTACAAGGCCTTCACGACCAAGCATGACGAGGTGGTCGCCGCGCGCGACCTGTGCGACCCCGACGAGCTGGCCCGGCTGCGCGGTTTTCTCGATCAGCAGCTTGCCCATTTTCAGGGCGTCGTCACCAAACTCGCCAATCGCCTGCAGCGCCGGCTGATGGCGCAGCAATTGCGCAGCTGGGATTTCGATCAGGAAGAAGGCCTGCTCGATGCCGCGCGGCTGGCCCGCGTGGTGGTGAGCCCCGGCCAGTCGCTGTCCTACAAGAGCGAGCGCGACACCGAGTTTCGCGATACGGTGGTGACGCTGCTCATAGACAATTCTGGGTCCATGCGCGGCCGGCCGATCGGCATCGCGGCGATCAGCGCGGACATCATGGCGCGCACGCTGGAGCGCTGCGGCGTCCGCACGGAGATATTGGGGTTCACGACGCGCGCGTGGAAAGGCGGGCTTTCGCGGGAGGACTGGCTTGCCGCCGGGCGCCCGCCATCGCCGGGCCGCCTCAATGATCTGCGCCACATCGTCTACAAGCAGGCGGACGAGCCGTGGCGGCGCGCGCGCACCAGCCTCGGCCTCATGATGCGCGAGGGGCTGCTCAAGGAGAATATCGATGGGGAGGCGCTGCTCTGGGCGCATGGCCGCCTGCTCGCCCGGCATGAAGAGCGGCGCATCCTCATGGTCATCTCGGACGGGGCGCCGGTCGACGACTCGACGCTTTCGGTCAATAGCGGCATCTATCTGGAGCGGCATCTGCGGCAGGTGATCGACTGGATCGAGACGCGCTCGCCAGTGCAACTTGTCGCGATCGGCATTGGCCATGATGTGACGCGCTATTACCGGCGTGCGGTCACCATCTTCGATGCCGAGCAACTGGGTGGGACGATGGTGGAGCAGCTCGCCGGGCTCTTCGACGAGGATTGAGTCGACGGGGTTGAGCGCTTTCAGTTAATCTGGTCGGGCGGCGCCACGGGGATGAGGAGCGGCGCGACCGCCAGCCCTTCGTCGACCATTGCCTTGGCATCGGCCAGGCTCGCCGTGCCGTGAATCGGTGCCTGTTCACGCTCGCCATAATGCATGGCGCGGGCTTCCTCGGTGAAGCGCTTGCCGACCCACTGGGATTTCGCGATCGCCTGCGCCTGCGCTTCGGCGAGTTTCGCCATCGCCTGACCCAGCGCGGCGCGCGCTTCCTCCGGCAGGGTGGCAAGCATGTTCGCGCCGTCGCTCGGCGTCTTGTCGGTTGTGGCGGGGAGGCGTGCCTGATTGCCCTTGGGCGCCACGGCCGGGGCCATCACCGCCTTGGCGACATTCGTATCGTTGCAGACCGGGCAGGCGACGAGGCCGCCCGCGCGCTGCGTCTCGAACGCCTCGCTGGAGCGGAACCACGCCTCGAACACATGGTCGCTCGTGCATCTGAGATCGAAAACGATCATAGGGCCGCCACGGGGTCGATCGGCCGGCGATGGGTGTGGACGGGAATGCGGGCACGCACCTGCCCGACCTCGTCGAGATCGATATCGGCGAAGTACAGTCCCGGCGCGGTTCCCGCATCGAGGATCACGCGACCCCATGGATCGACGACGAGGCTGTGCCCATAGGTTTCCCGGCCGTCCTCATGCGTGCCGGTCTGCGCGGCGGCGATGACGAAGCATTGCGTTTCAATCGCCCGCGCGCGCAGCAGAACGTGCCAGTGCGCCTCCCCGGTGGGGACGGTGAAGGCGGCCGGCACGGCGATGATGCGGGCACCGGCCTCCGCCAGCCGGGTGAAAAGCGCCGGGAAGCGCAGATCGTAGCAGATGGTGAGGCCCAGCGCGCCGGCCGGCGTTTCGACCAGCGCGGCTTGCGTGCCGGCGCCATAAACCGCCGATTCGCGCCAGCTCTGCCCGCCGGGCAGATCGACGTCGAAAAGATGGATCTTGTCGTAGCGCGCCCGCACCACGCCACCGCCATCGATGACGAAGCCGCGGTTGCGGCGCTTGCCGTGCGCCGGATCGTCATCATCGGCAAGGGCGAGCGAGCCGAGCGCCACCCACAGGCCATGGTCGCGCGCTGCCTCGCGTGCGGCACCCAGCACCGGGTCACCCGCTTCGGCGTGGATATGGGCAGCCGAGCGTGTCCGGTCCCTGTCCAGCAGACCACACATTTCCGGGGTGAAGAGCATCGCCGCGCCGCCTTGTGCCGCCTCGTCGATTGCTTTGGCGATAGTCACGGCATTGGCGGCCGGATCAATGCCGGCCGTCATCTGGAGCAGGGCAATCCGCATCTTGCGCCCGTGCGTCAGCCCGCGAGCAGCGGGTCGAGCGCGCCGCGTCGCTCGAGATCGAAGAGGTCGTCGCAGCCGCCGATATGTCGCCCGTCGATAAAGATTTGCGGCACCGTGGCGCGGCCACCGGCACGATCGATCATCTCGATGCGCTGCGGGCCGCCCATGGTGATGTCATATTCGGTGAAGTCCACGCCCTTCTCGCGCAGCAGCGCCTTGGCGCGCGATGAATAGCCGCAGAATTCCTTGCTGTAGACCTCGACCTTCGCCATCGCTCGCTCCTCCGTGCATAGACATGTCGGTGTGGCGGGCGCGCTTGTCAATCGGGGTTCACCCCTCTTGACGAGGGTCGACGCGTGCCCAGCACAGGATTTCGACCCGCGCGGCGCCGCCTTTCAGCAGGGCCCGCGCGCAGTTGGTCACGGTCGCACCGGTTGTCCACACATCGTCGATGAGGATGATCGGTCGGTCCGCAATCCGGGCTTGCGCGCCGGCGGCCAGCGTGAAGGCGCCGTGGACCGCGCGGGCGCGCGCGGCCCGGCCAAGGCTGTGGAGCGGCGGGGTGCGCCGTGTTCGCCGGATGATGTCGAGCGCGGGTGACGCGGCGCTTGCCCGCCCGATCTCCCGCGCGATCAAGGCTGACTGGTTGAACCCGCGTGACCAGATCCGCCAGCGGTGGAGCGGCACGGGGACAAGCAGCGCGTGCTCCGCATCGGCCGGTAGCATTCGCGCGAGCTGTGCGCCGATGAGCCGGGCATGGCCGATCCGCCGGCCATATTTGAACCGATGGATCAGCGTCCGTGCCGGGCCATCGAACAGCGTGGCGGCGCGGGCGCGGGTGAAGGGCGGCGTCTCGGCAAGGCAGGCGCCGCACAACGCGCCGGGCTCGGATCTTTCGGGCAGGGGCAGTCCGCACGTCGCGCACAGCGGTTCGGTGAGAAAGACCGTCGCGTTCCAGCACACGGCACAGAAGCGGTCTGGCGCGTCGATGATCTCGCCGCAGGTCGGGCAGCGCGGCGGCAGCGCGTAGTCGAGCAGCGCGTTCGACAAAGAGCGTAACGGTGCGAGGAAAGAAACGCGCATTCCCATGCTTGTTCCATCGCCCGCGCCGTTGCACAAGCGCGGCGATGAGCGTGCCTCTTATCTTCAGTTCCTCTCTGCGCGGTTTGCGGCGTGACCGGGCGTTGGCTGGCTTTGCCGATCATGGCTTTCTTTATGACGCCATGGCCGGGGACATGATCGAGCGCCTTGGCGATGTACGGCGCACATTTGAGCGGGCGCTGGTGGTGGGCGTGCTTTCGCCGTTGCTGGCCGATCATCTGCGTGCCGCGGGAACGCAGGTGACGCTGCTCGATCCGGGCAGTGCCGTGGCGCGCGCGGCAGGCGGCATGCATGGTGCGGAAGATGCGCTGCCTTTTCCCTCCGGCAGTTTCGATCTGGTGCTGAGCTGCGGCACGCTGGACACGGTGAACGATCTGCCCGGCGCGCTCATCGCGCTGCGCCGCGCGCTGGAGCCGGACGGCCTGTGCCTCATGAGCTTCTGCGGGGCCGGAACGCTTCCGGTGCTGCGGCAGGTGTTTCGGCAAGCCGAGCAGGACAGGCCGGTGCAGCGTTTCCACCCGCAGGTGGATGTGCGCGCGCTGGGCGATCTGCTTCAGCGCGCGGGCTATGCCATGCCGGTGGCGGATCAGCAGCCTCTCGACGTGCGCTATGGCTCGCTCTTCACGCTTCTGGCGGACTTGCGCGGCATGGGAATGACGCAATGCCTGGCTTCGCCGACGCCTCCGTTGCGCCGCGATGTGCTGGCGTTAGCAGCGGCGGGATTTGCGGCGATGGCGGAGGCCGACGGGCGAACGCGCGAGCGCTTCGTCATGCTGCACGGCAGCGGATGGGCGCCCGCGCCGGATCAGCCGCGCCCGGCGCGGCGGGGGAGCGGTACCGTCTCGCTGGCGGACGCGCTGCGCCCAAAGGGGCATTCGGGCTAGAGCAGCGCGTCGAGCATCGCGACGAGCGGCCGGTCGGCGGGCGGCATGTCCAGCCCGAAAAGTTCCGTTGTCGTCACCCAGCGCACGCCCGCGGCTTCCTGCGGGTCGATCGTGCCACGCCATTTCCGGCAGACATAGAGCAGCAGGATCAGCGGCCGTTCGCCGATCATCCCGGTGGAGAAGGTCGCGGGGGCAAGGCAGGCCTCCTCCGTCTCGATTCGCAGTTCCTCTTGCAGTTCGCGGACGAGCGCGGCGAGGGGGGTCTCGCCGGGTTCCACCTTGCCGCCTGGGAACTCCCACAGGCCACCCATTGCCTTTCCTTCCGGGCGGCGCTGCACAAAGACGCGCCCCGCCCCATCGATCAGCGCTGCGGCCACGACGAGTTGTGCGGGAGCGTTCGCCGGGAAAGGTGTCTCACTTTCGGCGCTACGGTTTTTTAAATGGTCCGGCTTTACAGGCATGACTTCCCGCATGCTGGAGAAGTCCCGTGTTTGACAAGCTGAAAGCGCTCTTTGCTTCCCAGACCGGGGCGACGGCTATCGAATATGCCCTCATCATCTCGCTCATCTTCCTCGCTATGGTCGGTGCGGTCAGTCAGGTTGCCACAAAGACAAATTCGATGTGGGGCAAGGTGTCAAATGAAGTTAGCAAGAATTAACCACGATTTCATTACACAAACTCCGCCACTTTAACTTTTCCTAAAGTGTGGATGATCTAACCAGTGATTGTTCACCAGAGATGGTGGCAGGGTGATGGATGAAGATTGACCAGGAGACCGTTATGAAGATTTTCCGCAAGATGCTGAAGAATGAGAAGGGTGCGACCGCCATTGAATATGGTCTGATCGCAGCGCTGATCGCCGTTGCTGCCATTGGCGCGATGTCCTCTCTCGGCACCAAGCTGGGCGGCACGTTCAACACCGTGAGCAACAAGCTCTCGAACACCTGATCGATACGCGATCACAACTATAAGAAAGGGCGGGGCGCTGAGACGTCACCGCCCTTTCTTCATTATAACGTCACCAGATCATACTGTCTGGATGATGTTCTTCCTCAGTAGGTGACAATCTTCACCTTCTGCCCGGAGTTGAGCGTTGCGCCGCTCTGGAGACCGTTCAGCACCTCGAAGCGCATCTGCTTGTCATTGTCGAAGGCCATGCGCGCGGCAAGGCTGGCAACACTGTCCCCCTTGCCGACCGTCACCAGCCGCACATGGCGGGCGCGCACGGCAGAGGCCTCCTGTTCGCTGATCCGGCGTACCGAGTTCACCATCGTGTTGAACGGGCCGATGCCCTGCCCGGCCGGGGTCGCCAGCAGGAAGTGATAGGCGGTCGATGGCCCGAACTGATAGGCGAAGATGGTCACATCCAGCGACGTGCCCTGCGATGAGCTGGCCCGCACGGTTGCCCAGGCGGCGGGCAAACCGTTCACCGTGGTCCGCGTGATGCTGGCGGCGGGCGCTGTCTTGCCCTGTCCGGCCATCTGCTGGAAGACAGCCTGGACATAGGCGCCAAGATCGCCGTTGAAGGCTGCGCCGGTGAATTGCGCCTGCCCGCCCGAGCCCGCGATGGTCACGGCCTGTGTGCCATTCTCCATGCCGAAACCGGTGGGGGCGGTGAACTCCAGGCGCATCTCGGGCTGGATGAAGCGGTTGCCGTTCACCATGCCCTGCTTCGGGTCGTCGCCATAGATCAGGCCGTCGACCTGCGCGAGAAACTGCGCGGCATTGCGCTTCGTGCTCGTCGAGCCGGTCTGCCGGGCGACCTGCAGAGCGCGCTGCACGCGTGAGGCCGGGTCCGGGTGCGTGCTGGCCCATTCCGGAACACTGCTGCCTCCCGCGCTGCTCTGCAGGCGCTGATCGAGCGCGTTCTGCGCGGCGAGCGAGGCGAGCATGGAGGAGAGTGCCGTGGGGTCATAGCCGGCCCGCGCGAGGTAACGGATGCCAAGGTCGTCCGCTTCATATTCCTGTGACCGCGAATATTTGAGGGTCAGAAGCTGCGCGCCGGTGCCAATCCCTTTCTGGAGCAGTTGTCCGAGACCGGAATTGCCGGCGACCGCGCCGACCAGCACTTGCCCCAGCGCGCCCAGCACCGAGTTGCGCGTTGCCGCGCTCGAGCGTTTCTTGCCGTGCTGCGCGGCGACATGGCCGACCTCATGGCCAAGAACGCCGGCCAGTTCGGCCTCGTCGTTCATCAGGGCCATGAGCTGCCGGGTGACATAGACATAGCCGCCGGGGATCGCGAAGGCATTGTTTACATTGGAGTTGAGCAGGCTGACGGTGAAGTCGTTCTGCTGGCTGGACAGGCTCGACTGGATGGCGATGCCCCGGCCGACGCTGATGACATAGGCGGCCTGCGGGCCGTCATAGAGCCCGCCAAATTCGGCGAGGAGCTGTGGGTGCGCCTTGGCCCCCTCGGCCCGCTCGGCCTGGCTCATGCTGGTGACGGTCTGGATCTTGCGCTGGGCCTGACCCACCGCGACCGGCTGGCACAGGGCGAATATTGTCAGCCCCATGGCTGATCCTGCAGCCAGTGTCTTCCATTTGCGCGCCATCGTCATTCTCTCCCGATCAGGATGCGCGCATTTATAGCGGCCCTGACGGCTAACGGAATGATCGAAACGAGAAACGGATCAATTTGATGGGACAGTTCCGGCGGAGTTATTGACCCATGGCAAGGAATTTGTCGGCGCGCTCGCTCTGGAGCCGGTCGCGGTCAATCAGTGAGAGGGCGTCGAGTTCCTCGCCGATCGCCGTGCGCAGCGCCGCGATGGCTGCGATCGGGTGACGATGCGCGCCGCCCAGAGGCTCTGGAACGATCCGGTCGATCACGCCAAGTGAGGCGAGGTTCTGGGCGGTCACCTGCATCGCCGTCGCGGCATCGGCCGCGCGATCCGCCGTCCGCCACAGGATCGAGGCGCAGCCCTCGGGCGAGATGACGGAATAGACCGCATGCTCGAACATCAGCACGCGATTGGCCGCCGCCAGTGCTACCGCGCCACCGGATCCGCCTTCGCCGACCACGGCCGCGACCATCGGCACGCCAAGCGCGAGGCAGCGTTCGGTCGATCGCGCAATGGCTTCCGCCTGTCCGCGCTCCTCGGCCTGCACGCCGGGGAACGCGCCCGAGGTGTCGACCAGCGTTACCACGGGCAGGCCGAACCGGTCCGCCAGATCCATGAGGCGGATGGCCTTGCGATAGCCTTCGGGCTTGCCCATGCCGAAATTGTGGCGAACGCGGCTTTCCGTGTCATTGCCCTTTTCGTGGCCGATCAGCATGACGCGCTGGCCATCAATGGTTGCGAGCCCGCCGATGATCGCCTTGTCGTCGGCAAAGGCGCGGTCGCCGCCAAGAGGCATGAAATCGGTGCACATGCCGGCCACATAGTCCTGGAAATGCGGCCGTTCAGGATGGCGGGCGACCTGCGTTTTCTGCCACGGCGTCAATTTGCCGTAGAGGTCGCCCAGCATGGTCTCGGAACGAGCCTGCAAGCGCTCGATCTCGGCATCAATGTCGATCGCGCCGTCCTGCGCGGTTTCGCGAAGCTCCACGATGCGGGCCTGAAGGGCGGCAACCGGCTTCTCAAAGTCCAGAAAGCTGTTCATTCCGCCGTGGGTTAGGCGCGCCGCGCCGCAAGGTCAACGAGTGGGTGACGTGCATTCACGAGTTGGACGAGGCGCGCGGCGTCGACATGGGTGTAAATCTGCGTCGTCGCGATGTCGGCATGGCCGAGCATGGCTTGCAGCGCGCGCAGATCCGCCCCGCCTTCCAGCAGGTGCGTGGCGAAGGCATGGCGTAGCACATGGGGGCTTACCTTGCTGGCATCGAGCCCCGCTTCGGCCGCCAGCGCGCGGACGATCTGGAAGAGGCGCACGCGGCTGAGGTGGCTCTTGCCCGCAGGGAACAGCCAGGGTGATTCGTCGGGCACTTGGCCGCGCCATTTCGCCACCGCGCTCCGCGCGCGGTCGGAGATCGGCACGAGCCGCTCGCGCCCGCCCTTGCCCTTGAGAATGAGGAAGGGACGATCGCTCGCCAGTGCGCGGGCGGGCAGGGAGACCAGCTCGGTCGCCCGCAGGCCCGAGCCGTAGAGCAGCTCGATAAGGGCGGCGAGGCGCAGGTCCAGCGGGTTGGCCGGCACCCGCGCGAGCCGCGCCTCGATCACCGCGAAGATGGCCTCCACTGCATCATGTCCGAGTATGCGGGGCAGGGGCCGGCGCACGCTCGGCCGGGCCAGTCCGGCGGAGGGATTGTCGGGGCGCACGCCCTCGGCTTCCAGAAATGCAAAAAATCCCCGCAAGGCGGATGATTTGCGCGCGAGGCTGGAGGCGGCGAGCATGCTCCACCCTGTGGTAAGGCCGGCAAGCCGCGCGCCATCGGCATGGGTCAGGCCGCTCACCTGCCGCGCGGCATCCTCCAGATCGCGGCGATAGGCGAGCAGGGTGTTGCGCGCCGCGCCGCGCTCGGCGGCCAGCATGGCAAGATAGCGGTCGATCGATCGCTTGTCTTCCGGGTCGAGCGGCGGCGCATCGTCCGCCGTGCCCGATCCCGCGTGCCTGCCCATCAGGTCCGTGCCATTGCCTCGGCGGCGATCATCCGCGCCTGTGCGCCAAGGCCCACCTGATTGAGCGCGGAGGTGATGAAATAGAGATGTGCCGGCGGCAAGGTCGACCAGCGTCCGGTCTGGAGCCCCACGGCGGCGAGCAGGGCGACGGTGCCTTGCTCGCGCCGTTCGGCGGCGGCCATGATCGCCAGAGCCCAGCGGCTGCGCGGTATGGTGTCCACTTTTGCGGTGGAGAGGAGATCGGCGCGGTCGCCACCGGGCAGTCGCCCGAGCCCGGCGAGCGAGGCGACGAGCAAGCGTCCGAGCGCCCCATCTTCGCTCTTGTCATTGCCAACGAAGCGGGAAATTCGTCCGCCGGACATGTCCACTTCCGGCGCCGGAGACCCGGTCGCGAGCAGTGCCCAGGCGCGTTCGCCGGTTTCACCGGACAGGCCTTCGACTGTCCGGCCCCAGCGCTGCGCGTTCCGGTCATAGCCGGCGGACAGCATGGCGGCGATCAGCCAGGGCGCATCCTCGCCGGCCGTTGCGTCAGGCGGCAGCGCGGCGGCGGCGCGGGCCAGAATGGGGAGCGCGGCATAATCGACGCCGCCCGGGCCGCGCGCACCGCCATCGGCCGGGGCACGATTCCAGAAGCGGCGCATCGCTTCGATCCGCGCGGCGGAGGATTCGCCGGCAAAGGCGGTCCGTATGAGGTCGCCCGCCTCGCCAGCGCCCGCGCCGACAGTCTGGTCGTCGGCAAATTCGGACCAGAAGCTGCGCGCGGCCTCGCCCGAGAAGACGCCGAGCCGGGTCGCGGCCATCACGCCGGGCTGGCGTCGGTCGAGCGGGAGCATGGGCGCGCGCGCTTCCCAGGCGCGCACCTGCGGGCCGGCCGTCGTGTAGAGCGCGTCGGGAATATCGACATTGGTGGCCGTGGCGAGGCCGAAGCGCCAGCTTGTCAGGGCGTTCACGCCGTCCCATTCGATTTTCACGGAGCGGCGGCTGTTGGGGCCGCTGCCGACCACTTTTTCCGCGAGGCGATAGTCGATGCCGCGCGCGATCTTGCGTCGCTCGGCCTGGTTGAGAATGGCGCTGGCCTGCCCTTGCTCGCCGGAGAAAGAGGCACAGATGGCCTGCGCCATGAACCAGCTCGGTTCATCGGAGAAGTCGCGCGCGCGCGGCAGCAGCGGGCAAAATCCTGCCGGATCGGCGGTGGCGAGCTGCGCCTGCATCGCGACAGCATAGAGCCGCGCGCTATACTGGTCGGAATCGACGCTCTGGACGAGCAGCCGCGCTGCGTCCGCCTCGCCCATGCGGACAAGCAGCCAGGCGCGCTCGGCAACCCAGTCCGCGCCGTTGATGCCGGCGGGCGTATAAGTGCCGCTGAGCAGCGCGCGGCGCAGCGTTATGCTGGCCCAGCGCGAAACGATGGGCGCGCGCGTCTTCTGCATGAGCGCGGCGAGGAATTGTCCACGCGCATGGCCATAGGCATCGGCCCCCAGGCCGCCGGTCGCCGGCGTCAGCGGCCCGACTTGCGCGAGCGAACGCCGCGCCGTGGCGGGAAGATCATATTTCTGGGCAATCGCGGCCTCATTGACCGCGGCATTGCCCGCGCCCGTGGGCAGAGCGGCAGTGCCGGCGGCAATGGCCTGCCCCGCTGCGGCGGACGCTTCCGTGGAGGCCGGCGCGCCCGGCGCGGGCGCTGCGCCAGATGGCGTGCCGGATGTTGGCGATGGCGCGGAGGGCTGGGCGCTGGCGGCCGGGGATTCCGGAGCGCTTTCGCCGAATCCTTCGGGCAGCAGAGATTCCGGCCCGCCGCGTTGCTGTGCCAGAACGGGAATGCCGATGACCAGCGCCGTAGCCGCGAACAGCCAGGCGCCGTTCAACCGAAACGTCATCTCGCGCCCGTCCCTATTGGCCGAGCCGGTCAGCCGCGATCGGCTTTTCGACCGGCTTCATCGGCTGCGGGCCGCCTCTTATCCAGGCGAAGATCAGCACGGCAAGCAGGACCACGGCCACGATCGCGAGAATCGTCGTGAGCGGATTGCGGCGGCGCGGCGGATAGTTGCGGGAAATTTTCATCGGCCCTGTTCGAAGCATCTGAGCGAGAAGCGCCGGTCCGCCCATATCTTCCGCTTGTTCATGGAGGCACGCTCCATGGAGAAACGGCGATTGCGCGCCCGGCAGGCGGTTGTATAGCCGCGCAGGCCATGCAGCGAAACCGCAAATATGATCCGGCCGTGCCGTCGCGCCCGCTCGTGCTCGTGGGCATGATGGGCGTGGGCAAGACGACGATCGGCCGGCGCCTCGCCGTGCGGCTCGGTATGCCGTTCGTCGACGCCGACGAGGCGATCGAGGAAGCGGCCGGCATGAGCGTGCAGGAGATTTTCGACCGGTTCGGTGAACCCTATTTCCGCGATGGCGAGCGGCGGGTGATATCCCGCCTTGTCGAGGGCGCGGTAAAGGTGATCGCGACCGGCGGCGGTGCGTTCGTCAATGACGAAACGCGCGCCCTCATTCTCGACCGCGCGACCGCTATCTGGCTCGATGCCGATATCGACGTTCTGGTCGATCGTGTTTCGCGGCGGGAAGGGCGGCCGCTCCTCAAGGGCAAGGACCCGCGCGCGGTGCTGACGGCGCTCGCCGATGCGCGCCGGCCGCATTACCGGCAGGCTCCCGTCCACATCATGAGTTCGGCCACGCCGCATGACGCAACGGTCGAGAAAATATTGAAGGCGATTGAGCAATGCCCGTGATTCCGGTCGAGCTTGGCGAGCGTAGCTATGCGGTGCGGGTGGAGAGCGGCCTGCTGGACGATGCCGGCGCGGTGCTCGCGCCCCTCGCGTCAAAGCGCCCCTTCGCGGTGGTGACCGATGCGCGCGTCGCGCAGGCGCAGGGACCGCGCCTTGCCGCCGCGCTGGCGCGGGCGGGCCTTGCGAGCGAGATCCTCGTACTGCCCGCCGGCGAGGGCACCAAGAGCTGGGCACAGCTAGAGGCGCTGACCGACTGGCTCATCGATCAGGGCACGGAGCGCGGCGATCATGTCATCGCGCTGGGTGGTGGCGTTATCGGCGATCTCGTCGGTTTCGCCTGCTCGGTGCTGAAGCGGGGTTGCCCGTTCGTGCAGATCCCGACCACGCTGCTCGCCCAGGTGGATAGCAGCGTTGGCGGCAAGACCGCGATCAACAGCCGCGCGGGCAAGAATCTCGTCGGCGCTTTCCATCAGCCGAGCCTCGTCCTCATCGATCCCACCGTGCTGGACACGCTGGACCGGCGGACGGTCGCGGCCGGCTATGCCGAGGTGGTCAAATATGGGCTGATCGATGATCCGGCCTTCTTCGCATGGTGCGAGGCGAACGGCGCGGCGCTGCTGGCGGGCGATCCCGCCGCGCGCGAGCACGCGATCACTGTCAGCGTCGCGGCCAAGGCGGCCATCGTGCGGGACGACGAGCGGGAGACGACGGGGCGCCGGGCGTTGCTCAACCTTGGCCACACTTTCGGCCATGCGCTGGAGGCCGAGCATGGCTTCTCGGACAGTCTGCTGCATGGCGAGGCGGTGGCGGCGGGTATGGCGCTTGCCTTCCACTATTCGGCGCGGCGCGGCGAATGCCCGGCGGCGGATGCCGCGCGGGTGGCGGCGCATCTGCACGCGGCCGGCCTGCCCGCCTCGCTCGCCGACGCGCGCGTCGCGGCATCGGGCGAGGCGCTGGTCGCCCATATGCTGCACGACAAGAAGATGGCGGCCGGCACGCTGCCCTTCCTCCTCGCGCGGGGAATCGGCCAGACCTATCTGGCGAAGGATGTGGACCTCGCGGATGTCGCTGCGTTCCTCGATGGACCGGTGGCGCGCGGGGACTGACGCGGTTTAGGGCTGTTTCGCTGCGCGCGCTCTCGCCGCAATGGCGGACATGCGTGCGGGCGCATCCGCCTCCGGCGCCTTGTCCGCCTGCCGGGCAGGGTGTTTCTTCAGGGAACGGCGCAGCAGCGGGCGCATCAGGACGACGAAGAGCAGAAGGCCGAGCACGGTGGACAGGCCGATCGCGCGGTCTGTGAACGGCGTATTGTCGAATATCCGTGGGAAAAGGCTGCCGACGATATCGATCAGCAAGCCGGGGCCGACAAGGAAGATCGCGATGATCTGGAACATATGGAGCGCACGCGGCGGGGCCGGCGGCGCGGGCGCCAGCGGCAGGCGCATGAGCATCGCCTCTATCGTCTCGTCCAGCCTTCGCATCGCGCGCCAGTGCAGCAGCAGCGCCAGCAGCGGCCACCAGATGATCGTCAGGATCGACACGAGAAAGGGCAGGCCGGGAACCGGGATATGATCGATCGCATGGGAGAGGCGCGTGGCCGACAAGAGCGAGAGGGTGAGCAGCAGCACGGGAATAGCCAGCGTAAAGCGCCAGCGCAGGCGGCGGTTGATCGGGCGGCTCGCTTCGACGAAGCCTGCCTCCATATACCGGTACTGATGCAGGGTCAGCGCGACGGCCTGCCCGTCCTGCCGCACGGTGCGGACGGTTCCGTCGGGGTCGTGGTGGAAACGCTGGCGGAAGCGTTTTTCAACCGATGCGACAAGGGGAGCGGGCGTCAGAATATCGGTGCTTTCCGTTCGTGCGACACCGGACGCTTTATCCGCCCTGACATGTTAAGAGCGGGTTGAAGCTCGTTTTCTCTCTCAGCCTCCCGGCAGCGTTAGCCGCACCAGCGCGCCGCCCAGATCCTCGCTTTCATCGAGCGAGACCGCGCCGCCATAAATCTCCGCCACGTCGCGCACGATGGCGAGGCCAAGGCCGGTGCCGGGCTTGCCGCTGTCCAGCCGCACGCCCCGGTCGAAAATGCGGATACGGTCGGCGGGCGGGATGCCGTGCCCGTCATCCTCGACAAGGATGGCGATCATGTCGCCCGCGCGCTCGACCGTGACGAATACGCTGCCGCCGCCATATTTGGCTGCGTTCTCGATGAGGTTGCCGAGCATCTCGTCAAGATCCTGCCGCTCCACGCGCACGCTCGCGCCGGCTTCCACCTGGCTGTCGAGCCGGACCTCGGGGTAAAGCCGGGCGATGGCGCGCGATACCGCGTCGAGGCTCGGCGCCACCTCCGCCCGGCTCTGCGCCGCGCCGCGCCGGCCGAGCGCGCGCGCGCGGGCAAGGTGATGGTCGATCTGGCGGCGCATGGTGGATGCCTCGCGGATCACCGTCGGACCCAGATCGGCGGCCTGTGCGGTCGCCGCGTTCATCACCACGGTCAATGGCGTCTTGAGCGCATGGGCGAGGTTGCCGGCATGGGTCCGCGCTTCCTCCGCCTGCTGCTCATTATGCGCGAGCAGCGCGTTGAGCTCGTCGACGAGCGGCTGCACATCGCGTGGCAGCGGCTCGTCGATGCGGGACTGTGTGCCTTCCCGCATCCGCGCGATGGCGAGGCGGATGTGGCGCAGCGGCCTTAGCCCGTACCATACCTGCAGGGCGGCCATGCTGATGAGGCCGAGAGCGAGCAGCGCGAAGCTGCGGACCAGCGTGGCGCGCAGCACCGCGATCTGCTCATCCAGCCCGTCGCGCGACTGGGCGACCATGAAGGTCCAGCGGGTCGGGCTGCCGGGCAACTCGATCGTTCTTTCAAGGATGCGGAGCGGCTCGTCGGGGAACTGGTTGCTGTCGTAGATGTGGTCGCGCGCGTCGGTATGCCCGGCGTTGAAGCGTAGCGCCCGGTCCCACAGCGAGCGGGAGCGCCAGTCTTCATGGCCAGCGCCGCTGATCTGATAGTAGAGGCCGCTCGCCGGTTCCAGAAAGCGCTGGTCGGCGAGCGGGCGGTTGAAGAGCACTTCGCCATCCGGCCCGATCTCGGCGGAGGAGACCATCGCGGTAAGGCTGTAGCGCAGCCCGTCGTCGAAATTGCGGGTGACGGCATCGCCCAGCACCCGGTCGAGCGCCAGCCCGCCGGCGACGAGCAGCAGCGTGATCCACAACGCGGCGATGACGATCATGCGACGACTGAGCGAGCCCATGGCGCGGTGCCTGGGCTCGTGCGGTGTTGCCGTCTTCTGCTGCTGTTTCCCCGCTGCGCTCATGGTCCGGCCGTGCCTTGCCGGGCCATGATCAGGCCGGATCGTCCAGGCTGTAGCCGAGGCCGCGAATGGTGGAGATGACGTCCGCGCCCAGCTTCTTGCGGATGCGGGTGACGAACACTTCAATGGTGTTCGAATCGCGGTCGAAATCCTGATCGTAGATATGTTCGATCAGTTCGGTGCGGCTCACCACCTTGCCCTTGTGATGGAGCAGGTAGGAGAGCAGTTTATATTCCTGCGCGGTGAGCTTCACCGGGTCGCCCTTCAGCGTCACCTTGCCCGAGCGCGTGTCGAGCCGCACGTCGCCGGCGGTCAGTTCGCTGGATGCGTTGCCCGAGGCGCGGCGGATGAGCGCGCGCAACCGGGCGATCAGCTCTTCCGACTGGAAGGGCTTGGCAAGATAATCGTCCGCGCCGGCATCCAGCCCCGCCACCTTGTCGGACCAGCTATCGCGCGCGGTGAGCACCAGCACGGGGAAGTCCTTCCCCTCCTTGCGCCAGCGGTCGAGCACGGTCAGCCCGTCGATCTCGGGCAGGCCGAGGTCCAGCACCACGGCGTCATAATTTTCGGTGGAGCCCATGAAATGCCCGTCCTCGCCATCGGTAGCGAGGTCCACGGCATAGCCAGCGCCCTCCAGAGTGGCCTTAAGCTGGGGGCCAAGCGTGGGCTCGTCCTCGACGATCAGCAGGCGCATGCATGTCCTCTTTCATGTCTGGCGCCGCCCGGCGGGCGCGGCGCGGGATTAGTCTGCCGGGCGTCTCTCTAGCGCGCCCAGCCGATGATATCGCCGGTCCGGCCGTCCACATCAACCCAGACGACCTTGCCCTGCCGTACATATTTGAGGCGGTAGCTGTTACGCCGTGAATCGAATTCGGAGCCGAGATAGGTCGCCTCGCCGACTTCCTTGTCTACCCGGCGCTTGATGATGGAGAAGGGCATGACCTGCCCGTCCAGCATGGCGCGGCGGGCGGCGTCCTGCTCGTCGCTGCGGCCGAAAAACTGCGTCTGCGCGCTGGCCGATAGCCAGAAGGACGGCGCGCCAAAGCTGGCGATGCCGGCGAGAATCAGCAGAGTCGTTTTGGCGGATGCGCGCACGATCATGGTCTCTGGCATAAGGGGCCGGCATTGAACAACTGCTGAATGGCACAGGGCCGGGACAATAGGGGGCTGGCACAATAAGGGGCAGGCACAATAAGGGGCGTGCCGTCTTGCGCTGCCGGTGCCGCCGTGTAGCACTGGCGCCATGAAGACGCCTGTCGATTCCGCATATGCGCTGGCGGATGGGCTGGGGGCGATCCGTCGCCAGTATCGTGTGCCCGCCAGCTTTTCTCCCGCACTATTAGCCGCCGCCAATGCCGCGGCGGCACGGCGGCCCACCGCGCATGAGGATCGCACCGCACAGCCCTTTGTCACGCTCGATCCGGCGTCGTCGACGGATCTCGATCAGGCCTTTCACATCGAGCCGGCCGGAGCGGACCTGCTCCTCCATTATGCGATCGCGGATGTCGCCTGGTTCGTCGATGATGGCGATCCGCTGGATGTCGAGGCGTGGACGCGCGGGACCACGCAATATCTGCCGGATGGCAAGGCCTCGCTTTATCCGCCCGTCCTTTCCGAAGGCGCGGCCAGCCTGTTGCCGGACGGGGAGCGGCCAGCGGTGGTCTTTACCGTCCGCGTGGCGCCGGACGGAGGCGTGAAGCTGGACGGCGCGGCGCGCGCGCTCATCCGCTCGCGCGCCAAGCTCGCTTACGAAACCGTGCGGGACGATCAGTTGCCGTCCGGCTTTAACGAGCTGTCGCGGCGGATCGCCGCGGCGGAAGCGGCGCGCGGCGCGGCGCGGGTCGATCCGCCCGAGCAGGAGGTCTCGCGGGACGATCAGGGCGGCTATCATCTCGGTTTCCGCCCCGGCCTTCAGTCGGAGGTCCGCAATGCCGCGCTGTCGCTGGCCACCAATCTCGCTGTGGCCGACATGCTGCTGGCGCACCACACCGGGCTGTTCCGCACGATGGTGGGGCCGGGCGCGCGCGATATCGCCCGGCTGCGTTACACCGCGCATGCCTTCCGTCTCGACTGGCCTGAGGGCGTGACGCTCGATGCTTTTGAGCGCGGGCTGGACCCGGCAGATCCCCGGCAAGCGGCCTTCATGCTGGCGATTCGCCGGGCAGGGGGTGGGGCGGTCTATGCGCCATGGCGCGAGGGTGAGACGCCATGGCACGCCGCCATGGCCGCGACCTATGCCCATGCGACCGCGCCGCTCCGCCGCCTCGCCGATCGGTATGTGATCCGCGCGATCCTCGCGCTGGCAAATGGCGAGGCGGTGCCGGAGGTTGTCAGCAATGCCTTTGTCACGCTGCCCAAAGCCATGGCGCGGGCGGACCAGATGGCCGGCCAGATCGACCGTGCGGTGATCGATCTTGCAGAAGCGGTGATGTTGCAAAGCCGGGTCGGCGCGCATTTCGCTGCCGTCGTTACGGATCTTGATGATCGTGGCGCACGCATCCAGCTGTGTGATCTGGCGGTTGTCGCCCGCGTCGACGCGCATCATGTGGCGCCGGGTGACAGGATCATGGTCGAGCTTACCGCCGCAGACCCCGGTCAGCGTCAGATCAGCTTCCGGCGGCTTGCCTGAGGTCAGGCAGAAACAACAAAGCCCACCCCAGTACATCCGTGGGATGGGCTCCGTTGCTGTGAGGCCGTTCTAGGCGGACAGGGTTAAGAACAGGTTACCGCCGCGCGTCAAAATCATGACGGTCTCAATCATGTTCGCGGTCGCCCGCGCCCATGTAAAGCTCACGGCCGGTTTCATTGTAGACGGTGCTCATCTGCTGCATTCCCGCTTCCGCCTCTGCGGCGACGAAACTGTCGGCGGGCTGGTTCTGCAATCTGGCGAATTCCCGCACTTCCTGCGTGATCTTCATCGAGCAGAATTTAGGCCCGCACATGGAGCAGAAATGTGCGCTCTTGGCGCCTTCTGCCGGCAGCGTCTGGTCGTGATATTTCTCGGCCGTGTCCGGGTCGAGCGAGAGGTTGAACTGGTCGCGCCAGCGGAACTCGAAGCGGGCACGGGAAAGCGCATCGTCGCGTACCTTGGCGGCCGGGTGCCCCTTGGCAAGATCCGCCGCATGCGCCGCCAGCTTGTAGGTGACGACGCCGACCTTCACATCGTCGCGATCCGGCAGACCCAGATGCTCCTTGGGCGTGACGTAGCAGAGCATCGCCGTGCCATACCAGCCGATCATCGCCGCGCCGATGCCGCTGGTGATGTGGTCATAGCCCGGCGCGATATCCGTGGTGAGGGGGCCAAGCGTGTAGAAGGGCGCCTCGCCGCACGCCTCAAGCTGCTTGTCCATATTCTGCTTGATCTTGTGCATGGGCACATGGCCCGGCCCCTCGATCATCACCTGCACGTCTTCCTTCCACGCGCGGTGGGTGAGTTCGCCCAGCGTATAAAGCTCGGCGAACTGCGCCTCGTCATTGGCATCGGCTATGCTGCCGGGGCGCAGGCCATCACCCAGCGAATAGGCGATGTCATAGGCCTTCATGATCTCGGTGATCTCGTCGAACCGCTCGTAAAGGAAGCTCTCCTTGTGATGCGCGAGGCACCATTTCGCCATGATCGATCCGCCGCGCGAGACGATGCCGGTGACGCGCTTGGCGGTGAGCGGGATGTAGGGCAGCCGCACGCCGGCATGGATGGTGAAATAATCCACGCCCTGCTCGGCCTGCTCGATCAGCGTATCGCGGAAGATTTCCCATGTGAGATCCTCGGCGATGCCGCCCACCTTCTCCAGCGCCTGATAGATGGGCACAGTGCCGATGGGGACGGGCGAGTTGCGGATGATCCACTCGCGCGTGTCATGGATGTTGCGGCCGGTGGAGAGGTCCATCACCGTGTCCGCGCCCCAGCGGATCGACCAGACCATCTTGTCGACTTCGCTCGCCACATCGGATGCGACGGCGCTGTTGCCGATATTCGCGTTGATCTTCACGAGGAAATTGCGGCCGATCGCCATCGGCTCGCTCTCGGGATGGTTGATATTGTTGGGGATGATCGCGCGGCCGCGCGCCACCTCGTCCCGCACGAACTCCGGCGTCACATAATCGGGGATTTCCGCGCCCCAGTCCTGCCCGTCCCGCACATAGTCGGCAAGGCGTGCCCGGCCCAGATTCTCCCGCTCGGCGACATATTCCATTTCCGGCGTGATGATGCCCCGGCGGGCATAGTGCATCTGGCTGACGTTCATGCCCGGCTTCGCGCGCAGCGGACGCTTCACGACATTGGGGAATTGCGGCACGCCGGCGGAGCGGTCCGGCCCCTTGAGGCCGTTATCCTCCGGCTTCACCATGCGCGCGTCATAGCTTTCCACATCGTCACGCGCCGTGATCCAGTCCCGGCGGAGCGCGGGCAGGCCGGCCATGATGTCGATGCGCGCATTGGTATCGGTATAGGGGCCGGATGTATCGTAAACGCGCACCGGCGGTTCGCCCGAGGATGGCTCCAGCATGATCTCGCGCATCGCGACACGCAGGCCGCTTGCCGTTTCGACGTGAATTTTGTGGCTGCCGCGAATGGGGCCGGTGGTCACGCCGATTTCAGTACGGGCGGGTAGGTCTGCCATGCTCGTCTCTCCAATGCACGGAGAGACTGGCCATGCCTTTGCCGCTTTGTGGAGCCGGCGCCGGCCTTGCCCTCCCTCCGCCGGTATTATCCGGATCAGGTTCAACGGGTCGCGGCCTATTCCGCTCTCAACCTGCTCTTGCAAGACAGGCTCCCCGGGGATGGCGGGACTATAGCAGCTTAAACATGATAGGCCAGCCCCCGCGCACCGGGCGCGCACGCGTCAGGGCCGCTTGTGGCTAGACGGCGCCAAGCCGGGACTGGGCACGGGCGAGGCGGCGCATCATGCGGAGATCGGCGGGGGAAAGGCGGAGCGCGGCGTCGACCCAGTTGTCCACGATGTCGCGCAGTTCCTCGATGGTGAGCGGATTGACGCGCCGCCCCGCGTTGAACGTGCCGAAATGGCCGGTGTGGCGTGGCGTCGTCTGCGCGATATACTGGCGCACCGCCTGCTCGCCCTGGCCCTGATCGGCCAGCACCGTCACCAGACCCATTTCGTGCATCTCCTCGGCGGTATACACCCGGCCGGAGAGCATCATCTTCTCGGTCATGGCGCTGCCGATGCGGCGCGAGAGGATGGAGTAGGCCCCCATGCCGGGGAACAGGCCGAAGAGGATTTCGGGAAGGCCGAATCGGGACTGGCGCTCGGCCACGATCACGTCGAAGCACAACAGCGCCTCGAAGCCGCCGCCCAGCGCATCGCCCTGCGCGAGGCCGATGGAGATGACCGGCATGTTGTTCGAGTGCCAGACCTTCTCGACGATCTCGACGCACAAATGGCCATAGTGGCGCAGCGTCGCGCGGTCCTGCCGCTCGATGCAGTCGGCGAACATGTTGAGATCGCCGCCGAGATTGAACACGCCGGGAAAGCGCGAGCCGAGCACGAGATATTTGAGTGTCTCGGGCCGCGCGCTGAACAGCCGCTTGGCTTCGTCCTGCCAGCGCATCGTATCGCGCAGCAGGCCGAGATTATAGTTGGGCCGGTCGTCCGGGGTTATGAAGGCCCAGAGGCAGGCGAGATCTTCCTCATAACGAACGTCGAGCTGGCCAAGGTCGAACAGATCGGATCGCCCGAGCGACGGCGCCACCGGCGTTGGCCGGGACGACTGTCTGGTCCCGAGCGGATTGAGCGCGATGACAACGCCCGGAGGCGCATCGCCTCCGTCGCCCGACTGCTTATTTGCTTCGAGCGGTTCACCCGTTCGTCCGAATGCATTTCCATCCATTTTGCGACCCCCGGATATGGAAATGTTTTATTGTGGTACGGTGATGCCGCAGAAGTGACGGAATGCAAATAGAAATCGTCCAAATCTGACTGAAATTTCCGTAATGTAGGGGAATTTCCGCTGCGGCAGGGCGGTGTCTGGCTGCGACGGGGAAAGGCACGGATCACGGCATGTCCCCGGTTTTCCAGTCGAAAAGTAGGATTTTGTTAACCTTTTCGGCGCACATCCGGGTGATGCACCACACGCCCCCCTGTTCCCCCCGCGTCACCTTCGCGATCAGGCTTGCGGACGGCACGATCCTGCCGGTGGAGATGAGCACGGAATCGAAACGATTCGTCGGGCGCTTCAGCAGGGTGGCCGCCTTCGGTCCGCCGGGTACGCCGATCGTCGCGCATATCGTTGCTAATAATTAGGGACTCAATCATTCGGGGCCACTGCCGGGGCCAGTAAGGCGGGCATTGCCCCGCTGGCCTTTTCTCCGCGTGACCTTCCCTTGCCCGTCATGATCGCTATGGCGGCGTGATGACCGCAACTTCTCCCGCCATGGACGGGCGCGTGCGCCCCACGCCCACCGATTCGCGTTTCCGCTTCACGGTTGTCGCGCGGGACGGCAAGGCCCGCACGGGCGAGATCGCCATGCGGCGCGGGACCATTCGCACGCCGGCTTTCATGCCGGTCGGCACGGCCGCGACGGTGAAGGCCATGCGCCCGGCAGAGGTGCGGGCGAGCGGGGCGGACATCATCCTTGGCAACACCTATCATCTGATGCTCCGCCCCGGCGCGGAGCGGGTGGCGCGGCTGGGCGGCCTCCACGCCCTGTCCGGCTGGGAGCGGCCGATTCTCTCGGACAGCGGGGGCTATCAGGTGATGAGCCTTTCCGCGCTTGCGAAAGTCACGGAGGAGGGTGTCGCCTTCGCCAGTCATCTCGACGGATCGCGGCACATGCTCACCCCGGAGCGATCGATGGAGATCCAGCGCCTGCTCGGCAGCGATATCGTCATGGCCTTTGACGAGCTGGTCCAGACGACGACGACGCGCGATGTGCAGGCGCGCGCCATGGAGCGCTCGATGCGCTGGGCTGCGCGCTCGCGTGCCGGCTTTGATGCGGGCGGGGATCATGCGGCCGGCGCCGCGCTCTTCGGCATCCAGCAGGGCGCGCTCGACGCGGGGCTGCGCCGGGCCTCCGCGGACGCGCTCGTCGATATCGGGTTTGATGGCTACGCGGTAGGCGGCCTTGCGGTGGGAGAAGGGCAGGAGGCGATGTTCGCCTGCCTCGACCATTGTGTCGATCCGCTGCCGCAGGAGAGCCCGCGCTATTTGATGGGCGTGGGCAAGCCTGACGACATCGTCGGCGCGGTGGAGCGCGGCATCGACATGTTCGACTGCGTGCTGCCCACCCGTTCCGGGCGCAACGGGCAGGCCTTCACCTGGGCCGGACCGCTGAACATCCGCAATGCGCGTTTCGCGGAGGATCGCGCGCCGATCGATCCGCGCTGCGCCTGCCCGGTCTGCGGCACATGGGATCGCGCCTATCTCCATCATCTCGTGAAGGCGGGAGAAATGCTGGGCGCGATGCTGATGACGGAGCATAATCTCCATTTCTATCAGCAGCTCATGGCAGGGCTGCGCGGGGCGATCGGGCAGGGGGACCTCCCGGCCTTCGCGGCGAAATTCCGCGCGGACTACGCCTCGCGCGCGTTCTGAAACTCAGATTCCCCGTTCGTAGATCACGTAACTCTTGTTCACCTGGCTGTCGATCGCTTCGGCGATGGCGACCATCCCCTGATTATCCTCCAGTATCCAGCCGATCTCGCCGCGCGTCGCGCTATAATTGGCAAGGGCGTTGCGGCGGATATATTCGATCATCATGAAGGCGAGCTGGCTGGCGAGGCGGCTGGACTGAAGGCGCTGGACGACACCCATCAGCGGTACGCGCATCGTGCGGCATTGCGGCTTCCTTAGCCACCATAGCAGTTTCGCCCAGCCGAAGGGGAAGAGCCGGCCGTTGAGCGGCTTCAGTGCCTCGTTGAGATCGGGGAGGGTCATCATGAACGCCACCGGCTCGCCGTCCAGCTCGGCGATCATGATGAGGTCTTCGTAGACAATGGGTTTGAGCTTCTTGCCGGTGAACGCGACCTCGCTGTCGGTGATCGGCACGAAACCCCAGTTGCGGCCCCAGGCATCGTTGAGGATGCTGAGAATGATGGCGGCTTCCTCCGCGAACCGGCGCTTGTCGACTTTGCGGATGCGGATGCGCGGGTTTTTTTCGCCGGACTGGATGATGCGCTGGATCAGCGGCGGGAAGTCCTCGGTGATGTCCAGCTCATAGGTGTTGAGCTGCTTGACGGGCGCATAGCCGGCGGCTTCGATCCAGCCCTGATATTCCGGGCGGTCATGCCCCATCATCACCGTCGGCGGATGGTCGAAGCCTTTGACGAGCAGGCCCGGCTCCTCCCAGATGGAAAGCGATATCGGGCCGATGGCGCGGTTAACGCCCTTGTCGCGCAGCCAGCCCTCGGCCGCGGCGATGAGAGCGGCGGCGGCCTCAGCATCCTTTGCTTCGAACAGGCCCCAGTTGCCGGTGCCCGGGCCAAAGCCCTGTTCGGGCGGCATGGTCGCCGCCAGCCTGTCGATATGCGCGCTGATCCGTCCGACCACGGCGCCGCCGCGCCGCGCCAGAAAATACTGGTGCTCGGCATGCTCGTGAAACGGGTTCTTGCCCGGCGTAACCAGCCCATAGGCTTCCTCCAGGAGAGGCGGTACCCAGTTGGGATCATCCGCATAGATTGCCCATGGCAGCTCGACGAAGGCCTTGAGCCCCGCCTTGTCGGAGACCGGGGCGATCACTAGATCATTTGCAGCCACGGCAGGCACTCCTGTTTTGCGAGACGGCGCGGAGGGTTGGTTACGGAAAGGGAAGCAGCAGTGCGATTGTCGCCTTCATCTTGTCAAGCCGCCCCGCTTCCGGCCCTGCAAAACCATATTGCTGCCATGTTCCGCCTTCAGGGATGCGGCCGGAGACCATGATGACCATGCACGAGACGAATATCCGCGCCAGCCGGGCGCCTGCGCCGGGCCGCACAGCCGATGATGTGGCGATGCTGCGCGCGGCGGCGGAGCTGTCACGCGATCTGTCGCAGGCGAGGCCGGCCATCTACTGGCCGGATTTCCTGATCTCGGCGCTGGTCGGCTATGGCGCTCTGGTGATGGCGATCACGGCGCAGGGCTGGCCGCTCATGCTGGGCGCGGGGGTGCTCGCGGCACTGGCGCTCTACCGGGCGGAGAGCTTCATTCACGAGCTGACGCATATTCGCACAGGGGCACTGCCGGGCTTTCGTTTCGGCTGGAACCTCCTTGCCGGCATTCCGCTGCTCACGCCGTCGTTCATGTATGAGGGGGTTCACACCCAGCATCATGCCAAGACGCGCTACGGCACGGTCGAGGATCCGGAATATTTGCCGCTCGCATTGATGACGCCCTGGTCGCTGCCGCTCTTCATTCTCGCGGCCGCGCTGGCGCCTGTCGGTCTGTTGATCCGTTTCGGCCTGCTGACACCGCTTGGCGCGCTTATTCCGCCGCTGCGCCGCTTTGTCGTTGCCCGTCTTTCGGCGCTTTCCATCAATCCGGCCTATCGCCGCCGTCCGCCTGAAGGCGCATTCCGGCGCATGTGGCTCTGGCAGGAGGCTGGCGCGTCGCTCTGGGCGATCGGCATCGTCACGGCCTCGGCGCTTTACGGCTGGCGTCCGCTGCTTGTCGGCATGGCGATCTTCTCGTCCGTCGCGGTGGTGAACCAGCTTCGCACGCTTGTCGCGCATCTCTGGGAGAATGAGGGCGAGCCGATGAGCGTTACCGCCCAATATCTCGATTCGGTGAATGTCCCGCCGCCTGCCCCGTTGGCGACGCTTTGGGCGCCTGTCGGCCTGCGCTATCATGCCCTGCATCATCTGGTGCCGAGCGTGCCCTATCACAGCCTTGGTGAGGTGCATCGCCGGCTGATGGCGCGCATGGGCGCCGCCTCCACTTATGATCGCGGTAATTACAAGGGCATGATGCCACTGGTCGCACGGATCGCGCGCAGCACCATGGGGAAGCGGACGGCGGCCTGAGCGCCCACCTTAGCCGTGCCGTTCATTCCTCGGTGGTGATGAGCACCGTTTCGCCCAGCAGCGCAAACAGCAGGAACGGCGCCCAGGCGGCGACGAACGGCGGATAGACGCCAAGCTCTCCCATGGAGAGCGCGAAATTGTCCATCACGAAGAACGCGAAGCCGAGCACCATGGCGGCGACCGCGCGCATGAAGAGCTTGCCCGAGCGGGCGAGCCCGAAGGCGGCCATGCTGCCAAGCAGCGGCATCAGCAGGGACGAGAGCGGCCCGGAAATCTTGTGCCAGAGCGACCCCTCCAGTCCCGCGACCGGTCGACCGGCGTCGCGCAGTTCGCCGATCGCGCCTTGCAGCTCGGGGAAGGCCATCGTGTCGGCATCCACGGAGGAGAGGGTGAATTGGTCCGGCCGTATCGATGGCCCGATGGTGATGGTGCCAAGGTCGCGCTGGGTGCCGCTCGTGACGTCAAACTGCCGGGCCTCTTCCAGTGTCCAGCCGGGGCCGGCATATCGCCCGCGTGACGCCTGGATGATGGAGACGAGACTGTTGCCGCGCCGGTCGTACACCGCGACGTCGCGCAGCACCACGGCGCGGCCCGCGCCGCCAATGAACGCCGCATGGATCAGGTCTTCCCCGTCGCGCACCCAGACATTGGCCTTCACCCCCTTGTCCTGCGGGATCGGGCCATAATCGGCCGCCTCCCACGCGGTGAGCGTGGCGGTTGCCCGCGTGACAATACGCTCGTTGAACGTGAAGCTCAGCACCGCGATCACGCCTGCGACGAGAATCAGCGGGGCGAGGATCTGATGGGCGGAGAGGCCCGCCGCCTTCATCGCGATCACCTCGCTATTGGCGTTGAGCGTGGTGAGTGTCACCAATGTGCCGAGCAGCACGGCAAAGGGCAGGAACTGCGCCACGAGCTGGGGCACGCGCAGACTGACATAGTGCCAGAGCTGCCCGTCGCCATTGCCGGGATAGGCGAGAATATCGCCCGCCTCGCTCAGCAGATCGAGCATCTGGAGCACGAGCACCAGCATGGCCAGCATGGCGAAGCAGCGGACCAGAAAGGTCTTGCCCATGTAGATGGCGAGCCGGCGCGAGGGGAAGAAATTGAAGAACATGGGGCTCAGGCGCTTTCGTCCATGCGGTTTGCCCGGCGGAACAGGCGCTTGCCCAGCGACACGAGCTTGGCGAACTGCCGCTCCAGCGCGCCGATCGGCTGGCCGCCGGGCACATAGGCGGTCTGGTAATACATCCAGGCGATGAGCCCCGCGAACAGGAAAAACGGCCCCCAGAGCGCGAGAAACGGGTCGACCTTGCCGAGCGCGCCGACGGACTGGGTATATTGATTGACCTTGTGATAGGTCACGATGAAGATGATCGAGAGGAAGACGCCCAGGCCCGAGGTCGATCGTTTGGGCGGGATGGCAAAGGCGACGGCGGCCAGTGGCAGCAGGAACATCATCGCCACCTCCACCACGCGGAAGTTGAAGTTGGACCAGGCCTGTGCCCGCGCCAGATGCGGCGTGTTTTCCGCCATGCCCACACGGAACAGTTCGGGAAGGCTCAGCTCCACATCGCCATCGCCCCGGCTACGAAAGCTCTCGATCTTCGGCAGGTCGATGGGCAGATCGTGGGATGAGAAGGAGAGGACGCGCGGCACGCGATAGCCCGGCTCGTCATGTACCAAAACGCCGTTGGAGAGGCGCAGGATGATCACGTCGGGATCGTCCGTGGCGAGGAACTGCCCGCCTGCCGCCGTCACGGCGACGGACTGTTGCTTGCGATTCGACATGCGGACGAAGATGCCGGAGAGGCGCCGGCCCTGATCCGCGCTGCGCTCGATGCGGATGGTGAGGTCGCGCCCAAGATTGTTGAACTCGCCGACCTTGATCGAGGCGCCAAGCGCGCCGGTCCGCAACTCGTAGCGCAACCGTTCATAGGCATAGCGGCTATGCGGCTGGAGGAAGCCGACAATGCCAAGGTTGATGATCGCGAGGACGATCGTGAAGATATAGGGCACCTTGAGCAGGCGGGTGTAGCTCATCCCAACCGCGCGGAAGATATCCAGCTCGGAGGAGATGGCGAGCTTGCGGAATGCCATCAGCACGCCCAGCATCAGCCCGATGGGGATGCCGAGGCCGAGATATTCGGGCAGCAGATTGGCGAGCATCCGCCACACCACGCTAACCGGCCCGCCCTCCGTCGCGACGAAGTCGAAGAGGCGGCGCATCCGGTCGAGCACCAGCAGCATCGCGGATATGGCGAGGCTGGCGAACAGCGGCACGGCGATGAGGCGCACCATGTAGCGATCGGCGATGTTCAGCATCGCGATTCGCCCGTTTCATGGCGCGCGCGCGCAGGCGCGGTCTGATGATCGGGTGACAAGAGCATTGACCGCCCGCTCTAGAGTATTTTGCGCGACGGTGGGAACCGCTTTTGTGCGGCGTGGCGCAGAAGAGCATGTCGCTGTCTCGCCGATCGTGCCGGCTGGCCGCTTTTGCCACGCGCGGCATGGGCATTCGCCACCCTGTGCGATGGGCCATCCCTCACGGAACATTGGAGATTGTTGCAATCCGTTAACGATTGCTTCTGGTCTTTTACCGGATGAAAACTTACGGTGAATTGATGGGGGACCAAAGTTTGAGTGACGGGCCGAAACATGGCGATCCGGCAAGCGTGCCTGTGCTCGCGGCGCTGGTCCGCAAAGGAAGGGCCCGGCGCGCCGAAACAAAATTACGCGGCGATACGCGCGAGGCCATTCTTCGCGCGGCCGGCGATCTCATGATCGCGCGCAACAGTGTCGACATCACTCTGGCTGAAATCGCCGAAGCGAGCGGGATCAGCCCCGGCCTCATCATCTATCATTTCACCAGCAAGGAAGGCCTGCTGCGGGCGCTCATCGCCTATGATGCTTCGCACGCCGTTGAGCAGTTGCGCGGGCTGGCCGGCGTGAAGATGCCGGCTGACAGGAAGATGCGGCGCCACATTGGCGGGCTGGTCAGGGCGTATTCGCGCATGCCCTATATCAGCCGGCTCATTCACGCGCTTGTGCAGGAGGCCTCGGAGGATTGCGCGCGGGCGGTAAGCGAGGCCTTCGTGCAGCCGGTCGCAGCGTTCCAGCGCGATCTGCTGGAGCAGGGCCGGCGGGAAGGCGTGTTTCGCGCGGTGGACCCGGCCGATTTCTATTTCATGGTCACAGGTGCGTGCGATCATCTCTTCGCGCGCCGCGGCCTCTCGCGCCATGGGCCTGCGGGCGACGATGTGGACGACGAGGCGATGAAGGAGCGCTATGCCCGCTCGGTCACGGCCATGGTGATGGCGGGCATCGCGGCCTGATCGTGCCGCTTGCCGCTCCGGTCAGCCGCCGAGCGACTCGACCTGCTCGGCAAGGTCCAGCCAGCGCAGTTCCGCCGCGTCCTTATCGGCGCGGGCTTGCTCGATCGCGGCGGTGAGCATGGCGAAGCGGTCCGGGTTGCGGCTGTAAAGTTCCGGATCGGCAAGCGCGGCTTCGTCACGGGCGATGGCGGCCTCTATTTCCTCTATCCGGCCCGGCAGCAGATCATAGTCGCGCTGGTCCTTGTAGCTGAGCTTCGCGGCCTTGGGCGGCGGCGCGCTGGCGGACGGGGCCGGCCCGAGGGCGCGCTTCTTCTCTTGCGGTTTGCGACGCTTCGCTTCCCAGTCGGCATAGCCGCCCGCGATCACATCCACCCGGCCTGACCCGTCGAGTCCCAGCGTCACCGTCACCGTGCGGTCGAGGAAGTCGCGGTCGTGGCTGACGATCAGCACCGTGCCCTGATAGTCGGCGATCACCTCCTGAAGCAGATCGAGTGTTTCGAGGTCGAGGTCGTTGGTCGGCTCGTCAAGCACCAGCAGGTTTGATTCGCGGGCGAACTCGCGGGCCAGCAGCAGGCGTGAGCGCTCGCCGCCGGACAATGTGCCGACGCGGGCATCGACCAGGCCGGGGTCGAAGAGAAACTCCTTGAGATAGCCCTGAATATGCTTTTTCTGGCCCTGCACCTCGATCCAGTCACCGCCTTCGGCCAGCACGTCGCGCACGCGCTTTTCCGGGGTCATGAGGCGGCGCTGCTGGTCGATCACGATGCCGTCCAGCGTTTTCGCGCGATTGATCGTGCCGCTGTCCGGCGCCAGCTCACCGGTGAGCAGGCGCAGCAGCGTCGTCTTGCCCGCGCCGTTGCCGCCGACGATGCCGATGCGGTCGCCCCGCTGGATGCGCAGCGAGAAGTCGCGGATGATCGGCCGATCGCCGAAGCTTTTGTCGACATGCTCGGCAACGATGACGCTCTTGGTCTTCACGTCGTCCACCGCGATGGCGAGCTTGGCCGCGCCCTGCGGCCCCATCATGGCGGCGCGCTGGGCGCGCATCTCGTGCAGCTTCGCGAGGCGGCCCTGATTGCGTTTGCGCCGGGCGGTGACGCCGCGCTCCAGCCAGTGCGCCTCGATCTTCAGCTTGGCATCCAGCTTCTCGGTGGCGCGGGCCTCCTCGGCATAGACTTTTTCCATCCACGCCTCGAACCCGCCAAAGCCGATCTCGCTGCGGCGCAGTTCGCCCCGGTCGAGCCACAGGGTGGAGCGGGTGAGACGGGTAAGGAAGGTGCGGTCATGGCTGATGACGAGGAAAGCGCCGGCGAAGCGGCTGAGCCAGCTTTCCAGCCAGTCGATCGCGGCGATGTCGAGATGGTTGGTGGGCTCGTCGAGCAGCAATATGTCGGGTTCGCTTGCCAGCGCGCGGGCGATTGCGGCGCGGCGGCGCTCCCCGCCACTGGCCGAGGCAGCCTCGCGCGAGAGGTCGATGCCGATCTGGTCGGCAATCGCCTCGATGGCATGGAGCGGCGGTGCGGGCGCGCCGGGGCTGGCCGGCATACTGGCGAAATCGCGCAGCGTCGCGAAGCCGGCGACGTCCGGGTCCTGCTCCAGCATGACGATATTGGTCCCCGGAACGATCGAGCGCTTGCCCTCGTCCGCCTCGACTATGCCGCCAATGAGTTTCAGCAGCGTCGTCTTGCCCGCGCCGTTGCGGCCGATGAGGGCAAGCCGGTCCCGCTCGCCGATCTGGAGGTCGAGATGGCGAAACAGCCAGCCGGCTCCCTGAATGAGTCCGAGGTCTTCGTAGGAAAGGATAGGCGCGGCCATGGAGGCGCGGTAGGGTGTACGGAGTGGCTTGCCAAGGGCCCGCGCCGGACAAGTCGCATAAACAGGGGCTGACGGATATCGTCACGCGCCGTTCATCGCCCGGCCCTATCTGGCGGGAGAAGGGGTGACGGCGTCGCGCTGCGCCCGAGAAGGAGGACAGGTTTGATGAGGAAGATCGCGCTTCTGGCAGGGCTGATCGGGGCTGGCGCCATGGCGGCCGGCGCCGCCAACGCCCAGGCTGCCGCGCAGGGGCAGATTGGCCCGGTGGTCAGTCTCAGTGTCACGGAATCGGTGGATAGCGCCCCGGATATCGCGACCGTCAACACCGGCGTGCAGACCCGCGCGCAGACGGCGAAGCAGGCAATGGGAGACAATGCCGCGCAGATGGACCGGCTTGTCACCGCGCTGGTCAAGGCCGGTGTCGCGCGCAAGGACATTCAGACCAGTGGCCTCAACCTCAATCCGCAATATGATTATTCCAATCGCAGCGAGGGGCAGGGGCCGCGTTTCATCGGCTATGAGGCGTCCAACCAGCTCAGCGTGAAGCTGCGCGACATCAAGACCGTGGGCGACACGATCGACAAGATGGTCGAGGCCGGCGCGACCAACATCAACGGGCCGAGCTTTGGCATAGACGATGATACCGAACTGCTGCGGCAGGCGCGCAACAAGGTCATCAAGGCGGCCGGCGAGCGCGCGGCCTTCTACGCGCAGGCGGCCGGCTACCGGAGCGCGCGGCTCATCGCCATATCCGAGACGGGCGAGATCATGCGGCCCATGCCGATGATGGCGCAGGCCGACATGGCGGTCGCCGCGGCGCCCCGCGCGACGAAGATCGAGCCGGGGCAGTTGTCCACGTCGCTCACGCTGTCCTTCCAGTACGTGCTGGAGAAGTAGCGCATCTGATTGTCCGACGATGCTTATGGGCCGGAGATCGCGTCATCTGATCGTATCACCGGTCCATAGCCTCTTGCGGCGGCCCCGCCGCCTCTGGCATGGAAAGCACTGATGACAGCGAGTCTTCCCGCGCCCGGCGCACCGAACCCATTCCACATGGCCTCCCGGCATGGCTAAGCGTCAGGGGCAGCAGGCAAGCGCCGGCAATGGTGCCAATGCCGGCAATGCTGCTGGCGAAGGCGCCGCGAACGGGCGCGTGCGCGTCGAGCTGGCTTTTGACAAGACCTGGTTGCTCGGCGCGCTGTTCGGCGAGTTCGATCAGAATCTCGTGGCGATCGAGAACCGGCTCGGCGTCTATATCTCGGCGCGCGGCAACCGCATCCAGATCGAGGGCGAGGCAGAAGCCGCCGCGCGCGCGCGGGACGTGCTGAACGGGCTCTATAATCGTCTGGCGGTCGGGCAGGCGCTGGATGCCGGCGCGGTCGAGGCGGTGATCGCCATGTCCGCGCAGCCGACTTTGGACGGTATCGTCCGGCAGGACGTGTCCGAGCCGCCGCGTGTGATGATCCGCACCCGCAAGAAAACCATCGTGCCGCGCTCGACGACGCAGAATGTGTATATGGAGGCGCTGGCCCGGCAGGACATCATCTTCGCGCTCGGCCCGGCCGGCACAGGCAAGACCTATCTGGCGGTCGCGCAGGCGGTTTCCCAGCTTATCACCGGCTCGGTGGACCGGCTCATTCTTTCCCGCCCGGCGGTGGAAGCGGGCGAGAAGCTTGGTTTTCTGCCGGGCGACATGAAGGAGAAGGTCGACCCCTATCTCCGCCCGCTCTACGATGCATTGCATGACACGCTGCCGGCCGAACAGGTTGAGCGGCGTATCGCCAGCGGCGAGATCGAGATCGCGCCGCTCGCCTTCATGCGCGGGCGCACGCTCGCCAATGCCTTCATCATTCTCGACGAAGCGCAGAACACCAGCGTCGCGCAAATGAAGATGTTCCTCACGCGCTTTGGCGAGGGAAGCCGCATGGTGGTGTGCGGTGATCCCCGGCAGGTGGACCTGCCGCCACCGGGCGTTTCCGGCCTTGCCGATGCGGTCGAGCGGCTGGAGGGTGTGGAAGGAATCGCAACGGTGCGCTTCTCGGCGGCGGATGTGGTGCGCCATCCCATCGTCGGGCGCATCGTTCAGGCCTATGAAGGGCCGGATGCGTGATGCGTGGCGCTATGTTCCATGCTTGAGATAACCGCGCTGCCGGGTACGGAGTGGCCGGCGGATACGGACTGGCAGGCGCTGTGTGAGCGTGCCGCCCATGCCGCGCTTGTCCTCACGCCCCATGCCGGGCTGCTGACCGCCCCCGCGCCGATCGAGGTTGCCGTGAAGTTCAGCGATGACGCGGAAGTGCGCGCCCTGAACGCGCAATGGCGTGACAAGGACAAGCCGACCAACATCCTCTCCTTCCCGATGATTCAGCCCGATCTGCTTGAGATTATCGCGGATGCGGGGGGCAATGCCGATGATGGGGAGACCCAGCTTGGCGACATGATCCTTGGCCATGGCGTCTGCGTGCGTGAGGCGGCGGAAAAGGGCATTGCCCTTGCCGATCATGTGACGCATCTGGTCGTGCACGGCACGCTGCATCTGGTTGGCTACGATCATATGGATGATGTCGAGGCTGCCGATATGGAGGCGCTGGAAACGCGCGCCCTTGAAACGCTTGGCATTACTGATCCATATGGTGACGACGAAACCGGCCCGCAGGGCGCGGTGGATAGAATAGGGGTCTGAGCAAAACATGTCCGATAACGGCGCGCCCGCCAATCCGAAAGAAGGCGAGAGTAGTAGCGAAGGCGGACGAATATGGCGGGGCTTGCGCTCCTTGCTGTTCGGCGAGGAGCCCGAGCCCAGCCTGCGCGCGGAGTTGGAAAACGTCATTGCCGAGCATGATCGGGATGCCGCCTCGGCAGGGCCCACAGCCGGCGATCTTTCGCAGATCGAGCGGCAGATGGTCCGCAACCTCCTGCATTTCAGCGAACATCGCGTGGATGATGTCGCCGTGCCGCGCGCGGATATCGTCGCCATCTCCCAGGATGCGAGCTTTGCCGATCTGGTCGCGCTCTTCGCCGAGGCTGGCCACAGCCGCATTCCGGTTTATGACGGATCGCTCGATAATGTGACGGGGATGATCCACATCCGCGATGCCTTCGCGATCCTCGCTGGCAAGCTGCCTGAGCCTCAGTCGCTTGCCTCGCTCATTCGTCAGCCCATCTTCGTGCCGCCGAGCGCGGGCGTGCTGGATCTGCTGGCGGAAATGCGCGCCAAGCGCACGCACCTCGCCATCATCTTCAATGAATATGACGGGACGGACGGACTCGTCACCATCGAGGATCTGGTCGAGGAGATTGTCGGCGATATCGAGGATGAGCATGATGATGCGCCCGAGGCGCTGCTCGTCCCTATCGACGGTGGCATGTGGGACGCTGATGCGCGCGCCGAGCTGGACCTCGTCGCCGAGGCGATCGACCCGCGTCTGGCGGAAGTCGCGCATGATGTGGATACGCTGGGTGGCCTTGCCTTCGTGCTGGCCGGCAAGGTGCCGAGCATTGGCGATATCATCGTTCAGCCGGAGAGCGGTTGGCGGCTGGAGATCACCGGGGCCGATCCGCGGCGCGTCACGCGGTTGCGCCTCCATCCGCCTGTGCCCACGGAGGGCGATGCCTGAAGCCGGTGTGCCTGGGGCGTCATTGCAGCTCGCCGGGCAACCATCGGCGGCCTCAGGCATTTTAAGAGACTGACGCAGGGTTGATTGGCACATCGGCGCATTGCCGGATGCGCGCGATGGGACCGGGAACAAGGGGATGATTGCTTGTCGGGACGGGCCGCTGCCGGTTTTTGGTCCATGTGTAACGCTGCGGGCGCGCTCGCCATTGCGTTCTGCATGGTCGGCACGCCGGCATCTGCGCAAGGGGCCAGTGAGGGCGATACGCCTGCCCTCTCGGCGGCGCGGGCGGACGAGCCCATCATCCCCGATGACGAGTTCGACGCAAGCATCCCGCCCATCGATACCGATCCCGCCGCGCCGCTCGGCACGGTCGATGCGTGGCGCGAGGAACAGGATCGCCGCGCGGCTGTGACGCCCGCGACGGCGCAAGAGACGCCGCCCGCGCTGGCCCCGCCGCTGGCGGACGATCCCGCGCTGCGTGAACCGCTCGTGCCGCTCGGCAGCTTCGATGTCACGGCGTTCGACGAAAGCCAGTATACCGAAGCGGACGACAGCGGCGATGCGGCGATGCGCTACAGCTACCGGATCGACGGGCTGGATACGCTCGATGATGCCAGCCCGGTCGCGCCGGTTGATGCCGGTGCGCTCCGAGCGGAATTTCGCGGACTCTCCGCGCTGGAGGGCGGCGCGGGCAAGGCTGCCAATGGCGCCATGGTGAATGCGCGGATGGAGGAGGATGCGAAACTCCTGACCGATATTCTCACCGGGCAGGGCTATTTTGACGCGCGCGTGACGGCCGGGCTGCAGCCGCCCGCCGCCGGCAGCGCCGATCCCGTCACGGTCATTCTCGATGTCGCGCCGGGCGCCCGCTACGCGCTGGGCGCCATCCGTTTCGATGCGCCGCCCGTCGAGCCGACCGATCTTATATCCGGTGCCTTCGCGCCGAAATCCGGGGAGCCGATCGTCGCCGGGCGTATCCTCGCGGCGGAGGCGAATATCGCCGTCGTCCTGCCTGAGCAGGGCTATCCGTTTGCGGAGATCGGCCAGCGCGATATCCTGCTCGATGATGGGACACGCACCGGCGATTATACGCTGCCGGTCAATCCCGGTCCGCGCAGCCGCTTCGGCGCGATTGCCAGCGTCGGCGATCCGCCGCTGTTCGATCCCGCGCATATCGCCATCATCGCCCGCTTCCGGGAGGGCGATCTGTATGACAGCCGCAAGGTGGACGATCTGCGTCAGGCGCTGGTCGCCACCGGGCTGTTTTCCGTCGTCTCGATCTCGCCGCGACAGGGCGAGGCGAACGCCGCGGACGGCACGCGCGCGGCGGTGCTGGAGGTCCGGCAGGAGAAGGGGCCGCCGCGCTCGCTCACCGGGCAGCTTGGCTATGCCACCGGGCAGGGCTTCAAGGTGGATGGTGGCTGGACTCACCGCAATCTCTTCCCGCCAGAGGGGGCGCTCATCGTGCAGGGCACGGCGGGCACGCAGGAGCAGGGCCTCGGCGTCGCCTTCCGCCGGTCCAATGCGGCCAGGCGCGATCGCACGGTGGAACTCAGCCTCGACGCGCGACACAGCAATTTCGATGCCTATGAGGCCTATACCGGCCGGCTCGCTGGCCGCATTTCCCGCGAGAGTACGCCGATCTGGCAGAAGCGCTGGACCTATGGCTATGGCTTCGAGCTGGTCGGCACCAATGAGCAGGATTATGATTTTGCGGACGGGGGGCTGCGGCGGCGCACTTATTATCTGCTCGCCCTGCCGGGGCAGGCGCAACTCGATACCTCGGATTCCCTGCTGGACCCAACGCGTGGCTTCCGCATTGCCGCCCGTTTTTCGCCCGAAACCTCGCTGGGGAGCGGCGCGCAGATCTATGCGCGGGCCGTGGTGGAGGGTTCGGCCTATCGGTCGGTTACGGATGATATCGTGCTGGCCGGGCGGGCGCGGGTCGGCATGATTACGGGCGCCGAGCGCGCGCAGATTGCGCCCTCGCGGCGCTTCTATGGCGGCGGGGGCGGATCGGTGCGCGGCTTTGGCTATCAGGAGCTTGGCCCCAGAGACCCCGATAACCGGCCGATCGGCGGGCGCAGCCTGGTGGAGGCCGCGGCCGAGGCGCGCTACCGCTTCGGCAATTATGGTATCGTCGCCTTCGTGGATGCCGGGCAGGTCTATACCGAGACAGTGCCGCGCTTTACCGACTGGCGCTTCGGCGCGGGCATAGGCGGGCGCTTCTACACCAATTTCGGGCCAATGCGCCTCGACATCGCGACCCCGCTGCGGCGGCGCCCGGGCGAATCGCGCGTGGCCGTCTATGTCTCGATCGGGCAGGCGTTCTGATGGCCGTGCCGCTGTTCCTGCGCCGCATCGTGCTGGGCCTTGCCGGCCTTGTCGCGGCCCTGCTGCTGCTCGCTTTCGCGCTGCTCTTCTGGCTGGGGACGGACAGCGGCCGGGCCTTTGTCGCCCGGCAGATCTCCGCCCTGGCGTTCGAGAATGGCATGACCATCGGCATTGGTCGCATCGAGGGCTCGCTGTTCAGCGCCATGCGTATCCGTGATCTCACTTTGGCTGACCCCAAAGGTGTGTTCATGAGCGCGCCACAGGTCGATCTCGATTATCGACCGCTCGCCTATCTCGGCAAACATGTGGATGTCCGCGCGCTCGCCATTCCCTCCGCACGCTTACGCCGTTTGCCCGCGTTCCGGGAAACGCCGCCATCGGCAGGGCCGCTGCTCCCCGATCTGGATATTGATGTCGGGCGCCTCACTGTCGGCCGGCTGGAGATCGACCCCGCCATTACCGGCCAGCATCATCTGCTGAGCCTGGATGGCGCCGCGCATATCGCGGGCGGGCGGGCACGGCTCGCCGCCAATGCCCATGCGCTGGAGGGGGCAGGCATTGCGGGCGGGGATCGGCTGGTGCTCAGGCTGGACGCCGTGCCGGAGGCGAACCAACTGGCCATGGCGCTTTCGCTCGTCGCCCCGGCCGATGGTCTTGTCGCCAGCTATAGCGGGGTTGCCCAGCCGCTCGTCGTGCAGCTCGGCGGCAAGGGGGACTGGGAGGCGTGGGATGGCACGCTGGCTGGCCGACTTGGCGCGGAGAGCCTTGCCAGCCTGTCGCTCGCGGCACGGGATGGCCGCTTCGCGCTTACCGGTCCGGTCCGGCCGGGTCTGCTGCTCTCCGGTCCCGCGCGGACATTGCTGGAGCCGGCGACGAATATCGATCTGCGCGCCGGCTTGGGCAAGCGTCAGGTGCAGCTTCAGGCAAGCGCCGCCAATGACAATTTCCGGCTCGGCACCCAGGGCCTGCTCGATCTTGGCGCGGGCGAAGCGCGGAATCTCACGCTTGCCGTTCGCCTGCTCCGTCCCGGCGCGATCGCGGAGACGCTGAGCGGAACGGATATTCTCGCACGCGCGACGGTGGATAGCGCATTCGCCGCGCCGCGTATCGTATATACGCTCGACGCGCGCGAGCTGGGCTTCGGCGCGACGCGGATCGACGGGCTTTCGGTCTCGGGCCGGGCCGCGCTTGAAAAAGGGCAGTGGCGCATCCCGCTCACCGGCAGCGCGCGACGGATCAGCGGCGTGAGTGAGAGCATTGCCCCGCTGCTCGCCGATGTCCGCCTGTCGGGCGATTTCGCTTATGCCGGCGGCCGGCTCCTGTCGGACAATATCCGCGTGCAGTCGCGCGGCATCGATGCGCGCGCCATCGTTCTGGCGGATATGAACCGCGCGCTCTACACCGGCGCGCTCAACGGGCGGGTGAACGGCTATGATGTCGCGAGCATCGGCCGCTTCAACATCGCAACCAATGTCGATCTCAAATCCGGCGCGAACGGCGCTTTCCGCCTCGCCGGGCGCGTCACCGCCCGTTCGACCCGCTGGGTGAATGATGGCATCCGCACTTTCCTTGGCGGCAATGCACTCATCGTCGCCAATGTCGGCTATGGCAGCGATGGGGTCGCCACGGTTGACCGGCTGAGCGTCGCCGCGCCCGATTTCCGCATGGCCGGCGCGCATGGCCGCTACGGGGCGGACGGATCCGTCCGCTTTGCCGGGCGGGGCCATTCGGATGCTTATGGGCCGCTTGGCGTGGCGGTGAGCGGCACGGTGGATCGCCCCGTCATCCGCGCCACCGCCGCGCGGCCGGGCATGGGGGTTGGCCTTGCCGATGTCACGGCGACCATCACCGGCAATCAGGGCGTTTATCTGGTGCGCGCCACCGGCGGCACGGATTATGGGCCGCTGGCGGCCAACGTCGCCATTTCCACCGCGCGGGCGCTTGCTATCGATCTGCGCGAGGGCACGCGGCTTGCCGGCGTGGGGATGACCGGGCGGCTCATGCAGACGCCGGCCGGACCGTTCAGCGGCACCCTGCGCGCGCTGGGCGCGGGGATAGACGGCACGGTGGCGCTGTCCGCCGTCTCCGGCCGCCAGCGCGCGCTGGTGGATGCCACCGCGCGCAATGCCAGCCTGCCCGGTACTGTCGGCCTCTCGGCCGAGCGCGCCATCGTCAAGGCGGATGTCGTGCTGTACGATCAGCCGCAGGTCGTCGCGGATGTGCAGATTGCCGGCACGCGGCTGGGCAGCCTCACCATTGCCGGCGCCCGCGCGGATGTGACCTATCGTGGCGGGCGCGGGCAGGCGAAGCTGCTGGTCGAGGGGCGCTCGCATTATCCCTTCCGCATTGCCGCCAATGCGCTGCTGGACCCGAAGCTGTGGCGCGTGGCGATGACCGGCCGTTTTAACGGTATCGCGGTGGAGACGCGCGCGCCCATGCACATCCTGCCCGAGCGCGGTGGCTATCGACTGGAACCGGCGACACTCTCCGTCGATAAAGGCTCACTCCAGATTGCCGGGCACTACGGCTCGGGCATGGCGCTTGCCGCGCGGCTGGACGGGGTGAACCTTGCGCTCGTCAACCCCTTCGCGCCGGGCCTTGGACTGGGTGGCATGGCGAGTGGCAGCCTCGACTATCGGCAGGCCAGCGCCAGTGCATTTCCCACCGCGCAGGCAAGGATGCGGATCGATGATTTCACGCGCACCAGCCTCGCCCTCGTGTCCGAGCCGGTGGATATTTCCATCGATGGCGATCTGACAGGGGAGCGGGGGGAGATGCGCGCCCTCATTCGCCGGCGTGGCGCCGCGATCGGCCGGATGCAGGCGGGGCTGACACCGCTGCCCGGCACGGCGGGGAACTGGTCCACCCGCCTGCTGGCTGCGCCGCTCTCCGGTGGCGTGCGCTATAATGGCCCGGCGGACGTGCTTTTCTCGCTTGCCGCGCTGCCCGATCAGAGCGTCAAGGGGCCGATCGGCCTCGCCGCCGATTTCGGCGGGCGGCTCTCCGCGCCGCAGTTGAGCGGCGTGGTGCGGGCCAACAGCCTCACCTATGAAAACGCGCTCTACGGCACCCGGCTCACCCGCATGGCGGTGCGGGGGCAGTTCACCAATGATCGGCTGGATGTGGAGAGCCTGACAGCGCGCGCGGGGGACGGCACGGTGAGCGCTAGCGGATTCGTTTCGCTCAGCAGCGCGCAGGGCTTCCCGCTGCAACTGGGGATAGAGATGGATCGCGCGCAGGTTGCCACCGGGCAGGATCTGTCCGCGCGGGCATCCGGCCAGTTGCGGATCGTCAACGGGGCGGGCCAGCCGCCGACGATCAGCGGCCGCATCAGCCTGCCCGAGACGCATTATCGCATCGCCTATCAGGATCGCGCGCAGGTCGCGACGCTGACGGGGGTGCGCCGCAAGCCGCCGCAGGGGCGGGAGCGGATCAGCGGCGCGGCGGAGGCGGGCGCGGTGCGGAGCCTCCCGTCAGACTGGCGGCTCGAGGTGCAGGTGGTCGCGGACAACAAGGTCTATGTGACGGGCATGGGCCTCAATTCGGAGTGGCAGGCGGACATCCGTATGCGCGGCACCAGCGGCGCGCCGGCCATCACCGGCGGGGTTGATCTGGTGCGCGGCACGCTCGGTTTTGCCGGGCACAGCTTCGAGCTTCAGCAGGGCCGGCTGCGGTTCAATGGCGGCGCGATGACGGACCCGGATATCAACATCGTGGCAAGCGGCGAGGTGGAGGATGTGACGATCAGCATCACCATCACCGGCCGGGGGAGCGATCCGCAGATCGCGTTCACCTCCACCCCGGCGCTGCCGCAGGACGAGCTGATGGCGCGCATCCTCTTCGGTAATTCGGTGGGGCAGCTTTCGGCCATTCAGGCGGTCCAGCTCGCCGCCTCGCTCAACAGCCTGCGGGGCGGATCGGGCGGGCTCAATCCGCTGGGCGTGCTGCAGTCGTCGAGCGGGATCGACCGTATCCGTATTCTCGGCGCCGACAAGGAGAGCGGGCGCGGCACCGCGCTTGCTGTCGGCCAGTACATCACCAATGATGTCTATGTGGAGATCGTGACGGACGCGCGCGGCTACACCGCGACCCAGCTTGAGATCGCGCTGTCAAAGGCGCTGTCGCTGCTCAGCCAGATGGGCAGTCTGGGCGGATCGAGCGTCGATCTGCGCTATCGGAAGGATTATTGATGCGTGGCAGCGTGCCCTATGCGCTGGTTCTACTGCTCGCGGCGAGCGGCTGCCGGGGCGAACCGCCTTTTGACGAGCGCTATCAGGATCAGGAGGCTGCGCTGGCCAATCAGGCCAATGCCATGGAAGCGGAACTGAATGCGCGGCTTTCCGCCGCCAATGAAGCCATGGCCGCAGCGGATGCTGATCCGGGCAATAATGACGCAAACGCCAGCGCCGTGATCGCGGGAGCCGCGACCAACGCGCATCAGGACTGATCGGCCAATGGGCGCCTGGGGGCGTTCGGCCAGGCCGCCCGCCCCCTAAATCCTGAGTTCAGATGTGGATCGGCTTGCCGCGCACGGCCATGGCCGCTTCCTTGATGGCTTCGCTGTGCGTCGGATGGGCATGGCAGGTATAGGCGATGTCCTCGCTGGACGCGCCGAACTCCATAGCCTGCGCCGCCTGCGCGATCATCGTGCCGGCGACCGACGCGATGATCCACACGCCGAGCACCTTGTCGCTCTCCGCATCGGCGATCACCTTCACAAAGCCGTCCGGCTCGTGATTGGTTTTGGCGCGCGAATTGGCCATCATCGGGAATTTGCCGACCTTGATGGCGCCGCGCTCCTTGGCCGCTTCCTCGGTCAGGCCCACGCCGGCGATCTCCGGCTGGGTGTAGACCACGCCGGGGATCACATCATGGTTCACGATGCCGGTGAGGCCCGCGATATTCTCCGCGACGGCAATGCCCTCATCCTCCGCCTTGTGGGCGAGCATGGGGCCGGGGATCACGTCGCCAATCGCCCAGACGCCGTTCACGCTGGTCGCGAATTCATGATCTGTTTCGATCTGGCCGCGCGCATTGGGGACGAGGCCGATCTTGTCGAGGCCAAGCCCGTCGGTATTGGCGCGGCGGCCAATGGCGACGAGTACGGCGTCCGCCTCGATCGTCTCGGCCGCGCCGCCAGCGGCGGGTTCCAGCGTCAGCGTGGCTTTCTTGCCCTTGATGCTGGCGCCGGTGACTTTCGTGGAGAGCTTCAGCTCCATGCCCTGCTTCTTGAAGAGCTTGCCCGCTTCCTTGCGCACTTCGCCGTCCATGCCGGGCAGGAGCTGGTCGAGAAATTCGACCACGGTGACCTTGGCGCCGAGCCGCCGCCAGACGCTGCCCAGCTCCAGCCCGATGACCCCGCCGCCGATCACGACGAGATGGTTCGGCACCTTGGCCAGTTCCAGCGCACCGGTCGAATCGACGATGATGCCCTTCTCATTGTCGACCTCGACACCGGGGAGCGGCGTCACCGACGAGCCGGTGGCGATGATGATGTTCTTCGCCGTCACCGTCTTGCCCGCGACATCGACGCTGTGCGCGTCCTGAAAGCTGGCACGGCCCTTCAGCCAGTCCACCTTGTTCTTCTTGAAGAGGAACTCGATGCCGCCGGTAAGGCCCTTCACCGCATCCTTGCGCTGGCCCTGCATGGTGTCGAGGTCCAGTTCGGGCTTCACCTTGATGCCCATGGCGGCCATCGCGCCGCCGGCTGCCGCCTCGTAATATTCCGATGCGTGCAGCAGCGCCTTGGACGGGATGCACCCGACATTGAGGCAGGTGCCGCCCAGCGTCTCGCGGCTTTCCGCGCAGGCGGTCCGCAGGCCGAGCTGCGCGGCGCGAATGGCGGCGACATAGCCGCCCGGCCCGGCCCCGATTACAAGGACATCATAGTCGTAGTCAGCCATTACCTGCTCCATCCCGCCGGCGCGGGCTATGGTTTATCCGAGTTTCAAAGATCGATCAGCAGCCGTGTCGGGTCTTCGATCGCATTCTTGACCGCGACGAGGAAGGTCACCGCCTCGCGTCCGTCGATCAGGCGATGATCGTAGGACAGCGCCAGATACATCATCGGACGGACGACGACCTGCCCGTCACGCACCACCGGCCGGTCCTCGATACGGTGGAGGCCGAGCACCGCGGACTGCGGCGGGTTGATGATCGGGGTGGACATGAGGCTGCCGAACACACCGCCATTGGAGATGGTGAAGGTGCCGCCCTTCATGTCTTCCATGGTGAGTGCGCCGTCTTTCGCGCGCTTGCCGAAATCGCCGATCGTCTTTTCGATCTGCGCGACGCTCATCGCTTCGGCATTGCGGATGACGGGGACGACGAGGCCATTGGGGGCGCTCACCGCGACGGAGATGTCCGCGAAGTCGTTATAAACGATTTCGTCGCCTTCGATCTGCGCGTTGACGGCGGGCATGTCGCGCAGCGCCATGCACACGGCCTTGGTGAAGAAGCCCATGAAGCCGAGCCGCACTCCATGCTTCTTCTCGAAGAGATCCTTGTACTTCGCGCGCGCTTCGATGACGGCGGACATGTCCACATCATTGAAGGTGGTGAGCAGCGCGGCCGTTTCCTGCGCGCTCTTGAGGCGCTTGGCGACCGTCTGGCGCAAGCGCGTCATCTTCACGCGTTCCTGCGCGCGGCTCGGGCCGGATGCGGTCGTGCCGCCGCCAGCCGGCGCGGACGCGGGCGGGGAGGCGAGCGCGGTGCCGGCGCTGACCGCCGCGACCACGTCATCCTTGGTCAGTCGTCCGTCCTTGCCGGTGCCGCTGATCTTGCTGGGGTCGAGACCATGTTCGAGCACCAGCCGGCGTACCGCCGGGGAGAGCGTGGCCGCGCCGGGCGTATCGCCGGTGGACGCGACCGCTGCCTCGGCAGCGGGGGCAGGGGCCGCGGCCTGCGCCTTGGCGGGCGCCACTGGCGCTGCCGTGGCCGATGCGGCCGCCGGCGCGGGGCTGGCGGCGGCGCCGCCGGCCTCGATCGTGGCGATGACGGCACCGACATTCACTGTGTCGCCTTCCTTGACGAGCTGCTGTCCCAGCACGCCGGCCACGGGGGAGGGCACGTCAACGGCCACCTTGTCCGTTTCCAGACTCGCAATGGGTTCGTCGAGCGCAACAGCCTCGCCGGGTTTCTTCAGCCATTGCCCGACGGTCGCCTCAGTGACGGACTCGCCCAGCGTTGGAACCTTGACTTCGGTCGCCATGGATCAGCCTTTCTTCTGGCGCTTGATTTCAGTGCGGACGCTATGCCCCAGCGCATCGGCGATGAGCGCACCCTGCTCGGCAAGGTGGCGCTTGGCAAGGCCGGTGGCGGGGGAAGCGGATGCCTTGCGGCCGGCATAGCGGGCGCGCATCGGTGCCTTGCCTGCGTCTTCGAGCGCCTGCTCGATGAACGGTTCGACAAAGAACCACGCGCCATTGTTGCGCGGCTCTTCCTGGCACCACACCACTTCCTCCAGCGCGGTCATGCGCTTGAGGCGCACGGCGAGCGCTTCTGTGGGGAAGGGGTAGAGCTGCTCGATGCGGACGATCTGCGTGCCGCTGTCCTGCGCCGCATCGCGCGCCTCGATAAGATCATAGGCGACCTTGCCCGAGCAAAGCACCAGCCGCCGGGTTTCCGTGTCCGGCGCACCATTGGTGTCTGAGATGATGCGGCGGAAGTGGTTCTCACCCTGGAAATCCTCGGCCTTGCTCACCGCCAGCTTGTGCCGCAGCAGCGACTTGGGCGTCATGATGATGAGCGGCTTGCGGAACGGGCGCAGCATCTGCCGGCGCAGGATGTGGAAGTAATTGGCCGGTGTCGTGCAGTTGGCGACCTGAATATTGCCTTCCGCGCAAAGCTGGAGATAGCGCTCCAGCCGCGCCGAGCTGTGCTCCGGTCCCTGTCCTTCATAGCCATGCGGCAACAGGCAGACGAGGCCGTTGGCCCGCAGCCACTTGCTCTCCGACGAGGCGATATACTGATCGAAAATGATCTGCGCGCCATTGGCGAAGTCGCCAAATTGCGCTTCCCACAGCACCAGGCTTTTCGGGTCGGCCATGGCATAGCCATATTCAAAGCCAAGGACGCCATATTCGGAAAGCGGCGAATCCAGCACCTCGAACCGGCCGTGGGGCACGGTCGAGAGAGGGATATATTTATTCTCCGTGCCCTGATCGACCCAGACGGCATGACGATGCGAGAAGGTGCCGCGTCCGCTGTCCTGCCCGGAGAGGCGCACGCCATAGCCTTCCGAAAGGAGCGATCCAAAGGCCAGCGCCTCGCCGGTTGCCCAGTCGAAATGCTCACCGGAGCGGAACATCTCCGTCTTCGCGTCGAGAATGCGGCGCAGCGTCTTGTGGATGTTCAGATCGTCCGGGACAGTCGTCAGCGTGCGACCCAGACTCTCGAAGAGCTTGGGGGAGATCGCCGTACCGACATTCTGCCGCGCGGTTTCCTGATTGGCCGGCTGATACAGGCCGGACCAGCGGCCAGCGAACCAGTCCGCCTTGTTGGGCTTGTAGCTCTTGGCCGCCTCGAACTCATCCTCGAGATTAGCGACGAATTCATTGGTCGCGGCCTGAGCGAAGCTGTCGTCGATGACGCCCTGCGCCTTCAGCCGCTCGGTGTAGATTTCGCTGACCGGCGGATGCTGACGGATGCGCTCATACATGAGCGGCTGGGTGAAGCTCGGCTCATCACCTTCATTATGGCCGAAGCGGCGATAGCACCACATGTCGATCACGATGTCGCGGTGGAAGGTCTGGCGATAGTCGATCGCCAGCTTGCATGCGAAGGTCACGGCCTCGGGGTCGTCGCCGTTCACATGCAGGATCGGCGCCTGCACGCCCTTGGCGACATCGCTCGGATAGGGCGATCCGCGCGAGAATTGCGGGCTGGTGGTAAAGCCGATCTGGTTGTTGACGACGAAGTGGATACAGCCGCCGGTATTATAGCCCCGCACGCCCGAGAAGCCGAAGCATTCCCAGACGATGCCCTGCCCGGCAAAGGCCGCGTCGCCATGGATCAGCACGGGCAGAACCTGTTCATGCTTGCCCAGATCATCGCGGAAGACCTGCTGCGCGCGCACCTTGCCGAGCACCACGGGGTCGACCGTTTCAAGGTGCGAGGGGTTAGGCACGAGGCTCATATGCACGGTGATGCCGTCAAACTCGCGGTCGGTGCTGGTGCCGAGGTGATATTTCACATCGCCCGATCCGCCGACATCCTCCGGGTTGGCGGTGCCGCCCGAGAATTCGTGGAAGATCACGCGGAAGCCCTTGGCCAGCACATTGGCCAGCACGTTGAGGCGGCCGCGATGCGCCATGCCGTAGACGATCTCGCGCACGCCGCGCTGGCCGCCATATTTGATGACCGCTTCGAGCGCGGGGATCATGGATTCGCCGCCGTCGAGGCCGAAGCGCTTGGTGCCGACATATTTACGGCCCAGGAACTTCTCATATTGCTCGGCGTGGATCACCTTGGCGAGGATCGCCTTCTTGCCTTCCGGCGTGAAGATGATTTCCTTGTCCTTGCCTTCCATCCGGTCCTGAAGGAAGCGGCGCTCCTCCACGTCCGCGATGTGCATATATTCCAGACCAACATTGCCGCAGTAGTTGGCGCGCAGGATCGCCACGACTTCACGCACCGTGCCCCATTGCAGGCCAAGGCTGCCGCCAAGGAAAATCTTGCGGTCGAGGGCGGCGCCGGAGAAGCCATAATATTCCGGCGTCAGGTCGGCGGGCAACTCGCGATGGGTGAGGCCCAGCGGATCGAGATTGGCGGCGAGGTGGCCGCGCACGCGGTAGGTGCGGATGAGTGTCATCATCCGGATCGAATCGTCCGCCGCCGTGGCGATCTCCGCCTCGCTGGCTGGCGCGCCGGCTCCGGCCGCCTTAGCCGCGGCCTTGATCGCGACCTGCATCTGTGTCGGGTCGAGCGCCGCCGTCAGATCGTCCGTCGCGTCGATCGGCCAGCCGCGCCGGGCCCAGCTTGGACCTTGCTCGACCTCATCCATGCCGGTGAAATCCTGCCCTTCATAACCCATGGCCAGATCCTCGATCCTTTTCCGGCTCGCTTATAGAGCCGCACTGCGCCGGTGCCCCGCTGTCTCGCCTGACCTGTGCAGGGGATGAGCGGGGTGTGAAACCGGCGACATACACCGTGTATGTTAAGCCTTCAGTACCTCAAGCAGCGTGGTGCCCAGTTCGCTGGGGCTCGCCGCCACCTTGATGCCGGCCGCTTCCATCGCCGCGATCTTGTCTTCCGCGCCGCCCTGACCGCCGGAGACGATGGCGCCGGCATGGCCCATGCGGCGGCCCGGAGGCGCCGTGCGGCCCGCGATGAAGCCGGCCATGGGCTTTTTGCGGCCCTTCTTCGCCTCGTCGATCAGGAACTGAGCGGCCTGCTCCTCGGCATTGCCGCCGATTTCCCCGATCATGATGATGCTCTGCGTCTCGTCATCGGCGAGGAACAGCTCCAGCACGTCGATGAAGTTGGTGCCGTTCACCGGATCGCCGCCAATGCCGACAGCCGTGGTCTGGCCAAGGCCGGCATTGGAGGTCTGGAACACCGCTTCATAAGTGAGCGTGCCCGAGCGCGAAACGACGCCGACCGAACCCTTCTTGAAGATGGAACCGGGCATGATGCCGATCTTGCACTCGCCGGGCGTCAGTACGCCGGGGCAGTTCGGGCCGATGAGGCGCGACTTGCTGCCGGAGAGCGCGCGCTTCACCCGCACCATGTCCAGCACCGGAATGCCTTCCGTGATCGTGACGATCAGCGGGATTTCGGCGTCGATGGCTTCGAGGATCGAGTCCGCGGCGAATGGCGGCGGAACGTAGATCACGGAGGCTTCCGCTCCGGTCTTTGCCTTCGCCTCGGCGACGGTATCGAACATGGGGAGGCCGATATGGCTGGACCCGCCTTTGCCCGGCGTCACGCCCGCGACCATCTGTGTGCCATAGGCCAGCGCCTGTTCGGTATGGAAGGTGCCGGTGGCGCCCGTCATGCCCTGCGTGATGACCTTGGTGTTCTTGTTGACGAGGATGCTCAAGACTGAGGCTCCTTCCTTACGATTTGAACAGAGAGATGAATCGGCTGCGATTCACTTTTCGTCGACGGGCTCGTGAAATTGATTTTCACAGTCCCATCGACCCAATGACCGTCAGCAAAAGTGTTCTTCACGACAAGCTTGCCCTTGGGTCCAAGCGCCGACGCCAAAACGTCGCCGACTTTCCTGGCCTCGTCGAATGACCGCAGCTTGACGACGAGATTGCACTGATCCCCTTCGGCGCGGAACGGGCCATAGCCCCCCTGCACTTGATAGGCCCGCTCGTCGATCCTGATGGGCTCACCCTTCAGATCGGCGCTGGCGGGCCAGACCGTAAGACTGGCGGATTCGCCTTGCCAGCGCGCAATGCGCACTTCCGCATGCTTGCTGGTTTCCGGGAAAACCGTTTCGCCGGCCAGAAACCCAAAAGACGAGCTGTCAACGCGGGCTCCCGCCGTGAGGGGATCGGGCAGGCAAAGGCGCTGAAACTCATGCACCACGGCCTCGGCGCTCATCTCGGTCGGGATGAGGCCTCGGGCAAAATCAGACGGTCCGACAGTCAGCGGACGCCCTGATTTTTCCGTGAGCGTCACTGTCTGCGCCATGACTGACGCAGTCCAGCAAACGCTCACGCACGCGGCTATTGCCCTAAGTCGCATCAGGCGAGGCTCGGCTCGATCCCCTTGCAGGCAACCAGCAATTCCTTCACCGCGTCGACCGAGACCTGAAGATTGGCCTTCGCCTCGTCGTCCAGCGCGATCTCGACGATCTGCTCGACACCGCCGGCACCCAGGATGACCGGCACGCCGACATAGAGATTGTCGACGCCATACTGGCCGGTCAGGTTAACGGCGGCCGGCAGCAGGCGCTTCTGATCGAACAGATAAGCCTCGGCCATGGCGATGCCGCTGGTCGCGGGCGCATAGAAAGCGGAGCCGGTCTTGAGCAGGCCGACAATCTCGCCGCCGCCCGAGCGGGTGCGCGCGACGATGGCGTCGATACGCTCCTTGGTGGAGCGGCCCTGCTTGATGAGATCGGGGACGGGAATGCCCGCGACCGTCGAATATTCCACGACCGGGACCATGGTGTCGCCATGGCCGCCCAGGACGAAGCTGTTCACGTCCTTCACCGAGACCTGGAATTCCTCGGCGAGGAAATGGCTGAAGCGCGCCGAATCGAGCACGCCAGCCATGCCCACCACCTTATTATGGGGCAGGCCGGAGAATTCGCGCAGCGCCCAGACCATGGCGTCGAGCGGGTTGGTGATGCAGATGACGAACGCGTCGGGCGCATTGGCCTTGATGCCTTCGCCCACGGCCTTCATGACCTTGAGGTTGATGCCGAGCAGATCGTCACGGCTCATGCCCGGCTTGCGGGCGACGCCGGCGGTGACGATGATGACATCCGCACCGGCGATGTCCTTGTAATCATTGGTGCCGATGATCTTCGCGTCGAACCCTTCGACCGGACCGCACTGTGAAAGGTCCAGCGCCTTGCCCTGCGGCACGCCTTCCACGACATCGAACAGGACGATGTCCCCCAGTCCCTTAAGCGCCGCCAGATGGGCGAGTGTGCCGCCAATATTCCCGGCGCCGATCAGCGCGATCTTCTTGCGAGCCATCCAATACTGCTCCCTCGTTTGAGTCTGTCGCCTCTAAATGGCGCTGCCTTATGCCCATTTGGTTACCGATTCAATGCAGGAAGGTGATGATCTTCCTCTTTTATTTGCAATTAGTTCGCAGTATCATTTACGAGCTATTCCCGCCATGGGCGGACCGCTTTTCAGCCTTCCTCCACGCCGTGCGGCAGGGCCAGATAGATATCCGACTGCATCTCTTCGAGGCGCGAAACGGTGCGCTGGAACTCGAAGGCGCCATCTCCTGTCGGGTAGAGCGCGTCTGGCTCGGCGGCGGCGCTGGCGAGCAGCTTCACGCGATATTCGTAGAGCGCGTCGATGAGGGTGACGAAGCGGGCGGCCTCGTTGCGGTTCTCCGGCCCCATTATCGGAATGCCGACGATGATGATCGCATGGTAGCGGCGCGCAATGGCGAGATAGTCGCTGGCGCCGCGCGCTTCGGCGCACAGCCGCTTGAAGGAGAACACCGCGACACCCTTGAGGCTCTTGGGGACATGCATGGATCGGCCGCCACCCACGTCAATGTCTTCGCTGGGGACATTGGCGCGGTCTTCGGGCGGATAGTCGGTCAGGCGGAAGAACGCGGCGGACAGGGCGCGGGTGGCGCTGTCGTCGGAGGGCACATACCAGGTTGGCGCGGAGCCCAGCCGGTCGCGGCGATAGTCGGTTGGCCCGTCGAGCGCGACCACGTCCAGCCGCGCCTCGATCAGCGCGATGAACGGCAGGAAGAGATCGCGGTTGATGCCGTTCTTGTAGAGGTCGCGCGGCGGCCGGTTGGATGTGGTGATGACCGTCACGCGATGCTCGATCAACGCCGTGAACAGGCGCGAGAGGATCGCCGCGTCCGCGCTCGACGTGACGAACAGCTCGTCGAGGCAGAGGACGCGCGTTTCTTCGGCGAGCGCTTCGGCGACCTGCCGGATGGGGTCGCCCGCTTCGGTCTCGCGCGCCGCGCGCAGTCGCTCATGTACGTCGAGCATGAAGACGTGGAAATGGACGCGGCGCTTGCGGCGCACCGCGAGGCTTTCATGGAACAGGGACATCAGCATCGTCTTGCCGCGTCCGGCGCCACCCCAGAGATAGGCGCCGCGCACGGGTGCGGGGGTGCGGCCGAGCATCCGCCAGAGCACGCTGCCGCGCACCGGAGCGGCTTCCAGCTCTGTTCTTATTCTGTCGAGATGGGCGATCGCATTGAGCTGATCGGGGTCGGAGCGGACCTCGCCGCGCGCGGCGAGCGCTTCATATCTGTGGAGGAGCGTAGGCATGACTCCGCCTAGCCAAGCGCGATGCACAAGGGAAGGGCCGGGGCAGGATTAGAGTGGCCGGGGCGTCCGCCTGCTACAGCGGCAGGCGCCTCACACGGCACAGCGCGCGATGGCAGCGGTGCCACGCGCGCCGGAGAGGCATGAGGCGGCGATGGAAAGCCGCCTCAGTCCGGAATTACTTGATCTTGGCTTCCTTGAACTCGACATGCTTGCGCACGACGGGATCATATTTGCGGAAGGAGAATTTCTCGGTCTGGGTGCGCGGATTCTTCTTGGTGACGTAGAAGAAGCCCGTGTCAGCCGTGCTGACGAGACGAATCTTGACGGTGGCTGGCTTCGCCATGACCGGTTCCTTGCTGGCTCGCGCGGCATAAGCGGTCAATCCGCCTGAACGCATGCGAGCATATGAAAAATAAAAGCGGCGCGCCAGACGCCGCTTCCCGAGGTGCGGGCCATGATGGAATCGGCACGGATTGTCAAGCCGAACGCTTCGGCGCCATCGGCTTTCACGTGCAATTAACCATCTCGCGTCAGGGTCTCCCTCGCGCATTTCGCGACCTTGGGGGTGCGGGGATGAGGGGGACAAAGCCGATGAAGAAAGACGATACCGTGCTGGCGCGGCGCATGGTGGCGACGCGGATCGAGACTCTGATTCGCGGCTGTGGAACCATGACGCTCCCGGCGCTGGCACGCGCGCTGGATGACATCCGCGTCACCGCGCGCCGGCACGAGCTTGCCACGGTTGAACGGCTGGCGAGCCTGCTCGGTTCGGTCATTCGCTATAATGGCCACCGGCAGGTCGCCTATAATTATCTCGAACTGATGCTGGATGCGTGCCGGTGCACCGATGATGGGCCGGACGTCGCCTCGGCCTATCTTGCCGCCGCCAGTCTGCGCGGTTGCCACCCCGCCATGTGGGAGTGAACCGTCTCCGATGGCGGGAATATTGCTCGGTCTGATGCTGGTTCTGTTGCTTGACCAGAATGACCGGGCGCAGGGTCTGGCGGGGTGTCTGGGCGAGCGGGCGCGGGCGAAGGCGGGGGCGAGTGAGGCCCTGTCCGGTCTCCTCTTCGCTATATATATTATCGTTCCGGCGGGAATCGTCGCTGTGGGCGGCGCGCTCATCGCGCCAACGCTGAGCGCCGAGCCGCGCCTGCTCCTCCTTGGGCTTACGATGAGTCTCGGTGGTGGGGCGATGCTGTGGCGCCCGCGCGCGCCGTTTCGTGCCCCATCCGTCCGCGCGGATGCCGGTCTGGCGGCGCGGCTGCTTTTCACCCGCTTCACCGATCGCGGCGCTTTCGCCCTGTTTGGCGTCGCGGCCTTTTCCGGGCAGGGCTGGGCCGCCGCGCTTGGCGGCGTCATCGGCGGGTTCCTCGCCTTGTTTCCGCCTTTTCTGCTGGGTGCGCGCTATGCCGCTTTGGTGCCGCTGACGGCGATCAGCATAGCCGGTGGCGTGCTGCTGCTGCTGGCGGGGACGCTCTGCGCCCTCACCGCGCTCGACCTTATCTGACGCATCTGCGCGTGAGCCGGCCAATCGCCGGTCATATCGCTATTCTCGATTACGCTTAGCGAAAATTTGGGCGGAAAAATCGTTTCGTTCATGGCTCTACTTGCGCGCTCGCGTGTTATGGATGCCGACAGTGAACGAACGCTGAGGAGTTTGACTATGACTGACGCTGCTTTGAAAACACCGACCGATCTGAAATCCAACGCGATCAAGTCCGTTGCGGAGGCGCTCAACGCGTCGCTGGCGGACAGCTTTGCGCTTTATCTCAAGACCAAGAATTTTCACTGGCATGTTTCCGGCCCGCATTTCCGCGATTACCATCTGCTGTTTGACGAGCAGGCCGCCGATATTCTGGCGACGACGGATGCGATCGCCGAGCGTGTCCGCAAGACGGGCAACACCACCCTGCGCTCGATCGGAGACATTGCCCGCCACCAGACCCGCGAGGACAATGACGCCGACTATGTCTCTCCGCAGGACATGCTGGCTGAACTGCGCGGGGATAATCTCGCCCTCGTCGAGACGTTTCGCGTGGTGAAGGATGCGGCCGACAAGGCGGGCGACAATGCGACCAGCGGCATTGTCGATGAATGGACGGACCTGGCCGAGAAGCGCGCCTGGTTCCTGTTCGAGGCGGCGCAGGCCAGCTGATCAAACGACCCCCATGCGTCTGGCATAGGTCTGGAATGACGAAAGGGCCGGAGGCATCGCCGCCTCCGGCCCTTTTCATATGCGTATGAGGCGAGCCACCTGCCACCTGTGGTGACCGGCGGCTGTGCACCTGATGCTCAGTCGACGCGCGTCTGCAGGTTCACGGCGGCGTACTTGCCGCGCCGATCGACCTCCAGCTCGAAATCGAGCCGGTCGCCCTCGTTGAGCGAGGACATGCCGGCCCGCTCCACGGCGCTGATGTGCACAAAGGCATCGGGCTGACCGTCGTCGCGCTGGATGAAGCCGAAGCCCTTCATGGCGTTGAAGAACTTCACCGTGCCGCTGGACTTCTCGCCCGTGAGCTGCCGCTGCGGTCCGCGCTGTTCGCGGGGAGCCGCCTCGAAGCCGCCGCCCGGACGCTCGGGGACCGGCAGTGCCTCGCCCTCGATCTGCAGTTCGGTCGCGGATACCTTGCCGCCGCGATCGACGAGCGTGAACTTGAGCTGCTGACCTTCGGCAAGGCCGGTGAGGCCCGCCTGCTCGACAGCGCTGATGTGCACGAAGACGTCCTCGCCGCCTTCATCGCGAACGATGAAACCGAAACCCTTCTGCGCGTTGAAGAATTTTACGACGCCAGAGCCTTCGCCGACGACCTGCGCGGGCATGCCCCGGCCGCCGCCGCCACCACCGCCGCCACGGAAACCGCCGCCACCGCCGCGATCACCAAAGCCGCCACCGCCACCGCCGCCGAAACCGCCGCGGTCACCAAAGCCGCCGCCGCCGCCGAAACCGCCGCCAAAGCCGCCACGCGGGCCACCAAAACCGCCGCCGCCGAAATCGGAATAGCCGCCGGACGAGTCCTCACCGAAACCGTCCCGCTTGTCCTTGCCGCGCCCGCGGCGTCCTCTATCAAAACTCATGCCCTGTTAGTCACTTTCGCTCGCCCTGAACCACGCTCCGCCACCAATGCCGGACGACGGGCACGGGGACAAGGCCGGAGTCTCTCTACCGGCACGCTTCCAACCTATAGCGCGATTCGCTCTGAGTCGCGACGCAATTGTGCGTTGTTTCGTCCATGCAAGGCATTTCAGGTCAGTTTTCGCACTTTTGCGTGATGCTTAGGGGGCGTCGGGGCGATTGAGTCGGGCGGTTTGCTGGCCTATGGAAGGCCCGATGACAGTTTATTTCCACGAAGAGGATCTTCCTGCCGGCGTGCTCGGCGAGGGAGCGGTAGCGATCGACACGGAGACGATGGGTCTGATAACCCCCCGCGACCGGCTGTGCCTTGTGCAGATCAGCGATGGCGGCGGGGATGAGCATCTCGTGCGGTTTTCGCCCGGGAGCAGCTATGCCGCGCCCAATCTGCGCGCGATCATCACCGATCCCGCGCGGCTCAAGCTCTTCCATTTCGGCCGGTTCGATATCGCGGCGCTCCAGCATTATCTGGGCGCGCTCGCGGCGCCGGTCTATTGCACGAAGATCGCCTCGCGCCTGGTGCGGACCTATACGGATCGCCATGGCCTCAAGGAGCTGGTGCGTGAGTTGCTGGGTCAGGAGATATCCAAGCAGCAGCAAAGCTCGGATTGGGGCGGCGCGGTGCTGAGCGACGCGCAGCGTGATTATGCCGCATCGGATGTGCGCTATCTCCATCAGCTCAAGGCGGAGCTGGACAAGCGCCTTGTGCGGGAAGGGCGTATGGAGATCGCTCAGGCCTGCTTCGATTTCCTGCCGCATCGCGCGATGCTCGATCTGGCCGGCTGGCCGGAAATCGACATCTTCGCGCATGGCTGATGGCCATGTCACGACATAGCGGCGCGCTGGATCTGTCGGACGCGGGTGAGCGGCACGCGCGCGGGCACCGGCGCTGGGCGTTGCCCGGCGGCAGTCATGACCGGACCGTGGGCCTGCTCAAGAAGGTGCTGCCGGTGACCGTCGGGCTGCTTCTGGCCTTTCTGGTCATCGCGCCGTTCGCGCGCGATTCGGAAGTCAGTTTCGTGCTCGACAAGAGCAAGGTGGATGTGGCGGGCGAGCGGCTCAAGGTCACGCAGGCATTGTATCGCGGGCAGGATACGGACGGGCAGCCCTTTTCTCTCCGCGCGGGATCGGCGATCCAGAAGAGCTCGCGTGAGCGCGTCGTCCAGCTCCGCGATCTTGAGGCGCGGATGAAGCTGAAGGATGATTCAGCCGTCATCACCGCCGGGCGCGGCCAATATGATATGGCGCGGGAGATGGTCGGCATTGTAGGGCCGGTCGTCTTTCAGACGTCGAGCGGATATCGCTTCACCACGCGTGATGTTGATATTGATCTGACGCGTCGTCAGCTCGAAAGCCGCACAGCGGTGGACGGGCGGATGCCGATCGGGACGTTCAGTGGCGATCGCCTCACCGCCGATCTCAACGCGCGTACGGTCGCGATCGATGGCCGGGCGCGCTTGCGTATCGATCAGAATGGTTTCAAGGGTCCGAAATGATGCGTCTTCGTCCGCTTGTTCTTGTCGCCACGCTCGCGCCTGCCGCGCTGCTCTGCCTTGGTCTGGCCGGCGGCGCCGGCGCACAGGCGCTCAAGAGCCATGATAGCAACGCGCCCGTGGATTTTTCCGCGGACCGCATAGAGGTGCAGGATCGCGCGGATCGTGTCGTTGTTTCCGGCAATGTCGCGGTCAATCAGGCGAATTTGCGGCTCACCGCCCAGCGTGTCACCGTTGCCTATCATCAGGCCGGGAGCGTGGAGATCGACCGTATGGACGCGTCGGGCGGCGTCGTCGTGGTGCGGGGCGATGAGCGGGCGAGCGGCAGCGTCGCCATCTATGATCTGAACCGGCGCCTCATCACCATGGTCGGCAATGTGCAGCTCAATCAGGGCGGCAACAAGCTGAGCGGCCAGCGGCTGGTCATGGATCTTGCCAGCGGCCGGTCGACCGTCGATGGCCGCGCGGGTGGTGCGCCGGGGACGGACAGCAACGGCTCGGGCCGGGTCTCCGGCACCTTCCAGGTCCGCAAGACCGGAAGCTGACCGCATCCCGGTCACGACTATGTATTGCGAGATTTGCCGGAAGGGCGCGCACCGCGCAGTGCGGGCGGTTCCCGCTATTGCTATGCTATGCAATAATCCTGCCAGTTTCGCATTGCGGGCGGGCCGCTAACCTGTCAGCAAGCCTTCCCACGTTAAAGCCGGATTTGTCATGAGGGCCGATGATATGAGCGACACAGCGATTGCGGAGCCACGCGGAGCCGGCGCGGCTGCCGTGCGGTCTGGCGTGGCGGATCGTCTGCAAGTCATCTCCATCGCCAAGAGCTACGATAAACGCGTGGTGCTGGCGGATGTCTCGCTCTCCGTGGGCGAGGGTGAGGTGGTCGGTCTGCTGGGGCCGAATGGCGCGGGCAAGACGACGTGCTTTTATTCGATCATGGGCCTCGTCAAGCCCGATGCCGGGCGTATCCTGCTGGAAGGCGTCGATATCACGGGCTTGCCCATGTATCGCCGGTCCATCCTCGGGCTTGGCTATCTGCCGCAGGAGACCTCGATCTTCCGGGGCATGACGGTCGAGCAGAATATTCTGTGCGTGCTGGAGCTGGCAGAGCCGGACAAGGCGCGCCGGGCCGAGCGGCTGGAGACGCTGCTTGCCGAATTTGGCCTGACGCGCTTGCGCTCCAGCGCGGCCATGGCACTGTCCGGCGGTGAGCGGCGCCGTGCGGAGATCGCCCGCGCACTTGCGGCCAATCCCTCGATCGTGCTGCTGGACGAGCCCTTTGCGGGCATTGATCCGCTGTCCATCGCAGACATTCGAGATCTGGTGAAGGAGCTGAAGACGCGCGGGATCGGTGTGCTCATTACCGATCATAATGTTCGCGAGACGCTGGAACTCGTGGACCGGGCCTGCATCATTTATGATGGCAAGGTGTTGTTCGCGGGCCGGCCGGACGAGCTGGTCGCCAATGCTGATGTTCGCCGCCTCTATCTGGGCGAGAGCTTCTCGCTCTGACGATGCGCGTGCCTGGCTGACAGATGGCGCTCGCACCGCGTCTTGACCTGAGGCAGAGCCAGTCGCTGGTAATGACGCCGCAGCTCCAGCAGGCCATCAAGCTGCTGGCGCTCTCCAATCTGGAGCTGGAAGGTTTCATCGCGGGTGAGCTGGAGCGCAATCCGCTGCTCGAGGCCGCGCCCGCCGGTGATGGCGAGGCGCCTTTTGCCGATCCGCCCGGCGGCGCGGACGACCCGGCCCCCAGCCCGGAGGCGCGTGTCGATGTCGCGATGGCGGATGGCGCGGGCGGGGAGTCGCCGCTCGATGCGGATTTCGGCGCGGATCGTTTCATCGATGACGGGCCGGGCGATGCGGTCGTGCCGGATCCTGTCGCTGCCGGGTCGAGCGCCAGCGATTATTCGGGGAGCGGGTCTGGCCCGGCGCTGGAGGACGGTCCGGATTTTGATAGTTTCGCGGCGGCCGAACCGGGCCTTCACGAGCATCTGCTTGCGCAGGCCGGCGCGGCGCTGTCCGGTCTGGAGCTCTTCATTGCCGGCCACCTCATCGGCCAGATCGGCGCCGCCGGCTATCTGGAGGCGGATGTTGGCGAGGTGGCGCACCAGCTCGGCGTCGCGCCGGAGCGGGTTGAGGCGGTGCTCGTCGTCATTCAGGGGTTTGATCCGTCCGGCGTCGGCGGCCGCAGCCTTGCCGAGTGCATCGCCATTCAGGCGCGTGAGGCGGACCGTTACGACCCCGCCATGGCGACGCTCATCGCCAATCTCGATCTGCTCGCGCGCGGGCAGATTGCCCATCTGCGCCGCATCTGCGGCGTGGATGAGGAGGATATGGCGGATATGATCCGTGAGCTGCGCGGCTATGATCCCAAGCCCGGCCTGCGTTTCGAGCGGAGCGGGGGCGAGGCCGTGGTGCCGGATGTGCTTGTGCGTCCGCAGGGCGCGGGGTGGACGGTGGAGATCAACGGCGCGACACTGCCGCGTCTGTTGCTCAACCGCCGCTATCAGGCGGAGCTTGGCGCGGCGGCGCAGGGGCGGGAAGCAAAGGCATGGCTGGCCGATAGTCTCGCCAGCGCGAACTGGCTGCTGCGCGCGCTGGATCAGCGGCAGCGCACCATTCTCAAGGTTGCCAGTGAAATCGTGACCCGGCAGGAGGGCTTTTTCCGCGAGGGTGTCACGCGGTTGCGCCCGCTCACGCTGCGCGCGGTCGCGGATACGGTGGGCCTGCATGAGTCCACCGTCAGCCGCGTCACCAGCAATAAATATCTCGCCTGCCCGCGCGGCACGTTTGAGCTCAAATATTTCTTCACCAGCGCCATTCAGGCAGCCGATGGCGGGGAGGCGAGTTCGGCCGAGGCGGTGAAGAGCCACATTCGCGCGCTCATCGCGGCCGAGCAGGCCGATGCGATCCTCTCCGACGATACGCTGGTCGATCTGCTGCGCGAGCGCGGCTTTGATATCGCGCGGCGCACCGTCGCCAAATATCGCGAGGCAATCGGCCTTGGCTCCTCGGTCCAGCGGCGCCGGCAGAAGAAGCTCGCCGGCGCCTGATGGAAGGGGAGGGGTGGCCCTCCCCTCCCGTCCGCTTCTCAGTCGAGCGCGTCCTTGATGCCCTTGCCGGCGATCAGGCCGAGCACGAGGAAGATCACAAACAGCGCGATTGCCACGAAGAACAGGAACTTGGCGATGCCGACGAATGTGCCGGCAACCCCGCCGAAGCCGAGCAGCGCGGCAACCAGCGCGATGACGAGGCAGGTGATGGCAAGACGGATCATTGCGGGCTCTCCTTTAGGATATTACCTCATCTGAAACGCGCCGCCTGCCTGTCCGGTTCCGTTCCGCGCTCCCGGTGCAGGGCTCAGGGCGCCTTGCGCACTGGCACCGGCAGATTGCATATGTCCGCGCCGCCTGCCGGCACGGTGAAGAAGGCGTCCTGCCGGTTGGCGCGGACATGGACATAGCGCGCGAAGCTCGCGCTCTCCGTGGAGAGATACTGGAAGCGCGGGCGCTGCGCCTGCGGCAGGTCGCTGGCGAGCCGGATCGAGGTGATCGCCACGCGCTCGGCCGGCGTCTCATAGAAGCCGAGCGGGCCGGTGCCGCGCGGCAGGCTGGAGAGATGTTCCATGCCCTCCACCACCCGGCCCACGACGGCGATGTTGCGGTCAAGCGGGCGTGGCGCGTGGCCGATCGCCACATAGAGTTCGGCACCCGTTCCGGTGTCCGGCGCCATGCCCCGCCCGACACCGATGGTGCCGTAGCAATGCACCGGCCAGAATGTCTTGCGATCCGACGCATAGGGCCAGCCGGCGAAGAAGCCGGTCTTGTCCGCATAGGCGTCCCCCCGGCCGAGCGCGCGGAGCATGGCGTGCACGCGGTCACTGTCGCGCGCGTCGAGCGCGGCGTGAAAATCCTGCCGCCACTGCGCCAGATCCTCGTCCCAGCGCTTGGCCAGCGCCCCGGGCGGCGTGGCGACATAGTCGCTTGCCGGCACCGTCTTGATCCCCGGTGGCAGCGGCTTCGCCTTGCCCGGCGTCTCGCCGTCCGGGTCGCCCCATTGCGTCACATAATTGTCCTGCACGCGCACGATCGCGATGCCGTCATACCAGTGGGCACGGGCGAGGGTGCGGATATTGCCGGCCCAGCCCTGGCTGAACGGCGCCGGCATGAGCTGGATGACGACACGGCGCGGCTTGCCCGCGGCATCGGCCGCGAGGGACATGACCAGCAGGTCTTCGGCCGGAATGGCGGTCCAGTCCCCCGCCGGCGCGGCGGCGACGATCTCGGACGGGGTGGCGGCTGTTGCGGGGGCGGCCTGCTGCGCGGCAAGCGGCCATGCCATCGCACCTGCCGCCAGCATCGCAGCATAACTGGCGCGGGCCCTCAGGCGCTTCAATCCCGTGCACGTCCTTGCGTCCATTGTCCCGGCCCTCCTGTTTCTGTCTTTCAAGACCAGTCCGGGCGAACAATCAAGCGCGTGCGTTCAGTTGCTGCCAATCAGCCGGTTCCGCAAGATGCCGATCCCTTCGATCTCCAGCTCCACCACGTCACCATCGTCGAGAAAGCTGAGGCTCTCATAGCCGCAGCCATCGGGCACCGTGCCCATGGCGATGAGGTCGCCGGGGTGCAGCGTCTCGTCGCGTGAGATATAGGCGATGGTGTCCGCGATGCCGTGCTGCCCGCCGCCCGAGCTGGTACGGACCTTCTCCACACCGTTGACGCGGGCGACCATAGTGAGATTTTCCGGGTCGGGCACCTCATCGGCCGTCAGGATGCAGGGGCCGATGGCATTGCCGGTGTCGAAGTCCTTGCCCTTGGCGGGGCCGAAGCGAAACTGGGTCTCGCGCGATTGGATGTCCCGCGCGCTGAAATCGTTGAAGATCGTGTAGCCGAACACCGCGTCGAGCGCGTTGCCGGGCGTCAGGTCTTTCGCGGGTCCACCGATGATGACGGCCAGCTCCAGCTCATAGTCCATGAGCCGCGCCGTGCGCGGCCGCACCACGTCGGCATCCGGGCCGACCACGCTCATCGGGTTGCCCTTGTAGTAGAGCGGCTGTTCGTACCAGACTGGCGGAATGGTATAGAGCCCGGCGGCGCGGAATTTCTCCAGCGTCGCGGCCGGATCGGGCGTCGCATTGGCGCGAAGCTGCATGGCCGAGGCAATGGCTTGCGCCACGTGACGCTCATAATTGCCGCAGTCGCGGATCTGCGTGGGGCGGGGCAGCGGGGCGAGCAGCTGCACGCTGGCGAGGGTGCCCGTCTCGCCGGCCGCTGGCGTCGCGAGCAGCGCTGCGATGCGGGCAAGGCCGGGCCTGCCTGCCGCGATCACCGCGAGCATGTCGGCAAGGAGCGGCCCGCCGTCACGCGCGCTTGCCGCTGCGATATCGAAATACTGCGCGTCGCCGGTCATGACGGCGGGGAAGACCCGTCCGGCGGCATCGCGCGCGGTGATGAGTTTCATGGTCGCCTCGCTCCGCGCATCTGGTCGATTAACGCGCCGCAATCATCGGGCAGCGCATCGCCCCGCCAGCCGACATGCAGATCCGGGCGGGAGAGCAGCAGGGCGTGCCGATAGACCGATATCCGCTCGTCCGGCGCGATGTCGAGAATGGTGAGCGGTACGCCGGTGGCCCCGGCGGCGGCCTCCAGCGCCGAAATGTCGATCGTGGGATCGAAGCGCAGCAACGTATAGCCGGCCCCGAAGTCGTCATAGACGGAGCGTCCGCCGCGCCGCCAGAAATGCGGCGTGCGGCAGCCCGGCACGGTCGATTGTGTGAAGCCGGCCATGGAATATCCCGGCTGCTCCTCGCCGTCATAGGCAATGAGGGGCGAGGCAGGGTAGAAATAGCCGAAGTTCAGCCCGCCGCAGCAATATTGCTGCACGTTCAGGGCATAGACGCTTTCGCCGAGCGTCCGGCGCGCATTCTCTCCGTCCGATCCTTCGCTCTCCACCGCTGCAGGCACATCGCGCCGGTGCGCCATGGCGCTCAGCGCATGGTTCATCGCGAAGTGGGAGACCTGCTCGGTAATGGGCAGGCGCTCTGCCTCATAGGCATCGAGCAGATGCGTGCCGCCCCAGCCGCTCAGCGTGCCGGCGAGCAGCCAGGAGAGATTCATGGCGTCGGCAATGCCGGCGTTCATGCCATAGCCGGCATAAGGCACCCACAGATGAGCACTGTCGCCGCAGATGAACATGCGCCGGTCACGGAACTTGTCGGCGACCAGCCGGCGGCCGATCCAGTCCTCATGGTTGAGCACCTCGTAGGAGAAGTCGTCGCCCACGCCGAGGATGGTGCGGATCGCCGCGTCGCGGTCAATCGTGTCGAACTCCTCTTCATACTCGTAGAGATAGCAATGGATCAGCCATTTCTCCTTGCCGTCGATGGCGACGGTGTTGCCGGAGCGGCGCGGATTGAGCGAGAGGTTCATCCAGCCGGGCCGGCCGAGCGCCTGCATCATCGGCAGCAGCTGCGGCGCGCGGATATAGGTGGACTGGACGCGCTGCACCACCGGATCGCCAGAGAGTGTGGCGCCGATCATCTTGCGGACCAGCGAGCGGCCACCGTCGCACCCGATGAGGAAGGGTGCGCGGATGGTCATCGTCTCGCCGGTGTCGAGGTTGCGCGCGGTGGCGGTGACGCCATGCTCGTCCTGCGCCGCGTCGACCAGTTCGGTGCGGTTGTGGATGGTGATGAGCGGGTTGCTGGCCGCTGCCGCGAACAGCACCGGCTCCAGATAGATCTGGTTGATCCGGTGCGGGGGCTCGGGCGTGGGCCAGTCGGTATCCGGCCCGGAAAAATCCGTCCAGCGCTCGGCGCGCGCGGGGATGGGGATGCGGGTGATTTCATGGCCCTGCGTCACCGTCGTCCGGTAGACGCAGTCATTGGGATAGTCGGCCGGCAGGCCCGCATCGCGCACCGCGCCGGAGATGCCGAGGCGGCGAAAGGCCTCCATGGTGCGTGCCGCGACATGGTTGCACTTCACGCTGGGCGCTTCGCCCGCCGCGCGCTGTTCTATGACGGTGGACCGGATGCCCCGCCGCGCGAGGTCCATGGCCAGCACCATGCCCACCGGGCCGGAGCCGGAGATGATGACGCTCTTGTCCGTCTGATCTGTCTGGTCTGTCATTGCCATGCCACAAATGCACAGGAGGAGCCGGTGCCGCCCTCGGTGCGATAAAGTTTCTGATAGTCGACGAGACGCATGGCGAGGCCGGCCTGCTTCATCGCGGCGGCGGTCGCGATCCAGCTTTTGCACTCGGATGTGCCGGCCATCAGCTCGTTCTGAGGTATGGCGGAGAGCGCCTCGCCATCCTCGCGCTGCATCGCGTCGAGGAACCAGCGGTCCCATTGCTCGTCCACTACGAAATGCGTGAGCCCGCCCGTGGTGAGGATGGCGACGCGGGCGTCCTCTTCCCATGACGCAATGGCGCGGGCGACCGCGCCGCCAAAGTCCCATGCGCGCCGGGCGGAGGGGCTGTTGTCATAATACCAGCAGTTCACGTCCACCGGCACATTGGGCTTGATGCGCTCGCGCAGCACATTCTTGTAGAGGAAGCCGTAGGCGTGCGGCAGGCCGTAGAGCAGCGACTTGTCGTTTCGTACCGTGGGCTTCTCGTGGCAGAGCGTCACGTCGAAATTCTCGGTGCCAACGAGGCTGCGGGCAATATGCTGGCCAAGCGCGCGGTGGCCGGGGTAGGCGAGCGGCTCGGCCGGCAGGTGGCCATGGTCGGAAAGCTCGATGCCGACCGGCAGGCGCGCGTTCTGCTCGGCCGTGCGTGGCAGGTTGGGCAGTTCGTCCGCGGCGATGACGGCAAAGGCCGGCACGATCTCCGAGAAGAATTCATGCTGGTCGTTGCCGATCATCACCACGACATCGGGATCGACGGTGGCAAAAAGGTCGTGCAGCTGGTCGATGGCGGCGAAGCTGGCCTCCAGCGCGGCACGGCGGGTGGCGAGGTCGAGCGTGTCGCCCAGCCGCTCCGGCGCCCGCTCCGCTTCCAGCTCGGCATATTTCAGCTTGCGCCCGCGAAACCAGAGCGGAATGCCGTCCGACCTGTCGCGATTGCCGCGAATGTCCCAGTCTTCCGCCATGGTGTGCAACTGTGGGGTATGCGCGCAGCCTATCCCCAGGACTATCTCTGCCAATCCATCCTCCTGTCCTTCAGTCCAGCCCGAGCCGCCTGGCTCAGGGGATCATGCGGATGCGGTTGGAGAGGCGGCCCAGCCCCTCGATCTCCACGTCGGTCAGCTTGCCGTCATAGAGATTGAGATAGGTGCCGATGTTGCCGCGCGGGAACTTCTCCGTGCCCTTGGAGGCTGTGCCCGTGTGCAGGCAGTCGCCCGGCTCCATGGTGAACCATTTGGTCGCCTCGGAGAGCACGCGCTCCACCGGGAAATAATAGTTGGAGGTGCTGTCGTCGGCATAGCACTCGCCGTCGATGTAACCGCGCACGATCAGCTTGTTGGGGTCGGCGATCTCGTCCTTGGTGGTGAGCCACGGCCCCATCGCGGCGAACGTATCCGCAGCCTTGGACTTGGAGTGGTAGATGAACAGCAGATAGGTGTCCTGCTCACCCTCGAAGCGCGGACGCCAGGCGGTGTGGTGCGGCTTCACCACGTCCGGGGTCTGCTTGAGCGCGATCGAATCCTGCGTGAACTTGACCCCGCTCGCGGTCACGTCGTTGGTCAGCGTGTAGCCGAACACATGGTCGAGCACCTTTTCCGGCGGGACATTCTTGGCGGTCTTGCCGAATATGATGACCGGTTCCGGCTCGGGGATGGACTGGCCATGGTCGGCGAGCAGGTCGATTGTCTTGTTATGGCCGGTGAGCGCCGAGCGGCCCTTGATGAAGAACATCGGGGCGGTCATCGGCTTATAGGCCTTGTTGTTGAGGTTGTTGTTGTTGACCGCGCAGCCCAGAATCTTGGACGGACGCGGGTTGGGCGGCATCCAGTCGGCATTGGCGACATCGATGATCGCGCGCTTGCCGGCCTGCGCCTCGGCAATGGCCTGCGCGGCGGCATCGAGCCCGGCATTGCCCGCCTCGATCAGGTCTTCCATCCACGGGAAGTCGAGCGTGACGGCGCTGCTGCCCTCCACGCGGGCGATGACCGTCGGCTTGCCGTCGATCCGGATAGTTCCCAGTTTCATGTCGCTCTCCTGCTATAACTTGCGTGGCCTGCGTGGGCGGGCCGTCAGATGGTGTGCTCGTCGTCTTCCGAGATCATGCCCATGGCGATCTGATATTCACGCTTCACCGCCTCGGGCTGGCCGACCTGATGCGGGTAGAAGGTCTGGTTGAACCGGTAGGCGAGCTTGCGGCCATGCTCCCAGCTTTCCTCCAGCGTCATCGAGGTGGTGAACATCTCGCGATGCTTGATTGGCAGTGTGACGCAGCGGTTCTGCTCCGGGTCGCGGATCAGCCCCTTGGGGTCATGCCCTTCGGCCACTGCCTTCATGTTGCTCTCGAAGCAGCGCCGCATCATGATGATGCCAAGGTCGCTCTGGCCCAGATGTTCCTCGGTGCGGTCCGCGATGGTGCCCTGGCCCACCCACGCCACAATATCCTGGTTCATCACATGGCTGGTGATCCAGCGGCCGTCCTCGTCCTTGATCGGCCCGGCCCAGTAGGGGACGCGCGCCTGCTCATAGGGTTCGCGGTTGATCGGCACGCGATGGAACATCCATGTGATGCTCAGCGTGTTCTCGTCGTCCACCGGCACGCGCCATTCGAAATGGTCGCCAAGAAAGAAGCAGTTGGGCCAGAGCGCCGTGGCGCCCACGGTCCAGTGCTCATTCTCCTTGTCCGTATCCTCGCGCACGCGGCGATAGACGTGGCCGAACTCGAACTCGTCGAACTTCAGTTCCAGATGGGTGGGGCCGTAGCTGCCGTCGCCCATCAGGCGCGAGGACCAGTTGCGGTGCATCCACTCGAAATGGACGGGGTCGAGGCTGTTTTCCTGGCATTGGAACCAGTTGCAGGGAATGTCCGCATAGACGACCTGACGGAAGCCGTGCGCCCAGGTGAAGGGTTCCCAGTTGGGCACCAGCGGCGCCGGCTCCGGCCCCATATAGGCCCAGAGCATCCCGGCCTTTTCCTCGACCTTATAGGCTTTGGTGCGGATCTTGTCGCGGAAGCGGGCCTTGGGATTGGCGATGTCCTCAAAGGGCTGCTCGGTGCATTGTCCAGTCTTGTTGAAGCACCAGCCATGGTAGCTGCACCGCAGGCCATCCTCTTCGATGATGGCGTAGAGCATGTCGGCGCGGCGGTGCGGGCACTGGCGGTCGACGAGGCCGTAGCTGCCATCCCCGGCGCGGAACGCGACCAGATTTTCGCCCAGCAGACGCACGGCCTTCACGCCCAGATCGTCAAGCTCCGCGCTGGCCGCAAAAGGGTGCCAGTAGCGACGAAGCAACTCTCCCATCGGGGTTCCCGGACCCACGCGGGTCAAGCGTTCATTCTGCGCCGGACTGGCCATCGCAGCGAAACCTCCCTTTCTTTGAATTGATTATCGTGTTATATATATGTATCGGTGACCGCAACGACTGGTGTCATAAGTTGCGTTGTTCGCAACAATTCGGAAGGAAAGATGGAAAGAGACCCCCGATTCATCGCTCCGATCGGAAGTGCGAGCACGATTGAGGCCGTGGCGACTGCCGCCGCGATCATCGACCTGCTGGTCGAGCGGAATCAGAAAGTGGGCGTGCAGGATGTCGCCACGACGCTGGGCATCACCAAATCGCGCGCGTCCCGTCATCTGTCCAATCTGGAGGAGCTTGGGCTGGTCAACCGGCTTGGCGGCCGGGGCTATGAGCTTGGCTGGCGGCTGATGCGCTGGGGCCATGTCGCGGTCAATCGGTTGCAACTGGCCACGATGCTGGAGGAGTATCTGGTGTCGTTGTGCCAGCAACTCCAGCTCACCGTGTTGCTTTGCGTGCCCGCTGGCGGGGATGCCGTGGTGGTGCGTTCCGTCGCGCCCACGCAAGCCTTTCACATTGATGTCAAGCCGGGGGCCGTGCTGCGCTTGCCCGTCTCCCCCACGGCGCGCATCGTCATGGCCTTTCAGGACCGCGAGCGCCGGCGGCAATTGCTGGAGGATCTGACGGAGCGCGGTGAGGAGACCTTCACCGAGGCGGACCGGCAGGATCTTGCCCTGCATCTGGCGGAGATCCAGCGCAATTACTTCTGCTGGACGCGTGACAAGTTCAATCTCGGCCATGGCGCGGTCGCCGCGCCGGTGTTTGATCGGGACGAGAGGCTGTGCGCCATCGTCACCATCATGCTGGCCAGCGCCGAGCTTACGCCCAGGGGGCCGCCGCGCCCCGTCGTCGAGGCGCTCCTGCACTGCTGTAGCCAGTCGATGCGCCGCCTCAGTTCGCGCTTCCAGTTCCCCACGGACTAGGCCGGACCCGACACCCCCTTTCTCCAAGAAAGAAAAAGCGCCGATGCCGGGCATGATGGCATCGACGCTCAGGGGGGAGGAGGCCGGCGACCCGATCATGGCCGCCGGCGTCAAAGCTGGATCAGAACGACAGGCCCAGTTGCAGGCCGATCGTGCGGGGCTGCGAGACGAGGTCGCCCATCATCTGCACCGTGTCGCCCATGGAGGTGAGCACGGCCCGCTTGTCAAACAGGTTGCGCGCGAACAGCGTGGCCGTCCAGCTATCCTTCCGGGCCAGCGCGATCGAGGCATTGACCAGCGTATAGGCCCGCGGGGCATAGAGATTGAACTGCGGGCGATAGTCCCCATAGGCATATTTCCCGCGATGCTGGGCATCGATCCGCACCGTCATGTCAAAGCTGTCCGACAGCGGCCATTCATAGGCGGCTGAACCGCTGAGCGTGAAGGTCGGCGTGTCCTTGAACTGCGTGCCGGCGGCCGGCGCGCCGTCCATGGCGGGCTGTGCCTTCAGCCATTTCGCCTTGAATGCCGTGCCGCTGGCGGTGAGTTCAAGACCCGCGACCGGACGCGCGGTGATATCGAGCTCCACGCCCTGCGAGCGGGCGCACAGCCCCTCGCAGTTGAGGATGCCCTCGAAGGTGCCATTGAAGAAGGAGCCGTTGATCTGCGTGTCGTACCAGTTGACGCGGTAGAGCGCGATATTCGCCTGGAGGGCATTGTCCGCCCAGGAGGTTTTGGCGCCCAGCTCGAAGTTCCACGTATAGTCCGGCCCGTAGGACGGCGGCAGATCGTCGATGATGCGCACGATTGTTCCGCCGGCGCGATAGCCCTGCGAGGCGGAGGCGTAGATCATGAAGTCGCGATTGGGCTTATAGTCGATCTCACCCTTGAAGATCGCCTTGCTCTCGCTGCTGCGGACATCGTCCGGCACGCCGCCCGAGCCCAGACGCAGGAACGGGATGAGCGATGTGGAGACATCGTGCCGCTTGTTTTTGAAGACACGCGCGCCGCCGAGCACGGAAAGCTCATCGGTGATCGCGAAGGTGAGTTCGCCGAACGCCGCGATCTGCTTGAGGCGGAAGTCGGCGACACGATGATACCAATAGGGCGTCATGCTCGCCGGCCGGCCGGTGCTGGTGTCGAGATCGAGGAAGGCGTTGTTTATCTTGACCCGGCGGTCCTGATAAATCGCGCCGGCCACGAAGTTCAGCGGCCCGTCGAAGTCGCTGGCGAAGCGCAGTTCGCCGTTCCAGAGCTTGAGGTTCTGCGCCGAGCGGAAGGTGATGGCCGTGGGCAGCGGCACGGACGGGAATGCGCCGACCGACTGGAGGAATGTGAAGAACAGCGGGAAGCCCTGCTCGTCGGTATAGCTCTCGTTGCGGCGGTTGAGGTAGGAGCCCACCGCCGTCATGGTGACGGCGCCGAAATCATGATCGAGGTTGATCCCGGCGAGGGTTGAGCGATCCGTGTAGTTCTCGCGTGACTGGGCAAAGGTCGAATAGTCACCGGCCGCTGGCAGCGTCACGCCACCGACGGTCGAGGCGTGGGGCCGCGCGAAGGAGGGGCCGCCAGCCTTCAGCTTCTGGGTGTAGAACTGGGTGGTGATGGTGGTGTCCGGCCCGGCCTCGATCGTGGTGTTCCACCGCAGACCCCAGGTCTTGGAGCTGTTGAAGTCGTCTTCCTTGTAGCTCACATTGTCGATGTAGCCGGCGGTGCGGAGGCCATAGCCAACGAGGCGGACGGCAATCTTCTCACCGAGCGGCAGGTTGATCATACCCTTGATCGCATAGCCCATGTCGCCATGGGCCACAGTGTTGATTTCGCCATCAACGCGTCCCTCGGTGGTGCCGAGGCGTGCGGGGTTGGAGAGGATGCGGACCACGCCGGCAAGGGCGGACGAGCCGTACAACGTCGATTGCGGGCCGCGCAGCACCTCGACGCGCTGTGCGTCATAGACGAGGAAGTCGGTCTGGCGGCCGCCCGCCAGCGCCGCGCTCTCGCCGGTGCCGGCGGTGGGCAGATTGTCATAATAAAGGCCGACGGTCGATTCGCCCGCGCCGACAAGGCCGCGGATCATGAGCGTGTTCTGGCCGGGGCCCTGATTGATGACGTTGAGGCCGGCGACGTTGCGGGTGATTTCCTGCACATCGGTGACCTGACGCTGCACCAGATCATTGCCGGAAATCACCCCGATGCTCGTCGGGGTTTCCTGGAGGCGCTGCTCCCGCTTGTTCGCGGTGACGATGATGTCCGTTGTGGAGGCGCCATCCTCGGCGGCCTGTGCGTGCGCCGCGCCGCTCATCATGAAGGCGGCAAGCACGCTCGCGCCGGACGCCAGCAGTTTGTTCTTCAGTTCCCGTTGCATTGTCGTGCCTCTCCCTGGCCTTGGCTTATTGTCCCTGCGGACCGTCTGTGGAATTTAGGAAACATGTTATATAATGGGGTCGGCGCACAATGATTTTTGCGGACTGTTTCATCAGGTGCAACAAAACGCCCTGACCCCGTGATTTTGCTGAATATGGTTGCATTGCTGCACCACGTCCGGTTGCCGCTGCGCACTTTTTCGCAATATAGACGACGCCCATGGCACGGATCACCAAGCTCTCTCCCTATCGGCAGTCGATGGCCGGCACTTTGCTTTCTGCGCGGGAGGCGGTGATGACGCCGATACGCCCGGTGCTGCGGGAGGCGAACATCACCGAGCAGCAATGGCGCGTGCTGCGCGTGCTGGTGGACGAAGGCTCGCTGGATGTCGCTACCCTGGCGTCCAAGGCGATGCTCCATGGCCCCAGCGTCACGCGCATCCTGCGCGAGCTGGGCGAGCGCGGCCTTACGGTGCGCCAGCATGACAAGACCGACAGGCGCCGGTCGATCGTCGCGATTTCCCCGGCCGGCCGCGAGACGGTGGACCAGACCGCGCAGCGCACGCTGGTCATCATCAATGCCTATGTCGGGGCTTTCGGTCACGAGCGCCTGTCCAATCTGCTGGCCGAACTCGCGGCCTTCCGCGAGACATTGACTGCTCTGGAGTTCGACGAGGACTGACCGGTCAGGGCCAGTCCCGTCGCATTTTCTGCCCCTCGCTCAGGGCTCGCCGAGCGGGTTTGGCGGCACCGGAGTCGGCGAGGGGACGAAGGGGTGGATGAGCGCCCAGGGGCTTGGCATCACACCGACGGCGACCTGAATGAGCGCCGGCCCGCCGCGCGCCTTCGCGTCCGCGAGCGCCTGCCGGAGCCCGGCGGGTGAATCCACCGCCTCGGTCGGCAGGCCATAGGCCTGAGCCAGCAGCGCAAAGTCCGGATTGGTGAGCTTCACGCCGATTTCATGACCGAAGACGCGGTTCTGGATACGGCGGACATTGCCGTAATAGCCGTCGACGAACACCACGATCGACAGGTTGCACTGGTCGCGCGCGGCCGTGGCCAGCTCCTGCAGGCCCCAGCTGAATCCGCCGTCACCGTTCAGGGAGACGACGCGCTTGTTGCGATTGCCGTGCGCCGCGCCGAGCGCGGTGTTGAAGCCATAGCCGAGCGTGCCCTGATAGCCTGGCGTGATGAAGCTGCGCGGGCTGTGCACGGGGTAGCCGATGTTGGAGAAATAGCCGACCTGCGTGAGCTCGCTGACGAGAATGTCGTCATCCGCCATCGTCTCGCGCAGTGCGGCGACAAAGTCGGTCTGCGGCTGGATCGCGCTGGTCTGGAGCTGCGACCAGTCCTTGACGAGGCGAACGCGGGCGCTGGCTTCGGCGCGCGGGGCGGCATCGGCCGGCAGCGCGGCGAGCAGCGCCTCAAGGCCCAGTCGCGCGTCGCCCTCAATGGCGATACCCGCCTGGCGCGGCGCGGCCATGTCTGCGGGTTCCGCGTTGATATAGATGATGCGCGTCTTGTCCGACTGGTGCACAGGCGTGCCATGGCCATCCAGGAAACGGCTGCCGGCGACCAGCACGACATCGGCGTGAGGCAGGACCGCGCGGCCGCCCAATGCGGTCAGCGCCAGCGGGTGGCGGTCGTCCATCGTGCCACGCCCGTTCTCGCTCATCACCACCGGCGCCTGAAGCCGTTCGGCAAGCGCGCGCGCGGCATCCGCGGCGCCTGCTGCCGCCGCGCCGCCGCCGGCAAAGATCACCGGCGTCTTGGCGCCAGCAAGCAGGGCGGCCGCTTCCGCGATCGCCGCGGCATCGGGAACAGTCGGGGCGTGGGGCGCGGCTTCAAACAGGCTGCACAGCGCGGAGGCCTGCAACAGGTCGGTGGGCAGCTCGATGGCGACCGGGCGCGGGCGCCCGGAGCGAAGCTGGGCAAAGGCCTCATTGACGAGGCCGGGAATATCCTCCGGCTTTTCGGCAATGGCATGCCATTTGACGAGGCGCTGCACGATGCCGCTCTGATCGGGCAATTCATGGAGCATGCCGAGGCCCTTGCCGATCGTATCGGAGGGGATCTGGCCGACAAGGAACAGCACCCGTGCATTGCAGGCATAAGCGGTGGAAATGCCGGAAAGCGCATTCAGCATGCCCGGGCCCGGCACCACCATGCATACCGCTTCGCGTCCCGTGGAGCGGGCATAGCCGTCCGCCATATAGGATGTGGCCTGCTCATGGCGGGGAACGATGAAGCGCAGCCGGTCGGCGCGTTCGCGAATCGCCTCCACGGCCCAGTCGAGCTGGATGCCGGGAATGCCGAAGATGTCGGTGACGCCTTCTTCGATCAACTGGTCGGCCAGCGCTTCGCCGCCGGTGCGTTGTTTGGGTGAATGCTGTGTCACTGCTATCCTCTCAGGGCGATCGAGCACCCGTTCCGCATATACATTTAACACGTTATATATATGCGGAGAGGGCAATGACTTCAAGCATTATATGAGGGAATCGATGTTTCGGCCGGATTGACAAGCTGCTATAGATAACATGATATATAAGGGCTCCGTGCAACAGCGACGGACCCTGAGAGGAAGGATTCGACCATGGACGGATATACTTTTAGTGGCCGCGCGCCGAAGTTCCGTGAGGAGCTGACGCTGGTCGAGCGGGGCACGCCCATGGGGGAATATCTGCGCCGGTTCTGGCAGCCCGTGGGCCTCGCGGCGGATGCCACGGCCACGCCCCGGCGCGTACGCATCCTGGCCGAGGATCTGATCCTGTTCCGCGATGGCGAGGGGCGCGCCGGTCTCGTCCATGCCCGCTGCTGCCATCGCGGCGCGGACCTCTTTTTCGGGCGTGGCGAGGAGGAGGGGATTCGCTGCTGCTATCATGGCTGGCTTTTCGATGTGGAAGGGCGCTGCCGGGATATGCCGATGGAGCCGCAGAACGGCGCGCTGGTGCGTGATCGTATCCGCCAGCCCTGGTATCCGGTGGAGGAGCGCTATGGCCTGATCTTCGCCTATATGGGTCCGCCGGACCGCAAGCCGCTTCTCCCGCGTTACGCCTTGCTGGAGAATCTGGGCGAGGGCGAGGTGATCGTCACTGACGACAGTAATCTCGGCTCGGGCGGCTATGGCATCGCGCCGTGCAACTGGCTCCAGCATTTCGACAATGTCGTCGACCCTTTCCACGTGCCGGTGCTGCACCAGTCGTTCAGTGGCATCCAGTTCGTGGCGGAGATGGGGGTGAAGCCGGAGGTCTCCTTCTCCAGCTTCGAGCGCGGCGTGCGCTCCGTGCAGAGGCGCGATCTGGGTGACGGCCGCGGCCTGCGCCGGGTGACCGAGGCGCTGCTTCCCAATATCCGCGTGGTGCCCAGCCCGCGTCTCGCCATGGGGCCGGCGGAAGGGATCGGTTTCGTGATACCGATCGATTCGACGCATTATCTGGTTTATAATGTCGCGCGCGCCGCGCCCGGCACGGAGCTGGGCAAGCTGCGCTCCAAGCCGATGGGCAAGGACTGGCGCGAGCTGACCGCCGAGGAGCGGCAGCGTTTTCCCGGGGACTGGGAGGCTCAGGTCGGGCAGGGGCCGATCGCGCTCCATTCGGAGGAACATCTGGCAAGCAGCGATGCCGGCATCGCCATGCTGCGCCGGCTGCTGGCCCGTCAGGTGAAGCTGGTCGCCGAGGGTGGCGATCCGCTGGGTTGGACGCAGACCCCCGGGGAGGAGTGGGTCGGCTCTGAATCCGGCAATTTCGAGGAAGTCACCGCCGTCCTCTCCTAGGTCGGCGGACCGCTGCCCGCCGCACGCCTCAGGGAAAGTGCGCGGCGGGCAGGGGCGTTCGATCAGCCGTTGCGCGTCACGTCGATAAACGCTTCGGCGACATGGGCGACATTGTCCATGGTAAGGCCTGCGACGTTGGCGCGGCCGGAGTCCGTCGCGTAGATATGCCATTTGCCGCGCAGGGCCTGCACTGCCTCGCGTGAAATGCCCAGCAGCGCGAACATGCCGTTCTGGTCCGCCAGATAGGAAAAGTCGCGGGCGCTGCGTCCATCGAGCAGGCGCACCAGCTCCAGCCGCACGCTGCGAATGCGCTCGCGCATCTGCGCCAGCTCGCCTTCCCATTCCGTCCGCAGCGCGGCGTCGCCCAGAATATGCGCGACGACGGCCGCGCCATGGTCTGGCGGCATCGAATAATTGGCGCGGATCACCGGCAGCAGATGGCCCTTGGCCTTTTCGGCATTGGCCTCGTTGCTGGCGAGCAGCGTCAGCGCTCCGGTGCGCTCGCGATAGAGCGCGAAGTTCTTCGAGCAGGAGCTGGCGATCAGCATCTCGGGTACATGCGCGGCGAGAATGGCAATGCCTTCCCGATCCTCGATGAGGCCACGCCCGAAGCCGAGATAGGCAAGGTCGACCAGCGGCACGATGCCGCGCTTGGCGATATATTCGGCAATGGTCGTCCACTGGTCGCGGTCCGGGTCGGCGCCGGCGGGATTATGGCAGCAGCCATGCACCAGCAGCACATCGTCGCCGGTCATGCCGTCGAGCGCGGCCATCATCTGGTCGAAGCGCTTCTGCCCTGTGGCAACATCATAATAAGGATAGGTCACCACCTCGATGCCCGCCGCCTTGAACAGGGCGTTGTGGTTCGTCCATGTCGGATCGGGCACGAAGAGGCGGGCATTGGGCTTGAGCGTGCGGATATAGTCGCCCGCGACCCGTAGCGCGCCCGTGCCGCCGGGCGTCTGCACCGTGCGCGCACGGGCGAAATTGTCGCCCTCGCCCAGGATCAGCGCGCGCATCGCGTCATTATAGTCGGGATTGCCCGCCGAGGAGAGGTAGCGCTTGGTCTTCTGGTTCTCCAGCAGCCAGCGCTCCGCCTTTTTCACGCTGTCGAGCACGATCACATCGCCATTGGCATCCTTGTAGATGCCGATGCCGAGGTCGACCTTGTCGGGGCTCGGGTCCGCGTTGAAGAGCTGCGCCATACCCAGAATCGGGTCGAGTGGCGCTTCGGTGAGATTGGCGAACATCGGGGCTTTCCTCTTGTCTTTCGGTCTGTTTCAGGCTGCCGGCGTGCGGAGCGTCTGGAGCTGGGTGAACTCGTCAAGCCCGTGCTTGCCGAACTCGACGCCGATGCCGGATTGCTTGGCGCCGCCAAAGGGCACCAGCGGCGAAATGGTGGCATGGTCGTTCACCCATGCGGTGCCCGTGGCGAGCCGTTCGGCCATAGCGGCGGCGGCGGCAATGTCTGTGGACCAGATCGATCCGCCAAGGCCGTTGTCGCTGCTGTTGGCGCGACGCAGCGCGTCTTCCGGGTCGCTGTAGCGAATGATCGGCAGCACCGGGCCGAACTGCTCCTCATCCACGATCCGCATACCGTCCGTCACGTCGACCAGCACGGAGAGCGGGAAGAAATAGCCCTCGCCGTCCGCCGCCGTGCCTCCGCTCAGGAAGCGGCCGCCCTGCGCACGCGCGTCATCGGCGAGCGCGCGAACATAGTCGAACTGCTTCTTGTTCTGGAGCGGGCCGAACTGGCTGGCCGGATCATCGCCGGCGCCGACGGTGGCGGCCTGCGCCAGTGCCGCCAGTTTCCCGGCGAGCGCGTCATGCACGCTCTCATGGACATAGAGGCGCTTCACCGCCGCGCAGATCTGCCCGCTATTGCCAAAGCTCGCCGCGAACAGACGCTGGGCAATCGCATCCACGTCCGCATCGGGCAGCACGATGGCCGCGTCATTGCCGCCCAGTTCCAGGGTCAGCCGCTTGAGGTTGCCCGCGCCGTCTCTCATGATCGCCTTGCCGGTGGGTGTTGATCCGGTGAAGACCAGCTTGTCGATCCCCGCATGGCGCGCCATGCCCGAGCCGATTTCCACATCGCCCGTCAGGCTGTTCAGCACGCCATGGGGCAGGATGCCATTGGCGATCTCGACGAGCCGGAGCGTGGTGAGCGGCGTGTTGGGCGAGGGTTTGATGATGACGCTATTGCCGGCCAGCATGGCGGGGATGATGTGCCAGATGGCGATCATCACGGGGAAGTTCCATGGCGTGATCGATCCCACAACGCCGAGCGGCTGGCGACGCAGGGTGATGGTGGCGCCGTCCGCTCCGGTGATGGTCTCCGTCGTCGGGCGCAGGCCGGCGGTTTCGTTGATCCAGTAGATCGCCCCGCTGATCTCGCCGATCGCGGATTTCACCGTCTTGCCCTGCTCGCGTGAGAGCAGCGCGCCCAGCTCTTCCCGGTGCGCCTGCAAGGCGTCGCCAAAGGCCAGCAGCTTCGCGGCCCGCTCGTCAACGGGCGTTGCGGCCCAGGCGGGGAAGGCGGCGCGCGCGGCGGCAACGGCGGCGTCCAGATGCGTGGGCGTCGCCAGCGGGCATCGCGCAAAGACGGTGGCGGTGGCGGGGTCGATGACGTCCAGCCAGTTGTCGCCGGTGGTCGGCGTGCCGTTGATGGTGAGGGTGAAGTCGCGGTTCGTCATGATGGGATGCCCTCTGCTTTATGCTGGCGGGATGTCCTGCCTCACCGTGCCGATGAGCGCGCGCGCGCCATTGGCGAGGAGGCCGATGTCGGTGCCGATGGAGATGAAATCATAGCCTTGCGCCGCTTTGGCCCGCGCGTCCGCCGCATCCAGCGCGAAAATGCCCACGGGTTTGCCGGCGGTCACGATCCGCGCGCGGGCCGTCTCGATCGCGGCCTGCACGTCCGGGTGGCGCGGATTGCCAAGATGGCCGAGCGATCCGGCAAGGTCGCCCGGGCCGATGAAGAGCGCGCTTACACCGTCCACGGCGGCGATCGCAGCCACATTCTCCAGCGCGAGCGCGCTCTCGATCTGGACGATGAGGCCGACGCGCTCATGCGCCCGCGCCAGATAGTGCGTGTCCGCGCCGAAGCCGGAAGCGCGGCTGGTGGCGCTGGCGACGCCGCGTGTGCCACGGGGCGGAAAGCGCGTCGCGGCGACCAGCGCCTCCGCCTGCGGTGCGGTGTCGACCATGGGCACGAGCAGCGTGGGGAAGCCAATGTCGAGATATTGCTTCACCTGCACCGGATCGCCCACGGGAATGCGCGCGATCGGGTGGACGCCGGTGCCGGTGACAGCCTGCAACTGGCCCAGCAGGCTTGGCAGGCTATTGGGCGCATGTTCGCCGTCGAAGAGCAGCCAGTCGAACCCGGCCTGCGCGCAGATCTCGGCGGTATAGGGCGTGGCGAGGGCCTGCCACAGGCCGTATTTCGGGCGGGATGCGGTCGCCAGCCATTGGTTGAAGTCACTCATGCGAAGCGCACCGATATTGTGCCCAGCGGGCCATAGTCGACATGGAAGCTGTCCCCGGCATTGGCATGGACGGGCGCCGTGAAGCTGCCGCCCAGAATGATCTCGCCGGCTTCCAGCGTCTCGCCATAGGGCGCCAGCCGGTTGGCGAGCCAGGCGGGGCCGTGGGCGGGGTGGCCCAGCACGGCGGCCGCGACACCCGAATCCTCGATCACCCCGTTACGAAAGATAAGCGCGCTCACCCAGCGCAGGTCCACGTCCATGGGTCGCACCGGGCGGCCGCCGAGCACGAGCCCGGCATTGGCGGCATTGTCCGATATGGTGTCGAACACCTTGCGGGTATGCCCGCTCGCCTTGTCCACCTGCTCGATGCGGGCATCGATGATCTCGATTGCGGGGACGATATAGTCGGTCGCGTCGAGCACGTCGAAAATGGTGCAGCCCGGCCCCTTGAGCGGCTGGCGCAGCCGGAAGGCCAGCTCCACCTCGACGCGCGGCACGATGAAGCGGCTGACGGGGATGTCATGCCCGTCGGGGAAAAGCATATCGTCCAGCAACAGGCCGTAATCCGGCTCGCTGATATTGGACGAGCGCTGCATCGCCCGGCTGGTGAGGCCGATCTTGTGGCCGATGACCGTGCGCCCGGCGGCGATCTTGCGGCGCGTCCAGGCGCGTTGCACGGCATAGGCATCCTCGATCGTCATGTCGGGGTGCGCCAGCGAGAATTGCGGCACCTGCGTGCGGGTGCGCTCAGCCTCGTCGAGGCGGATGGCGAGCTGGTCGATCTGGTTTTCGGAAAGCGACATGATGGCTGTTATCCCCCGGCGCTCAGGCGCTTGTGGATGCTGTTTTTCTTCCAGCCCTCGCTTTCCTCCACATAGAGGGAGAGGGCGAAGGGGCGCTGCTCGAACAGATCGCCCAGATAAGCGGCGACGGCATCGAACATCTGGGTGAAGAACGCCTGTTTGAACGCGGCGTCCCGCCCCACACCCATTTTAATATCGATGTTGATGAAGGCGTCGTCCGGCCCCTTGCCGTCGGCGATCACATAGTCGGTAAGGCGAATGGCGCGCACCCGGATGCCGCCGATGGGGAAGGCCCCGCCGGAGCGCTCGCGCATTTCGGCGGCGATGAGGGCGAGCAGGCCGGCGCGGTCAAACGCGCCGTCCAGATTGTCGGTCCACTCGACGACGGCATGGGCCATCAGATGATCTCCGCTGTGGCGATGAGGCAGCCGGTGCTGAAAATGGGGATCGGCGCGAAGAAATGGACGGTGCCCGGTCCTCTGGCCGCCGCCGCCGCCGCGATGAGCGTGCGGATCTCGAAACCGCCCTGTCCGCCGTCGCGATAGGTTTCAGCATCGGTATAGGCTGTCATCAGCGCACGGTCGTTGAGCGTCCAGCGGCGCAAAAACTCCTCGTCCCATGCGGTGTTGATCCGACCGCTGTCCGGGGTTGCGGGCCAGTGCGAAATGCCACCCGTTCCGATGAGCGCGATGCGCTCCGGCACGGCATCGGCCGCGCGGCGCAGCGCCTCGCCAAAGGCATGGGCGCGGTGGAGCGGGGCAAGCGGCGGGCCCTGGCAATTAATGTTGGCGGGGATGATCGTCAGTTCATTGTCGGGGTCGATGAAGCTCAGCGGCACCATGATGCCATGGTCGAACTTCCACTCCTCGGCATAGGCGATGTCGACCGTCTGCTGAACCTCGGTGATGAGGCGCCGCGACAGGTCGGCATTGCCGCGCACGGTGCGGCGCGGGATACGCAGCCACTCCGGATCCTCGATCGGGCCGACATAGTCGTCCGCCATGCCCACCGCGAAGGAGGGCATGTTGTTCATGAAGAAATTGGCGAAATGCTCTGCCGCGATGATGATCAGAGCGTCGGGCCGCGCCGCGCGGATGCGCGCGCCCATGTCCCGGAACGCGGCGAAGAAGGGGTCGCGCAGTTCCGGCGGGGCGAGATCGGCGCGGCCGGTGATCCCCGGGCCATGGCTGCACACACCCGCGAAGACCAGACTCATAGTCCTGCCACCTTTTCATCCAGATCAAGCGTCGCGGCATAGACGCCGGCGCGCACCGGCCCGTGCTGGCGGATGCCCTCGCGCATGAGATTGAGATAATCGGCCCAGGCGATGCCGCAGAAGGCGGCGAAGTGCATGAGGATCTGGCCGTTGACGCCCAGCACGTAGAGCAGGCCGATATCCGCGTCGAGCACGGCCTCGCGCTCCTCCTCGTCAAGCTGGTAGCGGCCGGCCACGGCGGGCGCGTCCGCCCGGAAGGCATTCTGCAGGTCGCCGTCCCGGTTCAGCTCGTAAAGCAGCTTGGAGAGCTGGTAGAGGCTCATGCCTGCAACGCCACCTCATGAGAGAGCAGCCCCACGCCCTCGATCGCGCACTCCACCACATCGCCCGGCTGCACGAAGGAGACGCCATGCGGCGTGCCGGTGAGGATCATGTCGCCCGGTTCGAGCGTGGTGATCGCGGAGAGATAGGCGATGAGCCGGGCAATCGGGAAGACCATGTCGGCGGTCGATCCGGACTGCGCGGTCTCGCCGTTGATCCGCGTGTGGAGCGTGAGCGCCTGCGGATCGGCGATGTCCGCCGCGTCGATGACCCAGGGGCCGAGCGGCGTCAGCGCATCCCGGTTCTTCACGCGCAGATTGGGGCGATAATAATTTTCCAGATATTCGCGCACCGCATAGTCGCAGGCGATGCTGTAGCCGCCGACCAGTGCCAGCGCATCCTCCGCCGCCACATTGCGCGCGCTTGCGCCCATGATGGCGACGAGTTCGCATTCGGGATGCATCTGGTTGGCATCGGGCCGCCGCCATGCCGTGCCGCCATGGGCGACCAGCGTGTTGTGCCCCTTGAGAAAGACCAGCGGCTTGTCCGGCGCCTTGAAGCCCAGCTCCGCGCTATGATCGGCATAGTTGAGGCCGAGCGCGAAAATGCGCGCGCCGCTCTGCACGGGCGGCAGGAGTATGGCGTCGGCGAAACGCAGCGTCTCGCCGCGCGCCAGATGCACGGTCGCGCCGTCGGCGGAGAGGGTGCCCCATTGCTCGCGGCCCTTGTGAACAAGGCGGACGTGCCTCATGCGCTTTCTCCCATGCGCGCTTGTCCGGCTGGCCCGGCGATGATGACGGTTTCAAGCGCGGGCAGCCCGGCCGCCTCGACCCGGACCCTGTCGCCCGCATGGACGAGCGGCGCGTCAAATGGCGTGCCGACGAGCAGCAGATCGCCGGGCAGGGGTGACATGAAGTCGGCCACGTCGGCGATCAGCCGGTCGATGCCGCGCACGAGGCGCGAGAGCGACCAGTGATGGCGCGCCTCGCCGTTGATGATGGTGATGATGTCGCAGGCGTCCATCGCGTCCCGGCGGATCGCGGCGTCGCCCAGCGCCAGTGACCCGTCCCACGCCAGTTCGGCGATGGCCGGCCGGTAATAGCTGTCATGCGGTATGGCGAGATCGAGCGCGAGGCGGAGCGCGGTGGGGCCGGTGACGGTCCATTGCACCGCGAGCGTTGCGCCGGCGCGCAGCGTTTCCGTGCCATCGGGCAGAAGGCTGGCCTGGCTGTCCCGCGTGATGCAGGGGCCGGACTTCACATAAAGAACGGGCGCGACCGGCGGCTTTCCATAGGGGGCTTCGCGCAGCGAATCGCCCATTGCCGCGATGTGCGCCTGATCGTTCAAAGCGGTGCCAAAGGCGGTTCCCGCGATCATCCCTCTCCCTTTCAGCAGCAAGCCTGTCTTCTGGATGATATTTAACACGATAATTGTCAAGCGACCGCTTGGCAGAGTGCGGAAAATAAGGGGTTTGACGACGCCTGTAAATGTGCATATTTAACACGATAATCAATTCTCTGGAGAACCTCGCCATGCCTGTGAATCGTCGCGAACTGGCCATGACCGCGACCGAATCGATGCGCGAGGCGCCGCTGGGGCACTTCATCGATGGCGCGTCTGTCGCGGGTGAGGGTGCATCCTTTCCCGTGCTCGATCCGTCGACCGGCGCTGCGCTGGGTGAGGCGCGGGATGCCACGCAGGCGGAGCTGGAGCAGGCCGTGGCGGCCGCCAAGGCGGCGTTTCCCGGTTGGGCCGGGACGTCCGGTGACGAGCGCAAGGCCGTGTTGCACAGGATTGCCGATCTGATCGAGGCGCATGCCGATGAGATCGCGGCGGTCGAGTGCCTCGATGCCGGCCAGTGCTGGCGCTTCATGTCCAAGGCGGCGCTGCGCGGGGCGGATAATTTCCGCTTCTTCGCCGATCGCGCGCCGGCCGCTGCGGATGGGCAGGCGCTGCCGTCTGCCGGGCACCTCAACGTCACCTCGCGCTATCCCATTGGTCCGGTCGCGGTCATCACGCCGTGGAACACACCGTTCATGCTCTCCACCTGGAAGATCGCGCCGGCGCTCGCCGCGGGCTGCACCGTGGTGCACAAGCCGGCGGAGTGGTCGCCCTATTCGGCGCGCCTGCTCGTTCAGCTCGCGCATGAGGCGGGGTTGCCGCATGGCGTGTTCAACTCGGTCAACGGCCTTGGTGAGACCACCGGGCGGCGGCTGACGGAGCATCGCGATATCAAGGCGGTGGCGTTTGTGGGCGAGTCCAGGACCGGCAGCGCGATCATGCGGCAGGGCTCGGAGACGCTCAAGCGCGTCCATTTCGAGCTGGGCGGCAAGAACCCGGTGGTCGTGTTCGACGATGCCGATCTGGAGCGCGCGCTCGATGCCGTGGTGTTCATGATCTACTCGCTTAACGGCCAGCGCTGCACGTCCTCCTCGCGCGTTCTGGTTCAGCGCAGCATTTACGATCAGTTCGTGGCCCGGATCGCGGAGCGTGCGTCCGCGCTCAAGGTGGGCGATCCCTTCGACCCCGAGACCGAGGTTGGCCCGCTGATTCACGAGCGCCATCTCGCCAAGGTGACGAGCTATGCCGATGTCGCCCGCGCGGACGGCGCGACGATTGCGGCTGGCGGCGAGCGGCTGGATCGGCCGGGCTATTATTATGCCCCGACGCTGTATGCCGGTGCGGATATCGGCATGCGCGTCGCGCAGGAGGAGATTTTCGGCCCCGTGCTCACGGCCATCCCCTTCGATGACGAGGCGGATGCGATCGCCAAGGCAAATGCGGTGGACTATGGCCTTGCCGGCTATCTCTGGACACGCGATCTCGGCCGGGCGCTGCGCGTCTCCAATGCGATGGAGGCGGGCATGGTGTGGGTGAACAGCGAGAATGTGCGCCACCTGCCGACGCCCTTTGGCGGCGTGAAGGCGAGCGGGATCGGCCGTGACGGCGGCGACTGGAGCTTCGATTTCTACATGGAAACGAAGAACGTCGCGCTGGCGACCGGCGATCACAAGATCATGCGGCTTGGCACGGGCGCATGATCGCGGCGCGGTATCGGAGATTGGCGGCGTGATGACTAAAGGGCGCGTTGGCGGCGGCGGCATCGTCGCGCCAGGGCGCTGACAACCGGCAAAAGCCGGGAGAGCCTTTCAGGAGAGCGGGATCATGACGAATACGCAACACGAGAGCGGCACGGTCCCGGAGGAGCAGGGCGGCTATGGCTATGGCTGGTACACCTCCTTTGTCCTGATGGTGGCGTATACGCTGTCCTTTCTGGACCGGCAGATCCTGACGCTGATGGTCGGGCCGATCAAGGCGGACCTCCAGATCACGGACACGCAGTTCGCCCTGTTGACCGGCGGTGCCTTCGCGCTGTTCTACACGGTCATGGCGCTGCCGATGGGCTGGCTGGCGGATCGTTATTCGCGCAAGTGGATCATCGCCAGCGGCATCGGCGTCTGGTCGCTCGCGACCGGCGCCTGCGCTTTTGCCCGCACCTTTCCGGCGCTGATGCTGGCGCGCATCTGCGTGGGCGTGGGTGAGGCGACATTGTCGCCCTCGGCCTACTCCATGCTGCGGGATCGTTTCGACGATAGCCGCCTGCCGCGTGCGATGAGCATTTATGCGCTCGGCATCTTCATCGGCTCGGGGACAGCGATGATCGTGGGCGGCATCATCGTCGGCGCGCTGGCCGCGACGCCCTATGTCACCTTTCCCGTGCTTGGCACCTATAAGAGCTGGCACGCCGTCTTTCTGCTGATCGGCCCGCCCGGTGTGCTCATCGCGCTCTGGGTCGCCACGCTGCGCGAACCCGCCCGCAAGAAGACCATAGATCGGGAAGAGAAGGGCAAGCTGTCCTGGGCGGCGATCGGCGCGTTCATCGGCCGCTGGCGGTGGATGGCGGCGTCGCTCTTTCTCGGCGCGGGTTGCTTCTCGCTGCTCAGCTATATCGACGCCTGGTTTCCGGAACTGTTCATCCGCATGTATGGCTGGAAGGCGGACGAGGCTGGCTGGGTGAACGGCCTTGCCTCGCTCACCGCCGGGCCGGCGGGTATGCTGCTGGCCGGCTGGTACAGCAGCCGTGCCATTGCCGCTGGCCGCACCGATGCCTGCCTGATGACGGCGGCGGCCTGCGCCGTTGGCCTTGCGGTTTCCGGCGCGCTGATGCCGATGATGCCCAATGCGACGCTGATGGCGGCGATGATCTGGCCAGTCAAATTCTTCTCCGGCTGCGGTCCGGTGCTGATCCCCGCTGCGATCCAGATGATCGCGCCGGCCCATCTGCGCTCTCAGCTTGGCGCGGTGTTCCTGCTGGTGACGGGCATTTTGGGGACGGCGATGGGGCCGATCATCCCGGCGCTGCTCAGCGACTATGTGCTGATGGACGAGTCGAAGCTCAATGTCTCGATTTCGATCACGGCGCTGTGCATGGGGCCGCTGGCGGTCGTGTTGCTCAGCATCGGGCGTCGGCAGTTCCGCGAGCGCATGGCGCAACTCGCCGGCGCCTGAACATGCAGCTTGGGCTTTATTTCTTTCCTGGCGCCTGCTCGCGCGTGACGATGACGGCGCTGGAAGAGATCGGGGCGGAATATGCCGGCCATTGCGTGGATATCCGCACGGATCAGCAGAAGTCGGCCGGCTATCTCGCGATCAATCCCAAGGCGAAGGTGCCTGCGCTGGAGGTCGATGGGCGGATCATGACGGAAAATGCCGTCATCCTGCATTTTCTCGATGCGCGGTTTCCGCAAGCCGGGCTGCTGCCGCATGCAGCGGACCCGGCGATCGATGCACAGGGCCTTATGGATCTCGTCTGGTGCGCGTCGGCTCTGCATCCCGCCGTGCGGCAGGTGCGCGCACCGGAAAAATACACGACGGGCGACCCCGCGCCCGTTCGTGCGGACGGCATGGCGAAGCTTCATCGGGATTTCGCGCGTATCGCCGAGCAGGTCGGCGCGGACTGGTGGTATGGTGATCGCTGGTCGATCCTCGATACCTATTTCTGCTGGCTGGGCGCCGTCGCGGAGCGGGGTGGCTTCCCCCTTGGCGACTATCCGTCCCTTGTCGCTCATGCGGGCCGGGTCCGTGCCCGCCCCGCCTTTCAGCGCGCTCTTGTGCGGGAGAAGGCGGCGGCCGATCGTCTGGGCATCAGAGACGTGCGCTACTAAGGGGCCTTTCCCCCGGCCCGGGAAGAGCCGGGCGGGGGAAAGGCCTGTGTCGTGCCGTCTAGCGCGTGCGAACCCGTGGCGTTTCGACCGGGCTGTTGGCGAGATCGGCCGCGCTCGGCGCGCTCATGCCGAGCGCGGCGGCGACACCCGCGCCATAGGCCGGGTCGCAGCGCGTGCAGTTCGCGATGTGGCGCGCCTTGATGAAGTCGGGCGCGTCACCCATGGCGCCGGCGGTGTTGCTGAACAGCGCCTGCTGCTGCGCGTCGCTCATCTGCTGGAAGAGCTTGCGCGGCTGGGTGAAATAATCGTCGTCATCCTCGCGATAGTCCCAGTGCGCGGCATCGCCCGAGATCCGCAGCGGCGGCTCGCGATAGTCCGGCTGCTCGGCCCACTGGCCAAAGCTGTTGGGCTCGTAATGCGGGCGGCTGCCATAATTGCCGTCCATCCGCCCATAGCCGTCGCGATGGTTGCTCATCACCGGGCAGCGCGCGGCGTTGACCGGGATCTGGTGGTAGTTGACGCCAAGCCGGTAGCGCTGGGCATCGGCATAGTTGAAGAGCCGCGCCTGCAACATCCGGTCCGGCGAAACGCCGATGCCGGGGACGAGGTTTGACGGCGCGAAGGCGCTCTGCTCGACATCGGCAAAGAAATTGTCCGGGTTCCGGTTCAGCTCGAACTCGCCCACCTCGATCAGCGGATAATCCGCCTTGTACCAGACCTTGGTGAGGTCGAACGGGTGGAAGCGGTAGCGCTCGGCGTCGGCCTCCGGCATCACCTGGATGAGCATCGTCCACTTGGGGAAGTCGCCCTTCTCGATCGCGTCATACAGGTCGCGCTGGTGCGTTTCGCGGTCGCCCGCCACCAGTGCGGCGGCCTCGTCGTCGGTCAGGTTTTCGATGCCCTGCTGGGTGCGGAAGTGGAACTTCACCCAGAAGCGCTCGCCGTCCGCGTTCCAGAAGCTGTAGGTGTGGCTGCCAAAGCCGTGCATGTGGCGATAGCTTCTGGGGATGCCCCGGTCGGACATCACGATCGTCACCTGATGGAAGGCTTCGGGCAGCAATGTCCAGAAGTCCCAGTTGTTGGTCGCGCTCCGCAGGTTGGTGCGCGGGTCGCGCTTCACGGCCTTGTTGAGGTCGGGGAATTTGCGTGGGTCACGCAGGAAGAACACGGGCGTATTGTTCCCCACCATGTCCCAATTGCCTTCCTCGGTGTAGAATTTGAGCGCGAAACCGCGAATGTCGCGCTCCGCGTCCGCCGCGCCGCGCTCGCCGGCAACGGTGGTGAAGCGGGCGAACATCTCCGTCTTCTTGCCCACCTCGCTGAAGATTTTCGCGCGGGTGTAGCGGCTGATATCGTTGGTGACGGTGAAGGTGCCGAACGCGCCGGAGCCCTTGGCGTGCATCCGCCGCTCAGGGATCACCTCGCGCACGAAGTTGGCGAGCTTTTCGTTGAGCCAGACGTCCTGCGCCAGCAGCGGCCCGCGCGGGCCGGCGGTCAGGCTGTCCTCATTGTCGGGGACAGGCGCGCCAAAAGCGGTCGTAAGATGGGATACCGGACACTGGCCGGCGTCGGGATGGGTCTTCGTCATGTGGTCTCTCCTCCAGGACGTGTTGGGATACCACAAGAAATAGGTCCGAACGGTTTAATCAAGCAAAGCGATAAATCCCGTCATTGTGATCGGACAGGGCGATCAGGGAGACACTGTCTCCGCGATCGCGCGTCCTTCCCGGCGAGGATCGTAGCCGCCGTCGAAATATTCGCCGCGGATCATCACGGCGTGGACGCCCGAATCTTCCCCCTGTCCCGGCCGCAGTTCGATGCCGCGCGCGCGCAGGCCCGCCAGTATCTCGGGCGAGAACTTGTCCACCTCGCCCTGAAAGGCCGCGCCGCGCGCCACGAGATTGGGGAGCGCGAGCGCTTCCTGCACCGGCAGATTCCAGTCCACGGCGGCGACGAGCGACTTGGCGACATAGGCGAGGATGGCGTTGCCGCCCGCCGAGCCAAAGGCCCCCGCGAAATGGCCCTGCGCGTCGATCAGCACCAGCGGCACCATGGAGGAGCGGGGGCGTTTGCCCGGTGCGACCGCGTTGGCCGCCGCCCGGCCGTCCGGATCGGTGGGTGAGAAGGAGAAGTCGGTCATCTGGTTGTTGAGGAAGAAGCCGTCCACCATCCGGCCTGAACCGAAGATCGATTCCACCGTCGTCGTCATGGAGACGACATTGCCGTCCGCGTCGCCGACGATGAAGTGGGATGTGCCGGCCGGCTCCAGCGTCGCGTCGGCGGCGGCCAGCGGCGCGCCGGCGGGGATGCCGGGCGCGGGTGGCGCGGCGGCGGCGCGGGTGCCGATCAGCGCGGCGCGGGCGGCGATATAGGCCGGGTCCAGCAGGCCGTTCACCGGCACGCGCACAAAGCTCGGGTCACCCACATAGCGATCCCGGTCGGCATACATGAGGCGGCTGGCCTCGGCGAAGAGGAACCACGCCTGCGGATCTTCCGGCCCGCGCCGGGCGATATCAGTCTTTTCCAGCATCGCGAGCAATTCAAGGAAGCCGACGCCGCTGGACGGCGGCGGCGGCAGGCAGACCAGATAGACACGATAGGGGTTGCACAGCGCGTCGCGCACCAGCGGCGTATAGCCGGCGAGGTCGGCAAGCGTCATCTCGCTGGCATATTTGCCTTCATGCACGCGGGCGACGATCCGCCGGGCCGTCTCCCCTTCATAGAGCGCGGCTGGGCCTTGCGCGGCGAGCCGGACGAGAAAATCCGCATAAGCGGGGTTGGCAAGGCGATCACCCGCCTTTTTGAGCTGGCCGTCCGCGCCGGAGAAATAGGCACGGGCATCGGGCACGGACAGTTGCGGGAAGCGCCCTGACTGCAGGAAGCGGCCGAGGCGCGGCGTGATGATGAAGCCCGCGCGCGCGGTCTTCTCCGCGTCGCCGAACAGCGAGCTCCATGCCAGTCTGCCATGGCGCTTCTGGGCGAGCGCCAGCATCGCGACCGCGCCGGGAACGCCGGTGGCACGGCCGCTGACCACGGCGGTCGCGAAGGGCAGGGGCGCGCCGGCCTCGTCCATAAACATCGCCGGGCTGGCGCCCATGGGCGCCATTTCGCGCCCGTCATAGACCATCACCTTGCCGCTCGCCCCGTCGAACCATGTCATGAACGCGCCGCCACCCACGCCGGAGCTTTGCGGCTCGACCAGCGAGAGCATGGCCTGCACGGCGACCGCTCCGTCCGCCGCGCTGCCGCCCCGGCGCAGCACGGCCAGCCCGGCTTCGACCGCCAGCGGATTGGAGGCGACGACAAAAATGCGCTTTTCCGCCGGTGCGGACACTGGGGTGGATATTGGCGTGGTTGTCGGCGGGTCTGTGGCGACACGCGCCGTTGGCGCATCCGTTGCCGTTGTCGCGCAGCCGCTCAGCGCAAGAGCCGCCATCACCAGCGCGCCGGACAGGGATGACAGCAGCTTCATATCGAAAGGCCTCGCGAGTCTGAGAAAGGGACCGTTGCGGGACATGGAACGAAGCCGTCCGGCGCGCAAGAGCCGGCGCGGCGGGTCATTCGGCTTGCTCTCGGATGCGGGGCGTTTTACCCCTACGGCAATGCTGGCGCGTGAACGAAGCGCGCAGCGTGATGGAGAGGATTGCCTTGCGCGCGTTCGAGACGTTTTCCAGCCTGACAGCCATGTTCTTCACGCGTGCGGCCGAGCTTGGGGAAAAGCCGTTTCTCCGGGCGCGACATGGCGATGACTGGCGTGCGATAAGTTGGGAGGATGCGGCGCGGACCGTTGCCGCGCTGGCCGCCGGGCTGCGCGCGCAGGGCGTGATCCCCGGCGACAGGGTGATGCTGGTGAGCGAAAACCGGCCGGAATTCTGTCTGGCCGATCTTGCCATCATGGCGGCCGGCGCCATCACCGTACCTACTTATACGACGAACACCACGCGCGATCATGAGCATATCATATCGGACAGTGGCGCGCGCGCCGTCATCGTCTCCACCGCGAAGATCGCGCGGACGCTGATGCCGGCGGTGGTGCGCTCGCGCATTGATCTGGTCATCACCATGGAGCCGCTCCAGACCATGCAGGTGAGCACGGTCGCGCTGCACGGCTGGGATGAGATCATCGCCGCGCATCCGGCGGACTGGCGGGCGCTTGCCGAGAGTCAGAGCGCGACGCGCGGGGATCTCGCCTGCATCATCTACACGAGCGGCACCGGCGGCGCGCCGCGCGGCGTCATGCAGCATCATGGCGCGATCCTGTGCAATGTGGCGGGCTGCATAGATGTGATCGCGGATGATTTTGGCTGGGGAGACGAGGTGTTCCTCTCCTTCCTGCCGATCAGCCATGCCTATGAGCATTCAGCCGGCCAGTTCCTCCCCATCGGCCTTGGCGGGCAGATCTACTATGCGGAGAGTCTGGAAAAGCTCGCCGCCAATATCGCGGAGGTGCGGCCGACCATCATGGTCGTCGTGCCGCGCCTGTTCGAGATGCTGCGCGCCCGCGTATCGAAGGCGATCGACAAGCAGGGCAAGCTGCCCGGCATGCTGCTCGGGCAGGCGCAGCGCCTTGGCGCACAGCGGCAGGCGCGCGGCGGACGCCTGCGCTTGTGGGACCGGCCGATGCAGCTGATCGTCAACCGGACCATCGTGCCGAAGGTGCAGGCCCGGTTCGGCGGACGGCTGAAGGCAATGGTCTCGGGCGGGGCGCCGCTCAATCCGGATGTCGGGGCCTTTTTCCAGTCGCTGGGGATCATGCTGTTGCAGGGCTATGGCCAGACGGAGGCCGGTCCGGTCATCAGTTGCAACCGGCCGTCCGCCGGCATCGCCATGGATACGGTCGGCCCGCCGCTCAAGGATGTGGAAGTCGCCATAGCGGACGATGGCGAGATCCTCGTGCGGGGTGAGCTGGTGATGAAGGGCTATTGGCGCAACGAGGCGGAGACGGCGCGGGCTCTGGAGGGGGACTGGCTCCACACCGGCGACATCGGCATGTTCGACAAGGCCGGGCGCCTGAAGATCACGGACCGCAAGAAGGATATCATCGTCAACGACAAGGGCGATAATGTTGCGCCGCAAAAGGTGGAGGGCATGCTCACCCTTCAGGACGAGATCGCGCAGGCAATGGTTCAGGGGGATCGGCGCCCGCATCTCGTCGGCCTCATCGTGCCGGACCCGGAATGGCTGGCCGATCTCGCCGCCGCCGCCGGCAAGCCCGCGACCCTTGCCGCGATGCACGACGACCCGGCCCTGCTCGCCGGGCTGCGCGCGGCGGTCGACCGGGTGAACGCGGATCTTTCCGTGACGGAGAAGGTGCGCCGCTTCATGCTGGCGGATGAGGCCTTCAGCATCGAGAATGGCGAGATGACGCCGTCACTCAAGATCCGCCGCCATGTCATCCGCGCGCGCTATGGCGAGCGGCTGGACGGGCTTTACAAGGGGTAGCCGCGCGCCATCAGCCTTTGGACGTGCGATATGGCACGAAGTCGCCAAGCGCGCACATCCCGCCCATGAAGCCGGAGACGGGGCTGACCACGCGGGCGAGGTCGCCCCGGCAATACTGGCTGCCATGCACTTCCAGCACCAGTATGTCGCCGCGCGACAGGCCCCGGCAGGAGCCGTTGAGATCGTTGCGATAGACGAGGTTGCGATTGATCTGCAGCACGAGGACATCATCGCTGATCGCGGTCAGGCGGTCGCTGCCGCGAAAGGTCGAGACGCAGTTTTCCGGCTTGCCGGGTTCCTTGCCGTCGAGCAGGCGGGCAAGCTGCTTTTCCTGCTTGGGCGTCAGCTGCGCGGCGGGTTCGGGGCCGGTCGCGCAGCCGGCCAGCAGGCTGAGCGTGGCGAGGGAAGTGGCGATGCGCGGCGTCATAAGCGGTCCTTTCAGCGCCCCTGTGCGCCCGGCTATATCAGCACCGGGCTCAGAAGGCATCCTTTTCAGCGCGCCGGTGCGCCAGTTCCTCCACATTTGCCGCGCGCATGAAAGGGTTGGTGGCGCGCTCGGCGCCGATCGTCGTCGGCACCGTCGCCTCGCCGCGCGCGCGCATCGCCTCCACATCGGCGAGGCGGGTGGCGACGGCGGCATTGTCCGGCTCGGCATGGGCCGCATACCGCGCGTTGGAGAGGGTATACTCATGGGCGCAATAGACGCGCGTTGCGTCCGGCAGGGCGGCGAGCCGGGCCATATTGTCGAACATTTGCGCCGGCGTCCCCTCGAACAGGCGGCCACAGCCCATGGCGAAGAGCGTGTCGCCCACGAACACGGCCTCATCGGCCGCGAAATAATAAGCGACATGGCCAGCGGTGTGCGCGGGGACGGCCATGACCTGCGCGATATGATCGCCCAGCCGCACGCTGTCTCCCTCGCTCACGGCGCGGTCGATACCGGGAATTTTCGCCGCTTCGGCTGCCGGGGCCGTCACCAGGGCGCCGGTCTGCGCGACGATCGCGGCATTGCCGCCGATATGGTCCGGGTGCCAGTGCGTGTTCCATATCTGGCCGATCTGCCAGCCGCGTCGCCCGGCCTCCGCCAGCACGGATGCCGCGTCGGCCGGATCGATCACCAGCGTCTCGCCGCTCGCTTCCTCATGCACGAGCCAGATATAATTATCGTGCAGCGCCGGCAGGCGGACGATCTCAAGCTTGCTCATTATTTCGCCTCCAGTATCGCGTGCGCCGCGCTCGCCACAGCGCGCGTCAAGGTCTCGGCATCCTGCGCGACGACGCGGGGCGCGCCGGCGCCGGCCCATAATGGCGCATAGTCCGCCCGGCCTTCCGCTTCGGCTCTGGCGCGAAGCGGTGCCAGCGCGTTGGACGCATAGGGGAAGGGCGGCGCCTCGGGCCGGATCGGGCCAAGCTCGCGCATGAGCCGGTTGCAGATCCCGCGCGCGGCGCGTCCGGTCAGCAGGTTGGTGAAGGCGGCGTCGGCGGCGGCCGGCGTGCCAAGCAGGGCACGGTGGCTCGGTGTGGCGAGGCTTTGCGGTGTCGCCAGATAGGCCGTGCCGATCTGCACCGCGTCGGCCCCCGCGCGCAGCGCTGCCGCCATGTCCGCACCGTCGACGATGCCGCCGGCCGCGATCACCGGCACGTTCGGCCGTTCACGAAGCAGCGTGGCGAGTGGGGTCGGCTCATGCCGCGTACCGAGAAACCAGCCGGCATGGCCGCCAGCCTCGGCGCCTTGCAGGATGATTGCGTCGCAGTCCTGCGCCGCCAGCCAGTGTGCTTCCGCGACTGTCGTGGCGCTGGCGAGCACGCGCACGCCGGCCGCGCGCACACGCGCCAGCAGCGCCGCATCGGGCAGGCCGAAGTGGAAGCTGGCCACGGTCGGGCGCACCTCTTCCACCACCGCGCAGAGCGCATCGTCAAACGGGCGGCGCAGCGGCGGCGGAGCGCCGGGGGAGACAGCCTCCGCGGCGAAATAGGGCGCCAGCAGCGTCAGCCAGGCGCTCTCGTCGGGCGGCGCGGGGAGGCTGTGGCAGAAGAAGTTGAGGTTGAGCGGTCCGTCCGTTGCGGCCCGGACCTGCGCAACGTCCGCGCGCAGCCGCTCGGGCGTCAGCAGCGCGGCCGGCAAAGATCCCATCGCGCCGCCACGCATCGCGGCGATGGCCAGTGCCGGCCCGCCCGATCCCGCCATCGGCGCCTGCACGATGGGCACGGATGCGCCCGTCATCGTCAGGAACGCGGATGGCCATCCTGTCACGTCACCAGACCCCTACATTGGGCATGGAGGCCCAGGGCTCGGCCGGCTCCAGATGGCCGTCCTGCAACAGTTCGACGGAGATATTGTCCGGCGTGCGGATGAAGGCCATGTGCCCGTCGCGCGGCGGCCGGTTGATGGTGATGCCGGCGTCTTGCAGCCGCTGGCAGGTCTCGTAGATATTCTCGACCCGGTAGGCGAGATGGCCGAAATTGCGTCCGCCCTCATAGCGCTCGGGCGCGCTGCCATCCTCGGGCGGCCAGTTGTAGGTCAGTTCAACCTGCGCGCCCTCGTCACCGGGCGCCGCGAGGAAGATGAGCGTGAAGCGTCCCTTCTCGCTTTCCACACGGCTGATTTCGGTCAGGCCGATCAGCGTGAAGAAGCGGATTGTCGCCTCGGGATCGGACACGCGGATCATGCTATGAAGAAATTTGGGCACGGGAAACTCCGTTCATCTATAGAAAGCAACGGTTCATCTCAGTTGCTTTAACCGGTTTTGCGGTTCGGGATTTGAGATAGGGCGCGCGGGCGTCCGGTGAAAGGGAGAAGGCGCAGATGGGCTGGACGGAGAATTGGAACAAGGTGGCGCTTGCCGGTGCAGGCGTGCTGGCGCTCGGCATGGTGGCGGGGGGCTATCTGCTCGGCGATGGCCTCAAGCGCGCGCACGCGGCGGATCGCTCCGTCACGGTGCGCGGCCTTGCCGAGAAGGATGTGACGGCCAATCTCGCGACATGGTCGATCGCTTATTCCGCGACCGGTACGGACATGGCCAGCGTGCGTGCCGAGATCGACCAGAACACTGCCCAGTTGCGCGATTATTTCATCAAGCTTGGCTTCAAGGCGAATGACCTGACGCCGATCGGCGCGGGGGTGAACCAGTATCTGAACAACGGCGTGAACTCGATCACCATCACCCAGCGCATGTTGCTGCGGACGAGCGATATCGCGCGGGCGCAGCGCGCCGTTGCCGGCCAGTTCGACCTCGTGCGGCGCGGCGTTACCCTGCAGGAGGGCTCGGGCATGCGCTACAGCTTCACCCGGCTCAACGACATCAAGCCGGAGATGGTCGCCGCCGCCACCAAGGATGCCCGCGCCGCCGCCGAGCAGTTCGCCAAGGATAGCGGCACCCGTGTCGGTGGCATTAAAAGCGCCACTCAGGGCTATTTCTCCATCGATGCGCGTGATGGCGAAGGGAGCGACAGCGACACACCCGACAAGAAGGTTCGTGTGGTGACGACGGTGGATTTCTATCTGGACTGAGGAGGGTGGCCGCGCCGGGGTCGTCAAGCCCCGGCCGCTGCCCGGGCCTGCCGGATAAGCTCTATCCCGGCCTCACGCGTGACGATGCCCGTATAGCGGGCGATGTTGCCGCAAAAGCCGCCGACCCGCCCGTCGCGCTCCACCTGCGCGGTCAGCGGCACCCGCGCCTCCGTGCCGTCCGGTCGCGTGAAGCTGGCATCGGCGGTGATGCGGACGCGGTTCTTGCATATCGCCTCAAGGTCGCTCTTGCCCATGCAGCGCAGGACTGTCGTTCCCGAGCGGACATGCAGGGTGATAGCGGGCCCGGCCGGGGCATCCGTCTCAGACCCCACAGGCATATCCACGGCCGTGATGAGGTGCTGCAACAATATCGAGACGGGGTTCTGGATCTTGTACGCCTGACAATAGGCACTGGCGACGATGACCTGATGATCGGCCGCCTGCGGCGTATCGAGCAGGATGGGCATGGGCCCGGGGGCCGGCGCGTCCGAGAACGGGCCGGTGATCCCCTGATCGTCCGCCGCAGCCCGGATCGCGGCAAGATCGGTCAGATATTCGACCGTGCGCGCGGATGTGGGCGCGGCGCCAGCGGCGAGCGCGAGGGCAGGCAGGCACGCGGCGCGCCAGATCCGCGCCGCCGTCGGCATCGCCGGCTTCATGGCTTTTCGCTATTCGCTTCGGCTTTCGCGGCCTTGACCCGCTTCTTCCAGTCCTTCTTGGTGCTGCCGGTCAGGACACGCGCGCTCTCCAGCGCGAATTCCTCGACCAGCTTCTCGCGCACGCCAGCGCCGCGCATGGCCATCCCCATGAGGCCGCTATGGCCGTTGACGACCTGCACGTAGAAATTGCCGACCTGTTCGCCGGTCGCGGGATCGCGCACGACGACTTCACCCGATAGCTCGTCGGAGCTGGCGAGCAGCATGGCCATGGCCGCGTCAGCGGTCTTGATGTTCTCGATGGTGATATCGAGGTCCACCGGTTTGCCGCGCTCGGGGGTCAGCCCCCATTTGCGCGTGACATCCCGTATGACCAGCGGAGCCATGGCGGCGAAGGGCAGCGTGGCATATTGCTCTGCCGGCGGCACGGCGGTTTCCTGCCCGTCCTCGGCCGGCGTATAAGGCGGCAGATTGGCGGCCGCGCGCTTTTCCGTCGCCTTTTCCTCCAGCCCCGCCATCTTCTTGGTGGCGGTGTCCGCCACGGTCACGCGTACCGCGTTGACATAGCTGGCGTCGACGAGATCGGGCCGGATCTGTTCGATGACTGTGCGCTGCTTGGCCAGGGCCTGCGGCGCGGGCGACAGGAGCAGGGCGCCGGCCAGGCTGGCGGCGAACAGGGCCTTCTTCATGCGGTTTATTCCTTCCCCTGAGGGGCAGGAAGGCCCCCCGATTTTCCGCCCCTGTCGTCTTCGGGAGGCGCTGTCAATGCGGTCTGTTTAAATCTGGATTGATCGGCTCAGCAGCCCGTCTTCTGGTCGATCCATCTTACTCTGCGGCGGCCTTCGCGCGCCGTTTGCGGGGCGTCGTTACAGGGTCTGGTGCTGCAGTGCTCGCGGGCGTCTGGCTCCCTCTGGTCAGCAGCGGCGCCAGATAATGGCCGGTGTAGCTGCGCGGTTCGCGCACGACCTCTTCGGGCGTACCCGTCGCGACGATCTCGCCGCCCTTGACCCCGCCTTCCGGGCCGAGGTCGATGATATAGTCGGCGGTCTTGATGACATCGAGATTATGCTCGATCACCACCACGCTGTTGCCTTGCTCGACGAGCGCGTGCAGCACTTCCAGCAATTTCCGCACATCCTCGAAATGCAGGCCGGTGGTCGGCTCGTCGAGAATGTAGAGGGTATTGCCCGTGGCCCGGCGCGAAAGCTCCTTGGCGAGCTTCACGCGCTGCGCCTCGCCGCCCGAGAGGGTCGTCGCCTGCTGGCCGACCTTCACATAGCCAAGCCCCACTTCGGCGAGCATGGCCATCTTGTCACGGATCGGGGGCACCGCCTTGAAGAATTCAACGGCATCTTCCACCGTCATGTCCAGCACGTCGGCGATGCTCAGCCCCTTGAACTTCACGTCCAGCGTCTCGCGATTATAGCGCTTGCCGCCACATTCCTCGCAGGTGACGTAGACGTCCGGCAGGAAGTGCATCTCGATCTTGATGACGCCGTCGCCCTGGCAGGCCTCGCAGCGGCCGCCCTTCACGTTGAAGGAGAAGCGCCCCGGCTTGTAGCCGCGCGCCTGCGCTTCGGGCAGGCCGGCGAACCAGTCGCGGATATTGGTGAAGGCGCCGGTATAGGTCGCCGGATTGGAGCGCGGGGTGCGGCCGATCGGCGACTGGTCGATGTCGATCACCTTGTCGAGATGCTCAAGGCCCGTGATCCTGTCATGCGCTCCGGCGATGACGCGGGCGCCGTTCAGCGCGCGGGCGGAAGCGGCGTAGAGCGTGTCGATGGTGAAGCTCGATTTGCCCGAGCCGGAGACGCCGGTGATGCAGGTAAAGGTGCCGAGCGGGATCGAGGCCGTCACACCCTTGAGGTTGTTCGCGCGGGCATTGCTGATGGTGAGGGACTTGCCCGATCCCTTGCGGCGGATCTTTGGCACGTCGATGGCGCGGGTGCCGTTCAGATAGTCGGCGGTGAGCGAGCCTTTGGCCGCCATCACATCCGCGAGGCTGCCCTGCGCCACCACGGTTCCGCCGCGCACGCCCGCGCCCGGGCCCATATCCACGATATAGTCCGCCGCGCGAATGGCATCTTCGTCATGCTCGACGACGAGCACCGTGTTGCCAAGGTCGCGCAGGCGCTTGAGCGTGACGAGCAGCATGTCGTTGTCGCGCTGGTGCAGGCCGATGCTCGGTTCGTCGAGCACGTAGAGCACGCCGGAGAGGCCGGAGCCGATCTGGCTGGCGAGGCGGATGCGCTGGCTCTCACCGCCCGAGAGCGTGCCGGATGTCCGGTCGAGATTGAGATAATCGAGCCCGACATTGTTGAGGAAGCCCAGCCGCTCGTCGATCTCCTTGAGGATCGCGCGGGCAATCTGGTTCTGCTGTTCGGTCAGTTGCGCGGGCAGCGCCTGAAACCAGGCAAGCGCGTCCATCACGGACATGCGGGTGGGCGTGGCGATGTCCGCGCCGGCGATCTTGACGGCCAGTGCCTCGGGCTTGAGGCGGGCGCCATGGCAGGTCTCGCAGGGCTGCGCGGTCTGGAACTTGGAAAGCTCCTCGCGCATCCAGGCGGAATCGGTCTGGAGCATCCGCCGGTTGAGATTGCCGATCACGCCCTCGAACGGCTTCTTCACTTCATAGGTCTTGCGCCCGTCCTGAAAGCGCAGGGTAACCGGCTTGCCGCCCGTGCCGTGCAGGATGATGAGGCGGATTTCGCCGGGCAGATCCTGCCATGGCGTTTCCAGCGAAAAGCCGAATTCGCGCGCGAGGCTGTCGAGCACCTGCATATAATAAGGCGATGGTGGGTTTGATTTCGCCCATGGGACGATGGCGCCTTTTTTGAGGCTCAGCGCCTCGTTTGGGACGACGAGCTGCTCGTCGAACAGCATCTTCTCGCCCAGCCCGTCGCAGGCCGGGCAGGCCCCCTGTGGCGCGTTGAACGAGAAGAGGCGCGGCTCGATCTCGCTGATGGTAAAGCCCGAGACGGGGCAGGCGAATTTCTCTGAGAAAATGATGCGGTTGGCCGGAATGCCGGCATTCTTCATCTTCTGGTCCTGCGCGCCTGCCGCCTCCGCCGCGCTTTCGCGGCCCGGCACCACGCCATCGGCAAGGTCCACATAGGCCAGCCCTTCCGCCAGCTTCAGCGCCGTCTCGAAGCTTTCGGCGAGGCGCTGGGCCATATCGGCGCGGACGGCGAGGCGGTCCACCACCACCTCGATGTCATGCTTGTACTTCTTGTCGAGCGCCGGGGCCTCTTCGATCGGATAGATGTCTCCGTCGATCCGCACGCGGGTAAAGCCCAGCCGCTGCCACTCGGCCAGTTCCTTACGATATTCGCCCTTGCGGCCGCGCACGACCGGCGCGAGCAGATAGATCCGCGTGTCCGCGGGCAGAGCCAGCACGCGGTCGACCATCTGGCTGACGGTCTGCGCGCTGATCGGCAGGCCCGTGGCGGGGGAGTAGGGGATGCCGACCCGCGCCCAGAGCAGGCGCATATAATCGTAGATTTCGGTGACGGTGGCGACGGTCGATCGCGGATTGCGGCTCGTCGTCTTCTGCTCGATGCTGATAGCGGGGGAGAGCCCGTCGATATGCTCGACATCGGGCTTCTGCATCATCTCCAGAAACTGCCGGGCATAGGCCGAGAGCGATTCCACATAGCGCCGCTGGCCCTCGGCATAGATGGTATCGAAAGCGAGCGATGATTTGCCCGAGCCTGAGAGCCCGGTGATGACGACCAGCGAATCGCGCGGCAGATCGATATCCACGCCTTTGAGATTATGCTCGCGCGCGCCGCGCACCTTGATGTGGGTCAGCATGGCAGGAAAATCGTCATGAAGGGGCGTCCGGGCTGGCGGAGGGATATACGAGTCATATAGCGCGTTCTATTTCTGTTCCAATCGGAAAATCAGAGCCGTAGATAGGGAGCTCAGCGGCCGGTTACGAGGGATGCGCGCATCGCCGGATAAAGGCCGTGATGACGGGATCTGGTCCAAATTGAGCGGGAGAAAGACCGATCTGTCCTATTGCGGGGCAGAATCGCTGTTATACAGATGCTGTTCGCGCGATATGCGGCGACGTCTGTCCGGTCGGGCCACAGCCTGTCCGCCGGTGGGAGGCGTAAGATCTTTGGAGACCGGTCCCGGTGCGACCCGCCTCTGAAGGATCGGACATGTTCGGATGGAACTGTCGACGTGGGATCGGCGGTGACCATGAAGGGAGTGACGGCGAGGTTGCGCCTGTGTGGGGGCGTGGTCTCGCCGCACTTCCCCGATCCGTAGGGCAGACCAGCGTTTCCGGTTCATGGGAACGCAGGATTTTTTCCTTTGGTTGCGCTCTGTTAACCGCGTGCGTGTAGCAGGCGGGCAATGGCAAATCTCGATGACCCCCGGCCCGCCCGCGCCCTGCGCTCTTGCCTGCCCGGCGCTTGTATGCGGGGAAGGGCGCACGCATGATCGCCCGGCTGCTCTCCCGGTTCGATGCCGTGCTGACGGCGCCGGTCGACCGCCTGAGCGCGATCGACCAGCTCCGGTTGCGCGGCGTCGCCATCATCGCGGCGTTGGGCTGGCCTATTTTCGCGTTGATTTGCGTCATTGCCGGTGCGTTTCAGGCGGGCGATCTCGGCAAGGTCATGCTGGTCGGCGCCCTCGCCAATATCGCGCCCACCTATATGGCGATTCGCCGGCGCTATGATGCCGCGGCCCGGCTGACGGTGGCGACCCTTGCCGCCGTGATGCCTGCGCTGTTCGTCTATTTGCTGCGTGGCCACCAGTGGCAGGTCGATGCCCACATGTTCTTCTTCGTCGCGCTCGCGACGTTGACGGTGCTGTGTGACTGGCGACCCATTGCTTTCGCGTCGCTGCTGGTCGTCATTCATCACATGGTCGATGCGGCGCTGATGCCCGGCCCGCCCTTTTTCTCGATGGCCGGGCTTGGCCGGGTTCTGTTTCATGCGCTTGGCTCCATGTTGCAGGCGCTGGCGCTGGGCTATCTCACCACGAAGCTGGGGCGTCTCGTCGAGCGGCAGGATGTGTCCATGGCGGAGACGAACCGGTTGCTCGGGCTTGCCGAGGCTGCCCAGCACGGCACGCAGGAAGCGCTGGCCACCGCGCGCTCGACGAGCGACGCCGCCCGCGCCGAGCGGGAGCGCCATGTCGCGACCGAGGAGCGGCTGGCGACCGAGCGCCGGGCGGAACTGCTCATCCTCGCCGGGGAATTCGAGCGCAGCGTGGTGCAGGTGGTGAAGACGATCAGCGCGGCATCCGGGCGGTTGGCCGGATCGGCGGTCAGCCTGGATGATGTCGCGGGGGATGCCGGCCGGCAGGCCAGCGATGTCGCCTCCGGCGCCGCGACCGCCACGCGGGAAATGAATCAGGTGGCGCATGCGCTCGGCGCGCTCAGCCGCACCATTGGCCATGTCGCCGAGGCCGCGCAGCAGCAGGACAGCCTGGCCAGCACGGCCATTGCCCAGGGCAATGACAGTGCGGGCACTATTCAGGCGCTGGAGCGCGAGGCGGTGCATATCGACGGCCTGCTCGACGATATCCGCCGGATCGCCGCCACGACCAATATGCTCGCGCTCAATGCCGCGATCGAGGCGGCGCGTGCCGGGGAAGCGGGGGACGGGTTCGCCGTCGTCGCGGCGGAAGTGAAGAAGCTGGCCGGGGATACCGCTATCGCCAGCAACCGCATTTCGGACATTCTGGAGGGGATTCGCGGGGGCATCGCGCATTCGACCGATGTTATCGGCGAGGCGAACGGCGCGGTCTGGGAGGTCGCCGAGGCAGCGAGCAGCATCCGCCGCACCGTTGTCGAGCAGCGCGGCTATGCCGCCGAGATCGAGAACAGCGCGTCCAGCGCGGCGGACAGCGCGCACGGTATCGAGCAGCGCATCAGCCATGTCGCCCATGCCGTCGCGCAGGCGAGCCAATTGTCGGGCGAGGTGCGGGCCAGCGCCAATGATCTCTCCGCCAGCGCCATCTCGCTGCGTGACACGACAGAGGCGTTCCTGAAGGTGTTGCGCGAGGAGGGCTGAGGCCTGCACGCCCCGCTCCGGTAGGCGTGTGCATCTGTTCGGCTATGAAATGACGTTACGGAAAGGCGTGTTTCGTCCGCCGCCGATGACGTCTGTCTCCTACATTGCTGTCGTTCGTCGCCGCGCCAACGCTGTTGGTCGGGGATGAAGCGCATGTGCCGAGCGAGGCACGGCGCTCGTCGACATCGTGCTGAGCGCGCACGCCCTCAGGGCTAAAAGGTTGGTGCGGGGCCGGAACGCTCCGCAGCAAGGTCGCCAAGGAAAATCAGACCTTTAACCAACTTCATGCCTCACTGCCCCTCGGTGAGGACAGCTCAGGAGAAGACCCATGTTTCCTCGTACCGCTTCTTTCGCCGGCGCGTTCAGTATCATCCTCGCCGCTGCCGTAGCTCTGCCCGCCGCTGCCTCGGCCAGCAATGGCGCGGATTTGTCCGAGCGCCATACCCGGCTGGTGCAATATGGCGATCTCGATCTTGCGACGGTGGACGGCCGCAAGACGCTCAACCAGCGGATCGTGCGCGCCAGCTATCAGGTTTGCCGCAGTGGCGATCGTCTGGACATGGCGGTATGTCGCCAGCGTGCCCGCGATGACGCGGCCGATGCGCTTCAGCTCGCCATGGCTAAGGGGCGTGTCTATGCGGCGGGCGGCGCGCCCATCGTCGGCAACTAATAGCCATGCCCCGGCCCCGCGCGGGCCGGGCGCGCGGGCCTCGGTCCCCTTTTATCACGGTGTCGTCCACAGTTGATTACGGCGGCGCCAGCCCCCGGCGCTCCCTTGGCGTCGGGGGTATTTCCGCGCGGCGTCAGCCGATCATCTCCGCCTTGACCTGCGCCAGATGCGTGCGGCCGATCCGCAATTCCATCGGCGCGGCGCCGTCCGCCGCCATGAGCTGGACGAACCAGACCCCGTTGCCGTCATGGCGCAGCCCGGCGATGAGATCGCGCCGGACGATATGCGAGCGGTGGAGGCGGATGAAGCGCGCCGGGTCGAGCCGCAGTACCAGCGCGCTGATCGTCTCGTGGAAGAGGTAGGAGCGAGCGCCGACATGCAGGCGCATATAGTCGCGCTCCGCCTCGATCCGGTCGATCCGTGTGACCTCGATACGGACCAGTTCGGAGCGATGCGGCACCCAGAATTCCTCGGCATAGCTCCGCATGCCGGCCTTGTCCTGTGCGCCTGCACCTGTGCTCTGCGGCTCCATGGCTCCCGGCGCGGCGGCGGTGATATCCGCGCGGCGCTGGGCAAGGGCGAGCGCGACCCGGTCTATGGCGCGGGCAAGCCGCTCCTGACCGACGGGCTTCAGCACATAGTCGACCGCCCAGAGGTCGAATGCCTCGATCGCGAAATCGTTGAACGCGGTGACGAAGATGATCGCCGGGGCGCCAGCCCGGCCGGAGAGCGCGCGGGCGACGCCCATGCCGTCGAGCCGTGGCATGGCGATATCGAGCAGCAGCAGGTCGGGCACCAGCGCGTCCGCCATCCGCAGCGCGGCTTCGCCATCGCTTGCCGTGCCGACAAGGCTGATGCGCGGCTCGCGCGCGCAGAGCATCTGCATCCGTTCGATAGCGAGCGGTTCGTCGTCGACAATGAGCGTGCGGATTGCTTCGGGCATAACGGGTCGTCAACCTAGCAGGCGCCGCGCAGCAACGGCAGCATGATTTCCGCATGGAATCCGCCGCCGGCGCGTGGTCCGGCGGTCAGCGCGGCCTGATCGCCAAAACGCGCAGCCAGCCGCTCGCGCACGTTCCGCAGGCCGATGCCCGTACCCGTGCCGCTACTGTCCCGCGATGCCGCGCGCTCCGGTGCGCCGCCGTCGTCTTCGATCAGGATGTGCAGCCGTTCGGCTTCTTCCCGCGCGGCGATCCTTATGGTGACGGCGCGGCTCGCCGGCGAGACGCCATATTTTATCGCATTCTCGACCAATGGCTGCAGGATGAGCCCCGGCACGCAGCATTCCGCCAATGCGTCCGGGATGTCGATCTGCGTCACCAGCCGTTCGGGGAAGCGGGCGCCCTCTATGCCGAGATAGAGGCGCTGAAGCTCCACCTCCTCGGTGAGGCGGACATCCTCCAGCGGATCGCCCGCTAGGCTGGTGCGATAGAAATGAGCAAGGTTGAGGATCATCGTCTCGGCCTCATCCCGCCGGTCGGACATGACGAGGCTGGAGAGGGAATTGAGCGTGTTGAAGAGGAAATGCGGGTTCACCTGATAGCGCAGGGATCGGAGCTCCGCCTGTCGGGTTGCCAGTTCCAGGCGGGCGGAGCGCCGCTCGGATTCACTGAGCCGTGTGGCAAAACCAAGGGCGAAGTAGAGCGCGGCCCAGGCGATGAGCAGGAAATAGCGATTAATGCTCTGTTCGGCGAGTTCGATGACGATTTCGTCGACCGTCTTCTCGTGCCTTGTCAGGATTTCCTGCGCATTGGCGGCGTCGTTCGTCGCATATTCCTGCAGGATGCTGTCCGGGTCATAGACGTTGAACATGTAGAAATTGGCGCTGGCCACCGTCACCGCAAATGGGATGGCCAGCACCACCGCACTGGCGATCCGCATGCCCAGAGCGCGCCCATCGAGCCGGCGCAGCAAGAGATAGAAGATGTAGGTGACGACGATGCCGGCGATGGAGACGACCATCCGCCGCCATGCCATCTCACCCTGCGCGGCAAAGCCAAGCACCAGCGCCCGTGCCGTCACGATGAGCGTGTAGAAGAGCCAGACGCCCAGAATGGATATGAGCGCCAGCCGGTGCGGAACCGCGCCGTCCTTCTCTGGAGCCGAAAGCTTGACCATCGGTCCGCTGTAGCGGGCTGGCGCGGCCTTGTCGTCCCCGCGCGCCCGCGCTGGTCGAAGCTTGCCCGCTTTTGGTCGAGAAGCGCGACGGTTTCGCCAGCTATGGAACTGCCATAGTCGCACGGCGTTCCATCATCGCATAGGGTCAGGCGATTGGAGCGAGAAGGAGCGACGGGATGGCGAAGCCGGATATGCCGGAGGGCAAGCGGATGAAAACCGAGACGGTCGACCCGGATCTGGCCGGTCAGGATCGTCCGCTGACCGAGGAGGAGCGGCTGGAGGAAGCGCTTCAGGAGTCGATGGACGGCTCGGACCCGCCGAGCATTCTCTTGCCGGGTAAGGATGATTAGCCAGCGCGCATGCCGGTGTCATTCGCGGCGCCTGTCGCAAAATCATTGTAACGCTCCCGGAAATCTGATCCGTTGTGAATCGCAGGCACTGGGTGCTTAACCGCGCGTCAATCACAGCGGGCGCATGATGCGGCATCTGGAGCTGCAAGATGCGGAGGCGGATTGAGCATGGCGAGTGGCAAGTCATCGGACGGTATTGTGACTCTGGCGGAGATGCGCGAGTTCGCATCCTTCCCGTCCGCGACGCAGCGTTATATTCGTCGTTCGCTGGATATCGGGCTGCATCGCGGCGATGCGATGGAGATTTGGGGGCGTGATCCCGTTGAGGAGGCGAGCATTCGCGCGCAGGCGCGGATCTATAGCCGCCTTGAGCAGGTTCGCATCGCGGTGCCGGATGATAGCGGGCTGGATCAGGTCGAGCCGTTCATGACGCCGCTCATCATCGTGTCCGCCTTTGATCTGGGCCAAAATCGTCTCAACGGCTTTTCGGCCTATCGCTTCCTTTATGAGCGGCTGATCGGTGCGGGCGCGCGGCCCTGGCTTCCGGGCGCGTTCTGTGCGGCGGCCAGCCTGCCGCATCTCCACCCGGACCGGCGGCGTATTCTGCTCCAGTCAATCAGTGAGGCTGCGGCGACGGCGCCGGGCTGGTCCAGCCGCGAACCGAGCTTTTATCCTGAATGGGTGGATAAGGTGGACCTGAGCAAAGCGAGCTAGGGTGATCGCTGGCAGGGCCGGGCAGAGCAAGCGGGGCGGTGGAATGCCCGCAACCGCTAGATGGTGGCGCTATTCTGTAACTCTGGAATAGGGGGCAATGCAGCCTCGCCGGGCTCGGCCGGAGCGGCTTCCTTTTTGGCTTTGGCGGGCAGGATGTAGACCGACACGCCGACTTTTGCCTGCGCGAACAGCTTTTGTGCGAAGGCCAGCGGCACGCCGATGCATCCATGCGTCGCCGAGCCATTGACGACTTCGCTGCCATGGATCGCCACGCCATCGTCCGTCAGACGCAGCATATAGGGCATGGGCGCGTCATAAGTGCGGGAATGATAGTCGGCGGCCATGGATTTGACGGCGAAAGTGCCCGTTGGCGTGGGTTTGCCGTCCGTACCGTAAAGGATCACCGTGGAGCCGATTTCATGGCCATCGCGGAAGACGGAAAGAAGCTGCCTGTCGAGGTCGATGCGTACCCAGACCGGCCCGGGCGCAACATCCTTGTCATCCCAGACATAGGTGCCAAAGCGCAGCGTTTTCGTCATGTTGAGGACGCTTTTGACGCTCTCTACATGCCCGTCCGGCAGCGTGATCTGCGAGATTTTGCCCTGTGGGTAGCTGATGCGCTGCTTGGGTTCGGCGGCACTTTGCTGCACTTCCAGCGCCAGTTTTTCCTTGGCTGTCGGACCGACGGGTTTGGATGGCGCCAGCAGCGACCACATGATGACCGCGAGAATGCAGCCACACGCAAACCAGAGTACGCTACGCATAGGCTAAACAGCCGTCCTTGCGCGCGCGGGGCGGCACCGGCGGGTCTAGCCCGCGCGGTGCTGGGCCTCCACGTCCGCAGCGGCACTCTTCTTCTGGCGCCGGATCATCAGGCCGGTGAGGAAGAAGCCGGAGATCAGCATGAGCCATGTTGCCGGTTCGGGCACCGGCGTGACTGGCGGTTCCGGTTCGGGCGTCACGCCTGGTCCGGGAACGCCGGGGGTAACAGGCGTGAAGGGTGAGGGACCAGCCACGAAAGGCGCCGGCGTGCCGCTGCCACCCGGTGTCGCCGTCGGGACGGCGGTCGGTACAGCCGTTGGCACAGCTGTCGGTGTGGCGGTTGGGGTCGAGGGCGTCGTATCCGGAATAGCGCCGAATGCGCTGGGATCAGGCAAACCGGCGCCGGCGGGCGCTGGATCACGCGTGCCCGGTTCGCCGGCCGGGCGGCTGGTCGGCGTTGCCACCTTGGCTGCCTTCGTGGCGTAAAGCGCGCCAGGGCGGCGTTCACCAGGGGACCGTTCGGCGATTGCGGAGGACGGATCCTTGATCGCAGCGGCGATCGCCTTCATGCTGCTCTCGTCGACGACAAGACCGGCCATGAGCGAAACGAACGCAAAACCTGCGGCGAGCGGAATGATGGCGGAACGCGCTTTCATTCCCGCTTTGTTCGCTCCAGCCTTGCTCGCGCTGGCCTTTTTGAGACCGGCATTCCGCTTGACCTTGCGAGTGGAATTGGCAATCTTCACGCCGTTGCACCCTAAGAAATTAGTGACTGTGACCGACCTCTAGCAGCGATAATATCAATTATCGACAACGTTAAGGTTCTTTATGAGGTGCGATGCACCAGTTTGCCGAGTTGGGACAGTTTTGGCGACTGATCTTAAGCGATGAAATGGTCTGAAATTCACCCTCGCATTGCACAAGAAAGCGTTGGCGGTGTGGCCCATCCGCATATTTCCCCGTCCCTTACGTGGTAATTATCTACTGTAAACATGCGCGTTAATCAACGGCAGGGGGCTTTGTTTGCGACGAACCGCGCGGCAGAGGCAGGGGTTAACGGGCCTTCTGTCCGGGCGCTCGGCCTTGTCGGTGCGGTCGCCGGGGATGGTTTGCGCGCGGTATTTTCTGCAACTGGCTGAAATAAACGACTATTCATCCGGTCGAGCCACAGCCGCTGGCGCGCCATGATCGGCGACAACAGCGCACATGGCGCTTATCCATCCGTTCGCTGTTGCGCCAAAGACACAGCAAAAAAGGGGCCAAAGGGCGGGAACTTTTCGTGCCGCAGACGCGTAGACCGGTAAACCCGCGCTTATGCCAGCGCCCCTTAAGGAGAAGCGGAGATGGACCCTGTGACGCTCGAAAACCGCAAGGATGAGCTGAGGACGCTGCTGGATCGTGTCGCGGCGCGGCCATCTCATGATCTTCATCGCGAGCGTCAACGCATCATCGTTCTTCAGGCCATGCTCGCCGGTGCGCGGCACAATGCCGGGCAAGGTGGCCTTGCACGGGCCTGAGCGGCGTCTGGCGGCCGTCGTGGCAGCGCTTTTCCCCTCCTAGAGCTTTGTTTACCTCGTCAGGTCTATGTTCGCTGTCCGATTGACCGGCGGAGAACAAGCATGAACATGATGACGGGAAATCTGGAGGGGATAGCCTGCGCCCTCCCGGGCCAGCCGGAACCTTTACGCCGGGCATCGGACCTTGTTCTGGGCGTCGTGTCCAGTATCTCCGGCAGCGGCGCGCGCGTCATGCTGGATATCGGCGCGATGGAGCGGCTCTCCGGGCATGGAGACCCGATTTTCGCGATGGCCGGCACGGTTGGCAGCCAGATCAAGCTGGCGGTCGGCACGGCGTGGATTGTCGCGACCATCCGCACTCTGGCGCTTGATCCGCGCGCGGGCCGCCATCTTGTCGCGGAGATCGACTTTCTGGGCGAGGGCGATCAGGAACGGCTGACCGGCCGGCTCTATCATTTCCGCCGCGGCGTCACCCGCTTTCCCGTGCCCGGCACCGAGGTGTTCCCGGTATCCGCGAACGACATGCATGAGATTTATGCGTCGGATGATGACGCGCGGATCGAGATCGGCACGGTTTTCCCAACCGATGCGACCCGCGCGGGCCTGCATGTCGATGCGCTGCTTGGCCGGCATTTCGCGCTGGTCGGGTCGACCGGTACGGGTAAGTCGACCTCCGCCGCGCTGATCTTGCACCGCATCTGTGACATGTCGCCACAAGGCCATATCGTGATGATCGATCCGCATGGCGAATATGGCGCGGCCTTCGCCACCAATGGCGAGGTTTATGACGCGTCCAACCTCGAGCTGCCCTATTGGCTGATGAACTTTGACGAGCATTGCGAGGTGCTGGTCACCGCGCATGGGCCGGAGCGCGCGCAGGATTGCGATATTCTCGCCAAATGCCTGCTTGCCGCGCGTTCGCGCAATCGCCTTGCAGAGAGCATCGGGCGTATGACGGTGGATTCACCCGTGCCTTATCTGCTCTCGGACCTGTCCACGATTTTGCAGAATGAGATGGGCAAGCTCGACAAGGGCACCAATTCATTGCCCTATCAGCGCATCAAGGCGCGGCTGGAGGAAATAAAGGCCGACCCGCGATACAGCTTCATGTTCTCCGGCATGCTGGTCGCGGATTCCATGCAGGCGTTTCTGTCGAAGATCTTCCGCCTGCCCGCGCGCGGCCGGCCGATTTCCATCGTCGATACGTCGGGCATGCCTTCGGAAATGACGCATGTCGTGGTGTCGCTGCTCTCGCGCCTGATCTTCGATTTCGCCATCTGGTCGCGCGGGGAGGAGCAGAAGCCCATTCTTCTCGTCTGCGAGGAGGCCCACCGCTATATTCCCGCGACGGCGCGCGGCGAGGGGCAGTCGGTCCGCAAGATTCTGGAGCGGATCGCCAAGGAGGGGCGTAAATATGGCGTGTCGCTGGGTCTCATTACGCAGCGCCCGTCCGATCTGGCCGAGGGTGTGCTCTCCCAGTGCGGTACGATCATCGCCATGCGCCTCAACAACGAGCGCGACCAGCTCTACGTAAAGGCCGCGATGCCGGAGGGCGCGCGCGGCTTTCTCGATGCGATCCCGGCACTGCGGAACCGGGAGTGCATTGTCTGCGGGGAGGGCGTTTCCATCCCCATCCGTGTCGCGTTCGATGATCTGGAGGCGCATCGCCGGCCGGCCTCCGCCGATCCGGTCTTCACCCAGCTCTGGCGGCAGAGCGGCGGCGAGGACGAGATTATCGAGCGGACGATCAACCGCTGGCGCAGCCAGGGGAAGTAGGCGCCCGGCGCCTTTCGCGTTCGCCACCCATGTCCTTGTCAGCCGGTCGGCGCCATCCGGCCCGCTGGCTGCGCCTCGGCATTCACCGTTTCCACGCATTCCGTGTCGTCGGGTGGGGTAAGCAGGCGTGCCTTCTTCCAGCCGCCATGGAGGTAGAGCATCGCCGCCATGAGCGCGGCGGCCGTCGAGCCGACAGGCTGGCTCAGCCACAGCGCATCCGCGCCCAGCCAGCCATAGGTGGCGAAGTAGAAGCCGAGCCGCACGGGGAACATGGCGATGGTGAGGATGATGAGCGGCCAGATCACCACGCCATTGGCGCGCATCACGCCAAAGAGGATCATCGACACGCCGAAGATGATGAACGCCCAGGCCGAGAGGAACTGGATATGCCGGGCGATGTCGACCGCCGCGCTGCCGTCTCCCAGGAAGAGCGCCAGCACCGGCCGGTCGAAGAGCAGCACCAGCACGACCAATATGCTGGTGAGCAGCAGGTGAAAGGCAATGCCGGCGCGGGCGATGCGGCTCACCCGGTCCCATAACCCCGCGCCCACATTCTGCGCGGCCATCGCGCTCACCGCGCCGCCAATGGCCATGGCCGGCATTTGCACATAGGTCCACACCTGCTGGGCGGCGCCATAGGCGGCCGTGGTCAGCATCCCCTCGCGGTTGACGAGGCCGATGAGGACGAGCCCGGCCGCCGAGATGACGATCATCTGAAGGCCCATGGGCAGCCCCTTGCCCACCAGCACGCGGATATCGCGCGCATGGGGGACGAGGTAGCGCAGCTCCGCGCCGCGCAGGCGCAGCGGAAGATCGCGCGCATAGATATAGATGACGAGCGCGGCGAGGCTGACATAATTGGCAATGGCCGTCGCCGTGGCGGAGCCGGATATCCCCATGCGCGGCGCCGGGCCGAGGCCGAGGATGAAGACGGGGTTCAGCCCCGCGTCGAGAATGACGGCGAGCAGCATGAACCAGAGCGGCGTCATCGCGTCGCCCGCGCCGCGCAGGCCCATCATCAGCATGACGAAGAGCAGCATGCCCGGCATGGCGAGGAAGATGACCCGCAGATAGGCAAGGGCGAGCGGGAAGACCTCCACCGGCGTCGCGAGCAGGCGCAGCAGCGATGGTGTCCATATCCAGCCCGCCGTCGCGACGACCAGCGAGATCACGAAGCAGAAGCCGATGGCCGCGCCGAACACGCGGCGCGCGGCGGGCACATCGCGCTGGCCGATCGCCTGCCCGACCATCACCGTTGCCGCCATGCCAAATCCGAACACGGCCGAGAACAGCAGGAACATGATGATGTTGGCATTGGCCGTCGCCGCCAGTGCGCTCTCGCCGAGGAACCGGCCGATCCAGATCGCGTTGATCGATCCGTTCAGGGACTGGAGGATGTTGGAGGCGAGCGTCGGCAGGCTGAAGAGCAGCAGCGTCATCGCAATGGGGCCTTGCGTCAGGTCGCGCTGACCCGATTGCGCTCGTGCGCTCCCCCTGGCCGTGTCACTCATCTGTCTGGCTCTCCATCGCCGCTTATGGTGCGCCGTGGTTCAGTCGTCCAGCCGCTTTCCCATGACGATCACGTCATTGGGGGCATAGCCGAGCGTGGCGTAGAAGGCGCCGGCGGGATTGTCCGTGCGGACCATCAGCCGCACGGCCGGGGCGCCGCGCGCGCGGAGCCAGTCTTCCGCCGCGTGGACGAGGCTGCGGCCCAGCCCTTCGCCCCGGCGGGTGGGGCTGACGGCGAGATAATAGAACCAGCCGCGATGTCCGTCGAACCCCGCCATCACCGTGCCGGCCAGCGTGCCATCGGCAGCGCGCAGGCCAAGGATCGTCGCGCCGGGCGCGGCGAGGGCGCACGCGAAATCGGCATGGGCATCGTTCCACGGCCGGGTCAGCCCGGCGTCCTCCCACAGGGCGACCGCTGCGGAAGCATCGGCCTCCGTCAGCGGCGCGATGGCGCTCATCCCAGCCGCGCCAGCGCGGTGGTGAGGCGCTCGGCCTCGGCGGCCTTCTCGGCATGGTCGGCGCGCGCTTTCTCCACCGCCTCGGGCTTTGCCTTCTCGACAAAGGCGGGGTTGGAGAGGCGCCCGGCGAGCGATTTGGCTTCCTTGTCGGCAGCATCGCGCGCCTTGGCGAGACGCGCCTTCTCCGCCGCGATGTCGATCACGCCTTCGAGCGGCAGCACATAGGTCGCCTCGTCGACGACGATCTGGATTGCAGGACCATCCGAGTGCTGGCCCATCACTCCAAATCGAACGCGAGCGAGACGTTCAATCGCATCTTTATTGCGCTTCAGTTGGTCGGCCAGCACTTCGCTGCTGTGAGCAACCCATCCGCCTATCCGCTGACCGGGGGGCACATTCAGCTCGGTTCTCGCCGCGCGCACGTCGCTCACCAGCCGGATGAGCCAGTCCACCTCGGCCTTGGCGTGAATGTCGATCTGCGCCTGTGGTTCGGGCCATTTCGCCACGATCAGTTCATAGCGTCGCTCGCCCTGCGCTTCCCACAATTCTTCGGTGATGAAGGGCATGAACGGGTGGAGCATGACGAGGATCTGGTCGATCACCCAGCCCGCGACGGCCTTTGTCTCCTCGTCGATCGCGCCCTTGATGAGTTCCAGATACCAGTCGCAGAAGCGGTCCCACACGAAGCGGTAGATAGCGCCGGCCGCCGCGTCGAAGCGCAGGTCCGCCATGGCCTTGTCGAGCGCGGAGAGCGTCTCGATCACTTCGCCGATGATCCATTTGTTCACCGGCAGCGTGGCGTGCGGCGCGGCCAGCGTGGTGCTCGCGCCAATGCCGTTGGCCTGGGCAAAGCGCACCGCGTTCCACAGCTTGGTCGCGAAGTTGCGATAGCCCTCGACCCGCTTCTCATCCATCTTCACGTCGCGGCCCTGGCTCTCCATGGCGGCCATGAAGAAGCGCAGCGCATCCGCGCCATATTGATCGATGAGGCCGAGCGGATCGACGACATTGCCCTTGGTCTTGGCCATTTTTTGCCCGTCGGCCGCGCGCACCAGCCCATGCAGATAGAGCCGCTTCCACGGCACATCCTTCATGAAGTGGATGCCCTGCATCGCCATGCGCGCATTCCAGAAGAACAGGATGTCAAAGCCCGAGATCAGCAGGTCATTGGGGTAGTGCTTGGCGAGCAGATCGGTCTTTTCCGGCCAGCCCAGCGTGGCGAACGGCCAGAGCGCGGAGGAGAACCATGTGTCGAGCACATCGGGATCGCGCGTCAGTGTGCGCTCGCCCGCCTGTGCCTGTGCTTCCTCTTCGGTTTCGGCGACGAAGACGCTCCCATCCTCGGCAAACCACGCCGGAATGCGGTGCCCCCACCAGAGTTGCCGGGAGACGCACCATGGCTGGATATTGTCCATCCAGTTGAAATAGGTCTTTTCCCATGTCCTGGGCACGATCTCGATCGCGCCGGACTTCACCGCCTCGATCGCGGGCTGGGCAAGCGTCGCCGCATCCACATACCATTGGTCGGTCAGCCATGGTTCGATGACCACGCCGCCACGGTCACCATAAGGCGTCTGGATCGTGCGCGGCTCGGCGTCATGCTCGGTCTCGTTCCCTTCCTTGTCCTTCGTGACATGGGGGATGAGCAGACCCAGCGCCTTCATCTGCGCGACAACCTGCTTGCGCGCCTCAAACCGTTCGACGCCCAGATACTCGGCCGGGATCAGCCCGTCGGCGGTCTGCACGACATTCGCCTCGGCATCGAACATGTTGAGCATGTCGCCCGCAGCGATGCCCGCGCGTCGGCCGACCTCGAAATCGTTGAAATCATGCCCCGGCGTGATCTTCACCGCACCCGATCCCAGCTCCGGGTCGGCATGCTCGTCCGCCACGATGGGGATGCGCCGCCCGGTGATCGGCAGGGTCACGAACTTGCCGATGACGCTCTGATAGCGTGCATCGTCCGGGTTCACGGCCACGGCCATGTCCGCCAGCATCGTTTCGGGCCGGGTGGTGGCGACCTCGATATAATCCTGTCCGTTCGCCAGAGTCACGCCATTGGCCAGCGGATATCTGAAATGCCAGAAGCTGCCCTGCACCTCGCGCGTTTCCACTTCAAGATCGCTGATCGCGGTCTTGAGCTTGGGGTCCCAGTTCACCAGCCTTTTGTCGCGGTAGATGAGACCTTCATTATAAAGGTCGACGAAGACCTTCACCACCGCGCTGGTGAAGTGCGGGTCCATGGTGAACTGCTCGCGTGACCAGTCCATGGAGCAGCCAAGGCGGCGGAGCTGGCCGGTGATGGTCCCGCCGCTCTCGGCCTTCCACTCCCAGACCTTCTCGACGAAGCCTTCGCGCGTATAATTGCTGCGCTTGTCCTGCCGGGCTTCCATCTGCCGCTCGACGACCATCTGCGTCGCGATGCCCGCATGATCGGTGCCGACGACCCAGAGCGCATCCTTGCCGCGCAGCCGCTCATAGCGGATCACAATGTCCTGCAACGTGTTGTCCAGCGCATGGCCGACGTGCAGGGATCCCGTCACATTGGGTGGCGGGTTGACGATGGTGAAGGGCGTGGCACCCGGCCGCGCGGGGCGGAAGAGGCCCTTATCTTCCCAATGGGTGTACCATTTTGCCTCGATGGCGGCGGGGTCGAAGGTTTTGGCTAGGTCGGACATGGCGCGGGCCTTAATGGCAAAGCCGTCGCGGCGCCAGCCCGCCGGGGGCCGGGCCCGAGGGCAGAGTGTCTTACGGGCAAAGTGTCTTGTCAGGAGAAGAGCGGGAGGCGTCTCCTCCCTGAGAACGCTCAGACGCTGCCGGTGATCTTCTCGATCTCGCGCTTGACCATCGTCTCGACCATGCCGGGCAGATTGGCGTCCAGCCATTCCTTGAGCATTGGCCGCAGCATTTCCTGCACAAGGCCCTCCAGCGTGTTGGACGGGGCATCCGCCGCCGGCTTCACGAGCAGGGAGGAAAGGCTGGAGAGCGACTGGCGGATCGCCGCCGCGCTGCTGTCGGAGAGGACCGGCGCGGCGGGGGCGTCCTGGGTCGCACTCGTGGCTGGCTTCGCCATTGCTTCATTGTCCTCGTCTGCGTCCTGATGCTGGTCCTGTGCGCGTGTCACGGCGGGCGCCGCGCCTTCCGCGTCCACGGTGTCGATGGCCTCGGTCAGCTCCAGCACATTTTCCTCGTCGGCTGCCTCATCGACAGGGGCGCTCGCCTTGGCCGCAGCCTTGCGGCGCGGCGGGCGCGGGCCACCGCCGGCAGCACGGTTGCTGTCCTCGTCCGCGATGATGCGTTTGATGGAGGAAAGGATTTCCTCCATCGACTGGTCGGTAGACAGGGCGCCCATGCGTTTTCCCGGCGATCTAAGGATTCGGTGCTGAGGACGTTACTGTCGCGTTTTGGGTGGGAGAGTCAACGGTGCGGGTGGAAACCGGCTTCGGCGCGGGGTCATCTGCCCAGTCGGACCATTTGTTCCGTACCCGCTCATAATTGGCGACCGGATCGTAGAGCGCGCCGCCGTCCAGGCCAAGGTCGGTGGCGGTCACGCGGCCCATGGCGGCCAGCAGCGAGAAGCCGGCGACATAGGCGTTGCGCTGTGCCGTGACATGCTGGACGCGCGCATTGAACGCCTCCTGCTCGGCATTGAGGATGTCGAGGATCGTGCGGGTGCCGACGCTGTTTTCCGCGCGCACACCTTCGAGCGAGAGGCCCGCGGCGGAAACGGCCGTCCCCGTCGAGTTGATGATCGTGTTGCTGGCCTGCCAGCTTGCGTAGAAGGCGCGGGTCTGGGCGACGAGGTTGCGCTCGGCTTCCGTCTCCTGCTCCATGGCCTGCGCTTCGAGCGCCTGGGTGCGGCGCACCTGCGCGGCGGGGCGGCCGCCCTGATAGAGCGGCAGGGTCAGTGTCGCGCCCAGCGTCACCTGCTCGCCATGATGGCTGACGCCCGGGCCATCGGGCACCGAGTCGAGATCCGTGCTGTAGCTTCCCGTCGCGCCGACCGCGATGGTCGGCAGGCGGGTGCCCTTCGCGGCGTTGACATCATAGCGCGCGGCCTCCCGCGCCTTGCGCGTGGCGGCAAGATCGGGGTTGCTGGCCACGGCGATGTCCACCGCATCGTCGGCGGAGGCGGGCAGGCCCGGCAGCGCCGGCGGCGGCTGGAGGTCCGCCGGGGCGTGGCCGATAAGCTGGATGTAGCGCTCACGCGCGGAAATCAGGTTGGAGCGCGCCGCTTCCAGATCGCCACGGGCCAGCGCGAGGCGCGAATCGGACTGGGCGACATCGGTGCGGGTGAGGTCGCCCACTTCGAACCGGTCCCGCGTCGCGCGCAGATTGACTTCGAGTACCGCGACATTCTTCTCGCTCAGGCCCACGATCGCCTCATCGCGGATCACGTCCATATAGGCGCCGACGACCTGCGAGAAGATTTGCAGCTCCGTGCCGCGCAGCATGAACTGCCCGGCCGCCACCCGCGTTTTGGCGGCATTAATGCCGTTGCGTATCGTTCCGCCCGAATAGACCGGGGTGGAGATGGAGAGGGTGGTGACAAGGCTCCGGTCCGGCTGGAGCGGGTTGGCCGGCCGCAAGTGCGTGGTTTCGGTATATTGGCCCTGTACCTGCGCGCCGGGCCGGCCCGCGGATTTTTCCAGCGGCACCGTCTCGTCCGTCGCGCGCTGGCCGGCGCGGGCGGCGTTGAGCGTGGGATTGTCGCGATAGGCTGCCGCAAGCGCTTCCTGGAGCGTCTCGGCCAGAGCCGGGGCAGGGAGCGCCGCGCCCGCCAGCAGCAGCGCCGCGAGCGTTGGTCGGTTGAAAGCGAGGTTGGGCATGGGGGCGTGCGCTCTGCGGGTCAGAAGGAAAAGCTTTTGGGCTGGGCGAAGCCCGGCAGATGGACGGCCTCGCAATCAAGGAACGGGATCGCCCCAAAGCCGCCGGCGCTGCGGCTGCCCGAGCACAGCCGGGTGACCGCCTCGTCACGGCGCCCGAACGCCGCCTGTCCGCCGATCCGCAATTGCGCGACCAGCGCCTCGGGAAACGACTCGACGGCGCCATCGATCAGGACGATGTCATAAGGGCCGTCGGCCGCATGGCCATTGGTGAGCGGGGCCTGCACAAGCGTGACGCCATCCTGCCCGGCAAGCGCGGCGCGGGCTGTGGCAAGCAGCGCATCGTCTTCCTCGATCGCGACGACCTGCGCGCCGAGCATGGCAAGCAGAGCCGCCGCATAGCCGGTCGCGGCGCCGATCAGCAGCACCTTGTCGCCCTTTTGCGGGCTGACGGCGGCGATCAGGCGGGCGGTTGCCAGCGGCGGATTGAGTGCGCGCCCGTCGCCGAGGGGCACGGCCCGATCGATATAGGCCGCGTCGCGCCGGTCCGTCGGGACGAACGTCTCGCGCGGAACCGTGAGGACCGCCTGGATGATCGCGGGGTCGTTGACGTCGTTGGTGCGCAACTGGCTTTCGACCATCGCGCGCCGCATCGCCGTGAAATTCTGTTCGGTCATGCCGCCTCTGATGCCATAGCTGTATTGTTCTGGCAATACACAAGCTGCCAGCGCGCTGTATCTAGCGCTGAACGGGCCGGCGCGAAACCGGTTTTCGCGGTAAGGCGGGTGTCCGCGAGGCTGCCGGGCCATGGTTCGCGGGGAAAACTGCAAAATGAAGGTTGACCTGTGGAAGAAAAGCGAGGATCAGCGCGCCTCCGGCCCGATGGCGGAGTGGTTACGCAGAGGACTGCAAATCCTTGCACGCCGGTTCGATTCCGGCTCGGGCCTCCATCTCTTTCATAGAGTCATCCATTTTCAGTTCTTTGTGCTGATTTGGCGTCTAGCCATGAATCAGAGCTGGGCTCAGAATCCGCCGGTCGTCGACCCGTGATTTTCCATGGCTTCCGGGGAAATACGGTGAAAGCCGTGCTATCTGCTCGTCCGTCAGCCAATACAGATCACTCGTGCTCAGTCTCGTCGCGGAGCCTCAATCATGTCGTAGCCTGCCAATCAACGGGTTGTGAGCCTAGGCGCGCGCGAGGATTACGCGCATGACGTCTGCAAGCGCACCTGTATTTGCTTGCGATGAATGGTGGGCACGCCATGCAATGAACATGTCGGGCCGGACCAGCAGGGCGCCGCCTTCCTCAATTTCGCAGATGTTCTGGAAATCTCCCCAGGAATCCTCGTGCGGCTGGCCGGGGCCAATGATGTGCACGCGAATTTCTACCCCGAGCGCTCGGGATACCTTCTCAGCTTCGTGGCGCCAAGCGCTCCCCGCTAGGCCGGTAAGCAGGGTGAACTGACCCTTCCCACAAAGGTCGAGCGAGGACAGGCGCTGCGTTCCTGACGTCAGCCACGCATGTGGAAGATGGGCGCCGGGGAAGGTCGTTGGTTCGTAATGGAACACTGGGTCGTTCTCAAAAAGGGGATCGGCTGTTCCGTCGGGCACCACGGCGGTGGACGAGTAGCGTTGATTCATCTCGACGCCGTGGCCGCCGCCAAAGATGATGATGGTGTCATCGATCGCTTTGCGGAGTTGCCGTCGCCGCGCTGCCGCCGTTTCTGTGGTTTCCTTCAAGCTTGCGACGGCGGCATCCATGTCCGCTTCGCTCGGTGCCGGGGGCAATCCGAGCGCTGCGAACATGGGTGGGAGCTTGTCGAGATTGGAGAATGCCTGAGTCACAATCTGTCGTGCGATGGGCGACCGCTCCAAATCATAGCTGTCAAGCAGGGCTGATCCGGCGATACCCTTGATCACAAAGGCCAGCTTCCAAGCCAGGTTATAGGCATCCTGCACCGATGTGTTCAGGCCCAGTCCGCCCATTGGCGTGTGGCGATGCACCGCATCGCCCATACAGAAAGCGCGGCCTTTGCTGTTGCGGCTCGCATATTGCTGATTGATCGTCCATGTCGAGATAGCGTCGATCGTTATCGGAATGGTGTCGGTTCCGACGAGCTTCTGTACGACCGACCGGGCTTCTTCGGCCGACAGATTCGGCGGCCCTTCGGACAGCTCATAGCCCCATACGCAAACCCATTTGTGCCAGGGGCGCACCATGCGCAGAACCCCGACGCCCGTACCATTGAAGCCGTTTCCGGACTGAAGCAGCCAGAACATGTCGCTGGGTCGATGCTCGACCAGCGGCGAGAGATCGGCGGTAAACTCAATGTTGATGGACCCCGAATTGCCGAGCGCCATTTGCCCTTCGAACGGCAAGGCCAGATCCTGCGCCACCTTGGATCGTGCGCCGTCGGCGCCGATCAGATATTTTGCCCGGACACGATATTCGGTGTCGGTAATGAGATCGCGCAATATAGCGGTTATGCCGTTCTCATCCTGCTCATGCGAAACATATTCTGTGTGAAACCGGACATCGCTGCCGCGCCTGGCGCACTCCGAGACCACAAGGGGTTCGAAATAGAATTGCGGCAAGTCGCAGACCGCGCACGGGCTAGCAAGGTCGTGCGCTGCTTTGGCGACGGGATGCGTTGACCAGGAATAGATTCGGCCGAACTCCTCGCCCGTCAGGCTGGTCGCAAAGACATGTCCCATCTGGTTTTGCGGGGTGGCAAGTGCCTTTGCCGCCTCCTCCAAATCGAGGTCGCGCAGGATTTCCATCGCGCGCTGATTGGTAATATGCGAGCGTGGGCTAGGCGATGTCGCGCCATATTTGTTGATCAAGATGTTACGAATGCCGAGCCGCGACAACAGCAGGGAGGCGATTGCCCCAGACGGGCCGGCGCCGACAACGAGCACATCCGTTTCTACAACCTTAGTCATGCCTCTGATAAACTCCAGAAATCCGGCGGGCGGTTGTGCGTCGTCCGCGGGTTGTTTGCCGATCTATGTGGATGAATGCGTTTTCGTTGCCGGAGGGGGCGAGATGCGTTCCGACGATTCGTCAGCCGTGGACATGACCCCAGTCGCTGAGTTGCGGATAGGTTCTCACTTCCCACGTGCTGTCGTCTATGACGACGCCACCCCAGCCATATTCGATCAGAAAGCCCGACGGGGTCCGAACATAGAAGGAGAACATCTGGTCGTTCGGGTGATGGCCAAGCTCCATCGCGATCGGAAATCCTGCGGCCTTGCAGCGATCATAAGCAAAGCCGACGTCACCCATGGCCTCCACCTCGATCATCAAGTGATGAATCCGCTTCGGGATCGGAATTTGCGCGGTCGCAAAGGAATGATGGCGCCCGGTGCGAGCGTGAAAAAAGGTTGCATCGACATCAATGACGCCTTTTGGGGTCTCCAGCGGCCCGCGAATATAGTCGCTGACCTTCAAGCCGAGAACGCGGCGTGCGAACTGGACTGTCTGTGCGTAATCCTGGGCGACGACCAGGATGTGGCCTACGCCCAGCCGGTCGGCCACGAAGCCGCCGTGCAGGAGCGGGGAGTGGAGCGGATCTGCGCTGGATTTGAACTTGGGGCCAAACGCAAATTCGTGCGTCACGCCATTGGGATCGGTACAGGCATATAGACGCTCAACGCAGCGCTGCTCGGCGATTTCGTCGCCTTCGGTGCGGATGTCGATGCCATCCTGGCGAAGGTCGTGGACATATTCGTCAAGCTCTTCGTCGGTGTCGAACAGCCAGCCGACGTGCAGGAGGTCGTCGCTATCGTCGTGGATAAGGGCGATACGCTGTTCAAAATTGTCCATCCGCAGACCGAGCGATCGGCCCGGGTCGCGGCGACCCGGACTTAATCCGAGCGTTCCGACGGCCAGTTCCTCCCAGCGGGCGAGGTCGCTCACGCCAAAGCCTACATAGCCAAGATTGGATATCGCTGCCATTTTTCTCTCCGCAATTCCGAGAAGTGTCGGTGGGCGGGACGTACGGACGTCAAAATCGACCGTCCGGTGTCCAATCGGTCAGAACTTGTAGCCAAGCGTTGCGCCAAAGGTCCGGGGTGGCGCGTAGGCGGCGAAAGGCACGTCGGCGCCGAGAATGCCGCCGGGGCGAAGCATTGTAACCTTCACGTCGGAGTTTTGAATATTCTGGACGAACAACTGAGCGGACAGATTGTTTGAAGCCGATGTCCAGGTGAGCCGCAGGTCGGTCTTGCTGTTGCCCTTCTGCTGCATGTCAGCGTTCCCGAAGATATCGAAGTTGACGCGACTGCGGAACGAATGGTCGGCCCGGAGCGTGAATTCTCCCACCGGCGTATCGAGTCGGTACTGCGCGCCGGCTGCGACGGAGAATTTTGGCGTATTGATCAGCGGGTTGCCGCCGATCTGATCCTGGCGAAGGCTGTTCGGCCCGGTGGGGACGGCCGGGTTGCCGGTTACGAAGCGCTTGTAGTTGCTGTCGATATATCCGAAGGAGCCATCGACGCGGAAGTTGTTGCTCGGTTCGACGACGAAGTCGACCTCGACCCCTTTTGCGCTGCCGCCAGGAACGTTGACCAGAATAGCACTTGTCACCGGGAAGACGTTGATCTGTACGTCCTTATATTTGGCGTAGAAGGCCGAAATGTTGAGTTGCAGCGTCCTGCCGAGAAAGTAATTCTTCGAACCGATTTCCCAGGAATCGACCAGTTCCTTGTTGGTCGAAGGCGTCGCCGGATCTTGCGGGTTTATCGCGCCGGCCTTGTATCCGTGGGAATATAGGGCGTAGATCATATTGTTCCGGCCAATCTCATAGTCCAGCGCGATCTTGCCGGTTGGCTCTGCCCATTTTTCATTGATGTCGAATGCCAGCCGGAAGCTGGGCGGGGGCGCTGCGGGCGGCGTACCGACAACGGGGGGGTGAAGCAGCGATGAGCTCGACTTGCGATCCCAGGTGTATCGCAGGCCGCCGGTTAGGCGCAGACTGTCACTGAAATGATAGGTGAGTTGTCCATAGACCGCGCGCGAGCGGAGTTTGAGCGTATCATCGACGTCTAGGAACAGATCAGTGCCAAAAAAGGGACCGGGCCTGTTGCCGTCGATTTCTCCGATATCGACAATGACCCGATTGTCGTTGTTGAAGTTATAGAAATAGAAACCGAAGATATAATCGAGTTTTTGACCGGGATTGGAAATCAGGGTCAGTTCCTGTGTGAACTGGTTCCCCTTGTCCCCAGTATCCAGTGCGATGTAATCGAGCGGGGAATCATCCCAGTCGCTGAAGCTGCGCCGCCGGGAATGATAATAGGAGGTGGAGGATTTCAGCGCTGCTGGTCCGAAATCCCATTCGAGCGTCGCCGCCGCCCCATAGAAGCGGAGCAACGTGAACTCGTCGAGATTCTTGTTGGTCTGTCTGGCGTCTGCCGACTTTGGCGGTACCGTTGCATAGATTGTGGTCAGCAGATTCGCCGGGCCGCCTTGCGGATAGCGGGTGCCGGCGCGTACGGGGCTAACCGAATTATCGTCATTTTCCGCGTATGTGCCCATCAGCGTAACTTTAAGATCGTCGGTTGGCTCGATCGCCAATATGGCGCGTGCGGTCCATAGATCGAGGTCGTCGCCATCGCGTCCGGCGGGGTTGCTGTTCTTCAGATACCCATCGCGCGTCGCGCGCGTCGCGGCAAAACGCATCGCCGCCCCATCGCCGAGCGGCACGTTGATTGCCGCGCGAAGGCGCAGCAAATCATAGCTGCCATATGTGATGTCGCCCTTCGCCTCGAAATTGGCGGTGGGCTTTGCGGGAATGATGTTGATCGCGCCGCCGGTCGTGTTCCGGCCATAAAGCGTGCCCTGGGGGCCGCGCAACACTTCGACGCGTTCGACGTCCCAAATGTCCGCAAGGCCACCCGAGGGGTTGCCGATATAGACGCCGTCATAGTGAAAGCCGACCCCGTTGTCCGCGCCGGTGGTGACGGAATCGTTCCCGGCGCCGCGCAGGCTGATCTGTACAACGCCCTGCGGCACAGTGAACTTCAGGCTGGGCACCTGCAACTGGAGCGCCGTAACATCCTGAATGCCCTTCTGGTCGAGCAGCTTCTGGTCAAAGGCCGAAATCGCGATTGGGGTATCCTGGACGGTGCTGGACCGCTTCTCCGCGGTCACAATGATGTCCTCGATGCCGTGGGAGGGCGCGTCATCGCCGGATTGGCCCTGGGCCAGCGCCGTTGTCGTGCAGCAGACGGCGGCCATCGCGGCAGCCGAAGTCAGCCCAAGCCATGAGCTTTTCATCATGCATCCCCTCCTTGATGTCGGGCGACCCATGCCGCCTCTCGATAACAAGGGAGGTATCAAAAAAAAATTATTCGAACAAATAATTTTTTGAGTGATCTATAACGAATTGATATTAAATGTTTTTAATCCGTCATGAACATCGTGATGAGGCATTCCGCATGTGTTTTGGTGAAGGTTTCTGACCGGACATCCTGATCGGCAATGACCCGCACCTCATCCTCCAGCGAGAAAATGGAGCCGGCCGTCAGCAGCACATAATAGGCGTTGGTCACTGGTAGATTGCGGAGAACGCCGTGGCGTTTCGCGACCTCGAAAATGTGGGTAACCGCCGAATAAATTGGTTGGATATGCCGCGTGAGCAGCCACGTCAGATGTTCGTCCGCCCGTGGCCCGCTTTCGACCATGAAGCGGATGATCGAAGGATAGCGAAGGGCCAGTTTGACCAGATGGATGATGACTTCTGATACCAGAGTGCGCTCATCTGCACCATCCAACTGGCGAATTCTCGCGATCAGGCTGTTCCGGAAGTTCCCGAACACCTGATCCATGGCTGCCTGCCAAAGACCCTGCTTGGATTTGAAGTGATAGGTGATCAGACCCTGGGTAACGCCCGCGTCCGCTGAGATTTCATGCGTGGAAACGCCAGTATAGCCATTTCCCATAAAGGCTTCGCTCGCCACGTCGATGATCCGCGCCCGGCTTTCGATCGATCGACGTTGCAGGCCCTTGGTCGGAATTTCGAATGCCAGCACCTCAAGAAAAGCAAAATCGACGGTATCGCTGCTCGGTTGGGTAGGCGGGGCGGGGGCCTCTGCATTTTCGATTTTGCTGGTTTTGGGCAACGTTCCGAACTCCTTTTCCCCCGGTTAGCCAAGGGCGCTGCGCGCCTCAAGGCGAATGCCGCAGGCGACACGTCGCCATTTTACTATTCGAACGAATAGATTATGGTTGCTTACCGTGCATCCCGTCGCTAAGGTGATTCGTATCCGAGGAACAGATTCCGGATTATCAGGTTCACATAGAATATATGTTCGATACTAAAAATATCGATACCACGTTCACGTCCTAAACGTGAAATTTTATGCGCATGTTTCGCGTAAATAATAATATTTTATTCAATAAAATACTTTTGGAGATGGATAAAATGTTTGAACAATTCAAAAGTATGTTCGTTTATTGTGATGGAATACGAACTCATTTTTGCGAAATGGGTGAAGGTGATCCACTGATCCTCGTGCATGGCGGCGGAGCCGGTGCGGATGGCCGTTCCAACTTTGAAAACAATTTTCCGATCTTCGCCCGGCATATGCGGGTCATAGCCTATGATATGGTGGGCTTTGGGTTGACTGATGCGCCCGACCCTGAGGCGTTTGCCTACACGCAGCAGGCGCGTACCGACCATCTTATCGCTTTCATCAAGGCGCTTGGCCTGTCCAAGGTTTACCTGATCGGTAATAGCATGGGCGGAACGACGGCATGCGGCGCCGCGTTGCAGGCGCCGGAGCTTGTTGAGAAACTGGTTCTCATGGGCTCGGCGATCAATCTTTCCCCTGACGACATGATCGCAAACCGGGCCGATCTGGCCCCGGTCATGGCTTATGACGGTACCGAGGAGGGGATGCGAAAAATTATCGCCGCGCTGACACATAGTTATCAGCCTGATGATGCCATCGTGGCGTATCGGCATCAGGCGACGTTACGGCCCAACACCGCCGCAGCCTATAAAGCCACGATGAAGTGGGCCTTTCACAACGGGCTATATTACACGCCCGAAGAGCTGGCGTCCCTGCAGATGCCCGTCCTTGTCGTGGGTGGCAAAAATGATGTGATGGTCCCCATACGCAAAATATTCGAACAGATTTTGAGCATTCCACAGGCCTATGGGTCGATTTTTCCAAACTGTGGCCACTGGGTCATGATCGAATATCCCGAAGAGTTCTGCGCGCAGACGCTTCGCTTCTTTTCCAAGCAGCCTTGAAGAAACGTTCCGCGAGCCGCGCTTTCGTGCGGCATGCGGACTCGTGAGATGACCGCCGTCGCCCGGCCGAGATCGGCAGAACTGCCGGCCGCAGATGGCAATGGGGGAGGAGAGTTAAGATGACCGATGTACGTCACCTGGAGCGTGGCGAGGTCGCACCCGCCACCATATGGCCGGCGTCTGACTTCAGCCGTATTCCCTCCAGGGTTTATACCGATCCTGATGTCTATCAGCGCGAACTGACGCGCATCTTCTATGGTCCGCACTGGAGCTATGTCGGTCTGGACGCTGAGGTGCCCGAGATCGGCAACTTCAAACGTACAGCTATCGGCGAACGATCGGTGATTATGATCCGCAATCGTCGCGGCGAGATTAACGTGCTGGAGAACCGCTGCGCCCACCGCGCCATGCGGTTTTGTCAGGAGAAATTCGGCACGGTGAAGACCTTGGTGTGCCCCTATCACCAGTGGAACTATAATTATGACGGAAAATTGCTGGGCGTTCCCTTCCAGCGCGGCGTGAAGGGTAATGGCGGCATGCCCGAAGGCTTCCGGCTGGACGATCACGGCCTCACACGGCTGAAGGTGGCGCGAAGAAACGGCGTCGTCTTCGCGTCATTTGATGACCAGGTCGAGCCGTTCGAGACTTATGTCGGCCCGGAGGTCCTGGCCTATTTCGACCGCACATTCGACGGGCGTAAGCTCGTCGTGCAAGGCTATTCCAGGCAGCGTATTCCGGGCAATTGGAAGCTGATGATGGAGAATATCAAAGATCCCTATCATCCCGGATTGCTGCATACTTGGTTCGTGACATTCGGCCTGTGGCGCGCTGACAATCAATCGCAGCTCATCATGGACGCCCGCGGTCGCCACGCCTGCATGATTTCGAAACGCAGCGAGGCCGTCGATCCCGAAGTGACCAAGGGCGTGACCAGCTTTCGGCAAAACATGACGCTGGCCGATCCCAGCTTGCTGGATATCGTGCCCGAGCCATGGTGGAACGGACCCACCGTGTGCATGACGACGATCTTTCCGAGCGTCATCCTGCAGCAACAGGTTAATTCGCTTTCGACGCGTCAGATCATTCCGGCGGGCCCGGACAAGTTCGACTTTGTCTGGACCCATTTCGGCTTTGAGGACGACAGTGAGGACATGGCGGCCCGGCGGATGCATCAAGCTAATCTGTTCGGTCCCGGTGGGCTTGTGTCAGCCGACGACGGCGAAGTGATCGAGTTCAGTCAGCAGGGCTTCGAGCAGGACCAGGCCTTTGCCACCATGTGCGAGTTAGGCGGCACGGCAATCGAGAATACGGATCATATGGTCACGGAAACGCTGATCCGCGGCATGTATCGTTACTGGCGGGAGGTCATGGACATATGATCGCGCCCTGCGAACAATTGGCCGCACTGGTCGGGCTCTACGCTGAATATGCCGCTTGTATCGATGAGGAGCGGTTTGCCGAATGGCCGGGATTTTTCACCGAGGATTGCAGCTACCGCGTCGTCGCGCGTGAAAATCATGAGGCGGGCCACCCGCTCGCCATCATGTCGCTCAGGGGGGCTGCGGGGTTGCGTGATCGCGTCTACGGAGTGACCAGCACCTTGTTTCATGCCCCATATTACCAGCGTCACATCATTGGACTGCCGCGCATCAGGGCGCGCGACGGCGATAGTCTTGCCGTCGAGGCCAATTATCTGGTCGTGCGGACAAAGCGGGATATGCCCAGCGAGGTCTACAATGCCGGGCGCTACATCGATCGGATCGTGCCGACGAACGATGGGTTGAGATTTGCCGAAAAGCTCTGCGTTTTCGACAGCGAACTCATTCCCAATTCGATGATCTATCCGATCTGACTGGCGGGTCATGATGATTATATTGCACGACTTTGCGCTTTCCTCGGCAAGCTACCGGGTCCGGATTGCGCTTAACCTGAAAAACATCGTCTACGAGAGCCGGTCCTATGCCTTGCGCCAAGGGGAGCATCGCGATGATGCCTATCTTGCGCTCAATCCGGCCGGGCTTGTTCCCTGTCTGGAAATCGACGGGCTGCGCCTGACGCAAAGCCTGGCGATCATCGAGTATCTGGACCAACGCGTTCCCGCGCCGATGCTAATCCCCGCCGAGCCTGCTTTGCGCGCCCGCGTTCAGGCCATGGCGCTGACCATCGCCTGCGACATCCATCCGCTCAATAATCTGCGAGTCCTGCAATATCTGGAGCATGATCTTAAGCAGGATGGGGAGGCACGGGCACTCTGGTATGCCCGCTGGATCCATGCGGGATTTTCAGCGCTTGAGGCTATGCTTGAGGCTGACCCCGCAGCGCCCTGGATCGCTGGCGATATGCCCGGTCTGGCCGAGATTTTCATCGTGCCGCAACTCTTCAATGCCCGCCGGTTCGAGGTCGATCTGGGCGCTTATCCGCGATTGGTCGAGTTGGGCGATCGCGCCGCGACCCTGCCAGCCTTCGCCGCAGCGGCGCCCCGCTAAACTGTCATTCAAGGAGCAGATTTGGTCATGGAAGCTCGCGCCACCCCCAGTGAAGCGCTGTCGCAATTCTATGCGGAGCTAGACGTTCAGGACATGGCGCCCCTGTGGGAAAGCCTTCATGCACTGGTTCCGCGTACGCCCACCACGATTGTCGAGGCCGCCCATTGGGATTATGACGATATCGTCCGCCCAAGGCTGATGGAGGCCGGGCGTCTGATCACCGCAAAACAGGCGGAACGACGGGTTCTGGTTCTGGAAAATCCCGGCCTCCGCGGTCTGGCGTCGATCACGAGGTCCCTCTACGCCGGGCTACAGCTTATATTACCCGGCGAGGTCGCTCCCGCGCATCGGCACACGCAGTCGGCGCTTCGGTTCATCGTCGAGGGCAGCGGTGCGCATACGGCGGTGGCGGGCGAACGGACCACGATGCATCCCGGTGATTTCGTTCTCACACCGGGCTGGACCTGGCACGACCATGGTAACGAGAGCGACAATCCCATGGTCTGGCTCGACGGGCTGGACATTCCGCTTGTAGCCTTTCTTGACGCCGGCTTTGCCGAGCCGGGTGATCGCGACAGTCAAATGGCTGCTCGGCCCGAGGGGGACAGTGATGCTCGCTTTGCGGGAAACTTGTTTCCCGTTGACTGGCACCCGGCGTCTCGCAACTCGCCCATATTAAACTATCCGTATGAGCGGTCGCGCGAGATTTTGGACAGGCTGCAACGCAATGGCGAAGCCGACGTCTGCCACGGCTTTAAATTGCGCTATGCCAACCCGGCCGATGGCGGATGGCCGATGCCGACGATTGGGGCGTTCATCCAGCTTCTCCCGGGCGGCTTCCGGTCCGCGCCTTATCGCTCGACCGACAGTACCATCTATTCGGTTGTCGAGGGACATGGCGAAAGCGTCATTGGCGGCCGTACTATCCGCTGGAAACCCCGCGACATCTTCGTCGCGCCGAGTTGGCAATGGCAGGAACATGTCTGTGACGGCGATGCCGTGTTGTTCAGCTTTTCCGATCGTCCTGTTCAACACAGCCTGAGCCTCTGGCGTGAGGAACGCACTTCTAAAAATTCTTAATCTCAAAAGGATAACTCATGTTGAGCGTAGCCATTCCTGAAGCCGTTACGGTGCCTGTGACCAATGGCGATCAATTCCCGGTCCGCCGGATTTACTGCGTTGGCCGGAATTACCGCGCCCATGCGATCGAGATGGGCATGGACCCGGACCGGGAATCTCCATTCTACTTTCTGAAACCTGCGAACACGATTGTCCCCAGCGGGAGCATCATTCCCTATCCGCCCCGGACAGCGGATTATCAGCACGAGATCGAACTGGTGGTGGCGATCGGAAAAGGTGGCCGCGATATTCCGGTAAGTGCGGCGCTGGACCATGTTTTCGGCTATGCCGTGGGCCTGGACATGACACGGCGCGATCTACAGATGGAAGCGCGAAAGGCCGGCCGTCCGTGGGACATGGGGAAGGGTTTCGATCATTCCGCGCCCTGCGGCGCCATCTCTCCCGCGCGCGACGTCGGTCATATTGAGCGAGGCCTGATCTCGCTGGAAATCAACGGAGCGGTTCGTCAGTCCAGCGACGTGTCGTTGCTGATCTGGAACGTGGCGGAGATCGTCGCAGACCTGTCCACTTACAATATGCTGGAAGCCGGCGACCTGATCTACACCGGAACGCCGGAAAATGTCGGCCCGGTTGTCTTGGGCGACCGCCTTGTCGGGCGAATAGAGGGGTTGAGCGAGCTTAATATTGATATCATCGCGTAGGTCCGATCAGCATTGTGGTCTGACGTTTGTGCGGGTTAGCGCAGCCTTGCGAGATAGAATGCTCCAGCTTGCCGGCCAGGGGCGCCGTAGCGTTCATCGGCTTTGCATTGTTGATGGCGATTGCGGTGAAACTGCTATGGAGCGCTCCCATGAGTCTCCGCACAGATCCCCCGATGACCGCCGCTGCCCTCGATATCCTCAGAACCGTTTACGGATACGATGCGTTCCGGGGCGCCCAGGCGCGTATCGTCGATCATGTGATCGGCGGGGGCAATGCCTTCGTGCTGATGCCCACGGGCGGCGGCAAGTCGCTCTGTTATCAGATTCCCGCCATTGCCCGGCCGGGCATGGGGCTGGTCGTCTCGCCCCTATTGGCCCTGATGGCCGATCAGGTGGCGGCGCTACGTCAGGCGGGGGTGCGGGCCGCCGCGCTCAATTCCGAACTTGACGGGGACGAGCGGCGCGCCTTGTGGCGTGACATTGATGAGGGCGGACTGGATCTGCTCTATGTCGCGCCGGAGACGCTGCTGCGCGATGATGTGCTGGAGCGGCTGGGGCGGACGCCGCTGTCGCTCATCGCCATCGACGAGGCGCATTGCCTCTCGCAATGGGGGCATGATTTCCGCCCCTCCTATCGCCGGCTGGATGCGCTGGTGGCGCAGTTCCCCGATATACCGCGCATGGCGCTGACGGCCACCGCCGATGAGCCGACCCGCGCGGAGATCCTCTCCCACCTCGCGATCGCGCCGGGCGACGCCTTCATCGCCGGCTTCGATCGGCCCAACATCCGCTATGCGATCGAGGAGAAGGATAATCCGCGCGCGCAGTTGCGGGACTTTCTGGGTCGGCATGCGGGGGAAAGCGGCATCGTCTACTGCCTGTCCAAGCGCAAGACGGAGGAGACCGCCGCCTGGCTGCGCGATCAGGGCTATGATGCGCTGGCCTATCATGCCGGTATGGACAAGGCCGCGCGGGAGGCGAACCAGACGCGCTTCCAGCATGGCGAGGCGATCATCATGGTCGCCACCATCGCGTTCGGCATGGGTATAGACAAGCCGGATGTGCGGTTTGTCGCCCATGCCGATCTGCCGGGCAGTATCGAGGCCTATTATCAGGAGACGGGCCGGGCCGGGCGCGACGGGCTGCCGGCCGAGGCGCTGATGCTCTACGGCTATGAGGATATTGCGCTGCGCAGCCGCTTTATCGAGACGTCCGACGCGCCGGACCAGCGCAAGCGCATGGAGCGGCACAAGCTGGATGCGCTGCTGGGCCTTGCCGAGACGGCGGGTTGTCGCCGTCAGGTCCTGCTCTCCTATTTCGGCGATGCCATCGAACCTTGCGGCAACTGCGACACCTGCGCGGAGCCGCCGGTGCTGTTCGACGGCACGATTGCCGCGCAGAAGGCGCTGTCCTGCATCTACCGCACGGGCGAGCGCTTCGGTCAGGCCTATGTCGTCGACGTGCTGCTGGGCGTGTCCAATGAGCGGATCGCCCGCATGGGGCATGATCGCGTCTCGACCTTCGGCATCGGCACCGAGCATGACAATCGGAGCTGGCGGGCGATCCTGCGCCAGCTCATCGCGCTGCGCCTCATCGATGTCGATCTTGCCGGCCATGGCGGCCTGTCGATCGCGCCGGCCGGGCGCGATTTCCTGCGTGACAAGCCGGTGCTGATGCTGCGCGTGCCGCCGGCACCGCGCACGCGGCGAAGCAAGGCCGCGCGCGGCACGACCCAGGCACCGCTCGCCGTTGCCGAGGCCGATCAAGGCCTGTTCCAGGCATTGCGGCACAAGCGGCTGGAAATGGCGCGCGAGCAGAATGTGCCGCCTTATGTGATCTTCCATGATCGCACGCTGGCGGAGCTGGCAAGCGCCCGGCCGGCATCCCGCGCCGCGATGGGGGCGGTGCCCGGCATTGGCGAAGCCAAGCTGGATCGCTACGGCGCGGCCTTCCTCGCGGTGATCGCCGGGCATGCATGACCGCATAATAGGTCGATGATCGGGAAAATGGTGCTGCCGGTGAGGATTGAACTCACGACCTCAGCCTTACCAAGGATGCGCTCTACCACTGAGCTACGGCAGCACTCACGGGGCGTGGCGAACCAGTGCGCCGCGCCGTCGGAAGGTCGCGCCTATGGCGGGCGGGCTGGCGCATGTCAAGCCGGACGCGCGTGCCGCCAGACCGAATTGGCGGGGCCGGTCGTGTGCGGGTGGGGTGCCTGCCCCGGCACTCCCAATCTGCCCCGAAATGGCATAGGATAGGCAATATGACCGAACCAAAACAGGAACGTGCCGAGATACTCGCCCAGGCGCTGCGAGAAAATCTCCGCCGGCGCAAAGCGCAGGCCCGCACACGCGAGGACGATGGCATGGGCGCGCAAACGACGCCTGCCCCGCCGGATAAGCGAGTGCGGTAGCGCGGTTTTCTGCTGACTCGCCCATCGGGCGGGCAGCGAAAACGGGGGTCAGGCCCGCCCGGCGTTAACCATGATTCGCACCTGAAGCATGATTCGGAAAGTACAAATTATCCCTTTTTATCAGCGTGTTGATGGTGGATTGCGGGGTCACGCCGCCAAGGCCGAGTCAACATGTTTATTTGCCTAATTTGACCGTAGCGTGACTTGATCCCCCCCCCCGCCGCTGCCAAAAGTCTGCCACGGCACGGCCCGAATCGCGGCAGATGCCACAGCAAATTGGTCGTGAATTCGAGCGCGGAGACTGCGGTTTTCGCGGTGGGACTTTGTGTGTTCGGGCAAGATTCGGGGCTGCGGCGCGCCCTGCCCATGTGCGCGTCGATGCAGCTTTTGGAATCCCGGAGGGCGGAAGTTCTGATGATGAGGCGGAATCGCGGTCCGGCGGAAGCCGAGGGCCGACATGAGGGAGGAGCAGCGCAGGGCATGCCGTCAGCAGCGGATATCGAGCAGGTCGAGGCTGTATGGAAGGCTATTCGCGCCGGATTGCGGCGGGACCTTGGCGTGCGCGTATTCGACCAGTGGCTGCGCGCTGTTGTCCTCGGGCCGCTCTGCACGCGGAGCGGCACGCTCGATCTCATTGCGCCATCCGCCTTTGCGGCCAATTATGTCACGGGCAATTTCGGCCAGCGCCTGCGCCTTGCCTGGCGCGCGGCGAATGTCGGCGTGGAGGATGTCCGCATCGTTCGGGCGGCGGCCGCGCCGGAGGCGGTGAATCCCTCGGAGGTTGCGGCAGAGGCGCAGGCAGCATCGCCAGCGCCCCGTCCGCCCGTGCATGGGGCGCCGCGTCTCGGCTTCGAGCCGCGCCACGGGTTTGACAGCTTCGTCACCGATGAGAGCAATGCGCTGGCCTGCTCGGCCGCGCGGGTCCTGGCGGAGCGGGACGCGCCGGCGTTCAACCCGCTTTATATTCAGGGCGCGACCGGGCTCGGCAAGACACATCTGCTGCATGCCATTGGCGGCCATTATCGGGAGGTGCATGGCTTCGCGCAGGGTGGCGACGACATTCTCTATATGACCGCCGAGAAGTTCATGACGGAGTTTGTGGCCGCGATCCGCGCCAACGACATGATGAGCTTCAAGGCACGGCTGCGCGCGGCGCGGTTGCTGCTGATCGACGATATCCAGTTCATTGCCGGCAAGGGGCCGACACAGGAGGAGTTCCTCCACACGATCAATGCGCTGATCGAATGCGGCGGGCGCATCGCCATTGCCGCCGATCGCGCGCCCCAGCAGCTTGGCGCGGTGGACCCGCGCATTGTCTCGCGCCTTTCGGGGGGGCTCGTTGCGGATATCCAGCCGCCGTCGCTCGATCTGCGCCTTGCGATATTGCGCGCGCGGCGGGATCGCGCCGCACCGATCATCGTGCCGGATGACGTGATCGATTTGCTGGCCCGCTCGATCCGCGCCAGCGTGCGCGAGCTGGAGGGCGCGCTCAACAAGCTGATCGCCAACGCGCAACTGCGTGACATGCCGATCACGCTGGAGCTGGCCCAGTCGCTGCTCAGCGACGCGATTCGGGCGAGCAGCCGGCGGATCACCATTGACGAGATCCAGCGCGCCTGCGCCGCGCATTATCATATCGATGCGGCCGAGATGCGCTCGCATCGCCGTGCGGTGGTGGTGGCGCGGCCCCGGCAGGTCGCCATGTACCTCGCCAAGAAGTTGACGCCGCGCTCTTTGCCGGAGATCGGCCGCATTTTTGGCGGGCGCGATCATACCACGGTGATGCACGCGGTACGCCGTATCGAGGAGCTGCGCGCCGCCAATCCGGATATGGATGCGGACATCCGTACCATTCAGGGCCGGCTCGAAAGCTGAAGCCCGCGCGCAAGACGGAAACCCCCGCCCGGGGGAGCGAGGGTTTCGTTTGTTTGATCCGTGTCGAAAGTGAAGACCCCCGGCGCATTGGGGACTGTGGAGCGCCGGGGGTCTGACGACCGGCTCGAATGGACCAAGATCCGAGCCGACCGAATTGCTTACCCTTAGCGGAGCAGCGAGAGCACGCCCTGCTGGCTCTGGTTGGCCTGAGCGAGCATCGCGGTGGACGCCTGGCTCAGGATCTGGTTCTTGGCGAGCGCCGTCGATTCGTCCGAGAAGTCGGCGTCTTCGATGCGGGACTTGGCGTCCGTCAGGTTGGTGATCGTGGTCGTGATGTTGTTCGCAGCCGATTCCAGGCGGCTCTGCACCGCACCCAGCTTGGCGCGTTCCGTCGAAACCGTCTCGAGCGCTGTGTCGATGGCGGCGAAGGATGCCGTGCCGAGCGAGATGTCGAGCGTCGCGGCGCCGAGGAGGCCCGTGGGCGTCATCGCGGTCGTCGCAATCGAGACCTGATCGTTTATGCCGGTGCCGACCTGAATGTCAGTCGTCGAACCGAAGAGGTCAACGCCGTTGAACTTCTGACCGGCGACCTTGGTGATCTGCTCGACCAGCGCGTCACCTTCCGCCTTGATGTTCGCCTTGGCGACGGTGTCGTTGGTGCCGTTCGCCGACTGAACCGCGAGTTCCTTCATGCGGGTCAGCATGTTGGAGATATCGCCCAGCGCGCCTTCTGCGGTCTGCGTCAGCGAGATGCCGTCGTTGGCGTTGCGGCGAGCGGCGGAGAGGCCGCGCACTTCGGCGGTCATCTTGGTGGCGATGGCGAGGCCGGCGGCGTCGTCCTTCGCGGAGTTGATGCGCTTGCCCGAGGAGAGGCGCTCCATGGCCTGCGACAGGCCCTGGTTGGCGACGTTCGAAGCATTCTGAGCGCGAAGAGCAGAAACGTTAGAAGCAATGACGGTCATGTGAAAATCCTTTTCCGCTGTGTCATCTTGGGTCGCTGCCCTGCGGCGTTGGCGGCCTCGAAACCCCAGAACGGACGCTGTCGGGAAAGCTTAAACGCGGCGCGATTTTTTTGATGGAAACCAGCAAAACCGGGTGTTCCCAAGACATGGACTCACGTGCATGCGCCCGTCGCGCTCACGCGTGGGCGCACCTCGGGTCGGCAAAAGCTTGCCGTAAGGTCCGGCAATTATGCGGAAAAAGGGCGGCAAACTCCTGCCTGATTTAACGCGATGCTAAGCTATTCACGCCAGAAATGTCCTCGTCGAAAGGGTTCCGATGCTCGGGGGAGCGGAGGGGCCAATACATCAGGGACTATCTCATGTTGCATGTTGACATGAGCCTGCGGATCAACCGGCTTGCGCCGGGCCTTGCCGCGTGGCTCGAATCTGCCTGTTACAATGTGCGCATCGTGGACGGTGCCGCGCCACGGACCAGAGGCGATCTGCGCCTTCTCCATACCTCCGAGCTGGTGGTCGCCACGCATCGCGATATTCTGATCGATGTGCGTCAGGGCGCGCCGATTTTCGCGCCAGCCGCCGCCGGCCTTCCCGCGCGTCTCGGCTTTGATGTCGAGGATGCCCGGTTCGCCTTCGCGCTCATCGCGGAAATGGTCCGTCCGGCCCAGATGCCCGCCGTGGGCGATGCGGAAAGCGCGACCCAGATGCGGCTTGCCGCGCGGGTCGCCGCGAGTGACGCCACCGTGCTCATTCAGGGTGAGACCGGCGCGGGCAAGGAAGGCATGGCGCGTTTCCTTCACGCCATGAGTGGCCGGTCCGAGCGGGATTTCATCGCGGTAAACTGTGCCGCGCTGCCCGAGACGATGATGGAGGCGATGCTCTTTGGCCATCGCAAGGGCAGCTTCACCGGGGCCGGGGCCTCGGCGGATGGTCTGTTCCTCGCGGCCAATGGCGGCACGCTGTTCCTTGACGAGATTGCCGAACTGCCGCTCGCGCTTCAGGCCAAGCTGCTGCGCGCGCTTCAGGAAGGCGAAATTCTGCCGGTCGGGGCGACCCATCCCGTCCCGGTCGACGTGCGCGTCATCGCGGCGGGTAACCGGGATATCGCCGCCGAGGCGGAGGCCGGGCGGTTCCGCAGCGATCTTTACTGGCGGCTCAATGTCATGCCGCTGCATCTTTCCCCGCTTGCCGCGCGACCGGGCGACATTCCGGCGATCGCCGCGTCCTTCCTGCTTCGCCATGTGAAGGCGACGGGGAGCGACAGCCTGGCCTGGCCGACGGCCGGGGCGATGGCAGCTCTGGAAGCGCATGGCTGGCCCGGCAATGCTCGTGAACTGGGCAATATGCTCCAGCGTGCGCTGGTGTTGCGTGAGGGCGAGCGGATCGAGTCCGGTGATCTCACGCTGGCGCCGACGGCACAGGCGCGCCCCGTCGCGCAGGCGGCGCCCGCAACGCTGCACGACATTGCCCGCAATTCACGGCTGGATGCGATCCGCGCCGCGCTGCGGGATACCGGCGGTCACCGCGCGCGCGCCGCGCGGCTGCTCGGCATATCGGAACGAACGCTCCGCTATCGGCTTGCCGAGATGCGTGACCTGGCGATGGCGAGTTAAGGAGCAAGACGATGGCAGGACTTTCCGTCGATAATGTGCTCGCCCTTCGGCAGAGCATCCTTCAGCGCAACAATGCGCTCCAGAACGCGATGCAAAACGGCATCGGGGGCGCGGGCAATCCCGCGGTTCCCGTCCCGGAGGCGAAGGCCGCGGATTTTACCGCCGCCCTGCGCGGCGCGATCAACGAGGTGAATGCGCTGCAGGGCGCATCGAGCGATGCCGCGACCGCCTATGAGCGGGGCGAAACGACGGACATCGCGGCGGTGATGCTGGCCAAGCAGCAGGCATCCATTGGTTTCGAGACCACGCTGCAAGTCCGCAACAAGCTGTTGTCCGCCTACAAGGACATCATGAGCATGCCGGTATAATCGATGGCGGACATGAATTTGACGACGACTGACGGTTCTATGGCCGCGCGTTCCGGCCTGCCCGCCTTGCCGGGCGGGGGAGGAGGCAAGGGCATGGATGCCATGCGCCTGCGCGCCACGGGTTTCTTCAGGCAGCCCGCTGTCCAGCGCAGCCTGCCCATGGTCGGCATGCTCGGCGTGACGGCACTGGCCGGGCTTGCCTGGCTGGCCCTGCGCGAGCCGCCCCAGCGCGATCTCTTCCGGGGTCTGCCGGATGCGGATCAGGCTGCCGTTGCCGATGCGCTCACCAAGAGCGCCATTGCCTATAGCTTTGACAAGACCACCGGGGCGATCACCGTTTCGGAGGATGATTATTTCAACGCGAAGATGAAGCTTGCGGCGGCCGGCTTGCCCAAGAGCGCGCCGGATGGGGACACGCTGATCTCCAGCATGCCCATGGGCGCGAGCCGCGCGGTGGAGGGCGAGAAGCTGCGGACCGCCCGTCAGCTCGATCTTGCCCGCACGATCGAGGCGATCGAGAGCGTGGCGCAGGCGCGTGTTCACCTCGCGGTCGAGCCGCCGAGCATCTTCCTGCGCGAGCGCACGCGGCCGACGGCATCGGTGATGCTGCAACTGGTGCCGGGGCGTTCGCTCACGGACACGCAGGTCGAGGCGATCGTGCATCTCGTTGCGTCCTCCGTGCCGGACATGGCGCCGGACGGCGTGTCGGTGGTGGATCAGAACGGCCGCCTGCTTTCGCTGGCGACCGGGGCGGGCGCGGAGACGGACCGGCAGATCCAGCTCCAGAACCGCATTGAGGAGCGCTATCGCCAGCAGGTGGTGGCACTGCTGACGCCTATTATCGGTGCCGACAAATTCTCGACCGAGGTTCATGCCGAGGTGAACTTCGCGGAGCGTCAGGCAACGCGGGAAGTCTATCCGCAGGATGAATCGCGGCTGCGGACCGAGACGGGAAGCTGGAATGCCGATGCGCGCGGAACGGCCGGTGAAACCGGTGGCGTTCCCGGCGCGATGACGCCCGTTCCGCCGGTAAACCCGGCCAATCCGGGCGCGCCGCCGCCGCCGATCAACGCGCAGGCGACCCAGACCCAGCCGGCGACCCCCGGCGCGCCGCCCTACAAGACGGCGGAAACCTTCAATCGTTCCTTTGAGCTTGGCCGCGAAGTCTCGGTGACGCGCGATGCGACAGGCACGGTCAAGCGCCTGTCCGTTGCCGTGGCGCTGGATAACGGGGCGGATGGCAAGCCTCGGTCCGCGCAGGAGGTCGCCGCGCTGGAGGCTCTCGTCAAGGGTGCGGTCGGCTTCGATCAGAACCGGGGCGATGTGGTCGCCTTTTCCTCGCGCAAGTTCGCGGCGCCGGAAGGGGCCGATGCCGCGGCTGCTGCGTGGTACGAGGCGGACTGGGTCGTGATGCTGGTCCGTAATCTCTCGGCGCTGGCGGTGACGCTGGCGCTCGTGCTCGGTATCGGCCGCCCGCTCATGAAGCGATGGGCCGCCGCGCGCGAGCAGGATGCTGTCGCCCGGGCCGAGCGTGGCCAGAGATTGGGCACGGAGATCCAGGCCGAGCTTGGCCGGACGGCGATCGCCGAGCCGGGGCAGACGGTGACGCTCGATATGATCAGCTCCACGCATGATTATACCGATCGCGCCGCGCTTATCCGCAACTTCGTGAAGCAGGACCCGGATCGGGCCGCCCTTGTCGTGCGTGATCTGCTTAAGGACGGAGTGAAAGAGGATGGCTGAGGCCGAAGTTCAGCCGTCCGCGATGAGTGGCAGCGCGGCGGCTGCCGTGCTGCTCATGCTCTTCGATGAGGATGAGGCCGCGCAGATATTGTCCCGGCTGGAGCCCGACGAGGTGCGCCAGCTCGGCTATGCGATGTATGACGTGGCGGATGTCGAGGTGGGCGAGGTGAACCTCGCGCTCGATCGGTTCGTCAACAAGGCCAAGGGCCGCACCACCATCGGCTATGGCGCGGCGCAGCATATTCGCGGCGCCATGCACAAGGCGCTGGGGCCGGAGCGCGCGGACAATATGCTGGCGCGCATCACGCCGCCGACGCGGTCCAGCAAGCTCGCCATGCTCAAATGGATGGAGCCCAAGGAAGTCGCCGCGATCATCGAGCAGGAGCATCCGCAGATCATGGCGATCGTGCTCGCGCATCTCGATGCCGCGAATGCCGCATCGGTGCTGCAGCTTCTGCCCGCCGAGTTGCAGGATGAGGTGGTCTACCGCGTGGCGACGCTGGGACCGGTGAGCAGTGAGGCACTGGATGATCTTGAGCAGCTTCTGGCCGGTCGGCCCAGCGGCACGCGTGCCGGCGGTACGACCATGCAACGTGGTGGCACGACCGAGGCCGCCGCGATCATGAACAACGTCCGCAAGGATCATGAGCAGCGCATCATCAAGGCGCTGGGCAAGCGTGACCGGATGGTGGCGCAGGCGATCGAGGACGAGATGTTCGTCTTCGAGAATCTGCTCCAGCTCAGTGACAAGGATCTCGGCACGCTCATGCGCGGCGTGGACAATGAGCGGCTGGTCGTGGCGCTCAAGGGCGCGAGCGAAATGCTGCGTGGCAAGATTCTCGCCAGCATGTCGGCGCGCGCCGCCCAGTCCATTCAGGACGAGATGGAGGAGCGCGGCCCGATGCGGCTGGCCGAAGTCACCGAGGCGCAGAAGGAGATCATCGCGGCCGCGCGGCGCATGGCCGACGAAGGCACGATCATGCTGGGCGGCAAGGGGGACGATTTTGTCTAGGATCTGGTCCCGCGAAGAAATGGACGGCGCCACGCGGCTGGAAAGCTGGAGCGCGATGTGCGCGGCTCCGCCTCAGACCTTCCGCGCGCGCTATGGCGAGGAGCGGCAGGGGCGTGCGTGGAACATCACGCATCCCGGCCGGGCGACCCATGCCGCCGACGCCCCGCCCGTTAACGATGATCCGGTGGAGATCGCCGCGCAGGCCGCCTTCGTGCAGGGCTTTCAGGAGGGCGAGCGTGTCGCGCGGGAAGCAGCGGCGGTGGACAATGGTGCCCGCCTCACCCTCGCCGAAGCGTTGCAAGGAGTCGTTCGCGCCGATGAAGGGACGCTTGCCACATTGCTCTCGCAAGCGGTGATCCGCCTTGTCGGGCAGATGATGGGCGAGGTCGCGATTGACGAGGCGCTGCTGCGTGAGCGCTGCGCCGCCGTTGCCGCCTGTCTGGATAGCGACACCGGCAAGGCCGTGCTGGAGGTCAATCCGGCCGACGTGCCGCTGCTTGATGAGGAAGCGCTCGGGGTGGCGCTCTCACCCAATGCGGATCTGCCGCGTGGCTCTGTCCGTCTCGCGACGACAGAGGGCTGGGTGGAGGACGGGCCGGATGTGCGCTTGTCGCGCCTCAAGGCTCTGATGGACGATATGGAGGGCCGGGCATGATTGCTGCCCAGAACGCACAGGCCGAGCGCCTGCTGGATAATATGCAGGCGGGCAACCGCACCCCGCGCCATGTCGGCCGGCTGGTCGGCCATGATGCCGGCATGCTGGAAGTGACGGGCTTTAATCGCCCGATCGGGGCTGGCGCCCGTATCCGCGCCGCTGATAATCGCTCGGTCCGCGCGGAAGTGGTGGGCTTTCGCGGGAGTCGCGCGATCCTCGTTCCGCTCGATCAGGACGCACCGCTGGAGAATGGCGCGCGTGTCGAGCCGGATAGCACGGCAAACATGGTGCAGGTGGGCGACGGGCTGATCGGCCGGGTGGTCGACGCCATGGGCCAGCCGCTCGATCGCAAGGGGCCGATCCTTGCCAATGAGCAGTGGCCGCTCGCCGGCGTGCGCGGCAATGTGCTGGACCGGGGGCGGGTGCTGGAGCGCTTCGACCTTGGCGTGCGCGCGGTCAACGCGCTGCTCACCGCGGGCTGCGGCCAGCGCATCGCCATCATGGCGGGCTCGGGCGTGGGCAAGTCGGTGCTGATGGGCCAGATGATCCAGGGCGCGGATGCGGACATCGTTGTCGCCGGCCTCATTGGTGAGCGCGGGCGTGAGGTCAGCGACTTTCTGGAGACCAAGCTCAAGGGGGCGATGCACCGCTCCATCGTGGTCGCCGTGCCGGCCGATCATCCGCCGGTGCTGCGCCTGCGCGCGGCGGCACGTGCCACCGCCATTGCCGAATATTTCCGGTCGCGCGGCAAGAAGGTGCTGCTCCTGCTGGACAGCCTGACGCGCTGCGCCCACGCCCAGCGGGAGATCGGCCTGTCGCTGGGTGAGCCGCCCGCGATGAAGGGCTATCCGCCGTCCGCGCTCGCGCTCATCCCCAAGCTGTGTGAGCGGGTGGGGGTGGACAGCCGCTCGGGCGGGTCGATCACGGCCATCTACACGGTGCTCGCCGATGGCGACGATAATGACGATCCGATCGTCGATACCGCGCGCGCCATCGTGGACGGGCATTTCGTCCTGTCCCGCCAGCTTTCCGAGCAGAGCATCTTTCCGGCCATCGATATCGGCCGCTCGCTCTCGCGCGTCATGGCCGATATCGCGACCGACGAGCATATGGCCGCCGCCGCCAACTACCGGCGACTATGGGCCGCTTATGAGGAAAATCGCGATCTCATCCTGATGGGGGCCTATCGCCCGGGCAATGATCCGACGATTGACGAGGCGGTGGAGCGCCGCGCGGAGCTGCTCGATTTTCTCCGCCAGAGCGCGAAGAGCCGGATCGATGCCGATGACAGCATTGCCGCGCTGATCGCCGAATTTTCGCCTCAGGGGATCGCATGAGCCGTCTTGTCGCCAGTCGCAAGCGCCTGCTGCGGGTCCGGACCGTTCAGCACAGCCAGGCGATCGCCGAGCTGGTGCAGGCCCGCGATACGGTGCGCGAGCTTTCCGAAAATGCCCGTCGCATCGCGCAGGTCCGGATGGAGCTGTTCGAGGGCTCCGGCGATGTTGGCGGCGGGACGTTCGCCGCCCAGCGTGAGCTGGCGACCCGGCTGGAACAGGCCGGCCTCCAGATCGACGGCGCCATCTACGATGCGCGGCGCCGGGTCGAGGAGAAGGACGAGCGTCGCGTTCTGACCGATCGCGACCGAGAAATTGCCGAGCGCCTTACCGATAAGGCGCAGGCCGCAAAGGACGCCGCCATCGAGGCGCGGCTCAATGCCATTCCCCGTGTTCGCCGCATGCAAAGCAAGGACCAGACCGCATGACCCTCATCCCCGCGACGACTGCCGCCGCCGTCACCGCCGGCCAGACCGGCGTTGTTTCCGCGCGTACTGGCGTGGGAAAAACGGCTGAAGGCCTTTCATTCGCCGATCTGATCGGCTCGGGGGGCGGTGAGGCCGGCATGGATCTGGCCGGCGGCTTCGCGGCGCTGATCGGCAAGATCGGCGCGGATGGCGGGCGTGAGGAAGGGACCGGGGCCGGATCGGATGGCGAAACTGCGCCCGATCCAGCGCCGGAAGGTGCGAGCGCGGCACCGGCGGCCCCCTCTCTGGACAGCGCGCAGGCGCTCATCGCCCTGATGATGGCACCCGCGTCCCGTTCCGTCGCGGCGCCACCTGCCAGCACCGTCGCCAATTCGGCCGGGGCCGCAGGCACGGCCCCGGTCACGGCCGCCGGCGCAGTGGCCGCTTCAGGGCCGGTCACGACCGGAGCCGAGGCGCAGGGCAAGGCGATGGTCATGCCCGGGGCGCCTCGGATTGCCGCCAGCACGCCGGCGCGGGCCTTCGGTCCCGCCGCTGCCACGCCTGCCGCGTCATCGCCCGTAACCACAGCCATCTCCGGTGACGGGTCGGCGGACGCCGCAGCGGCGCCTGTCCCGGTCACGGGTATGCGCGCCGAGCCGGTGCCTGCATCGACGATGTCCGCATCCACGACTGTCCCCGCCGCGCGTGACGAGGCGCAGCCGCTCCCTGTGGCGCTGCCGCTGAGCAAGGCGCGACGGGCGGAGACAGGGCTTTCCTCATCCCTTGCGTCGGACATCAAGCGCGCGTCGGAGGCTGCCCTTGCAGCCGTTCTGCCGCGCACCGCGTCCGCCGGGCCCGCAAATATTGCTCCGGTCGCGACGGTCGCAGGCGCGCAATTGCCGGTGGAGGCTGACGCGATGACACTGGCGGGCAACGCCCCGGCGGTGACCGGCGCGACCCCGGCCGCCACGCCTGCCGCCAGCGTCGTGCAGGCTCAGCCCGTGCCCGCTCAGGTAGCTGCTCAGGCGGCAGTGGTGCAGGCGGCAACGGTGCAGTCCGCGCCGCTTCAGGCGCAGGCGGTGGACGTCGCGGGCAGAGCCAATGCCGCTATTGCCCCGGCCGTCACCGACGACGCGGAGCAGCCTTTGGACGAGACCGCGGATCTGCCCGCCGACCCCGTGATCGCCGCGCGCGCAGAGCGGCAGCCCGCCATCGCGCGTGATCTCAAGGCGGCGGTCTCCGCTCCCGCCACCCGTATGGCCGCGCTGGCCGAGCAGGGTGATACCCATGCCGCACGCGCTGCGGCCGCCACGACGCCGTCGCCGGCCACTGCCGCGCCAGCCGCCGCAGCATCCCTGCCACGGGGCGAGGCTGAGGGTGAAGGCGATGCGGCCGTCGCGTCGTCCGCTGCCAGTCTCTCCGTCGCGTCCGCCCCGCCCGCGCCCTCGCCGGTCATGTCGCAGCCGGCCGGCGTTGGCGCTGTGCAGGCCGCAAGTGCGAGCATGGCCGGGCCGAGCACGGCCGAGGCGCTTGGCGCGCAGGTCATCAACATGGGCGTGGACGGCCAGTGGATCGATCGCATGGCGAACGAAATCACGCGCCTGTCGCAGGGCACCGGCCACAGCCAGTTCACCCTCATGCCACCGCATCTCGGGCGCATCGAGGTGAGCCTTGTTCGCCATGAGACGAGTGCCGATGTTCGCTTCGTGACCGAGACGGACGAAGCGGCCGACCGTATCCGATCCGCACAGGGCACGCTGCACGCCGACGCGCGACTGACGGCGCTGCCGCTCGGCGCGATCACGGTCGAGAAGGGCCAGCCCGGCTCTGACGCCTCCGGACGGGAAAGCAACCAGCAGAACCGGCAGGGCGGGGAGAGCAGCGCGCAGGCTGGCGGACAGTCTCAGTCCCAGTCCCAGTCGCAATCGCAGGCTCAGGCCCAATCTCAGGCCCAGGCCCAGCAGGGCATCGGGCGCCGGGTTAAAGATTCTGACGGCGCGGCCGTAGATCATGCATTGGAAACGCCGGACGGTGCAGGCCTCGCGGCCACGCGCGCCGATGCCGGCGTTCGTTTCGCCTGATGGCGAGCCGGATGGTTAAGGGGACAGGCAGGTGAGTGACGAACCCAAGGTAGCCAAGAAGGGCGGCGGCAAGAAGAAGCTGCTGATCATCGTGGGCGCGGTGGCGCTGCTTGGCGGCGGCGGCGCGGCGGCGGGCTTCTATGTGGCCGGGTCGATGTCGCATGGGGAGGCGGGGCCGATCGAGGACCCGAACAAGCCGCAGCTTGTCCTCAAGGGCGAAAATCCCGAGGAGATCGCCAACCAGTGGGCCGCCAAGGCGAAGGCCGCCGAAAAAAAGGGGGAGGCCGGCCATGCGCCGGGCAAGGGCAAGGACAAGGGCGTCGATCTGCCGCGCCCGTCCGATCCCGCCGCCTATCAGGCGACCTATTTCCAGATCCCGATGCCGCTGACGTCCAACATGGCGGATAGCGATGCCTTCGCGCAAATCTCGATTGCCGTGTCGACCTATTACGACAATCGAGTGATCCAGGCTGTCCAGACGCATGAGCTGGCGATCCGTTCGGCGATTCTCATGATGCTCGCGCAGGAGCAGGAGGTCGACCTTGCGACGCCTGAGGGCAAAGAAAAGCTTCAGGTAAAAATTCTCAAGAAAATCAACGATACTCTGAAAGCCAAGACCGGATATGGCGGGCTGGATAACGTTTATTTTACCAATTTCGTTATTCAGTAGCACCGTGTCCGACGGGGGTCGGACGGGGACGACGGTGATGAGTGACGTACAACCCTATGTGTTCGGACGGGCTAGCGCCCATTCCTCGGCCATGCTTGGCGGACTTGCGCGACTGGGCGATCGGATCGCCCGGCAGCTTCGCGGACTGATCGAGCCTTATGCCGGCGCGCGGCCGGGCATTTTGCCCCGCGCGATCGAGCGGGCGCAGGCCAGCGCCTGGAATGCGGCGGTGCCGGCTTTCGCCAGCCTGTCGCTCTACCGCCTGCATCCGATCCGGGGCACGGTGGGGCTGCGGATCGATGCGCGGCTGGTGCTGCTGCTGGTCGATCGCTTTTATGGTGGACGTGGCGCCGCGGGTGATCCTGCCCGCAAGGAGTTCACGCCGACCGAGAACCGGCTGATCGCCCGCCTGTCGACCCAGATCATCGATGCGCTGGTCGATGCCACGCGCGATCTTGTGGGTTTCGAGGCGCAGCTCATCGGCCGCGAGTCGAACGTGACACATGCCGAAGCGCTCAACGGTGACGCGCAGCTCGCCACCCAGGCCTTCGAGGTCGACCTTGGCGGGCGTGAGCCTTTCCTGATCGAATTCGTCTATCCGCTCGACGGGCTGAACGCGGTCGAGCCGCATGACACGGCGCAGGTGGACGATGGGTCCCTGCATTCCGATCCGGTATGGCAGAAGGGCCTTTCCCGGCGCATGGACGATGTTCGCCTGACCGCGCGGACGGTGCTTGCCCGGCCCAATCTCAAAATGTCGGAGCTGGTGGCGCTCCAGCCCGGGGATGTCATTCCCATCCATATCGCGCGGCACCTGCCGCTGCTCATTGGCGATCGGGTGTTCGCCCATGGCAGCATTGGCGAGCAGGATGGCCGCGCCGCCTTCATGATTGAAAAACTGGCCTGAACCGGCCCAAAAGCGAGTAGCGAGAATGAGCGACATGAGTGATCCGCCCCGGGTGGAGGATGCCGAGACGGAGGCCGTGGCGAGCCGTAACATGCGGTTGCTCGCGGACATCCCCGTCCGCATGTCCGTGGAGGTGGGGTCGACCCAGCTTAAACTCGCGCAGGTCATGGACCTTGCCGAGGGCAGCGTCGTGGAGCTGGACCGTCAGGCGGACGAACTGCTCGACATCATGGTGAACGGCACGCTCGTCGCGCGCGGCGAGGTGGTGACCGTGAACGGGCGCTACGGCATCCGCGTGGTCGAGATCGCGTCCACCGAGACGCGGCTTGCCGGCCTTGAGCGGCGTGCCTGAGCGGCCGGACCACCATTTTCTAGGCGACGTTGATGTTCTGGTATTTTCTGAAGCTTCTCATCCTCCTGCCGATGGTCGGCGGCATGGCCTTCGGCGCCCTCTGGCTCTGGCGGAAATACCAGCCGGGCATGATCGCGGGGCAGGGCAACCGCGCCGTGCGGCTCGTCGATGCGATGCCGCTCGGCAGCTTCGGCAAGCTCGCCGTCGTGGACTTCGAGGGGGAGCGCATCCTCCTCTCGGTGACGCGCGGGCGGATCGAGACGATCGCCACGCATGATGCGGGCACGCATGGCCGCGATCAGGCGTGGGATCAGGGGCGAAACCATGGCTAACGCCGTGCGCGCCTTGTTTGCCGGGTTGGTGCTGGCGGGCAGTCTTGTCCTCGCGCCGGTCCCGTCCGCCGCGCAGGCGCAGACGGCGCCCGTGCCGGTCAATCCCGCGCCGGCCGCCCAGCCAGCGCCAGCGGCGGCGCCCGCCGCGCCGGCGGCCAGCGCCGCAGAGCGTTCCGGCGCGCTGAGCAAGGCGGTCGATCAGGTGTCGGGCGAGGGCCGCCCGCTGTCGCTGTCGCTCCAGATCCTCATCCTCATGAGCCTGCTGACGGTGCTGCCGTCGCTGGTGCTTATGATGACGAGCTTTACCCGCATCATCATCGTGCTCTCGCTGCTGCGGCAGGCCCTTGGCCTTCAGCAGACCCCGCCCAATCAGGTGCTCGTGGGTCTGGCGCTCTTCCTCTCCATGTTCGTGATGCGCCCGGCGATCGATCAGATCGCGGCCAGCGCCTACACGCCCTATGGTGCGGGGGAGATCAGCATAGAGGAGGCGATCAGTCGTTCGGGCAAGGTGTTCCATGGTTTCATGACCAAGCAGACCCGGCAGAGCGACCTTGCGCTTTTCCAAAGCCTTGCGAAGGCACCGGCCTTCGCATCGGCGGAGGATATCCCCTTTTCCATCCTGCTGCCCGCCTTCGTCACCAGTGAACTCAAGACCGCGTTCCAGATCGGTTTCATGATCTTCCTGCCGTTCCTCATCATAGATCTTGTCGTCGCCTCGACCTTGATGGCGCTCGGTATGATGATGCTCTCGCCCGCGATCATCTCCATGCCGTTCAAGCTGCTGCTGTTCGTGCTGGTGGATGGCTGGGCGCTCACCATGGGCAGCCTCGCGAGTTCATTCGCGACATGAGCCGGGCTAGCTTTTCCTCCCCGCGCCCGCCGCGGTGCGGGCCACGCCGGGGCCGATGCCATGGATAATGCCGATTTCTTCATCGGCCTTGCCCAGCATGCGCTCTGGGTCGCCGCGCTCGCGACCGCGCCGATCCTGCTGCCCGCGCTGCTGGCCGGCGTCATCATCGGCATGATCCAGGCGGCGACCTCGATCAACGAGGCGACGCTGAGCTTCGTGCCCAAGCTCATCATCGTGGCGGCCACGCTGGCGATTTTCGGCGCCTCCATCCTCATGCTGATCGCGGATTTCACGCGGGAGATATTCGAGCGCATTCCGGATCTGCTGGCATGAGGCGGGCAGCGCGGCGGATGGGGGCATGATCGCGTCGGGCTTCGCCGGAGTAGAGGCGCAGCTCTGGATCTGGCTCATCGCGATGATCCGGCCGGGGGCTGCGCTGGTCGCCGCGCCGATTTTTGGCGCCGCGGCCGTGCCGGTGCAGCTTCGCCTCATCCTGTCGCTGGCGATCGGCATGGCCGCGCTCAACAGCGTGCCCATCACGTTGCCGCCCGGCGGCGTGGCAAGCATTGCCGGCGTGGCGCTCGTCATGGGCGAGGTTCTGGCCGGCGTGGCGCTCGGCTTCGCGCTTCAGTTGGGCTATGCGGCGGCGTTCATCGCCGGTGAGACGATCTCCAATGCCATGGGCCTTGGCTTTTCGTCGATGATGGACCCGCAGTCCGGGCAGTCGACGCCGGTGCTCGGCCAGTTCCTCTCCATCATCGCCACGTTTCTGCTGCTGGTGATGGACGGGCATCTGATGCTCATTCGCTACGTCATCGCGAGCTACGAGGCATTGCCGCCGGGCGGATTGATGCCGGCTGGCGCATTCTGGGCGATCGTGGACTTCGGCGGCGCGATGTTTGGCGCGGGGGTCACCATCGCGCTGCCCGTCGGGTTCACGCTGGTGCTCGTCCAGATGGTGATGGCGGTGCTCGCCCGCTCGGCGCCCGCGCTCAACCTCTTCTCGGTCGGCCTGCCCGCGACCCTGCTCGCCGGACTGGTCCTGATCGCCGTCGCCACCCCGCAAATCGCGGATGGCATTGCCGCATCGCTCAACGCCGGACTGGATCTCGCCGGCCGTCTGGCGGGGGGCTGAGCCATGGCGCAGGAAAGCCCGGGCGGCGGCGAAAAGACCGAAAAGCCGACTCCCAAGCGACTGGAGGATGCAGCCAAGAAGGGCGATATCCTCCAGTCGCGGGAACTGGGGACGGCGATGGTGGTCATGGCGGGTCTTGCCGGCCTCGTGATGACGGGGCCGTCCTTCATGGGCGCCCTGCAACAGATGCTGGCCGATGGCCTGCGGGTCGACAATGGCGATATTGGCATGTTTGAGCCGGGCCGGCGCGCCCTGCATCTGCTTGCCATCATCGCGCTGCCGCTCGCCATCATTCTCGTCATCACGCTGGTGGCGGCGATTGCCGCGCCCGCGCTGCTCGGATCGCTCGGCTTCCGCCCCAATGCCTTCGCACCCAAGCCGTCCAAGCTGAACCCCGCCGCCGGGCTCAAGCGCATGTTCGGGACGCACGGCCTTGTCGAACTGCTCAAGTCGATCGCCAAGGTCGTGGTGATCGGCTCGATCGGCTATTATCTGGTGCGCGGCCAGTTCCCCGTCATCAGCGCGATCGGCAAGACGGGGATCGGCCCCGCCATGGCGCAGCTCGGCGCGATTTTCACGGTCGTCATTCTGACGATGGCGGGCAGCCTGTTCCTCATCGCCGGGATCGACGTGCCGGCCCAGTTCCTCCAGCGCAGCCGCCGCCTCAACATGACCAAGCAGGAGGTGAAGGAGGAGCACAAGCAGAGCGAGGGCTCGCCCGAGGCCAAGGGGCAGATGCGTGCCCGGCAGATGGCGGCGTCGCGCGGGTCGATCCGCGCGGCAGTGGACGACGCGTCGGTGATCCTCACCAACCCGACGCATTTCGCCGTGGTGCTGCGCTACCAGCCGGGCCGCGATGGCGCGCCCGTGGTGCTGGCGCGCGGCACGGATGAAATCGCGGCCTATATCCGCACGACCGGTGAGGAGAAGGGCGTGCCGATGCTGCAATATCCCGAGCTGACCCGCGCCATCTATTATACCTCGCGCACGGGCGAGATGATCGACGAGCGGCTGTTCATGGCGGTGGCCACGGTTCTTGCGTTTGTGTTCCGCCTCGAAAGCCGGATGGCGAGCGAAATGGACCGGCCGCATATCGATCTGCCGGAGGCGATGCGCTTCGATGCCGATGGCCAGAATATTTCCGATTAAAGTTTAGCGGCGTCCAGCCGTACTTTGTTCACGGGGACGGATAGGTGATTGCGATGAACGAGTTTTTGCCCCGAACAGAGCCGATAGCGGCCGCAGCGAGCGTGCAGATCCGTGCGATATCGGCCACGCAAGCCGGTGTTTCGCAAGGCGGCATATCGCAGGCCGGCGTCTCGCAGGCAGAGAGTGCCCGGGCAAGCGCCGTGCAGACGGGGGCAAGCCGTGAGACGCCCGTCCAGTCCGCAGGGTCGGCGGCCTCGGCCACTGCAAATTATGCCCGCATCCAGGCGGATGTCGCGCGCGCGCTCCAGGCGGTCAAGGATAGCCAGCCGACCGCGACGCCCGCTGATCTTGGCAGTGCCGAGCAGGCGATGCTGGATCTCATGCCGCAGCCGGTCATCATGCTGCCCATGCCGCCGGCGGACCCGAAACTTGTCGAGTTTGTCGCGCAGGTCGCGCAGTCGCTCGCCCAACAGCAGGTGCAGGCGCGCGCCGCCCATGCGCGCATCGCGTCGGACACGGTGGATGCGGCAATCGCCTGACCGTTCGGTTCGGGCGCACGCATGCCGTTGCGACGGCATCTGGCGTCGGCCGGGCAGAGTAAAAAAGATTAAACAACCGGCGCGTGTCGCCGTTCTGGAACCTTGAAGGGAAGGTCAGATGGCAGTCGATATCGCAAGCGCGCTGGGCATTGGCTCGGGCATCAATACGACAGAGCTGGTGAGCAGCCTGGTGTCCGCCGCGCGGACACCCAAGCAGAGCGCGATCAACTCGCGCGTCTCAGCCAATGAGTCGCGGATTTCCGCTCTGGCGTCCGCCAAAAGCTCGCTCGCGACCTTCTCCACCGCGCTGACCGATCTGCTCAAGTCGAGCGCTTATGCCGGTCAGCCCGTCTCCAATGATACGACGATCGCGGCCGTCTCCACGATTGCCGGCATGACCCCCAAGGGCCTGCCGGCGCAGATCGAAGTGATGCAGCTTGCCAGCTCGCAGGTGCTCCAGTCGGCATCCCTCGCCAGCGGCACCGCCACGGCGGGCACCGGCACGCTGACCATCGCGACCGGATCGAAGAGCGTCGATATCACGCTCACCAGCCCGGCCAACACGTTGGCCGATCTCGCTTCGGCGATCAACGGCAGCGGGGCTGGCGTCACGGCATCGGTCGTCACGGACAAGAACGGCTCGCGGCTTGTGCTCAAGGGTGAAACGGGGGCGGAAAACGCCTTCACCGTCACGGCCGGGGCCGACGCGGATGCGGACCTTGCCCGTTTCGCCTTTGATGGCACCACCGGCCCGATGACGCGCAGCCAGACCGCGCAGGACGCCCAGATCCGCATCGACAATGTCGAGATGGAGTTTGCCAGCAACGAGATCAGCACCGCGATTTCCGGCGTGCGGATCGATCTTAACCGTGCGGCGCCGGGCACCACCGTCACGCTGGCGAGCAGCCAGCCGACCACGACCATGAAGGAACTGGTCCAGGAATATGTGACGGCCTATAATGAGCTCAAGAAGGCGCTGAACACCGCCACCTCGCCCGGTACGGACGGGACGAACGGCGGTGCGCTGGCGGGCGATGCGGGCGCGCGGGATATGGCGCGGGCGCTGGCCGGCCTCACCAGCGCGCAGCTTGCCTCGTCCGGCCCCTATCAGCGGCTGAGCGACATCGGGATCAGCACCAATCGCGACGGCACGCTCTCGCTGGATACGACGGTTCTGGACAAGGCTCTTGCCGCCGATCCGGCCGCTGTCACGCAGATGCTCAATCCCACCGTTGCCGATGCGAATAATCCCGGCATTGCCGGCGCGCTCAAGAAGGTGGCGGATTATCTGAACGGCACGGACGGGCCTCTCGCCGCGTCGGCTGCCACTTATGACAAGCTCAAGGCCAGCCTGACCAAGCAGCTTGAGGCGCTGGATACGAACATGAGCAATTATGAAGCGCAGCTCACCAAGACCTACACGGCGATGCAGACACGGCTCGCCACGCTGAAGAGCATCCAGTCCTACATGGATCAGCAGATCTCTGTCTGGACCAATAGCAGCGATTAAGGATTGAGGCCGGCACCGCCACGGCGCGTGCCGATATCGAACGGACAAGGCGGATAGAGGGACAGATCGGGATGTTTGCTGGTCAGGGATATGCAGCGGCGGCACGGCGCTATGCGGCGGTGGATACAAGCAGCAAGGTCGAGGGCGCCAGCCCGCACCAGCTTGTCCGTATCCTCTTCGACGAGCTGCTGATCGCGATCAGCGCCGCCGCCGCCGCCATGCGCGCGGGTGACGAGGCGAAGGCACTGGATCGGGAGACGCGGGCGCTCACCATCCTGCATGCGCTGGAAACCAGCCTCGACTATGAAAAGGGCGGTGAGATCGCCATCAGTCTTGGCGTCATCTATCGCGAGGCGCGCCGCCGGCTCATTCAGGGCACGGCGGAGCGTAGTGCGGCGCCGATCGAGAGCGCGCGCACCTTCATCGCCGATATTGCCGAGGCGTGGCAGCAGATCGGCTAAGTCCACCGCCGGGCAATAGCCGAAGCTGGCGCCGAAGCTGTCGCCCAACCTGTCTCTGGCGCCGGCGCGCGTGGGGCGATATGGGCAGGCCATGCCGGCCAGCGATACGCCCCCACCTCCACCCCAGGTCCAGATTCCCGAGAGCATCGGCCCGACCTGGCGGTCCGCCCTTGCCGATGCGTTCGCGGCGCCCGCCATGGCGCAGCTCAAACAGTTTCTCATCGCCGAGAAGCAGGCCGGAAAGCAGATTTTCCCGCGCGGGGAAAACTGGTTTGCCGCGCTCGCGCTGACCCCGCTGGATGCGGTGCGCGCGGTTATACTGGGGCAGGACCCTTATCATGGGCCGGGGCAGGCGCATGGCCTGTGCTTCAGCGTGCCGCCGGGCGAGCGGCCGCCGCCAAGCCTCGGCAATATCTACAAGGAACTGCAGGCGGATCTTGGATTGCCCATTCCCCGCCACGGCTATCTGGAGAGCTGGGCGCGGCAGGGCGTGCTGATGCTCAACAGCGTGCTGACCGTGGAAGCGGGGCGTGCCGCCGCGCATCAGGGCCGCGGCTGGGAGCGGTTCACGGATGCGGTGGTGAGCGCGGTGGCCGCCCAGCCGCATCCGGTGGCCTTCCTCCTCTGGGGCAATTACGCGCAGCGCAAGGGCGGTTTCATTGAGGATGGGCCGCATGGCGGCCGCCATCTCGTGCTGCGCGCCGCGCATCCTTCGCCCTTATCCGCCCATAACGGCTTTCTTGGCTGCCGCCATTTTTCGCAGGTGAACCGCTTCCTGCGCGAGGCGGGGCGGGGCGAGATAGACTGGCGCCTCCCGGAAACCGTCTGAACGGACGCGATCGCCGCGAGGATAGTCTTTCGCAATGCGGCAAAAACCGGCAGAAGGCGCGCACCCCTGTTCTGGAGAAGTCTGCCCATGTCGTCCGGTATTGCCGCGCTGCTCGATGATGTTGCCGCCATCGCGAAGCTCGCCGCCGCGTCCATCGATGATGTGACGGTCAGCGCGGGCAAGGCCAGTGCCAAGGCTGCCGGCGTGGTGATCGACGACGCCGCCGTCACCCCGCGTTATGTGACCGGCTTCAGCGCGGATCGCGAATTGCCGATGATCGGGCGCATCGCGCTCGGTTCGCTGCGGAACAAGCTGCTGCTGCTGCTCCCCGCCGCGCTGTTTCTGTCCGCCTTTCTTCCCTGGGCGATTACGCCGCTGCTGATGCTGGGCGGCGCGTTCCTCTGCTTTGAGGGCGCGGAAAAGATCGTCGAGGGACTGTTCCACAAGGGCGAGGGGGGCGAGGATGCCATCGTCGAGACCGGCGACCCCGCGCATCTGGAGGCCGAGAAGGTGAGCGGGGCGATCCGCACCGATCTCATTCTCTCCGCGGAGATCATGGCGATCTCGCTTGCCGATATCGCCTCCACGCCGATTTTCAATCAGGCGGCGGCGCTGGTCGTCGTCAGCCTCATTGTCACGGCAGGCGTATACGGCGTGGTGGCCCTCATCGTGAAGCTCGATGATATCGGCCTGCACCTCGCGCGCGGGCGCAGTGGTGCCATTGCCGCTTTCGGGCGGGCGCTGGTGCGGATGATGCCCGGCGTGCTTTCCACGCTCTCCATCGTGGGCATGGCGGCGATGCTCTGGGTCGGCGGAGGCATCATCATTCACGGGCTGGAGGTGTTCGGCTATTCCGCGCTCGGCCATGCGGTGCATCATGCCGGCGCGGTGGTTGGCGGCGCCATGCCCGCGCTGCAGGGCGTTGTCGGCTGGATCGTCAGCGCGGCGCTGTCGGGTGTCGTCGGCCTTGTGCTTGGCGCGATCATCGTCACCGTGCTGCATGTAGTGAAGCGCAAGCCGGCATGATGGTCCGCGGCCTCAAGCGCTTTCGCTCCCGTCCGGTCCGCCGCTCAGGGGGTGTCGATCATGCAGCCGAAGCCCGGGCGATACTGCGCCGCGCGCGCGGCGAGCAGCGGGATGGACGCATGGAGGGTCTTGCCCTCGGCATCGTCGGCGAGGCGGACCGCCCACATGCCCTTGAGGCCGGCAAAGTCCGTCTTGCAGCTTTTGATGTCGCGGCCCTCGATGTAGCGACACGAGCAGGCGATCCGCGCGCCAAAGCCCGCCGCAAGCTCCGCGCGCGCGCGCCAGGCCGACCAGTGCAAGGCGCACCAGAGCACCGCGATGGCGGCAAGGGCCAGCGCCGGCCAGCGCCACCAGCCTGCCCCTGGCCGGCGGACGGCGCCCGCTTTCATCCTGCCTTCACCGGTCATTGCCTGCCCCGTCCTGCCTCATGTGGGGGAGGCTGATAATGCGCGGGACCGCCAAGATCAAAAGGCTTTGCGGGGCGATGCTCCTACTGGGCGCCGCGCCGTTGCTGGGGAGCAGCGGCGGGGACGGCGCATCGGCGGGTTTCGCGGATATCACGGGCGATGGCGCGGTCCCGCCGGAGGCGATCCGCCCGGTGATTGATACGCTTTTCGAGCAGGACGACGATGATAATAAGGCCCCGCTCGGCGAGACACGGGCGCTCGTCATCATGCGCGGCGGGCAGATCGTCGCGGAGCGTTATGCGCCCGGCTATGGGCCGGAGACGCGGCATCTGGGCTGGTCCGTGGCCAAGACGGTGACGGGCATTCTTGTGGGCATCATGGTCTCGGACGGGCGGCTGGCACTGGATGAGCCGGTGCCTCTCGCCGCGTGGAGCCAGCGTGGCGATCCGCGCGCGGCGATCACGCTGCGGCAGATGCTCCAGATGCGCGGGGGGCTGCGTCATGTCGAGAAGGGCGAGCCGCTCGACCAGTCGGATGCGCTGCGGATGCTGGTGGGGGATGGCGCGCAGGATCAGGCGGCCTATGCCGCGTCCAAGCCGCTGGCCGATCCGCCGGGCAAGCAATTCGTCTATTCGAGCGCGACGACGACCCTGCTCGCCGAGATGTTGACCGAGCAGCTCACCCATAGTGCTGATCCGCGTGCCCGGCGCGACGCGATGATGGCGTTCATGCGGACACGCTTCATAGAGCCGGCGGGGCTGGAAAGTCTGGTGCCGGAGTTTGACGCGAAGGGCACGCTGATCGGCGCGGCGATGATGCATATGACCGCGCGGGACTATGCCCGGCTGGGCGAGTTGCTGCGCCGGCGCGGGGTCGCGGGCGGGCGGACGCTTTATTCGGAGGGCTGGGCGCGCTTCATGACGGAGCCTTCGCCGGCCAATCCGGCCTATGGCGGCCATGTCTGGCTCAACCGGCCGTTCGAGTGGAGCCCGCTCTTCCCCGGCGAAGCCTCGCCGCGCCTGTTCGCGGCTGTGGGTTTTGGCGGGCAATATGTCATTGTCTCGCCGGCCCAGCAGCTCGTCATCGTGCGGCTGGGGATGACGCGGGATGAGGATCTGCCCGCGCTCCGCCGCGCGCTCGCCCGGCTGGTCCAGCGTTTTCCGGGGTAATCGCGCCTGCTCTGCCGGGAGCGTGATTCGCCGGCGGGGCCAGAGTGGAGCCAGAGCGGGTCAGAGGAGGTAGCGCCCCTCGATCACCGTGCGGCACTGGCCGGACAGGATCGCGCGGTCATTCTCCAGCAGGCAATCGATATGGCCGCCCCGCGCGCTCGCCTGATAGGCGGAGAAGTGTGATCGGCCGAGCCGCGCGGCCCATAATGGCGCCAGCATACAATGGGCCGATCCGGTCACCGGGTCTTCGTTTATGCCGATGGCCGGCGCAAAGACGCGGCTCACCACGTCGCTGCCCTCGCCCGGCGCCGTCGCGATGGTCAGGCTGTCGCCATGCGTGGCCAGCGCGGCGAAGTCGGGCCGGAGCGCGCGCACGATGGCCTCATCGGCATAAAGCAGGATGAGGTAGCCGCCCTCGCGCCGATAGGCGGCCTGCGGCGCCACCGGGCCGACAAGCGTGGCGATGTCCATGGGGACGGCCACGGGCGTCATCGGCCAGGCCGGCAGATCGAGCGCATAGCCCTGCGGCGTGCGCCATACCGAGAGGTCGCCGGCGCGGCGGGTGCGAAAGCGTATCCTCTCCGCGTTTGCGGGCATCAGCACATGGCCGCTCGCCAGCGTCGCGTGGCCGCAGAGCGCGACCTCCGCTGCCGGCGTGAACCAGCGCAATTCATAATCGGCACCCGCGCCCGGCGCGAGCGGCACGGTGAAGGCGGTCTCGGCGAGGTTGTTCTCCGCCGCGATGGCTTGCAGCGTTGCATCGTCAAGCCAGCGTTCGAGCGGCATGACCGCCGCCGGATTGCCGGTAAACGGCCCATGCGCGAAGGCGTCGACCTGCGTGAAGGGCAGGGGCGTGCCGGTCATGGGTAGAGCCATGACGTGTGCCAGCCGCCTGCGCCATCGGGCACATAGAGCGAGCGTTCGTGGAGCCGGTGCGCGCGGTCGGACCAGAACTCCATGCGGTCCGGCGCCACGCGAAAGCCGGACCAGTGCGGCGGGCGCGGCACGTCCTGCCCGGCAAAGCGCGCCTCGCAGGCCGCGAACCGATCGAGGAAGGTCTGTCGGTCGTCGAGCGGGCGCGACTGGTCGGAGGCCCATGCGCCCAGTTGCGAATCACGCGCGCGGCTGGCGAAATAGGCGTCGGCCGTCGCGTCGTCGACGCGGGAGACGGCGCCCTCGATCCTTACCTGCCGGCGCAGCGATTTCCAGTGGAAGAGCAGCGCGACATGCGGGTTGGAGAGGATTTCGCCGGCCTTGCGGCCCTCGAAATTGGTGTAGAACACAAAGCCGTCCGGCCCATGTCCTTTGAGCAGGACCATGCGGACGGAGGGTCTTCCCGCGCTGTCCGCCGTCGCCAGTGCCATTGCGTTGCTGTCATTGGGTTCGCTGGCGTGGGCATCGGCCAGCCAGCGGTCGAACAGGGCGAAGGGGTCGTCCGCGCGGGTCGATGCGTCGGGTTTGCCGGAGGTTTCGCTGGAGGAAATGTTGCTCATGCGCGTCGCTTACGCCGTAAACCGCCGGTTTGTCGAGCCGCGGACCCTTGCGGCGGGCGGCCCGAATTGCCAGATGGAAGGATAGGAGCGCGGCCGATCCATGGCGCCGCCAACAGGAGGTTCATGGCCGATCCCTATTCCCTGCTCGGCGTCGCGCGGAGCGCCGACGAAGCGGCGATCAAGTCCGCTTATCGCAAGCTCGCCAAGCAGCTTCATCCTGACCGGAACAAGGATAACCCGCAGGCGGCCGAGCGTTTCGCGGAGGTAACGCGCGCCTATGATCTGCTGTCGGACAAGGACAAGCGGGCCAGGTTCGACCGGGGGGAGATCGATGGGGAGGGCAATCCGGCGCACCCGTTCGGCTTCGGCGGCGGCGGCGGTGGTGGCACCTACACGCGCAATGGCGGGCATTCGCCGGGCGGGTTTGAGTTCACCGGGGACGGCGCGGACTTCGGAGACATTTTCGAGAATCTGTTCGGCGGCGGTCGCGGCCGTTCAAGTGGCGGATTTGGCGGGGGATTTGGCGGCGCGCGCCGTCCCGCGCCACCGGAAAAAGGGGCAAGCGTCAACTATCGTTTGGGTGTGGAATTTGTAGAAGCCGCGACCCTCGCGCCGCAGCGCATCACCCTGTCCGACGGCAAGACGATCGACCTTAAACTCCCCGCGGGCGTCGAGAGCGGCACCCAGATGCGTCTCGCCGGCAAGGGCCAGCCGGGGCCGGGCGGCGCGGGCGATGCCATCGTCACCATCGAGGTCAAGCCGCACCCTTTCTATCGGCGCGATGGCGACAATATCCGTCTCGATCTTCCGGTGTCTCTCAAGGAGGCGGTGCTCGGCGGCAAGGTCAAGGTACCGACCGTTGACGGCCCGGTGATGCTTGGCGTGCCCGCCGGCGCGCGTTCGGGTCAGACGCTGCGCCTTAAGGGCAAGGGGTTCTCGCAAAAGGGTGGCGCGCGCGGGGATCAGCTTGTCACGCTGATGCTCGATGTGCCCGGCGACGATGCGGCGTTGCGCGCGTTCGTTGAGAGCTGGAGCGATGATCGCCCGATCCGTGGTCAGCTGGGCGTCTGAGGTGTTGCGCCCGCGACATGCTTGAGGAATCGCCGCAATCTCCCGAGGCGCGTCGCCGCCGCCTCAAGCAGGCGAGCGGGCATGTCCGCGCTGAGTTTAAGGCGCTTGAGCAGCGCTCGGTCGTGCGCCGCAGTCTGGACATCGCGCGGCGTGTCGTCGTGGGCGTCTATACGGATGGCTTCATTCACGCGGGCAATCTTGCCTATCTGACATTGGTCGCGCTGTTTCCCTTTTTCATCGTCGCGACGGCCATCGCGCAGTTTTTCGGCCGCACGCAAGATGGCCTCGCCACCGTCAATGCCTTTCTCCTGACGGTGCCACATGGCGTCGCCGATGTGCTACGTCCCGCGATCGCCGAGGTTCTGAATGCGCGAGCGGGCAATCTTCTCTGGATCGGCGCGCTGGTTGGCCTCTGGACTGTCGGCAGCCTTATCGAGACAATCCGCGATATTCTGCGCCGAGCCTATGGGACACACAGCACCACGCCGTTCTGGAAGCATCGCCTCAGTTCCATGGGTATCATTATCGCATCCGTTCTCGGCGCGATGTTCGCGCTCTCCATGCAAGTGACGATTACCACGATACAGGCGATCGTCGAGCGCTTCCTGCCCTTCGGGGATGAGGCGGTGGCCATCGTCACCGTGACGAAACTGCTGCCTACCGCTATTCTCTATGTGGCGCTGCTCTTCCTGTTCGCGGCGCTCACGCCATCGCGCTATCGCGGCCGGCAATTCCCCAAATGGCCGGGCGCTCTGCTCACCACGCTCTGGTGGTACGGGACGACATTGCTGCTGCCGGTGTTCATCGGGCACCTCTCCAATTACAGTCTCACTTATGGCAGCCTCGCAGGGATCATGATTGCACTCATTTTTTTCTTCATCATCGGGCTCGGCGTGGTAATTGGCGCCGAACTTAACGCGGCGCTTGCGGATTTCCCGGAGCGTTTGGACAGCGAAGTAGAGGAAGGACGGGCGCAATGAGCGGCTTGATGGCCGGTAAACGCGGCCTCATCATGGGTTTGGCCAATGACAAGAGCCTCGCATGGGGCATTGCCAAGGCCTTGCGCGCGCAGGGCGCGGAGCTGGCATTCTCCTATCAGGGGGAGGCGCTGCTCAAGCGCGTCCAGCCTCTGGCGGAGGAGCTCGGTTCGGATTTGCTGATTGATTGCGATGTCGCGGACATGGCCGCGCTCGATGGTGCGTTCGACATATTGAAGGCGCGCTGGCCGACAATCGATTTCGTTGTCCATGCTATCGGCTTTTCGGACAAGAGCCAGCTTCGCGGCCGCTATTACGATACCACGCTCGACAATTTTTTGATGACCATGAACATCTCGGCCTATAGCCTGGTGGCGGTCACCAAGCGTGCGCGTGAACTCATGCCTGATGGCGGGTCGATCCTAACCCTGAGCTATTATGGGGCGGAGAAGGTGATCCCGCACTATAATGTGATGGGCGTGGCCAAGTCGGCACTGGAAACCAGCGTCAAATATCTCGCGGTGGATCTTGGCCCGGAGAATATCCGGGTGAACGCAATCTCGGCTGGCCCGATCAACACGCTGGCCGCGCGAGGCATCGGTGATTTCAACTATATTCTCAAGTGGAACGAGCTGAACTCGCCCATGCGGCGCACCGTGACTATTGAGGATGTCGGCGGTGCCGGGCTCTATCTGCTCTCTGACCTTTCATCGGGGGTCACTGGCGAGATACATCATGTTGATGCCGGCTATAATGTCATCGGCATGAAGGCCGAGGATGCGCCTGACATCGCGCTTGCGACCTGATGGCGCACTATGGTCGCGTGAGCGAACCGGTCGGATAAGAGAATATCATGAGCTTCAACAGCTTCGGCCGCGCGCTGCGCTTCACCACATGGGGGGAGAGTCACGGGTCCGCTATCGGCGTGGTGGTGGACGGTTGCCCGCCGGGCCTCGCACTTTCGGAAGCAGCGATCCAGCCTTGGCTGGATAAGCGCCGGCCCGGCCAGTCCCGCTTCACTACGCAGCGGCAGGAGCCGGATCAGGTCCGTATTCTCTCCGGGTTGTTCGAGGGGCGCACCACCGGTACGCCGATCAGCCTGATGATCGAGAATGTCGACCAGCGCTCGAAGGATTATTCCGATGTCGCCATTGCCTATCGTCCGGGCCATGCGGATTATGCCTATGACGCCAAATATGGTTTTCGCGATTATCGCGGGGGCGGGCGGTCGTCCGCGCGGGAGACGGCTAGCCGGGTCGCCGCCGGCGCGGTGGCGCGGCTCGTCATTCCGCAAGTTCGCATTCTTGGCTATGTCAGCGAAATCGGCGGGGATGCCATTGATATGGCACGGTTCGATGAGGCGGAAATCGGCCGCAATCCATTTTTTTGTCCGGATGCCGTTGCCGCCACACGCTGGGAGGAGAAAGTGGATGCCGCGCGCAAAGCGGGCTCGTCTTTAGGCGCGGTGGTGGAGTGCATCGCAACCGGCGTACCGGCCGGCTGGGGTGCGCCGCTTTATGCTAAGCTGGATAGCGAACTGGCTTCGGCGTTGATGAGCATCAATGCCGTCAAAGGCGTGGAAATCGGCGATGGCTTCGCGGCGGCCCGCCTTTCCGGTGAGGAAAATGCCGATCCGATGCGACCGGGTGATGAAAATGGCCCTTATTTTCTTGCCAACCATGCCGGTGGTATTGCGGGGGGCATTTCAACCGGGCAGCCCGTGCGCGTGCGCGCCGCGTTCAAGCCGACGAGTTCCATCCTGACGCCCGTTGAAACCATCAGTCGTTTAGGCGAGGCGACCGAGCT